>CBDESW010000001.1:0-26744 GCA_965242675.1 Dehalococcoidia bacterium
GCGTTCCCCACGCGACCGCGGGTTGCGGTTTGCCCCCCGATCTCCCATCGGCTATAATGCCAGCGCCCACGTCATTCGCGCCGTGAGTTGCGGTTTGCCCCCGATCTCCCATCGGCTATAATAACTGGCGTTCTTCAGCATCGGACTGCTAAGTTGCGGTTTGCCCCCGATCTCCCATCGGCTATAATCGGGCGGAACGATGAACGGCGTGATTCGGTTGCGGTTTGCCCCCGATCTCCCATCGGCTATAATTCCGAGCGCGTCTATCCCGACGGGAAGAAGTTGCGGTTTGCCCCCGATCTCCCATCGGCTATAATGCGCGAGGCGCGCGAAAACCCCCCGCGCTCGTTGCGGTTTGCCCCCGATCTCCCATCGGCTATAATCAGTGCCGCCGGCGTATGCGGAATATATCGTTGCGGTTTGCCCCCGATCTCCCATCGGCTATAATCAGTGCCGCCGGCGTATGCGGAATATATCGTTGCGGTTTGCCCCCGATCTCCCATCGGCTATAATCGACCAGATGCGCGGCGAAGAAGAACGCCAGTTGCGGTTTGCCCCCGATCTCCCATCGGCTATAATACGCAAACCATCCTCCACTCCAGCGGCGCGTTGCGGTTTGCCCCCGATCTCCCATCGGCTATAATCCGGCGTTTTGCGGATAGGGGGCATCGTGGGTTGCGGTTTGCCCCCGATCTCCCATCGGCTATAATTCGGCGCTCGAGGGGAGTATGTCGGCGTGGTTGCGGTTTGCCCCCGATCTCCCATCGGCTATAATCGCGATAAAATGGGGCGGCGGGCAGAACTGTTGCGGTTTGCCCCCGATCTCCCATCGGCTATAATCGTCAAGGCGCTGTCCAAACAGGCGACGACGTTGCGGTTTGCCCCCGATCTCCCATCGGCTATAATTCGGAATCCACGCCCACGACGCGGAAGCCGTTGCGGTTTGCCCCCGATCTCCCATCGGCTATAATTCCACATGGTCATCCGCGCGGCGTGGTTCATGTTGCGGTTTGCCCCCGATCTCCCATCGGCTATAATGAGTTTCGCCTCGATGCTCGCCAGCCGCTGTTGCGGTTTGCCCCCGATCTCCCATCGGCTATAATTCCCCTCGATGATATGCGTAATCGCCCAAGTTGCGGTTTGCCCCCGATCTCCCATCGGCTATAATGAAAGTGCCGAAGCCTGCTACGAATATCCGTTGCGGTTTGCCCCCGATCTCCCATCGGCTATAATGCCCGCGCTCATGGACTGGGCCGACCGGCGGTTGCGGTTTGCCCCCGATCTCCCATCGGCTATAATAGCCGTCGTGTACGGCGTGCGCTTGATAAGTTGCGGTTTGCCCCCGATCTCCCATCGGCTATAATCCGCGCGCCCGCCGCTGACCGGCGACTATCGTTGCGGTTTGCCCCCGATCTCCCATCGGCTATAATCCCAGCTCGCTGAACGCCAACCCGAACTGGTGTTGCGGTTTGCCCCCGATCTCCCATCGGCTATAATGGACCGCCCGCTCCGCCGTACTTGGGACCAAGTACGGCGGAGCGGATTCCAAACGCCGGAAAAACGGCGTCCGCCCGCTCAGAAAAGCGTGTACTGCTCCGGATTTTCGTTGGCGGCGCGGCGGCTCACGCCGCTGAAACTCACGATGCTCTCGTACTGCTTGTCCGTGATGTATATTATCTGGACGTCCCCGGACGGCGGCAAGGCGGATTCCACCCGGCGCGTGTGCGCCTGCGCCCGCTCTTTGCCCGCGCAGAAGCGCATGTACACCGACAGCTGGCATCTATAAAACCCCTCGTCCAGCAGAAACTTTCTGAACTTGTTGGCGTCTTTGCGCTCCCGCTTGGTGAGCACGGGAAGGTCGAACAAGACTATCATCCACATGAGCCGGTAGCCGCTCAGCATGGGGACGCCCGCGAATCCGCCGCGGCGGACGGCGGGGCGATGATGGGCGCGTCGGGGAACGCCATCTCTGCCACTCCGCTC
This sequence comes from Dehalococcoidia bacterium, assembly GCA_965242675.1. Classification (GTDB taxonomy): domain Bacteria; phylum Chloroflexota; class Dehalococcoidia; order Lucifugimonadales; family UBA1123; genus VXRN01. The sequence goes on from CBDESW010000001.1 coordinate 1,984, forward strand.
TCGAACGACTGGGCGAGCGACTGCGCCGCGCGCTCCACGCAGGTCTGCAGGGGCGTCGTTCCCCTGTCGGTTTTCATGTCCATCGCCAGAACGCCCGCCAGCGCGCGCTTGGCGTCCGGCGAAACCTCGTCCGCGCCCTCGCTGGTTAGCCGATGGGCGATGATGTCCACCATAGGCCTGAACGGCTCCATCAGGTCGTCCGCCAGCGGCATGGTGTTGGTTCGGCTGCGGTGGTGGATTCCCAGCGACGGGTGCAGCCCGGCGGACGCTATGGCGCGCGCGGTCGCCGCGCGCAGAACGGCGTATCCGTAGTTGAGAAGCGGGTTGGGCGTTTCGCCGTAGCGCTCGCGCCGGAAGTCCGCCCCGAACAGCGCGGGCCAGTAGCGCCGCGCCGCTTGCGCTTCCATGTTGTCGGGGTCGCCGGAGCGGACTTTGCGGACGAGCGCCTTCAGCCCGCCGTCGTCGCCGTTGACCAGTTCGAGCGCGGCGGCTTGCTGGCGGATTTTCGCCCTGACCGCCGCCTGCCACGCGCGCTTGCGGAGCGGCTTCGGCGCCTCCGCCTGAAGCCGCATCCGCTGCGACTGCGCGTGATTGCCCTCCATCGGCATGAGCCACGCCGTCGGCAGAAACCTGTCGCCGCACAGGACGACGGCGACTCCGCGCCGCGCCAATTCCACCATAAGCCCGTTGGAGTAGGTCAAGCCGCGCGCGTTGCACAGCAGGACGCCGATGTCGTCCAGCGGAACGCGCCCGATTTCGGCGCCGCGCTCGGATACGGTCATAAACCCCCGATGGCGGGCGAGATGGCACCCGTCCGAGCCGATTTCGATTACGCGCCCAATCATGGCGGGAACGGCCCCCTGTCAAATACGCGCCCAATCTCATCCACGATGACGGGGCGGAAGCCTTGTTCGCGGAGCGTTTTGGCGCTGGCGCCATTGGCGCTTATGCCTCCCATTTCCTTCTTCCGAACGCGGGCGTCCACGTTGGATTCGTTGTGGTCGTCCAAGAATATGGTCACGCCCTGTTTGCTGCGATTGGTGATTTTGCGAACCCGAACGACGCGACGCGACGCGCCCTCGCCCAAGGCGCACATGTCGTTTTTGTAGATTCGGAAAACGCGCTTGGCGATTGGGTCGGGCTTGCCCCTGTGCTTCCCTTTGGATGTGGTCGGGCGGAAATCCTCTATGTCGAAGTCCGGCTGGTTGGCGTGGAAGGTTGGGACGACCACTATCTTCCAGCTTCCGTCGCGCATGCGCCATATGTCGGCGAATTCGTTGCCGCCCGGCTTGTAGCCCTTGTATATGTTCCCGTCGCGGCCTTCAATGGGTATGACGGCTTCAACTTCTACAATCCGCGCGCTTCTGATTTTCTGGCGACTTCCGCCAATCAAGACGCCGTCTTCCATCGCGCGCGTGGCGAATACTGATGCGTTGCCGCCTGATTCGTTCCACAGACGCTTGAGCGCGTTTCGCAACGCCGAATCGCGAATTTTCCCGATAGTCGCCTCGCTGAATTTATCAAGCGCCTTGCGCTGAACGATTCTGGTCGCGCTGTCCGCAGGCGGGTCTATCAGTCCGTATGCCGTTCCTTTGTGCAGCCGCCCGCTGGTTCCGCCGTTCGCGCCGGCGGTTCCGCGGTCCGGCTTGTGGGAGACGATTATCTCGTCCAGACGCTCTTTCAGATGCTCCCGCGAAAAGCCGTCCCACGGGTCGGGGACGCGACTCGCCAGGCGCTCTACAAGGTCGTCGCCGCCGTATGAACTCGCCGCTTCGGAGAATCGCTGAAGCAAGCCCTGAGCGGTGTTCGCCACTACGAAGGCGTCTATGGCGTGGTGGCGGTGGTCGTCCCGCGACTTGCCGCCGCCGGACGATGATTCGCCGAGCATCCCCGTCAACCCCCAGCCGCGCCTGAGCAGGGCGGTGAGGACTCCGGGGACGGCGCGGACTTTGACGCCTTCGCTCAGTTCGTCGTACAGACACGCCAGATATTCGCGGGCTAGGCGCGACAGATAGCGCGTTTCGTTGAGCTGACGGTCGAGGAATCCCCGCTTTTCGCTCTCGTATCGCTCCATCGCGTCCGGCAGAAAGCGCCAGCGCTTGTTGGGCGGCAACTTGGCGGCGAGCGCCTGGATTCGGTCGTAATCATATCCCGACGGGCTGTGTCCGAACGCCTCGAACGGCGACATGTCGCGCTTGACGCGGTTGGAGCCGGCGACGCAGACGACCATGTTCGCCATCGAGTTGTCCCAAGTCCGCGTGAAGGGCAGGATGTGGTCGACTTGGGTTTCGGAGGATACGACCATGCGGAACGAGAGAATCTTCCCCGTGTAGGGGCAAGCGCGGGCGTGAACCGGGCCCTGCTCAGCCCACAGCCGCAGTTTGCGGAGGTCGTCCGGAGTATCCGCCAAGCCCGCGGACGCCAGCATTTCCCTGAATTCTCCATCGCGCTTTTCGTTTTCTCGCTGACGGCGGATGAAACTCCGCTTTCGCTCGCCGTTCATCTTCAGCTCGCGCGCCAGCTCCACCACAATCTCGCTCGGCTTGCCGTGCTTGGCGATGAGCGCGTTCACCACGCGGCGCAACTGGTTCAAGCCGATGTGGACGGTGGGGTTGGATACGCGCCCGAATCGCTCGGCGTCGCCGCGCTCGTCCGGGTCGAGCGTCCGGTCGCCTCCGACGGCGTATCGTTCCAAAACCTCGCCGTAATAGGGCAGTTCGGCGCGCCCTTCGCCGCTTCGGAAGTCGGAGTGATGATAGCCGGCGGATTTCGCCGCGTCCGAATAGCCCTCGCCGCGCTCCAAGTGGGGGATCATCTTGCGAATCGCCTTCTCGCTGAGATTGCCGTATCCGCGCGGAAGCGATGCGTGGGCGACGGCGTCGGCTTGGTCGGCGTCCAATCCCCAATCCACTCTCGCCTTTTCAACGACTGCGGCGGGGTCTTCCGCATCCATCAGAAAGCGGGCGATTTCGTCGCGCTCGGCTATGGGGATAGCCGCCCAGCGCTTGCCGAACAGTTTGGGCTTGCCGAGCAGGGCGGCGACGGCGTCCCCCTCTATCTTCGCGCGCCCGCCTTTGGCTAGATTGAGTTTCGCGCCTGCGGACAACTTCAAATCTCTGGTTGGGGCGACGTCTTTGCCGTCCTTGTCGGTCATGCGAATATCCTTGCCGGAGCGCAGCCGATTCAGGACGCGCTCGCGCTCGCCTTCGTCCAACTCGCGCTCCGGCTCCGCGCCTACTCTTAGGCGCAGGTTGTTGACGTCCGACAGGACGCGAAACTCTTGGAAGCTCGGCAACGCTTTGGGCGCGCGCGGCTCGCCGTCCTCATATCGGCACATGCCGGGGCGCGGGCTTTTTAGCGGACGCTGATGGAAGATGACGCCGCGCAGACGCTCCCAATCGCCATCGCTCAGGGCGTGGAAGGGCGCTTGCGTGTCCCGAATGACGTTGAATTCGTATTCGAGCATGGCGCGGTCGGGGTAAAACTCTTCGTTCGGGCGGGCTAGAACCGTCTCGCCGTCCGCTTGCCGCTCCGCCAGATATTCGCCGAGCGTTCTCGCGCCGCTTGCGTCCATGTTATGGCGCAGTTTGGACATGCGGTCCCGCATCTTGGACTTTTCGGCTTCGTCGCCGCCGTCCGCTTTGCGGTTGGATTTGAAGCCGCGCCGTTGGTTTAGGTGAAACAGCGCCCGTCCCAGCGCGAACGGATGAAGTTGCTCGTCCAGCGCCCGCGCGCGGATTTCGTAAGGGTCGAGCGCGTCCAGCGCTTGGCGCTCGGATTTGTCGCGGGGCGTCAGTCCGCAGTCCGCGAGGGCGTTCGCCAGCCGTTCGCGCCGCTGGACGTATCGCGCCCTGCGCCGCCTTCCGCCGCGCGCCGTGCCGCGCTCCGCCGCGTTGGACGCTTCGCCCCGTTCGTCTCGCCCGTCCGCGAAAATGCGGGCGCCCGCATCCAAGACGCCAACGGGTTCGCCGCCGGCGTCCAACTCCACCGCCGCCCAGCCGATGGAGTTGGTTCCGAGGTCTATGCCGAGTCTGTATTTTATTGAGGACATTCCGCGCTCCGAAAAGGGTTTGCGACAACCGTTAGTTCTATGATAGAATATAAATCGTCAAAGCGCAAATGTTCTTTGCGCGCCGGCAAGCCCCAAGCGTTTATAGCCGATGGGAGATCGGGGGCTTTCCGTCAACAAGCGCCCGGCGCGAGCCGCCGGAGCGCGACAAATCAGGGGCGGGGCTACGCGCCTCGCCCCCTTTCGCATTTCCGCGCGCCCCCGCCGGGCGGCTTGGTTGCGAACTGTGGTAGAATAGTCGCGCGAACCACTGTAGCCGAGAAGAACGGAGCGCAGTCATGACCGCCGCGGGCAACAAGCGAATCATCCTAGACTTGGACGCCGAGACAAGCGAGCGCCTGGAAGCCGCCGCCATCCTCGAAGGCGTCAGCGTGGACGTCTACTGCCGAGAGGCGATAGAGGTTCAGTTGGATGAGGACGCGGTGTATCGCGCTCCGATAAAGCTCACGCGGGAATCGGCGGAACGCTGCGAAAAGAATCGCGAACGGACGGCGAACGCGAACAATGCCAAGAGCGCCGCCGTTGGCGAACACGCTTTCGGAGATAAACCCGTCTTCGCCGGAAACAGCGCGGACGATATTCGAGCGATGCGAGAGGAAAGGGCGCTGAACATTGAACGCGCTGTTGAAGGTCGTCGACGCAAGCCTCGCGATTAAATGGCTGGTGGAGGAAGAACACTCGGACGAAGCCCGCGCCCTTTCAAGCGATTGGGAAAGCTCAGGCGTCAAAACGTTCGCGCCCGCGATTCTGATGCCCGCCGAAGTCGCCAACGCGCTTCATCGCAGAGTCGTCCGGGGCGAACTAGACCTGCAAACCGCCGCGCGCCTGCTGGACGACTTGCTCGCCTTCGGAATTGAACTGGTCGCCCCGCCTGAAATCCACGGCGCCGCCTTGAGCGCCGCAAGCCGAATCGGACAGGGCGCGGTGTACGATTCCCACTACCTAGCCCTAGCCGAGCGGCTCGACTGCGAGCTTTGGACCGCCGACCGCAGGTTTTACCGCTCGGCTAGGCGCGCCTTCCCCGACAGAATTCGCTGGATTGGCGAAGCCGCCGCGCCCTAGAGACGCCTAAACCCCCGCCAGCATCCGCGCTTCGCCCAGCATGGCGGCGACGTCCGCTTCGGAGGGGCCCTCGGCGTAGATTCTCAGCAACGGCTCCGTGCCGGAGAAGCGGATGAGCGTCCAGAAGCCGTCTTCCAGCAGGAACTTCGCGCCGTCGCGGTCGTCCGTCGCGGTTACTTGCATGCCGGCTATCTGGAGCGGGCGCGCCGTTCGCGCTCGGCGCTCTATGGCGTCCCGCATGGACGGGTCGAAGGGGATGTCCCATCTGTCATAGACGTGCCTGCCGACTTTCTCGAACAGCGACTGGCGCAAGTCCGCCGGGTTTTCGCCGGTTTTGACCACCATGTCCAGCATCAGCAAGCCGCTTAGGATGCCGTCGCGCTCCGGGATGTTGCCGCGGAAGGCGTAGCCGCCGCTCTCTTCGCCCGCCGCCAGGGCGTCCGCCGCCATCATGCGGGGGCCGAGATGCTTGAATCCGACGGGCGTTTCCACGACGTCCGCGCCGTGGATCTCGCCCAGCTTGTCTATCATCGCGCTCATGGTGACGGATTTCACGAGCGCGCCGGAGCGCCCCAAACCCTCCAGCAGATGCATGCAGAGCAGGCTGAAGGTTTCGGCGGTCGTGACGAACTCGCCGTCGTCGTCCACGACGCCTAGCCGGTCGGCGTCGCCGTCCGTCGCCAAGCCGATGTCGGCGGCGTTGTCGTCCATGGCGTCGAATAGGGCGGACAGGTTGGCGGCTATCGGCTCCGGCTGCGCCATGCCGGGAAAGTCCGGGTTCGGCTCGGCGTTTATCTCGATGATTCGCGCGCTGCCGCCGCCGATGAGTTTGCGGAAGTAGCCCGCGCCCGCGCCGCGCATGGAGTCGACGACCACGTTCAAGCCGGAGTTTCGGATGGCGTCCAAATCCGCGAAGCGCGCGACGTGGTTGAGATAGTCGGTCTCCGGGTTGACGTATTCGACCAGCCCGCGCCGCCGCGCTTCTTGGATTTCGAGACGGCGGACGCTTCCCGTTTCTTCGGCGTCCGCGATGCGCCGCTCCAGCTCGGCGACGATTTCTTCGGAGGCGCTGCCGCCGTAGTCGGGCTTGAACTTGAATCCGTTGTACGCCGCCGGGTTGTGGCTGGCGGTGATGACCGCGCCGGCGCCGGCGTTCATGGAGACTAGGGCGTGGCTGACGACGGGCGTGGGCGCGGCGCGGTCGCAGAGGAATGTGGGGACGCCGTTCGCCGCCGCGACTTCGGCGACGGCCTCGGCGAAGCGGCGCGAGCCGAAGCGCGTGTCGTAGCCGACGACGAAGCCGCGCGCCGCCAGACCGTTGGCGTTCAGATAGTCCGCCGCGCCCTGAGCGCACAGGCGGACGTTGGCGAAGGTGAAATCCTCGCCGATGACCGCGCGCCAGCCGTCCGTGCCGAATTTTATTGTGGGCATTTCTTTCCTAGTAGCCAGTGGATAGTGGTCGGTGGTCAGTAGTTAAGGCGCGTTTGCGTGTCCGGGCAATCGGCGCGAAACTGCGCCTGGCGGCGCAGGCGCCCGCGCGCTAGCCCTCTCCCATCAAGGGAGAGGGGATTCATCGCTCGCGATTCGGGCTTGGTTTCCGTGAACATGCCCCTGTTAGCCCATCAAGGGAGAAGGGATATGCTGGTTTCAATTAAGGTTTGATTTCGGGCGGCTGTCTTGTCCCCGCTTCCGCGAGGATGACGTTGTTGGTCGACTCTGGATTCCCGCCTTCGCGGGAATGACGGGGGGACGCGCGCCGGTTCGCCGCCGCTTGTCCCGGCTTTCCGCGAGGATGACGTTGTTGGTCGACTCTGGATTCCCGCCTTCGCGGGAATGACGGGGCGCGCGCGCCGTTTCGCCGCCGCTTGCCCCCGCTCTTACGACAACCCCGCGTCCGCCCTCAGCGCCTCCGCCTTGTCGGTTCGTTCCCAGGGGAAGTCCTCTTCCGGGCGTCCGAAGTGGCCGTATGCCGCCGTTTTTTTGTAGATGGGGCGGCGCAGGTCTAGGTCGCGGATTATCGCGCCGGGGCGGAGGTCGAAGTGCTTTGCGATGAGCGCGTTGATGGCGGCGTCCGGGATCTGGTTCGTGCCGAAGGTCTCGGCGGTCACGTTGATGGGCTCCGCCATGGCGATGCCGTATGAGACTTGGATTTCGGCGCGCCGGGCGAGTCCGGCGGCGACGACGTTTTTGGCTACCCAGCGGGCGGCGTAGGCGGCGGAGCGGTCGACTTTGGTCGGGTCTTTGCCGGAAAACGCCCCCCCGCCGTGCCGCGCCATGCCGCCGTAGGTGTCCACCAGAATCTTGCGCCCGGTCAAGCCCGAATCGCCCACGGGGCCGCCTATCACGAAGCGACCGGACGGGTTGATGAACCAGCGCGTATCGGCGTCTATCAGCTCGGCGGGGACGACTTCGCGCGCCAGCCGCTTCAGGTCGCGCTCGATTCGGTCATTGGTCGCGTCCGGGTGATGCTGGGCGCTCATAACCACCGTGTGGACGCGCTTGGGGCGTCCGTATTCGTACTCGACCGTCACTTGGGATTTGCCGTCGGGACGCAGGTAGCCTATCTCGCCGTCCTTCCGCGCCGCCGACATGCGCTGGCAGAGGCGATGCGATAGGGCGATGGGGAGCGGCATGAGCTCCGGCGTCTCGTCGCAGGCGTAGCCGACCATCATGCCCTGGTCGCCCGCTCCGAGCGTTTCGGCTTCTTCCGCGCCGGGGGCGGGGAATTCGTCCCGCGTCTCGAGGGCGTTGCCGACGCCTTCCGATATGTCCATCGACTGCTCATGCACCGACACGGCGATTCCGCAAGACTCATGGTCGAATCCGGACGACGGGTCGGAGTAGCCGGCGTCGCGTATCGTTTCGCGGACTATGGAGGGGATGTCCACGTAGGTTTCGGTGGTTATCTCGCCCATCACCACCACAAGCCCCGTGGTCGTGCAGGTTTCGCAAGCCACGCGGCTCATCGGGTCTTCGGCGATGAGCGCGTCCAGCACCGCGTCCGAAATCTGGTCGCAGAGCTTGTCGGGATGCCCCTCCGTCACCGACTCGGACGTGAACAGATACGACGGGCTCGCCGCAAAGCTTTGGCCCATTGGTCTTTTCCTCCTGATTCGCTGTTGTTGGTTAATTGTCGGCTCGCGCCGCTCTTTTCAGGTAGTCCCATCGGACTTCGACGAGTTCCGCGTCGCCTTCCGCGACCGTCGCGCCGCCGCCGGTCAGCCGCGCCGCGATTCGCATTTCGCGCCCGTTTCGGCTTTCCAGCCACGCCCTCGCCGCGAGCGGACGCCCAATCGGGGCGGGCTTGATTAGGCGGGCGTTCACCGTCCGCGCCATAGTCGCCACGCCGTTCAGGTAGCCCCAGTTCTCCATGATTTCATACAGCAGGGCGCAGATTATCCCGCCGTGCAGGATTCCGCGCCAGCCCTGATGACGCTCGGACGGCGTGAAGTCGGCGACGACCGTTTCGCCTTCCAAGCGCATTTCCAAGCGGAGGCCGCTCGGATTGTCGCGCCCGCATCCGAAGCAGTCGGGATGCTCGCCGCCCGCGCGCGCCGCCGTCGCCGTCATCGCTAAGTCCCCATGTCCCAGCTCGCCAAGTATTTTTCCTGCTCGGCGGTGAGCGAGTCTATGCGGATTCCCATAGACTGCAGCTTGAGGCGTCCGACTTCTTGGTCTATGTCGGTTGGGACGCGGTAAACCTCCGGCGCGAGCGTGTGGGCGGTTTGGGCGAGATACTCCAGCGAGAGCGCCTGGTCTGCGAAGCTCATGTCCATGACGGCGGACGGATGCCCCTCCGCCGCCGCCAGGTTGATTAGCCGCCCTTCGCCGAGCAGGTAAATCCGCCGCCCGTCGCCGAGCAGATACTCGTCGACGAACGGTCGGACGGTCTGCTTGCCGTCCGCCATGTCCTCTAGGGCGTCTATGTCTATTTCGACGTTGAAATGCCCGGAGTTGGCGACAATCGCGCCGTCTTTCATGGCTTCGAGATGCGCGCGCCCTATGGCGTTCAAGCCGCCTGTGACGGTGATGAAGACGTCGCCCACTTCCGCCGCTTCCGCCATGGTCATTACTTGATGCCCGTCCATCGCCGCCTCGAGGGCGCGGATGGGGTTCACTTCGGTGACTATGGTATGCGCGCCCATGCCGCGCGCGCGCAGGGCGACGCCGCGCCCGCACCAGCCGTAGCCGCAAACGACCGCCCGCTTGCCCGCCCAGAGCATGTTAGTGGCGCGCGTGATGCCGTCAAGCGTGCTTTGCCCCGTGCCGTAGCGGTTGTCGAAGAAGTGCTTTGTGTCGGCGTCGTTGACGGCGATTATGGGGTATTTCAGCTTGCCGTCCGCCGCGAGGCTGTTGAGGCGGATGACGCCGGTGGTGGTCTCTTCCGTGCCGCCGATGACGTCCGCGAGCTGATTAGTGCGTTCGGTGTGCAGAAGCGCCACTAGGTCGGCGCCGTCGTCCATGGTGATGTTCGGCTGGCTGTCGAGGGCGGTCTGTATGTGGCGGTAGTAGGTGTCGCGGTCTTCGCCCTTGATGGCGAAAGTGGGGACGCCGAGTTCGACGGCGAGCGCCGCCGCGACGTCGTCTTGGGTGCTGAGCGGGTTGCTGGCGCAGAGCGCGAGATTCGCGCCGCCGTCGCGCAGGGCGAGCATGAGGTTCGCCGTCTCCGCCGTCACGTGCAGGCAGGCGGCGACGCGCAACCCCTTCAGCGGCTTTTCCTCCGCGAACCGCGCGCGTATCCGGCGGACGACGGGCATTTCGCGCGCCGCCCACTCTATCTTGCCCATGCCGGCGCGCGCCAGACCCGCGTCCAGAACGTCGCCGTTTTCGGTTGCCGTCGTCAAATCCGTCTCCTAACGCTCCGGCGGCGCGCCGCCCGCTTGAGGGAGCGCCGCCAGTCTGTCTTGTATGTCGCGCTTGTCAAGCGACGTGATGCCGTCCATGCCGAAGCCTTCGACCGCGAACGACCCCATGACGCAGCCGAGCGCGGCGGCGCGCCTTAGACCGCCGGGCGACAAGTCCCCGCTCGCCGCGATTGCCCCCATGAAGGCGCCGGCGAACGAATCGCCCGCGCCGGTGGGGTCGACGGGGCGCGCGACGGGGAAGGCTGGGACGTGGAAGACGCCGCCGTCCCCGTCCCCGAACACCGTCGCCCCGCGCGCGCCTTGCTTGATTACGACCACGCGCGGGCCCATGCCGCGCAACCGCGCCGCCGCCGCCGGGATGTCCGCCGCGCCCGAATAGCTCAGCGCCTCGCCCTCGTCCAGCATCAGGGCGTCCACTTCTCGGATTATGGCGTCCAACTCGGCGCGATTGCGGTCTATCCAGAAATTCATCGAATCCATCGCCACGAACTTCGGGCGTTCGCGCATCTGGTTCAGGACGTCCAGCTGAAGCGAAGGCTCCATGTTGGCGAGAAACAGGAACGGCGCGCGGCGATGGCGTTCGCTGAGCGCCGGCTTGAAATCCGCGAACACGTTGAGCCGCGTATCGAGCGTTTCGCGGCGGTTGGCGTCCTCGTCGAGATAGACGCAAGACCAGTAGAAAGTCTCGCCGTCGGCGAACTCCAGACCGGACAGGTCCACCCCGCGCGACCGGAAGACGTCCACGCTCGCGTCGTCGAAATCGCGCCCCACGACGCCGACGACGCTCACCTGCGAGAAGCGGCGCGCGGCGATGGCGAAGTACGCCGCCGACCCGCCAAGCGCCCTTTCGCGGAATCCGTAGGGCGTCTTGATGGAGTCGTAGGCGAACACGCCCACCGCCAGCAGACGGCAGTCTTCCGCTTCCGTCATTTCGCGTTCTGTCATTTCGCGCGCCAATCTCGCCGCCGTCCCTAGGCGTCCGCGCCGTAGCTGGTGGGGTAGCTCTTGTCTATCCAGGGCTGGGTGCCGTCCTCGATGTTGTAGAGGACGTCGGAGTCAAACCCCATCGCCGCCGCCATTTCGCAAGCCAAGCCGCTGCGGACGCCGGCGGCGCAGATGAACAGCAGCTTCTTGTCCGTCGGCAACTCGTCTATGCGCCCCAGCAGGTCGTCCACCGTGATGAACAGCGCGCCCTGGACGTGGCCGTCCATGTATTCGTCCATGCGCCGGACGTCGACGAAGACATAGTCGTCGTCGCCGTGAAGCTCCGCCGCTTCGTCAATCGATATTCTGGTGTACGGCTCTCCCGGAACCTGTCTCGCCATGCCGCTCGCTCCCTTCGGTTTTTGAGAATTTAGCCGTCCGCGCGGACGGGCGTCGTTAAGCCAGATACTTGTCTATGAACAATCCCAGCCTGCGCCGCGCGTCCGCGGGGATGGAATCGCCGCTTGTGATTATCGCCGTTTCGAGGGCGTTTTCGCAACCGCATCGCCGCCGTTCGTTCGTCAGTCCGCCCGCGATTCGGCGGACTATGCTCTGCGCCGCCGCCGCGTTGCGCGCGAGGTTTTGGATTACCATTTCCACGGTGACGTCCTCATCCGGCTCCCGCCAGACGTCATAATCGGTGACGAACGCCAGCGTGGCGTAGCACAGCTCGGCTTCGCGCGCCAGGCGGGCTTCGGGAAGGGCGGTCATGCCGACCACGCTCGCGCCCCAAGCGCGGTGCATGGCGGACTCGGCGCGGGTCGAGAACTGCGGTCCTTCTATAGTGACGTAAACGCCGCCGTCGTGGACCGCGACCGATTCGCCCGCCGCCGAATCCGCCGCCAGACGGCGCAGAAGGGCGCAGAACGGGTCGGCAAGTCCGACATGCGCCACGACGCCGTTTCCGAAGAAGGTCGACGGGCGCTCGCGCGTCCGGTCGATGAGCTGGTCGGGGATGACCAAATCCAGCGGGCGCAGCTCTTCGCGCAGGCTGCCGACGGCGCTCACGGTGACCAGGCGCTCCACTCCCAGCGACTTCAGCGCGTAGATGTTGGCGCGGGCGGGAATCTCGCTCGGCGACAGGCGGTGTCCGCGCCCGTGACGGGGCAGAAAGGCGCATTTAGCCCCTTCGAGCTCGCCCAGGACTATCTTGTCGCTGGGGAAGCCGAACGGCGTGGAGATTTCCACTTCGCGCCGCGCCGCCATGCCGTCCACGTCGTAGAGTCCGGAGCCGCCGATGAATCCGACAGTCGCTTCAGCCATTGGTTCCCTCCGTCATCTCGGCGAGGCTGCGGCGGTAGGGCGGTCGCGCCACGCCGCGCTCGCAGACAATCGCGGTGACGTAGCGGTTGGGCGTCACGTCGAACGCCGGGTTGAGCGCGCCGATTCCGTCGGGCGCGACCCGGCTGCCGCCGTATGCGAGAACCTCATCCGGGTTTCGCTCTTCTATGACGATTTCATCCCCGCCGGCGATGCCCATGTCGAAAGTGGAGACGGGGGCGGCGACGTAGAAGGGGATGCCGTTGTCGCGCGCCAGCGCCGCCAGGGAGTAAGTGCCGATTTTGTTCGCCACGTCGCCGTTGGCGGCGATGCGGTCGGCTCCGACAATCACGGCGTTGACCGCTCCGCTCCGCATGAGGGAGCCCGCCGCCGAGTCCGCCACTAAGCGCGATTCTATGCCTTCGCGCCGCAGCTCCCAGGCGGTGAGGCGCGCGCCTTGCAGCAGCGGGCGCGTCTCGGTGGCGTAAACGCGCTCTAGGCGCTTCTGCTCCCAAGCCGCGCGGACGATTCCGAGCGCCGTTCCGTAGCCGCCTGTCGCCAGCGCGCCGGTGTTGCAGTGGGTGAGGGCGGCGCTTCCCCAGGGGATGAGGCGCGCGCCGTTGTCGGCGATGCGGCGGTTGCCGGCGACGTCCTCGCGGTGGATGCGCGCGGCTTCCTCCGCGACGCCGACGACGACTTCTTCGACGCTCTGCGCCCCCAGCGCCGCGCCGAGCGCGCGCTCGACCGCCCACGCCAGGTTGGCGCCGGTCGGGCGCGCCGCCTTGATTTCGGCGGCGGCGGCATGCAGGCTGTCCGAGAAGTTCCCCCCGCAGTCGGCGGCGAGTTCGTTCGCCGCCAGCGCCAGGGCGTAAGCGCCGGCGATGCCGATGGCGGGCGCGCCGCGCACCGACATGTTTTGTATTCCATCGACGACGGCGCGGTAGTCCGCCGTCTCTATCCAAACCTCATCGGCGGGCAACTTCCGCTGGTCGAGCAGACGCAACGAATCCCCCCGCCAGACGAGTGGGGAGAAGTCTGTTGGCGACGAGTTCAACTTGCCACGCTCCTAAGATAAACAAACCCGCGCGCGAAGGCGTCCCCGTTCCCGCGCCCAACAAAAAAGGCTTCTCCGAGTTAGAGAGAAGCCTTTGGTCGGCGGGGGGGGACGCTCCGCCGCTTGCTCTCTCATCTCCCGAACGTTCTTAAGCGCTCGCCGGAATTGGCACCTTTGCCGCCGCGCCGAAAGCGCGACCGCCGGTTGCCGGGCATCAAGGGGCCGGTCCCTCCGCCACTCTGGATAAGAGTACGAGTTATTCAATTATGATTCGCGCAGTCCGCGCTTGGAATAAATGCTACACGCCGGCGGCGGGGTTGTCAAGGTCCGGTTTGGCGGGAGAAATTCGCGAAAGTACGGAACGCCCGCGCGCTAGCCTTCTCCCATCAAGGGCTTGCAGGGGTATGTTTGGCGGATTTAGGCGCGAAATGGACCCCTTTTCGCCGCTTTCTCGCGCCCCCGCCCCGTCATTCCCGCGAAGGCGGGAATCCAGAGTTTGCCAACCATGATAGCCACTAGGAATCAGGCTTGACTTGAAGCCAACGTGTCCCTTCTCCCTTGATGGGAGAAGGCTAGGTTGAGGGTGCCTGCCCGTTAGGGCAGTCTTGCGCGGATTGCCCGCCAGCCGCAAACATACCCCTATAAGCCCATCAAGGGAGAATGGACGCGCCGGCTTCAGTTCAAGCATGATTTCGGCAAACACGCCCTTGCAAGGGGGGAATCCCCGAAGAATCATGCAAGCCCGCGAATCCCGATTCTGGTAAAATGCAATTTGCAAGCCCTTGACTGGATAGGGTTGTCAAGAATCAAGAGCGAGGAGAAACCCCCAATGCCCATTTTGGATAAGAGCGGCGTGGAGATGACCGAGATGTACGCCGGGTTCAAGCGGTGGTCGGTGGTGGACGGCGGTCGCGGGTCGACGCAGCTGTCGGTGAGCGAGGTGCTGATGGAGCCGGGCTCCGCGCCGCCGCTGCACGCGCATCCCACCGAAGAGACCATCCTGATAGCCGAAGGCGAGCTGGAGGCTTATGTGGGCGACGAAACCCGTCAGGTGAGCGCCGGGCAGTTCGTCCTCGCGCCGCCAGGGGTCAAGCACGGCTTCGCCAACAAGACCGGCGAGCGGGCGGTCATCTACGGCATACACCCGACGCCGAGCGTTCAGACGGAGTGGGATCCGGAGTAAGTCCGGGTTCGTCCGCGCGCCTTCGCCGGAATCAGGATTCGGCGGTTTGGCGGGATTCCGCTTTTCGCAACCCGCGCCTTCCCATAAGCCGAATATGGACAAGCGCGCCCGCCGGAAGGAATCCTGAAAATCCTATACGCCGCGAATCCTGATTCCGACAAGACGCCCTTGCACTCTAATGCCGCGAATCCTGATTCCGACAAGACGCCCTTGCCCTCTCAGCGCGACATGGACACGCAAACGCCGCCCCAAGCGCGGCGCTCCCCGATGAGCGCGGCGCTCGGCTTGGCTTGGCGCCACTCGCCCCTAATCGCGCTGGCGCTGTTCGCGCTCGTCGGCTTGGCGGTCTTCGATGATTACGGCGTCTATGTGGACGAGTGGGTTCAGCGCGATATGGGCGTCGTCGCGGTGGATTACGCTCTGGCGGGCGGCGAGCCGCTGGCGGACGGCGACTTCCACCGCTTCTACGGCGTGGCGTTCGAGGCGGCGCTGGTTCTCGCCGAGCGCGCGCTGGGGCTGGAGGACGTCCGCGACATTGTCCTGGCGCGCCATCTGCTCACTCACGCCTTCTTTCTAATCGGCGCTTTCGCCTGCGCCGCGCTCGCCTTCCGCATGTTCGGAAGCCGCTGGCTGGCGCTGTTCGCCGCCCTGACTTTCGTTCTGCACCCGCGCATCTACGCCCATTCGTTCATCAACAGCAAAGACGCGCCGTTCCTGAGCGCGTTCGCCATATCGCTCTGGCTAACCCATTGGGCGTTCGGGCGAAGCCGCGCATGGGCGTTCGCGCTGTGCGGGGTTTCGGTCGGGCTGCTGATGAACATTCGCGTGCTGGGCGCGATTTTGTTCCTGGCGGTCGCCGGCATGCTGGCGCTTGATTTGGCGCTCGCCGTTCGTTCGGGCGGGGGATTTCGGAGCGCCGCCGCCAAGCGCGTCTTGGGGAATCTCGCCGCCTTTTCGCTGTGCGCCGCGCTCGCGCTCTACGCCACCTGGCCCATGCTGTGGGGAGACCCGCTGGCGTTTTTCGAGGGCTTGCTTGTCTTGTCCGACCATCCCAACCCCGTGGTTCAGCTGTTTCGCGGCGAGCTGATTCCGAACTACGACCTGCCGCCATATTTCACGCCGTTTTGGATGGCGATAACCACGCCGCCGGTTACGCTGGCGCTAGCCGCCGTTGGAATCGCGGCGGTTGTTCGGGCGGGCGTCCGCGACCCGCTCGCGGCGCTGGGGAATGGCGAAACGCGCTTCCGGCTGCTGCTGGTCGCCTGCCTGGCGCTTCCGCCGGCGGGGCTGGCGATTCTGCGCCCGAACGCATCGGACGGCTGGCGGCAGTTCTATTTTCTCTACGCCCCGATGTGCCTTCTCGCCGTCTGCGGGCTGAGCGCCCTGGTTCGCGCCGCGTCTTCCCCGCTAGTCGCCCGGCGGCTTCGCCGAGTCATCGCCAATCCAATGGACAATCTGCCGCCCGCCGTCTGCGCCCTCGCCGCGTTCGGACTGGCGACGACCGCCATCGCAATGGGGGCGATTCACCCGCATCAGACGGCTTATTTCAACATTTTCGTCGATAAAGACGCGCCGAACCTGCGCGCGCGGTACGATATGGAGTATTCGGGACATTCCCACCTGGAAGGGTGGTCGCGCCTGTTGGATATGCACCCGGACATTCCCATCCGCGCGCGGTCGCAAATCACTTGGGCGCACTACGGGCGGACGATTCTTCCGAAAGAGCAACGCGACAGGATAATCATTGAGGACGACGCGCCGGATTTCTACATAACCAACCACCGCGAACACGCCCTTTCGGGCAACTTCGAGGCGGAGCTGTTCGCGCCCGCCATATACGAGCGGCGGGTTTACGGAAACGCCGTCATGTCCGTCTTGGCGGTCAACTTGGACATGGCGGACGCCGAAGCCGCCGCGCCGTACCGCCGTCTTTGGGACGCCGCCGCGTCCGGCGCGCTGGGCGAGCCGATTATCCGAGCGGCGGATTGGGACATTCACATGGACGGCGGTGCGCTAATCTACGCCCGCGAACCCTGCGCGCCGCGAGACTTGCGCGGGCAGTTCGCGCTCGCCGCCGCGCCGGTGAACCCGGACGACGCGCCGAGAGCGGACGCGCGTTTCGGCGGGCTGGACTCGCTCACTTTCTACTTCGCCCACTACGGCGTCCGGTTCGGCGGCAAATGCCTAATCCGCCGCCCGCTGCCGGACTATCCCATACGCGCGATAAAGGCGGGGCAGTTCGTTTCAGGCGAGGGGACGGTCTGGGAAGATACGCATGTCTTTCCCATGAACGGCGCGGCGCTGTCCGCCTATCGCGCCGCCTACCGAGCCGCGCGCGGCGGCGAATACGGCGAACCAATAGCGCGGTCGGAGTTCGACGTCTATTTGGACGGCGGCGCGCTGGTCTATGTCAAAGAGCGGTGTTCGGAAGAGGACGCGCGCGGGCGTTTTCTGCTGAGCGCCTTCCCCGAAAACGCGGACGACGTTTCGGAAGGCAGGCGCGAGCTCGGCTTCGACCACGAATCGCTGAACTTCGACTTCGCCATGCGGGGCGCTCGGTTCGGCGGCGTCTGCATGGCATGGCGCGGACTGCCGGCGGGCTACCGTCTGCGCGCCGTCGAGACGGGGCAGTGGGTGCCGGGCGGCGCAGAGCTGTGGCGCGAGCGCGTGGATTTCGTTCCGCAGGACGGGGGCTGAACGGCGGGCGGGCGCGGCTTCAGTCGCGGTAGCGCCGCCCCAGCTCGGCGGCGTCCGATAGGCGTCCGTCGCGGATTTCCTTCACTTCGTCCGCCATTTCGAGCAGGGTGGAGTCGTGGGTGGCGGACACTACGCTGATGCCTCGATTCTGCACCATTTCCTTGAACAGCCCGAAAATGGAGCGGGCGTTGTTGGAATCCAGCTCGCCGGTGGGTTCGTCCGCGAGTATCAGGGGCGGCTCGTTGACTATGGCGCGGGCTATGGCGGCGCGTTGCTGTTCGCCGCCGGACAGCTCGTAAGGGCGATGCTTCGCTCTGCGCCAGAGTCCGACCATTTCCAGTGCCTCCCGCGCCCTCCGCTCGCGCTCGCCGGCGCGAACGCCCGCTATTCGCAGCGGCAGCTCGACGTTCTCGAACGCCGACAGCAGAGGCAGCAGCCCGAACGACTGGAAGACGAAGCCGATTTTGTGGCGGCGCAGCTCGGTGAGCTCGCGCTCGCTCATCTCGGACAGGTCGCGGTTTTGGAACAGCGCCTGCCCGGAGGTGGGCTTGTCCAAGCCGGCGAGGATGTTCAGAAGGGTCGTCTTGCCCGACCCGGAACGCCCGACGACGGCGATGAACTGCCCCGGCAAGACGGTGAAGCTCACGCCCCTCAGCGCGTTTATTTCTTCGGAACCCAGCCGGTAGGTTCTCCACAGATCGATGGTGGTGATGAGCGGCGGCACTCTGCTCAATTGGGCTTTCTCCTATTTCTACCCCATCATTCCCGCGAAAGAACGTCACCCTCGCGGAAGCGGGGGGCGGGAATCCGGAAGGGCGCGGACGCCGTTGACGGTCGGCTATCTTCGCTTGATTCTTTCCAATGGCGCTGTCGCCTAATCCCCCGGCGCGATTACGACGCGCCCGCCTTCGATTGAGACCCGCGCCTTTTCGCCGATGTTCATGCGCTCCAGCAGGTCGCGGGGGATTTGGACGCGGCCATTGCCGTCCACTAGGGCGAATTCCTCGAGCGGCTGCTCGGTTTCGGCGTCCCCGGCGATGCGGCGGTAGGTGACTTTGCGGCGGATTTCGGTGGACATTTTGCCGTCCCGAATCATAACCACGCGCCCGACTTTGTAGGCGATGTCCGGGTCGTGGGTGACGATGAGGATGGTGGTTCCCATCTCGCGGTTGACTTCGCCGAACAGGTCGAGTATGTCGGCGGCGGTGGCGTCGTCGAGTTCGCCGGTGGGTTCGTCGGCGAGCAGAAGGGGGGGGTTGTTGGCGAGCGCGACGGCGATGGCGACGCGCTGCTGTTCGCCGCCGGAGAGGTTTTCGGGCGCGTGCGAAAGGCGGTGCCCCATGCCGACCAGGTTCAGCAACTCTTCGGCGCGGCGGCGGCGCTCGCGTCCGGGCGCGTTGGCGAGCATCATCGGAAGGGACACGTTTTCGAGCGATGTGAGATAGGGGAACAGGTTGCGGCTGGTCTGCTGCCAGATGAAGCCGACTTCGGCGCGGCGGTACTCTTCCGTTTCGCGCCCGCTCATCCTGAGCAGGTCGCGCCCGCCGACGCGGACGCCGCCGGCGGAGGGGGCGTCGTAGCCGGCGAGTATGTTCAGCAATGTGCTTTTGCCGCTGCCGCTGGCGCCGACGATGGCGACGACTTCGCCGGCGTCCACCGCCAAATCCAACCCGCGCAGGGCGACGACTTCCAGGTCGGCTATTTTGTAAATCTTGAACACGTCCTCGCAAAGGACGTAGGGGTTGGCGGCGTTTCCGGCGGCGGTCATTGGGGGGTTCCTTTCGCAACCAGCAAATCCCTTCTCCCTTGATGGGAGAAGGCTAGGATGAGGGTGTCCGCGCCGCTAGGCGCAGTCTTGCCAACCGGCGGACATGCCAGTGCAATCCTTTGACGTGATAGGGCTAGCGCCTGCGCGCGGGCGACGCCGGCGGCGTCCCCCGCCGCCGATTGCAGACGGTGAACGCGCCCCTGAAAGCGGCGGTCTTGCGGGGGGCGTCCGGCGGCGGCTCGTCGAACGGCTCGCCGTTCCGTTGCGCTTCAAGACGGCGGTTGTTCCAAGCCACCCACTCGGCTCGCTCTTCGGCTCTGCCTTTCGCCCTACCCTCGACTATGCCCGCCTCAATGCCTTCCTCACGCCACTGCCTTATTTTGCGCTCAATCAGTTTTCCCCCGATGAGCGGGTAGTTGAAGTTGATCATTTTCGCAAGTCCTTTCATTTCGGGGCGGCTATCGCGGTCGTCCGGGCGGCTGTTCGTTGAACGGCATCCCGTCCCTCTCCGCTTCAAGACGGCGGTTGTTCCAAGCGACCCACTTGGCGTTTTCCAGCGCCTTGCCTTCCTCACGCCACTGGCTCATTTTGCGCTCAATCAGTTTTCCGCCGATGAGCGGGTAGTTGAAATTGATCATTCGCCGCAACTCCTTTCTCGCGGACTATCGCGAACCGTCCGGCGGCGGTTCGTCAAACGGCAGGCCGTCGCGTTCCGCTTCAAGACGGCGGTTGTTCCAATCCATCCATTCGGCGTTTTTCCTAGTCTCCCCTATCTCAATGCCCTCGGACAGCCCCTCCTCCCGCAGTTCTCTTGTTCTTCGCTCGATGTATTTTCCGCCGATGATCGGGAAGTTGAAGTTGATCACTCTCCACAAGTCCTTTCCGGCCTTGACCGCCAGTTTGGTTCCGGTCGCGATTATGATTGGGATTAGAACAATCCCCGGCAGGGCGAACAGGATTTTTTCGCCTATCGCTTCGCAGGCGAGCGTCCAGTTGGCGCGGTCGCCGTATTGGGTTTCGTTCCACACTGCGAGCGCCGTCCACAGAATCGCCAGCGCCGCCATGCCGCCGACGCACCACGGCACAAGGCGCGTGTCCACGCTTAGGGGCGAGCCTCGCTCGCCGTCCCGCCGCGTTTCGCGTTCAGTGGTCGTGTCTCGCCGTTGCATTTGCGCTCCCGTTCTTGGCGCGTCCGTATATATCAATTTAGCGCTTGGTTTCGGTCAAGTCCAGAGGGGCTTCCCGCTCGTCACTCGCCCAGGCGCAGGACGCGGCGCAGGGAGACTCGGCGGGCCATGATTATGACGCCGGCGATTATCGCCGAGAACAGCAGCGCCATCGCCGCGTAGGTTGTCGCCAGCGCCGCCCAGTCTATGTCTGTGACGAATGGCGGCAGGACGCGGGCGCCCCGGTCGTCGTGGGCTAGGAAGGGCATCATCGCCGCGCCTAGCCGCGCGCCCATCCATGTCCCCAGCGCCAAGCCCGCGCCTATTACCAGCGCCTGCTCCAGTATCGCCTGCGCGGTGAGCTGGCCGGTTGAAAACCCCATCGTCCGCATCAGGGCGAACTGCGCTTCGCGGCTCTTGAACGACACGTAGGCGTGGACGATGAAGCCCGCTCCGCTCAGCGCCAAGACGGCGGCGAAGGCGGTGAACAGCAGGGCGCGCCAGCCGGCGTCTATGAGGGGGTCGGCGCGGGATTCCGCCAGCGCCGCCTCGAGGTCGTGGACGCGGCGCGATTGGAACGGAACGCCGTCCTCGAGCGCCGCCAGCAGCTCGGCGCGGTCGGCGGGGGCGCCGCCGGTCTCTATCCAAACTTCGTTCGGGCGGATTTCGCCGCCGGTCGCCTCGAGGTTGGCGTATGCCGACAGCGCGTCCAAATCGGCTATCAGATACGATTTCTTCACCGTGTCGAGCGTGGGGAAGTAGTCCATCGCGCCGATGACGCGGACTTGCAGGCGGCGCCCCTGCGCGGACACTTCTAGGGTTTCGCCGACGCGGTGGCCGTTCACGCGCAGGAAGCGGGAGCCGGCGATTACGGGGAGCGTCTGAATCGGCGGTCCGTGGAAGATTCCCCGGCTGGTCAGCGGGCCGCCTTCCGCCCAGATGAAGTTGGCGGCGGATTCCGCGCCTTCGGCGGGGGCGAGTACGTCCGCCCGCGCCTCCGGGGCGGCGCGAAGCGGATTCCATCCCGAAAGGGAGTCGAACGATTCCACTGTCCGCCTTTCGCCGTTGGGCATGACGGCGCGGATTTCGTCCACCGTGAGGGCGCCGGCGCGGAGGCGGTTGCGCGAGTCGGTTTCGTAAACCGCGAGCGACGCCAGGCGGAGCGGCTGGGCGGGCGGCGGGCGGCTTCGCCCCGTCGCCGCGCCTTCGGCGAGCGGCGCGCCCATCGTCCGCCAGCCGCCGGACGCCAGCGCGCCGAGCGGATAAGTGTAGTAGCGGTCGTTGGAATCCCGAATCCGCGCCGCCAAAATCGCTGTGGGATGGGGCCTGTCCGCTTTCGCCCGCGCTTCCAAGGCGACCGCGCCGTTCGGGAGCGGCAATCCGCTAGGCAGTTCGTCCAAAGCCAGCGCGGACAGCATGCCGCCCATGTCTTCGTCCGAGAAGTCGTCTCGGAACCAGCCGATTTCTCGGATTCGCTCGCTCTCGGCGGCGAACATGGTGTAGCTGTCCGCGAACAGTTTGGACAGGTCGGAGCCGAATCCACGATAGGCGAGGGCGACTTGGGACACTCCGGGCAGGCTTTCGTAAGAGCGGCGGATGGGGACGGATTCGGCGGTGTTGGTCAGGGCGCCTTCGACGCGCGCGTCCGCGCCGACGGCGTAGAGGGCGCGCTCGTCGAAGTTGCGCCGCATCGTGCCGCCGAAGCCGGCGGCGAACACGCCCAGCCCCGCCATGAGAATCAGCAGAAGGGAGAGGCGGGCGTAGTGGGACGGGTTCCGCGCCATCTGCCAGACGCCGAGCGCGGGGCCCGCCGGCAGGAAGCGCGACAGCAACGCGCTGGCGAGGCGCATGAAGAGCGGGAAGAGGCGCAGAAGGGCGAGCGCGGACGCCGCCAGAACAAGGGCGGGAACCGCTAGCAGAAGGCGGTCGGCGGTCACTTCGCCGAACACGCCCACCGCCACCACGGAGCCCTGGTTGGACAATTGGCGCAGAAGGGGGATGGAGACGGCGATGAGCAGGACGTCTATGTAGTAGCGCTGATAAAGCGGCTGGGCGCGGGGGCGGGCGGTCTGGCGGCTGAATTCGGACATTTCCATGCGCGACGCCTGAATCGCCGGCGCGATGAGGGCGGCGAAGGCGAGCAGCCCGCCGAGCGCGCTCATGGCGTAGGCGGCGGGCGAGGCGCCGACGGCTATCCACCCACCCCCGCTCAGCGCGGAGAAGGCGGGCGTCATCCCCAGCGCGCCGATGAGGGCGGCGGCGAGCGGCGGGCCGGCGACCGCCGACAGAACGGCGACGACCGCCCCCTCCAAAGCGTAAGACGACAAGACCTGCGCCGAGCTCGCCCCCCGGCTTTTCATCAAGACTATCTCGCCCCGCTGACGCTCCACCGCCAGCGACGCCAGCGACGCCACGTAGTAGAGAACCACCGCCGAAATGAGTATCAGAATGACGAACATGGGCAGCTGCGAGAAGAACAGCCGCCTGTCGTACTCGCGCAGAACGGTCTCCAGCTCGGTTATCTGGCGGTAGCTGAACAGGGCGGCGGACAGGCTTTCGCGCATCGCCCGGAGCGACAGATGGGCGAGCGCGGAGTTGCCCGCGTTCAGACGGTCGGCGTCGACCATCAGCAGCCAGGCGAAGACGCTGTTCATCTGGACGAACGAGCGCCCCAGAACTTCGTAGTACGCCGTTTCCTCTACATAGAAGGGCAGCGTCGCGTAGCCGTCGCCGGCGGACGCCAGCAGCACCTTGTCTTCAAGATGCCAGAATTCGTGATTCGGGTCGTCTTTGACGAACGTCCCGACTATGGCGACGTGTATATACGGGGACGAGTCCGCCCAGTAGGGGACGGCGGATAGGACGTCGCCCGTTTCCGCGCCCGCGCGCTCGGCGGCGTCCAGCGGAACCAGCGCCTCCAGCATCGGCGCGCCGTAGGGGTTTGGGACGGCGTCTCCGGAGGGCGAGCGCCCGCCGCGCTGGATTGTCGCGTGGTCGTACAAGCGCGGCAGATGGGCGAAGAAGGCGCGGGGGTTGTCGGTGTCCGCGTCCGCTTCCTCCCCGATTTCCGATAGGAAGAATGTGGCGGACTTCACCGCCGTCGTCCGGTCGCGGAGCGCCCAGGCGATGCGGGCGTCTATCTCCGCTTCAGTGGCGGACACCACCGTGTCGCGCTCGCCGTAGGTGGTCGGGCCGCGGTCGGATTTTATGGCGATGTTGGTTTCGTCCGCGCTCAGCTTTCGCAGCTCGCTGCGGAGGGCGAGTTCGCGGAGCGCTTCGAAGTAGATGACCGTCCCCGCCATTATCGCGGCGGCGAGCAGGACGCCGATTGCGACGGCGGACGTCAATCGCCAGTGGGCGCGGGCGCGGCGGGCGATGCGCGGCGCGGCGGCGGCGATTCCGTAGAGAAAGCGCGGCATGGGTCAGCCCCCTTCCGTCCGCGACGCCGCGCCCGGCTCCGCGCGGGCAGCCGTCCGCGCCAGCCAAGCCAGCCAGCCGGCGAATATGGCGGTCAGCGAGGCGTACACGAACGCGGCGTAAGCCCAGTCGGTGGTCAGGATGTACGGGGGGATGACGGCGCGCCCGTCTTCGGTGACCGCCAGGGCGGATACCATGGCGGCGCTCATGGCGAAGCCGGTCGCCGCGCCCAGCGCCAAGCCGAGCGCGATGATGGCGGCGTGTTCCGCGCCCAGCAGCCTTATGACGTGGGCGCGGCTGAAGCCGAGCGCGCGCAGGAAGCCCGTCTCGCCCGCCGCGCGACCGGAGCGCGAAAGGGCGTAAGCGGCGCATCCGAAGGTCGCCGAGAAGAGTATCGCCCCGGCGGACGCCAGCGACATGGCGCGCCAGCCGGCGGTTATCATCGGGTCTAGCCGCGTGGAATCAAGCAGGTCGGCTCTGCGCCGCAAGTCGTCGGATCGCGAAATCTGCGCCTGCGCCGCCGCGTAAGCCGCTTCGCCGGACCCCGGCGATTCCGCAATCAGAACCTCGTTCGGGCGAGCGGGGCGCGCCGGGCTGAGTATGTTCAGATGCCGCGAAAGCGCGTCCAAATCCATGACGATGAAGCCGTTGCCCGCCGGGTTCATCGTGGGGAAGTAGTCCGCCGAGTCCACTACGCGAATGGGGACTAATCTGCCCAGCACGCTGACGACGGTGGAATCGCCGCGCGCCATTCCGGAGCGGCGCAAGAAGGCGGCGCTCGCCACCGCCGGCGCGGGGCCCCCGCTGGGGCTGCGGTAGAAGCCGCGTATCCCCCTGTCGGTATCCTTCCCGAAAACGAACGCGCCGGACGAATTCCCCCGCTTGGGCCCGCGCCGCGTGAAGCCTATGGAGTCGGACGCTATCATGGACGTCGAAAGCGGAGTCCACTTGTTCGGCCCCTCGAAATCGTCCAGTATGTGGACTTCGCCGGCGGCGTCCGTCGCCCGTATGTTGTCCAGGAAGATAATCCCCGCCGTCCCCGTCGGCCCGAACGCCGGCTCGTATATTTGGACGCTCACCAGGTCTATGGGGGCGGTCAGGTTGCGGGGCGTTTCGGCTTGCATCAGCCGCCATTCGTCCCCCTGGATTTCGCCGAGCGTAATCGTTTCGGTCACGCCGCGCCTGTCGCGGAGCGCCATCCAGAGGTAGAGGTTGGAGTATTCGTCCGCCGCCTTG
>CBDESW010000002.1:0-20304 GCA_965242675.1 Dehalococcoidia bacterium
GCGGAGGAAGCCCGCGCGCTGGGCGTCCGCGCCATCGCGGTCGTCGCCGACGTGGGCGACCAAGCCGCCGTCTATCGCATGGTCGCCGCCGCCATCGCGGAGTTCGGCGGCGTGGACATCCTAATCAACAACGCCGGCATGCGGGCGTCCAAGCCCTTCACCGAGATGACGGTGGAGGACTGGCGGCGGGTCAACGCCGTCAACATGGACGCGCCCTTCTTCGCCTGCCAAGCCGCCGTCCCCGGCATGATGGAGCGCGGCTGGGGGCGGATAATCAACGTTTCGGGGCTGAACGCCTTTCGGGGGCGCGCGGAGTGGGCGCACGTCTGCGCCGGCAAGATGGGGGCGCTGGGCTTGACCCGCGCCCTCGCCGCCGAGCTCGCCCCGCATGGGGTTCTGGTCAACCACATAGTCCCCGGCGCGTTCGACACGACGCGGACGGACGCCCAAAGCGCCGCCGCGCCCGCCGTCCCGGACGGAATCCCCATCGGGCGCTTGGGCTTGCCGGAAGAGATAGCCAAGACGGCGGCGTTCCTGTCGTCGGAAGGCGCGGCGTACATAACGGGTCAGACAATCCACGTGAACGGCGGCGCGCTGGCGGGGTAGGGGTTCCTTAATAGGGGCGCGTTTCGCGGCTGGCGGGCAATCCGCGCAGGACTGCGCCTAGCGGCGCAGGCGCCCTCAACCTAGCCTTCTCCCATTAAGGGCTTATAGAGGGTATGTTTGTGGCTGGCGAGACTGCGCCTAACGGCGCAGGCACCCTCACCCTAGCCCTCTCCCATCAAGGGAGAGGGGATTCATCGCTCGCGATTCGGGCTTGATTTCGGTGAACATACCCTTGTTAGCCCATCAAGGGAGAGGGGATACGTTGGTTGCGATTCAAGGTTGATTCCTAATGGCTATCCTGTCCCCGCTTTCGCGAGGATGACGTTGTTGGGCGACTCTGGATTCCCGCCTTCGCGGGAATGACGGGGGCGGCGCGCGGAATGTCCAATCCGCGCCTGAATTCGCCGGGCATGCCCCCGCGAGGGCAAAAGCGGGGATAAGGCGGCCCATCCGAAATCAAATCCGAATCGCAACCAACGCATCCCTTCCCGCTTGATGGACTAAGGTTGAGATAGCGCGCCGGCGCCTTTTGGGAATTTCTCGATTTTCCCCATCCTAGCCAACGGTTGCGGCGGCGTGTTATAATGCTCTTCACATTCCTCGCCGGATTTTTCTTCTTAGGAGATTGGTTTGACTTCGCAACGGACGCGCGATTACGAACTGGTGATGATTCTCAGCCCGGAGGCTACTGAGTCGGAGGCTTCGGCCACGGCGCGGCGGGTTTCGGAGTTGATAGCGGACGGCGGCGGCGCCGTTTCCCATCAGGAAAACTGGGGCGCGCGCAGGCTCGCCTATCCCATCCGGCGCTTCATCGAGGGCAACTACTTCGTGATGCGCTGCGTCATGGAGCCGCGCGCGGCGAATGAGCTCGACAAGACGCTCAACGCCGCCCAGGATGTCTTGCGGCATCTCATCTTCCGGCTCGAGAAGTCCGAAATCGCCGCCATGGAGGCGCAGTCGGAGCGCGCGCGGCAGGCGAAGGAGCGCGAGGAGGCGCGGCAAGCCGCCGAGCGCCAAGCGAGGGAGCGGGACGAAGCGCGGCAAGCCGCCGAAGCTCGCGCCGCGTCCGAAACGCCGCCGCAGACGCAGACGCAAGCGCCGCCGCAGACGCCGCCAACGCAGACGCAGACGCCGCCAGCGCCGCCGAGCGCGGGCGCCGTCGAGTCGCCGCCGCCTTCCCCGCAAGCGGAAGCGCCGAGCGCTGCGCCCGTCGCCGCCGAAGCGTCCGAAACGGCGCCGTCCGCGCCCCCGCCCGCCTAATCTAGCCGCCGCGCCACGCCCACGACATCGAAGCGCGCCGCAGGAGCCGCCCCAATGACGATGAACAAGATGATACTGATAGGCAATCTGGGTTCCGACCCGGAAATGCGCTACATGCCGAGCGGCGACGCCGTGACCAACTTCCGAGTGGCGACCACGCGGCGGTATAAAACCAGGGACGGACAGCAAGCCGAAGACACTCAGTGGTTCGGCGTCAGTGCCTGGGGCCGTCTCGCCGAAATCACGAATCAGTATCTGACGAAGGGCAGCAAGGTTTACGTCGAGGGGCCGCTGTCCACGCGCTCGTGGGTTGGGCCGGACGGGCAGACGCGGTTTTCCAACGAAGTCCGCGCGACGGAAGTCCAGTTCCTCACTCCGCGAGGGCAAACCGACAGCGTTCCCGGCGGCGACCCCTCCGGTCCCGACGGCGCGCCCCCGGACGACGATGACGATCTGCCGTGGTAGCGGGCGCCGCTTTCGGCGAATCCGCTCGGCGGCGCATTGCGTAACACTACGCGACAGAGGTGAATGAAAAGATGACGACGCAGACCGAAAGACCGGCGGCTCCGCCGTCCGCGAGGCCGCCCGGCGGCTTTCAGGGCGGCGGCAGGCCGCCTGGGGCGTTTCAGGGCGGCGGCAGGCCGCCCGGCCCCGGCATGTCCCCCAGGCCGCCGGGAGGTGCGCCCGGCGGATACCGTCCCCAGGGCGCGGACGGCAGGCCCGGCGGCGGAGGAGGACGACCGGGCGGACGCCCCGGCGGCGGGCAGCGGCGCGGCAGGCCGCGCTACTACAACCGGCGCAAAATCTGCGGCTTCTGCGTCGACGGAATCGAGTACATCGACTACAAGGACGTCGACCGCTTCCGCCGCTACATGACCGACCGCTGGAAGATAGAGTCGCGGCGCAAGACGGGCGTATGCTCCAAGCATCAGCGCGCGCTGGCGGCGGCGATAAAGCGCGCGCGGCATCTGGCGCTGATACCCTTCAGCCCCGACCACGACGGGCCTCCGATGCGCTGGTTCCGCGACAGCGCCCCGCCGTCCGGCGGCAGGGACGGGCGCGGCGACGGCAGGCCGCCCTATCGCGGCGGCGGCGACCGGCGCGGCGACGGCAGGCCGCCCTATCGCGGCGGCGGCAGGTAGCCGCCGAATAGCGTTCCGGAGTTTGCGACCCAGTGGTTGACGAAGCGCGGGAAGACAGCCGCCAAAGACGCGCCGCGAGACGCGACAGCCGCATCGCCGCCGCCGAGCCCACCCCGGCGGAGCGGCGGCGGCGGCGGCTCGCGCTCATCGTCATCGCCGCCCTGACCGCCGTAATCATCGGCGCGGCGGCGGCGGGCTACGTCGTCATATTCGTGCTGCCGCCCCAGCAGCTCATCGTCCGCGTCAACGACGTGGAGTACACGCGGGGCGACATGGTGAAGCTGCTCCGGCTGCGCCAGCGCTCGCTTGAGCTGGTGGACTCGCAGGGGCTGAACACCACGGACGACATCTTCCAGGCGCTCCAGACAATCGTGGAGAACGAAGTGATAGCCCAAGCCGCGCCGGGGCAGGGCATATCGGTGTCGCGCGACGAGGTGACCAACTCCATCCGCGCCGTGCTGTCGCCGAGCGAGGCGGATTCGCAGGGCAAATCGTCCGCCCAGATAGAGCGCGAGTTCAGAGAGCGCCACCGCCAGTTCCTGAACGCCGCCCAAGTGAGCGAGGCGGAACACCGCGATCTTGTGCGGAAATCGCTCATGCGCGAAAAGTTCCGCCAGTTCGTCGGCGACCAGGTGCCGGCTTACGATGAGCAGGTCTATCTGCACCGCATCTGGATGAACGTCCAGGACGAAGAGATAGACATAATGCAGACCAAGTTGAGCGACGCCATCGGCGACGACAAAAGCGCGGGGAACATTCGCGCCGCCGTCAAAGAGATAGCGCGCGAATTCTCCGCCGACCCGGACACGTTCCGGACGGGCGGCGACATGGGCTGGGTTCCGCTGGGCGTCCATGAGGACTACGAATTCGATTTTTGGGATTTGGAAATCGGCGAGCTGTCGGGGGGCGATTCCCAATGTGGACGACCCGCGCACGGCGTTCTTCTTCATCCTGTCCGACCGCTCGGAAAGCCAAGAGGTGAGCCGAATCAACCGAGAGGCGCTCAAGACGCGGGCGCTGCAGATTTGGATAAACAACGAGCGCCAGAATCACGACGTTTACGCCACGTTCAACTCGGACGTTTACGCCTGGTTCGTGGAGCAGCTGCGAATCAGCGCCACGATAACGCCGACGCCGGCGGGCAACCCGTTGCAGAACTTCATGCAGGGGCTATAGGGGGCGGCGTTGACGCGGGGATGAATTCGGACGGCTACCGCGCCGCAACCCCCGGATTCCCGCCCCGTCATTCCCGCGAAGGCGGGAATCCAGAGACCAACTGAAATAGCCATCCGAAATCAAACCTGAACTGAAGCCGACGTATCCCTTCTCCCTTGATGGGAGAAGGCTAGGTTGAGGGTGACTGCCCGCAAGGGCAGGTTCGCGCGCCTTTGTCAGAATCAGGATTTAGGGGATTATAGGATTTTCAGGATTCCGCTGGCGCGCGTTTTCTCCGGGCAAACGCAAGTTTGGAGAACGAAATCCTGAAAATCCCGCCAATCCTATAAATACGCAACCGCGCAATTGGAAAGCGAGAAAAACGTGAGCGAAACCTCCATCGGAATCGGACTGCTCGGCTTGGGCGTGGTGGGCGGCGGCGTGGCGGCGGCGCTGCTTGAAAAGCGCGAGCGGCTGGCGCAGGCGGCGGGTTGCCCGCTGGAACTGCGCGGCGCGCTGGTCAGGGACGCCTCCAAGCCGAGAACGGCGCGGATTCCCGACGGACTGCTGACGGAAAACCCCGAAGACGTCCTCGACAACCCCGACGTGGACATCGTCGCGGAGTTGATGGGCGGGCATGAGCCGGCGCGGTCGTACATTCTGCGCGCCATTTCGCGCGGCAAGCATGTGGTGACGGCGAACAAAGAGGCGATGGCGCGGAGCGGGGACGAGATTCTGCGCGCGGCGCGGCGGCGCGGCGTTCAGGTTCTCTTCGAGGCGGCGGTGGCCGGCGGCACGCCCATCATCGCCCCCATCGCGCGCGACCTCGCCGCCAACCAGATCGTCTCCATACACGGCGTCATCAACGGCACGACCAACTACATACTCACCAAGATGGAAGGCGAAGGGGCGGATTTCGCGGACGCGCTGGCGGACGCCCAACGGCTGGGATACGCCGAGTCCGACCCGACCAACGACGTCGAAGGGACGGACGCCGCCTACAAGCTGGCGATTCTGGCGACGCTGGGATTCCGCTCGCGGGTGCGCGAAGAGGACGTTTACCGAGAAGGCATAACGCGGCTCACGGCGCGCGATTTCCAGTACGCGCGCGAACTCGGCTACGCGATAAAGCTGCTGGGGATAGCCACATGCGGCGAGGACGGGATACAGGCGCGGGTCAACCCCGCCTTCGTGAGCGCGGACTCGATGATAGGCAAGGTGGACGGCGCGATGAACGCGGTGGAGATTCAGACCGACTTGGCGGGCAAGTTGCTGTTCCACGGCGCGGGCGCGGGTCCGAAGCCGACGGCGAGCGCGGTGATGGCGGACGCCCTGAACATCGCGCGCGGACTGCGTAACGGCGCCCCCGCGCCGCCCGTCGCCGAAATAACCGGCGGCGTCCCAATCAAGCCCATGTCCGCCCTGCGGACGAAATACTATGTCCGCCTGACGGCGGCGGACCGCGCCGGCGTCCTGGCGCGGATAGCGAGCGTGTTCGCGGACGGCGGCATTTCGATAGAATCCGCCCTGCAAAAGTGGACGGACGCCGCCCGCGAGCGCGCCGAAATCGTCTTCATGCTGCACCCGTCCGACGAAAGCGCCATGCGCCAAGCGGTCAAGCGGCTGGAGGCGCTGGAGGTTGTGGCGGAAGTGGGGAATGTGGTGCGGGTGGAGGAGTGGTAGGGGGCGGGAATCGCTCACCAAAACACAAGCGCCATGAGAACTAGACTCGACAAAATAAGCATCTCCGGTTTCAAGACCGTTTGCAACCTTGAGGATTTCAAGCCTGGGGCGCTGACGGTTTTGATTGGACCCAACGGCGTGGGCAAGTCCAACTTCATATCCTTCTTCGGTATGATGAGCCTGGCGCTGGCGGACGAGAGCGCGTTCCCCAACTATGTGGCTGAGCAGGGGGGCGCGAGCAAAATCCTTCACGACGGTCCCGCCATATCCAAGACGATAGGCGCGATAATAGAGTTGGCGACATCGAACGGAATGAATCATTACTGCTTCCAATTGCGTTACGCCGCGGGCGACGCGCTGTTTTTCTCAAACGAGCATCATCAGCATCATCCCGAACAAGACGGCGATGAACCGATTGATTGGTTCGGGCGAGGATTGGAAGACCCCATAGAGAGCGAAGGCGAACGCGAGAGCGGGCGGCGGATTCCTGCGCTTCTTCTCCACGCGGGGCATGACGACCCCGCCAGAATCACCAGAGATTTCTTCAGGGGCGCCGCGCCGTATCAGTTTCACAACACGTCCGCAACCGCGCGGATGAGAACCAAGTGGCGAATCGGCGATAACCGCCGGCTGAAGTCGGACGCCGCCAACCTCGCGCCGTTGCTTCTTCGCCTGAAAGAGCGCGAAGGCGGCAGTTACCGGCGGATTGTGGACACGTTGCGCCTGATATTGCCATTCTTCTCCGATTTCGAGTTGGAACCGGAGCATGGCTACTTGTTGTTGGCGTGGCGCGAACGCGACAGCGATGAGATATTCGACGTCTCGCAGGCGTCCGACGGGATGCTCAGGGTCATATCGCTAATCACGCTGCTGCTTCAGCCGGCGGACGACCTGCCCGACGTTCTGATTTTGGACGAGCCGGAGCTTGGGTTGCATCCATACGCCATCAACGTCATAGGCGGGCTGATAAGCGCCGCATCGGCGAAGACTCAGGTCATCGTCGCCACGCAGTCGCCTGCGCTGGTGGACTGTTTTGAGCCGGAGGACGTGGTCGTGGTAGAGCGTCAGGCGCGCGCCACGGAATTCCGCAGGCTGAATTCGGATTCCCTTTCCGAATGGCTTGAAGAATACGCGCTTTCCGAATTGTGGGAGAAGAACGTAATCGGGGGGCGTCCGCGATAATGATTAGGTTGCATTTCGTCGTCGAGGGGCAGACCGAAGAGACCTTCGTGAACCAAACGCTGGTTCCGCATCTGGCGCGGCTGTCGGTGTTTTCCGACGCGCGATGCGTCGCCACGAGCCGCAAGCGCGGCATGAAATATCGCGGCGGAGGCGGCAGTTACGCGCAAGTGAAGAACGACATCGCTCGGTGGATGCGGGAGGACAGAGGGACGGACGCCCGCTTTACGACAATGCTTGATTTGTACGCTTTGCCGGCGGACTTTCCTGGGCATGAATCCGCGTCGATGCTGAACGACCCCCGCAAGCGGGTTAGCGTCATTGAATCCGCGCTGAAAGAGGACATTGACGACTGGCGGTTCATCCAGTATATCCAACTCCACGAATTCGAGGCGTTGCTTTTATCCGACCCGCGGAAACTCGCTTTTCAGTTTCACGACTGCGAAGCGGGGATACGGCGGCTTGCGGATATGGCGTCTCGCTACTCATCGCCAGAGTTGATAGACGACGGAACCGAAACCGCCCCATCTAAACGAATCATCGCCGAGATACCGGAGTACTCTGGGCGAAAAGCGTCCGCCGGCCCCATAGTGGCGAACAATATCGGATTGGACGCCCTGCGCTTGAAATGCGAACATTTTGGGGAATGGTTGAATAAACTTGAGCGTCTAGGCGGCGATTCGCGGATTTAGACGGCAACCGCCCCCCTTGCGCCGTTCGCCATTCGGATTGTACGCTGGCGGGCGAAAACCCAAACCCAAGGAGCCGAACCCATGCCGACTGTCTTTTACGAATGGAAGCGTTGAAGCGCCTGCCGCAAGGTGAAGGCGGAGCTTTCACAAGCCGGCGTCGAGTTGGACGCGCGCGATTTCTTCGCCGAGCCGTTCAGCGCGGATGAGTTGCGGGCGCTCATCGGCGAGCGCTCGGTCGCGGATTTCTTCTCTTGGCGCTCGCCGTCGTTCCGCAAGCTCGGAATCGACCGGGCGGGGCTGAGCGAGGAGCGCATGATCGAGCTGATGGTCGCAGAGCCGCGGCTGATAAGGCGTCCGCTCATCCGAACCGAGGGCGGCGCGCTGTTCGCCGGGAACGACAAGGCGGCGGTCGCCGACCTGATTGCGGGCGGCGGCTAGGCGCGGCGCATAGGCAGCGAAACAACGACGCGGAGGCGAATCACCATGATAGCGGACCTTTCGGGCAAAGCCGCCCTAGTGACCGGCGGCGGGCGCGGAATCGGGCGCGGGGTTTGCCTGGCGCTCGCCGAGCAGGGCGCGGATGTCGCCGTCGCAGACCTGATAGCGGACAACGCCGCGCGACTGGCGTCCGAAATCAGAGGCGGCGGGCTTCGCGCCGTCCCCGTCGCGCTGGACGTCACCGACCGCGCGTCCGTTGAAAACGCCGTATTCGAGACGCTGTCGGCTTTCGGGCGCGTCGACATTCTGGTGAACAACGCCGGAATCATCGGCGCGGACAACCTTTGGGAGCGCGACGAGCCGTCCGATGAGGATTGGCAACTCACTTTCGAAGTGAACGTGCGCGGCATGGTCATGGCGTCCGAAGCCGTCCGCGACCATATGACCGAGCGCGGCTCCGGGCGCATCATCAACATAGCGTCCATAGCCGGGCGTCAGGGCAGCCCGGAGATTCCGCATTACTCAACGTCGAAAGCGGCGGCGATAAGCTGGACGCAATCCAACGCCCTCCAGCTGGCGCGGCATGGCGTGACGGTCAACGCCATCTGCCCCGGCTTGCTTTGGACTCCGATATGGGAGAAAATAGCCCGCCGCCGCTCCACGTTCGGCTCCGTCCAGGCGGACGTTCTCGGCTTGGACGAGCGCCAGGTTTTCGAGCGCGTCGTGGAAGCGTCCGTCCCCACCGGACGCGAGCAGACGCCGGAGGACATAGGCAAACTCGCCGCCTTCCTGGCGTCGGACGACGCGAAGAATATCACGGGGCAGGCTATCAATGTGGACGGCGGCATACGGATGAATTAGGTTGCGCCGGCGCGGCGCGTTCATCGCCGGCGTTCGCTTTCGCGGCGGGCGGCGATGCGATGCGGGCGTCAGAATCCGCGCCAGCCGGGGAGCGCCGCCGACTGGCGAACCCAGTCCGCCATGCGCTCCTCATCAAGCGCGCCTTCGTATATGTCCTGCCAGCGCGCGTCCGGGTCTTTGCCGGAGCCGGGCGGGAGCGGCGACAGCGAGCTGCCGTTGAGAAATGTCACTCTCACATAGCGGGCGAAGACGTGATAGCTCAGGAACCATCCCCGCCCTTCGACGCCGTACCAGGGCGAGTTCCATCTCACCGCCTTGCGAACGTCGGGGACTTCGCGCGCGACGAGGTCGTCTAGGCGGCGTCCGACGTCGCTTTTCCAGCCCGGCATAGCCGCGATGTACGCCTGCACGGGGGCGTCGCCGTCCGCCTTGGCTATCTGGGGATTGCCGCCTGAGAGAAGGACGACGGGCTTTTCGGGGGTCGTATCGGCGGCGGGCTTGTTGATGGTTTTGGTTGGCTTTTTCGCGGTCATCGCTTGTCCTTCTTATGGGGGCATGTTTGCAGTTGGCGGACAATCCGCGCAGGACTGCGCCTGGCGGCGCAGGCGCCCTCACCCTAGCCCTCTCCCATCAAGGGAGAGGGGATTCATCGCTCGCGATTCGGGCTTGGCTCCGAGTGGCTTGCTTGTCCCCGCCTTCGCGAGGATGACGTTGTTGGGGGATTCTGGATTCCCGCCTTCGCGGGAATGACGGGGGTGGGGGCGCGGAAGCGCTAAAAGCGTACAATCCGCGCCTAAATCCGCCAAACATACCCTTGTAAGCCCACCAAGGGAGAAGGGATTTGTCGCTCGCGATTCGGGATTGGTTTCCAATTGCTAGGTTTGCCGCTCCACTCTGGATTCCCGCCTTCGCGGGAATGACGGGGTGGAAGGCGGGAATAGACGGGTTGGGGAAAACATGAGTGGACGGGTTCGGGAAGGCGGGAATGGACGGGTTGGGGAAATCGTGAGCGGACTGATTGGGAAACCGTGAATGGACGGGTTAGGCGGGGCGCGCGCCGCGTCCGCGTTATCCGCTTAGACCACTCCTTCCGCCGCCAGTTGCGCCAGGTCGCTCTCGGACACGCCCAGCTCGCCGCCGTAGATTTTGGCGTTATGCTCGCCGAGAAGGGGGCTTCGGAATGTCCGCCACGGCGTCCCGTTGGCTATGTAGGGGCGTCCGGCGTAGGTGTATGTTTCGCCCAGCTCCGGGTGTTCCACTTGGGCGAAGAAGGCGCGGTCTTCGGCGAAATGCGGGTCTTCCAGCGTTTCCTCCGGCGAGCGGATGACGCCCCAGGGGAACTTGCGCTCTTGGGCGCCTCGGTAGATTTCTTCGCCGGGATGGGCGGCGATGAATTTTTTGACGACTTCGAAGGCGTGGTCGACTTCGGGCCCCGTCCGCGCGCGCATCCGCGCCATGTCGCGGTAATGCGGGTCTAGCAGGTCTTCCGCCATGCCTTTGGAGTCCATCCACGTGACCAGCGAAAGCCACTGATTCAGGCTTGTGAACACGGCGAAGACGTTGATGAACTTGCCGTCGCTGGTGGGGCAGAGCGTCTTGGGCGTCGGTTGGACGCCGTGGTGGCGCCCGGTTTGGCGGCGGACTAGCTCTTTTTGGTAGATGTAAGTGGGCATGGCGGCTTCGGTCGTGCATGAGCAGGCTTCGTGAATGGAAGCGTCCACATGCTGCCCTTCGCCGGTCATGTCGCGCCAGTTGAGCGCCATGAGGGTGCCGAGCGCGGCGTAGTGCGCGCCGATGTTGTAGCCGTGCCATCCGCTGGGGCGAATCGGCGGGGCACCGGGCAGGTCGTCGTAGCCGCAACTGTGCATCACCCCGCCCATCGCGAGCGCGGCGAGGTCGGACGTCTGATAGTCGCGGTAGGGGCCGTCCTGCCCGAAGGCGGTGATGGACGTCATCACCAACGCGGGGTTCAGCGCGCTCAGGTCGGAGTATCCCAAGCCGAGCGAGTCGAGATGCCCCGGCGCGAAGCTCTCCAGCAGAATGTCGGCTTTGGCGGCGAGTTTTCTGAGCATCCCGCGCCCGCGCGGGTCGGCGAGGTTCAGCGTGACGCCCTCTTTGGCGGCGTTGTACGCCCAGAAGTAGAGGCTCTGATTCGGGTCGGGGACGTCGTTGCGGAACGGCGCGACGCCCCGCGCGGAGTCGCCGCCGGGCGGCTCCATCTTGATGACCCGCGCGCCCATCTCGCCGAGCAGCTTGCCGACGAGATGCCCCTTTTCGTCGCAGAGGTCTAGGATTGTGAGGTCTTGCAGGGCGGCTTGGGGGGGGTTCATTGGGATTGTCCGTTCCTTTCGGGGATTTCTGCTTGCGGGGGGATGTTTGGGGTTGGCGGGCAATCCGCGCGGGACTGCGCCTAGAGGCGCAGGCGCCCTCACCCTAGCCCTCTCCCATCAAGGGAGAGGGGATACGTTGGCTTCAATTCAAGCATGATTCCTAGTGGTTATCTTGTTGGGGGACTCTGGATTCCCGCCCCCGCTTCCGCGAGGGTGACGTTCTTTCGCGGGAATGACGGGGCGGAGCGGCATGAGGGGGATTTGTTGGTTGCGTTCGCCGTCGCCGTCAGACCGCGCCTTCCGCTATCATCTCGGCTAGGCGGTCTTCGGGGACGCCTAGCAGTTCGGTGTAGATCTGATGGGTATGCTCGCCGAACAGCGGGGATGCGCGGCGCAGTTCCCAGGGGGAGCGCGAGAGGCGCATCGGCTCGGCTTCGAATTTGTTGACGCCCAGTTCGGCGTGGCCGATTTCGGGCAGGAAGCCGCGATGGCGGAGTTGCGGGTCGTCCTCCACTTTCTCTTTCGGAGTCTGCGCCGCGCCCGCGATTACGCCGGCGGATTGCAGTTCGCGGAAAACCTCGATGGGGGCGTGTTGGATAGTCCACGTCTCGATGAGCGCGTCCA
This sequence comes from Dehalococcoidia bacterium, assembly GCA_965242675.1. Classification (GTDB taxonomy): domain Bacteria; phylum Chloroflexota; class Dehalococcoidia; order Lucifugimonadales; family UBA1123; genus VXRN01. The sequence continues at coordinate 11,971 of CBDESW010000002.1, forward strand.
GTTCGTCTTGGTTGGCGACGCGCCCCGCGTTGGTGGCGAATCGCGGGTCGCGCGTCCACTCCGGCGCGCCGATTGCGCGGACCAGCGCCGCCCACTGGTCGTCGTCGAACACCGTTATGACGCACCAGCGGTCTTCGCCCTTGCATCGGTATGAGTTGTGCGGGGCGACGCCGTAGTTGGGCGAGCGGTTGCCGGGCGGGTTGCCCTCTCGCCTGAAGGGGCGTCCGTTGACGGTCTTGTCGAGAATCGCCGTCCCCGTCAGCGCCATGCCCGCCTCGACTTGGGACAGGTCTAGCCACTGCCCTTCGCCGGTGCGGTTGCGGTGGTGCAGGGCGGTCATGCAAGCCATCGCGCCGTAGTAGCCGGCGGTGTGGTCCATGTATGAAAAGCCCCATCCGGCGGGGTCTTCGCCGGGCAAGCCGGACATGAAGGTAAGCCCCGAAAGCGCCTGCGCGGTGGGGCCCCAAGTGACGTAGTGCCTGTCGCGCCCGGTGTGTCCGAAGCCGGACATGCTGGCGTAGATGACGTCGGGGCGGACGGCGCGCTGGGCTTCGTAATCCAGCCCCCAGCGCTCTAGGACGGTGGCGCTGAAGTTTTCGACGACGATGTCGGAGACGGCGATGAGCTCGTGGAGCAGCGCCATGCCGTCCGGGTGCATGACGTTGAGGGTGACGCCGAACTTGTTGCGGTTGAGGTTGTTGAACATGCCGCTGGCGTTCGGGCTGGGGCTGGCGGCGAAGCCGCGCGTGTAGTCCATCGTCTGCTCGAACTCGACGCGTATCACTTCCGCGCCGAAGTCGGCGAGTATGCGCGTGCAAGTCGGGCCCGCCACTATCCACGAAAAATCCACCACTCGGACGCCTTCTAGGGCGTGTTTTCGCATGGGACTCTCTCCCGCCGGTCAAAGCCGCTGTTTAGGTTAGAGAATCCTATATCCGAACGGCGCGTTAGTCAACCTGCGCGGGCGGGGGAAATCGCGGAATGTCGGAAGAATGGGGCAACGCGGAGGGGGCGGCGGTCGCGCGGGGGGCGTTTTCGCGCGACCGGCGGCTTGGGGGGATTACTTCCGTCTCATCCGGCGCTTCCGGGGGGCTACCGTGCAGACGGCGCCCGTATCGGGGCAGATTATGAGGTAGAAGTTGAATTTGTCGGCGACCCGTCCGTAGGCTCTGCCCAACTGACGCTCCGCCCGCCGCCGCGCGCGCTTGGTCACGTGGAAGCTGTGCGCTCCCTTGCTCCAGCTCCGTTCGCCGAACTCTATCATTATGTCGATGCGGTCTTCGGGTATTCCGCGTTGCCGGCTGCGTTGCCGCGCGTGGTCGGTGAAGATGATTTTGTCGTTGCCGATTCGCTTTTCTCTCGCCATTTCGGGCTGTAGCCTCCTTAATGCTGTTGGTTCCGGAACGGTTTTGACGCGCGCCGCGCGGATTTCCCCCCGAATCGCGGGCTTGCGGGGCATGTTTGCGGCTGGCGGGCAAACCGCGCGGGACTGCGCCTAACGGCGCAGACACCCTCACCCTAGCCCTCTCCCATCAAGGGAGAGGGGATTCGTTGGCTTCAGTTCAAGCCTGATTCCAAGTGGGCTATCATGTCCCCGCCTTCGCGAGGCTGACGTTGTTGGGCGACTCTGGATTCCCGCCTTCGCGGGAATGACGGGGCGGCGCGCGGAAGTGGCGAAAAGCGTCCAATCCGCGCCTAAATCCGCTAAACATGCCCTTATAAGCCCATCAAGGGAGAAGGGATTTGTCGCTCGCGATTCGGGCTTGGTTTCCAGTTGCCAAGTCGGTCGCTCCACTCTGGATTCCCGCCTCCGCTTCCGCGAGGGCGACGTTCCTTCGCGGGAATGACGGGGCGGGACGCCGAGGAAGCGGCGGAAATAGTCCAATCCTCGCCTAAATCCTCCGAACATGCTCTTGTTAGCCGTTCGGATGATGAGAAGAAGGGGGCGCGGCGGACGGCGGCGGCGGTTCGCGGGCGTATCCGAGATTTTAATTATACCGAATTCTGAGCGTTATGTCAACGCCGATTTTCTATATTCGGGGAAAATCCGTCCAAAATCGCCTTGTTCAAGGCTTGCGTTTCGGCGATTTTTTTGACAACATATAGATATGAGAATAAGCGAGTTCGACATAAGAGACCCCGCGCCGGAGCTTCGCCGCCCGGTGGCAATCGCGATGCTGCGTCCGTGGATAGACGTCGGACGGGTCGGCACGCTTTCGCTGAACGTCCTGCAGCGCCATTTGGGGGCGCGCGAGATAGGGCGGCTGGCGGAGCCCGGCAAGTTCTTCGATTTCACGCGCTATCGCCCGCGCATGAGAATCGTGGACGGCAAGCGCGTGTTCACCACGCCGAACACCATCATCCACTGCGCCCGCGACGAGCGCGCGGACAGGGACTATCTGTTCCTGCACATACGCGAGCCGCACGCCTACGGCGAGGACTACTGCCGCGCCATTTTCGAGACGCTCGCCCACTTCGACGTCCGCGAATACTGCCGCGTCGGGGGCATGTACGACTCCGTCCCGCACACGCGCCCGCTGCTGGTCACCGGCTCCCTGTCGGACGAGCAGGCGGCGAAGGCGGCGGGGCTGGTGTCCCAGCGCCAGAATTCCTATCAGGGGCCGACGAGCATCGTCAACATGGTGGCGGAGCTCGTCTCGGAGCGCCGGATACCCACGTCCAGCCTCATGGCGCATCTGCCGCAGTACATGCAGTTGGACGAGGATCATATGGGTTGCGCGCGCATCGTGGAAATCCTGTCCGCGATGTTCGATCTGCCGCGCAATCTCGCCGACCGGCAGCGCGGGATTCGGCAGTACGAAGACGTCAACAAGGCGGTGGAGAACAACCCGGAGGTCGGCTCTCTCATCGGCAGGCTGGAGGCTTACTACGACCGCGTTCTGGCGGACGCGAGCATGTCCGGCGCCATGGAAGAGGACGAAGACGAATCGCCGGACCTGGCGCCCGGCGTCGAGCAGTTCCTGCGCGAAGTGACCGGCGAGACGGGCGGGGATGAAACCCCGACGACCTAGCGCCGACTCCCCGCGCGACTTCGTCGGCTACGGCCAGCATCCGCCGCGGGTGGAGTGGCCCAACCGCGCCCGCGTCGCCATATCGCTCGTCGTCAACTACGAAGAGGGCTCCGAGTACTCGCTTTTGGACGGCGACACCCACCGCGAGATGAACAGCGAAGTGCCGTCGCCGATGCCGCCGGAGAAGCGCGATCTCGCCAACGAGTCGTTCTTCGAGTACGGCAGCCGCGCGGGGGTGTGGCGCATCATGCGCCTGCTGGAGCGCTACGGCGCGCCCGCCACTTTCTACTGCTGCGCGCTGGCGCTGGAGCGCAATCCGGAAGTGGGGCCGGCAATCGTCGAGCGCGGGCATGAGGTGTTCGGACACGGCTTCAGATGGGAAGAGTACTATCTGATGAGCCGCGACGACGAGCGCCGCGCCATCCGCAAGGCGGTGGAGTCCATCCGCCGCTCCACCGGACAGCGCCCGCTGGGCTGGTACACGCGGTACGGTCCGAGCATCAACACGCGCGAGCTGGTAGTGGAGGAAGGCGGCTTCATCTACGACTCCAACTCATACGCGGACGACCTGCCGTACTACGTGGCGGTGAACGGCAAGCCTTGGCTGGTGGTTCCCTATTCGCTGGAAGTGAACGACACGCGCTTCTGGCGCGGGGGGATGAACAGCCCGGCGGATTTTCTGAATACGCTCAAAAACACGTTCGACATGCTCTACGATGAGGGCGCGGACGCCCCCAAGATGATGAACGTGGGCTTGCATTGCCGCATCGTGGGTCGCCCCTCGCGCGCCGCCGCGCTGAAGGATTTTCTGGATTACGCCACCGGGTTCCCGGACGTCTGGTTCGCGCGCCGCTCGGAAATCGCGCGGTGGTGGCTGGACAACTATCCCCCGAAACAGCCGAGCTAGGCGAAAGGCGACATGCGCTCTTTTCTCACAGTCCTGGAGTGTACTTACTGCGGCGCGGAGTTTTCCGCGGACGAGCCGACGCGCGTCTGCGCCGCCTGCGGCAAGGTGCTGTATCCGCGCTACGACCTGGAGGCGGCGAGCGCGGCGCTGAGTCGGGACGCGCTGGCGTCGCGCCCCGCCAACATGTGGCGCTATTTCGAGGTGATGCCCGTCCGCGACGCCGCCAACGCGGTGACGCTCGGCGAGGGGTTCACGCCGATATTCGAGGCGCGGCGCCTGGGGGCGGCGATGGGCTGCCCGAATCTGCTTATCAAGGATGAGGGCGTCAACCCCACGGCGTCCTTCAAGGCGCGGGGGTTGTCCGCCGCGGTCTCGAAGGCGAAAGAGCTGGGGATAGGCAAGATAACCATGCCGTCCGCCGGCAACGCGGCGGGGGCGATGACGGCTTACGCGGCGAAGGCGGGCATCGAGGCGTTCGTGTTCATGCCCAAAGACGCGCCGGAGGCGAACCGCAAAGAGGTGACAATCACCGGCGGCGAGTTGACGCTGATAGACGGGCTGATAAGCGACGCCGGCGCCCTGAGCCGAGCGCGGGGCGGCGGAAGAGGGGCTGTTCGACGTATCCACATTGCAAGAGCCTTACCGCGTGGAAGGCAAGAAGACGATGGGCTACGAAATCGCCGAGCAGCTGGGTTGGACGCTGCCGGACGCGATAATTTACCCCACCGGCGGCGGCACGGGAATCGTGGGCATGTGGAAGGCGTTCGCGGAGATGGAGGCGATGGGCTGGATAGACTCGCGCCGTCCGAAGATGTACGCCGTCCAAGCGGAGGGATGCGCCCCCATCGTCCGCGCCTTCGAGCGCGGGGACGAATTCGCGGAGGCGTGGGAAGGCGCGGAGACGATAGCCGCCGGCGTCCGCGTGCCGTCGGCGATAGGGGACTATCTGATTCTGGGCGCGATTCGCGAAAGCGGCGGCGGGGCGCTGACGGTCTCGGACGCCGAGATAATCGAGCGCATGGGCGCGATAGCGCGGCTGGAGGGCATGTTCGTCTGCCCGGAAGGGGCGGCGACGGCGGCGGCGCTCGCCAAACTGCTGGCGTCCGGCGAGCTGGACGCGGACGCGCGCATCCTGCTGCTGAACACCGGGTCGGGGCTGAAGTATCTGGAGTTGGTGGAAGACGCCCTCTAGCGCACTTCCACTTCGCTAATGTACGGCGCGAGGACGGCGACGGGACGATTTGATTATTATCCCGATCATCTCGTGGTCGGGGACGCACTCCGGGCAGTCTTCGTTGACGCCGGGGATGTATTCGACGGTCAACTTGCCGCCTTTGGATTCTATGAACTTCACCGAACCGCCCTCGGAAGCGGCGATTACTTGGGTGTTGTCCATGACGGACTGAATGGCGGGGTCGATGGTCGCGGCGGCGGTCATTGTTGGGGCGTCCTTTTGGCTGGTTGTCGTTCCGCGTATATCATAGCGCTTATGGGGACGGGGGAATCAACGCGGGGGCGCGGATGTTCGCGGATGGCGGACAATCCGCGCGGAACTGCGCCTAGCGGCGCAGGCGCCCTCATCCTAGCCTTCTCCCATCAAGGGAGAAGGGACACGTTGGCTTCAGTTCAAGCCTGATTCCTAGTGGCTATGATGTCCCCGCCTTCGCGAGGATGACGTTGTTGGGCGATTCTGGATTCCCGCCTTCGCGGGAATGACGGGGAACGGGGGGGGAAGGGATTTGGCGCTCGCGATTCGGGTTTGGTTTGCAGTTGCTTAGTTGGTCGCTCCGCTCTGGATTCCCGCCTTCGCGGGAATGACGGGGGACGGGGCTTACAGGGGTATGTTTGGAGTTGGCGGGCAATCCGCGCGGGACTGCCCTTGCGGGCAGACACCCTCACCCTAGCCCTCTCCCATCAAGGGAGAGGGGATACGTTGGCTTCAGTTCAAGCCTGATTTCAAGTAGCGGGCATGGCTGGGGCATCTGGATTCCCGCCTTCGCGGGAATGACGGGGGACGGATGCGCGGGTTGGAATTCAAGCCCGGTTTCGGCGAACATGCCCCGCAAGCCCTTGAATGGGAGACGCGCGGGCGCACTTGCCTAGCGGCGCGAAGCCAAGCGCCGATTCCGAGAAGCCGCCCCTCTAAACCCCGTACTCGAAATAAGTCTGCGAAACCAGGAAGTGCAGCTCGCGGCTTAGCCTGTCGACCAGCCTCAGCGCATCTTCGCGGTCTTCCCGGTCGGGCCATTCGTAGCGGGCCAGCGCGCCCATTCTGCCCGCCAGGCGGCGCGCCGCCGCGCTTGATTCGGCGTCGGGGCCCGCCCCCAACGCCTCTATTTCGAACTCCAGCATGTCCAGCGAGCGCGAGAGCGAGGCCGGCAACAGCGGGTCGGTCACCAGCAAGTCCATCACCTGATGCGGGCGCGCTTCGACGCTGTAGCGGCGGTTGTACGCCTCGAAGGCGTCCGAAATCCGCAGAAGGCCGCTCCAGCCCGCGTCCGGGTCGCCGGACGAGCGCGCCGTCTCCACTTGCGCCAGAATCAGCGACGCCGTCATCTGCGTCCGCTCGAGGAAGCGTCCCAGGCGCATGAAGCCCCAGCCGGCGTCGCGGTACATGGTGGACTCCGCCACTCCGGCGAAGGTGTCCATCGCCGCCGTCGTCTCGGCGTAGAAGCTCTCCGGCGCCGCCTGCCAAATGTCGCGTATGTCGAGGCCCTGAATCCGCAGATACGCCATGTTCAGGCGCAGCCACATCTCCGCGCTGATGCAGTGGCGCATCTGGCGGGCGTTCTCGCGCCCGGAGGCGAGGCAGCTCCACACCGAATCGGGGTTCGACCGCTCGAAAGTCAGGTCGTCCGCCAGGGTGTAGGAATCCGCCAGCGCGAACGAATCCCCCGCCGCGGAGTCGCCGCCGTTCGGCGGATAGAGGGCGATTCCGCCGTAGGGGGGCGTTCGTCCGATATTGCGGTAGATGCGCGTCCAGCCGAACTGTATCTCCGGGGCGGGCCTGTCCACCAGCGCCGCCATCTGCGAGCGCAAAAGGCGGCACATGTGGGACGCCCGCTCCAGATACCTGCCCATCCAGTAAAGCCCCTGCGCGCTCCGTGAGAGCATGTCGCCTAGTCCTCCAGTACCCAGAAATCTTTGCCGCCGCCGCCCTGGCTGGAATTAACCACCAGGCTGCCGCGCCGGAGCGCCACCCGGCAGAAGGCGCCGGGGACGATGCGCGTCTCGCGCCCGCGCAGCGTGAACGGGCGCAAATCCACATGGCGCGGCTCTATCTCGCCGTCTATCAGGCAGGGCGAGCGCGACAGCGCCAGGGTGGGCTGCGATATGAAATCCGCCGGGTCGGCGCGCATCAGCTCGGCGTACTCCGCGCGCTCTTCGGCGCTGGCGTGAGGGCCTATCAGCATCCCGTAGCCGCCCGATTCGCCCACGCGCTTGACGACCAAATCCTGCAGGTTGTCGAGCGTGTATTCCAGGTCTTCCGGGCGTCTGCAAAGCCGCGTGTCGACGTTCTGCAGAATGGCGTCCTCGCCCAGATAGTAGCGCGTCATGTCGGGGACGTAGGCGTAAACGCTTTTGTCGTCCGCCACGCCCGTTCCCGGCGCGTTCGCCAGCGCCACATTCCCGCGCCGATGGGCGTCGAGAAGCCCCGGGACGCCCAGCATGGAATCCGCCCGGAACGCCATGGGGTCTATGAAGTCGTCGTCGACCCGGCGGTAGATGACGTCCACGCGCCGGAGCCCCTGCGTCGTCCGCATATAGACGAAGCCTTCCCGCGTGAGCAGGTCTCTGCCTTCGACCAGTTCCGCGCCTATCTCGCCCGCCAGGAACATGTGCTCGTAGAACGCGGAGTTGTAAACCCCCGGCGTGAGCAGGGCGATTGCGGGGTTGGCGCTCTCGCGCGGCGCGAGCTCTCTCAGCGTCGCCAGCAGGGATTGCCCGTAGTCTTCCACTTCGCGCACCCGCGCCGTTCGGTAAACCCGCCGCAGGTTGGTCTTGGTCGCCTTGCGGTTGGCTATCATGTACGAGACGCCGGACGGCACGCGCAGGTTGTCCTCAAGGGCGCGGAAGCCGTCGTTGGTGCGGATTATGTCCGTTCCGCAGATGCTCACCCAGGCGCCGCTGGGGGCGGAGAAGCCGCGCATCTGCTGGCGGTACTGCGGGCAGTCGAAGACCACGTCCGCCGGAATCACGCCGTCCTTGACGATTCGCGCTTCGCCGTAGACGTCTTCGAGAAAGCGGTTCAGCGCCTCCAGACGCTGCTCCAGCGCGCCCGAAAGCCAGCGCCATTCCGCGCCGGACATCACGCGCGGCACGCAGTCGGTGGGGATGATGCGCTCGTCCGCCTCGTCGTCCCCGTACACGGTGAAGGTGATTCCCTCGCTCGAG
>CBDESW010000003.1:0-15134 GCA_965242675.1 Dehalococcoidia bacterium
CGGTCGCGTGGGGAACGCTCCGGGCGCATTATAGCCGATGGGAGATCGGGGGCAAACCGCAACGCGCAATCGCAGTGAGCCTCGCCGCAATCCATTATAGCCGATGGGAGATCGGGGGCAAACCGCAACCAGTATTCGCGGAAGTCGGCTGGGGTAAGCATTATAGCCGATGGGAGATCGGGGGCAAACCGCAACGCGCAATCGCAGTGAGCCTCGCCGCAATCCATTATAGCCGATGGGAGATCGGGGGCAAACCGCAACGGCGCCGGCGTCCAGTCGACCGTCCTGACATTATAGCCGATGGGAGATTGGGGGCAAACCGCAACGCTGGGCGGCTCCACGAGATAGCCCCGCTGATTATAGCCGATGGGAGATCGGGGGCAAACCGCAACTCCGCGCCCGCCATTGGAACGCTCACGCCGATTATAGCCGATGGGAGATCGGGGGCAAACCGCAACGAGGCTTCGAGGCGATGCATGCGTCTTGGATTATAGCCGATGGGAGATCGGGGGCAAACCGCAACGAAAGGCCGCATGAATATCTCGACCTCGCCATTATAGCCGATGGGAGATCGGGGGCAAACCGCAACAACTGATGGTGTATGAAACCATGTCGCCGTATTATAGCCGATGGGAGATCGGGGGCAAACCGCAACAAGGCGATAGCCTCCGCAATCGAGGCGCATTATAGCCGATGGGAGATCGGGGGCAAACCGCAACCACACAGTGGCCGCTTCGCAACCGAGCGCATTATAGCCGATGGGAGATCGGGGGCAAACCGCAACTCAAGAGGACGAGGGCGGCGGCGGCTCCCATTATAGCCGATGGGAGATCGGGGGCAAACCGCAACTGCTACTACTGGCAGGCGATATGTCGCGGCGATTATAGCCGATGGGAGATCGGGGGCAAACCGCAACAGCTGGTATAGGCGATGGTGGCTCGACAGATTATAGCCGATGGGAGATCGGGGGCAAACCGCAACCGAACGGGTCGAGTATCAAATCGCCGGCGAATTATAGCCGATGGGAGATCGGGGGCAAACCGCAACCGAGTTGCGAGCGTCCGCCTAAGCCGGCGTATTATAGCCGATGGGAGATCGGGGGCAAACCGCAACCGCAGGCTGAAGCTCAGCACGCGACCGCCGATTATAGCCGATGGGAGATCGGGGGCAAACCGCAACCATCCACGCGGGGGGCTGGCCGCCGCCCTATTATAGCCGATGGGAGATCGGGGGCAAACCGCAACTCCAGGTCGATGGCTTCCCGTTCGGCTTGGATTATAGCCGATGGGAGATCGGGGGCAAACCGCAACGCAAACGCCTTCGCACTCATCGGCGAACGATTATAGCCGATGGGAGATCGGGGGCAAACCGCAACCCCTCGCCGCAATCTTCGAAGATGCGAACGATTATAGCCGATGGGAGGTCGGGGGCAAACCGCAACCGAATCACGCCGTTCATCGTTCCGCCCGATTATAGCCGATGGGAGACCGGGGGCAAACCGCAACCCACAGTCGCAGTGAAGCGGATTTGGACAATTATAGCCGATGGGAGATCGGGGGCAAACCGCAACGATATATTCCGCATACGCCGGCGGCACTGATTATAGCCGATGGGAGATCGGGGGCAAACCGCAACCCAAGATTATGGCGACGAGAATGGCGACGGCATTATAGCCGATGGGAGATCGGGGGCAAACCGCAACGGACTCTCGCCGATTACGCCCGCCATCTCGATTATAGCCGATGGGAGATCGGGGGCAAACCGCAACCATTACCATTCTCGGCGCGATGAAACGGCATTATAGCCGATGGGAGATCGGGGGCAACCGCCCCCCCTTTCACCCAACCGCCCACACTCGGCATTTCCCGTCCGCGCCGACGGCGGCGGTTTGGGTTGCGTCCGGCGAGGCGCTTACCCCGTACACGCCTTTGATTCCGACGTTCGCGCGGGCTATTGTCCGCATGCCGCCGCCGTCCAGGTCGATGAGCGCCGCCGCGCCGGGGTGGGAGCAGAATATCAGCGGGCGCTCGCCTAGCTGGGCGGCGGAGTTCAGGGGGGCGCCGTCCGGCGTTCTGGATGCGTCCGCGCTGGGCGCGTAGGCGGCGGCGGCGGATAGGATTCGCGCATCCCCTTCGTAGGCGTGGACCAGCAGGTCGCCGTCCGCCAGAAACAGGCTGCCGACGGCGGCGGCTTGCGGGAACGCCTCAATTTCGTCCGCCGCCGCGTCAAGGTCGCGCGGGTTCCATATCTTGACCATGTTGCCGATGCCGGACGCGGCTAGGCGCTCGCCGTCCGGCGAGAAGCTCAGCGACGTGACATGGCGCGGATGGGAGCGGAATACCCTGAACGCGCCGCTTTCGCGCTCCCATATCCCGATTCCGCCGTCGTAAGACGATACGGCGGCGATGCGTCCGTCCGGCGAGAAGCGCGCGGCGGCTAGGGTGTTGCGGAAGCCCGTCAGGGTCTGAAGCGGCGCGGCGCGGCGGTAGTCCCAGACGATGGCGCTCCGGTCGCTGGACGCGGTGACGGCGATTTCGCCGTCCGGCGATATGGCGATGGCGTTGACGCTCTTATCATGCCCCTCCAGCGTCCGCAAAAGGGAGTAGCCGGACGCCGACCAGACGCGCGCGGCGGCGTCCATGCCGGTGGTGACAATCTCCGCGCCGTCCGGCGAGAAGGCGACGCCCTGCGCGTGGCGGGGGTGGGCTTTGAATTCGGCTGTCGGAGTCAGTTTCATTTCGGGGGGATTCCTCGCTAGGCGGCGTTGACATTGGGCTTGCATGGGCGGCTGCCGCGCCATCATATCCGATTGCCGCGCCGAAATCCCCGATTTCCGCCCTGTCATTCCCGCGAAAGTTGCGAAAAGCGTCCAAACCCCCGCGCCCTTCCGAGCATTTTTTTGGGCGGGCGTGCTATAATGGCGAATCGCATATCAAGCCGCTGAACGAAAACGCGAACGGAGTGAACCAAAATTGCCCGCAGCCAAGTCTGAACGGTCATCCATCAAGAAGCGCGAGCGCAACCAGCCGTTGCGGACGCGCGCCAAAACCGGCGTCCGCAACGCGCGCCGCGACATTTCCGGCGGGGATTTCGCCGCCGCCGAGCGGTCGGTGAGAAGCGCGGCGGTCGCCCTCGACAAGGCGGCGGCGAAAGGCGCGCTGCATCCCAACAACGCCGCGCGCCGCAAGTCGCGCCTGATGAAGCGGCTCGACAAGGCGCGGGACGCCGCCGGCTAAGCCCCCGAACGCCCAGCCGATAGGAGCGGAAAGCCGCGCTAGGCAGTGTTGACATAGCGAGTTCGCCGCGTTTTTCGGTTCGTCATCGGCGTTCGCAAGCCTCTGGATTCCCGCTTTCGCGGGAATGACGGGGTGGAAATCGGTGATTCCGGCGCGATAATCGTCTGTTCCAGTCCAATGTCAACACAACCTAACAACCACACGAACGGCGCGCGAGCGCATTGGAGAAAACGGCAAGCCGAATCATGCTCAAAATAAGACTCAGAAGAACGGGGGCGCGCAACCAGCCCAGCTACCGGGTCGTCGTGGCGGACGCCAAAGCCGCGCGGGACGGCGCGTTCGTCGACCACCTCGGACACTACAACCCCCGAACCGAGCCGCCGACCCTTCAGATAGACGAAGAGAAGGCGCGCAAGTGGATTTCGCAGGGCGCTCAGCCCACCGAATCCGTCCGGCAGCTGCTGGACTCGCTGGAAAGGGCGAAAGCCGAATGAAAGAACTCGTCGAGTACATCGCCAAGTCCATCGCCGACCACCCGGACGAGGTGAGCGTCAGCGAGGACGAGGACGAAGACGGGCGCCTCATCCTGCGCCTGGAAGTCGCGCCGGAAGACAAGGGCAAGCTCATCGGGCGTCACGGCAGGGTGGCGCAGTCCATCCGCGCCCTGTTGCGGGTGGCGGCGGTCAAGCGCGGCGAGCGCGCCACTTTGGAGATAGTCTGAGCGGCGGCGTGGCGTCTCGCAAAAAACGCTCCGCGTCTCGCCGAAAGCGCGTCCGCCCGAACGCTCGCGCTCAGGCGGCGGCTTCCCCCGAACGGCGCGCGGACGGCGGCGCGGCGGCGGCGTCCTCCGAAAAACGGCGGCGGCGTCCGTCCGCGGAGCCGCCGGAGGGACACGTCGCCGTCGGACGAATCGCCGGCGCTTGGGGCGTGCGCGGACATGTCAAGGTTCAGCCCTTCTCGGATTCGCCCGCGCGCTTCGCCGCCGGCGCCGAAATCAGCGTCGACGGACTCGCCGCGACGGTCGAATCCGCCCGCCCGCATCGCGCGGGGCTGGTCGCGCGGCTTAGCGGGGTCGCGGACCGGAACGCCGCCGAAAGACTGGCGGGCGCTCTGCTGACCGTCCCCGAAGACAGCCTGGAACCCCTGCCGGAAGGCGCGTATTACCACTTCCAACTCATTGGCATGGCGGTCTTTTCCGAAGGCGGCGAAGCGCTGGGGGAAGTCGCCGAGATACTCGAAACGCCAGGCAACGACGTCTATGTAGTCCGCAAAGAGGGCGAGCGCGACTTGCTGATACCCGCCCTGAAGGACGTGGCGCGCGCCATAGACGTCCCCGCCGCGCGCATGACCGTCCGGCTGACGCCGGGGATGCGGTGAGAAGGGCGAAAGTCCGAAAGAATGGGGGAACGCAAAGGCGCAGAGGCGCAATGGGCGCAAAGGGAGAAGGGATTTGTCGCTCGTGATTCGGACTTGGTTTCCAGTTGCTAAGTCGGTCGCTCCGCTCTGGATTCCCGCCTTCGCGGGAATGACGGGGTGAGAAAAACCCCATTCCCCCTCTGCGGCTCTCTGCGCCTTTGCGCCTCTGCGTCAAAATCCCCTCCGCGCGCCGCAATATGATACAATTCGCGCCAACCCCAAACGGGAGCCCCCGATGAAAATACTGCTGGTCGCCACGAACCAAAGCGACCGTTTCATGGATAGGATGGTCGTTCGCCCCGTCCCCATCGGCTTGGCGTACATCGCGGCGGCGGTGGACGAGGCGCGCCACGAGATGCGCGTTCTCGACCTCATGTTTTCGGACGGCGCGGCGGCGGACGTCGAAAGCGCCGTCCGCGAGTTCGCCCCCGACGTCGTCGGCTTGTCCATGCGGAATCTCGACAACCAGAGCTACTTCAACCTGAAGTGGAATCTGCCGGGCGTCCGCGAGATAGCCGAGCGCGTTCGGACGGCGGCGCCCGGCGCCCGAATCGTATGCGGGGGGCCCGCCTTCAGCATCCTGCCCGCCGAGTGCCTGCGCTATGTGGGCGCGGATTTGGGAATCGCCGGCGACGCGGGGGAGGCGTTCGCCACGCTCATCGAGCGGCTGGACGCCGGGGCGGATTTCGCCGACGTCCCCGGAATCGTCTATCGCGATGCGGACGGCGAGCCGGTCGTGACGGAAGGGCGGTTCGCGCCCGCCTTCCACAACGCGCCGCGCCTAGACCTGCTCGACATGCGCCGCTACGACGGCTCCGGATTCGGCGTCGGCGTGGTCACCAAACTGGCGCAGGCGTACTACCCCACCGTCGACGGCGGCTTCGAGGGCGACGATTGGCGCGTCCGCGACCCCTCGGAAGTGATAGCCGAAGTCGCCGACCTGAACGCTCGCTACGGCATAACCAAGATATTCTTCATAGACTCCGGCTTCAACGTCCCGCCCGAACCCGCCAAGACGCTCTGCCGCGCCGTGATCGATTCCGGCGTCAAAATCCGCTGGAACAGCTACGTCCGCGCCGGCGCCGCGGACGATGAGCTGGCGGCCCTGATGAAGGAATCCGGCTGCTCGCTGGCGCTGATAGCCGAATCCGGCAAGGGCGAGGGCTTGCGCGAACGGCTTGACGGAATCGAAACGCTCGGCGCGGTTTTCAAGAAGGCGGGGCTGCCGTTCACGCTCAATCTGGGATTCGGCGAGCCGGGCGAAACCAAAGAGAGCGTGGAGGCGAAGCTCGGCTTGCTCGACCGGGTGGAGCCGGCGTTCGCCGCCATGCGGCTGGGGACGCGGATTCTGCCGAATACGCCCGCCGCGCTTGCCGCCATGCGCGAAGGGATGATAAAGTCCGAGTCCGAACTGCTGGAGCCGCTTTTCTACATAGAGCCGCAAACGCGCGACTGGCTGCCCGACCGCCTGCGGGCGGAAGCGGCGCGCCGTCCGCGATGGAATCTGTCCTAATGCCCAAAACCCACGCCGTCACCGGAGCCGCCGGCTACACCGGCAAGTACATCGCGCGCCTTCTGCTGGCGCGGGGGGACGAAGTCCGCTCGCTCACCGGGCATCCCGACCGCCCCAACCCGTTCGACCGCCCAATCGAGACTCTGCCGCTGGCTTTCGACGACCCGGACGCGCTGGCGCGGAGCTTGGAAGGCGCGGACACGCTCTTCAACACCTACTGGGTGCGAATCGCCTACGGCGACATGACCCACGAGCGCGCGGCGGAGCGCCTTCGGACGCTCTTCGGCGCGGCGAAGGCGGCGGGCGTCCGCCGGGTCGTCCACGTCAGCATAACCAACGCCGCGCCCGATTCGCCCCTGCCCTATTTCAGAGGCAAGGCGATGGTCGAGAAAGCCCTGCGCGAATCGGGCTTGTCCCACGCCATACTCAAGCCCACGATAGTGTTCGGCAAAGAGGACATCCTGCTGAACAACATTGCGTGGATGCTCCGGCGATTCCCCGTCTTTCCGATTCCCGGCACGGGCGAATACCGCCTCCAGCCCATCTACGCGGGCGACTTGGCGCAACTTGCGGTGGAGTCCGGCGACCGCGAGGACGATTTGGAGATGGACGCGGTAGGCCCCGACATCTTCACATACACTGAACTGGCGCGCCTTCTGGCGCAAAAGACGGGGGCGTCCTGCACCCTTTTGCGCCTGGCGCCGTCCATGGCGATGATAGGCGCGAAACTGCTCGGCTTGGCTCTGCGCGACGTGGTGCTGAGCGAGGACGAGATGGCGGGTCTGACCGGCGACCTGCTGGTGTCCAAATCCGGCGACCCGCCGCCCGGCGAAACGCGCCTGGCGGACTGGCTGGACGAAAACGCCGAAACGCTGGGGCGGGAGTATTCTTCGGAGTTGGACAGGCATTATAGATAGGGAGGCGGGAGTCGCGCGCGCCATTTCCGCCCCCGTCATTCCCGCGAAGGCGGGAATCCAGAGTGGAGCGACCGACTTGGCAACTGGAAACCAAGCCCGAATCGCGAGCGACAAATCCCTTCTCCCTTGATGGGAGAAGGTTAGGTTGAGGGCGCCTGCGCCGCTAGGCGCGGTCTTGCGCGGATTGCCCGCCAACCGCAAACATGCCCATGTAAGCCCGTCAAGGGAGAATGGATAACTTGGTTGGGATTCAAGACTGGTTTCGCGTGGCTATCTTGTCCCCGCTTTCGCGAGAATGACGTTGTTGGGTGACTCTGGATTCCCGCCTTCGCGGGAATGACGGGGCAGAGCGGGCGCGGGAATGACGGGGGCGGGGCGCGGGAAGCGGCGAAAAGTATCCAAGCCGCGCCTAAATCCGCTAACATGCCCTTGTCAGCCCATCAGGGGAGAATGGATGCAATGCGCCGGTCAAGGAGGTTCACGACCGGGATGATTGTTCGTAGGATGAAGCAGTTGGCGAGAATATCGTCGCGTCCGCGCTTGGCGCTGTCTGTCGCGGCGCTGTCTTTGCGGGGGGACTTTCGCCGCGCGCGGATTCGCGCCGCCGCCGCCGCCCGCCGTCCGTCCTTCGCCGCCGAGAAAATCATCTCGCGGCGATACCGCTTCTTGTGGATATGCGTCCCCAAAGCCGCCTCGCGCAGCCTCATCGCCGCGCTGACCGCCGCGGACCCGGACGCCGAAATCGTCAAGAAAAGCCTCGCGGAAATCCGCCGCGAGCGCCCCGAAACGGCGGGCTACTACAGTTTCGCCTTCGTTCGCCACCCGTTCGCCCGCGCGCTGTCGCTGTACGCCGAGACGCGCCACTTCCGCGAGCGATTCCGCGGCGAAAAGCGCCGCCCCAAAGAAGAGCGCCAGCGCTTCTACGAACGCGCCTTCCCAGGCTTCGCCGAAATCGAGACCTTCGACGACTTCTGCGACTGGCTGAACTCCCGATGGGCCGCCGACGACTTCGCGGACGTCCACTTCCTATCGCAGCGCCCGCAGATAACGGCGGACGGGCGCCTGCCCGATTTCGTGGGGACGGCGGAGAATCTGGACGCGGACTTTCGCGCCGCCGCCGACCGCGTCGGAATCGCGCCGCCCGCCCTGCCCACGCTCAACACGATGGCGGGATGGGAGCCGGATTCGCCGCAAGCGCTGGCGGACGCCCGCGCCGAGATGGGCGCGCTGCTCACCGAGCGCAACAAAGCGCTTCTCGCCAAGCGCTACGCCGACGACATGGCGCTCCACCGCGCCGCGTCCCAATACCGGACGCGCCCGGTCGCCTCCGCCGGCGCGTCGGAATCCGCCGCATGAAAACCGTCCGCCGCATATGGAACTACGCCCGCGCGGTCGCTCCGCAGGCGGTTCGGACGCCGCTCGACCCGCTCTACGCCTACAGAGGGCGGAACGTCGAGCGCTTCATGCTCACCATCGGCTACAACCGCTCCGGCAGCTCGCTGATTGGACAGTTGCTCAACGCCCACCCGGAGGTCGTCGTGGCGCATGAGCTTTACATACTGCAGAAGCTCCGCGCCTTGCGCTTCGTCCCCACGCCGTCCCGGCGCGGGCGCTTGACTCGGCTGATACTTGAGCGCGACCGCGAAGCCGGGCGCGAAACGGCTTACCGGCAGTCGGGCTATTCCTACGCGCTGGACGGGCTTTCGCAGGGGGAATACTCGCGCTTGCGCGTGATTGGCGACAAGGGTTCGGTCACCGCCGCCGCCATGCTGGGGGGGGCGCGCGGCGCGAAGGAGCTCGACCGGCTGCTCCGGCACGTCCGCGCCGAAGTCCGCTTCCTGTTCACGGTCCGCAACCCTTACGACGTTCTGGCGTCGAGACGCCTGAATCGGCTGCGCTACGACGGCGGGGCGGACATTCCGACACTGCGCGGCTACGCGCCGGCGGATTCCGAGCGCCCGCCCGTCCGCGAAGAGGACGTCCGCTGGCTTCTCGGCGTGACCGAAGACGTCTCGCGCGCGCTCGCCGCCGTTCCGTCTGAGGACACGCTGCCCGTTATCTACGAGGAGTTCATCGCGTCGCCGAAGGAGTCTCTGCGCCGAATCTGCGCCTTTCTCGGAGTAAGAGGCGACGAGGATTATCTGGACGCCTGCGCCGCCTTCACGCTTCCGACGCAACATCGGACACGCCTGAAAGTCCGCTGGACGGACTGCCAAATCGCCCAAGTCGCCGCCGCAATCGCGGAATATCCCTGGCTATCCGGCTACGGGTTCGATGACTGAGCTTCGCGCGTCCGGGCGCGCCGTCGGATGAAGCGCATGGGGCGCGGCGCGCGGGCGGCGTTGGCGCGGCTGGCGGCGTTGGCGGCGCGCGTCTTGACCGCCTCCGAGCGGCGCGTGGCGCGGCAGACCTTCTGGGCAAACGCCATATTCGGCGCGCGGCGGGCGGGCGGGCTGGCGTCCGTGTTCATCGCCGCGCGGATTCTGGGCGTGGAGGGCTTCGGCGCGCTGGCGCTCATCGGCTCGCTCTGCGCCCTGATTCACGGCTTGGCGAACACGCCGTCCGCGCCCACCGTGACCACTTTCGCGGCGCGCGGCGTGGCGGAAGGCAGGCGCGAGGAGGCGGCGAGCGTGTTCCGCTTCTCGCTCGCCTTCTCGTTCGGCGCGTCTCTTGTCGCCTACGCCGCCATCGCCGCGCTCGCGCTGGGCGCGGGGGACGCGCTCCGAATCGCCCCGGAGCATCTCGGCGCGGCGCTGGCGCTGGGCTTGGGCGGCGTCTTCACCGCCGCGAACGCGTCGGCGACCGCCGTTCTCCACATGGCCGACCGCATGAGCTGGGCGCTGGCGGCCGTCGCCGTCTCCACCCTGCTCTACATCGCCGCGCTCGCCGCCGTCTGGCGAACGGGCGGCGGCATAATGGAGGTCGCCCTGGCGCGGACGGCGGCGGACGCGGCGATGGGATTGGGGACGCTGGCGGCGGCGCTCGCCGCCGCTCGGCGCGCCGGGCTGACGGGCTTGACGCGCTCGGCGTCCGTCCGCATCCCATCGGACGCGGCGAAGTTCCACGCCGCGCGCATGTGGATTTCGAGCGTCAACGCGCTGGCGGACAATCTGGACGTGATTTTGCTGACGCGCTTCGCGGGCGCGTCCCAAGCCGGCGTTTACGGCGCGGCGCGGCGCTTGGCGGACATGGCGAGAAGCCCGACGAACCTGGCGCGCGGCGCGGCGCAGGCGGAGTACAGCAGGCTGTGGTACGGCGGACGCCGCTCGGAGCTGCGAAGGGCGGCGCTCCGCATGTCGTCGGCGACCTTCGCGCTAGCCGCCCTGACGCTGCTGGCGCTGACGGCGGCGCGCGAGCCGATAATCCGCGCCCTGCTGGGGGCGGATTTCGCCGAAGGCGCCGGCGCGGCGCTGCCGATTCTGCTGCTCGGCGCGCTCGCCCCGCCGACCATTCGCGCCCTGCACGCGGCGAGAGGCGCTTGGCGACCGATAACGGCGTCATCAAGCGCCGCCCTGGCGGCCTTCCTGGCGGCGATGCTCTGGCTAACCCCAACCGCCGGCGCGACGGGCGCGGCGTGGTCGCGCGCGGCGTTCTTCTGGACGGACTTCGCCATCGCCCTGCCCTTCGCGCTGCAGGCGCTGAGGGGGATGGGGGAGGGGGACGCGCCTCAAGCGAGAGGCGGCGGGGAGCCGGCGGAGTAGGCAAGGTCGGCGGTCGCCAGAAGGACGACGTCGTTCGGATGCCGGAACTCCGAGCATCGCCGCGCAAGCTCGGCTTCGGCTCGCGCCTTCATGCGGTTCAGAACGTCGCTCCGCCCGCCCGGCGGCGATGAGACTCCGCGGTTCGCGTTTACGGCTTGCCCCCGCAAAAGGCTTCCGAAGAAATTCGGGCTGGCTTCCGCCCGCGAGAATCCATCCTCAAGGAATATCGGAACGAGCGCGTCCCATCTGGGAACGCCCTGGTCGTTTTGCCAGCGTATTTTGTAAAGAGCGAGCGCGCCCTGCTGCGGTCCAACTATGTTGGCGTACTCCCCCTTGAATTCCGGCGACTTGGCGAATTCCACTAGGTCGCGGAAGAACGGGCTTGCGAAGTCCATCGGAACGAGGTCGCTGCGGCGAACCGCCAGCTGTCTATCAACTGTGATTCGTTCGATGATGGCGCGCGTCCGGAATTCGGAATACCGCCCGCGCATATCTTCGGGCAACTCGATTTCCAGCGTTCGCCCGTTGTGGAAACGGTTTCTGATTTTGATTCCCCTGAGCGGCAGAATCCCCTCTAGGAACGACAAGACGTCTTCCTGCCCGAAAGTGTACAGCGCGGTCGCCGCCTGCGGGTCGTAGCCCTCGACGTGGGCGAACAGGTTTTCCTGCTGACGTCTCGCCTCTTGCGCTCTCTCTACCGCGCCGTCAATCTCGCGCTCCGTCCGTTCAATGTCCATGTCCCTATTGGCGGCGAGTATCGCGGCGGTGTCCACGCGCTCGAGAATGTCGCCGATTATCTCCGTCTCAAGCCGCTCGCTGTAATCCTCGCTGACGCCCGCCATGTTTTGGGCGATGGTCTCGATGCGGTCAAGCATCGTCGAAATCGTCGTGTTGTCGAAGCCGTCCCGCGCGGCGAGGTTGAATACGACGACGCGCTCTTTCTGTCCGTACCTGTACAGGCGTCCGGCGCGCTGCACCAAGCGGTTCGGGTTCCACGGCAAGTCGTAGTTGACCAAGATATGGCAGTTGTCTTGCAGGTTGATGCCCTCGCCGCCCGCTTCGGTGGACACCATGAAATGCGCCGTTTCGTTGAAAGCGTCTATGTTGGCGCGCTTCTCTTGCAGCGACATGGAGCCGTTGATGCGGGCGACGCGGCTTTGGGGGTAGCTCGCTTTTAGCGCGTCCACAATGTAATCCTGAGTTCCGCGATATTCCGAGAATATCAGCAGGCGCTCGCCTTCCTTTCGCACCGGCTCTACGATTTCGGAAAGAAAACTCTCCAACTTTCGGTCATCCCGCTTGACTCGTTTCGCCGACGCCAGCAACTCGACTATCTGACCCTGCTCTTGTTCGAAGAATGGGTTGACGCCGACGTTGGAAGCGGCGATGCTGTCGGACACTTCTTCCAGGTTGTCTATGCTGTCCAGCCCTTCCTCAAAGGCTTCTTCCATCTCGGCGAGACTGGGGGAGTTTTCCGATGATGAGTCGTTCGCGTATTCGCCTCTTAGCCGAGCCAGCCGCCGTTCCAGCGACCGCTCTATGGCGGCGATGCTGGATGACGCGAGTTTTCGGTATGTGGTCATGACGAATCCGATAGCGCGCCCGGTCGTCCCGCCCGCGTCCGCCGCCGCGTAGCCTTGACGCAGATACGTCTGCAACTGCGAATCGAAATCCCGCGCCGAATCCGAAAGGGGAACTTCCACTTTGTTGGCGGTCTGCCCCTTGAATATGAACTCGCCGTTGGCGTCCGTGACCAGACTTTTGCGGTTGCGTAGAATCACCTCCGCGACAACCGACGAATCGCTGAACAGATTGGAGAACCTTTCGCCCAAGTCCGGGCGCAACAGAAGAAGCAGGTGTACGAATTGCAAAGTCCTGCCCTGATGGGGCGTGCCGGTGAGGAAGATGAACGAATCCGTCATGCTTTTGAGCGCGTCCGCCAGTTGGTAGCGCTGCGTAACCGACTGGTTTTCTATCTTGCTTAGATGATGCGCTTCGTCGAACACTATCACATCCCACTCGCCGGAGTCCGTGAAGATGGGCTTGTGCGTGTCCGATTTCGCCCTGTCTATTGACACTATCACCTTGTCGTAAGTAGCCCAATGGGACGGCTGGTTGATCTGGAAGTCCAAGCCGTAGATTCTAAAATCTTCGTTGAACTTATACCGCATTTCGTCCTGCCACTGGCGCGCCACGCCGGCGGGGCAGACGACGAGAACGCGCCGCGCCCGCCGCCTGCGCTTCATGGCGGCGAGCAGCAAGCCGACCTCGATGGTCTTGCCCAGACCCACGTCGTCGGCTATCAGCCAGTTGGACTGGTCGGAAGACATTATGCGGTGGACGAGGTCGATCTGATGCGGCAACGGGTCGACGTCCAGCCTGTCCAGCGCCCCCGTAACTTGGTTCCACGAATCCAGCGCGTAAGCCAGCGCCTTCAGGCGAAATCTCTCCCCGCTGTCCGGTTCGGGCGCCTCGGCGTTGGCGTACTTGAGCGCCGCGTCCCTTATGCGTATGAGGTTCTCATACGGAAGCCAGCGGCTTTCCCCCGTGCCGTGCAACTGCGCGAGCGCCATATCCCGCCCCGCGATTCTGCGGTTGCTGAGGACGGTTCCGGTTCCGAGCGTCTTCCGGGTGTTGGACCTTGGGCTGTCTTGGACGATATGCCCCTTCCGAAAGCCGCTGCGGAGTTCGTCAACGGGATGCCATTCCGACGTCCTTTCGCTCCCCCAAAGCACATTCACTTCAGCGGCGTCGCCTTGGGAGCGGACATCGGTCACTATTCCCAAAACTCCGTCGCGTTTCGGATGCGAGACCCAGCATCCCTTTACCGGAACAAGGGTGCGGGGCGAGCTTCTCGAATCGAGTTGGTTTGTTGTTGTCATCCGTGATTCGTCCAATCAGCCAATGTCTTTTGCATCAAGACCTATCCGACCAATCGTCATGTCAAGTTGTCGCGCCATTCGTACAGGTAGCTCCACCATTCCAGGTAAACCCGCCAGCTCCGCAACTCCTCGTTGTCGTGTCCGTTGCGGTGTCCCAATTCGATGTGAAGCCGCCAGTCCTCGCCCGGCGGGAGCCCAGCGCGAAATATCGCGAATGAAGCGAACGAGCCAAACCCGCATCCCCACAGTCTAGAGTCTTCCCAGTCCCCTAGCCATGACTCATCAATTACGTTCTCAGGCCGATGCTCCAATCGGAGATGCACCAGTGCGTAACACCTGTCCCTGCTCAAGACGCTGCGGTTGTAGTGTATCCACAAATCGCTAGACGCGTCGGAAATGGAGAAGTATTCCCACCATATCGGGTCTTGTCCCACAGTGCGTCAAACCGCAGAAACAGGAGCAGGCTTTTGCCGGTCCACTCTTTGCGGCTCATCCATCGCAACCAATTCGCCCGTTTCTTGACGGTAAATTCCGACAGCGTTTTTTCAATGGCATCTCTTTGGAGGGGCGTCATGTTTGCCACGCATGTCAGAAAATTGTCCAACTCAAGCGCTTGGCGCAGGTTCGCAACTCCGCTATCGGGGTGAAGCGACTGCGAAATGCCGTCGGAGAATTCGGTCTCCAGCTCCGGCTCATCGAAACCGTTTGGAGCGTCATCTAGGAAACCGAAGTCTGACGGCTCGTCAGACCACATGTCGGGAACGACCGCATCGGCGAGATTGAATCCCATGAAATCGTCATGGTTCCAGCCACCGTCCGGCAAGATGTTTAGTGATTCATTCATTTTCCGTAGGCGAATTCGTTGATATGGGCGATTCCCTCCGCCGATATGAGGAACATAGCACATATATCGCAGTGTTTTCAAGGGATGAATTCTGACTTGCCATAACCTCGACCGGCGCCCCGCCGCGCTTCTTCCGCCCGCAGGCTGTCGAAGAATTCGCGCGCCTCCACGCCGCCGACTTCCTCATACTCGCGCCGCGCTGCCTCTAGCTGCGCTGCTCTTCGCAGTCCAACTCCGTCTCCGCGAGCCAGAATCGCAACGCTTGGATTATCACGTCCTGCTCGGTCGAGCCGGCGATTTCGGCTTCGGATTCTATGGCGGAGCGCAGGTCGTCGTCCGCCATGGTTATGGTTATGCGTTTCATGGGGGAATCCTTGTTGGCGGCGGTCTATTGCGGCCAATCGTACAGCAAACCGCTCGCGGATGCAAAGGCGATTCGCCGCCAATCCCGTCTTCGGAATGGGATTGGCGGCATTGATTGTTTTCGGTGTAACGTCCCTCGCTACTTCCCTTCCCGTTCGTCCAATAGTCATAGCGGACGCCCGCCATTTCCGTCTCGCGCTCGACGTCTTCCGTCAGCAGGTAGCCTTCAGCGACTAGGGCCTTCGGCGGCGGCGCGGGTTTG
>CBDESW010000004.1:0-115000 GCA_965242675.1 Dehalococcoidia bacterium
TATCACAAGTATTGTTGATGATCAAACATGTTTCACACTGACAAAATAAACTACATGCAAGTGGTATGATTTGAACTAGTGCTACCGTTAACATACTTATCTCGTCGCTTTCATCTTGAATACAACCACCAGCTGCAGCTGCATTTGTAGGACAAAATGTGCATCACATAAATGCCAGAAGATGTGAGGGGGTGCTGATGGTGATCGAACCTTGCTCACATTCCTCGAGGTAATCCAGAAACATCATGTAAACACTTTCTTCCTTTTCGTGAGCATTTGAACCTCGTTCTGAGAAGCGAACATCCACAAACAACTTTCGGAAGACATCTGAAAAAAATGGTTAAAACATGAATGTACATAATTGGGTATATCATGATCTCCAAAATAGGTTCACTTTCACATGTTATGCAAGTACAAAGTCAGCTTTAAATATGCCCATTATATTTATGCTAAACAAGAAGTAGTAGGTACGACTAACAAACAAAACTAGCAGAAAGATCTTCTGCTATGCACAAGACTATTAACCTAAAGTCCATCACCCCAAGTATGTATTTTTAAGTTCAGGTGTCACCTGCTGTTAGATTCTGTACTGCTGAGTTGGTAAAGAAAGGACGCATTAGGTCAGGATATTCTCTGACAGCATTCAGCACTCCTAATGCTTGTAGACCTTCACAGAACTGATCCATTTCTGCTTTACTTCGTAGTAGGACATGATGAAGAGTCACTGTCTGGATCAGCGTAATCTTGTCATCCATTGTGATGCAGGGAATTGCCTTTGTAAACCCACATTCGGTGACTTCAGTACAAAATTCCATGACAGTGGTTCTGAGGGAGGAATTATCACTAGTAGCTGCAATCTGGAGGGGTACAACATGTATACGTAAGATGCAAATAAAACGACGTGAATTAACATCTTGTTCACCAATACATCTGGGAAAGATGCACATTATCCATTTACTACATTCTCTGGGAAAAAAAAAAAAAACCAATAAACCATGCACACTTGAAATTGAACCCAACCCAGATTTGAATGGATTCATAGTGCACCACCCCATTTATGTTGTAGTATACATACGGTTCTGCAAAAAGCACTGAAGTAGTACTGTACAAGAGGAGAGACTAAAAAAATGATGGCAGACGCAATTTGCTGTTAATGCATAAGCAAGCACATGTCAAAAGAGGCATTGAAAATTACTGCATGCATACCTCTCTAGGTGTAGATTAAGTGGGCGTGTTAGGCAGAAGCATTTTCATAAATTGTGGTACAAAGCAAATTACAGGACCAAGATGTTCAATTTGTACTAGAGATATATATATATATACCTTTTCCAGCATTTCTCTCACGTCTGGGTCTGGTACTTCAGCAACACTGTCAGACACTGGCATGCCACTGAGGTAGTTGTACACTGAATTGCTCAGACCATGTATTCCCGAACCTCCCTGTACCACAGACATGGCGACCAGTTGACCGATCTGGTGGTACACATATGCCTATTTTAACAGAGAGTGACTGATGAATTTGTGATATGACATATCTGTATATATACATATATACCTGAAGTGCAACAGCATTGTGCTTGAAGCATCCAGTCCCATCAAGGTAAGTGGAAACCACACTTTTCCCAAAGAGTCTGAAGAATTCTCGGGTCAGTCCTCCAGTATCACTACCTGTCTCACCGACAAACTCAACCTAACAATGACACATACATACATGAACACCACATAAATGCAAAATTTAGTAACAGTCACCTTAATCAGCTTAGATGGACTGAATTGGTCTCTTCTTGCCTGTTTTAGTCCATCTTGAAGTATATGACCTCTTCGAACAACCATATCATACGTCTCAGTGGATAAACTGCCGGCCAGCCTTTGAACAATATCAGCAACAGATCTGCAAGTACAGAATAAGCAAATATTTCTAAATTCCTTAGAAAAATCTTTGAAGGAGCTTATAAAGCATACATAAGAGCTATAAAGTTCAGTTATGCTTTTCACTCATGCAAAACCGCTCTAATTTTTGCTGCTCCACTAACATCACTATAGCTAGTAGCAAATTCTTCCCACTATATGGTAGTATACACTATCCCTGCTGGTGCCTCAACCTTCTTTGTGCAACTGCTTAGCTGCAGGCCATAGTGCAGCATAGCATCATCAGCATCAAGGAGCTATAATATAACAAGGAGATGCATAGTTTAATTGCAGTATCCAGTGGAGTACATATGCTGTTATTCAGTTTGTAGCTCTGAGGTGATAAGTAGACAAGTATATACAGGGTTGCACTCATATATATTTTACAGGTATATAACCTTAATTCCAACATAATTTTTCTTTTGCCTAGGTGAGTTTCGTAAACAAAATAGTGGTTCACAAACATTATCCCACTTACCCCTGGGGAAAGTGGTTCAGGTGATGAATCAGTAATCCACACAGAGCTCAGCTGCCTTTCTTCCAATCTAGATTCATGGGATTCATGCTGCTGCCTCTCACTTGTTCCCAGTGGCTGCCTATCGCCTGGTTCCAGCGGCTGCCTGCTGCTCCTTTCCAGTGGCTGCCTATTGCCTGGTTCCAGTGGCTGCCTACTGCTCCTTTCCAGTGGCTGCCTATCGCCTGGTTCCAGCGGCTGCCTGCTGCTCCTTTCCAGTGCATGGCTGCCTATCGCCTGGTTCCAGCGGCTGCCTACTGCTCCTTTCCAGTGGCTGCCTATCGCCTGGTTCCAGCGGCTGCCTACTGCTCCTTTCCAGTGGCTGCCTATCGCCTGGTTCCAGTGGATGCCTACTGCTCCTTTCCAGTGGCTGCCTATCACTTCCTTCCACTGCATCCTCATCCCTTTTTGAATGGAAGTAGTTCAGTGTAAACTGTCATGATGTATTGCAAGGTATCACAATAATTATCATATTACACACTAGGTTGTTGTTAGCCATCAACATTGAACATGGGCAATTAGTATCCAACTGACACAGACAGAATCCTTATACCTTTTACATCTCGAAATGTGCTGTCTAAGGTGGGAAAGAGGCACTAGAGCTCCACACGCAAGGCACACCTCTTCAGGTGCAAGCTCAAGGTCCTACAAAGAAGTAATACTCATAACTTTTACCACACACTTAAAAATTATATGACTTTGTACTGTGGCAATGAAATAAATGGCTGCATGTGGCCACTAAACGAGGCTAAGTGATTTAACATTTGCAAAACACTCGAACGACGCTCACTAACAGCATACCCATGCTATGAGGTATTTAAACAAAGAAAATCAACTAAAGAGGAGCAAGATGTTTGCTTGAGCGGGGCGTATTATCAGGAAGTACATTGTATGACATGCAACTTGCACTTACATCAACACTACAGGGAGATAAATCAAGGTCTTTCTGCAATGGACGAATGTAGATCTTGGCACTGTGAATGACCGCCTTTAAGTAATCAACAGTATGGCCCCCTTCTGGTGCCTTAATTACTTCCAGGTCCTTACTACTGGCATCAGAAGCACGCAACAGTTCAAATCCACCCCCATCAGCGAGCCTGGGGTACTGGAAACGAAGCTCGTCGCATACCTCCAAGGCAGTCGCAAGAACGGGCAGCGTAACCCTTTTCTCTCCCAGCCCAGCAAGCTTCAGAGTTGCACGCTCCTGCGAATCAGGAACGAGATCGTCGTCCCTGTGGGCGAGACACACGAACGTGTGCGTCCATGTGGGAATCTTTTTCTTTTTCGGCTTCGATTGCACGCTCGCCCCTGCCTTTTCGCTTGCCAGTACTGGTGCGAGCATTCCAATTGAAGAGATTTCGCATCTCTCTCTCTCCGGGCGACAGGAGTGTAGTCTGCATCAATGACTGACCGCGATCATTCTGCCCGTTGCTACTCTGAGACAAATTACCCATACGCTGCGACCTTGAGTCGGGTGCTGCTTCGGAGACATTGTGATTTTCACCATCTAGCCTGTTGGCAGCTTCTAACAATAGGTTGGCAGTCGCAACTGCTTGTTGAAGAAAGGAGCCTGCCGTCTCCCTTGGCCTTCTCGACATCTTCTTTTGCACGCGGGTCGATATTGCGCATGCGTTGTTGTGCATGCGTCGTATATAAGGATGGTAAAGTTCACGTGACAAATACGCCCACTATACCCCGCCCCTTCTTGACTTGAAGCGCCCCCTCTCTCGACGTGAAGCGCACCCCCTCTCGACGTGAATAGTACCCCCTCTCGGCGTGAATAGTACCCCCTCTCGACGTGAATAGTACCCCCTCTCGACGTGAATAGTATCCCCTCTCGACGTGAAGTGCACCTCTTCTCCACTTAGATTATATCCCCTCTTTAGATGTGTATCCACCGAGCTTGAGTTATACCTCCTATTCTGGAAACTACCCCCTCCAGATCACACCCCCTATTTTGACACTGATCACCCGTCATATTCCCCATGCTGCTGGGTCCCGGATCGGTTTGCGTACTAGAGCAGGCTAGTGTGCGAACACTAAATTATGGGGCCCTCTGCTTCATAGCTGATAGTTTCCTGACAGTCAGCAGCATGCAGGTATTAGTTCACTGTCACTGATTTACATGAAGATCCGCAGAACAGCGCACGCATGAGAAAATGACAAAGATCAGATTGCAAAAAAAAATTCAAGGTCAGAGTACAAAAATGAAGATCAGAAAATGCCTCGTTCCCAGGCCAGCTAAGGTGGCATTAAAACAACGATTAGTCTTTTACAGCTGCCGCGTCCATTCGGCTAGTCCAGCCATTGCAATCGTATCCTCCAGCAACAAGGATCTCTCCGCTCGGTAACAGACAGCACGCACAATCTTGTCTTTCAGTAGGTAAGTCGCCCACCTTGTTCCACGTGTTCTTCTCTTGGTCGTAGACGTGGATGGCTGAGCTTGCTCGGTAGCCATGGCTTCCTCCCACTGCCAACAGAGATCCATGGACAGCAATGGCCATAGAGCGCTCCAGCGGGGCGTCGGGGAGTGTGCGCCACTGTGCGGGTGGCTTGTCAGTTTGAGTAATGGCTGAGAGAGACACGCTGAGTACTTGCTTGCCCAGCGTACCTCCTAGTAGGTACAACGTACCGTGTGTAATGGCGGCTGACATCTCATGGCATCTCAGAGGGAGTGGCGTGGCAGAGAGCCACTGACAATGGCGGACGGAGGTGTCCAGTATTTCCACTGAAGTTGGGTCACCAACATCAATCCCACCTGCCACCACCAGACGTTGGTGGTAAGTGGATACAGCTGGGTAGGAACGAGGTGTGTCCATTGCATGGTAGGGTTGTTTCCAGCTCCTCTGTAAGGGATCATACACACTCACAGTCTTGCTCGTCTTGAGAGTGAGCCTAACACAACCACCAACCATCACCAGTTGGTGGGTCAGTTCTGTTAGAGTGAAGCCCCAGTGTTGACAGTGTGGAAGTTCAGTCCACTCGTTAGTGTGTGGGTCATATCTGAGTATGACACCAGTGACACTGGCTCTCTCTGCAATGTACACAACTGTATCCACTGTTACTGACTGTGGGCACCACATTGCTCTTGGCATGTCTGGCAGCCTCCTCCATGTTAGCTCACTGAGGAGGTGCGTCTAAAATACAAGACAAGTTTATTACTTCATAGCGTGTCCTAAAGTGGACGCTAATTAAAAATTAACCACCAGCACATGCCCAGAACTTCGGAACACCATTTTGTGTTTCATGTATTATGTAATAACAAGAGTGTATCGGCCATAGCAGAGAGAGGACATATAATTATAATTTTTCACACTATTTTTAGCATTCTGCTTTCTTTCACAGCTGTATTTAATTGTGCATGTCCTCTCACTGCCTTCGGCAGCCTGATACACCCTCATCAGAAGGTGTTGCAATAGTATGACATCATAGAAATTAGTGGGCAAAGAGTATTAGCACTATAAACAGCTGTGTACACATATTTTTGTCCAGCAACAGCTGCTGCTAGTACTTGTTTGTGCTAGAAGAGGCAAAATTGCAGCAACTGAATAAGACAAATGTCCTGGAGTGCCCACCATTTCTGTGTTATCATACTAAAATGACAGTATGGTTTCCCATTATAGTTGGTTGCTCCATATATAAGTTTAGTCAGCTTTATTTTCACTTTCCTAGAGCAGCTATTAATTTAAGTTAATGAATGCCAGTAAATTTTCTTCAAAACCATGCAATAATTTTGGCAGCTGTACATGGAGCTATCCAACTAGCTAGGGTTGCATACTGACAAATTTTGACTCACCTTGTTTTAGGCTAGCAACTACTCAGTGCAGTTAAGGTTGGCTCAGTTTTTTTGGGGCGAATCTGTACAAGTGTGCGCACGCCTCTACGCGCGCACCTGTCTTTATCCAATTACGTTAATTACCTAACCGCTTAATTCGATTACATTTGCAATTAGTGTAGAAGCCTTAGGTGTGGTTTAGTGTTTGCCACGTAGGTCGTGTGAAGTAGGCTGTGTAACTTACCAGTGTAAGCTGTGGCGTCGCCGTAGCTAGCCTCAGCGAGTGCCTCGTGTGTAAATCTAAATGCTTGGAGTACAGTGGATAGGATGCCATGCACGTGGCAGTAGCTATTTTTTTTTAGTGCTACTACTTCTATGATAGCGATGGTACAGAGTGCAATTACCATCCTGTAACAGGTCTGACAGCCTGAAGATCGGCAAGCTGACCTTGTACCCTCTCTCTTGGCTTGATCCAGCACCGAATTTCCTGGAGGGCTCGCTAATAGTTCACTATTGGCGTACTCTGGCAGCTTTAGACATAAGTAGATTCATATGCGAGCCGCACAGAGCCGGCTGGCAGTGAACAGTGTAACTTTGTGCCATTTTGCGGATTGTAGAATAAAGCTATTTTGAGCTGAAATTTTCAAGGATTTCTCTGAAGTAGTTGTTGTACTGGGATCCGGTTGGAAACAGCGCATAGATAAATCGTACAAGCCAAGGTAAGTGGTAATGGCAACTGTTAGCCCGTTTTAGCCTAAAAATCGGCACTTTTCTGCTTTTATTTAGTTTATGATGGGTGCTGTATCCAGTTTCCAGGCACTTTCGTGTTCTTCAGATGGTAAGCTATCCGACGGTACCAAAATTGCTGCAATTTACTTGGTGTTCACAATCCGCATTTTGAGAAATAGTTACAAACGGTGTGCAATAATTATTGCTTTGTTTGCAGTGGGCGGGGTCGTAACCATGGAAACGGAGTGTTTGTGGTTACTCTTTGGGGTATGTAGGACACAAGTATTGCCTTTGCTAGACCCAGGGGTGTAGTTGTTAGCAATCAGAATAGCTTCAAAACACCATGCATGCCGTGACACTTTTTGAACTAGAAAAAAAAGTTGAGCCAGCCTTAACTGCACTGAGTAGCCTTCAGGCAATTCTCTAGCAGTGACTAGACTCAAAACTAACTGAATAAACTACACAAATCTAAAGAAGTGAGAGCTCTAGGTGAACACAAACTAGCTAGCTAGCTATTCAGTAAGAACAAAACTTTTTGAATTCACACACTGAGCAGCTGCCAGAAATTGCACCCAACATGTCTGAGACTCAGACATTGTGGAGCCAAACTAATTACAACTTCACTGTATTTACTGTAAACAACATAGTGTACAGAATATTGTTCATTACAAGATCACTACTGCACTCTTCAGAACACTATTTGAGCACAATAAATAAAGCTGTAGCACCTTATTTAATGTAAAATAATAATACCCAGCATCTACCCCAGCTGTCATACATTGTCTGTTGGCAGTTTTTGTTGGCAATTTGTGCTACAAATCCAAACAGCTGCTATAGTTGGAAAGCTATACCTAGCTTCTGGTCCTAGAAAATTGGTACCCTGTAGTAGCTATACCTAAACTTACCTTAGGCTTGTCACTCCCAGTCCTGGTTCCTCCATTGACTGGAGCTGCTGGTGCCTCTGGAAAAGAACCCTTCAACCCTAGGAGGAGAGCAATGAAAACAGAAGAGTACAACAATGTACTTCATATGTCAACTGCAGTGTAGTTGAGCACACATGTTCAAACAATTTCTGTCCACAACTTACATGTTTCAAGTTGTGCATGAAGGTACATTTGAAATTTCTTCTGGGCCTCCACCTCTTTAATAGCCATCTCCATCTCCAACTCTGCTTGCTGCTTCTTGTACTCTGCTTCCTGCAACCTGTGCTCTAGTTCAGCTGTCTGAGGTGCCAGCTTGAGTAACTCCAACAGCTGTTCTGGAGCAATAGCTGCCTGCTGGTGTGACTGGAGTTTTCTCTCGAGCTGTGATACTGTGGCTTGTTTCTCCTGGAGAGAACATGACAGAGCTTCAACCTCTTTACTGAGGAGACTGATGTTTGCATTGCAGGTTTCAATTTGTTGTGATTTGAGCTCTGACTCCTTTTTTGTATCCGTAAGTTGTTGCTACAAAATGAAGACAAATTGTGAGTAATACATGGAGAACAATCTATATAAACTGCAAGATCATACCTCCATTTTCCCTTTATCAGAGGAAAGGGTAGCTGTGAACTGGATAAGTGTGCTGACTTGCTCCCTTGCTGAGTTGCAGGAACTGGCCAACTTTTCATTCTCACTCTGCAAGTTTTTCATATCATTGTGTTTCCTCCTCAGCTGTGCTTGAAGGTCTGATAGCTCTGCTTGTTGTGTCCTAGCTTCTTGTTGGGCAGCCTGGAGTTCAGACTCCTTTCTCTGTAG
The DNA here is from genome assembly GCA_965242675.1 of Dehalococcoidia bacterium. GTDB lineage: Bacteria > Chloroflexota > Dehalococcoidia > Lucifugimonadales > UBA1123 > VXRN01. Next base: position 8,663 of record CBDESW010000004.1, read on the forward strand.
CTCTTCTTTCAACCTCTTAATTTTCTTTCGTTTCTTGATGATTTTCTCTTCTAGCAATTCTAAATCTTTCTGATGCTTTTCTTCTAGCAAATTGTATTTTGCTTTAATTGTGTCATGCATTTCAGTCAACAACTGACACTCACGTTCCTTGGATTCGAGCTCTTTCCTGAGACTGTTTTTGTCATCAGCAATAGTTTGGACATTTTCATAGAGTTTAGGAACATTACTGAGTAGCTGGTTGATGCTGTCATGAATCTTCTGTTTAGATTTCTGTAACTCAATCAGTTGTTGGTTGGAATCCTTTAACTGCTCATCCATTTTGCTGATGTCCTTTCTGAGGTTCTGAACTTCAGCAAGGAGCTTTGATCTGGTGGGCTTTGATTAAAGATTACATGCAATAGTAAACATTGCATGACAGTGTAGTCATTGTTATACCATCTTACCTCCTCATATTGGGGAAGGTTCTGTAGTTGCTCCAAAGCCTCGTCCTTGGTTGGTTTGGGTACAGAGATTCCTGAGGATGAAAGGATTAAACTCTGATAATAACAGCAGAGTTGACTTCCATCTGCATGGAGCTAACCGTGTTTCCGTGCTAGCTGAGAAGCCAGACGTCTCATCCCCATCTTAACCAATGCCTGGACCACAGCAGACCATGTGGGAGTCTCTTGCTTCTGCCAAGCAATAAGCATCTGGATGCGACGATCCCCAATAGTATTTCGCTCCATCTCAATGGCCTCCAGTGTTGATATTTTAATGCCCAGGCTAAGACCCAAGGGTATCCAGTTGTTCACCTCCGTCAATTCATTCACAAGGTCACGTAGCTCAGCAGCTGCATAAGAAAAATGTTAGTTTGTAGCTTATGCTTACAAATATACTAATCACTATTCTTTGAATATGTTAGTGTATACTCACCAACAACAAGGTACGCTGGCGATTCGGCGCATGTATCTCTATCTGGCGTCCGCCGTGTCGCTGGCGGCGCTGGCGATAGGCGCGTGGCATCTGGCGACCGACGTCTTGCTCAGCGCCTATCAGGCGGCGCTCGGCGCGTTCATATCGGCGGATTACTCGCTCGCCATTCTGGGCGACGACGCGCGGTCGGCGCTGGCGGCGGCGCTCATCGGCGCGGGCGGTTGGATAGCCCACTGGCATGTGTTCGCCCGCGGCGACCGGCGCTCCGCTCTGCGCTGGGCGCATCTGGCAATCGCGGCGCTTGGCGGCGGGGTTCTCGTCGCGCTCGCCGGATTCGGATTCACCCTCTACGCCGCCCTGCAGTGGGCGGCGGACGCGATTGACGGGTCGCTCGCCGACCACTTCGCCGCGTTCCCCCCGGCGCTCTCGGCGGTCGCCGTCGGATACGCCTTCTGGCTCTACTACAAAAAACAAGGTTGGGACGAGGCGTCCGAGCGCGCCTACGCTGTCCAATCCATCGAACCGGTCAGCCAGCTCGCCAGAATCTACACGCTGACGGCGACGGCGATAGGCATTGTCGCCATCGGCTTGGGGCTGGCGGCGCTGGCGGAGACGTTCCTAATCACGCTCGCCGAGCGCGCCGGCGCGGACATGTCCTACCGCTACGCGCCGGAGCTGCGCGACCGGCTGGCGTACATTCTCGCGATGCTCGTCGTGGGCTGCCCGACGTGGTGGTCGTCTTGGCGTCTGGCGCAGTCGTTGGCGTCCGACGACCCGCCAGTCGAGCGAATCGCCGCCGCGCGCAAAATCTATACGCTGGGCGTTCTCTGCCTGGGGCTGCTGGCGCTGCTGGGCGGCGGGAGCGCCGCGCTCTACACGCTGCTGAGCGACCTGCTGGAGGCGAACCTGTCCGCCCAAACGCTGCTCGGCTTGGCGCTTCCGATGTCCGCCGTACTGCCGCCGGCGGTGATTCTGCCCTATCACTGGCTGGTTTACCGCCAAGACCGCGCTTTCGAGCCGGAGCGCGACCCTGAAGAAGACGCGCCGTTGCCGCCGGCGTCCGCGTCCGCCGCGGAGCTGGCGGCGGCGCTCATGGACGCTCTGGAAGAGGCGCGCCAAGCGAAGCGGGAAGCGCGGGAAGCGCGAGCGAGTGAAGCGGAAGCGCAAGAAATCATCCGCGACTTGCGGCGGCGGCTGGAGGATGCGGGCGGCGGCTAGCCCGCTATTCGCCGACCGCTATTCGGGCGCTCCACAACTCGCCCTCGCCGGGCGTCCACTGCCCCGTTTCGATGCGGCTTACGGGGTAGTCCGGCAGGGTTCGGATGATTACGCAGTCGCCGCCCACAATCGCGCCGCGGCTGTGGAAGTCGAAGTTGAGCGATTCGTGTTCGCGCCCGGCGTCCCGCGCCGCAGGCGGCAAATCGGCGCTGTCGGCGGGGAATATCGATAGGAAGAAGCGTCCGCGCGCGGCGTCTTCTTCGGCGCAGTTTCGCTTGACGTAGATGAGCGCGCCGCCGTCCAGCCACATGTCGAAGCCGCCGTCCGCGCGCGCCGCCGGTTCGCCCGACAGATTCGCCAGCGCCGCCGCGTAGTCGTCCAAAGAATCCGCCAGGGGGATGACCGCCCGCCAGAGCGAGCCCGCGCCGACGTCCGTCCACTTCTCGGTTTCCACCGCGTGGATGGGATAATCCGGCAGTGGGACGGAGATTAGGCATCTGCCGCCGACAATCGCGCCGTGGCGCCAGAAGTCGAATCGCAACGGTTCGTAGTTCGGCAAGTCGCGCCGATGGGACGGTCTGGCGATCAGTTGGAACGTTCCGAGCGTATCTTCCGCCCCGCAGTTTTCTTTTAGATAGACGAGCGAATCGCCGTCTCTGTGGATTGCGAACCCGCCGGCGGCGGCTAGGCGCTCCGACGTCCGCTCGGATTCGTAGGCGTCATTGAAGGCGGCTTCGGACTGCGCGCGCAGGTCTATTACCGAAACCAGCGGGACGCCGTAAACCTCGCGCTTCCAAGCGGCGGCGTCCCCGCCGTCTCCGGTGACGATTTGGAACAGCGGGAAGTTGGGGTTGACGCGGATGCGCCTGTCGGATTCAGGGAATAGCCCCATCTGATGCTGGAAGAACCACTCGTCGACGCGCTGATGGGGGGGGAATGAGACGGCGAAGAGACCGTCCGGCTGCATCTCCAAAATCGTCTCCGCCGCTTCCCTGTACGCCACGCGCCAATAGCCCATCTGCCAGCGCTCCGCGACGCCGCTTTTGTCGACCAAAATGTTGAAGTATTCGTTTTGGTAGGGATGGATGCGAACCATTTGGACGGCGACGGCGGCGACTGCGACGGCAATCAGCGCGAACGCGGCGGCGCGGACGCCCGGCTTGGGGAGCGCCGCCAGCTCGCGCAGTCCGAACGCCGCCAAGACGCAAGCCGGCGCGTAGAGAAAATACATTTGCCGCCAGCCGTTGTACAGGTTGGCGTTCAGCGCGACGACGCCCGCGACGGGGAGCGTCAGGCAGGCGACCGCCAGCAGTCCGAAGCGCGCGTCGGAGTTCTCCAGCATGGCGCGCGGACGGGCGGCGCAGAGGCGGACGACGCCGGCGATTCCGAGCGCCGCCAGAATGAGCGCGACCGGCGGCGTGGTTATCAGTGCCCAAGTCGGAATGAAGTCAGGCGGCAAGTGGGGCCACTTGACCAGTTCGCCCCGAAACAGCGTGTCGGCGGATTCCGGATGCGCGGACATGACCTGAAAAGCGCTTATCAGCTCCAACGGGTCGCTCCACAGCAGCGGCCAGCAGGCGTAGAGCGCGGCGGCGGACGCGGCGACAAGCGCGCCCGCCTTCGCCAGCGCGGGCTTCGTCCCCGCCATCCCCCCGCGCCAAGCCGCGCGAACGGCGTCCAGCGCCAGCATGCCCAAGACCGCCGGCAGCAGCACGACGCCCACGACGCGAACCCCCGTCAGCAACCCCAAGCCCGCGCCGCAGAGCGCGAACGCCCAGACGGAATCCCGCCGAAAAGCGCGGTGAATCAGATACAGCGAAACCATGAACATGGCGAGAAACGGCGGGTCTTTCGAGTTGAAGAAAGAGTGCGCGTACAGCCGCGGATGCAACAGGAAAATCAGCATGGCGAAAAACGCGACGAGCCTGTTTCCAAACAGGCGATGCGCCAGCAGCCACGCGAAGAAGCCGCCGACAAGAAAGAACAAGTGGGAAATCAGATGGCGGCTCAGATGCACCGCGCGGAAATCTTCCAGCCCCAGCGCGCGCTCGACCGCGATTAGCGGGAGCTCGAAGGCGACGCCGTAGTATCTATGGTATCTCTGCTCAAGGCGCAGGGAGTCCGCGGCGCCGACGATGTAGTCGAACGACGCGTAGGTGTTTTTGCGTTGCTGGAATTCGTCGTCGCCCAAGCCGTAGTCGTCCAGAACGGCGACCCCGGCGGCGGCGAACAGCGCCAGCGCGACGAGGTGTCCATGTCGCGCCAGAAAGGCGGCTGTTCGGGAGAGCGCGGCTGACGGCGTGAAGGCTTGCAAGGGCATGTTCGCGGTCGGCGGACCCGCGCCCGGCGGCGCGGACGCGCTCATCCTAACCTTCTCCCGTCAAGGCTGTGTTTGCGGCGGCGAAACTGCGCCTAACGGCGCGGACGCGCTCATGCCGCCCCTTCTCCCATCAAGGAAGAATGGATGCGTTGGTTGCGATTCGGGCTTGGTTTACTGTCGCTAGGTTGGTCGCGCGCCGCTGGATTCCCGCCTTCGCGGGAATGACGGCGGCGGGGGGCGCGGAATCGGCGAGAAGAGTCCAAGCCGCGCCTGATTTCGCGTGCATGCCCCCGCAAGCCCGCCGGCGGGCGGTTGTCCAAGAAGCGGGCGGCGGCGGTTTATGGAATGGCGCCGCCGCCCGCCGGTCTATGCGCCGATTACCTTCTCGGCGCCTGCGGCGGAACCGGGTTGGTCAGCTCCGCGCCCAGCGAGATGGGGATTAGGCGCTCCAACTCGTCCAGCGTCCAGCGACCGTTTTTGTGGACGCTGTTCGTGACGTGCCGCGGCGAGTAGAGCGTCGCCTGCCAGCCGCTCGTTCCGACGACCTGGCCGGTGACATTTCCGGCGGCTTCGGAGCAGAGATAGACGGCTTTGGGCGCGTTGTTCGCCGGGTCGCGCGATTCGGGCGGCGCGCCGATGACTTCGTCCTCGGACGATTCGCCGCCGCGCGCCGCCGCGCGTTGCTGCTGGCGCAATTGGGTTGTGCTATCGGGTATCGACGCCGTCATCCGCGTCGCGCCGCCGGGGTACACCGCGTTGGCGGTGATTCCGTGCGGGGCGAGCTCTTTCGCCAGCGAGCGGACGAATCCGACCATGCCCTCTTTGGCGGCGGCGTAGTTCGTCTGGCCGGACGCGCCAAGCCCGGAGCCGGACGAAAACAGCACGATGCGCCCGTATTTCTGGCTCATCATGTGCGGGACGCACTGGCGCACGATGTTGAACGCGCCGTAGAGATGCACCTGCAGCACGCCGTCCCACTCCGCTTCGGACATGTTGAACACCATGCGGTCGCGCAGGATGCCGGCGACGTGGCAGACGGCGTCGATGCGTCCGAAGTTGTCCAGGGCGGCTTGGACGATTTTGCCGGCGGATTCGTAGTCCGCCACCGAGTCGAAGTTGGCTATCGCCGCTCCGCCGGCGTCTCGGATAGCCTGCGCGGTGACTTCCGCCGGCGACGCCGATTCGCCCGCGCCGTCCAGCGACGCGCCGATGTCGTTGACCACCACCGCCGCGCCGTCCGCAGCCATCCACTTCGCCACCTCCGCCCCGATGCCGCGCCCGGAGCCGGTGACGATTACCGCTCTTCCTTCCAGTCTGTTGCCCATTTGTCGTTTGCCCCCTTGGGTTAGAACCCCGTCCCGATCATCTTCGGGAATAGTACGTCCATCTCGTCCATCGAGAAGTTGCCGTACTTGTGGACGGAGCGCTCGATTTTGGGATTGGAGTAGAGGTAGATGCTGCCGCCGCGAACGCCGAAGACGTTGCAGTTGATGTTGTTGGGCGCTTTGGACGCCAGATAGACCGCGAGAGGGGCGACGTTTTCGGGGTCGTCCTCCCAGCCCGCGCCTTCCCACTCGCCCACGCCCGCCGGCGCGAAGATGCCGGCGCGCTCGTCGCGCGTGGGCCCGTCGGCGACCGCGACTCGGTATTCCTCGACGGAGCCGGGGAACAGCCGCGTGTCCGCTATCGGCGAGATGGCGTTGCAGGTGACGCCGTAGCGCCCCATGTCGCGCCCGACCGTTCGGGTGAGTCCGATTATCGCCTCGGACGCGGCGGCGTAGTTCGACCTGCCCACGTCGCCCAGCCCGGCGTCCGACGTCATGTTGACGATGCGCCCGGCGCGCCGCTGGCGGAACAGGATGCAGGCGAACTTGGTCGCCGTGAACGTCGCCTTGGCGTTGTTGAGCAGAACGCGGTCCCAGTCGTCCGGCGTCATCTGCCAAATCATGCGGTCGCGCAGGATGCCGGCGCAGTTGACTAGGGAATCGACCTGCCCGTAGGCGTCCACCGCCTGCTGGATGAGGGCTTCGCCGCCTTCCATGAGCGACATGTCGTCGTAGTTGGCGACGGCTTCCCCGCCGCGCGCGGCTATCTCCGCGGCGACGTTGTCCGCCGGCGCTTGCGAGGCGCCGCTTCCGTCCACTTCCGCGCCCAGGTCGTTGACGACGACCTTCGCGCCTTCCTCCGCCAACAGCAGCGCCACGCCTCTGCCGACGCCGCGCCCGGCGCCGGTCACGACCGCGACCTTGCCTTCCATGCGATTGCCCATATGTATCGCCTCCTATGATTGGCTTGCGCTCCGGCGGCGCGATGGTCCGCCGAGCGTCCGCATCCGTTCGGTACTGGCAACAATATAAAGGATAGGGGGCGGAGTTGAAAAGTCCGCGATTCAAGAGCGCGCGCGGCGGGGGGCGAAACGCGCTCAGGCGGGAACCTGCGTCAGCGGCGCGAACACGAATAGATACGGCACGAAAATTATGCCCCAGAACCAGCCGATGGGGGTCGCTATCGCCGCCTTCCACCACGCGAATCGGTGCGTCCGCTTGACCGCGACAACGGCGGCGACGAGAGTCCAGACGCCCGCCAGAAACAGAGCCGGAATCTGCGCGAACGACGCGCCGATGAACAGCGTCAGGGCGACCGGCGCGTAGCAGACGCCGATGGAGCGGACGGTCTGCCGATAGCCCGCGTCGCCCTGAAAGAGAACGCGCCCTATCAGCCAGGTCATAATCGCCCACACGAACCAGCCGGTGAAGACGGTCGAGATTGCGACCGCCGGCGTCTGCCAGTTATCGACGCTGAAGCCCACCTCGCCGGGGACGCGCGTCCGGCTCCAGACGCCCAATCCGAAGGCGAAGGCGGCTATCAGGACGATTCCCAGCGCGCCGAACATAGCCTCGTCGCGGTCTCTTATCTCGTCGTAAATCCGCCCATCGAGCAGGGCGGCGCGCAGGGCGGTGAGCAGCATGTCCGTCTCCGTTTTGAGAATTTGGGGATGATTCTAGCGCAAACGCGGGGCGGGTTGCGGAATCGAGACGCTCCGATTCCGCCCCCGTCATTCCCGCGAAAGCGGGAATCCAGAAAATCGCCGCCAGTGGTCAACGAAATCAAACCTGAATCGCAGACGGCGAATCCATTTTCCTTTAATGAGCTTGCTGGGCATGTTTAGGGTTGGCTGGCAATCCGCTCGGGACTGCGCCTAGCGGCGCAGGCGCCCTCACCCTAGCCCTCTCCCATCAAGGGAGAGGGGATTCATCGCTCGCGATTCGGGCTTGGCTCCGAGTGATTTGCTTGTCCCCGCCTTCGCGAGGATGACGTTGTTGGGGATTCTGGATTCCCGCTTTCGCGGGAATGACGGGACGCGCGCGGAAGCGGCGAAAAGCGTCCAATCCGCGCCTAAATCCGCCAAGCATGCCCCGCGAGCGGAATGGATTGGGGGAGAAATCCCGAAAAGCGGTCTGTAAAAGCGCCGCCGAGTAATGTACACTAAGCGCTGACTTGCAAACCGATTGCGGGGGGCGACACAGTGGAGCAGCCGGACGCCGCGATTTTGACGGCGATAGGAATAGGCGCGGCTTTCGGCGTCTTGGTCGCGCTGTCGCTGGCGGCGTTGCTGATACGGCTAATCGCCTGGGCGGCGGACAAGTACGCGGCTAGGCGCGGCGCGGCGGCGGAATCCGCCGCCCGCGAGGACGCCGACGCGCTCCGCCGAGCGCGCGCCGCGGCGGTCGCCGTGACCGCCCTAATCGAATCCAACCCCGATTTCCGCCGGGATTCCGACGACGGTCTAGGATAAGACTCTTTGGACGAGCTGCTTAACTTCTTCCGCTCCACCGGCTTCAGCCAGATTGGGCTGGGCGAAGGTCTGATGATTCTGGTCGGCTTGGCGTTCATCTACCTCGCCGTCGCGCGGGACATGGAGCCGTATGAACTTCTGCCCATCGGCTTGGGCGTCATAGTCGCCAACCTGCCGCTCACCGGGCTACTGGTCTCGCCGTCCGACGGAACCGGCTTCCAGGAAGCCGGCATATTCGGCATCATCTTCCACTACGGGCTTTCGTTTTGGAACATACTGCCGCCCATCATCTTCTTGGGGCTGGGCGCGCTGACGGATTTCGGACCCGTCATATCCAACCCGAAGACGCTGTTGCTGGGCGCGGCGGCGCAGGTGGGCATTTTCGTCGCCTTCTGGGGCGCGCTGGCGACGGGCTTCGCCCTGCCGGAGGCGGCGTCCATCGGCATAATCGGCGGCGCGGACGGGCCGACGACCATATTCCTCTCGGCGAGCCTCGCGCCGGAGATGCTCGGCATCACCGCCGTAATCGCCTACTCGTACATGGCGGCGGTGGCGTTCATCCAGCCGCCGCTGATGAAGTTGCTGACGACCAAGAAAGAGCGCGCCATCGAAATGGCTCCCCCGCGCGAAGTGTCGCGGCTCGAAAAGCTGCTGTTCCCCACAATCGCCATGGCCGCCATCATCCTCATCGTGCCGCGCTCCGCGCCGCTGATAGCGATGTTCATGATAGGAAACCTGTTCCGAGAAAGCGGCGCGGTGCCGCGATTGACGTCTGCGGCGTCCAACGAAATCCTGAACATAGCGACCATCTTCCTGATGCTGACCATCGGAACGCAGCTGAGCGCCGAGCGCGTCTTCCAGATCGATACGCTGCTGATTTTGGGGCTTGGGTTGGTGGCGTTCGCCTGCGGAACAATCGGCGGCCTGCTGTTCGCCAAGACGATGAACCTTCTGCTGAAGAGCAAAGTCAACCCGCTCATCGGCTCCGCGGGGGTGTCGGCGGTGCCGATGGCGGCGCGCATCTCGCATCACATAGGGCAGGAATCGAACCCGCGAACCTTCCTGTTGCCGCACGCCATGGGCCCGAACGTCGCCGGCGTCATCGGCTCGGCGGTGGTGGCGGGCGTGTTCATCTCCCTGGTCAACCCCGTTTAGGCGCGGATACCCATGTCGCAAACCGTAAAAGTCAAGATAGACGGCGTTTGGCACACTGTGGAAGTGGGCGATTTGTCGGAGCGCCCCGTCCGCGCCGTCGTGGACGGCTTCGCCGTGGAAGTGGAAGTCGGCGCCGCGGGGGAAGACGCGCCCGCCGCCGCCCGCGCCGCGCCCAGTCCGGCGGCGCCCAGAGTCCGCGCGCCCGCCGCCGTTCGCCCGACGCCGCCCGCGCCTTCCCCCGCTACGCCAGTCGCCGCGTCCGCGAACCCCAACAAAGTGTTCACAGCGCCGATGCCGGGAATCATCCTCGAGATAAGCGTCAAGCCCGGCGACAGGGTCGTGACCGGCGATGAGATATGCGTCTTGGAAGCGATGAAGATGCAGCAGCGCCTTCGCGCGGACTGGTCGGGCGTGGTCAAATCCGTGCTGGCGACGGTGGGCCAGCAGGTGATGGACGGCACGCCGATAGTGGAGCTGGAGTAGAAGAACGTGAGACGCGGAGGCGCGGATTGGACGCTTTTCGCCGCTTTCGCGCCCCTTGCCGCCGTCATTCCCGCGAAGGCGGGAATCCAGAGTGGAGCGACCAACTTAGCAACTAGAAACCAAGCCCGAACCGCAAGCCCATCATGGCGGAGAGGATTTATCGTTCCCCGTCCGCGCCCAACTCGCGGAAGCGCTCTATCAGCTCGCGCCGCTCGCCCGACAGGCGCGCGGGCATGACGGGGCGGATTGTCGCGTACAAATCCCCCTTGATTTCGGGCGCGCCGAGTTTGGGCATGCCCTGTCCGCGCAGGCGTATGTTCTGCCCGTTGCGGCTCCCTTCCGGTATGGACACCCGGATGCGGCGGTCGTCGAGCGTCGCAAGCTCCGCTTCGCCGCCCAGGATGACGTCCTCGAAAGGCGCGCTCAGCTCCGCGTAGAGGTCCGCGCCGTCCCGCCTGAAGCGCGGGTCGGGCGCGACGCTCACCCTGAACAGCAGCTCGGAGCCGCGCTCCGGCGTCACCCGGACGACGCTGCCGTTGTCCACCCCCGGCGGAATGTCCACCTCGAAGCGGCGCGAAGCGGCGCGGATGGTCAGGCTGGCGTTGACGGTCGTTCCCGTGTACGCCTCGCGCAGGGTTATCTCGACGGGGGTTTCGGCGCTGACCCCGACTGTAGCCGCCGCATCGCGCGCTCGGCGTCCGAACCCGCCGAGATCGCCCAGAACGTCCTCCAGCCCGGCGAACAGGTCGCTGTCGGAGTAGCCCCGCGTGCCGCCGAAGTCGTAATCGGTTCGCGCCGTTCGCCGCCGCCGTTGCGCGTGGCGTTGCGCCTCTATCTCGTCCGCGCGCCGCCAGTCGTCGCCGTGGGCGTCGTACTTGCGGCGGCTTTCGGCGTTGGACAGGACTTCATACGCCTCGTTGACGCGCTTGAACTTGGCTTCGGCGTCCGCGTCGTCCCGGTTCAAGTCGGGATGATGCTCGCGCGCCAGCTTTCTGAACGCGCGCCTTATGTCCGTCTCGTCCGCGTCCCTGCCGACGCCCAAAACCGCGTAGTAGTCCGCCATCTCGCAACCGTCCGATTTGGTGTGTGCATCGGCGAGAAATCCCGCGAAAACCCGCGCTCCGCCCCGACCATTCCCGGCTCCGCCCCGACTATTCCCGCGAAAGCGGGAATCCAGAGAGCGAGATTCGCCCCGAACCTCTTGGATATGGCGCAAAACAGATTTTCGCGAAATTCGCCGCCTCTGGAATTATAGCAGATAAATCAGATTTGTAGAAATTAAGTTGATTCGTCTTGACTAAGGTTATATGACCATTCTATAATGAATTCATCAATCGGAACGGCGACTAATCAAAGCAACGATACGGAGGATAGCGAAAATGACGATGCGAAGATGGGATCCGTTCGCCGACTTCCGGCGCGCGGACGGGGTTTTCAACCGGTTCTTCAGCGGCGCGCCGAGCGTCGCCGCCGCCCGCCCCGCCGAGCGGCGGGACTTCCCGATGGACGTCATCCAGGAAGGCGACGAGCTGATAGTGCGGGCGTCCCTCCCCGGCGTCCCGCCGGACGAGATCGAAGTCACAATCGAAGACGGCTTGCTGACCATCGCGGGCGCGACCGCCGACGAGACGGAGAAGCGCGAGGGCGAATACCTGCTCCGCGAGCGCCGATCCGGACGCTTCCGCCGCGCCCTGCGCCTGCCCAGCTCGGTGGACGCGGACAAGGCGGCGCCGACCTGCGAAAACGGCGTCCTGACCATCGCCCTGCCCAAGCGGGAAGAGCGGAAGGCGCGGCGGTTGGAAATCAAGTCGAGCTAACGGCGTCCGGCGGCGAAACCGCCGCCGGCATATTCGGGGCGTCCCTCCGAATGGGGGACGCCCTTTTCGCGTTTTGCGCGTCGCGGCGGCGGAATTGCTATACTGGTTGCGGCGCGGACGATTCCCCCCCGCGCTCCAAAACGATATGGCACGGGCGAGAGGTCGCGCATGGTCAGAATCTACACGCGCTCCGGCGACGAAGGCGATACCGGCTTGCTGTTCGGCGGGCGGGCGTCCAAAACCGACGTCCGCGTCGAGGCGTATGGCTCCACCGACCACGCCGCTTCCGCCATCGGCTTCGCCCGCAGCCTGTCGGAAGACGACTTCGTGAAAGACATTCTGCTGGACGCCCAGCGCGATCTGTTTATGATTGCGGCGGAGCTCGCCACCGATTCGTCCAAGCGCGACATTCTGCTTGAGCGCTTTCAGATTGTGGACGAAAGCCGCGCCGCGCGCCTGGAGTCGCTCATAGACGACATTCTCGCCCGCGTGGAGCTGCCGCCCAACTTCATCGTGCCGGGCGCGTCCCCCGTTTCGGCGGCGCTCGATGTGGCGCGGACGCAGACGCGGGAAGCCGAGCGCCGAGTCGTCGCGCTCCGCGAAGCGGGCGGGCTGCCGAATCTCAACGTGCTTATCTACGTCAACCGCCTGTCCGACCTGCTGTTCGCGCTGGCGCGGTACGAAGACCGCGAATTGCCGTTTGAGATAGTCACGGGCCAGCACCCCAAGACCGACGCCCAAACCGCCGCCCAAACCGCTGAAGGAGCGCCGGCGCGATGACGAACAGCCCCACAGTCGCCATAGTGGATTACGACGCCGGCAACCTTCGCAGCGTGCAGAAGGCGCTGGAGTTGTTCGGCGCGCGCGGGGAAATCACCGCGTCCGCCGACCGAATCGCGTCCGCCGACGCCGTGATAGTCCCCGGTCAGGGCGCTTGCGATTCGTCCATGCGGAAGTTGCGCGAGCGCGGGCTGGTCGAACCCATCCGCGAATCGATAGCGGGCGGCAAGCCGTTTCTGGGCGTCTGCCTGGGGCTTCAGTTGCTGCTCGATTCGTCCGACGAAGGCGAAGAGCCTTGCCTGGGCGTCATCCCCGGCGCATGCCACCGCTTGCCGGACGGGTTGAAGATTCCGCATATGGGCTGGAATCAAGTGGAGTGGCGCAAAGAGCACCCCTTCTTCGCGGGCGTCCCCAGCGGGTCGCATTTCTACTTCGTCCACAGCTACTACGCGGAGCCGGAAGATTCGTCCGTCGTGGCGGGCGTAACGGATTACGGCGTGGAATTCTGCAGCGCGGCGGCGTGGGATTCGGCGGCGGCGGTGCAGTTCCACCCCGAAAAGAGCGGGCGAATCGGGCTGAAGATATACGAGAATTTCGTCCGTTGCGCCGGGGGAGTCCGCTAATGGAAGTAATCCCCGCCATAGACCTCATCGGGGGCAGATGCGCGCGCCTCTATCAGGGCGACTACTCGCGCGCGACCGTGTACGAAGGCGACCCGGCGGAAGTGGCGCTCCGATGGGAGCGCATGGGCGCGCGCCGCGTCCACGTGGTCGATTTGGACGGCGCGCGCGACGGCGAGCCGCGAAACCTCGACGTGGTTCGCCGCATCGCCGGCGCGGTGGGCGTCCCCGTCCAAATGGGCGGCGGAATCCGCGATTTGGACGACGCGCGCGACGCGCTGAAGGCGGGCGCGGAGCGCGTCATGCTCGGCACGGTCGCGGCGCGAGAGCCGCAAGTCGTCAAAGACGCCTGCGCCGAGCTGGGCGCGGACGCCGTTGTCGTCGCCGTGGATTCGCGCGATGGGCAAGTGGCGGTGTCCGGATGGACGCGCGAAAGCGATCTGCGCGCGACCGACCTAATCCGCCGGATGCTGGACGCCGGCGCGCGGACATTCCTCTGCACCGACATATCGCGCGACGGAACGCTGGCGGGCCCCAATTGCGAACTGATGCGCGAGTTGGCGGACGCGGCGGGCGGCGGCGGCGCAATCATGGCGGCGGGCGGCATCGCGGCGGTCGAGCATCTGACCGCGCTCGCCGAAACCGGAGTCGCCGGCGCGGTCATCGGCAAAGCGCTCTACACCGGCGACATGGACTTGGGCGAGGCGATTCGCGCCGTCGGCGCCGCCGAAAAGAAGGCGCCGACATGCTGACGAAGAGAATCATCCCCTGCCTCGACGTGGACGGCGGCAGAGTGGTCAAGGGAGTCAGTTTCGTCGACATTCGCGACGCCGGAGACCCGACCGAGTTGGCGTCCCACTACGACGCCGAAGGCGCGGACGAGTTGGTTCTTCTCGACATAACCGCCAGCTCCGATTCGCGCGAAATCATGCTCGACATTGTGCGCCAGGTCGCCGAGCGCCTGTTCATCCCCTTCACCGTCGGCGGCGGCATGAGAAGCGCGGCGGACGTTCGGCGGATGCTGGAGGCGGGCGCGGACAAGGTATCGCTCAACACGGCGGCGGTCGGAGACCCCGCCATAGTGGCGGAGGCGTCCGAGCGCTTTGGCGCGCAGTGCATCGTCGTCGCCATAGACGCCGCTTCCGTCAAGCGGGCGGGCAGCGGCGGCGCGGTCTGCGAAGACCCGACTCTGGCGCTCGACGCCGATTCGCGCTGGGAAGTCCATACGCGGGGCGGCAGAACGCCCGCCGGCATGGACGCCCTCAAGTGGGCGGCCCGCGCCGCCGAACTGGGCGCGGGCGAGCTGCTTCTCACCAGCATGGACACGGACGGACACCAAACCGGCTACGACCTGGACATGATTCGCCGAATATCCGAAACGGTGACAATCCCCGTAATAGCCAGCGGCGGCGCGGGAACGCCGGAGCATTTTCTGGACGCGCTCCAATACGGCAAAGCGGACGCGGTTCTGGCGGCGAGCGTCTTTCACTTCGGAACGCATCGAGTGAGGGATATAAAAGATTTCCTAACCGAACGCGGCGTCCCAACGCGCCCGGCGGAGTAGGGAGCGGGCGGCTTGCGGGCGGTTGCGCGTCTTTGTCAGAATCAGGATTTATAGGATTGGCGGGATTTTCAGGATTTCGCTTTCGACTAATCCGAGATTTCGCCGCAACCGCAAATCCCGCCAAGCCTGCTATATAAGAGACAAGCGCCCGCCGGCAGAAGATACCCGCAAGACGAATCCTGAAAATCCTATAATCCCGCAAATCCTGATTCCGACAAGACACGCGCATCGGAGGAAAATCATGCCGACCGTTCTACTAGACGAAAAGGGGCTCGCGCCCGCCATCTGCCAGCACGCCGAGAGCGGCGAGGTGATAATGCTGGGCTACGTCAACCCCGGCGCGCTCAAGCGGACGCTCGAGGGCGGCGAAGTCTGGTTCTACTCCCGCAGCCGCGCCGACATGTGGCACAAGGGCGAAGTGTCCGGCAACTACATGCGAATCAAGTCGGCGTCGGTGGACTGCGACGGCGATGTGGTTCTGCTGAAAGTGATTCCCGACGGCCCCATCTGCCACACCGGAACCCCCACCTGCTTCTTCACGCCGTTCGACGAGTTGCCGGATTTCGAGTCCCCCGAAAAGGGCCCCGGCGTCTTGGACGAGCTGTATTCGGTAATCCAAGACCGAAAAGAGGCGATGCCCGAAGGCAGCTACACCGCCAAACTGCTCAAGGGCGGCGCGGACCGCATCGCGCAGAAGGTCATAGAAGAGGCGGGCGAGGCGGCGATAGCCGGCGTCAAAGGCGACGCGGACGCGCTGGCGTCCGAAAATGGCGGATCTGCTCTATCACGCCCTAACGCTCATGTCGGCGACGGGCGTATCCCCGGAGCGGGTGTGGGAATCGCTCCGCGAGAGGCGGCGGTAGCGGTTGGGCGCGAATCGGGGGCGCGTCATAAAGATGGGGGACGGTCGGCTCATCGCCAAACCGCCCCCCGTTTTTTCGCCTAGCGGTTAGCGCAAAGGCGCGGCGTATATCTGGCCGCCCTTCGGGCAGAACCGGCAAGGGGCGCTCGACCAGAGCGCGTTGGCGCTGCCTTCGCGGAGCAAGCCGAGCGGCGTCAGATGGCGGTCGTAGATTTCGCCGTAGTTGCCGACGGCTTTGATTATGTCCTGCGCCACGGTCTTGCTCAGCCCAAGCGCTTCCTGCCCGTAGTAGCCCTCGAATCCGAGCATCCTATCGACGTCCCTGTCGCCGGTGGGGGACGATGGGACATTCATGGAATCTATCTCGAACGCCTCTGCGTGGATGAGGATAGCCATGACTGTTTTCACGACGTCGTACCACAACTCATCGCCGTGCGGCACGAGGGGCCCTAGCGGCTCTTCCGAGATGATTTCGGGCAGGATGAGGTGGTCGTCCGGGTTGTCGAATCTGGCTCTGGTCGCCACGAGTCCGCTGCGGTCGGTGGTGAGCGCGTCGCATCGCCCCTCGAGGTAGGCGGCGTTCGTGGAAATGTTGTCGGGAAACGTCGCGAATTCCAAACCCAAGTTGTTCCGCCGGTTGAATTCTTGGACGTTCAACTCCGTTGTAGTTCCCTGCTGGACGCAAATCAGCGCTCCCCGAAGTTCCGCCGCGCTGTAAGCTCCGATGCCGCGGGGAACCATGAACCCCTGACCGTCGTAGAACATGGTCTGGGCGAAGTTGCCCCAGATGGCGTCGCGGACGGATGTCCATGTAGTGTTGCGGGACATGATGTCCACTTCGCCGGACAGCATGGCGGGACCGCGGTCGGCGGCGGTGGTCGGGCGAAACTCGACGGCGTCGGCGTCGCCCAGAACCGCGACCGCGACGGCGCGGCAGAGGTCTATGTCAAAGCCGGCTAGGTTGCCGGATTCGTCAAGGAATCCGAAACCGGGGAGGCTGTTGTTGACCGCGCACACGACGTTGCCGCGCTCCCTGGCGACCTCGAGTCGGTTGCCCCATAACTCTATCGGCGCCGGAATCATGGCGTCGGCGACGGCTTGGGCGACCATCGCTTCGACGTCCGGCTTGCGAAATCATGCCGGCGGTCGCTTTGGCGAGCATGGCGTCGAAGTCCGCTTGCGTCATCATGTCGGCGGTTGCCTGGGCGAGCATGGCGTCCGCGTCGGCTTGGCTAATCATGCCGGCTGCGGCTTCCGCCGCCATCGCGTTGGCTTCCGCTTCGGTTATCATGCGCTCGGTGGCATCCGCCACCGCTTCCTCCACCGCCGTGTCCATATCCTCTTGCGAGAAGCCGGCGGTTGCTTTGGCGAGCATGGCGTCGGCGTCGGACCGGCTTACCATGCCGGCGGTCGCTTTGGCGACCATCGCGTCCGCGTCGTCTTGGCTTACCATGCCGGACGTCGCTTTGGCGACCATGGCGTTGGCGTCCGCTTGCGAGACCATGCCGGACGTCGCCGCCGCCACTCGCGATTCGACTTCCGCCTCCGACATGCCGGACGAGCAGGCGGCAAGCAAAGCCAGCGCCCCCGCCAGCGCCGCCAGCGTTATGCGGATTTTGTTCTTGACCATTTGGGGTTAGCGCCTCCCTTCCGCGTTTTCACGAATCGCGCGGGGGTTGTCGAGCGGTTGGACGCGGCGCGCGCGATTCGGAATCCCGCCAGATATAAAGATAGGGGGACGGTCGGCTAACTGCCAAACCGTCCCCCCGTTTTTCCGCCCGATTGGTTACTCAGGCGGTCGCGGCGTCTCCGGCGCGGTTGTTAGCGCAGGGGCGCGGCGTAAACCTGGCCGCCCTTCGGGCACATCATGCAGGGGGCGCTCGACCAGAGCGCGTTGCGGCTGCCCTCGCGCTCCAGTCCGAGCGGGGTCAGGTGCTTGTCGTAGATTTCGCCGTAGTTGCCCACGGCTTTGATTATGTCCTGGGCGACGGTCTTGCTCAGCCCAAGCTCTTCCTGTCCGTAGCTGCCTTCGAGTCCGAAGAGGCGGTCGACGGCGGAGTCGCCGGTGGCGGACGTGGGAACGTTCATGGAGTCTATCTCGAACGCCTCGGCGTAGATGAGAATAGCCATGACGGTCTTCACGATGTCGTTCCACTGCTCATCGCCGTGCGGCATGACGGGGCCAAGCGGCTCTTCCGAGATGGTGCCGGGCAGGATGGTGTGGTCGTCCGGGTTTTCGAAGCCGGCCCTGGTCGCCACGAGGCCGCTGCGGTCGGTGGTGAGCGCGTCGCATCGCCCCTCGAGGTAGGCGGCGTTCGTGGAAATGTTGTCGGGGAAGGTGCTGACTTCCACGTCCATGTTGTTCTGGTTGATGAAGTCCTGCAGGTTCAACTCGGTGGTCGTTCCCTGCTGGACGCAGACGGCGGAGCCGGAGAGGTCCATGTGGCTCATCACGCCGAGCGACTTGGGAACCATGAAGCCCTGGCCGTCGTAGAACATGGTCGGAGCGAAGTTGCCCCAAGTAATGTCGCGCGAGGACGTCCCAGGTGGTGTTGCGGGACATCATGTCCACTTCGCCGGACTGCATGGAAGGACCGCGCTCGGACGCGGTGGTCGGGCGAATCTCGACCGCGTCGGCGTCGCCCAGAACCGCGACGGCGACGGCGCGGCAGAGGTCTATGTCGAATCCGACGACGTTGCCGGAGTCGTCAAGGAATCCGAAGCCGGCGAGGCTGTTGTTGCCCGCGCAGACGACGGATCCGCGCTCCTGAATGGCGGCGACTCTTTCGGACGACATCATCATCATGCCGTCGGACGTCATCGCGTCGTCCGCCATGACCATGCCCATGTCCATCGCGGCGGCCATGATTTCGTCGTCGGACATCATGCCGCCGTCCATGTCGTCCGCCATCATCATGCCCATGCCCTCGGCGGCGGCCATGATTTCGTCGTCGGACATCATGCCGCCTTCCATGTTGGCGGTCGCCTCGTCGACCATCGCCTGCGCCTGCGCCTGGGTCATCATGTTCGCCGTGGCGTCCGCCACCCTCTGCTGGGCTTCCTCTTCGGAGATGCCCGACGAACAGGCTATCAGCAACGCCAGCGACCCGACGAGGGCCGCCAGCGCTATGTAAACGTTCTTCCTAACCATTTGGGATTTACTCCTCCGTTCCGTGTTTTTCTGTTTCAAGTGCGGGGTTTCCAATCAATCAGGTATTATAATGAATCGCCCGCCACAAATAAAAGGGAATTTGCGACATTTGGATAATGAAATAGAGTTCATGGATCCGCCTCTCGGACGGCGCGCGCCGTGAGATTTCCGCCGCGCATGCGCTTCCGAAAGCCGTTTTACGGCTGGTGGATAGTCGCCGCCGCCCTCGTTTCGCAGTTCACCTGGATGGCGGCGGGGCCGACGGTGGTCGGCGTCTTTCTCGGCCCCGTCGTTGAAGAGACCGGCTGGCTGGTGTGGCAGTTCACGCTGGGGACGTCCCTGGCGGGCGCGATGGGGGCGGTTTCGGGGGTGTTCGCCGGGCAAGTCGTGGACAGGCGCGGACCCCGCCCCGTGATGCTGGCGGGGGTGGGCGCGTCGGTCGTCTGCTTCGCCGGGCTCGCCGCGCAGTCGAGCCTGTGGGCGTTCCTGATTCTGCACGCCGCGCTGGGGCTGCTCGGATACAACCTGTTCGGGTCGCTGGTCGCCAGCTCCGCCGTCTCCAAGTGGTTCGTGGCGCGGCGCGGCTGGGCGCTGGCGGTCGGCTCCGTCGGCGTGTCGCTGGCGGGGATAATCGCGCCCGTCGCCATGCGCTTCGCGGTGGACGCCTGGGGCTGGCGATTCGGATACGCCGCCCTGGGGGCGTTCGTGGCGCTGGCGGTGACGCCCGCCGCCTTCGCCATGCGCCGCGCGCCGGAGGACTACGGGCTTCTGCCGGACGGCGCGCCGCCCGAACCGCGCGGCGAATCCCCCGCCGAGACGCCGCAAGCGGAGCCGCCGTCGCTCGACAGAAAGCGCGCCCTGCGGACGAGCGCCTTCTGGCTGCTCACCGCCGGCTTCGGGCTGAACTACGCCGCCCTGAGCGCCGTTCTCATCCACGCCATCCCCTTCGTGACCGAGGCGGGCTTCACGCGGGCGGTCGGCGCGCTCGCGCTGGCGGTCAACGGATTCGGCAACCTGTCTTCCAAAGTCGTCTGGGGCTACGGCTTGCAGCGATTCGAGACGCGCCGGCTGGTGTTCGCGGCGTTCTCCGCGTCCAGCGCGGGCGTCGCGCTCATGGTCTTGGCGGCGCGGACGGGGACGGACGCCGCGCCGTTCGCCGGCGCGATTCCGCTCAGCCAAATCATCCTGTTCGCCGGATTCTTCCTGTACGGATTCGGATTCGGAGGGACGATTCCGATAAGCGAATTCATCTGGGCGCGCTACTTCGGCAGGCGGCGCATCGGCGCGATTCGGGGGATAAGCAACCCCATCTCCATAATCGGAACGGGCGTGGGGCCCATTCTGATGGGGGCGTGGTTCGACCTGAGCGGGGCGTATGGGGCGGCGTTTCTGGCGGCGATAGCGGCGTACACGCTCGGCGCGGCGATAATAGGCGCGTCGCGGGAGCCGGTTAGAGAGGCGGGATAGCGGATTCGCGCCGGACGCGAAAAGGGCGACCGCCGCTTGGACGGTCGCCCTTTGTGGTTATCCCGAACGACGCGGGCGCGGACGCTACAGAATCACGCTCAGGGGGTTTTCCAGCAGCGTTCTGATTTCGTTGACGAACATCGCGCCTTCCGCGCCGTCCACGATGCGGTGGTCGGCGGACAGGGTGGCGGTCATCATCTGGCGGACGGCGATCTGGTCGCCGTCCCCGACGACGGCGCGCTTTTGGACGGAGCCTATCGCCAGCACCGCCGTCTGCGGGGGCTGGATTATCGCCACGAAACTGGTTACGCCCAGCATGCCCATGTTGGACACGGCGAATGTGCCGCCGGAGTACTCGCTCGCGCTGAGCGAGCCGCGCTGGGCGCGCTCCGAGAGGTCTTTGCTCGCCTGGGCGATTTCCCGCAGCGACATGCCGCCCGCGCCCACTATGGCGGGCATTATCAGCCCTTCCTCAAGCGCCATCGCCACGCCGACGTTGACGCCGTCGTTCATGCGTATGCCGCCCTCTTCGTAGTAGGCGTTGAACTTGGGGAAGCGCTTGAGTGCGATCACGCTCGCGGCGATTATCATGTCGTTGACGGTGACGCGGACGCCGTCCGCCGCCAGCGCATCGTTTATCTGCGCCCGGAGCGCCATCGCCGCCGTCATGTCCACGTCCGCGTTGACGTAGAAGTGCGGCTTTTCGCTCTTGGAGCGCGTAGTGACGCGGGCTATCTGCCGGCGCGTGCGCGAAAGGGCGAGAAGTCCGGCGTCGTCGGACGCGGCAACGAGTTCTTCGACGGCTTCTTCCGGTTCCGGTTCGGATTCCGCGACGGCTTCCTCAACCGCTTCTTCCGGTTCGGGTTCGGATTCCGCGACGGCTTCCTCAACCGCCTCCGCCGGTTCTTCGTCGGATTCCGCGACGGCTTCCTCAACCGCCTCTTCCGGTTCCGGTTCATCGTCGGACGCGGCTACGGGTTCTTCGACCGCCTCCGCCGGTTCGTCGTCGGACGCGGCGACGGGTTCTTCGACCGCTTCTTCCGGTTCGGGTTCGGATTCCGCGACGGCGGCGACGGGTTCTTCGACGGCTTCTTCCGGTTCCGGTTCGTCAGACGCGGCGACGGGTTCTTCGACCGCCTCTTCCGGTTCGGGTTCGGATTCCGCGACGGCTTCCTCGACCGCTTCTTCCGGTTCCGGTTCGTCAGACGCGGCGACGGCTTCCGTCGATTCCGTTTCGGCGATGTCGGCGACGGGTTCGGTTTCGGGTTCCGCTTCCGCCGCGCTCGCGGATTCCACGGCGCTCAGGACGTCTTCGCGGACGATTCTGCCGCCGGGGCCGGAGCCGGCGATGTCGGCGAGGTCTATGCCGGCGTCCCGCGCCATCTGCCGCGCTATGGGCGTGGCGAGAACGCGGGCGGCGGGCGCGGGCGGCGAGTCTTCCGCGGCGGCGGACGCGGACGGCTCCGCTTCGGCGACCGCTTCCGAGACGACCGGCTCGGACGCCGCGCCCAGCGGTATCGCCGCGCCGCCGACTTCTTCGCCGGAGTCCGACGCTTCCGCCGGCGCGCCGTCTTGGGCGACCGCTTCGGCGGGGGCGTCTTGGACGGATTCGCCTTCGGCGGCGGGTTCCGGCTCCGGCGCGGGCGGGGCGACAGTCGCCGCTTCGCCGACCACCGCTATCGCCTCTCCCACCGGCACCGTGGAGCCTTCCGCGACGAGTATCTCGCGCAGAACGCCGCTCGCGTATGACTCGAACTCCACGACCGCCTTATCCGTCTCTATTTCCGCCACAGGCTCGCCCAAGTCCACATTCGACCCTTCCGCCTTGAGCCAGCGGACTACGGTTCCTTCCTGCATGTCATAGCCCATTTGGGGCATGGTGAGTTCAGTAGCCAAGTAACTATCCCTCTTTCGGTGAAAAGTTTAGACCATAGTCTAACAAAAATCCGAAGCGCGGCTAGGGGAACGGCGGCGTCTTTTCTTGGGGATGATGAGATTGCTGTGGGTGTTTGTGGTTGGCGGCGGTCCTCGCAAGCCCGCGCCTTGCGGCGCGGACACCCTCATCCTAACCTTCTCCCATCAAGGGAGAAGGGATTTGCCGCTCGCGATTCGGGCTTGGTTTCCAATTGCTAGGTTAGTTGGGCGATTCTGGATTCCCGCCTTCGCGGGAATGACGGGGGCGGCGCGCGGAAGTGGCGAAAAAGCGTCCAATCCGCGCCTGAATCCGTTGGGCATGCCCTTGCCGGCGGCGCTCCGCTAGATGCCGAACACGCGGGATATTTCCGCCGTTACGCGGGCGGCGTCCGGGATTGTGGCGGCTTCCAGCGGGCCGGAGTAGGGCGCGGGGACGTCCAAGCCGCCCACGCGGGCGACGGGTCCGTCCAGATAATCAAAGGAGCTTTCCTGAATCGCGCTCGCCACTTCGCCGGCGAAGCCGCCCATGCGCCAAGTCTCTTCCACCACTATGGCGCGGTTGGTCTTTCGGACGGATTCCGCCAGGGTGTCCACATCGAGCGGGCGCAGCGTCCGCAAGTCTATCACTTCGGCGCGGACGCCCCTTTCCGCG
Source organism: Dehalococcoidia bacterium (assembly GCA_965242675.1). Taxonomy (GTDB): domain Bacteria; phylum Chloroflexota; class Dehalococcoidia; order Lucifugimonadales; family UBA1123; genus VXRN01. Next base: position 31,374 of record CBDESW010000004.1, read on the forward strand.
AGCGCGGCGGCGGCGTCCTCCGCAATCCGCGCCATGCGCGAGTAGCCGATTATGGTCACGTCCTCGCCTTCGCGGGTCACGGACGCCTTGCCGAAGGGGATTTCGTAGTAGTCGTCGGGGACTTCGCCGCGCGCGCCGTACAAAAGCGCGTGTTCGGCGAAGATGACGGGGTTTTCGTCCTTCAGCGACGTCCTCAGCAAGCCGAGCGCGTCGCGCGGGGTGGCGGGGACGGCGACTTTCAGCCCCGGCACCGACGCGTACCAGCCCTCGAAGCTCTGCGAGTGGGTAGCCGCCAGCTGCGCGCCGCCGCCGGTGACGGTGCGTATGGTCATCGGAACCTTCAGCTGCCCGTTGGACATGTAGCGCAGCTTGGCGGCGTGGTTGACTATCTGATCCATCGCCAGCAGCGAGAAGTTGATGGTCATGATCTCGACTATGGGCTTCATGCCCACGAGCGCCGCGCCTATCGCCGCGCCGACGAAGCCGGATTCGGATATGGGGGTGTCGCGGACGCGGTCTTCGCCGAACTCCGCCAGAAAGCCGCGCGTCACCGCGTAAGCGCCGTCGTAAGCGCCGATGTCCTCGCCCATCATAAACACCCTGTCGTCGTCCGCCATCGCCTCTCGCAGCCCGCGGGCCACCGCTTCCCTAAGCGTCATCTCTGCCATTGCGTTATCGCGCCTCTCGCATGCGTTCGTTCGGTGGTTTTTTCGCCGCGCCGCCCCCGGTTTTCGCCGGCGGGCGCCGGTCTAGGCGTATATGTTTTCGTAGAGCGCGCTCTCGTCCGGGAACGGGCTTTCGCGCGCGAACTTGACCGCCTCTTCTATCTCGTCCGACGCTTCGCCGTCTATGGCGTCCAGCTCCGGCAGGGTCATCAGCCCCTCGTCCAGTATGAACGCCTTGAAGCGGTTGATGGGGTCGTTGATGCGCCACTCCTCGACCTCTTCGTTTTCGCGGTAATGCACCGGGTCGGCCATGGAGTGGCCGCGATACCTGTACGTCATAGCCTCGATGAAGGCGGGCCCCTGGCCGGAGCGGACGCGGCGCAGGGCGGCGTCGGTCGCCTCGCGGACTTCCAGCAGGTTCATGCCGTCCACCTGAACCGCCGGTATCTTGTAGTACTCGGCGGAGTTGTAGATGTCGCGCCCGGCGGCGTGCGTGCGCTCCACGTGCGTCCCCATGCCGTAGAGGTTGTTCTCTAGGAAGAAGACGACGGGCAACTTCCAGATGGACGCCAAGTTGAGCGATTCGTGGAACTCGCCTTCGTTCACCGCGCCGTCCCCGAAGAAGACCATGACGGCGCCGTCGCCGCCCTGCAGCTTGACGCCGAGCGCCATGCCGACGCCGATGGGCATTTGCCCGCCCACAATGGCGTGTCCGCCCATGAAGTGCAGATCGGCGTCGAACAGGTGCATGGAGCCGCCCTTGCCGCCGCTGGCGCCGGTCGCCCTGCCGCACAGCTCCGCCATGCAGGCTTTGGGGTCCATGCCCCGCGCGAGGGCGTGTCCGTGGTCGCGGTAGTGGGTGATGACGTAATCCTGCGGACCCAGGGCGCTTATCGCGCCGACTGCGACCGCCTCTTCCCCGATGTAGAGATGCAGAAACCCCCTGATGAGGCTCTGCATGTAGAGGCGCGAGCTGGCTTCTTCGAAGCGGCGGATGAGCAGCATTTTGCGGTAGAACTCGGACGCCCGCGCCTTGTCTATGGTTGCGGCTGTTTTCATTGGATCCTCGCGCGCGCGGCTTGGGATTCCCCCGGCGGACGGCGCGCTTTCGCCCGCCCCCCGTTCGGAACGCTCCCCGCCGAGCGCTCTTATGCGTGTATCGCCTCGCCCTCGGCGGCGAGGGCGGCTTCCTTGAGCGTTTCGGAGATTGTCGGATGCGGATGGACTAGCCAGCCCAGCTCGGCGGTGGTGGCTTCGAGCATGCTGGTCATGCCCAGCTCGCCGAGAAGCTCCGTCACCTCCGCCCCTATCATGTGCGCGCCGAGTATCTCCCCTATCTCGGCGTCGGCGACGATTTTGACCATCCCCTCCGATTCGTTCATCGCCAGCGCCTTGCCGCTCGCCGCCATGGGGAACTTGCCGATTTTGACTTCCCGCCCGGCGTCCCGCGCCTCCGCCTCGGTCATGCCGAAGCTCGCCACTTGCGGACGGCAGTAAACCGCCTTCGGAATCCGCGAGTAATCGAGCGGCTGCGGGTTCAAGCCGGCGATATGCTCGACCGCCGTCACGCCCTGCGCGGACGCCACATGCGCCAGCAGCATCTCGCCGGTGACGTCCCCTATGGCGTAAACGCCGGGGACATTCGTCCGCATGTATTCGTCCACGGGGATGAAGTCGCGCTCCGTTCGGACGCCCGCCGCTTCCAGCCCGATGCCGTCCACGTTGCCCTGCACTCCGACGGCTATCAGCGCCTTGTCGTATGCGGTGACGGAGGTTTCGCTGGTCGCGGATTCCACGGACACCTTCGCGCCGCCGCCGTCGGCGAGTATGCCCCGCACCCGCGCGCCGACGACTATCTCGATGCCGCGCCGCCGGAAGGCGCGCTCCAACTGCGCCGAGATTTCTTCGTCCTCGTTCGGAATCAGTCGCGGCATGAGCTCGATGATGGTCACTTTCGCGCCGTAAGCGCTCCAGACGTATGCGAACTCGCATCCCGTCGCGCCGCCGCCGATGATGGCGACGCTGCGGGGGACTTCGCGCGCCTCCAGCGCCTCGCGGCTGGTGATGACCGTCTCGCCGTCTATGGGGAGCGAGGGGATGCGGCGCTGGCGCGCGCCGGTGGCGACGATGACGCTTTCGGCGGAGAATTCCCTGCCGGTTTCGGCGACGCGGACGCCGCCCGCCCCGGCGAGCGCGCCGGTTCCCTCGACATGCTCCACGCCGTTCTTTCGCAACAGCGCCCCCACGCCCCGCGTCAGCCGCCCCACGACGGCGCGGCTGCGGTCTATCGCCTTGCCGAAATCCGCGCTCACGCCCCCGACGGAGATTCCGTACTCGTCGGCGCGGTGGATGAGGTCGAGCGCCTCCGCGTTCCGCAACAGCGCTTTGGACGGTATGCAGCCCCAGTTGAGGCAAACGCCCCCCAGCGCCTCGCGCTCGACCAGCGCGACTTTCATGCCCAGCTGCCCGGCGCGAATGGCGGCGACGTAGCCGCCGGGGCCGGAGCCTATAACCGCAACATCATAATCAGCCAACGTGAGATTGCCCTCCCAAGACGACCGCGCCCTAGCGTGGACGCGCCAATCGCCACTGCCATTCTACACCAAACGGGCGGCGGGCGTAAAAGCGGGGCGCGGACGGGAAAAAGGCGAAAGGGCGGATTTGCGGCGGGCGGCTTGCCGGAGCGGGGCGGCGCGGCGTACATTTAGGGGCGGATTGGACGCTTTCGCCGCTTTCGCGCCCCCTGCCGCCGTCATTCCCGCGAAGGCGGGAATCCAGAGCGGAGCGACCGACTTAGCAACTGGAAACCAAGCCCGAACCGCGAGCGACAAATCCCTTCTCCCTTGATTGGGAGAAGGCTAGGATGAGGGCGCCTGCGCCGCTAGGCGCAGTCCTGCGAGGATTGCCAGCCAACCCCAAACATGCCCCCGCAAGCCGTCGCTCCGTTCGCCATCCCCCTACAAATTCATCGCGCTCCACTCCCGGACGGATTCCGGTATCGCTATCAGGTTCTGCAACTTGGTGGCGAGCGGGATGGCGCACTCCGGGGCTATCATCTGAACCCCGGCGTCTAGGCAGGCGAACACTTCCTCGCGCACTTCGGCGGGTCCGCGCGCGTAGAGCGTCGTCGGGTTGTTGATGTTCCCCACGAGTCCGATTTTGCCGTCCACCGCATCCATCGCCGCCCGCGGGTCGTTCTTGGAATCGAAGTGGAAATACGCCATCCCCGTGTCCGCAATGGACGGCATCCTGTCGAGCGTGTTGCCGCAGATGTGCAGTATCAGCGGGACGTCGAATCGCTCCGCCATCTCCGCGTGAATGTCTTGCAGGAATCGGCGGTAGTACTCGCCGCTCACGAGGTCGCCGGTGGCGTGGTCTGGGAAGGTGAGCGCGTCCGCCCCCGCCGCTATCTGCGCCTCGCCGAACAGCACGGACAGCTCCTTGAGCTTGTGCAGGCAGCGCATCGTCTCAGCCGGGTCGTCCACAGTCATCAGCAGGAAGCTCTCGACGCCGAAGACGTGGTAGGCGAGCGTCCAAGGCCCCATCGTCTTGCCGATAATCGCCGCCTCGCCGCCGATTTCGCGCTTGAGTATCTCAATGGATTTGGTGATGGCGATGTTGTCGGGATGCTCGAGGAAGCCGGAGGGGACGCGGACGTCGCGCGAGTCCTTCCAGATGGGGCGGTACATGCGGACGGTGGGCCAGTTGTCCTTCTCTTCCCACTGCATCTCGCAACCGAGCGCGGAGGATTCCTGAATGATGGTGAAGTAGGGCGCGACGGCGTCGAACCCCAGCTCGGTGTACCCGGTGGCGGCGAGCCGCGCGGCGAGGTCGGGGTCGCGGCAGGCGTCCGGGAAGGGCGCGTCCACCAAGTCCATCAGATCGACGGTGGCGACGTTGGTCGGGTTGGCGACGGGCGGCCTGTCGACCGGCAGCCGGTCAAGCGCCGCCAGCGTCCGCTCGCGGGAAGTCATGGTTTCGGCGAATGGCATGGGGGGGCTCCTGTTGATTTCAGAGTTCTATCTCGACCACGTCGCCCCGTTCGATGGCGCGCAGATGATCAATCAGCTGGGGAATCAGAGGTTTGAGGTCGCTCACGTCATTGGACTTCCCCTTCAGAACGATGACCGCTACGTCCTCGCGGGTTATGTTTCGCTGGCTGGGTATGCCCTGATCCACGGTAACCAAGACGTCGAACCGCTCCCTAGCCAGCGCCAGCAACTCGCCGTTGCCCTTCCCGTCCCATCCCAAGTACTGGGTTGACCAGACTTCGAAGTCCGGGATATGGCGTCTCAGCGGCCACGGCATGGACTCATCGAAGAGCAGTTTCATACGCCTGTTTCTCCAACGCCTTTCGCGCCGCTTCAAGCGCCGCTATCGCCTGTTCTTTGTCCGCGGTTGGGAAGTGGTCTAGGAAGATGTCCAGGCTGTGGCCGCCCTCCAAGTAGTCGAACAGGTTTTTGACCATCAGGCGAGTGCCTTTGAACACCGGCGTCCCGCTCACGATTTCCCGGTTGCTGTGGAAGATTTCCCGCCCGTCCTCGCGCGCTCTGATGTCAAGCGCTTCCAACGCCTGCTCCGCGCTCACGGACGGGAAGTCGTCCAAGAACGCATGCAGATTCCAGCCGTCATCGAGATAGCGGAACAGGTTTTCGACGGCGACGTCCGTCCCATCGAACTTGGGGTCGCCTTCGGCGATGGGAACGCCGCATTTGGTTGTTTGGACGGGGGGCGGTTTGGTTAGGGTCATTCGGGGGAGCTCCTATCGTATCCGGGGGCGGCTATTCGGATTCGTCAAGCAAAATCCTCATAGGCCATCCACTCCATTATCTCGCAGGCGAGCGCCAGCGTTTCGTTCGCTTGTTCTCTGCCGATTCCGGGGAAGTCCTCGAACATCTCGTCGGGCAGGTTGTCGCGGTCGATGTGGTTGAACAGCGTCTTGACCGGGATGCGCGTCCCGACGAAGCGCGGCGTCCCGCTGACGTAGCCGCGCTCGCAGGCTACCACGTTCCGCAACCGGCGGCGCAAGTCTTCTTTGAGCGCGTCCCGCGCCTGCTCCAAAGTCACGTCTGGGAAGAGTGTCAGGAACGTCGCGAGGTTGAGTCCCAGTCCCCCGTCCTGCAAGTAGCGGAACAGTTCGCTTACAGCGACGTCCGTCCCTTCGAACTTGGGGATGTCTTCTGCGATGGGAACGCCGCGCTCGGCGGTTTGGACGGGGGGCGGTTTGGTTAGGGTCATTGGGGGTTCTCCCATCTCATGGATTGATTGGGGGGTTGACTACTACGACTTGACCGCGCTTCACGGTCGGCAGAATCGCGAGCGTTTGGGGTATGAGCGGCGTCAAGTGGCTCATGTCGCTGGAAACTGCGTTCAAGACTATCATGCCGACGTCTTCGGCGGTCAGGTTCTGTTCGCGTCGCATGCGTTTGTCGCATGTGATTAGGACATCGAATTCGTCCCGCGCCAGAGCGATCAATTCGCCGTTGCCGGCGCTTAGCCAGCCCATGTACCTGACCGTTCTGGCGTCGTGTCCGACGAATTGATGCCTTAGTTGGACTGGCAACGCTTCATCAAGAAGTATTTTCATACGCGATGCCCTCCAAAGCGAGCTTGGCGATTTCGAGCGTCTTGACCGCCTGTTCGCGGCTTACGCTGGGGAAATTTTCAAGGAACTCGTCCAAACTGCGGCCCGCCGCGAGCCAGTCTGGGAGGTTTCTGAGCGGCACTCGGCACCCCGTGAACTTGGGCGTCCCGCTGACATAGCCTTCCGCGCTGTGGAAGACTTCCTTGGCGTCCTGGCGCAGTCGGCGGGAAATTTCTTCCAACGCCTGCGCCATGCTCACGGACGGGAAGTCGTCCAAGAACGCATGCAGGTTCCAGCCGTCAGCGAGATAGCGGAACAGGTTTTCGACGGCGACGTCCGTCCCATCGAACTTGGGTCCGTATTCGACGATGGGAACACCGCATTTGGTTGTTTGGGCGGGGGGCGGTTTGGTTAGGGTCATGGTTCGCTCTCTTGATGATTATGCCGCCTGAAACGACAGGTTGGCCAACTCCGTTTTGTCTTCCCCATGCTCAATCCGCTCCGCGATGACCCGCAACGCCAACGCCTGCGCCTTCGACATCGATTCTTCGCGCGTCGCGCCGTATGCCATCGCGCCGGGGATTTCCATTATCTCGGCTATCCAGCGTCCGTCGGCTTCCGGTTCGGTCTCGATTGTCAAAGTCAGCGTCACCGCGCGCCTCCTTATTATAACCGTATTACAGCGGCGAAAACCCCAGCGTCCCCGTCGTCATCTGGCCGCGCATCGCCTCGGCGTCCAGCATCGACTCCACCGCGCTTATGTTGCGCGAGTAGGGGAGCAGAAGGCGAACCAGCTCGTCGTGCCGCCAGCCGCAGGGGAAGGCGACTTGCGTGTCGCTCACCTTGTTCATCTCGCCGTAGCGCATGAAGCCGGCGACTATCATCCGCAGGCGGAGCGCCGGGTTGCGGATTTCGCCCTCGCCGCTCACCTCATACGCCCAGCCGTCGCCGCTCTTGACGGGCGCCGCCGTGATTATCAGGTCGGATTTGGAGTCTTTGATTCGCATGGGCCCATCGGGGTGCGCGAAATCGGGCGCCTTCGTCACCGCCTGCGTAAGCAGGAATTTGACCGGGCGCGCGTGGATGATTCCGCAGGGGAAGATGAACTTGTTGCCGTCCGCGTTATCCACCGGCTGGACGCCGCCCAGCCGCGCCATCTGGTCGCGTATCTCGCGCAGGCGCTCCGCCGTCCCCTCCGCGCGGCTGAAGCTCCAGACGGAGCAGTAGCCGTCCTTGTAGTAGAGGCCTACCGAGATATTGCGGAAGTGCGGGTCCATCGGGACAAGCTCAAGGCAGTCGCCCAGCTCCGCGAGCTTTTTGCGGACGGTTCCGCGTTCGGTTATGACGGTTGCGGGCATGGGGGGTTTTCCTAGTGGTCAGTTGTTAGTGGTCAGTGGTTAGTTGCGGTTGCGTTCGCTGTCCGTTCACCCCTTCAGTCTGGCTTTGATGGCGCGGATGTGGTCAGGCCCGGTGCCGCAACAGCCGCCGAGTATGTTCACGCCCATCTCGGCTAGCCGCTCGAAGCGCTCCGCCATGAATTCGGGACCTTCGTTGTAGATGATTTCGCCGCCCTTCATGTCGGGGATGCCCGCGTTGGATTGTATCAGCATCGGCCCGTCGTCCGCGGCGCGCATTTGGGCGGCTAGGTCTATCATCCTGTCTATGCCGTTGCCGCAGTTCGCGCCCACCACGTCCGCGCCCGCCGCGCGCAGCTCCGTGACGGCGCGCTCCGGCGTCACGCCCATCATCGTGAAGAAGCCGCGCGGGCCGAGGTCGAACACCATCGTGGCGAACACTGGCAAATTCGTGTTTTCGCGCGCCGCGCGGATTCCGACGACCGCTTCCTCAAGCGCCATCTGCGTCTCCACTAGAATGGCGTCCGCGCCGCCCTCCGCGAGCGCCGCCATCTGCTCGGCGAGCGCGTCGTACATGGCGGATTCGCTCACGCCGTCCGGCAGAGGCTCCATCATCTCGCCCGTCGGCCCGACGGACGCCACCGCGTAGTGGCGCTCGTCGGGCTTCTGTCCGGCGGCGTGTTCGGCGGCGAGGCGGTTGAACTCGCGGACGCGCTCGCCGTAGCCGTATTTCTTCTGCATGAAGCGCGAGCCGCCGAAGGAGTTGGTCAGAACCATGTCCGACCCCGCCGCGAAGTAATCCCGCGCCATGCCGCTCACCACTTCGGGATGGCTGGCGTTGAATTCCTCCGGACAGCCGCCCGGCTCAAGACCGCGCTGCTGGAGATACGTCCCCGTCGCGCCGTCCGCGATGAGCAGCTCGCCCGCCGCCAGCCTGTCGAGTATCGTTTCGCCTGAAGCCATCGCTTCACCGCCTTTCGGGTTTTGGGACGCGCGCTTTCCGATTTGGGAAGCCACGCTTTTCGTTCATAAATTAGGATTCGCGGAAGGTTGAATCGCCCTAGCCCTAGCCCAATCAAGGGATAGGGGATTTCTCGGATTTTCAGCCGCCGCCCCGCCACCAGTCGTCGACCGCGCCGGGGGACGGTTTTCGCGTTCCGCCGCGCTGCATGTCGCGGATTCTCGCCGCGAAATCTTGCGGGAAGCGGTCGTTGATCCGCGCCGCGAGAGCGTCCGCCGCCGCCTGCGCGGAGCCGTCCGCGTCTTGGAACTCGCCCCACTCCCACGCGGTGAGATAGTCGTCCGTCCCCGCCGAGCCGTCGAGCATGGCGATGGCGTCCACCCCGCGCTGAAAGCGGTCATCCAGCGGGCGCGAAACGACGCCGTCCGCGTCCCGTCCCTGCACTTGAACGGGTATCTCTTTCCAGTACATGATTCTGACTTGGGTCAAGCGGACGCCTCCAGTTTCCCAAATCCGCGCGGGTTTAGTGTATAGTATAGCGCAAATCGGGCGGGCTTGACGCGCCTAAAGTTTCGGGCTTGCCTTTCGCAAGAAAAACCGCGCCCTCTGGATTCCCTCCTTCGCGGGAATGACGGGGGTAGGAAAAAATGGGAATGGCGGGGTAGAAACCTGCGCTTGCGGGGCAGAAAATGGCAATGGCGGCGCGCCAACCGCCCCTTCCAATCCCAAAACCAACCGCGCCCAACCACTAGCCACTAACCACTAACAACCAACAAAGGAATCCCCCCAATGCCCCTAGCCCCCGTCAACGGAATCAACCTCTACTACGAAGAGCATGGCGCCGGCTTTCCCCTCGTCTGGAGCCACGAGTTCGCCGGCGACTATCGCTCGTGGAAGCAGCAGGTCAACTTCTTCAGCCGCCGCTACCGCGTCATAACCTACAACGCGCGCGGCTACCCGCCGTCGGACGTCCCCGAATGTCTGAACGACTACACGCAGGCGCAGTCCGTGGACGACCTGAAGGCGCTGCTCGACTATCTCGAAATCCCGCGCGCCCACATCGGCGGGCTTTCGATGGGCGGCAATGTGGCGCTCAACTTCGGGTTGACTTATCCGGAGACGGCGCGCTCGCTGATAGTCGCCGGAACGGGCGCGGGGTCGACAGACCCGTACGCCTTCCGCGAAAACGTCAACAGCCGGGCGGACGCGATGCGGACGGGCGGCATGGCGGCGATGGGCGACTACTCCCACAGCCAAACCCGCGTCCAACTGCGGCGCAAAGACCCGCTCGGATTCGAGGAATTCCGGCAAGGGCTGATGGAACACTCCGCGCTCGGCTCCGCCCTAACCTTCGCCGGCGTGCAGGGGCGCCGCCCGACCATCTTCGCGCTTGAGGACAAGATGCGCGCGCTAGACGTCCCAACCCTGATAATGACGGGCGACGAGGACGAGCCCTGCATCGAAACCAGCGTATTTATGAAGCGCTGCATCCCCAAATCCGGCTTGGCGTTCCTGCCGCAGTCGGGACACGCCATCAACCTTGAGGAACCCGACCTGTTCAACCTCCTGGTCTTGGACTTCCTCACCGCCGTCGAGCAGGGCGCGTGGGCAACGCAAGGCGCGGGGGACGCGGCGGGGAATCTTATATAAAGAAGGGCGCTCCCATGTTCAAGCGGATGATTAGGAGGATGCTGTTTCGCTGGGCGATTCGGTGGGTGAAAAACAAGATACTGCCGCGCCGAAAGCGGCGATGGGGAAGATGATGGAATTCTCCGGCGCCGACGCCAAAGCCGCCGCGCGCGGCTCATACGACTTCATCGCCCACCTCGCGCGCTTCTGCCGGGCGCTGCGCGATCACGGTCTGCTCGTCGGCCCCGCCGAGACTGCGGACGCCGTCCGCGCCGTCAGCGGCGTGGATATGATGTCGGAGCGGCGCGTTTACTGGTCGTTGCGCTCGCTCTTGCCCTCGCGCCAAGAGGAGTTGGCGGTCTTCGACAGGCTGTTTTCGCAGTTTTGGAACTTCCTGCCGCTGGACGCGCCGCCGCCGAAGGACGCCGCCCCCAAGGCGGATTTCGGGCAGACGCGAACGGTCGGCAAGCTGCCGCGCGGAATCGGCGTTCCGCAAGACGACCCGCAGTCCCAAGACACCGTGATACAGTTGCTTCGGACGGGCGCGAGCGCGCGGCATGCGGCTTCGGCGCGCGACTTGTCCGCTTTGCGGGGGGACGACCTCGCCGAGTTGTCGCGCGTCGCCGCCCGCATGGTTCGGGCGCTGGCGGCGCGTCCCGGCAGACGCCGCAAGCGCCACCGCCGCAAGGGGACGCCCGACTTGCGCTCGACGATGCGCCTGAGCCTGTCCACCGGCGGGGACGCCGTTCGGATTCCCCGTCTGCGCCGCGCCCCCCGCGTCCCGCGCCTGCTGATGATTCTCGACGTCAGCGGCTCCATGGACCGCTACGCCCTGCTTCTGCTCCAGCTCGCCTACATCGTCGGGCAGCATGCCAAGCGGGTCGAGACGTTCGCCTTCAGCTCCGCCGTCACGCGGTTGACGCGCGAAATGTCCGCGCCGAGTTTCGCGGAGGCGATGGCGCGAGCGGGCGCCGCCGTCAACCACTGGTCGGGCGGCACGCGGATAGGCGAAAGCCTAGCCCGAATCAACGCCCGACACGAGCGCCTGCAAGACCGCCACACGACCGTCTTCTTGATGAGCGACGGATGGGAAACCGGCGACCCACAAAGCCTGGCGCGCGAAATCGGGCGCATGAGTTTGCGCGTCCGCAAACTGATTTGGCTGAACCCGCTGGCGGGGACGCCCGATTTTCAGCCGCTGGCGCGCGGGCTGCGGGCGGCTATGCCGCATGTGGACAAGTTCGTTCCCGCGAGCCGCCTTGAGCATCTCAAGCGCCTGCCGCCGCTTCTGCGCGGCTAGTGGCGGGCGGCTTGGCTCTCATCAAGCGGGGGCTTTCGCGGATTTCGCTCCGCCGGCGGGCGCGCGCGCCGTCCGTCTGGGCGTTTGGGGAATTCGCCGCCCGCGCCGCCGCTTGACCGCCCGCGCCGTCCGGCTGGGCGTTTGGGGAATTCGCCGTCCGCGCCGCCGCTTGACCGCCCGCGCCGCGCTGTGGTAACTTTTCGGGCGAAATGTGTATCCTGTGATTCGCGCCGCCTCCCCATGCTTTCGGGAGGCTTTTTAGTGTGAGCGGAGGCATCCAAATTGGAAATCCTGCTGGCGGCGATAGTTGCCGGCGTGGTCGCGCTGGCGTTTTCGGCGCTGCTGACCATGCGAATACTCAGATCGGACGAGGGCAGCGAGGAAGTGCGCTTCATCGGCAACGCCATACGCGAGGGCGCCATGGCGTTCCTGTCGCGCGAGTACCGCCTGCTGGCGATTTTCGTCGTGGCGGTGTTCATCATCCTCGCGGTGTTCATCGACTACGACGTCCTTGATAGGGGGGACGGCTCCGGACCCGTCGGCGGCGTTCCGGCGACCGCCATATCCTATCTGGTCGGCGCGGTCGGATCGGGGCTGGCGGGCTTCATCGGCATGAGCATCGCCGTCCGCGCCAACACGCGGACGACCGTCCAGGCGCAGAGCGGCTTGAACTCCGCCCTGCGAATCGCCTTCAACTCCGGCTCCGTCATGGGCGCCAGCGTGGTCGGCATCGGCCTCATCGGAATCGCCGTCACCTACATCGTCTTCCAGGACATCAGCGTAGTGGCGGGCTTCGGATTCGGCGCGTCGTCCATCGCGCTGTTCGCAAGGGTCGGCGGCGGCATCTACACCAAAGCCGCGGATGTCGGCGCGGACCTCGTCGGCAAGGTCGAAGAGGGGCTTGACGAAGACGACCCCCGAAACCCCGCCACAGTCGCAGACAACGTGGGCGACAACGTCGGCGACGTCGCCGGCATGGGCGCGGACTTGTTCGAGAGCTACACCGGCTCGATAATCGCCACAATCGCGCTCACGGCGGTGGGCGCGATTGCGCTCAATGCGACCGCCGACAATCCGACTTCCAACCTGTTCGTCCTGCCCATGCTCATCGCCGCGATTGGCATATTCGCGTCCATCATCGGCACGTTCTTCGTCCGCACCAAAGAGGGCGCCAGCATGGGTTCGCTGCTCTGGTCGCTCCGATTCGGCATCTTCGGCGCGGGCGTCCTCACGCTCATCGGCGTGGCGGTCGCCCTGATGGTTCTGGACATGCCCTTCGCGCTGTTCTGGGTGGTTCTCGCCGGCTTGGTCGCCGGGCAGATAATCGGCACGGCGTCGGAGGTCTATACCAGCTACGAATACCGCTTCACGAAACAACTGGCGGATCAGGCGCGGACGGGCCCCGCGACGGTGATAATCGGCGGGCTTGGGCTTGGCATGGTCAGCACATTGATTCCGGCGCTGGTCGTCGTCGTCGCCATGTGGGTGGCGAACGAACTGGCGGGGACTTACGGCATCGCGCTGGCGGCGGTGGGGATGCTCTCGACGTTGGGAATCACGCTGGCGACGGACGCCTACGGGCCCGTCGCCGACAACGCCGGCGGAATCGCGGAGCAGGCGGGGCTGGATCCGTCCGTCCGCGAGCGCACGGACGCCCTGGATTCGCTCGGCAACACGACGGCGGCGACCGGCAAGGGATTCGCCATCGGCTCCGCCGTGCTGACCGCCCTCGCGCTCATGGCGGCGTACTCCGAAGTGACGGAAGTGAAAGTGTTCAACCTGCTCGACCTCAGAGTGCTGATGGGCGTCCTCATAGGCGCGCTGATGCCGTTCCTGTTCGGCGCGCTGACGATGCAGGCGGTCGGCAGGGCGGCGGGCGCGATGGTCGAGGAAGTGCGCCGCCAGTTCCGCGAAATCCCCGGCTTGCGCGAAGGCAACGCGCCGGCGGACTACACGCGGGCGGTCGACATCAGCACGCGCGGCGCGATGCGCGAGATGGTTCTCCCCGGCGTAATCGCCATAGCCGCCCCGGTGCTGGTCGGCCTGGTGCTGGGCGCGGAGGCGCTCGGCGGACTGCTCATCGGCTCCATATCCTCCGGCTTCCTGCTCGCCCTGATGATGGCGAACGCCGGCGGCGCGTGGGACAACGCCAAGAAATACATTGAAGCGGGCGCGCACGGCGGCAAAGGCACGGACGCCCACGAAGCGGCGGTGGTCGGCGACACGGTGGGAGACCCGTTCAAGGACACCTCCGGCCCGGCGCTGAACATACTCATCAAGCTGATGAGCATAGTCGCCCTGGTATTCGCGCCGCTGTTCCTGTAAGGGCGCGCGCGGGCGATAAAATTCCTGCCCGCGCCGCCAGGCGCAGGTTCGCCGGCCCCGAACATGCCCATACGCCCTTGCAACCGGGCGCGGGGGAAGCGTACAATCTGCCCCATTAAAACCCGTCGGGGGAGCCGCCCGCTCATTTCAGGGATTCACGGACCCCCGACCATTCCACGCCCTAGGCGAACGAGTCCCCCGTTTTTAGATGGCATCAAGCCAACAGCGGCGCGCGGCAATGGCGTATAATGCAGTTGCGGCACAGCCCGGATGGCGAAACGGAAGACGCGGCGGACTTAAAATCCGCTACCCTTGCGAGGGTGTGGGGGTTCGATTCCCTCTCCGGGCACCGACCGATTCGCCGCCGCTTACGACGCGCGGTGTACCGCCGCCTGCGCCTGGATTCGCGCCCAAGCGTCCCGCAGCGTCACCGTTCGGTTGAACACCGGCGCGCCCGGAGCCGAATCGCGGTCTTTGACGAAGTAGCCGACGCGCTCGAACTGGACGCTCTCGCCCACATCGAAATCGGCGAGCGACGGCTCCAGCTTGCAGCCGGTCAGCGAAACCAGCGACTTGGGGTTGATGAAGTCCGTCCACTCCATCCCCGACGGGACGTCGTTCGGGTTGGGAACCATGAACAGCGTGTCGTAGAGGCGGGCTTCCGCGTCCACCCCATGCTCGGCGGATACCCAGTGGAGCGTCGCCCTGACCCGCCGTCCGTCCGGCGCGGAGCCGCCGCGCGTCTCCGGGTCGTAAGTGCAGCGCAACTCGACGACGTTGCCGCGCGCGTCTTTCACGGCGCGCTCGCATCTGATGAAGTAGCCGTATCGCAGCCGAACTTCCCGCCCCGGCGCCAATCGGTAGTAGCGGCGCGGCGGGTCTTCCATGAAATCGTCGCGCTCTATGTAAATCTCGCGCGTCATGGGGATTTCGCGGCTTCCGGCGGTTTCGTCCTCCGGGTTGTTGACGGCGTCTAGCCAGTCGGTTTCGCCCTCCCGCCAGTTTTCTATCACCACTTTGAGCGGATTCAAGACCGCCATTCTGCGCTCGGCGCGGATGTTCAGGTCGCGGCGGACGGCGTGTTCCAAAAGCGCCATCTCGGTAATCGCCGAGACGCGGTTTATGCCCACTTCTTCGCAAAAGGCGCGGATAGCCTCCGGCGTGTAGCCCCGCCGCCGCAAGCCGGCGAGCGTGGGCATGCGCGGGTCGTCCCAGCCGTCCACATGCCCATCGTCCACAAGCGTTATCAGCCGCCGCTTGCTCAGGACGGTGTGGGATATGTTGAACCGCGCGAACTCGATCTGCTGCGGGTGGTATATGCCCAGCTCGTCCAGAAACCAGTCGTAGAGCGGCCTGTGGTCTTCGTACTCCATGGAGCAGAGCGAGTGCGTGATTCCCTCAATGGAATCCGAAATCGGGTGGGCGTAGTCGTACATGGGGTAGATGTTCCACTCGTCGCCCGTCTGGTGGTGGCGCGCCTTGCGGATGCGGTACATGGCGGGGTCGCGCATGTTCATGTTGGGCGACGCCATGTCAATCTTGGCGCGCAGAACGCAAGCGCCGTCCGCGAACTCGCCCGCCTTCATGCGCCGGAACATGTCTAGGTTTTCCTCGACGGAGCGGTTGCGGTAGGGGCTTTCGCGCCCCGCCTCCGTGAGCGAGCCGCGATATTCGCGTATCTCGTCGGCGCTCAGGCTGTCGACATACGCCTTGCCCATCTCGATGAGCGCCTCGGCGCAGTCGTAAAGCCGCTGGAAGTAGTCGGAAGCGTAGTAGAGCCGGTCGCCCCAGTCGAACCCCAGCCAGCGCGTGTCCGCGATTTGCGATTCGACGTACTCCATCTCTTCGGCGAGCGGGTTGGTGTCGTCGAAACGGAAGTTGCAAAGCCCGTCGAAGTCCCGCGCGACGCCGAAGTTGAGGTTGATGGCGGTGGCGTGTCCGAGATGCAGATAGCCGTTCGGCTCCGGCGGCCAGCGGGTATGAACCCTGCCGCCGAAACGCCCGGAATCGTTATCCTCCGCAACCCTCGCGCGGATGAAGTCTTTGGATGCCAAATCTGTCATAACGCCGCCTCGCCGGATGCTGAACTGGTTTGGGATATAGAGTATATGGCAATAGGGCGGTCGGGGACAATCGCGGGGGTCGCGATGATGGGATTGCCGCCCGGATAAATCCGCGGAATCTTGCGGCGGCGTCTCGCTTGCGCTAAAATCCCGCCCGTGATTACCCCGATAGAGGACGGAACGCCCCCCATGCCGAACAACGACGAACGCGCCATCATCGAAAACGCAATCTCCGAAATCGAAAAAGAGAGCCCGCATGAGACCGATGGCAAATGGCTCGAGCGCCTCGCGGTCGACGTCGCCCCGCTCATCGGCGATTGGGACGTCCAGGACGCCTGGCTCTGGGGCGAGTGGCCCCATCGGAAGGCGAATCTGCCCAAATCCACGTCGCAGGACGTCGGCATCGACGCGGTGGCGCGGCGGCGCTCCGATGGGAAGTATGTCGCCATTCAGTGCAAGGCGCGCAAACTCGACGCCGACGGGCGCGGCGCGGCTATCGGACACGCCGAAGCCGGCAAGTTCGCATCCCCCGCCGGCGGCGAACTCTGGGCGGAAAACTGGATTGTCACCAACTCCGACAGCGCACTGGCGCGCAACGCGGCGCGGGCGGTCGATTTGCGCGGAAAGCCCATCAAAACAATCAACATAGCCGACGCCCTAGAGCGCGAGCGCTCGTCCCGAACGTCTTACGACGAAACCTGCGCCCACTGCGAAGACCGGAGCGCAGTCCGGACGAAAACCTGCATGCAGAACGAAGCCGTCGCCGAAAGCGTCCGCATCCTGCGAGACCATGAGCGCTCGGACAAGGACGAAATCCCCGTCGGCGAGGCGCGCGGGCGCATCATCCTGCCATGCGGGACGGGCAAGACGCGCATTTCGCTCCGCATCATCGAGGAATTGACGAATCCGGGCGAAGTGTCCATCGTCCTCTGCCCGTCCATCGCGCTTGTCGCGCAGATACGGCGCGAGTATCTGGAGAACAAGAAAGTCCCGCTGGACATCCTCGCCGTCTGCTCCGACGAAACCGCCGGATTCAACCCCAAGACCGGCTTCGACCCCAAGAAAGAGGGCAGCCGAAACGCCGCGCGCGACCCGACCATCGACAACGGCAGCGTCAGCGAATCCGAAATCAAGGGCAGAGTGACCACCGACGCCAACGAGATAGCCAAGTGGATGCGCCAGCCGTCGTTCAATGAGAGCGCGATAAAGGTTCTCATCGGAACGTACCAGAGCAGCGTCCGCGTATCCGAGGCGCTGTTGCCGACTGATGGAACTGACGGACGGGAAGGCGTCCGCGCCGCCGTTCTCATTGCGGACGAAGCCCACAGAACCGCCGGGCTGAAGCGCAGGAACTCCCAATCCGCCAGCGCGCGCGGCGAGGAAAAGCGCGTCCGCGATTTCACAGTCTGCCACGACCAAGACCGCTTCCCCGCGACTTACCGCGTCTATCAGACCGCCACGCCGCGCATCTACGACCCCAAGCGCGTCGTCCGAAACGAAAACTGGATTGTGCGCTCGATGGACGACCCCGCCACTTTCGGCGTGGTGCTGTATCGCAAAAGCTACTCCGACGCCGTCGGCAACGGCTGGCTTTCGGACTACCGCATCATCGCGGTGGGCGTCAACGGGCAGTCCGCGTTCGACACATCGAACTTCTTGGCGTTGAACACCGAGAGCGCGGGGCGGCGCAAGCTGACCACCGTCCACTACCTGCGCGGACTCGCCTTCGCCCTCGCCATGGGCGGCGCCACGCAGGGCGGCGAAGTCGACATCCGTTCCTGCATCGCCTTCATGAACACCGTCGACAAGTCCAAAAACATGGCGCGCGACCTCGCGACCGAACCCGTGAAGGATTGGGTGTCCAAGTGGCTCGCCGAGAACGCGGACGGCCAGCCCGCCGCCGATTACAGCCTCGAGCATCTCGACGCCTCCAGCAACTCCGCCCAGCGCGAGAGCGCCAAGTCGCGCCTCGCCGCCGCCGATTCCGACAATCCGCGCGGCGTCATCAACGTGGGCATATTCGGAGAGGGGACGGACTCCCCATCGCTCAGCGCGGTGGCGTTCCTAGAGGCGCGCAAAAGCCCCATCGACGTCGTGCAGGCGGTCGGGCGCGCCATGCGGACCGCCCCCGGCAAGCGGTTCGGATACATCATCTGCCCCATCCTCATACCGCCCTCCGCGGACCCCGAAAGCTGGCTGAAAAACAGCGACTCCGACGAAGGATGGCAGGAACTCGGCGAAATCCTGCTCGCCCTGCGCGCCCACGACAAGCGCATAGAGGAAGAGTTGGAGCATCTGCTCTATCTCTACATGCCGGAGCCGCCCCCGGCGGAGCGCTCCGTAATCGCCGTCGCCAACCGCGAAACCAAACGCATCGAGTATTGGGAATACGAAGGGCCAGTCGGCGCGGCGGAAGAGACGGCTGAGCGGTTGCTGAACGGCGAAAGCCGCGAAGCCGTCGGCGCCGTCGCCATCGGCGAACCGCCCCCGACGCCCTACAAGGCGGACGAACCCACCATAACGGTCGCCGCCAAGACCAACGGCGACGGCAGCCAAGAAATCCGCATGGACACGGTGGCGCGCGGCAAGCCCGGCGCGGACGGCGAACCCGGCCCCGTCGACATCGAAAAGACCAAAATCAAAGCCAAAGACATGATCAACAACGGCGCGGGAAAGCGCGTCAAGATCGGTCAGCGCGGCAAGAAGCGCAATCAGAACGAAAACGGCAAAAAGCGCAAGCCGCGCAGAACCGGCGAGGAAGTCTCCAGAGAATCCGCCCAGCGCATGCTC
Organism: Dehalococcoidia bacterium; assembly: GCA_965242675.1. Lineage (GTDB taxonomy): Bacteria > Chloroflexota > Dehalococcoidia > Lucifugimonadales > UBA1123 > VXRN01. The sequence goes on from CBDESW010000004.1 coordinate 50,046, forward strand.
CGCCTGAGCGGCATGGGCGAAGACGGCGGCGCGATTAAGATGAACCTGCTCGCCAAATCCGGGCTCGCCGGCGACCGCGTCATGCGCGACCTGAACATTTTGGAAGCGAGCGTCAACGAAGCCTCCCGCCACCTGCGCGACGACGAGCTGCTCCCCGCGCTCAACCGCCACTTCGGCATGGACAGGCTCAAGAACAACCCCAAAGCCGCCGACGGCTGCGCGGTCGCCGCCCTGCTGATGATGAACGCCGCCATGCTCCACCAGCGCATCGCCAACGGCGGCTGGCTGACAGGCGTCGCGGACATGGCGACCGTCAAAAACGACCCCGACGCCGCGCGGACAATCCGCGCGCAGTGGGAGCGCATCATGCGCCACGACTTCCGCCCCGTCCTCGAGCCGGCGGTCGACGCCATCTACGCCGTCGAGGACACCGGCAAACTCGCCGGACTGGAGCGCGCCTTGCGCCACATCGCCGCCGAAGCCGAGCGCATCGCCGAAACCTACGCCGACATGGGCGCCGACCACGCCGGGCCGCTCTTCAACCGCGTCATGGGCAACCAAGCCTCCGACGGCGCCTTCTTCACAAGACCGGTCGCCGCCTCCCTAGCCGCCCGCCTCACGCTGGACGCCGCCGGCGAAGCCGACTGGACCAAGCCGCAAACATGGCGCGACCGCAAGACGCTAGACCCCGCCTGCGGAAGCGGAACGCTGCTAGCCGCCCTGCTCGCCGACATGAAGCGCCGCGCCAAAGACGCCGGCGCGGACGAAGAAACCCTAGCCGCCCTCCAGAAAATCGCCGTCGAAGAGACCGTCAAGGGACTCGACATCAACCCCGTCTCGCTCCAGCTCGCCGCCTCCCAGCTCACCGCCGGCAACCGCCGCGTGAGCTACATCGGCATGGGGCTGCACCTGATGCCCTACGGACCCGACAGGTACGACCCCGCCAAAGTGTCCGCCGGAACGCTGGAACTGCTGGGCCAGCGCGCCATAGTAGCCCGCCCAACCGAACTGGGCTTGGCGGACGAATCCATAGCGTCCCAAACCGTCTGGGGGGACGCCGGACTGGAGAACGCGGTGAAAGCCGCGCGCGACGCCCGAATCGTCATAATGAACCCGCCGTTTACTTATCGCGCGAAGATGGGCGAGAAATTCGCGCCTGAAACGCAACGGAAACTGCGCGAGCGGGCGGACCAAATGGGACTGAAACTCACTCAGTCCGACTTGGAATTGGAGAGCCTGTACAAGAATTCCATAGGTCCGCTTTTCGTCGCCTTGGCGGATAAATGCGTCGTGAATGAGGACGGCGTCCTGACCATGATCAATCCCACAATCGCATTGTGTAATCCCTCCGGGCTTGGCGAACGGCTAATCCTTGCCCAACGCTACCACATCCACACGGTGTTGACATCCCATCAGCCGAGCAACATCAGCATGAGCCAACACACCAACATCAACGAGAGCATCATTGTGATGCGGCGGCATGACGGTCCTAAGCCGCCAACTCGGTTCATCAACTTGGATAGGATGCCAGCGGATGACGGCGAAGCGTCGGATTTCCACCGCTGTCTCACGGACTGCGACGAAGGTCTAATAGCGAACGGCTGGGGCGAAGTTTCCTATTGGGACGCCGAACGCATCGAAGCGGGCGACTGGACGCCGGCGATATGGCGCTCGCCGGAACTTGCGGACGCCGCCATTAAATTCGCCGATCATCCAGACCTGCAACGCATGGGTGACATCCCTGGCGCGCAAGCGCATGCGACGGGGATAGTCTTGAGAGTCTCATTCAAGTCCTCTGAACAAGGCGATTTGGGTAAATTTCCAATACTGAGGTCCAAAGGAGCGGACGGTCAACAGACCATAAGAAGCGAACCTGATGATTGCTGGGTTCCCAAAAGCGGCGCGAAATCCGAAACGGATAATCTGCTACAGAAAGCCGGACATCTGCTGATAACGGCGGGGCAAGACAACAGCACGGGAAGGCTAACCGCCACCGCCGACAGCGAGAAATACGTCGGAAACGGCTGGATGCCCGTCACCGGACTATCCGAAACCGAAGCGAAAGCCATCGCCGTATTCATAAACTCGACCGTCGGACGCCTTCAGCTAATGCGGAATCCGGGGCGCAAACTGGCGTTCCCGCAATACAGCGTCGCCGAGGCGGAAAACATCCGCGTCCCCGACATAAAGAACGTCCGCATCCGGCGAATCCTAGCCGCCTGCTGGGAGCGGACGCGGGACGCACTCGTTCCGCAATTCCGCGACGGGGAATGCGAAGTCCGCGCGCAATGGGACGCGGCGGTCGCGGACGCGATGGGCTGGGACGCCTCCGAGCTAACGCGCCTGCGGGGATTGCTGCACCGCGAGCCGCACGTGCGGGGGCTAGGCTACGGGCAGTATGGGGATGGGTAAGGGGGCGAGTAAATATCGCGACGGGGATTGCATAGCGCCGAGCGCAATGCGATAATTGCGTCTATGATGGCGCGAGTTTTCACGAAAAGATGCGCGGGGGATGCGTCGTGAGCGCGGCGCTAATCACTCCGAGCGTACTCTCTTGGGCGCGAGGCCGTCGCGGGCTTGCGGCGTCCGAGCTCGCTCGCAAACTGAGCGTCAAGCCTGAGAAGATCGCGGCGTGGGAATCGGGCGAAAGCCGCCCGACGTTCCGCCAGGCGCAGCGGCTGGCTCAGGCGCTGTACGTCCCGTTCGGCTACCTGTATCTGGCGGAGCCGCCCGTCGAGAAGTTGCCGATTCCCGACTTGCGAACCGTCGGCGACAAGCCGCCGCGCGCGCCAAGCCCCGACTTTCTGGATTTGGTCAACGACGTCCTGACCAAACAGCAGTGGTACAGGGAATATCAGGAAGCGAACGGCGGCGAACCCCTCCCCTTCGTCGGGCGATACACCGCGGACGATGCCCCCGAAACGATAGCCGCGGACATAAGGGACGCGCTGTCCATAGACGGCGACATGCGAAAGGGCGCGGCGACTTGGGGCGATTTTCTGCGCGAACTGATACTGCGGAGCGAGGATTTGGGGATTCTCGTCATGCGAAGCGGCGTCGTGGGAAACAACAACAACCGCCCGCTCGACGTGAATGAGTTTCGCGGATTCGCCATAAGCGACGACATCGCGCCGCTGGTGTTCGTGAACGGACGAGACGCCCCAGCCGCGCAGGTTTTCACGCTCGCCCACGAGATGGCGCATCTGTGGATTGGCGAAGGCGGCGTATCGAACCCTGATTACGCCTTGCGCTCGGACGAACAGGCGAGCGCCGTCGAGCGCCTATCCAACCGAGTGGCGGCGGAGACGCTTGTTCCCTCGGCGGACTTCCGCGCGCGCTGGCGAAACGGCTCTATGTCCGTGGAATTGAACATGGAACGCTTGTCGCGCCACTACAAAGTCAGCAACATGGTGGCGTTGCGCCGAGCATGCGATTTGGGACTGGTCGCGCCCAAAGACTATTGGACGCTGTATGAATGGACGCTAACTGAAGAAATGATACTCGCTTCCGAGTACGCGAGTTATAAAGGTCAAGGAGTAGGCAACTTCCACTTCACCGTTCTCGCGCGCAACGGACGCGCGTTTTCGAAAGCGGTAGTAACCAGCGCGGCGGATGGCGATATTCCTCTCGGCGAAGCGGCGGGGATGCTGAATGTGAAAATCAAAGCGTTATCCGCCATTTCCGAAATCCTATTCGGAGACAGGTTGTCCGTTGCCTGAATACTGGATAGACTCCAACGTTTTCATTCAAGCCGCCAACGGTCCGTACGGGTTTGACATCGCGCCCGGATTCTGGGTTGCGCTGGACAACCTGGCCGCATCTGGGCGGATAGCGAGCAGCTTGATGGTGTACGGCGAACTGCTTAGGATGGACGACGACCTGGCAATATGGGCAAGGGAACGCAGAACGCCCGCGCTGTTCGCAGAACCTGACGAGTCCGTCCAGACGGCGTTCCAAGAAGTGGCGCGGTACGTTCAGGGCGAATACGCAGCAAACCAAGCGGCGATGTTCCTGTCCGGCGCGGACCCGTGGCTGATAGCCCACGCCATGGCGAGCGGCGGCAAAGTGGTTACTCTGGAAACCATGGTTCCATCGAATTCCCAGAAGGTTAAAATACCCAACGTCTGCCGCGCTTTCGGCGTGGGTTTTACGAACACCTACGGAATGTTGCGCGAATTGGGCGTATCCATCGGATAGCGGGCGCTCAAACCCCGCCCCGCCCGCGCGAAAGCGGGAATCCAGAAAGTCGCCGCGAGCCGCGCCGCGAGCCGCGCGTCCGCGGCTTGGGCTACGGGCAGTATGGGGCTTGCGCCCCGCCCCGCGCGATGCGATAATTGGATTGTCCGAACAAACTGGCATGCAAAATTTGGGAGTGCGGACGCTGACTTCGCAAGACGGCCTTCTCGCCGAAAACGACATAAAAGCCGAATTGTCCCACGCCTACCTCTACGCCCTGTCGGTCGGCGCGGGGTACACTTATCAGCGCGGCGCTCAACCCGACAGGAACAGCGTCGACGCGATAGTGGAATCCGGCGAAGAGTACAAGCCGAAGTTGGAGTTTCAGTTGAAATCCACCTCGTCGCCGAACGTCTCCGAAGACGGGTTGCGCTTTCGGCTGGGCGCGAAGAATTACGACGACCTCCGCGAATTTCCCCGCATATGCCCAATAATCCTTGTGGTTTTGGAGCTTCCGCAAAACCGGGACGAGTGGCTTGACTGCGATGGCGAAGGTCTAACCATGCGCCGCCGCGCTTGGTGGCTGTCGCTTGCGGACGAACCGCCGATAGACACCCAAACCAAAACCGTGACGCTGCCCCAATCCCAACTTCTAACGCCGGATTCCATAAAAGACCTAATGGCGAGGGCGCGCGGGTGGAGCGATGCGTCCAGGAGTCTGTGACCATGCGCGAGAAAATAGTGGACGAATACGACGCCTCGGCGCAGGTCGCCCCCCAATCCCTGCGCGCCTACGCGGAATTGGGCGGATGGCGGAAGTCGGAGCCTTTCGGAGACCTCGGATGGCTTTACTCGCGCAAGGGGACGAAAAAACAGCTTTTCATCCCGACCTCGCGCCGCCTGGCGGACTACGAGCTCCGAATGTGGGAAGCCGTCGCGAAGATAGCCGACATGGAAAAGCGCGGCATGCGCGAGTTGCTGGCAGACCTGCTCCTCGACGACGTCGACACTGTCAGAATCGGAACCGCGGGCGACGTTCCGATGCCCTTGGAAACGTCGATAAAAGTGATTCAGAACTCGCGCGACATGCTGCTGTCGGCGGCTTGCGCGGCGTTGCGTCCCAACCGCGCTTTCGACGCGGACGCAAGCAAAAAAGCGCGCGCCTATCTCGACACGGTGCGCTTGGGACACGCGGAGGCCGGCAGTTTCGCCATCAACCTGCTGTCGCCCGTTCCGGATGATACGCAGCCGAGCATGCCCGCGGAGCCGTCCTCCCGGAAGGCGGTTCACAAACTGGTTTCCGCGTTGAAAGCCACCCGAACGGCGGCGGACAAGGCGGCGCCGGAATTCGCAATCGAGCCGTTCGAGAGCGGAGTATCCGCCGGCGTAAGCGCCAACATGTGCGCCGCGCTAGGCGGCATGCTCCGCGCCGCGAAGGGCTCGGACATAGAAATCTCCGTCGCCTGGGCCCTATCCCGCGCCAACCCGCCCAAACCGGCGCGGATAGCCTTCGCCCAACCCGACGCCCCGATTTTGGAGAAGGCGTCGCGGGGTCTGGCGTGATGAGAAGGGCGGGGGATGCCGTGTCGCGGATAGCCGCTATCCCCCGGCGCTCAGCCCCCGCCCCATCTGCGCTTGGCGCGCCAAGTGCAGGCGGTAGTTGGATTCAATGCCCAGCCAAACGCTCGCGTCCATGCCCAGCGCCCGCTCGAACTGGAGCGCGGTTTTGGGTTTCACCGGCGCCTTGCCCGCGATTATCTCGCTGATGAGCTTGGGCGACCGCCCGCAACGCCGCGCGAGCTCCGCCTGCGACATCCCGCGCGCCTCCAGATGCTCATCGAGAACCTCGCCCGGCGACACGGCGTAATCGGGTTCGTACTTGTATATCGCCGTTGCCATGTCATCGCCCCTTTGCGTGATGGCGGATGCCCTAGTGGAATTCCACCGCTTCCAGAATGGTTATCTCCGTTACGCTTTCCATTCCCCCAAAATCCGCCCCCTACAGCCTCAGCAGCCCCGACAGGCGTTTGCGCCCTCGGCAGGGGCCTACCACCGCCATGTTCAGCCGTTCGCTCACTAGGCGGTCGCGCGCCACGCGCATCAGGTCTTCGGCGCTTACGGCGTTCACGCGCGCTATTATGTCGTCCACCGTCGGCGTCGCGCCCAGCGCCAGCTCTTGGCTGCCCATCCACGCCGACACCGCGCGGGTGTCCTCCATCCGCAGCATCATGCGCCCCGCCACTAGGCTTTTGGCGCGGTTCGCCTCCTCCTCCGGGACGCCGTCGCGCGCGGACGCCATCTGCTCCAGAATCACCGGCGGCGCTTCGTAGGCTTTGGACGGGTCTATGCCGGCGGCTATGATGAAGGCGCCCGTGTCGCGGAAATGCGTCACGCCGCTGTGGACGTCATACGCCAAGCCGCGCTTTTCGCGCAGCTCCACGAACAGCCGGCTGCTCATGCCGCCGCCGAGTATCACGCTGAGCAGATCGAGGGCGTATATGTCCGGGTCGGACAGCGCCAAGCCCGGCAGGGCGATGGCTAGATGCAGCTGCTCCGTCTTGCGGTACTCCAGGCGCAGTTGGGACTGCTCCTGCGCGCGCTCGTATGGGACTGGTTCGGCGCGCTCGCGGTTTCGCCAGCCGCGCGTGAGCTCCGCCGCCCGCGCGACGACTTCCGAATGGGGAACCCCGCCCGCCACGCTCAGCACGATGTTCGCCGGCGTGTAGTGGCGCTCCATGAAAGCCAGCATCATGTCCCGCGTGATGCCGTCCACCGACTCATGCGCGCCGCCGATGTCGCGTCCGAGCGGGTGGTTGGGCCAGAGCATCTCGTCTATGAGCGAATCCACGCGCGCGGTGGGATAGTCGTCTATCATCGCCAGCTCTTCGTGGATGACTTGGCGCTCGCGCTCGACGTCCTCCGGCTTGTAGAGCGAGTTGCGGAGCATGTCGAACAGCAGCTCGATGCTGTCCGCGAAATGCGGCTGGGCGACTTTGCACCAGTAAACGGTGAGTTCCTGCTCCGTCCCGGCGTTCAGCGTTCCGCCGCCGCTTTCGACCGCCGCGCTTATCATCGCCGGGTCGGGACGGCGCTCGGTTCCCTTGAACGCCATATGCTCGATGAAGTGGGCGACGCCCGCCTGGTCGTCGTCCTCGAACCGAGCGCCGACGCCCACGAACACCGATATGGCGACCGAGCGCGTGTGCGGCATCTCGCAAGACACGACGCGCAAACCGTTGTCGAGCGTGGTCTTGGCGTAAGCCTGCGTGGAGTTTTCCAAATTGTTCATGGGGATGATTCTATTCGCGGGCGCGCGCGATGTCAAAGTTGGCTGCGACCGCTACTCGCCGACCGCCATCCGCGCGCGCCACAGCTCGCCTTCGCCGGGCGTCCACTGCCCCGTTTCCACGGCTGCGAGCGGGTAGCCGGGAAGGTCGCGGATTATCGCGCAGTCGCCGTCCGCGGTTGCGCCGTAGTCGGCGAAGTCGAAGTTGAGCGGCTCGTGGTCGCGCCCGGCGCCGCGCTCCGCTTGCGGCAAGTCCGACAAATCGGCGGGGAAGGCGGATAGGAAGAAGCGCGCGCGCGTATCGGCGTCATCGCATCCGCGCTTGAGGTATGACAGCCTGCCGCCGCCGTCTAGCCAAATGTCCCATCCGCCGCCGCTCGCGTCGGGCGGGGACGCCAGAGACGCCATGTAGCGCCGCCAGTATTCGGGACGCGAGACATTCGCGCGCCACAAGCCGCCCTCGCCGGGAAGCCACTGCCCCGTTTCGAATCGGATTATCGGGTATCCCGGCAGACGGCGGACGACGACGCACGCGCCGCCGTCCAGCGCCGCGCCGTAGCGGTGGAATTCGAAGTTCAGCGGTTCGTGCTTCAGACCGGCGTCGCGCGCCTCTTGTGACAAATCCGACAAGTCGGCGGGGAAGGCGGACAGGAAGAAGCGGGCGCGCGTATCGGCGTCCGAGCATCCGCGCTTGACGTAAGTGAGCGAGCCGCCGTCCGCGTCCGCGTAGATGTCGAACCCGCCGGCGGAAGCCGTCGGCGCGGGTTGATTATCCGCGATAGCCGCCAGCGCCGCCGCGTAGTCGTCCGTCGATTCGACGAGGGGGATAGCCGCTCGCCAGAGGACGGAGCCTTCTGCGCCTTCGCCACTTTCGCCGCCCTTCTCGGTTTCAAGCGCGTGGATGGGGTAGTCCGGCAGAGGCGCGGAGATTAGGCACCTGCCGCCGAAAGTAGCGCCGTAGCGGAAGAAATCGAACCGCGACAGTTCGTAGTCAAGGCCGCCTTCGCGCGCGTCGGCGGGCAGGTCGCGCCAGTGGGACGGGAATACTCGCAGGGAGAACGTTCCGAGCATGTCGGACTCGACGCAATCTTCCTTTATATATGTCAACGAATCGCCGACTCTGTAAATGTCGAATCCGCCGGCGGTCGCGGCGGGCTCCGACGCCAGAGCCGCCGCGTAGTCTGCGTTGAAAGCGGCTTCGGATTCGGCGCGCAGGTCGAGAATCGAAACCATGGGAGCGCCGTAAACCGAGCGTTGCCAGACGGAGCGCTCTCCGCCGTCACTGGATACGACCCAGAACGACGGATACTTCGCGCCGATGTACAGCCTGCGCCTTTCGTCCGCCGGTATTAGCACAAGGGCGCGCTCCAAAAGATACCCGAACGGAGTATCCAGCGCGATTCGTCCGGTCGGCTGCATCTCAAGCAGCTTTTCAAGCGCTTCCTGATGGGACGTGTTCATATAGTCCATCGCCCACCGCCCGGCTATGCTGTCCTGGTCGATCAGCGGGCTGAAGTAGATGTTTTGGTAGGGATGCAGGCGAACCATCTGAAATATCACGGCGGCGATTCCAAGCGCGGCAAGCGCGAACGCCCCTATGCGGACGCTCGGCTTGGGAATCGCCGCCAGCGCCCAAAGTCCGAAAGCCGCCAAAACGCTCATCGGCGCCCAGAGAAAATACATGTGCCGCCAGTCGGTGTACAGGTTGGAGTTCAGCGCGATGACGGCGGCGGCGGGCATGATTAGGCAGGCGGCGGCGAACAGCCCGAACCGCGCGGTCGAGTTCTCGAACATGTCGCGCGGACGAGCGAAGCAAAGCCAGCCGACGGCGGCGCCGCCAAGCGCGGCGAGCGCCAGAAAGACCGGCGGAGTGGTTATCAGAATCCATGTCGGGATGAAGTCCCAGGGTATGTCGGGCCACCGAATTATCTCGCCCCGAAACGTTGATCGGACATGGCTGGGGTGTACGCCCAAAATCTGAAGCGCGTCCATCCACGCGAGCGGCTCGCGCCACAGCAGGGGCCAGGATGCGTAGAAAGTCGCGGCGAAGGCGGCGGTGAACGCGGCGGCGTTCGCCAAGACCGGCTTGGCGCCGTCCCCGCGTCTCACGGCGCGCAAGGCGTCCAGCGCCAGCAGCCCCAAGACGGCGGGGAGCAGCGCGACGCCCATAATCCGCATGTTCGTCAGCAGCGCCGCGCCCGCGCCGCAGAGCGCGAACGCCCAGACCGAATCCCGCCGAAACGCGCGATGCGTCAGATACAGCGAAACCATGAACATGCTGAAAAACGGCGAGTCTTGGGTGTTGAAGAATGAATGGGCGTACAGTCGCGGATGCAGCAGGAAAATCAGCGTCGCGAACAACGCGACGAGCCGATTTCCAAACAGCCGACGCGCCAGCAGCCACGCGAAGAAGCCGCCGACGAGATAGAAAAGATGCGTTGCCAAATGCCGGCTCAGATACGCGGCGCGGGAATCTTCCAGCCGAAGAAGGCGCTCGACCGCCACCAGAGGCAACTCGAAGGCGACGCCGTAGTACATGTCGCTCCACCGGCGGTAGCCCGTTAGACCGTCCGAGTTGCCCGCGATGTAGTTGAATGAGGCGAGTCCGGTCATGCGATGCGTTGATTCGTCATACGAAACTCCGTAGTCGTCGAGAACGGCGGCTCCGACGGCGGCGAACAGCGCTAGGGCGATGAGATGGGCATGGCGCGCGAGGAATCCGGCGGCGGCGCGGGCGCGGCGCGGGTTCGGCGAAAGGCTTGCCCTCCGGCGGCGCGCGGATGGGGTATTATTCTTCTCGCTGGTCATCCTTCGCTCCGGCGCTTGGCGCGCGTCCCCAACATTGTATAATCGGAGCATCCAAATATCCAGAGGCGTAGAAAGTGAGCAACGCGCTGACCCTGTACGAAGCGGAGCGCCGAGTGGCGACCCTGACCATGAACAACCCCGCGCGCCGCAACGCGCTGTCGTCCGAGATGATGCGCGAGATGCGGGCGGCGATTCAAGACGCCCAAGACGACCCCGGCGTCCGCGTTTTGATAATCGCCGCCGTCGGGCCTGTGTTCAGTTCCGGACACGACCTGCGCGAGCTGCGGGACGGCGACCGAGAGGACAACGCCATCCTGTTCGCCGCCTGCACCGAGCTGATGGAGTCCATAAGGCTGATGGGCAAGCCGGCGATAGCGCGGGTTCAGGGGCTGGCGACCGCCGCCGGATGCCAGCTGGCGGCGACCTGCGACCTGGCGGTGGCGTCCGAAGACGCCGCGTTCGCCACGCCGGGGGTGGACATCGGGGTGTTCTGCACAACCCCGTCCGTGGCGCTCAGCCGCGCCGTTCCGACCAAGACGGCGATGCGGATGCTGCTGACCGGCGAGCCCCTCTCGGCGCGCGATGCGCTGGCGGCGGGTCTGGTGAACGAAGTGACGCCGCCGGACGATCTGAACGCCGCGACAATGGCGCTGGCGCTCAAAGTTGCGGAGGCGCCGCCCAGCGCCGTCTCGATGGGCAAAACCGCCTTCTACAAACACGCCGCGCTGGATTTCCCCCAGGCATACAACCTAGCCCAGCGCGTGATGGTGGAGAACGTCCAACACCCGGACGGGCAAGAGGGGGTGAGCGCGTTTCTGGAGAAGCGAAAACCGTCTTGGCGCGAATAGGGGGCTTGGGTTAGCGGGACCCGCGGGCGCATGCCCCTTCTTCCAATCAAGGGCTAACAAGGATATGTCTGGCGGATTTAGGCGCGGATTGGACGCTTTTCGCCACTTCCGCGCTCCGCCTCGTCATTCCCGCGAAAGCGGGAATCCAGAGTTGCCCAACCAAGATAGCCACCCGAAATCAACCTTGAATAGCAACCAACGAATCCCCTCTCCCTTGATGGGCTTGCAAGGGTATGTTTGGCGGATTTAGGCGCGGATTGGACGCTTTTCACCGCTTTCTCGCCCCGCCGCCGTCATTCCCGCGAAGGCGGGAATCCAGAGTGGAGCGACCAACTTAGCAACTAGAAACCAAGCCCGAATCGCGAGCGGCAAATCCCCTCTCCCTTGATGGGAGAGGGCTAGGGTGAGGGCGCCTGCGCCGCTAGGCGCAATCTTGCGCGGATTGCCCGCCAGCCATAAACATCCCCTATAAGCCCTTGATGGGAGAAGGGCTAGGATGAGGGCGCCTGCGCCTGCAAGCCCGTCAAGGGAGAAAGGATTTATCGCTCGAGATTCGGGTTTGGTTTCCCGTCGCCAGATTGGTCACGCCGCTTCTGGATTCCCGCTTACGCGGGAATGACGGTGGCGGTGGCGAAGCGAAGGGGATTTATCGCTCGCGGCTCTAGCATGGTTTCGTTTGCCCAACCATGCGCGAATCATTTTCCCAGCATGAAAAGGGCGCGGTTTGCTAAGCGGCGAACGGGGCGCTAGGCTACTCGCATGAAAAACCGAGCGGATTCCGACACCCAAACGGCGCGGCGGCGGTTGCGCTTCGCGGCGGCGTTTTGGTTTCGGCGAATTGGCGGAAGGCGGCTGCTGTCGTGTCTTGGCTGCTAGTCGCCGTCGGCGGCGCTTTGGGGGCGCTTTCGCGGTACGCCGTGGACCGCGCCGTCGAAGCCGCCGTCGGGCAGACGGTCTTGGGCATCTTCCTTGTCAACGTCACCGGCTCCTTTCTGCTTGGGCTATTCGTCGGCGCGGCGGCGGGCGGGAATGGCGGCGGCTTGCCGTCCGGCGCGCGCCTGCTGGCGGCGGTCGGCTTTCTCGGCTCCTACACCACATTCTCGACGCTGATGGTCGCCGGCGTCCAATCCGCCGAGTCGGGCGAATTGGGACGCGCCGCCCTGAACGTCGTTGGGAGCGTCGCCGTCGGCCTGGCGGCGGCTTTCGCGGGGGCGCTGGTCGGACGCGCTTTGTAAGGGCGCGGACAATCCGTCAGCGGCTTGAGCGGAAATTCGACGCCCTGGGCGTTCGCGTCAGCGAATACGACCTGGAGCAGGCTAGGCAGCAAGGGATGATCGCCATTCTTGGCAATCAGTCGCACACCCGCGAATCCGGGAGCGCCCCGGACGGCGACGACTGACATCACCGCCGCCGCCCCTATCCGTTGATTCCCCGCCACGCCAGCAGGGCGCCGACCGCCAGCAGCGTCACGCCCATGCTGAATATGAGCGTGTTCAGTTGCACTCTGCCGGTGAGCCGCGCGCCGAGATAGCTGCCGACCATCGCCGCCGCGCCCATTGCCGCCAGCAGGGAATAGTCCACCTGCCCCCGCGCCGCGTGTCCGACCCATCCGAGCGCCCCCATGAAGAAGCCGATGAACAGGTTGGAGCCGGCGGCGATGCGCGGGTCTATTTTCAAGACTCTTATCATGGCGGGCAATCGGATGCTGCCGAGTATCAAGCCCACCGCGCCGCCCAAGACGCCCACGCCGAAGCCGATTCCCGCCTCCAGCGACACGCGGGCGGGCGTGAAATCGCCTTCCGCCCCTTCCAGGTCGTCGCCGAACATGTGGGAGCCGCCGCGCCGCCTGTTGCGCGCCAAGACGATGAACTCCACGCCCTGCCAGAACACCAGCGCGCCCGCCGCGCTCAGCAGAACGCGCTCGGAGATTATGTCGCTCGCGAACCCGCCCAGAAACGCGCCGACGAAGGCGGGGACGCCCATGGCGAGAACCAAACGCCGGTCCACCCGCCCCTCGCGCAAGTGGCGAATCGCCCCCGTGAGCGACGCCAAACTGGACACCAGTATGTTCGTCCCCCCCGCTATCGCCGGCGGCATGCCCATCAGCAGCATGGCGGGAAGGCGAATCGTCCCCAGCGCCAAGCCCACGAAGCCGCCCAAGACGCCCACGGCGAACGAAATCGCCGTCAGCGCGGCTATCTGCCACAAAGCCATGTCGGACGCGAACAGATCGCTCATTTCGGGGAATTCTCCATCTCGCGGCGCATCTCCGCGATTCGTTCGGCGGACGTCGGCTCGCGCCCGTAGCAGGCGCGGTTGAAGGCGGCGGTGACGGCGTCCGCGAGCGGGGCGGGGAACGCCCTAGCGAGCGTCTTGCGATACTCCGTCGGCGTTTCGCTCTCCGAGCGCGGCATGCCCTTCGCGTCGGCGGCGGATAGCATGCCGAAGTACAGCCTGAACACATCGACCACGCCGGGGTCGTCGTCCGGCAGGCGCAAGCCGCGCTCCGCCTTGCGGCGGCGCAACCTGTCGGGAACCAACCCCATCAGAAGCCGCGCCAGGTCAAGCGCCGGGTCGACGTCTTCCGAAAGCGTTTCGCGCTCGCCTTCCTGATCAACCCTGCGCCATCTGAACCCGCGCCGAAAAGCGCGCGCTAGAATGGCGAGAATGACGACCGCCACCAGCGCGAGCGCCGCCCAGCCGAGAATGTCCATCCATATCGCCGGGTCGTTGGATTCCGCCTGCTCGCGCAAGCCCTGCATCATATCCTGAAAGCCGCCCAGCGATTCGGGCGTTTCGCGCTCCGGCTCCTCATTGGCGAATCGGCGCAATATCTCAAGCAACCCCGTCGCCAGCAGGCTGAAGATGAATATGAGCGGCAGCAGGATGGCGTACAGGATTACGGTCACCAAGCCGTCCGCGAGCCACGCGAGCGGTCTGGCGATGAGTTCAAGCGCCCCCCGCTGCAATAGGCTGGCGAGAAGCCCCGCGCCGACTACGACGGCGACCGCGCCGGCGATGACCTTCAGCCAAGATTTCTGCGTGATTGGGCGATTCGCGCTCTGCAGTATGCGCCCGACGCTCAAGCCCGTCAAGCCGACTGCGAAGAATATGAAGATGAGCGGGAATACTCCGAGGTCGGCGGGGTGCAGCGTATCCACGACGGCGCCGAACGACAGCGCCATCAGCCCTATCTTGAAGGCGAACGACAAGGTTTCGGCGGGCGCTTCGGCGGACGCGATTCTGCCGCCGCGCCACCAGAGCAGAAGGGACATCGCCACGCCGAGCGCGGCGGCGCGCATGTACTCGGAATCGGATTCGGCGCCGGCGAGCGCCCCCAGCCATCCCATGTCCATGAAGCCGTCCGCCGCCAACTGAGTGGCGAGCGCGACATGCACCGTCAGCATCCCGACGACCAGCTGAACGACGTACGGAGTCCAAGCGGGCATGATTACGAACGACAGCGCCCGCGCGGTGAGGAACGACGCGACCATCACACCGGCGGCGGCGCCCCAAGACACCGGGCTGCCGTCCAGCGCGAGCGCGAGCGAAAAGACCGCCGCGAGCGCGTACAGCCACACGCTCTCGACTATCGCGGCGGCGGCGAGTATGAGGCTATGACGGCTTGTACTCAACTGCGAACTCCAGATTTTCGAAGAACGTTCGGAGGTCGTGCAGCGCCGCGCCCTCCGGCATCGGCGGCGGGTCCGCGTCCCCAACGAATATGACCACCAAGCGGTAGCCCTGCCGCCGCAAGTCGGCTACCACGCCCATCATATCATCCGAGAGAATGGCGGCGACAATCACTAGGGTGGCGCCGACGGGGAACTGCCGCAGATTCTGCGCCAGCTGCGGCGCCATGGGCCCTATCGGCATCGGGCGGATTGTGGCGAGCGCCTCTAGGATGATTGTCAGCTGCTCCGGTCCGCTGGACGCCGGCAGTTTCATGGGCCTGTCCGACAGTATCGGCGTGCCGTTGGAGAACATTCCGACGCTGTACTGCCGCTCGGCGGCGTAGCTCGCCACGGACGCGGCGGCGGTAATCACGCGCTCCAGATTGGCGGGCGAGTAGCCCTCCCAAGAGCGCTCGGACGTCTCGACCAGAACGACCAGCATCACGGTGAAAGTGGAGCTGGGCTCGAAAGTCCGCACCTGGAGTTGCCGCATCCGCGCCGTCGCCTTCCAATCGACAATCTTCATCGGGTCGCCGACGGCGTATTCGCGCAGTCCCCAGGGGCGCGACGGGTCTTGGAAGATGGAAACGCCGCCCCGCGTCTCCCCCAGCGGGCGCGCGGCGGGCAGCCCCATCTCCGGCAGCGGCACGACGCGGGGATAGACCATCAGGTAATCGCCGGAAGTTTCGATTTTCCGGCTTTCGAAGAAGCCGAACAGATCGCCGCTCTCCATCTTGACGGGTCCCAGTCGGTAAAACCCCCGCGCCCCGCAGCGTATTGTGTAGCTCCAGTGGATGCGCTCGTACCACGACATGGAAGTGTGGTGGCGCAAGACCATAGTCTTCGGGTTCGGGCTTTCCACCGTCTCGCCGCCCTCTATCTCTATCTCTTCCGGGAATTCGTCCTCCACGTCCACCCTGCCGAGCGGTATGGGCTTGCGGTTGACGATGGACACGGAAAGCGTCGTTTCCTCGCCGATGAACACCCGCGGCTGGGCGATTTTGCGTTCGTAGCGCACTTCTTCGAGCGAGAGGCGGTTCCAAAGCCAGGACGCGCCGGCGACTATCAAGCCCATGACGCCCAGCCCGACTATTATGCCCTGCCCGGCGAATATGCCGACGCCGATGAGGACGACGAACATGAGTATCCAGATGTCGTGCCAGAATCGGTCGAACACGGGCGGCGGCTACCTTTCGATTGGCACGGGGACAGCGCTCAGGATTTCGGCGACTATGCCCTCGGCGGAGCGCCCGCGCAGGCGCGAGTTGGATGTGAGTATGAGACGGTGGGCGAGAACCGTCTCGGCGAGCGCCTTGACGTCGTCCGGCGTGGCGTAGTCCCTGCCGTCTAGGGCGGCGCGCGCCTGGGCGGTCTTGTAGAGCGCCAGCGACGCGCGCGGACTCGCCCCCAGCGCCAAGCCGTCGTTCATCCGCGTGGCGTGGACTATGGCGACTATGTAGCCGCGCAGAACGTCGTCCACCCGCGCGCGCGCCGCCGCGGACTGCATCTCGCGCATCTCGGATTCGTCCGTCACCGCCTCCAAATCCGGCAGAATGTCCTCGCGCTCGAACCGAAGCAGGATGTCCGATTCTTCGGCTTGCGTCGGGTAGCCGAGCTTGACGCGCATCATAAACCTGTCGAGTTGCGCTTCGGGAAGCGGGAACGTCCCTTCCAGCTCCACCGGGTTCTGCGTCGCCATGACCAGAAACGGCTCTCTAAGGCGGCGCGTCACGCCGTCTATGGTCACTTGCCGCTCCTGCATGGCTTCGAGAAGCGCGGACTGCGTTCGCGGCGTCGCGCGGTTTATCTCGTCCGCCAGCGCCACTTGGCTGAAAATCGGCCCCGGGCGGAACTCGAACTCGCCCGCCTTCTGGTTGTAGAAGTTGACGCCGAGAACGTCCGCCGGCATCAGATCGGGCGTGAACTGGATCCGGCTGAAGGCGCATCCGAGCGACTGCGCCAGCGCCTTCGACATGGTCGTCTTGCCGATGCCGGGGACGTCCTCAAGCAACAAATGCCCCCGGCATATGAGGGCGATTATCGCCAAGTCTATGACGTCCGATTTGCCGATGATGACTTTCTGGACGTTTTCGCGGATGCGCGCGGCGAGCTCTTGGACGCGCGCGGCGCTGGCGTTCGGCTGTTGCATGTCTTATCCGATGGGCTTTCGGTTGGCGGGTCGCTGGCGTAGATTATAGCGCGAATGGACGGCGCGGGGATATACGCCCGCGCCCCGTCAAGACGCGCTCGGCGACATTTGCGCCCGCCCGCCGCCGGCGGCGTTCGTCCCCGCGATTCTGCCGAAAACCGCGCCGTGCATCAGACCGGCGGCGCGCAGGCTGCCGTGAACGAATATGCCGCCCACGATGATGCCGGCGGCATGCAAGCCCGCGATTGGCGCGTCCGAGCGGTCGAGAACCCGCGCGCCCGCGTCTATCTTCAGCCCGCCGTATGTGTAGGCGATGCCCCCGGTGACGGCGTAAGCGGCGAACGGCGGCTTGTCCAGCGCAATCGCCCAGTTGCTTTTGGGAATCTCAAGCGCGCCGCTAGTCGAGCGTCCGTCCAGCCTTCGCGGCGCGTACTCCGCGCGATGGGCGGCGGCGTTGAAATCCGCGACGGTCTCCTCCAGCGCGTCCGCCGGAACGCCGACGCGGGACGCCAACTCGCCCATCGAATCGCCTTCCGCCCGCCGCGCCGTTCCGTAGCGCGGTTCCAGATGGGGCGTGGCGCGCGAGTCGAAAATCTGATATGCCGCGCCGTCCGGCTGGCGCAGAATCGCGCTGCCCATCTCGACGAAAGTCTGCTCGGCGAACCCCGCCCCTTCGTCCGCGAACCTACGCCCGTCGCGGTTGACTGTGATTCCGAGCGGATACGACCGTCTGGGCATCGCGTCGGTGATTTTCAGGTCGCCAGTCGCCGGAGCGTCCATGTCGATGGGCGTGGCGTGGCAACCCGTCCACTGCCCATAGGGGGCGGCGCCCAGACGAAGCGCCTCGCGGATGCCGTCGCCGGTGTTGTGGGCGGAGCCTCGCGCTTTGGCGCGTTGCCAGCCGGGGCCGATGCGCTCGGCGCGCATTTCGGGGTTCGCCTCGAACCCGCCGCAAGCGAGAACGACGGCGCCCGCGCGGATTTCATGCGCCCCGTCCCTGTCGCGCGCCTCCGCGCCGACCACCGCGCCGGATTCGTCCGTCAGCAGCCGCGACATGGCGGTTTCGTAGAGGATGGGGACGCCGGCGCGTCGGCAGGCGTCCGCGAGCATCCGAACAAGTCCGGGTCCGGACTCCAGCGCGCTCAGCCCGACGCCGTTGGGAATGACGGACGGCGCGCCCGCCTCGCCGCGCGACGCGGAAGGCAATTCCCAGCGGACGCCCTTCTGAAACATCCACTCGACCGTCGGGCGCGACCGGGCGATGACGGTTTCAATCAGTACTTGGTCGGCGTCCCCCCCGCGTGACGGCGGCGAAGTGGTTTCGGAAATCGTCCGCCGTATAGGCGTCCATGCGGACGCGCTCGGCTTCGCCATCCGTCAAATCGGGCAGAAGGGCGCGGAGGTCGTCTATGCCGTCGTGGACGAAGCGGAATCCGCCGCCGGTGTACGGGCAGTTGCCGCCCCGCTCGAACGCGGGCGCTTTTTCAAGTACGAGAACGGACGCGCCCTCATCCCGCGCGGCGAGCGCGGCGCAAAGCGCGGCATTGCCGCCGCCGATTATGAGGACGTCGCAGTTGGGGATGGATGCGGAAGTCATTTGATGCGCTCGCTTTATCGAATTAGACAGAATTAGCCATGAATTGGCCGGAATTAGCCATGAATTGGCCGGAATTAGCCATGAATTGGCCGGAATTAGCCATGAATTGGCCGGAATTAGCCATGAATTGGCCGGAATTAGCCATGAATTGGCCGGAATTAGCCATGAATTGGCCGGATTTAGCCATGAATTGGCCGGAATTGGCCATGAATTGGCCGGAATTGGCCATGAATTGGCCATAGCGGTTCACAACCGTATCCATTTCGCTCCTCGCCCTCGCCCTGTGACGCTCACCATGTCCAGAGTTTTCAAAATCGCGAGATTTTCTCTGACCATTCGCAGGCTGGTCTCAGATTCTAATCGCGAACGAACATCGCGCAACGCCATGCCTTGCGAGTCGCTGAGAACTGCGAGAATGGCGCGTTGCGGCTCCGTAAGGTCAAGTCTAACCCGTTGCGGCGGAACGTATCGGCTGGGGCGGAAGCGCACGGTCACCGCGCCGCCCGCGTCCTCGATTTCAAGCGGGGGCAAGCCTGCGGACGCCGCCATCTCCGCCATTTTAAGGGTTCCGAGTCCCCACTCCTCAATGATTCCGCGCCTGTAAAAGACGCGCGCAATCAACCGATTCCACGGTCTTGATTCGTGCGGGACAAACAACTGGTCTGGGGTTAGCCCGAACGGAAGAGACCCTGTAGAGGTCACTTCCAGCCGGTCGTCGTACACCGCCACGCCAATGGAGCCTCCGCCGGCGGAGTAGTCGCGGTGGCAGATGGCGTTCGCCAGCGCTTCGCGCAGCGCCAGAGGCGGGTACAGCGGGGTATCCACGCGGATGAACGAATCGGGCGTAATCCGTCCGGCGATGGGCAGCGTTTCAAGCAGAAAGCGCTCCGCCATTCTCAGCAGGTAAAAGGCGTTGCCGTGAAACTGGCGATTGTCTATGAACTCCGAGCGGTCGACGCCTTGAAAGCGGGCGACTCTCAACAGGCATTGCGGCATTTCGCGCTCAATGCGTTCCTGCGCCCCGAACAGCGCGACCGCGGCGCGCGTCAGGGCGCCGTCTTTGACAAGCCCGAATCCCGTCAAGAGAGGCTCCGGCTCTCTGGTTCCCGGGTCCGCCAGCCGCCCCCTCTCTATGGAATGTTCCACCGCTTGGCGGATTTCGGCGGCGTCCAAATCGTCAACCGTCCACCCCTCGGATATCTGGTTCTCCCAGCGCTGGTCGCTGTGCATGCGCTCGAACAGCATCCGATTGTACTCTTCGGGCGACATGCGCCGATTCGTATTTCCCACGCGGCGATAGGCGACGTTTTTGTATGTGTACGGACCCATCGCGCCGGGGCCTGGCGCCGACACCGCGATGACGCGCATCGCGCCCCCGACCGGGACGCTTTCGATTGTGGGGAGCGTCTGCGGCTCTATTTGCTGAAACTCGTTGCTTAGCCGCTGGATTGTGTCGTCGCTCGCCTCCTGCCCTTCCACCGCGCCATTCGGAGCGACGCCGATGAGAACGATCCCGCCGCGCGCGTTGAGCATGGCGCACAGCGTTTCGGCGACCTGGACGCGCTCGCCGGTGGACTTCTTGAACTCCACCGTTTCGGATTCGCCTTCGGTCAAGAGCTGGGTTATGAATTCCGGGAGCATTTGGACTGACCATCGGGGATTGGAATGTCCGTCCATCATAGCGGGCGAACGCCGCGAGCGGAAGCGGGGCGGACGACCGAAATCAGTCTCCCCCGATCCATCTCGCGGCGATTCCTTATGTTCGGAGCGCGTATCTTCGCGCCGCCGCCCGCGTCCGCCCCTAATCTATCAACTGCCTAAGCCGCGGATCCAGCCGGTCGCGCAACCAGTCGCCCGTGAAATTCAGCGACATGACCACTAGGAAAATGGCGACGCCGGGGAATACGGTGGGCCACCACGCCGTCGCTATGTAGTGGCGTCCGTCCGCCACCATGCTGCCCCATGTCGGCGTGGGCGAGGGGACGCCCGCGCCTAGGAAACTGAGCGCGGCTTCCGCCAGAATCAGCGAGCCGACGCTGAGCGTGGCTATCACTACCGAAGTGTTTATCACGCCGGGCAGTATGTGGCGTATGAGTATGCGAACCGGCGAGCAGCCCGCCACGCGCGCCAAGTCCACGTAGGGCTGGTTCTTCACCACTAGGGTCTGGCTTCGTATCACCCTCACAAACGGGTTCCACGCCAGCGCCACCATCAGGAACAGCAGCAAAGTCGTGCTTTGCCCGAATAGCAGCACGCAGACCAGCGCCACCATCAGGAAGGGGAGCGCCTGCCAAATGTCCACTAGGCGGGTTATGGCTTCGTCCACCCAGCCGCCGGTGTAGCCGCTGACTATGCCGAGCGTCGTGCCGGTGATGAACCCGCTCAGCATGGCTATGGCGGCGACGATGAGGGATATGCGCGCGCCGTAGAGCATGCGCGAAAAGACGTCCTTGCCGGTGTGGTCGGTGCCGAGCAGGTGCTGGGAGCGGATTTCCTCTCTGACCGTTACGGTTTCGGGGATCATCCCGTCGGGCAGCCAGGGCGGGGGCTGGTGGCGCAGCATCAAGCCGCCGGAATAGGGGTCGTGGGTCGCCAGAACGGGCGCGAATATCCCGCAGAATACGAGCGTCGCCAGCACCGCCATCGGTATGGCGGGCCAGCGCCGCATGAACTGCCACGCCGCTCGGAGCTCGCGGATTACGGGGGGGCGCTCCCGAACCCCAAGCAGGTCGCGTTCTATCTCGGTGAGCGTCTGCGTCTGCATGATGGAAACCTACTCGTAGCGGATTCGCGGGTCGATTATCGCGTACAGAATGTCCGCGAGGAAGGCGAATGTGACGTATATGCCGATGAAGCAGAACACAGTCCCCGCCAGCAACGGCCAATCGTTGTCGTAAACCGCCTGATTCAGCGCCACCGTGCCTATGCCCGGCAGGGAGAAGACTATCTCCACCACCAGCGCGCCGTTCAGGTAGTCGGCGAGCAGCACGAAGGCGGAGGTGAGCGGCGGGATGACGGCGTTCCTAAGCGCGTGCTTCCATACGATTGTCAGCGGCGCGACGCCCTTGGCGCGCGCCAGTTTGATGTATTCGGAATCCAGTATCTCCAGCATCGCCGAGCGCGTCAGGCGCATGATGCCGGCGGAGGCGGGCCAGCCCAGAACGATGCAGGGCAGGACGTAGTACTTGACATTCCCCCACGCCAGCGGGAAGCCCTCGTAGTTTCCGATTGTGCCTGTGGGGAACCAGCCGAGTATAACGGCGAATATGAGTATCGCCATGACCGCCGACCAGAACTGCGGGATTGCTTGCCCGAACAGGGCGAATCCGCGCCCGACATAGTCCCAAACTGTGGCGCGCTTGACCGCCGCCAAGACGCCGATGCTGACTCCGACCATGACCGCGAACAGCCAAGCGCCCAGCGCCAGCTTCAATGTGGTGCCGAGGTGGTCGCGGATTATCTCGCTCACCGGGCGCAGCGTTCCGAGCGACTCCCCCATGTCGAACCGCGCCAGGTCCCACACCCAGAGCGCGTACTGCTCCGGGAGCGACCTGTCCAAGCCCAATTTAGCGCGCATCTGGGCGATGTATTCTTCGGTGACTTCCACTTGGGCGTCGCCCAGATACAAGTCAATGGGGTCGGGTCCGAGCCTCGTCAAGATGAAGATGATGAGGGTCGCCCCGATTATGGAGATGAATATGGAGAGCAGTCTTCTGGCGAGAAAACGAGCCATATCGGAAATCCTGGTCTAAGGATGATGATTGGACGCGCGCGGGAAGGCGGCGTTTCGCCCTCCCGCGCGCGATTTTCAGAGGTCCGGGGGGCGCCGGGCGCGGTTCGCGCCGGCTCCCCCGGACGTTCGGGCGGGTTTGTTCGGGTTTAGTTGGCGGGGACTATGTGCTGGGGCCTGCCCCAGAACCCGGCGGCGGTGGAGCGCGAGTTCCACGATTCCACAGTCGCGGGGTTGGCGGCCACGCCGCGCGGCGGCTGAACCATGCCGCTGTACAGCTGCCAGTAGTAGTAGTAGTCCACCATGTCCAGGTGCAGGTCTTCGCGCGCCTGCTTGTCGCGCTCCCCGTTGATGTTGATGTACATGTAGTCGAGGAACTTGCTCTCGAACGCGCATCCCCAAGCCGGGCGGCTGAAGGTGCTGTCGGCGGGCGGCGGAGGCCAGTCAAACGGGTAGTTAGCCGTCTCCACGCTGCAGTTCTTGACCACCGGGAACGCCTGGGTGCGGTCTCTCATGCGGGGAACGACCACTCCGCCGTATTCCTCTGTGAGCAGCGTCACGCGGACGCCGACCGATTCCCAATCCGCCGCCACCGCGTCCGCCTGCTCTAGGCAGACGTCGCCGGTTTCGCAGCGGTACTTGTTCAGGCTTATCTCGAAGCGCACGCCGTCCGAACCCCTCGGATAGCCGGCGAGGTCGAGCAGGCGCTCGGCTTCCATCTTGTCGGTCTGGATTGTCCACGGCCATTCGTGGCCGGGCTCGGCGGCGTTGTCGTATTCGCCGTACTCCACCCAGCTGGTGCCGGGGCCGAGCAACTCGCTGTCGTCGTATTTCTCATGGGCGGCTTTGACCATCGCCGCCGTGACCGTGCGGTCGGGACGCCAGCCGGGGAATTTCGGACCCATCAACTCAAGGTAGATGGGCGTGCCGAGTCCGGCTTGCAGAACGTCCACTATCGCCTGGCGGTCTATGGCGTGGGAGAGGCCCCAGCGAACCAGGCGCGCCTGCTCCATGTCGCTCATGCCGGGCGGGTTGTCGGTGTCCGTGTACTGGCACATGTCGCCCCAGGGGCAACCTATCCAGGGGTAATCCTGCGAGTAAACGGACGGATGGGTGCTTTCGGGCAGGTCTTCCCACGGCGCGACGGTGGTTTCGCCCTCGGAGAGGAGCATTTCCGTCTTGGCGTTGAAGTCCGTCCAAAGGTTGCCGGGCCAGATGGCGCTGAGCGTCATCGTGTCCTTGTCGGACATGGTGGTGATGAACTTCAGCCCGGCGGCTTCCAGCTCTGTGAGGCGCGCGAAGTCAATCGCGCTGATGTCCGCGTCGCCGGTTTCCATCATCGCCATGCGGCTGGTGATTTCGGGGACCTGGACGACGACGAACTTGCCGATGTGCGGCGGCTCTATCCAGTGGTCGGGGACGGCGTGGACTTCGCCGCGGTTGTTCGGGTCCCAGTCGCCGATGGTGAACGGGCCGGAGCCGACGGGAACCAGCCTGATGGCGTCCGCGCCCACCGCGTCGTAAGCCGCTTTGCTGTCGAGGCGAACGGTGGTGTCGTTGATGTCGAACTCGCTGATGGGGATGCCCCAGAAGATGTCCGTGACCAGCGGCGCTTTGACGGTGTATTCGTCCACCGCCGTCGCTTCGCCGAACGTGCCTCCGAGCTGGGCGCCAATCGCCGCGCCGAGGCTGGGGTTGACGACGGCGTTCTGCCGGTTCATGTTCCAAGCCACGTCTTCGGCTTTGATGTAGCCGAAATCCTGCCCCGCGAACACTTCGGGGGTGTTGACCTTGAGGTCGTCGCGGATGACCAGGGTGAGCTCGTTGCCGGCGTCGTTGATGGACCAGCTCTCCGCCGCGAACGGCGACAGCGGGTCTGTGCCGTCATGCACCAGCAACTGGTCGAAGAAGCCCATCTGGATCTCGCCGGGGCTGCCGCCGTAGGTCTGGTTTTCGAAGTCGCCGAACTGCTCTTCGACCGCCGGTATCGCCATGGTGATGGTTATGTCGCTGACCATCATGGACGGTTCGGGCGCGGGCGCTATCGTGGGCTGCGCCACCGGAGGCGTGGTCGGAGCGGGCGCGGCGGGCGCCGTCGTGGGCGCGGGCGCCGCGGGCGCCGTCGTGGCCGCCGGAGCGGCGGTCGGCTCCGCTTCGTCCGAAGACGCGCAGGCGACGGCGGCGAGCGTCAAAGCCAGCGCCGCCGCCAACATGCCTATCTTGACGGTATGTTTCATATATTCATCTCCTGCGTTTTTTCGCGTTTCGCGCCGGGACAACGAACGGTCGCCCAGCGCCGCCTGTTTAACTGATGATTAAGTATATTAACAATTCCGAAGGATTTGTCAAGTCCCCGCGCGCGGTTTCGCGCCGGCGAGGTCAAGCGGGGAAGAAACGGCTTGGCGCAAGCCGCCGAAAGCCGGGGGAAATGAAGGGGGGCAGGGCTTTCTATCCTAGACTGCGCTTATGCCGCGCCGTCAAGGATAGCGGGAAAGGGCGGCGGCTTTCGGCTTGCCCCTTTCGCGCCCGCCGCCGACTATGAGGGGCGTCGCAACCGGGGGACGGTCACGCTCCGACTCTGCATTGGTCTTCGATGAATTCCAAGACTTTGACGCTCCTGTCCAAGTATTCGCGCACTCTTGCGACCGTTATCTCGGTGGTTTCGCCGTGAGCTATGCTGTTTCGCGCGCTCATGATGGAGTTGATGGCGCCCCTTGTTAGGTGGGGGGCATCGTCAAAGAGGCTTTCCAACTCGGCTCTCCACGCCGGGCTGAACGCGCCTGCGATTTCTAGGAACGTTTCGGAGTTCGGGTTGGTCACTCTGCCAAGTCTGTTGGCTGCGAACCTGGCGGCGTTCGGGCTTGACGACCCGATGGCGAAGTCCGAGTAGATGGCTTGGAGACTGCGTTCCAAGAAACCGGCCGCCATTACGCACAAGTAGCGCCCCCAGTGTTTCTGCAGGTTAATGTCCTGAGTCGCGTCGCCGGTTCGGTCTATCAGGTCGTGGAGTTGGCTAAGTCTCCAGTTTACTTCCCGATTACGCATTTTCGAACTTAGCCTTGGCGATCTTCAGGCGGCTCTTTACGGAACGCTCTTGGGATGTCCCTTGAGCGATGGCGTCGAAGTACGCTTCATCTGATACAAGATGGTTATGGACTTCTCGAATCGCGGCGTCGCCGGGAACGCCGTTCAATTTGATTCTGGTCGCGAGCGCGACCGACATGGAATCGAATACCGCCGCGTTGACCGCTCTGCCGCCGATGACACGGAACGCGGAATTGCTCATCGATTCGGCGAACGCTTTGACTGTTCGTTCGAAAAGGCCGGACATGTCCCGCATCCACGCTTCATCCGGATTGCGGTTGATTTGGACAAAGACGTTCAGAAACTCCTCCATCGGGCTGGAGTACTTGTCGCCCATGCGCAGCATCGCCATGAAGCGCAGTATCATCTCCTGGTCTTTGAGCCGGAGGCTGGGCTTGCCGACAATCTCGCGCCAGTGGGGATTTTCGTTAAGGCGCTCTATCTCGTCCATGAGCTTGCCTTGATAGACGGCGCGCCTGATTTCGTGCGGGTTGACCGCCCTTCCGCCGCTGTTTAGGCGCTTGAATATCTGGTACAAACTCGTGTCCGTGTCGTCGTCGTCAACGGGGAGATACTGCTCGACGATGGTGGCGTGGATGAGAGAATTGTTGAGCGTTCGGCGGTCCAATTCCTCCAGATAGTTGTAAGTCATCCCGTTGAAACGCGGCGCTACGCCTGTCAAGGCGAATTTCCGGTTGCCGCTTCCTTGCGGGAACTTCCCTTCGTAGAACCCCATGAGAGAGCGCAGGCGCTGCTGCCCATCTACGATGTAGAAGTCTTTGGTGTCGGGGTCCCTCGCCATGAATATGCCGGGAACCGGCAACCCCAGAAGAAGGGACTCTATGAAGGCGGACGAGGTCTTGCGAGACCAGACGAAATCCCTCTGCCAAGGCGGGATTATTATTTCGCCTTCTCGCAGGCGCGTCACAAGCCCCCGGACGTCGAAATCCACCCCGTAGTAGGTGATCTCGTATCTGGCGCGGGGCGCGTCCGGCTCGTCTTCGGCGAGCCGCTCGGCTTCGTCGTCAATGAGGACGTCCTCGCCGTCGTCAGGGCGGTTGTTCAGTTGGGGAGCGCTGACCATCGTTTCGCCTCCGCTTTCGCGCTTGGGGGGACGCCGCCATCCTGTCCCCCCAATGTATCAAATTCGGCGCTTAGCGCGCTATGAAGCCGCCGTCTATCACCAGTTCCGTCCCCGTTACGAACGACGCCTCGTCCGACGCCAGGAACAGGACGCCGTAAGCCACTTCAACCGTCTCGCCCCGCCGTCGCAGCGGGGTTAGGCGTATCATCTCGTCGCGGGCGGCGTCCGCGCCGGGCGCTCGGCGGGCGGATTTCATCGGCGGCATGAAGCCGGGATGGACGGAGTTCGCTCGGATGCCGTCCGGCCCGTAGCGCACCGCCGTCGCCTTCGTGAAGATGCGAACCGCGCCCTTCGATGCGTGATAAGCCGGGTGTCCGCCCTCGCCGCCCACGAAGCCCATGATGGACGATATGTTGACTATCGACCCGCCGCCGCGCTCGCGCATGGCGGGAATCGCCGCCCGCGTGCCGAGATAAACCCCCGTGGCGTTGACGTCCATGATGCGCTCCCAGCCGTCCACGTCGAGCGGGTCGTCATAGGCGCTGCTGCTGACGCCGGCGTTGTTGACGAGGATGTCCAAGCCCCCGTAGCGCTCGACGGCGGCGCGAACCAGCTCGTCCCAAGACTCGCGGCTGGTCACGTCGCAGCGGACATACGCCGCTTCGCCGCCCGCGTCCTCTATCTCGCGCGCGACGGCTTGCCCTTCGGCGTCCGAGACGTCCGCGACGACCACGTTCGCGCCTTCGCGGGCGAACAGCCGCGCCTCCTCCGCGCCCATGCCGCTGGCGGCCCCGGTTATGATGGCGGTCTTGCCTTGCAGTCTCATCGCTATTCTCCTATGCGCTCGCGGCTATTTCGCCGCGCGGCCAACGCTTGCGGCGCGCGCGGCTTGGCGTGTACCATCGCGTCATGCCTTCAGCGAAGATTTTTCTCAAGGGCGGAATCGGCAACAACCTGTTCCAGTTCGCCCAGGGCGTTTATCTGTCCGATATGGGATACGACGTATCCTACAACCTCGCGCTCACACGGCGAAACCCGCTGACGCGCCTGCTGGGGTGGAGCGTCCACCCCGACGACATGCGGACGGCGGCGTTCGCCGGCGAGACGCTGGAAGAGGCGCTGTCGCCCGCCGACCTCGCCTTTCTGCTCGGCGAATTCGCCGCGTCCAAACTAGGGCGCGGCGTCCCGAATCTGAGCGCGCTCGACGGGAAGCGGGACATCCGAATCGTCAACTACTACGCCGCCGGCGAGTTCATGACCGAGCGCGTAATCCGCCGGATGCGGCGGATTATACGCCACAGGCTCGCCGCTGTCGAGTTTTACGCCAGCGCGCCGCGCCTTTCGGCGGTCGTCCACTACCGCGCCGGCGACATGCCGCCGCGCAAACGGCTGCGATTCGGCTTCTACCGCCGCTCGATAGGGCGGATAGCCCCCCCGCTCGATGAAATCCACTGGGCGACCAACGACGAGCGCGGATTGCTGGAGACGCTCGGCGAACCGGCGGGCGGCGTCCGACACAGCATAGCGCGAACCGCGTCCGCCACGGAGGATTTCATCCTGCTGATGCGCGCGAAAACCGTCATCTGCTCCAACTCCACATTCTGCTACTGGGCGGCGATTCTGGGCGACTCCGAGCGGCTGATATTCCCCGAAAGGGCGCGGGCGAACGTCCCGATGGACCTGCTCATGTTCGACAAGGCGGCGGAGCTGGAGGCTTGCGAGTACGAAACCGAAGCCGGCGGCTAGGCTCGGCGCGGATTCCGAACCGTCCGCGCCGCCCACAGCGCCGCGTTCCAGAGATAGGCGGCGTCCGAACGCTTGGGAAGCCACGCCGACGCGAGCGGCAAGCCGCCGTGTTTTCGGAAAAGCGCGGCGAGATAGACCGCTCGGACGGCGAAGCCGATTGTGAGCGCCCAAGCCATCGCCGCGGCGTTCATGCCTGCGTAGAAATGCAACGCGAAGAAAGCCGCCGTCGTGACCGCCAGACCGATGAAGATGGCGCGCGAGCAAGCCGCCGGACGGTTCACGCCCCGAAAGTAGCACATCAGAATGTCCGCGCCCACAGTGAGCGCGATTCCAGGCGCCAAAATCCGCAAAAGCGGAACGGCGTCCAGAAAGGCGGACGAGTGGAGCAACCAGACTATCGGCTCCGCCGCCAGCGCCATGACCGCTATCGCCGCCCCCGCCGCCAGCATTGTCAGCCGCGCGCAGAAGGCGACCAGGCTCGGCGCGCCGTCCTCCGCCGCCGCCACGCGCGGCTGTATGATGGTCGCTATGGAGTGGGGGACGATGGATATGCGCGCCAAAGTCATGTACGCCGCGCTCATCAGACCCACTTCCGCCCGCGTTCCCACAAGCCCCAGCAAGATGCTCTCGACGCGGACTTCCACCGCCACGCCGAGCTGCGCCACGTGGTACTTCAGCCCATACGCGATAATCCGCCGCATCGTCTCGGCGGACGGCGGCTCGAAGCGCAGCCCGCAGTTGCGCCGCAAATCCCAAAGGCGCAGGGCGGACGCCAGAACGTGGGCGAGCGCGTAAGCCGCCACCGCGCCGATTACGCCCAAATCCAGCGCCCAGACCAAGACCGCCCCCGCCGCCAGCAGCGAGGCGGACTCGACCGCCGTCGCCAGCGCCACAGCCGAGAACCGCCGCATCGCCGCCAGTTGCATCTCGATGGCTTTGGACAGCGACCACGCCGGTATCAGCGACATGGCGGCGTAGAAAGCCGTTCGGTCGCCGTCTTGGAAGAATCCGAACCCGCCCCAGATTAGGGGGAAGGCGAGCGCTATCGCCGCCGCGCCGCCGACGGCGCAGATGGCGAACGCCGCCCAGACGCCCTGCGACAAACTCGCGCGCCGCGACATCACCGCGTACTGCGCGCCCCTATCCGAGCCGGGCGTGAACGCCAAACCCGATATGACGCCGAATGTGAGGCAGAGCGCCAGCGTCCCCCGACTCTCCGCGCCGAGCGTGTATGAAAACAGCGCCTGCGTGAGCGCCCGAACCGCGAAAAGCGCCGCGCGGGAGGCGAACACCGTGAGGACGTCGCGCCGCCCGGTCGCCGCGCCCCGCGTCTCTTGGGACGCCGCGTCGGAAGGTTGCGCGCCGCCGCCGTCCGCGCCCGCCATCAGCCGCGCCCTTTCGCGGACGCGCGGACGCAATCCTCGAGAATCGCCAGGCAGTCCGCCGCCGTCCGCTCGCGGGTGAAGCGCTCCAGGATGAGCCGCCGCCCGTTCGCGCCCATGCGCCCGCCGCGCGCCGGGTCGTCCATCAGAGAGCGCATGGCGCGCGCCAACGCCGCGTCGTCGCCCTGCGGAACGACCAATCCGGCGTCCGCTTCGGCGACGAGTCGCGCC
Source organism: Dehalococcoidia bacterium (assembly GCA_965242675.1). Classification (GTDB taxonomy): domain Bacteria; phylum Chloroflexota; class Dehalococcoidia; order Lucifugimonadales; family UBA1123; genus VXRN01. Next base: position 79,841 of record CBDESW010000004.1, read on the forward strand.
GCCTGACCGCTCGCCGCCGCAACGACCGGCTTGGCGCAAGCCATGAACTCCAGCATGCGGACGGGGATTATCTCGGCGTTGACGCCGGCTTTCTTGAGCGATACCAGGCAGACGTCGCTCGCGCCTATCAATCTCGGAACGCGCTCGCGGGGGACGGCGGGCATGAACTCGACGTTGGCGAGATTCATGCGCTTGGCGGACTCCATCGCGCGCGCTTTGCCGGGGCCCTCGCCGACGAATAGGAGCTTGGCGGGGCGCGGGGCGCCGCCTTCCAGCCGCGCCGCCGCGCGCAAGACCGTCTCCACGTCGTGCGCCATGCCGATTGTGCCGATGAACGAAACGGTGAAGGCGTCGTCCATGCCCAGCGCGCGCCGCTCTTCGGACGCCGACGCGCCGGCGGGCGCGAACATGTCCGTCTCCACCCCGTTGGTCACGGTCTGGACTTTGCCGGGCGCGATTTTGCCGCTTCGGATGAGCGCGTCCCGCGTGGCGTCCGACGTCACCACCACCCGCGCCGCGCCGCCGTATAGAAAAGACGCCGCGCGGTCGAGCGTCTTCGCCAAGCGCGAATCCGGGCGCGCCGCGCCGAGGTCCGTGAGCGATTCGGGCCACAAATCGCGCACGTCGAACACGAACGGACGCCGCTTGAGTCGCGCCAGCCACCATCCCGCCAATCCGACCGGCAACGGCGGCGATGAGGCGAACACCACATCCGGGCGCGGCGTCGCCATCCCGCGCAGGGCGGATGAGACGCCGAACGAAGAGTAGCTCAGGATGCGGCTTCGCCGCCGCCTGTCGCCCACGCTCCAAAGCCAAGTCCGCGCGACTTTCACGCCGTCGCCGTCCGAATCCGCGTCCGCCCGCGCCGCCGTCTCGCGCCCGTTCGCCGCCTGATAGTTGTAGTTGGGGACGCCGGTGAGAACGGTCACGCGGTGTCCGGCGTCCGCCCAGCGCCGGGAAAACTCCCGCGCCCGAACCGCGCCCGCCCCTATCTCCGGCGGGAAATACTGCGATATGTAGAGAATGTTCATGCGGCGGTTGGCGGCTAGGCGTATTTGTCGGAATCAGGATTTTTAGGATTGACCGGATTTTTCAGGGTTTCGTTTCGCCCAACTCGCGCTTTTCGGCATAAGCGGAAATCAACGCCAAGCCGAATCATCGGGGAAATGCGCGAAAGCCCCATCCACAGCGGCGCCCAACGAAACCCCAGCGCGAATCGCAACCGACAAATCCCTTTCCCTTGCGCCCTTTGCGACTCCGCGCCTTTGCGTTTCCCCATTCTTTCGCCCTTTCGCGATTATCTCGCTAGCCGCCGACTCCCCTTCCCACTCCCATGTACTCGAACCCCAGACGGCGCGTTTGCGCGGCGTCGAGCGCGTTTCTGCCGTCGTAAATCAGCTTGGGCGGCTTCATGCGGCGGGCGATTTCGCGCCAGTCCGCGCCGGCTATCTCGCTCCACTCGGTCATCAGCGCGACGGCGGCGGCTCCGTCCGCCGCGTCTTCGGGCGACTCGGCGAGGCGGACGGAGCGCGGCAGGCGGTCGGCGGCGGCGCCCATGGCGCGCGGGTCGTATGCGGACGCCGCCGCGCCTTCGTCGACCAGGGCGCGAATCAGGTCGACGGCTGGCGCGTCGCGGACGTCGTCCGTGCCGGGCTTGAACGCCAGCCCCAGCGTCGCCACGCGCACGCCCGACAAGTCGCCCCCGAAGCGCTGGCGCAGGGCGTAGAGCGGCATCATCCGCTGGCGGTTGTTGACGGTGATGACCGAGCGCAGAAGCTCCACGCTCGCGCCGCTGGTGAGCGCCAGATGGTCCAGCGCGCGGACGTCCTTCGGAAAGCAAGACCCGCCGTAGCCCACGCCGGCGTAGATGCGCCCCCCCGTCCGCGCGTCCAACGCCAGCCCGTCGCTCACCGCGTCTATGGAAGCGCCCGTCATGTCGCAGAGCGACGCCATTTCGTTGATGAACGATATGCGCGTGGCGAGAAAGGCGTTGCTGGCGTACTTGACCATCTCGGCGCTGGTCACGTCCGTGACCAAAAACGGGGCTTGGACGCCGGCGTGGATGCGCTTGACGACTTCAACCGAGCGAGCGTCCGCGCCCGCCGCGCCGATTACGATTCTATCCGGGTCGCGCCAATCCGCGACGGCGCGCCCTTCGCGCAGAAACTCCGGGTTGGAGACGTATTCAAGCGGGACGCTTCCGCGCCACCGCTTCGCCACGCCGCGCCCGGTTCCGGGCGGGACGGTGCTTTTCATCACCACGACGGGGTCGCGTCCGTCGCGCTTGGACTCTATCCAGTCGAGCGCGGCGCGGACTTGGCTCAGGTCGGCGGCGCCGGACTCGGCGGGCGGCGTCCCGACGGCGACCAGCGCGGCGTCCCCCAGCGGCTCGGCGACGTCGTCCGCGTGGACGAATCGCAACCCGCCCGAATCAAGCCCGGCGCGGAGCAACCGGACGAGCTCCGGCTCGTAAAACGGGGCGTCCCCCGCGCCGAGCGAGCGGACGCGCCGCCCGTCGACGTCCACGCCAAGCGTCTCATGCCCGGCGTCGGCGAGACAAGCCGCCGCCACCGAGCCAACGTATCCAAGTCCCACAACGGTGATTTTCATGCGAACGCGACGCCTCTTCCCGCAAGCCGACTAACCGCCGCCCGCCGAAACGCGGACGCGCAACCATTGTTCAGCATTGGCGGCGTCAAGTCAATCGCGCGAAGGGCGCGACGGACGGCGCGCTACTCCACCTCCACCCGCTTCACCACCGACTCATCCAGCTCGATTCCCAGCCCCGGCCCCGTCGGCGGGATGATGAAGCCGTTTTCGAACACGAGCGGCTCCTTGAAAATCACGTGATGCAGCGGCCCCTGGTTCGCTTCCTGTATCAGCAGATTGGGCGAGCAGGTATCCACCTGAATCGCGGCGGCGGCGGCGACCGGCCCGCAAGCCATATGCGGCGCTATCATCGCGTAATGCGCCTCTGCGATGGACGCGATTTTCTTCGCCTCCATGATTCCGCCGCACTGCCCGACGTCCAGCTGGATTATCTGCGCCGCCCGCTTTTCGAGGACGTTCGAGAATTCGTATTTCGTCACAAGCCGCTCGCCGGTGGCGATGGGGATGCTTGTGTGGGCGGCGACCCGCGCCATTTCCTCGACGTTCTCCGGCGGCACCGGCTCCTCGAACCAGAAGGGATGGTACGGCTCCAGAAAGTCCGCCACGCGGATGGCGCTGTACGTCGTCAGCTGTCCGTGCGTCCCGATGCCGACTTCGAAGTTGTTGCCGACGGCGTCTCGGATGCTCTCGAAAATCTTGGCGGCATGCTCTATCTCCCACAGCGGGATGTCGCGCGGGAGGGGAAACAGCGGATGGAACGGGTCGAACTTGCAGGCGGTGTTGCCCTCTTCCATCAGCTGCGCGGCGATTTCGCCGGCTTTGGACGGGTCTTCGCGGAAGCCGCCCTCCGGCATGTAGGCGTAAGCCCGGATTTTGTCGCGGTACTTGCCGCCGAGCAGGTTGTAGATGGGTTGCCCGACCGCCTTGCCGACGATGTCCCACAGCGCCATTTCAATGGCGCTCAGCACGGGGGTGAGCTGCAGGCTGGGGTGCCGGAAGTCGTGGCGCGAGGCGTACATGCGATCCCAGATCAGCTCGATGTCGAACGGGTTTTCCCCGACCACATGCAGCCGCGCCATCTCGTCGATGAGGCTTATCTGCGACTTGAGGTCGCCGAGCCGGTTGGAGTAAGTGTTGCCGGTAATCCGCTCGCCCAGCCCCACAATCCCCTCGTCGGTGTGGACTTCGAGGAAGAGCAGATACCGCCCGCCGCGATAGGGCGGCAGGTTTTCAATTACGGTGGTGGTTACGTCGGTGACTTTCATGGGGTTGTTCCTTTCGATTTGTCAGGTTGGTTTTCAGGTTGGCTGTACGCTCAAGCCGACCCGCAACTTGGCGTTCAGGCGGCGAACGAACTCATCTTTGCCGGGCATGTCCGGTTTGTTTCTGATTGCCTGATAGATTTCGTCGACCGTGGCGGAGACGAATCGCGTGGGCGTCAGCGTCAACCGTTCTTGTCCGCGAACAAGATTATACAGCGCGAACCGCGAAGAGTGGGCGGGGTTGAATCCGTCCGTCTTGAAGCCGTATCGCGCGACCAAATTGGCGTAGATGTATTCTTGCATAACCCAGTAGCATTTTGTGTTCCAAGATTCATAGACGACGCCCTTGTTCATCAACTGGGTCAAGGCGCGCTTTATGGAGTCGTATGTGTTCATTCCGAACCTGTACGAACCGCCGCTTATGTCGCGCCCGTCGAAGAATTCCGTTATCCCCCGAACGAGCTCGCCTGTGCTTGTAGTTGAATCCGATTGGAATTCCACCGATACGAAGTCGTCCACTTCCGGCTTGAGCGGTTTGTGGCGGACTAGAACGCAGTCTATGTTTCCGACATTCGGCAACCTGACTTCCGAGAAGGCGATGATGTTGTCCAAGTCCCCGAAGTAGTGGAGCGCGATGTTTTCCAGCGGGATGGACGCGCCCTCGATAGCCCCGCCCTCGTCGAATCGGCGCGGGCAGATTGCGCGGATGTCGCCGCCGTAATGGACGGAGCAGACCCCGAGCGGGTAATCTATCAGCCGGCTTTTCTTGTCGCAGACGCGGTTTTGGAAAGGACACCAGCGGCGTCCGCGCGCGTCTTGGGCGTCTGCGGCGCGGCTCCAGACCGGATGCCCGAATATCTCCGCCGGCCCGTTATTTCGTTCGTCCGCCATTGCCCTTCCTAATCAGCCGCTTCCACGCGGCGCGGATTTCGGTTTCGGAGAGTTCGTCGCTCTGCAACGCCCATCCAAGCGCGGCGGCGCATTGGCGGCAGAACGTCTCGCTGTCGGTAGTTTCAATTGCGGCGGGCATAGGCCAGGGCGCGGACGCCGAATCACCGGCGGCGAATACCAGCACGCTGTCGTGTTTTATGGAGTTCAGGTTGCGTATGTGGACGGATATGGGATGCTCCGAATAGACGGCGTAGGCGTTCGTCAGCCGGAATCCGGCGCGCTTCAGGGCTATGGAAAGCTCCGCCCACGCATCCGGGCGCCAGTGGTGGAATGTGAAAACCATCCGACCGGCGTCCGGCTTCAGAACGCGGGCGCACTCGCGGAAGATTCCGGCGAGCGCGGAAAGAAAGCCGTCCCCGCCCGTCTTGCCGGCGACGGCGCTTTGGGATTCGTCATAGACCCACTCCAACTCATCGGGCAGCAGGCGCGCCAGCCATACGCGGAAGAAGGCGGCTAGGTCGCTGTACTGGACGCTGTCGTAGTATGGCGGGTCGGTGACGACCATGTCCACCGAGCGGTCGGCGATTGGCAGGTTGCCGGAATCGCCGTGAATCAGCATGAATTTATGGCGTCCGGACTCGAGGGCGGTTTGCTCGGACGCCTCAACGCCGCCGACCGTTTCGCCGCGCATGGCGACGAGCTCGCTCGCGCCGTCTCGCCCGATTCTGCGCTCCACGGGCGTCGCCGCCCACTTGCGCCCGCGCTCGATGCGGTCTCGAAAGAGAAGCCGCAAGTTGCCTGATGACGCGCTCCGGTTGACGGGGTTGTTTTCCAGCGCCGTGTACGGGAACGAATAGGCGTGCAGCGCGAAGACGTGGCGAATCGCCCCAGGACGGCGCGCGTACCAACCCTTGTATCCGCACATCATGGAGTTGAACTCCAGAGAGGTGGATACGAGCATCGCCAGGTTGAGCTTCTCGACGCCGTCGAATCGTTCAAGCAACGTCGCGGCGTTTCGGATATAAAGCAGTTGGCGGGACGAGAACAGGTCGAGATACGAGCGGACGCCGCGCCTGAGCAGGTCGGCGGATTTCGGCCCGTCTTTCACGGCGAAATCTGCGATGGGGGCGAAATCAAGGTCTGCCCGGAGCGCGTTCGCGCGCTCGATTCCGGCAAAGTCGCGCTCCGAAGGCGGTCTGAAGAAGAATCCGTGACTGGCGCAAACGGCGGCTGTCGCCACGGGGACGTATCGCGCGTAGAAGGGGACGTCGAGAATGTCGGCGTACTCCGAACCGCAGTCGGGGCATGTCTTTTCGGATTTCTCTATCAGGCGGCGGTTGCGCGAGACGGTTGCGCTATTCGCGGCGGCGTCCGCGCCAATCCGCCATGTATCGGGGCATATGCGTATGTCGCGGTCCGATTCCCGCCGCAGAATGTACTGGTCTATCTGCGCCGCTTCTCCGCAGGCGCATCTTTTGCGGACGCCGTGAAGGGCGTACTGGACGTCGACAACCGCGTCGCAATGCGGACATTCGGTTTGGAAGAAGTCGCCCAACTCGGCGTACAGCGCGGCGTGGAATCGGTCGAAGGCGGCTCGCAGGTCGGGCAGCGAGGCGGCGCTGAGAGAAGCGCGGGCTTGGGCGACTGGGATGGGGTCTATGTCCGCGCCGATGACGTTCGCGCCAAGCCGCATCGCTTCCTGCAATGTCGTTCCGCCGCCCATCATCGGGTCGAGAACGACCTTGCCCTCAAGCCCGCCGGGGGCGTAGTAGTCTCTAAGACCGTCGTCCGGCGCGAACTGCTTGAGTATGGCGCGGAACAGCGAGCCGCAACGCCGCGCCCACCACTTGTGCAAGTAAGCGTTCGGGCGAAAGAGATGCTTGTTGAAAACTTCTCTGCGCGAAAGCTCGTCCACGAACTTTTCGGGGAAGCCGCCATCTATCCCGACGCAACGCTCAACGCTCGGCGCCTGCGCGATTTCGGACATGGGCAATTGGCGGACGGGCGCGGGGGGCGAGTGGCGCGGCGCTGTGATAACGCCTTCTTTCGCGCTCACCGCTCCCGCGCTCCCCCCGCCGCCCGCGAATCGAACGCGCTCCGGCACGCCAAGCCGCAGAAGTAATGCCAGACGCCTTCCCAGTAGCGCTTCGTTCCGCGGGTCGGGTCGAGCTCTGGCGTCCCCGCCATTGTGGTTGTTACCGGGGCGTCTATGTCCTCCGGGACGTGTTTGGGGCATATGGCGCATTGCGGCATGGGGGTTATTCCTTTCCTTCTTGTCCGATTCCGGTTCCGGCGGACGGTTGCGGCTATCCGGTCGAGCCTTGTATGCGCTTCTCTCTGCCTTCCCATTCCTTTTCGCGCAGGATGTATTTCTGGATTTTGCCGGTGGCGGTCTTGGGCAGGTCGCCGAACTCGACGTACTTCGGCGCTTTGAAGCGCGCCAGGCGTTCGCGGGTGAACTCGATTACCGCGTCCGCGTCTATCTCCGCGCCCGCTCTCGGAACCACGAACGCCTTGGGGACTTCCCCCCAGCGTTCGTCGGGAACGCCGACTACGCAGACTTCCAAAACGCCGGGATGCTCCATTATCGTCTTTTCCACCTGCTGGCTCGATATGTTCTCGCCGCCGGAGATGATGATGTCTTTGGCGCGGTCCTGCAGCTCGATGTAGCCGTCCGGGTGCCATACCGCGAGGTCGCCGGAGTGGAACCATCCGCCCGCGAACGCCGTCGCCGTCGCTTCCGGGTCGTCGAAGTAGCCCGACATGACGTTGTTGCCGCGCATGACCACTTCGCCCATCGTCTCGCCGTCTTTGGGGACGTCTTCCATATGCGAGTTGACCACGCGCAAGCCCGGCTCGGCGATGACGAACGGGACGCCCTGCCGCGATTTCAGCCGGGCGCGCTCGTCTTCCGGCAATCCTCCCCACTCCGGCTGTATGGCGCAGATGGTGTGCGGCCCGTAGGTTTCGGTAAGCCCGTAGGCGTGGTGTATGAACGCGCCCATGTTTTCGATGGAGCGAATCACCTGCGGCGCGGGCGGCGCGCCGGCGGTCATTATGGTTAGCCCGGACAAGTCCTGCTCGCCCGCTTCGGGGGCGGAGTAGAGCATCGTCAGAACCGTCGGCGCGGCGCACATGTTGGTTACGCCGCGCTCGCGGATGAGGCGATAGACTTCGGACGCCTCCACGCGCCGCAGGCAGACATGCGTCGCGCCCACCGCCGTGACGCCCCACGGGTGGCACCAGCCGTTGCAGTGGAACATGGGGAGCGTCCAAAGATAGACGCCGCTCGCGGTCACGCCCGATTCGAGTATCTCGCCCAGCGCGTTCAGATACGCGCCGCGCGCGTGGTACTGCACGCCCTTCGGCAAGCCCGTCGTGCCGGATGTGTAGTTGATTGCGACGGCGTCCAGCTCGGAATCCACCGGGTCTCTGAAATCGCCTTCGGGCGCGGACGCCAGAAAATCCTCGTAGTCCGCGCCGGGGATGTCGTCCGCGCGCGGGGCGGCGTCCGCGACTTGGACGAACGTCTCCACGCCGGGGATGTCGCCCCGCATGGCGCGGACGACGTCGGCGAATTCCGAATCGAATACCAAGACTTTCGCGCCGGAGTGGTTGAGTATGTAGGCGATTTCGCGCGCGGACAGGCGTATGTTGATGGCGACCAGAATCGCGCCCAGCCGCATCGGCCCGTAATGCCCCTCGAGCATCTGGGGGATGTTCGGCAACATGAAGGCGACCCGGTCGCCCTTGCGGACGCCCGCCTGACGGAGCGCCGACGCGAGGCGCGTCACGCGCTCATCGAACTGCGCGTATGTGAGCGTCTCGTCGTTGTAAATCACCGCCGGCTTGTTCGGATAGACCGCCGCGCTACGGTCGAGAAACGAGAGCGGCGAAAGGTCTTGGAACGATACGCTGTTAGGCACGGCTGAAACCTCTTTTTTGCGTCTGGATGATTTGAGTTTACCAACGGAACGGCGTAGCGTCAATTCTTTGGCGAGTTTCGGGGAAAGATGGGGAACGCGAAGGCGCAACGGCGCGATGGGGGAAGGTTGGGAGCGCCCGCGCCGCCCTAAAGCCGGCGCGCCAGTTTGGGGTCTAGTATGTCCCGGAGTCCGTCGCCCGCGAGGTTTATGGAAGTGACGGTTATCGCCAGCACCAGGCCCGGGAAGAATATCACCCACATAGCCTTGTGTATGAATCCGCGCCCTTCCGCCATGATGTTGCCCCAGCTGGGGTTGTCCACGGCGGGGATTCCCGCGCCCAAGAAGCTCAGATACGCTTCGGTGAGCATCGCGCTGGCGGCGACGTAGGTTCCCATCACGATTAGCGGCGCGAGCAGGTTGGGGACGACGTGGCGCGTCAGGATGCGGCTGTTCTGCGCCCCGATGGCGCGGGCGGCGTCCACGAAGGGCTGCTCGCGCAGGCTGAGGACGGACGCGCGCGCCACCCGCGTCATGCGCGGGGTGTCCACTATCACTATGGCGATTATCACGTTCTGCAGGCTGGCGCCGAGTATCACCATCAGCGCTATCGCCAGCAGAACTGTCGGAATCGCCATCAGACCGTCCATCACGCGCATCAGCACGGCGTCCACTTTGCGGAAGTAGCCGGCGAGCGAGCCGAAAGCCGCGCCGAACGCCATCGTGAGAACCGCGACGGCGGCGGCGACCAGCAACGAGATTCTGCCGCCGCTAATCGTTCGGCTGAAGACGTCCCGCCCGAAGGCGTCCGTGCCGAACCAGTAGGCGGCGGACGGCGCGTCCAGCCGCGCGTCCATGTTTATCGCGCTCGGCTCGTTCGGAATGGCGAAAGGCCCTACCAGGCTTATCGCCACTAGGACGACCAGCAGCCCCAAGCCGAACGTCATCGTCGGCTCGCGCCCGGCGAGCCGCGTCGCCGCTTTGACGGCGCGCGCCGCCGTTGACGCCCGCCGCCCGCCTTCGTCCAGAGGTCCGGTCGCCGCTCTCGCCATTAGTACCTAATCCTGGGGTCAAGAAATGCGTAGAGTATGTCCACAATCAGGTTGATGAACACGTAAAAGCCGCCGATGAGTATTATCATCGCCTGTATTATCGGGTAGTCGCGCGTGGCGATTGCCTCGACCGCCAGCCTGCCCAGCCCCGGAATGGCGAACACGCTCTCGGTGACCACCGCGCCCGACAGCAAGCCCGCCAGCGACAAGCCGACCACCGTCAGAATCGGCAGCGACGCGTTCCGCAGGGCGTGGCGTATCAGAATCGCGCGCTCGGTTATCCCCTTGGCGCGCGCGGTGCGGACGTAGTCCTCTTTCAAGACTTCCAAAACGCTCGCCCGCGTCATGCGCGCGATTAGGGCGATTACCACAAGCCCCAAGCTCGCGGCGGGCAGGATGAGATGGCGGATGTATTCGCCGAGTCCGTCGGAGATTCTGGAATATCCCGCGACCGGCAGAATCGGGTTGTCCAAGCCGAACGCCCACAGCCCGAATATCCATATCATTATGAATCCGAGCCAGAAGATGGGGACGGAGAAGCCGATGGCGGCGAACACCATCACGCCGCGGTCCACGACGGAATTCGCCTTCCAAGCCGCCAAGACGCCGAGCGGAATGGCGACCAGCACGGCGATGAGCTCGGTGGCGACGGTGAGCGATACGGAAGGGCCGATGCGCCCCCTAATCAGTTCGAACACGGGCTTGCCGGAGCGTATGGACTTGCCGAAATCGCCCTGCAGCATGCGCCCCGTCCACTTGCCGAGCTGGACGTAAATCGGGTCGTCCAACCCCAGCCGCTCGCGGATTTCGAGATATTCCTCATGCGTCGCCTCGTTGCCGGCGATGACGGCGGCGGGGTCGCCGGGAGTGGCGCGCAAAAGGAAGAACGTGAACAAGCCCACTACCGCCAGAACGGGAATAGTGGCGAGAAGTCTGCGAATGATGTAGGCGAGCATGGGGGTATTCTAGCGGCTAGTGGTTGGCGGTCAGTGGTTGGCGGTCAGATTTCCGCCCCCGTCATTCCCGCGAAGGCGGGAATCCAGAAAGGCGGCGGATTTCGTCATCCCCTCGAAAGCGTGGACGATAAATCCATTCTCATCCCCCGCCCCCGTCATTCCCGCGAAGGCGGGAATCCAGAAAGGCGGCGGGTTTCGTCATCCCCTCGAAAGTGGGGACGATAAATCCCTTCTCCCTTGATGGGAGAAGGCTAGGTTGAGGGTGAGGCGCGCGCAAGCGCGGCTTTGCGCGCGGGGCGGTTGGCAGTCGGCGGTTATCATTCGGTTTCGCGTCATTGTCTCTGTCTGCGCTCTCTGGATTCCCGCCTTCGCGGGAATGACGGGGTTGGCGGTGGATACGGGAATGACAGGGGCTAGGGACGGCAAGCGGCTAAGCGAGATGGGGAATCCGCCGCCGCTTGCCGTTCGGGGTTGCCGTCTCTGTCGCCCCGCCCGCTCCCCATTGCGCGGGCAACGGGCGGGGGCTTGTTTCGCTGATTGGTCTTCGTTCCGATTGCGCCGGTCGCGCGCCCTAGCGCGGGTCGACCGCTCGGCGGTCGGAGTCTCCCCACCAGACGTTTAGGAACAGCGGGGAGCCGACGGGGGCGCCGCGGACGTCCACGTCCTGCAGGTCTTTGTCGTAAATCCGCAGCTGGTAGAACTGCCCGAAGGTGATTCGGCGCGGGTCGGCCCAGGCGGCGTCCGCCATCTTGCGCGTGACGGCGAACTGCTCTTCGAGCGTCGCCGCCGCCGCGAACTCTTCGCGCAACTGGGTCAGCGTCATGCCGGTTTCCGAATCTTCCGCGTAGTCGGTTTCGCCGACGCGGTAGTGGGTGGCGACCAGCGGATGGTACAGGTTGCTGCTGTTCCAATTTGTGAATATGTGCCAGCCTTCGACGCCGCGCAACGCCGCCAGCTGCCCCGCCCAGTCGGTCGCGCGAACGCTGGCGTTGATTCCGACCGCCTCCAACTGCCCCTTAAGCACAGTGGCTATCGGGTGGATGGTCGGGAAGTCGGTCGGGTCTAGGATGATTATCTCTTCGCCGTCGTAGTCCGATTCGGCGAGCAGCGCCCTAGCCTTTTCGGGGTTGTTCTGGTTGTAGAGCGCCGCGTTGTTCGTGTGCGCCGCCCAGGGGGTGCCGCACATTTGGAGCGACGGGCAGAGAGACCACAGGCGCGGGTCGCCGTAGCCCTTCATTATGTCCTCCGCGTTGACCGCCGCCTGAATGGCTTGGCGGATCTTCTTCCCGCTCTCGTTGAATCCGAGCATCGGGTTGCGCGTGTTGATCATGATGTCCGGCTGGGCGCCGGGGATGCCGATGTGGATGGACACCTTGTCTTCGTTGTCGAGCGCCTCTTGGTAGAAGTCGGACGACACCACGTCGAGGAAGTCCGCCGCGCCGGTGAGGACGGCGGAGATGCGCGTCTGCTGGTCGGGGATTTCCGTCATGCGGAGGCGGTCGAAGTACGCCAACTTCGCGCCGGCGCGGTAGCTGGGCTGCTCGCGGCGCGGGACGTAGTCCTCGAAACGGTCGAGGATGATTTCGTTGCCCGGGTCCCAACTCACGAACTTGTAGGGGCCGGAGGCGACGAAATCCTGAATCAGCTCGCCGGGAGGATACTTCTCGGCGGTCTCTTTCGGCATGATGTTCGGCTGAGTGCCGCCCACGTATCCGAGCGCCGTCATCAGCAGGGCGGACGGCTCGCTCAAGGTTATCTTGAACGTCTTGTCGTCCACCGTCTCGAACCCTTCCCAAATGCCGTTCAGGATGGGGCTGAAGGATTTGTCCTGCTGCAGGAATCGCGCGATGGAGGCGTCGACGTCTTCCGGCAAAACGGCGGTTCCGTCGTGCCACATGAGGTCGTCGCGCAGGGTGAACGTGTATTCGCTCCCGTCCACTTCCCAGCTGTCCGCCATGTCGGGGTTGATGACGCCGTTCGCGTCCCACTGCGCGAGGGATTCCCAGAAGTGCCACGAGACGCCGCGCCCGATGGCGGAGCCGGATGTCATGGAGTCGAGGTTTCCGACGCTGCCCTGCGGCACCCAGACGAGGGTTCCGCCGTAGCGGTCTTGGGAGAAGATGTTGCTGTCGGCGTCCGACATTCCGGGGGCGTCGGTGGACGCCATTATCGGCTCCGCCACGGCGGCGACGGCTTCCGTGACCGCCTTGGAGACGGCTTCGGCGACGTCCTCTTCGGTTATGCCGGGGCGCTCGGCGAGCGCTTTGGCGATGGCTTCGCTGACTTGGGCCTCGGTGAGTCCGGGCGTCTGCCGGGCGAGCGCGTCGGCTATCGCCTGGGCGACGTCGGCTTCGGTGAGTCCGGGCGTCTCCGGCTGAGCCGCCAGCGCGCCGGCTATGGCGTCCGCGACGTCCGCTTCGGTGAGTCCGGGCGACTGCCGGGCGAGCGCGCCGGCTATGGCGTCCGCGACGTCATCCTGCGTCACGCCGGGCTGGGCGGCCATCGCGTCCTGAACCGCTTTGGCGATTTCGGCGGAGGTCATGCTTTCCGGCTGCTGCTGCGCCGCCAGCGTCTGCTGGATTATCGCCTGCACGTCCGCGGTGGGCGCCGGCGCGGGGGCCGCCGCCTCGTCCGAAGAGGCGCAGGCGATGGCGGCGAACGCCAGCGCCGCGACCAGCGCCGCCGCCAACATTCCTGTCTTGGCTATCCGTTTCATCATATAGATGTCTCCTGCTTGTTTTCCGCTTTCGCCATTCGCCGCCGAGCGGTCGCCCGCGCCGGCGCGTTAACGGGCATGAGAGTATAGTAGCGATTTCTCAGGGTTTGTCAAATGAAAGTCAGCGCCCGCTTCGGGTTCTCCACCATGATGCGCCGCCGAGCGGCTTCATCAACCCCCAGCGTCGCCAGATGCGGCAGGAATGTTTCCTGTATGTAAGTGTATCCGGAGCCGCCAAAGCGGTTCAGGTGGGATTTCCAACAGACGTCCTGCGAGAGCAGGATGCGGTCTTCGTATCCCTCATCGATCAGCATGGGGATGGCGTTCGCCACCAGATGGTCGCGCGACGGCTCCGGACCGGCGCGGACTACCCCCAGCGTGTCGAATTCAATGTAAACGCCGCGCGCCAGCAAATCGAGCATCGCCGGAACGTCGCCCGCCATGCCGCAGGAATGTCCCATGATGGCGCGGCTAAGGTCCGCCCCTTCGCGCTCGGCGATGTCCAAGAGCGCGTGCTTCTCGGCGACGATTTGCGGCGCGTGGAACGATATGGCGGCTCCAGTTTCCGCGCTCGCGCGGGCGGCGGCGCGGATGTTCTTCGTTTCGTTCGGGGTAATCGGATCGCCGTTCACCCCTATCTCGCCGATGATTCCGGCGCGAATCCCCGTCCCGTCCGCGCCTATGGTTATGTCCTCCACAATCTCGCGCGCCAGGTCTTCCGCCGAGCGGCTGTCCATTTCGGGCGGGTGAAACACTTTCTGATACCATCCGCAGCCCATGATTATGTTCAGCCCGGACGCGCGGGCGGCGCGGGCGAGCGCGGCGGGGTCGCGCCCCAGACCGCGGCTGGTCACGTCCACCAGCGTCCCGCCGCCCAGCGCGCGGAAGCGGGATATTTCCGCGACCGCGTCCGTTTCGCTGTCCAGCACGTAGTTGTCCTGCAGCGGCAGCGCGCGGCGCGCGAGATGCAGGTTGGCGAGAGTCAGCGGAGCGTCCCACTCGGCGAGCTCGGACGCTGGCGAACCGGCGTCCGGCTGATGATTCGGGCGCAAGTCTAGGTAGAGATGCTCGTGCATCAGGGCGAATCCGAGCGCGTCCGGCTCCGCCGTTCCCAGAACGGTCTGCGCTTTGCCTGATAGGTTGGACATGCGGGGGGCGGCTCCGGGTTGGCTTATAAGGGCGTGTTTTGGGTTGGCGGGCAATCCGCGCAAGCCCGCGCCTGGCGGCGCGGACACCCTCGCCCTAGCCCTCTCCCATCAAGGGAGAGGGGATTTGCTGGTTGGGATTCGGGCTTGGTTTCGGGCGGCTATCTTGTCCCCGCTTTCGCGAGGATGACGTTGTTGGGCGACTCTGGATTCCCGCTTTCGCGGGAATGACGGGGGGAGATTGCTAATCCGAAGACACCCCGCCGTAGTGGAGCGCCTGGCCGACGATGTCGACGTCCACCATCTCGCTGTGGGCGGCGAGCAGGCGCTGGGTTACGGGTCCGGGGACGGATTCGCCCACGGGCCTTCTGTCAACCATCCCGACGGGGACGATTCGCGGGCTGGTTCGCGAAAAGAAGACCTCGTCGGCGGTGTAGATGTCGTATGGCTGCAAGTCTTCCTCGACGACGGGGATGTCCAGCCGCTCGGCGACGTCGAATACGACGCTGCGCGATATGCCCTGCAGGATGCTGCGGTCGGTGGGCGTCTTGAGCGCGCCGTCCTTGACTAGGAAGACGTTGTAGCCGATGCCCTCCGTGAGATTGCCGTCCTGGTCGAGCAGGATGGGGGACGAGCCGGGGTCGACGTCGTTCGCCTCCAGCTCGGCGAGAACGAAGTTGGCGCGGCTGTGGTGCTTGACTTTGGGATCCATCGTGTCGCTGGAGTAGCTCCGCGTCCGCGCGATGACGCCGTGGGCGCCCTCCACGTAGTAGCGCGCGAAGGTATCGAAGGCGACGGGCTTGACGGATACGCACACCGTCGGCTCGCCGACGTCGCCGATTCCGTGTCCGACGCCGCGCGTCACGAAGGGGTGGATGGTGAAGTCGCCCGCTTCGTCCAGGCGCGGCAGGTTGCGCTCGACGGCTTCATGGCAGACGGCGGTCATGCGGTCGGGATCGAGCCCCGGGTCTATCCGCATGTACTTGAGCGACCGGTAGAGGCGGTCGATGTGGCGTTCGAGAACGAACGGCTCGCCCCCGAAGGTTCGGGCTATGTCGAAGACGACGTCGGCGACCACGAAGCCGCGGTCTTCGGGCGAGATGCGGACATCCCCGTAGGGCATCCACTCGCCGTTGAAATATGCGGTGAAAGTGTTGGCGTCGGGCATGGTTTTGTCTCCGTTGGGTTGTGTGCGTTTATGCGCGCGCCCAGCCGCTTGCGGAAGGCTAGGACGGCGCGTTGTTGGAAAAATGGACGCTTATCGCGCCGCTATCCCCGATTTCCGCCCCGTCATTCCCGCGAAAGCGGGAATCCAGAGGGTTGGCGGACGCCGTTCGCGCGCTAGGCGTCCAGCCGGGCGGCGCGAACGGGCTGTCGGCGCGGGTTTTGGGCTTGCGTTCGGAAGCGGCGCTCTTTCCACTCTTGGAACTCGGCGGCGGCTTCGGCGCGCGCCTGGTCGCGCCCTTCTTTGATTCCTTCCTGATAGGCTTCTTCCAGGAATTCCTGAAACGCTTCCGAGCGTCCCATCTTCTCCCCTTTCGCGCGTCCGTCGGCTTTGGCTTCGTCGATGAACCGCTTGCGGCGGGGTCCGTAGTACTTCTCTTCCAAGTACTGCGCCAGAACCATTATCGCGCCTCCTGCGGTTTCGCTTGTGTGATTATAGCCGCTAAGCGGGGGCATGAAAAGCCCCGCGTTCGGGCGCGCGGGGCTTGTGTTTGGTTGCTCTCCGGTTTCGCCGCGCTGGATGCGCGCCTAAGTCCCCCGCAGGCGCGGGTCGAGTATGTCGCGTATCGCGTCGCCGAACAGGTTGAAGCCGTACACCGCCAGCGACAAGCCCAGCCCGGGCCAAATCGCCATCCACGGGTTGCGGACGAAATCGCTCCGCCCCGGTCCGGCGAGCATGCCGCCCCAAGACGGCTCCGGCGCGGGGACGCCCAAGCCGATGAAGCTGAGCGACGCCTCCGTGAGTATCGCTATCCCCAGCGCGCTGGTGGCGATTATCAGCCAAGGCGCCACGCACTGCGGCGCTATGTGCTGCCACATGATGCGGAAGTTCACCGCCCCTATAGAGCGCGCGGCGTCCACATACTGCGCCTCTTTCACCGCCAGCACCTGCGAGCGCACCACCCGGTTGGCGCGCGGTATCTGCACTATGCCGATGGCGATGATTATGTTGATAAGGTTCGTTCCGAGCGCGGCGGTGACCGCCATCGCCAGAATGAGCGTGGGAATGGACATCAGCGCGTCCATCAGGCGCTGTATGGCGTTGTCGACTCTGCCGCCGTACCATCCGCTGATGACGCCTATGACGCCGCCGGAGCCGGAGCCGAAGGCGACCGACAGGAAGCCGACCAGCAACGAAATGCGCGCGCCGGACATCATCCGGCTGTACAGGTCGCGCCCCTTGTCGTCCGTGCCGAGCCAGTGTTCGGCGGACGGTCCCTCGAGCTTGTCCGAGAGCGTCCACTCCAGCGCGTCCCAAGGGGTGGTGTACGGGCCGACCACCGCCATGATTCCCATGATGATGATGATGATGGCGCCCGCCGCCCCCAGCGGCTTGCGCGATACGAAGCCGGATAGGGCGGCGAACGGGCTGAATGTCCGCTGGCGTCCCAGCGTCACGACGTCCTGTTGCGTTGTCATTTGGCTAATCTCCGGCGCTCGCGCGCGGATTGCGCGTTGGGGGTTTCTGTCGTTGTTGGTCGCTTATTCGGGGTTGGCTGGCGAAACCGCCCTTGCGGGCAGTCACCCTCGCCCTAGCCCTCTCCCATCAAGGGAGAGGGGATTTGTTGGTCGCTTGTTCGGGCTTGGTTTCCAATGGTTGGGTTGGTCTAGCGCCTCTGGATTCCCGCCTTCGCGGGAATGACGGGGCGGCGCGGCGAGAGGGGATTTGTTGGTCGCTTGTTCGGGCTTGGTTTCCAATGGTTGGGTTGGTCTAGCGCCTCTGGATTCCCGCCTTCGCGGGAATGACGGGGCGGCGGCGGCGAGATGGAATTCGTCGCTTGCCGTTCGCGGGCGGCTACTGGTAGCGCACTCGCGGATCCAGCCAGCCGTAGGATATGTCCACGACCAGGTTGACCACTATCACGGCGGAGGCGAACACCAGCACTAGGGACTGCACCACCGGGTAGTCGCGCTGGAGCATCCCGTCGAGTATGTACCTTCCGATTCCGGGCAACTCGAACACGCGCTCGATCACCACGGAGCCGCCGAGCGACAGCGCCATTGTGATGCCGATTACGGTGATGACCGGGATGAAGGCGTTTTTGAGCGCGTGGCGCGCCGTTACGACGTACTCGCGCAAGCCCTTCGCGTGGGCGGTTCGTATGTAGTCTTGGCGCATCACTTCCAGCATCGTCGAGCGCATCATCCGCGCTTTGGTGGCGGCGCTTATGTAGCCGACCATCACGGCGGGCCAAATGAATTGCTTGAAGTTGATGACCGGGTCCTCCCACAGCGGGACGTAGCCGATGGGCGGACTCCAGCGCAGCAGATAAGCGCCGAACACCAGCAGCAACGTGGCGCTTAGGAACGACGGGATGGACAGCCCCGCGAGCGACAGAATCCTTATCACGTAGTCGGTTTTGGAATCCTGCCGAAGCGCCATGAGGACGCCGGCGGGGATGCCGAGCGCGATGGCGATTATCTCGGACGTCACTACGATTTCCACAGTGACGGCGATTTTCTTTTTGAATTCGTCGAACACCGGGCGCTTGGTGAACAGGGAATCGCCCCAGTCGCCGGATATGAATCCGCCCATCCAGCTGAGATACTGGATGTGGAGCGGCTCGTTGAGTCCGAGCGCCTCGCGGATGCGTTCGAGGTCTTCCTCGCTCACGGTTCCTTCTTCCCCGCCCGCTTGCTGGGCGGCGACGGACTGCGCCACGTCCCCCGGCGCGATTCGCATGAGCGCGAACACCAGAACGGACACGAGAAGGGCGGTGAGAACTCCGTATATGAGCCTTCGCGCTAGGTATCTGTGCATCGGAAAGCCTCTGGGGTTGGGGATTGACGGGTTGATGATTGTCGGAGCGCGCCCCGCCTTTCGCGGACGAGGCGCGCCCCTGTCGGTTGTCGGGCTAAGCCGCTAGGGCCGCCCTTCGGGTTATCGGGCGAGCCACATGCGCTCCCAGCCCGACCACTTTATCTGGGACGGGTGGTTGAACATGCGCCAGCCGCGAACGTCAGTGTGCCACGCGGGCCAGATGATGGACCAGGGCATCGGTATCATGTAGGCGGCGGTGATGACTTCGCGCTCGATGTCGTGGACGATTTCGCGCCGCTTGACGGGGTCGAGCTCAATCGCCTGCGCGCGTCCCATGTCCATGAGGCGCTGGGCGCGCTCCGGGTCGGTCTGGAACCTTCCCGTGCCGCGATGGTACCAGGATTCGGTGTCGGGCATCAGGAAGATGTTGTAGAAGTCGGACGGGTCGGCGACGTCCGTCCGCGCCTTGGAGCCGTAGTGGACGTCGTAGTCGGGCGGCTCGCCGTGTCCGGTCTGTCCGCGCTCGCGCTGGACGGACTCTTCCACCACGTCGACGAACAGCTCGATGTCGAGGTTCTTGCTCAGCTGGTCTTTGAACCACTCGCAGCCGTCGATGAAGATCTGCGCCGGGGTGGTCATGCAGCCGGCGCGGAAGCGCGGGCTGTCGGTGAAGCCGGCTTCGTCGAGCAGCCTGTTGGCTTCTGCGATGTCCTCTTGCTTGCCCGCGCCGCGCCGGAATCCGGGGGTCTCCCACAGCTCGTCGTCCGGGAGCGCCCAGACGGTTCCGGGGGGCATCCAGTTGGTCGGGCGGACTACGCCGACCTGCTCTTTGATGCGGTTGAACTCCGCCCAGTCGTCGCGGTCTATGCCGAGATGTATGGCGTAGCGGACGGCTTCCTGGTCGAACGGCGCGCGGTGCATGTTGAACTGCAAGCCCTTGCCCCACAGATGCAGAACGGGCTCGAGGTGGATCTCGTCCGCGAAGCTGTCCAGAACCTGCTCGACCTGTCCGGGGAGCAGCGAGGCGCTGCCTTCGCCGTAGTAGTCGGTCTGCCCCGTTATCAGCGCGGTGAAGCGCGTGGTGGCGTCCTCGATCTCAAGATGGTCGACGCCTTCCAGGAACGGCAGCCCTTCGCGCCAGTAGTCCGGGTTGGCGCGTATCTTGGTGCCGACGTCCTGCGTGCGGTCGTGCGGCATGAACGCGCCGGTGCCGGTGCCGTAGAGATAGGTCTCGTCTGTCGTCTGGTCGAAGCAGTCGGCGACGCCCACGCCGCATCCGGCGACCCACCAGTCGATGAGGTCTTTGTCCATGTTGTTGGGCATGCCGGTGACGCCGGCGAACTTGCCGATGGTTCCGGCGCGCGCCTCGGTGAACTCGGCGCGGAGGGTATAGCCCAGCGGCCCGTCCGGGCAGGAAACGCCGTTCTCGTCGCGCGGCTTGAGGTGGGACAAGCCCAGCCGGGGGCCGGCGTGGGTGACGCCGACTTCCTTGAGCGATTCGGGCGGGTAGATGGCGAAGTCCAGGCTGGCGGCGGCGTCTTCGCAGGTGAACTCGTCGCCGGCGACGTTCATCAGGACTTCGGCGGGCAGCGTGCTGTCCGGGTTGTCGTGGAACGTGACGCCTTCGCGCAGGGTGAAGGTGAACACCGTGCCGTCGTCGCTCACTTCCCAAGTGGTGGCGAGGTCGGGGATTATGGGGCCCGTCAAGCCCTGCCAGGGGTCGTACTTGATGAGCGAGTTGTAGGAAGGCAGGAACTGCGGTCCTTCGTAGGTGTGTCCGTAGTTGGGGTCGTGTCCGTTGAGTTTGAGGTTCGCGCCGTATCGGACGATGCCGCCGTAAACCGGCTCGCCCCATTCGGGTCGGTAGCCGTCGCTCGACAGATACTCCTCGACCCAGTCCGAGACCGCCATGGGAGCGGGCGTCGGGACGGGCGTCGGGGTTGACATGGCGGGCGCGGGCGCGACTGTGGCGATGGCGATGGCGGGGGCCGCCGTCGGCGCGGGCGCGGGCGCCTGCGGCTGAGCGGCCTGGGCGGGCTGCTGGCCGGCAGGCGCCTCCGCCGCCTGCGCGGGCGCCGCCTGAGCGGGCTGCTCAGGCGCGTCCGGCTCCTCCGCTTCCTGAGCGGAACACGCCAGCGCCGCCAAGGTCAAAAGAGACACCGCCAAGGCGATGCCCAGCGTTCTGACAGTCTTCATGGTTCCCCCTTTGAGGTCCAAACTATTGAATCGGTTGATTCGCCGCATACTCGACCGATATTTTAACGATGCGTGAATTGATAGCATATGCGCGAACTTTGGTCAAGTCCAATTTCCTCACAGGAACGGCGTTTCGCAAAATTCGGGGGGAATTCGCCAGTCCGCCCGATTTTCCTCCGCGCGCGCCGTTTCGTGTATAATGCGCGCGGGACAGGCGATAGCCGGATTTCGCGCCGCGCCCGACAACCTCCTCTAACCTCTACTCGCGCGCCAGAGCGCCGCCGCCCGCGAGCGTCCGCGAGCCAAATGACCGGGACGAATAACTTGAACGAATCCCCCTCATCCCCGCGTCTCATGGCGGCGCTTTTGACCGTCGCCGCGCTCGCCGCGCTGTCGTTCGCCTGCTCGGAGTCCCCGCCCGCCCTCGCCGCCCTTTCCCCGACGCCCGCGCCGACCGCCGCGCCGACTGCCCGCCCGACCGCCGCGCCAACGCCCGCGCCGACGGCGACGCCCGCGCCGACGCCGACTCCGGCGTTTCCGTACGTTCTCTCTCACAGCGCGACCGCGAGCGAGGGCGTCGGGCTAATCGCGTTCGTCCGCGTCGCCCTATCCGCGCCCGCGCGGGTCGCGGTGGAGTACGAAAACGAGTACGCCGGCAAGTTCCGAACCGCCCTGAGCGAGCGGGCGTCCGAACACCTCATCCCCGCCGCGCGCCTGCGGGCGGATACGGTTTACCAATACGCCGTCGGCGTGGAGAAGCCGGACGGCGCGCTTGAATTCGCCGCGCGCGGCGAATTCGTTTCGGGCGGGCTTCCCGACGGGTTGGACGAAGTCGCGCTCCAAACGACCGGCAGAAGCTCCGCGCCGCTTGTCGCGCGCGACTTCCGCCTCCGCGTTCAACCCGGCGTTGAGGAAGAGCCCGCCTTCATCGCCATGCACGACGAACTCGGCGAAATAGTATGGGCGCACCGAATACAGGAAAGGGACGACGAGGGAAGCGACGTGCATGCCATCCGATTCAAGCCCAACGGCAACCTCATGTATCTCATCTCGACGCGCCATATCCGCGAGATAACCCCGCTTGGGGAGACCGCGGGCGAAATCGTCCCCGGCCCCGACGAAGATTCGCCCCATCACGATTTTCTGCAGTTGGACGGCGGGCGCGTTCTCTACATAGGCAGATACGAAATCGTTTTCGACGATTCCCCCAACGGCGGAGCGGTCGAGACGCGGGCGAATGTCGACGCTCTCAACATATACGACCCCGCGACTGGCGAAGCCGAGCGCGTGTGGGACCCGATGGATTTCTGGGACATATCCGACCCCGACCAGCGAATGAGAGGCTTCAACAAGGACGTCAAAAATTGGATTCACATGAACTCGCTGGCGGAAGCGCCCGGAGGCGGCTATATGGCGACGTTTCGCCACCTCGATCAGGCGGCGCTCATCTCCCCCGACTTTCAGACGGTTCGCTGGCGGCTGGGCGGCCCCGGCTCCGACTTCGCCTTCCCCGACGCGGCGGACATATTCAAGACGCCGCACACCGCCTCCCCGCTCCCCAACGGGAACGTCCTGCTGTTCGACAACCGCGCCAGGCGGCCCGGAGGCGGCTTTTACTCGCGCGCGCTGGAGTTGAGTTTGGACTTCGAGACGAAAACCGCCGTCGAAGCGTGGTCGTTCAGCCCGGATCCGCCAATCCACTCGCGCATCAAATGCTCCGCCTACCGCATGGACAACGGCAACACCCTGATCGCGTTCACATGGTCGGACGAAGGCGCGCCCTCCACAATCATAGAAGCGGATCCGAGCGGGCGCGAGACATTCAGGCTGGTCGCGGAGTCGGATGCGTTCGTCGACGGCTACCGCGCCTATCCGGGGCCCGATTCGATAATGGGCGAAACCGCGCTGCGCCCCCCGAAGCGGCGGAATCCGCCCGCGCCCTAGCGCCGCCGCCCGCCTTCCGCCGTCCGCGCGCCGCCCGCCGCTGTATCCGCCCGCCCCGATTCGTGTACAATGCGCGGCGGAAGCCAAGCCGATGATAGCCCGATCCTACGCCGCCCTCAAGCCCTACATAATCGTATTCGCCGCCAGCGCCTGCACGCTCATAATCGAGATAGTCGCCGGCAGGATACTCGCGCCCACAATCGGGGTGTCGCTTTACACCTGGACGAGCATCATCGGCATCGTGCTGGCGGGAATCAGCCTCGGCAACTACCTCGGCGGGCGGGTGGCGGACCGATACCCGTCCGCGACCACGCTCGGCGTCATCCTGTTCGCCGGCGGCGTCGCCAGCGTCGCCATTCTGCCCATAGACGCCCTCGCGTCCGATTCCTTTCTGGCGCTCCCCATCATCCCGCGCATCGTGGCGCTCACGGCGGCGCTGTTCATCGTCCCCGCCGTCATCCTCGGCATGGTCACGCCGGTGGTGGTGAAGCTGACGCTCTCCGACCTGTCCAAAACCGGCAACGTGGTCGGCAAGATATACGCCGTGTCCACCGCCGGCAGCATCTTGGGGACGTTCCTGACCGGCTTCGTCCTGGTGCAGTTGCTGGGGACGCGCTTGGTCATCCTCATCGTGGCGCTCATTCTGGTCGGCATGGCGGTGGCGTTCGGCGAGTTGTGGAAGGCGTGGAAGCCGGGCGGCGCCCTGGCGGCGGCGCTCGCCGGCGTCCTCGCGCTCGGCTGGCTCAGCGATTCGCTCGAAAGCGAGTGCCTGCGCGAAAGCAACTACTTCTGCATCAAAGTCCGCGAGCGCGACATAGAAGATCGCGAAATCCGCGTCCTGTATCTGGACGCCCTGCTCCACAGCTATGTGGACACCGACGACCCGCTCTTTCTCCACTATTCCTATGAAAAGGTTTTCGGAGACCTGGCGACGGAAGTCGCCAGCCGCCGCCCGGACATGGACGCCCTGTTCATCGGCGGGGGCGGCTACACCATGCCGCGCTTCATCGAAGTCATGTTCCCCCAAGCCGGCGTGGAAGTGGTCGAAATCGACCCGGCGGTCACCCAAGTGGCGACGGAATATCTGGCGCTCCCAGAAGACACGTCCATCGTCACTTACTCCGAAGACGCGCGGACGAAGCTCCAAGAGCTGCCGCGCGGCAAGTACGACCTCATCGTCGGGGACGCCTTCGATGATGTCTCCGTCCCCTACCATCTGACGACGCTGGAGTTCAACGAAATGGCGCGCGGGCTGCTGGCGGCTGACGGCGTGTACGCCATCAACGTGGTGGACAAGATGCGCAGCGGGCGGTTTCTGCGGTCGGTCGCCCACACCCTGCGGCGGACATTCCCGCACGTGTACATCCTGCGCGCCGATTCCAATTGGAGCGACGACAACCGCTACACGTTCGTGGTCGCGGCGACGCTCGCGCCGCTGGACGAAGACCGAATCGCCGCCGCCAACCGAGCGTTCGGACGGGGCGCGCCCGCGCTCAACGCCATGCCGCCGGAGAGCTTCAGGTTGTGGATGGAAGAGGGGCGCAAGACGGTTCTCACGGACGATTTCGTACCTGTGGACGGGATGCTCGCGCCGCTGTATCTTGAAAGCCGCTAGCCGACCGCGCCCTTTTCACGGAGGTTGACCCAATGCCCAACGATTTCTGCATCTTCTGCGAGATAGTCGCCGGACGCGCCGACGCCAGCGCGGTTTACGAAGACGACCGCGTTCTGGCGTTCCTCGACCTGTTCCCGTTCAACCCGGGCCACGCGCTCGCCATTCCCAAGGCGCACGCGGCGAGCCTGGCGGAATTGGACGGCGCGGACGGCGAGCGCGTGTTCGACGTCGCCCGCCGCGTGGCGGCGGCGCTGCGCGAGTGCGGCGTCCGCTGCGAGGGCGTCAACCTGTTCCTGGCGGACGGCGAAGCCGCCGGGCAGGAAGTGTTCCACGTCCACATGCACATCATCCCGCGATACGCGGGGGACGGCTTCGGGCTCCGCGTCGCCAGCAAGGACATGGCGGAGCGCGACGCGCTGAACGAAATCGCCGAGCGGCTGCGGGGGAATCTGTGAGGGGGCTTGGGGGCAAATCTCACGCAAGACCGCGCCTAGCGGCGCAGACACCCTCACCCTAGCCCTCTTCCATCAAGGGAGAGGGGATTTGTTGGTCGCTGTTCGGGCTTGGCTTCAAGTAGCTGACTTGGTTGGGAGACTCTGGATTCCCGCTTTCGCGGGAATGACGGGGGAACGCAAGAAAGGGATGCGCCAGCTTCAGCTTTCGGGCGCGCCGAGAACGACGTTGTCGATGAGGCGCGCGCCGCCGACGCGGGCGGCTACGGACGCTAGGGCGGGGCGGTCTATGCGTTCCAATTCCTCTAGTGTCTCGGCGTCCGCGACGGATGCGTAGTCGAGCGACACGCCGGGGGCGGCGTTCAGGGCGGTTGCCATCAATGCGCGGATGGCGTCGGCGTCCCGCGCGCCGTCCGCGTAGATGCTTTGGGCGAGGCGCAGGGCGCGGTGGAGGGCGAGGGCGTTTCGGCGCTCGTCCGCGCTCAGGCGGGCGTTGCGGCTTGAGAGCGCCAGCCCGTCGGCGTCGCGGACGGTCGGCATCGCCACCACGTTCGCGCCCAGATTCAGATCGGCGTTCATGCGGCGGATGACCAGCAGCTGCTGGGCGTCCTTCTGGCCGAAATAGACGTTGTCCGGTCGGACAATCGCCAGCAGTTTGCAGACGACGGTGGCGACGCCGCGAAAGTGTCCGGGGCGGCTCGCGCCTTCCAGCCGCTCGGCGAGCGCGCCCACCTCTACGGCGGTGTCGAACCCCGCCGGATACATCTCGGACGCGGACGGCGCGAACGCCAAATCCACGCCTTCGCGCCGCAGCTTGTCCAAATCGCCGTCCATGTCGCGCGGGTACGCGGACAGGTCTTCGTTCGCGCCGAACTGGGCGGGGTTGACGAAGACGCTGGCGGCAACGGTCGCGTTGTCCGCCCGCGCGCGCCGAACCAGCGACAGATGCCCTTCGTGGAGATAGCCCATCGTGGGAACCAGCCCCAAAGGGCGCGCCGCCGCCCGCTCCGCGTCTCTGAACTCCGTTGCGGTGTGGATGATTTTCATGCGATTGGCTTCCCGCGCGGGGGTTGGGACGTGTCGGCATAGGCTGGAATGGGCGATTGTCGCGCCGCCGCGCGCGATTTCCATATCCGTCATTCCCGCGAAGGCGGGAATCCGGAAGGCGGCGGACGCCAACGTCGAACCGAAAATCGCCGCGAGCGCTATATGTCAACGCAACCTAGCGCATTTCAAGGTCGGTAGGCGGGGGCGAATCCCCTAGCCGGCGGACCACCGCTTCAGTCCGGTCACGCTCATGCGGGCGGCGGAGTCGGCGAAGTCGCGGTCCAGGTCATGCTCGCGGATCATGAAGTCGCGGAGGAAGTCCGCCATCCGGTCGAATGTCATCTCCGGGGCAGTATAGCCGCCGTTCTGGTAACAGTGGACGCAGAAGTCGCCGCTGGGGGAGCCGTCCGAGTTCGTCCCGTAGTCCTCCGGGCAATCCAGAGGAATGGCGCAACTCTGACACACTGCCTGCGTTACCATGTATGAACCTCCAAGACTGAATTCCATTTCATCATACCCCCAGCGCGGGCGCGGGGGCAAGGCGAATATAGTCTTGGTTGTTCGGAGATTGCCCTTTTACGGGATTAGTTCGGGACATGTCCGAAACGGGCGGGCGCGGGCGTCCGTTTCGGGGTTTTTTTCGCGCTCAGTCCGGCAGAACGCCCTCGCCGATGAACAGCTCTTCCGCCTCTTCGAGCGTCATGTCCGGTTCGGGCAGGACTATGTCGGATTCGACTATCTCGTCGAGCGGAACGGGGGCGGCGTTGTCGCGGACGAAATCGAGCATCTTCTTCAGCCCGTCCTCGAACCGCGCGCGGTCTTCGGCGGCGACGACATCGACCAGGTCGTTGTCGAGGTCGTTCAGGTCGTCCAGAAAGGCGCCCGGCAGGTTGTACTGCCCTTCCGTCAGTATGCGAATTATCATGGTGGCGGGTACTCCGTACTCCAAAGGGGGGGATGGTTGGGCGGTCGGCTAGCGTCCGGGCAGGGCGCGCCTGCCGTCGGTTCCGGGCGGGTTGCCGCCGCCGAGCGCCGAGCGTCCGGGGTGGACGGAAAGTCGCGGGGCGTCGTCGCCGGCGAGCGAGTTGCGCGGGGCGTTTCCGCCCCCGGACGGCGGCGCGCTCTGGGACGCCCGGAGCGCCGCCAGCTCCGCTTCGAGCGGGTCGTCCGCCGGCGGCGCGGCGGAGCCGGCGGGCAGGGCGGCGGCGGAGCCGGCGGACGGTCCGCCGCGGAGCGAGGCGAGCTCGTCCTCCACGTTCTGCGCGGCGGAGATTTGCGCCAACTCGCGGCTGAGGGCGTCGCCGCCGCCCAGCCCCATGTCCAGGTCGAGCACGCCGGCGTCGGCGAGCTCGTCTATGGCGCCGGCTTTGGCGCGGAGCGTCTGCGTCTTGTCCTCCGCGCGCTCGACGGCGAGCTGGACGTCCCCCATCTCTTCCGAGATGCCCGACAGGGCGGAGCCGATGCGTACCTGCGCCTGGGCGGCGCTGTACTGCGCCTTGATTATTTCCTTGCGCGAGCGGAACGACTCGACTTTGGCGGTCAGGCGCTGCTCGGCGTTGGTGAGCTTCTGCTGCTCCAACTCCAGCTGGGCGACCTGCTCATCGAGTCCGTCCAGCTCCATCAGCGCCGTCTGCTTGCGCTGGAGGGCGAGGCGCGCCAGGTCTTCCCTGCCCGCCGCCATGGCGTTGCGCGCCTGGTTGTCGAGCGTGACCACGTTCGCGCGCGCCTTCTCCGCCTGAATCTGCAGGCGGCGCTTCGTCGTGACCATCTCCACGATTCCGCGCTTGACGTTCGAGAGCATCTCGCGCTGCTTTTCGTATGCGTAGTCCAACGTTTCGTTCGGGTCTTCCGCCCTGTCCAAAAGGCGGTTCATCTTCGATTTCACGACGGTGGACATTCTCGTCATCAAGCCCATCTTGACGCTCCTCGCTAGGGTTGTGTTTCGGCTTGGCGGCTTTTCGCGCCCGCGAACGGGCGCCCGGAGGTCAAAGCGACGAGCCGCGGTTTCCGCGCGACATCACGCCGACTATGACCATTACCACGCCCACCGCGAGCAGGATGAATCCGGTGATTCCAAGCAGCCAGTCCAAGATGTCGGTCATAAGCAGAACGCCGAAAAGGGCGATCAGGATGCCCGCGATTATCATGCCGCCGCCGCCGAGTTTGCTCATGTCGGTTCGCTCCATTCAAGGGGTTTGGGGTTGTTCGTCGGGGTTGGCGGGCAGTCCGCGCAAGCCCGCGCCTATCTTAGCGGAACGGAGTATATCTGTCCGCCTTTGGGGCAGTCCGCGCAGGGCGCGGCGGACCATAGGGCGTTGCGCCCTTCGTCCTCGCGCGCTATGCCGATTCCGCCGCTTCCGAGATGGCGGTCGTACAACTCGCCGTAGTTGCCGACGGCGCGGATGACGTCCTGCGCCACCGTCTTGCTCAGCCCGACGCTTTCCTGACCGAACGAGCCTTCCAGCCCCAGCAGGCGGTCGACCGCCGAATCGCCCGTCTTGGCGGTCGGCACGGCGTCGGACGTTATGCCATACGCCTCGGCGTAGATGATGATTCCCATGACGGTCTGCACGACATCGTACCACGTCTCGTCGCCGTGCGGGACGGCGGGGGCGAGCGGCTCTTCCGAGATGGTGTCCGGCAGAATGGCGTGGTCGGCGGGGTTGTCGAATCCGCTCCGGTAGGCGTACAGCCCGGAGTGGTCGGTGGTGAAGGCGTCGCAGCGCCCGCTCTGGTACGAGCTCACCGCCGTGTCCGTGTCGTCGAAAGTCAGCGCCTCTATGTTCAGCCCGTGCAGGTTGGAGAAGTCTTGCAGGTTCAGCTCTGTGGTCGTCCCCTGCGCCACGCAGACAGACGCGCCCTGCATTTCGAGGGCGCTCTCAAGCCCCAAGTCCGCGCGGACGATGAAGCCCTGCCCGTCGTAGTACATGGGAACGGTGAAGTTCCCCCACTGCGCTTCGCGGGAAGTGGACGCGGTGACGGTGCGGACGAGCAAGTCCACCTGCCCGGACTGTATCGTGACGCCCATTTCCATGGGGGAGACGACCTGAATCCGAATGGCGTCCGGGTCTCCCAGCACGGCGGCGGCGACGGCGCGGCAGAGGTCTATGTCGAAGCCGGCGTTGTTGCCGCTGTCGTCGAGGTATCCGAATCCGGGGATGCCGTTGTTGCTGGCGCAGGCGACCGCGCCGCGCTCCCGAACCTGCGCCAGGCGGGACGACTCGGCGTCGGGCTGCGCCGCGCTCATTTCGGTCGTCATCTCCGCCGCCATTTGCGCCGCCATCTCGCGGGCGCGGGTTTCGACGTCCTCTTCGCTCAGGCCGCTCGAACAAGCCGCCAGCGCCGCCAGAGCGCAGACGGCGGCGAGAATTCGGAGCGGCGTTTTGATTGCTGAAGCGTTCATTGATGCCTCGTTCGCGGTTTGGGCGGGTGAGTCGGATGCGGACGCGGCTTCAATTATAGCAGTCCGCGCGGCGGTTAGATAGGTTGGAATGGGGGGATGGGAAACGCAAAGGCGCGAAGGCGCAGAGGAACGCAGAGGGAGAGAGGGAGAATGGGGTTGCTGTCCCCTGTTTCGGGGAATGACGCGGCGGCGGGGGGACGCGAAAGCGAAAACCGCCCCGCTCGCCGGCTTGGGCGAGTCGGGGCGGTCGGCTGTCGGGCGGTCCGCGGGTTTAGCAGAGGCCGAAGAGCAGGTCCATCAGCCATCCGAACAGTCCCCCGACGAGGGCGGGCCAGTAGGCGCCGTCGCAGCTGTTGTTGGCTATCGCTTGCGCCTGTCCGCCGCCGGCGGCTTCCATGACGGCGGGCGCGCCGAAGGCGGCGAGGCCCGCGATGGCGAGCGCGGCGGCTATCAGAGCGAGATTTCCGATGCGGGCGTTGAGGTTGAGAGCGAGCAGCGTCATGTTCCTGCCTCCTTCCGGCGGGTTGACCGTCTGTAATTGTTGAATTAGATATAAAATATCTGATATAGAAATGTTTATCAAGTCCTTTTGGCGCGAATTTCGGGCGGATTTTCAGATTCGCCGAAAATCGCCGCGCGCCGTTCGCCGTCCCGCGCCGCGCGTCGCCCCCTGCCGTTCGGCGCGCGCGATGCGCTAGAATGGACGCACTTTGCGCGCGCTCCACATTCAACCCGCCGACAGGCGCAGGCGACGGCTGACACTGCTGACCATCGCGGCGGGGACTTTCGTATCCGTTCTCGACCAGACCGGCGTCACGCTCGCCCTGCCGCTGATGACTTCCGAATTCGACGCCACGATTCCGTTCGTCCAGTGGGTGGCGCTGGGCTACATGCTGGCGACCGGGTCGCTGCTTCTGCCCGCCGGACGGATTTCGGACATGATAGGGCGCAAAGCGGTTTACTGCGCGGGCTTCGTCGTGTTCGTTCTGGGCGCGGCGGCGGCGACGCTGGCGCCGAACCTGATGGCGGTCATCGCCTTCCGCATCGCGCAGGGGGCGGGCGCGGCGATGATTCAGGCGAACGGCATGGCGATTCTCACGACGACCTTCCCCGCGTCCGAGCGCGGGCGCGTCATCGGCATGTTCATGACGATGGTCGGTCTGGGCGCGGTCATGGGCCCCATAGTCGCCGGGCTGCTGGTGGACGCCTTCGGCTGGCGCGGCGTGTTCGCGGCGAGCGTCCCGCTGGGGGCGCTGTCGCTGATAGCCGCCCTCATCGTTCTGGAGCGCGGCGCGCCAAGCGCGGGCGCGGACGGCGGCGGCGGAATTCGGCGCGTCGCCGGCGGATTCGACTGGCTCGGCGCGCTCATGTCCGCCGGCGGGCTGGCGGCGTTCCTGCTGGTGATGACCAACGCCTACCGCCTGGGCTGGCTTTCGCCCATCGTTCTCGGCGCGGCGGCGCTGAGCGTCGCGCTGCTGGTCGGATTCGCCTTCTGGGAGCGTCGCGCGCCTCAGCCGATGCTCGACCTGGAGCTGTTCCGGCGGCGCGTGTTCGCGCTGGGGTCTTCGGCGGGCTTCTTCGGATTCCTCGCCGGCAACGCGGTGTTCTCGATGATGCCGTTCTTTCTGCAGGGCGTCCTCGACCTCTCGCCGCGAACGGCGGGGCTGTACATCGCGCCCGCCGCGCTGGGATTCGCGCTGGCGGGGCCTGTGTCCGGAATTTTATCCGACCGCGTCGGGGCGCGCCGAATAGAATTCGCCGGGCTCGCCGTTCTCGCGGCGTCCATGCTGATTCTGGCGCGGATTTCGCCGCAGACGCCCGCCTGGCTGGCGTCCGTCGCGATGGCTATGCAAGGGCTGGGCATGGGAATATACTATACTCCCAACACCGCGTCCATTCTGAACGTGGTGGACAGGGAGCGCTACGGAGTCGCCACCGCGTTTCTGAACATGGTTCGCAACACCGCGAGCGTGGCGGGCGTGGGCTTGACGACGACGATAGTGACGATGAACATGGCGGCGGGCGGCTTCGAGCCGACGCTGGACGCGGTAGCCGCCGGCGCGGCGGGGGTGGAGGACGCCTTCGCCGGCGGGCTGCGATTCGCCTTCGCTACGCTCAGCGCGTTCATCGGCGGCGCCATAATCCTCACCTATATAAAGCCGTCCGCTCCGCCGGGCGGCGAACCGGAGCCGCGAAGCGGCGGAGAAGACCGACCTTGACAGCCATCCAGACGCGCGGCTTCCTGCCGCTCCGCGCTTTCGCCGAAAGCCGAAACTATCACTGGTGGGCGTACTTCGCCGTCGCCATCGGCATGTTCATCAACGTGATGGACCAGTCCGGCGTCAACATAGCCCTTCCCGAAATCGCCGACGAATTCCTGGCGGACATCCCCACCGTCCAGTGGGTTTCGCTCGGTTACAGCCTCGCGACGAGCGCGATGCTCATGCCGATGGGCAGGCTTTCGGACATGTTCGGGCGCAAGCGCGTTTACATCATCGGCTTCGCGGTGTTCACCGCGCTGGCGCTGGCGGGCGGCGTTTCGCAAAGCCTGAACATACTCATCGCCGTCAAAGTGGCGCAGGGGCTGGCGTCGGCGGCGGTGCAGGCGAACAGCATGGCGCTCATCACGGAAGTCTTCCCCGACCGCGAGCGCGGCAAGGCGATGGGCTTGTACATGGCGATAATCGGCACGGGGGCGATTTCGGGCCCGATGGTCGGCGGACTGCTGGTGTCGGAGTTCGGCTGGCGGTCGATATTCTTCGCGGCGATACCGGGCTGCCTTCTGTCGATGGTCGCCTGCGGCTTGGTTTTGCGCGGGCGCTCCGCCCAGCAGATGGCGCGCGGCGGCGGGTCGTTCGATTGGGCGGGCGCGGCGCTGTCTTCGGGCGCGCTGGTCGCCTTCCTGCTCTCGATGACCAACGCCTGGCGGCTGGGATGGACGTCCGCCCCCATACTCGCCGGATTCGGCGCGGCGGCGGCGATGCTGGCGGCGTTCATCGTCTGGGAGCGGCGCGCGAGCGAGCCGATGCTGGACATGTCGCTGTTCCGCAACCGCGTCTTCTCCATGTCCATCGGCGCGCGCTTCGCGTCCTTCCTCGGCGGCTCGGCGGTGTTCTTCCTCATGCCCTTCTACCTTATACAGGGGCTGGAGTACGAAGCGCGGGTGGCGGCGCTGCTGCTGATGCCGGGCGCGGCGGGAATGGCTGTCATGGGCCCGCTCAGCGGGCGTCTGTCCGACCGCTTCGGCACGCGCTGGCCCGCCGCGCTCGGCATGGCGTCCTCCACCGCCGCCATGTTCACGCTCGCGACGCTCGGAATCGGCTCCCCCGCGTGGCTGATAATCGTGGGGATGATACTCTCCGGCGTGGGCATGGGGACGTTCAGCTCGCCCAACACAAGCGCCATCATGGGCTCGCTGCCGCGCGAAAAGTACGGCGTCGTCTCCGGCTTCGTCAACCTGACGCGGACTTCGGCGAACGTCTCCGGCGTCGCCATCTCCACCACTATAGTGACGATAACCATGGCGGCGTTCGGGTTCGAGCCGAGTTTGTCGGCGCTGGGCGCGGGCGGCGGCGGCGAGGCGGTTCGCGGCGCGTTCGTGGAAGGCATGAGCCGCGCGCTGATGGTCTCCGGCGGCTTGATGCTGGCGGCGCTGGCGCTGACGATAGTCCGCCCCGAATACGAGCCGCCCCGCCCGTCCGCGCCGTCGCCGGCGGGACGCCGCCAAGCCGCCGCGCCGCCGTCCCCCGCCGAGCGCAGTCCAAGACGCGGACGCGGAGCGCCTACCGCGTGAGCGACCGCTTGGCGCGGGCGAAACTGCGCGTCAGCTCTTCCGCCTTCGGGTTGTCCCAATCGGGATAGGACGCGATTATCTCGTCCCCCTCCAAAACGGGGAAGATGACTGTGGTGTTCGGGCGGTTGCGGAAGAGGCTGTTGATGAGCAGATAGATTCCGGCGGTGGCGGCGAGCGCGCCGATGAGGAACACGAGCGGATCCAACGTGTAGTGAATGGCTCTGAGGACGTTCTGGAAGTACACGCCGGCGACGATGACGGCAAGCCCGACGCCGAGCAGCCGGTACGCCAGCGCGCGCCTGCTCTGGTAGCCGCCGTTGAACTTGTTGGGGGCGCCGACGGAGCCGAGCTCGGATTCGTCGAACGCGCCCTCTTTGGCGGTTCCGAAGTTGCCGACGAGCCGGTTGGCGGTGACGGCGATTCGGTCGTCCGCGAACAGGACGGCTTCCTCCACCGCCGCCGCACCGTCTTGGGGAATCGAGACGACGCGCTCGCTGGTGACGGCGATCCGGTCGTCCTCGAACAGGATTTCTTCGCCCTCTTCCAACCCGCCTTTGGCTTCTATCAAACGGTTTTTGGACTGCATAAGCCTCGCCGCGCCTTCGCTGATTCGGAAATCGTGGGGGCATTATATCGGCGAAATCCGAATTTGTCTAAAAAAAGCCTTGACGCCGCCGTTCGCCGTCCGTATAATTGAACATCGTTGGTTGCGAGGGGAGTCCCGCCCGCTGTGGTCGGGGCGCTCGGAGCGCCGGCGGCGGGCGCTGGAACCGCCCGCGGAAGAAGCGCACCTTAACAACTGAATCCTGTCCTTAGTAGAAGAAAAACGCAATTTGCGAATGAGCCCAAATGTGGGTCAAGTTACTAAGGGTCTGTGGTGGATGCCTAGGGTCCAAGAGCCGAAGAAGGGCGTGGTAAGACTGCGATAAGCCTCGGTCAGCTGTCTGACAAGCTTAACCGAGGATTCCCGAATGGGGAAACCCATCCCGGGTCATACCGGGATACCCCGACGTGAAAGTCGGGGGGGCAAGCGGGTGAACTGAAACATCTAAGTAACCCGAGGAAAGGAAATCAACCGAGACTCCCTGAGTAGTGGCGAACGAAAGGGGATCAGCCCAAACCTGGCTGGCTTAGTGGTCTGAGCGCCTATGTCTGTCAGGGGTTGCGACACGCGCCCGCCCTATTCTCAGTAAGGGGCGGGGAGTAAGAAATCCGTTGCCTAGCCGAACGTTCCTGGAAAGGACGGTCGCAGAGGGTGAAAGCCCCGTAGGCGAAAGGCGGCGGACTCCCGGCGCGGAGTCGAGTACCGCGGGACACGTGAAATCCTGCGGGAAGCTGGGGAGACCACTCTCCAAGGCTAAGTACTCTTGGACACCGATAGTGTACCAGTACCGTGAGGGAAAGGTGAAAAGTACCCCAGGCGGGGAGTGAAATAGACCTGAAACCGCAGACCTACAAGCCGTGGAAGCCCGTTTCGGCGGGTGACTGCGTGCCTATTGAAGAATGAGCCGACGAGTTAATCTTTGCAGCATGGTTAAGGGATAGAAGTCCCGGAGCCGCAGCGAAAGCGAGTCCGAACAGGGCGCCGAGCGGGCCTCGAGCCCGCGCTGTTGTATGGATTAGACCCGAAACCGGGTGAGCTACCCATGGCCAGGCTGAAGCTCGGGTAATGCCGAGTGAAGGGCCGAACCCGTGTCTGGTACAAAAGGCTGGGATGAGCTGTGGGTAGAGGTGAAATGCCAATCGAACTCGGAGATAGCTGGTTCTCCCCGAAATGTATTTAGGTACAGCCTCAACGACAGTCTGAGGGAGGTAGGGCGCTGGATGGGCTAGGGGGCGTGAGCCTACCAACCCCAACCAAACCACGAATGCCTTCAGATGGTTCTTGGGAGTGAGTCAGTGGGGGATAAGCTCCATTGGCGAGAGGGAAACAGCCCAGACCGCAGGCTAAGGCCCCCAAGTGTGAACTAAGTGTGAAAGGAAGTGGGATTCCCAAAACAGCTAGGAGGTTGGCTTAGAAGCAGCCACCCTTTAAAGAGTGCGTAATAGCTCACTAGTCGAGGGATCCCGCGCCGAAAATGTAACGGGGCTGAAGTTCACCGCCGAAGCCGCGGATCCGCCCGAGGATGGGCGGATGGTAGGGGAGCGTTGCCAGGGCGTCGAAGCCGAG
>CBDESW010000004.1:117500-381933 GCA_965242675.1 Dehalococcoidia bacterium
TCCGCGCCAAAGAGGCAAGCCACTAACCGCAGATAAAGCGGGGTTGTGGCGCTACCGTGTTGGGATGCGTCGCGTAACCTGCGACATTCAATACAGTGCCTTTCGCGTTCTTGTGACCAAGGTGGAGCGACGCGACAAGGACTGAAGAACATCAGAAAGGAAGACTTCATGATGAATCTCAACCTAGTTTACGCAGAGCGCGAAATCGGCGATATGACGGTCCCCGCGCTCGAATTCTCCGACGGTGCGCCGTCGTTGTCCATTCCGGTGATCGGAAAAATCATCAACTCCGTTGTGGACAAGCCACGGCAGCCACAACAACAGGCTTGGAAAGCGGAGATAGCCTCCGCAGTCAAAGCCGCGCGCCGCGGGCGGGCGTGGAACTCCAACGCCAAATTCGCCATCTCAATCGGCTTCCGGTTCAACGCCGCCAACCACGGCAACCAGCCGCTGGACGTCGAGAACTTCCTCAAGCCGGTCGTGGACGCGCTCGCCGCCGGGCTGTTTTGCGACGATGCTACCGACCCGCGCCGCATCGGGCGCTGGAACTACGACGACTCCAACTTCGACACCCTGCTAATCCACCGCCTGCCGGACGCGCCGACGCCTCAAGGCGAGGGCGTGGCGATATGCGTGTCGGCGAGCGGGTAGTGAAAGGGGATTCGCCATGACATTCGAGCTACACGACGCGCCGCCGCCCCTCGCGTCGTTGCGCGCCAAGAGCGACAGTCTCGCCGACGGTCTCTCGACTGACGCCGCCGCCCGCGCCCGGCGCGCGCTGAGTTGGCTGGAGCGCGCCCAGAGCGAAACCAACGACGCGGACGCCGCCTTCATCTTCCACTGGATAGCCTTCAGCGCGATTCGCGACGAATACGGCGGCGGGCGCGATTCGCAACTCAAGGGGTTCTTCAAGAAAGCCCTCGCCGCCGATGAGCGAAACGCGATTCGCGACGTCGTTCTGAACGAAGACGTCTCGGACGCCATCTTGGACCTGGTCGCCAACCCGTATGCGTTCGAGCCGTTCTGGGACTGCTACAACCGCTCTTCGGACTCCGCCGACAAGTGGAGCGCGCGCCTAATCAAAGACGTGGAGCGCGTGAGCGTCTGCCTAGAGGCGGGGAAAGCGGCGGACGCGCTGGCTGCGGCGTTCGAGCGCCTGCAAGTCGTCCATAGGCAACTCTCTCAGGGCGAAGCGACTTGGAATCGCAGCGTCAACCGCAGCCAAGTGAAGAACGGGGCGGAAATCTTGGCATCCCTGCTTCCCGCCCTCATAGACGTGATGCTGGACAATCCGGACATGCTCGACAGCCCGTCCCGCTATCCGTCGGTTGAAAGCGATACCGCCCAAACGGTGGAGGACGTCCAAGATTACGCCATAGCCGCGAATGTCATGAGGCGCGTTCGGCTTGGAATAGAGCCGGTGTACTCGTCCGATGAGGTGAGAGAATACCTTGACTTGGACG
Source organism: Dehalococcoidia bacterium (assembly GCA_965242675.1). Taxonomy (GTDB): domain Bacteria; phylum Chloroflexota; class Dehalococcoidia; order Lucifugimonadales; family UBA1123; genus VXRN01. The sequence goes on from CBDESW010000004.1 coordinate 118,964, forward strand.
ATTGAGTACACTCGCTCGGCTAGCCGACGCATGAGAAAACTCCCGCGAACCGAAAGCCGGCGCATTGAGAATTACATGAATGAGCGCGTCGCCCAAATGGACAACCCCCGACAGGCGGGCAGGCTTGTAGTCTCCGGCAGGTGGGAAGGTTTCTGGCGCTACCGCGTGGGCGACTACCGCGCAATCTGCGATATTCAGTACGCGACGCGGCGTATTCTAGTAGTGACAGCCGCGCCGCGCGACGAGGTGTACTGATACACGACAAGCCGCTAAACGCCGCTTGGAATTCGCGACGAAGCCGCGCTTTCTTCGCCGCCGCCGCGCGTTCCCCCGCCGGCTCGGCCCCCTTCCCATATCCGCGCGGCATCGCGAATCGCGCTGTACGCGAAAGCCCGAACGGTGTAGAATCTTCTCCATGCGGCGTCCGATACCCCAAATCCCATCGCGGCGCGGAGAGGCGCAACCTAAAATGCCAGGCCCACTTCACGGAATCAAAATACTGGAGTTCACCCAAATCATCGCCGGGCCGTTTGGCGGGATGATGCTGGCGGATATGGGCGCGGACGTCATCAAAATAGAGCCGCCCGAAGGCGAACCCTGGCGGCTGGCGCTTCAGTTCATCCCCGGCGAGTCCAAAACCTACATGTCGCTCAATCGGGGCAAGCGCAGCCTGCCGCTCGACCTCTCCAAACCGGCGGCGGCGCGCCTCGTCCGCGAGATGATTCCCGAAGTCGACGTCGTCATCATCAACGCGCGCCCGGACGTCCCCGCCAAGCTGGGGATTGATTACGAGACGCTGTCCGCAATCAACCCGCGCCTGATTTACTGCGACAACACCGCCTTCGGACGCCGGGGCCCCGACAGCTACCGCCCCGGCTACGACCTGATTATCCAGGCGATGAGCGGGCTGATGGCGGCGGAGGGCAAGATAGTGGACGGCGTGCCGCGCATGATCACATCCACCGCCGTGGCGGACTTCGCCACCGGCATCGCCGTCGCTTGGGGCGTCTGCGCGGCGCTGTTCCACCGCGAGCGGAGCGGCAAGGGGCAGATGGTCGAAACCACCCTGCTGGCGACCGCGCTCGGCGTGCAAACCAGCGGCTTCATGGAGATAGACGCCTACGACGCCGAACAGCGGCGCGAGTTTCTGGCCGTTCTCGAAGCGATGCGCGAAGCGGGCGCGTCCTATGAGGAAATAGACGAGCAGCACCAGCGCATGATGAACCCCTGGCGAACGGGGAACGTTTACTACCGCACCTATCAGGCGAAGGACGGCGCCATCGCCGTCGCCTGCCTGAGCGACCGGCTGCGGAAGCGCGTGGCGGACATTCTCGGCTTGGACGACCCGCGCTTTTCGCCGGGCTACGACCCGTTTTCGGAAGAGGCGGTCAAGCGCGGCGAAGAGCTGGTCAAAGAGGCGGAAGGGCTGTTCCGACTGCGCCCGGCGACGGAGTGGCTGGAGACGTTCGACCGCGCGGGCGTCCCCGCCGGGCCCGTCCGCTACGTTCAGGAAATGATGGACGACGAGCAGGTCGTCGCCAACGGCTTGGCGGTGGAGCTGGAGCACTCGCTCGCCGGGCGCGTCCGCATGGTGGGGCCCATCATCAACATGAGCGAAACGCCGCTCGAGGCGCGCTCGGCGTCCCCCGCTCTGGGCGAGCATACGGACGAAATCCTGTCGGATATGGGCTACGGCGAGGATGAGATAGCCGCGCTGAAGGCGGATGGGGCGACGCTGTGACGGCGGTAGGGGCGACAACGGCGAACGCGGCGGCGGACGGCGCGATTGGCGTGGACGACATTCTCCCCAAGTTCACGGAAAAGTCGTTCGCGCGCGGCGAAAACTACTACCGTCTCGGCATGGTCGAGCGCGCGGTTCGGCGCGGCGACCGGCTGTTTTCGGAGGTTCACGGGAGCGAGTGGGACGACCTGTACACTGTCTCGGTCGCGCTGAAGGGGCGGGATTTCTCCGCGTCCTGCACTTGCCCTTACGACTGGGGCGGCTACTGCAAGCACATCGCGGCGACGATGCTCGCGTTCATTCGCGGCGGGGACGCTTTCGAGGTCGGCGAGCCGCTTGAGGACGCGCTGGCGCGCCTTGACGCCGATTCGCTTCGGGCGCTGGCGCTCCGGATGATAGAGTCGCGTCCGGATTTGGCGGACGTTTTGGACGGTTTCGCGGCGCGGGCGCGGCGCCCCGCTTGAAACGGCGTGGCCGCCGCATTATAATTGTGGCGGCTATCGGCGGCGGCGGTTTGGCGGAGGCGGCGGGCGTCTCCGGCGCGAGCGCCGAATGAGCCAACCATGACAGGAGGCTTGGAAGGGAATAATGACCTACATCATCGCTGAGCCATGCGTGGACGTGAAGGACGGGGCTTGCGTGGACGTCTGCCCCGTGGACTGCATCTACGGCTTGGACGAAGACGACGACAACCAGCTCTTCATCCACCCGGAGGAGTGCATAGACTGCGCGGCGTGCGAGCCGGTCTGCCCGGTGACCGCCATCTTCGCCGAGGACGACGTGCCTCCCGAATGGGACAAGTTCATAGACATCAACTACGAGTACTTCGGCATGTCGCGCTAGCGCGTCCGAAAGCCGAATAGAGCGGATCGCGCCCTGCGCCGCCTCTTCGCCGCCGAGTCCGGTCGGCGCGGAGCGGGCAGGGCGCTTTCTCAAAAACAAAACGCGAGACGCGACAGCAAGGAGCGACGCATGGTCACTATCGAATCCACGCCGGATTTCGCCGCCCAGACCTATGAGGCGATGGCGGACAGGCTCGAAATCGTCCGGGGGCGCATGGGCAGGCCGCTCAGCCTCGCCGAAAAAGCCCTCCTGTCGCATCTCGACGACCCGGCGAAGCAGGAAATAATCCCCGGCGAATCGTACATCCGCGTCCGACCGGACAGGGTGATACTGCAGGACGTGCTGGGGCAGACCGCCATGCTCCAGTTCATGCAGACGCTCCGCGAGTCGGTCGCCGTCCCCACGACCATCCACTGCGACCACCTCATACAGGCGCGCAACGAAGGCGCGCTCGACCTGCGCGAGTCGCTCGCAGAAAACGACGAGGTTTACGGCTTCCTGCGCTCCGCCGCCGCGCGATACGGCGTCGGCTTCTGGGAGCCGGGCGCGGGAATCATCCACCAGGTGAATCTCGAAAACTACGCCTTCCCCGGCCAGGTCATCATCGGGACGGATTCGCACACGCCCAACGCGGGCGGACTCGGCGCGTGTTCGGTCGGCGTCGGCGGCGCGGACGCGGTGGAAGTCATGGCGGGCTTGCCTTGGGACGTCCTCATGCCCAAGCGCATCGGAGTCGTTCTCACCGGCGAGATGAGCGGCTGGACGGCGCCCAAAGACGTGATTCTGAAGCTCGCCGGTCTGCTCACAGTCTCCGGCGGCACGAACAGCATTATCGAATATCTCGGACCGGGCGCGCGGAGCATAAGCTGCACCGGCAAGGCGACCATCGCCAACATGGGCGCGGAGCTGGGCGCGACCACGTCCATGTTCCCATACGACGAGAGCATGGCGGAGTATCTGCGCGCCACGAACCGACCTGGACTCGCCGAAATCGCCGACAAGCATGCCGACATGCTCCAAGCGGATCCGGCGGTGGAAGACGACCCGGACACGTACTTCGATCAGGTCGTCCGCATAGACCTGTCGGCGCTGGAGCCGCATGTGGTCGGACCCCACTCTCCGGACCGCGCGCGCCCCATATCCGAGCTGGCGGCGGAAGTGGCGGACGCCGGCAACGGCTTCATAGACTCCATTTCGGCGGCGCTGATAGGCTCATGCACGAACTCGTCCTATGAGGACATGAGCCGCGCGGCGGACGTGGCGGAGCAGGCGGCGGCGCGCGGGCTGAAATCCGCCGCGCCCTTCATGGTGACGCCCGGCTCCGAGCAGGTTCGCGCCACAATCGAGCGCGACGGGCAGATGGCGTCGCTCCGCAAAATAGAATCCACCGTACTCGCCAACGCCTGCGGACCCTGCATCGGGCAGTGGCGGCGCGCGAGAGAGGCGACGACGGACGCCAACACGATAGTCACGTCCTACAACCGCAACTTCCCGCGCCGCAACGACGGACAGCCGACGACGATGAACTTCATCGCCAGCCCGGAGATAGTCACCGCATACGCCATAGCCGGCAGCCTGTCGTTCAACCCGATGACGGACGCGCTGACGGCGGCGGACGGCGCGCGCTTCATGCTGGCGCCGCCGGCGAAAGCGCCGGAAACGCCGGCGGACGCCTTCGACCGCGGGGCGACGCGATACGTCGCCCCGCCCGCGAACGGCGAATCGGTGAAGGTGGAAGTCGCCCCGGACTCCCAGCGCCTGCAGATAATGGAGCCGTGGGACGCCTGGGACGGCGGCGACTTCGAGCGCGTCCCCGTTCTGCTCAAAGTGTCCGGCAAATGCACCACCGACCACATATCGCCGGCGGGCCCCTGGCTGTCGTTGCGGGGGCATCTCGACAAGTTCAGCGACAACATGTTCATGGGCGCGGTGAACGCCTACACCGGCGAGGCGGGCAAGACGAAGAACCTCGAAACGGGCGAGTCGGGCTTGGCGGTCTCCCGCGTGGCGCGCGATTACAAGGCGCGCGGCTTGCGATGGGTGGCGATAGGGGACGACAACTACGGCGAAGGCAGCTCGCGCGAACACGCCGCCTTGTCGCCGCGCCTGCTGAACGGCGCGGCGGTAATCTCGCGCAGCTTCGCGCGCATACACGAAACCAACCTGAAAAAACAGGGGCTGCTGGCGCTCACATTCTCCGACCCGGCGGACTACGACCGCGTGCGCGAAGACGACCGAATCAGCGTCCTCGGCTTGTCCGAACTAGCCCCCGGCAAGCCGGTGACGGCGGTTCTGCACCACGCGGACGGAACGGACGAGACGCTCAGCCTAAACCACTCGTTCGCGGAAGAGCAGATACGCTGGTTCCATGTCGGCTCGGCGCTGAATCTGTTTCACCAGTAGGGCTTCGTCCCACCGTTTCGTCATTCCCGCGAAAGCGGGAATCCAGACGGCTGAAGCCAAGCCCGCCATGCGAAGCCAAGCCGGAATCGCGAGCGATAAATCCCCTCTCCCTTGATGGGAGAGGGCTAGGGTGCGCCGCGCGCAAGCGCGGCTTTGTCAGAATCAGGATTTGTGGGATTGTTGGGATTCTCAGGATTTCGTTTCGCCCGAATCGCGCCGTTCGCCGCAAGCGCAAATCCCGCCAAGCGGAATGTGGGCAAGCGCTCGCCAGCAAAGACGCGCTTGATGGCAGAATCCTGAAAAATCCTATAATCCTACAAATCCTGATTCTGACAAAATGCGCGCCTACCCGCCCCGCCGCCGCTCCAAAAGCGCGTCGAACTCCGCCGGCGTGGAAACTTCCGACACCCACTCGATGAACTCGCCGACATCCGCCGCGTATGAGCGCAGCTCGCGCATCTGCTCCCCGATGGGGCTGACGGATGCCGCGCTGTCGGCGTAGCGCCCCCGGAAGGCGAAATACGCCTGATTCAGCTTGCGAATGTAGTATCCGCGCAGACGCAAATCCCACTGGCGCTTTCGCATGTAGTCCTCCGCTTCGTCCACCATGCCGTCCGCCAGCAGGCGCTCCGCTTCCAGCCGCGTTTCGCGCATGAAGGCGGCGAAGTCCGGGTTGGCTTGGCTTTGGGCGGCGTAGCGGCGCGCGTTCTCCGACAAGTCGCCCCCCATGCGCTCGAAAGTCAAATCGCCCAATTCGTCCCCCGCCAGAGTCGCCGCCGTCTCGTTCAGCGTCGTCATCTCGTCCGACGCGAAGTAGTTTCGCCCCAGCGGACGGAAGAACCAGTAGGCATGCAGCCACTCGTGCGCCGCCGTTCTCAGGATTGTTCGCGTGGAGTAAAGGTCGTTGACCATGTTCGGAAAAGTCGCCAGCCCCGCGATGTTGTCGACGTAGGCGGAATAATCGAGTTCTTCGACGACCCGCTTTTCTAGGGCGTCTCGGTCGAACGGCTCGATTTCGGGGTCGACGAATACGCCGCCGACCATCTTTATCTCGTCGCGGGGGGATATGACCAGCAGAGTGGGCGGGCGCGTGAAACGGAAGTCCACGGGGGGCCAAATCAGTCCGACGCGCGATTGGAAGCCGAAGTCCGCCAAGACGGCGCTGATTTCCGCTTCCATCGCTTCCTCCGCCTCCGGCTGCAGGCGGCGTTTTTCGGCGAGCAGCTCGCGCAGGTAGTCTTCGGAAACCGCCGCGCTCGCGGACGCGGCGGACGCGCCCCCGAAGCCGCCTGTCCGCGCCGCGCCCTCGATGCGCCGCCGTTCCTTGTCCGCCCGGCGGACTACGGTCAGATACTCGTCCACGATGGCGAGCCGCTCCGCCCTAGTCGGCTTCGCGCCCGGAAGCAGGTTGCCCGCCATGTGAATCCACTTGCTGGGGAAGTTCGCCGCTTCCCAGCTCGCGAGCGAGAAGAGACGCCCGAACGCGATTTCCTCCACCGGCGTAAGGCGAAAATCGTCTGACTGTGGGACGAGCAGGATGAGCGCCAGCGCCGTCAGCATAGCCGCCTTTCGCAACCGCCAAAACCGCCGCAACCAACGGCGCGGAGCGCCGGCGCGCGTCTCGGAATCTCCGCTTGTCGTTTCGCGTTCGTCTTGGCAGTCCATCCCATTCACGCCAGTCAAGATAGCGCCGCCCCGCGCGCGGACGCAAAAGCGCACCCGACGCGGTCATCATTCGCCCCCGCTTCCCAAGCGCGCGGAGACGAAAAGCGCGCGCAGCGGTTTCTATGCTAAAATACGAACAGTCAACCGAGCGCGGTTGTCTTTATATAAGGAAGGTCGGAAGAGCGTCCAATGAGCCGAACGGCGGTCATCGTCATCACCATAGACGGGCTTGACCCGGAGTATCTGCGCGCGCTCGACGCGCCGAACTTGGATGCGCTGGGGCGTGGCGGCTTTTCCGAAATCGGCAGTTGCATGATGCCGTCCGTCACCAACGTCAACAACGTGTCCATCGTCACCGGGCGCTATCCGGCGGAGCATGGCATAAGCTCGAACTACCGCAAAACGCGCGGGACGGGCGAAGGCGTCTATATGGAATCCGGCGAGTACATTCTGTCGGAGACGTTCCTTCAGCGCGCCGCGCGGGTCGGGGCGCGCTCGGTTCTCTCGACTTCCAAAGACAAGTTGCGGACGCTGCTTTCGGACGGGGCGGACGCCGCCATATCGTCGGAGCGCCCGCCGGCTTGGGCGGTGGACGCGCTCGGCGCGCCGCCGCCGATTTACTCGCTGGAAGTGAACGGCTGGGCGATGCGCGCCGGCGCCCTCGCCATGAAGCGCGAACGGGCGGACATCGCCTACATCTCGACCACCGACTTCGCCATGCACACCTACGCGCCGGACGAAGCGCAGTCCCAGCGCCACCTGACCATCTTGGACGACGCCATCGGCGAAATCGCGGACGCCAACCCGGACGCCGCCATATTCGTCACCGCCGACCACGGCATGAGCGCCAAGACGCGCATGACCGACCTGGACGACATTCTCGCCCGGCGCGGAATCGGCGCGGAGGCGGTTCCCATCATCAAAGACCGCTACACCGTCCACCACAACAACTTGGGCGGCTGCATGTTCATCTACATGGACGCCGGACATGAGGGCGAGACGGACGCGGCGGCGGACGCGCTCCGCTCCGCGCCGGGCGTAGAGCGCGTTTACTCCCGCCAAGAAGCGGCGGACGAATTGCGCCTGCGATACGACCGAATCGGCGATCTAGTCGTGACCGGAGACGCCGAAACTGTGTTCGGACCCAAAAGCCTGGAAGGCAGTTGGGACGACACCGGCGCCGGTCGCGGCCTGCGCTCGCACGCATCCGCCCACGAAACCGCCATCCCCATAATCGGCGCCAACGGCGATTTCGGCGGCTTCGACTTCCGCGAAAACCGCGACATTGGACGCTACATTTTCGAGCGCGTCTTGGCGTAAGGGCGTGTTTATTGTCAGAATCAGGATTTGCGGGATTAAAGGATTTTCAGGATTTAGCCTGCCAAACTTGCGCTTTCCCGGAGAAAACGCGCGCCGTAGGAATCCTGAAAATCCTATAAATCCTGATTCTGACAAATCCGCCCGACAAGCCCGACTAGCAACCAACGAATCCCCTCTCCCTTGATGGGAGAGGGCTAGGGTGAGGGTGAGGCGCGCGTAAGCGCGGCTTTGCGCGCGGACGATTCTCGCCCTTGCCCCAACATGCACGGAGCCCCCATGAAGTTCGACGACCTGCGCCAATTCATCGCGTTCCTTGAAAAGCGCGGCGAGCTGAAGCGAATCTCCGCGCCCGTCAGCGCCGAGCTGGAGATTACCGAAATCACGGACCGCATGGTGAAATCCGGCGGGCCGGCGTTGCTGTTCGAGAACGTCGTCGGATACTCCGCGCCGTTGCTCATCAACCTGTTCGGGACTCACAAGCGCGTCGCGTTGGGGCTTGGCGTGGAGGACATCGAAGACCTCGCCGAGCGCGTCCGCAAGTTGCTGAGCATGGCGCAGGGCCCGCCGAGCGGCGTGGGCGCGAAGTTGCGCGCGCTGGGCGACCTGATGGGGCTGGCGCGCTCCCAGCCGAAGCGCGTCCGCTCCGCGCCATGCCAAGAAGTGGTCGCCGCCGGCGCGGACGTCAACCTCTACGACATGCCCATCATCAAATGCTGGCCCGGGGACGCCGCGCCGTACATCACCCTGCCGCTGGTGATAAGCCGAGACCCCGAAACCGGGCGGCGCAACGTCGGCACCTATCGGATGCAGGTTTACGACCGCAACACGACGGGGATGCACTGGCAGACCCACAAAGTCGGCGCGCGGCACGACCGGCGGGCCCGCGAGCTGGGGCGCGGGCGGCTGGAAGTGGCTGTCGCGCTCGGCGCGGACCCCGCCACCATGTGGACCGGCTCCATGCCGCTCCCGCCCGACATGGACGAGCTCGCCGTCGCCGGAATCATCCGCGGCGAACCCGTCGAAGTGGCGCGATGCAAGACGGTCGATTTGGAAGTCCCCGCCCACGCCGAATATGTCCTCGAGGGATACGTCGAACCCGGCGAGCTTTGGGACGAAGGCCCCTTCGGCGACCATACCGGCTACTACTCGCCGCCGGAGCCGTATCCGGTGTTCCACGTCGAGACGGTCACGCGGCGGCGCGAGCCGATTTACCCCACCACCATGGTCGGCAGGCCTCCGACGGAGGACTTCTTCATGGGCAAGGCGGCGGAGCGCGTCATGCTCCCCGCGCTCAAAATGGCGCTGCCGGAAGTGGCGGACATGAACATGCCGGCGGAAGGCATCTTCCACAACCTGATAATCGTCTCCATACGCAAAGAATACCCCGGACACGCCCGCAAAGTGATGCACGCCCTCTGGGGGCTTGGGCTTATGATGCTGGTGAAAACCATCATCGTGGTCGATCACTACGTGGACGTCCAGAACATGTCGGAAGTGGCTTGGCGCGTAACCTGCAACCTGAACCCGCCCGCCGACATAGTGTTTTCGGACGGACCGCTGGACGACCTAGACCACGCCGCCCCGACCCCCAAGTTCGGCGGCAAGATGGGCATAGACGCCACCGCCAAAGCGCGAGGCGAAAACGGCAGGGCGCAAGACTGGCCCGCCGACATAATCATGTCCGAAGACGTCAAGCGGCTAGTGGATAGTCGTTGGGGAGAGTACGGTTTGGGGTAGCGCGGCGGGGTTTGCGGGAATGAATCTTGCCATAACCGGGATTCGCGGGATTATGGGATTCTCAGGATTCTTCCCCCGCGCGCGTTTTCTCCGTGCAATCGCGAGTTTGGCGAAACGAAACCCTGAAAATCCCGCCCAATCCCATAAATCCTGATTCTGGCAAAGGCGCGACGCCTAATCCCCCGCAACAATCTCCGCGTCCCAAAGCCTGTCGCCGCCGGGGATCCACTGCCCCGTTTCTATTTTGGATACGCCGTAATCCGGCAACCCGCGCGACGCCATGCACTTGCCGTTGAACACCGCCCCCAGCGGCGGGGCGAATGTGAAGTTCAGGCTTTCGTGTCCGCCCTCGCGCATCTCCGCCGGCAGGTCGCGCTCGTTGGCGGGATAGACGCTTAGGAAGAATCGGCCCCGCGCATCGCTCTCATCGCACGGATTCTTGAGATAGTATAGCGCGCCGCCCTTCAGATAGACGTCGAAATCCCCCCGCGCCGCCGGCTCGCCGGACTCGATGATTTCCCGATAGGCGTCTTCGTAAACCGCCAGCGCGTCCGCGTCCAAAGGCGGCGTTATGAACGCTTCCCAAATCCGTTCGTCGCCGGGGATGTACTGCCCCGTTCGGATTGCCGCTATCGGATAGGGCGGCAGATCGGCTGTCATCAGGCAGACGTCCTCGAAGGCGTTGCCGCCCTGTTCGAAGTAAAAATTTTCGCCGTGAAACTCCCCCGCGCCCGCCGCCGGATAGACGTGCAGGAAGAAACTGTCGCGCCGCATTAGAGCGTCGTCCGCGGCGCATGGGGATTTCAGATAGCGCAGGGTGTCGCCTTCAAGATAGACGTCGAAAACCGACCGCGCCGCCGGCTCCAGCGTTTCAAGCCATCGCCTTTCGGCGCGGTAAAGCGCCGCCAAGTCGGTTTGCCAGTACAGAAACGCGAAGCGGTTGTCGGGCGTGAGCAGGTCGAAACTCTCATCGCGGTAGCGGCTTATCGCGTAGTCCGCCTGAGCGTCGGCGTCCTCGTCGATAAAACTGTCCGCTAGGAAGAAAACCGTCTCGTATCCTTCTCCGCCGGAGAAGCGCTGTATGTCGGGCGAGAGCGCGATTCGTTTTCCGTTGACGGTCGGACGCATGGCGCTGAACTCGGCGATGGCGGCTTTCTCGCGCTCCGCTTCGCCGGGGTTGCGCTCCAACTGTCCGACTTGAAAGACCGATAGCGCGAATATGGACGCGGCGAGCGCGGCGGCGGCGAGCGCCAGCAGCCCGAAGACGCGCTCGCCCAGATATTTGACCGCCAGCCGCCGCGCGCCCGCCAGAGCGAACGCGAACAGCGCCAGCGACAAGCCCATGTACGGCAGCCCCTCGAACATGTGCTGATAGTAAAATGTGTTGTGGCGCATGGGAATCGCCCAGCAGAAGCCGAACAGAATGGCGGTCGCGGTCAGGATGCGCCATCTCCGAGCGAGCGCCAGCGCGCCCAGCGCCGCGCAAGTCGCCGCCAGGCCCCAGAGCGCCGGGGCGAGCGCGACGTTCCGAGCCGGCTCCGGAACCGGAAAATCCCAACCCGCCGCGCGGACAAGCGAATACGGCAGAACCGCCGCGCCCGCTCGGTAGAATTGGCGCCGCAGAAAATCGCCCCACGCCAAAGCGGGACGTTCTTCGTAGTCGTCCGTCTGCCCGAAGCGCCTCAGTATCGAATCCGCCAAAGGCAGCTCCGTTATGTTCGCCCCGTCCCCCGCGAAATCCGCGTACTCGTTGGCGAAATTGAACGCCAAGAGCGCGGAGCCGAATAGTATGGCGACGGCGGCGAGCGCGGCGTATCGGCTTCGGATGAGCGCCGCGAACGCCGTCCGCGCCGCCTTCGCCTTCTCGCTTGACGAAAGCGCCGAGCGGACGAGCGCCGCCGCCTCGCCGCCGAACCCGATGGCTATGAACGGCAGAAGCAGCGCGTAAACATGCCACCCGATAAACAGCGCGGCGCAGGTTTTGACGAGCAACTGACGGAAGCGCCCCTCTTGGATGAAAACCGCCATGCCGTGAAAGGCGAGCGTAGCCCCGAACAGCTCCATTACGCCTTCGTTGAAAACGCCGTCCGCGTAATAGAGCGCGTAGAATCCTGAGAATGTGAGAAGAACGGCGGCTAAGGCGACCGAACGCCTGCCGGCGATTCGCGCTATGGCGAGATAGGCGAACAGCGCCGCGCCGCAGAACATGAGCAGCATCAGAACGCGCGCCGCCAGCAGTTTGGAGGCGGCGTCGTCCCCGAACGGCGCTATCGCCGCCTTTATCAGCGCGAATCCGCCGATGGGAAAACTCGCGTATGTATCGTACTCAAAGCCGCCGTCTTGGTTCAGCCATACTTGGCGCGCCAGACGGAAGTTGTGTCGCGGCGACAAGTTCTCCGCCATCGTCAGCGCCTGGGCGGTGTTGTGGTCGTGATTCGCGGGGCGGTAGAAATATCCCCTGTCGCCGCCCAGCGCGGCAAGCGCCGCGAACATGGCGAGAAAGAGCGCAATCGGCGTCAGCCAATCGCGCCACTCGGCGACGCGCGGGCGTATGGCGAACATGGCGCGGCTCCCCCTAAGTTATGCGCGTCCCGCGCGCGCTAAGTCCCCAGCGCCGCGATTCCGACAACCCGCCCTATGCCGAAAGTCACGGCGGCGGCGAGACTGCCGACCAGCAACATGCGCGCCGCGCCCCAAGCCGGGTTGCGCCCGGAGCCGACTGCGACCATCGCGCCCACCGCGAGCAGGGCGGCGGCGCTCAGAGCGGCGCTCAGGTAAAACGCCAACTCGCCCAAGTTCGCCAGATAGGGGATTAGCGGGATGATAGCCCCTATGATGAACGCGGCGAACGAGCTGAACGCCGCGCCCCAGGGGGAGCCGAGAAAGTTCAAGTCCAAGCCCAAATCGTGGCGAACGCGGACGCGGAGCGCCGTTTCATGGTCGGACATGACGCGGCGGGCGACGGCTTGCGACTCTTCGGCGGTCAGCCCCCTGTCTTGGTAGAATTCCGCTAGGGCGCGTTCCTCTTCCGCCGGGCGCTCGCGCAGGCGGATTTCCTCTTGGCGTATCTGGTGCAGATAGACGTCCCGCTGGCTTGTGACGGATATGTACTCGCCCGCCGCCATGGAGAAGCCGCCCGCCAGCAAGCCCGCGATTCCCGCGAGCATCACTATGGTCGGGTCGCCCAAGCCGCCGGCGACTCCCATCACGATGCTGAAGTTGGAAATCAAGCCGTCGTTCACGCCCATCACCGCCGCGCGCAGGTTGCCGCCGCCAAGCGGACCCTCTCTAGTGAGCGCCTGCAGAAAGCCGGTTTTGGATTTGGCGTCGTCGGTCATGCCGGAAATCGTCTCTCTTGCGCGCCGTCTTTCGGTGGCGTCACGACGGGACGCCCAGACGCCGCCGTATGTCCTTCAGCCTGTCGACGTTGTCCTTGTCCGGGCCTTTCTTGTCGGGCCCCGGCACTTCCAGAACGAACGGAACGTCTTGAAAGGCGGGGTGTCCCATAATCGACTCGAAGCCGCTCACGCCGATATGCCCCTCGCCGATGTTCTCGTGCCTATCCACGCCGGAGCCGAGCGCCACTTTGGCGTCGTTGGCGTGAACCACCACTAGGCGGTCAAGTCCGATATGCTGGTCGAACTCGCTCATGGCGTAGTCTATGGCGTCCGGGTTGGCGATGTCGTAGCCGGCGGCGAAGCAGTGTTCGGTGTCTAGGCAGACCATCATCCTGTCGCTGTCGACCGCGTCCAGCATGCGCCCGATTTCTTCGAAAGACGCGCCGAGATGCGCGCCCATGCCGGCGCTGTTTTCGACTATCAGCCAGGGCTCTTCCGGCGACTCGTCCAGCGTCCGCTTCAGCGCCTCGGTCGCGGACGGCAGGACGGCGTCGAAGCCGCGCCCTTTGTGGCTTCCGGCGTGAAAGACCACCCCCGCCGCGCCTATCTCGGCGGCCACTTCCATGTTGCGGATTAGGCAGGCGACGGACTTCTCGACCAACTCGGCGCTGCCGCCGACGTTCACCAGATAGCTGCCGTGTATGAACACCGGCGCTATGCCGGTGTCGGCGGCGGCGGCGCGGAACTTGTCCACGACGCCGTCCTTGATCTCGCGGAACTTCCAAGCGCGGGGCGAGGACGCGAATATCTGAATCGTCTCGGCGTCCATGCTCGCCGCGCGCCCGAAGGCGGTGTGCAGCCCGCCCGATGTGGATACATGCGCGCCTATCTTCAACGGCGGTTCCTCCTGCGGCAACGGTTTGGGGAATATCTTAACCGCCCGCCCCGCGCGGCGGCTAGGGGATTGCGCCGCCTACGCCGTCCGAATCCCGTGCGACGGGAATATGAGGCGGTGGACGGACTGGACGCTGGCTTCGGCGAAAGTCTTGGCGTCTTCGGCGTATTGGGCGACCGCGAGCAGGTCTTCCGGCGGGTCGTCCAGCGTCGCCACTCCGCGCGCGTTGCGGTACGGCTCCGGGATTTCGTTGGGGAAGGTCTGCCCGGACATGATTCCGTAAGCCGCCGTCCACGCGCGCGCCACCGCCTGCAGGTCGTAACCGCCGCCGCCCAGCGCCAGCCACTTCGCCGGCGCGACCGACGCCAGCGCCCGAACCGCGCGCGCGAACCCCTGAACGCTCAGCGCCAGATGCGTTATCGGGTCTTTGTAGTGCGAATCAATCCCCAGCTGCGTGACCAAAACATCCGGCGCGAAAGCGCGAATCAGCGGAAGCGCCGTCTGCTCCAGCGTCCACAAATACACGTCGTCGGAAGTGTACGGATACAGCGGAACATTCACCGAGTACCCCCGTCCCGCGCCCGCGCCCGTCTCTTGGACGAACCCCGTGCCGGGAAAGAGAAACGCGCCGGATTCGTGAATCGATACCGTCAAGACGCGGTCGGAGTGATAGAAGGCGTGCTGAACGCCGTCCCCGTGATGGCAGTCTATATCCACATAGGCGACTTTCATGCCCTCGCGCAGGAAGCGGTGAATGGCGATGACGGGGTCGTTGAAGACGCAGAATCCATAAGCGTGGTCCGGCATGGCGTGATGCAGCCCGCCGGATATGTTGAAGGCGGCGTCCGCCCGCCCCTCTATCAGCGCTTCGGCGGCGGACAGCGACGCCCCCGTCGACAGCAACGCGGCGGAGTAAACGCCGGGATAGGCGGGGTTGTCGCCGGGGCCGAAGTTGAACCGCGCCGGGTCGGCGTCCGCCCGCCCTTCGCCAATCGCCTCCACGCCGTCCACATATTCGGTGGAGTGAAACCAAGCCAGCTCGGACTTGTCGGCGGCGCGCGGCTTTTCGATGCGCGAATTGGGCGAGTCGAACGCGCCGTAACTTTCAAGAAGGTCGCGGGCGTAGCGCAGGCGAACGGGCTTCATCGGATGGATGTCGCTCAGGACGTGCGCCGACATGCGGTCGTCGTAGATGAACGCGGCTTGGGCGGGCATGGGGGGAAGCCTCTCGTGAAATTACAGACGCGCGCGAACCCGCGCCCGGCGGCGCGGACGCCCTCATCCTAGCCCTTCTCCCACCAAGGGAGAAGGGAATTGCCGACTGCGATTCGCGCCGCGCGGCGAACGGCGGCGGCGGGCGCGGACAACAACTCCCGCGCCCGTCGCCGACGACTTTCCGACAGCCGCTAGAACCGTCTCAGCGAGCGCTTCGCCTCGTGGGTCATCTCGTACTGGCGCGGCTTCTGGTTGCCGATTTCGCGGACGCCGCGCTTTTCGAGAATCGGGAACAAGTCGCGCCTGAAGGCTATGCCGAAAGCCGGGCCGTCGTATTCCGCCAGCGGGCTGCCGGGGAAGCCGCTTTTGATGACGGTTTGGCAATCCGTGCTCTTGAACTTGCCCACCGGCATGTCGCGGATTATCTGAATGGCGATGCGCTCTATCTCCGTCATCTCGCTCTGCGCCGCCGAGCGGGGCTGCGGCGGCGGCCCAGCCGGCACAATGGTCGGAGCGGGAGCGGGCGGGCGCTCGCTTTCGCCGTTGCCGTTGGCGTTTTCGTCTTCCGCGCGGGCGCCGGTCTCGCCGCCGTCATCCTCATCTTCATCATCGTCGTAGTCGTCGTCCCACATGGCGTAGCGGTCCACCGTATAGACGTACCTCTCCGGGAAGAAATCCTGCAGGAGGGTGGATTTGGTGTCTCTTCGGTCGGTGAACACCCACAGGAAGGGAACGGCGTCGTCCGGCTCGCGTTCGATTTCCGAGTTCGCCACCTCGTCGGCGAGCTTGGCGTACAGCGAGATGAAGTCGCTGTCGTCGCTCACCACGGCGACGTGGCTGACGCGCTCGTGGTTGAAGTCGCTGATGGCGTCCACCGCGATAGCCATGTCCGCCGCGTTCTTCGTGGCGGCGAGGCTGTAGTGCTGAACGCCCTTGACGGTGACTTCCACGCGGGGAAAGGCGTCCTTCGCCCACACGCGCCACAGGTGGACGTGATCCGCCCTCACATAGAGGTTCAGCCGCGTGGGCTGCGGAACGTGCCTGGGCCAGCGCCGGGCGAGAACGAGCAGAACGTCTCTGGCGATTTCCTGAAGGTTCTGAATGTCGGCGTAGATTCCGGTGCCGAGCGTGTTTCCGTTGTCTGAGTTATCCATGTTATCCATGATGGGATTCTACCACTAACGCGCCGTCTTTCGCAATTTTCTCGCGTTGCGTCGGGAATTCTCGAAAATCCCCTTGCTTGTTCGCCCCGCCGTTCCCGCGAAAGCGGGAATCCGGAAGGCGTTTGGCGCGCCCCTACTGATTCGCGTTCTCGAACATAGCCCCCACCGACAACCCGCTGTGGATGCGGTGAATCGCCTCGCCGAGTATGGACGCCACCGACATCACGCGGGTTTTCGTCCCCAGCGCGGCGCGGCTTATGGGGAGCGAGTCCGTCACCGCCATCTCCGCGATTGGGCTTTCCTCTATCAACTCTGTGGCGCGCCCGCATAGGACGCCGTGCGTGACGGCGCAGAAGACCTGCGAGGCGCCGTGAGCGACGAGGGCGTGGGCGGCGGCGGCGACCGTGCCGCCGGTGGTCACTTCGTCATCGACTATCACCGCCTTCTTGCCGGCGACTTCGCCGATGACGTCCTCGGCTACCACCGTATCCGTGTTGCCGATGCGCCGCTTGTGGACGATTGCGATGTCCGCGCCGATGATGTCCGCCGTCTCGCGCGCCCGCTTCGCGCCGCCGACGTCGGTGGCGGCGACCACCACGTCCTCGCCGTTGGCGAAGTGGCGCGCGAGCATGGGGATGGCGGTGAGCTCGTCCACGGGGGCGCTGAAGAAGCCCTGTATCTGCCCGGCGTGCAGGTCGAGCGTCAGAACCCTGTCCGCGCCCGCCACTTCTATCATGGACGCCACAAGGCGCGCGGTGATGGGAACGCGCGGCTGGTCTTTCTTGTCGCTGCGCCCGTAGGCGTAATAGGGCAGAACCGCCGTGATGCGCCCGGCGGAGGCGCGCTTGGCGGTGTCTATCATTATCAGCAGCTCCATGATGTGGTCGTTGACGGGGGAGCTGAAGGGCTGGACGATGAACACGTCGCGCTCGCGGACGTTGTCGAGTATCTTGACGAAGGTGTTGTCGTTGGCGAACTTGAACACTTCCATGCCGCCCGGCTGGATGCCCAAATAGCCGCAAATGTCGCGCGCCAGCTTGGGGTGGGCGTTGCCGGTGAACACTCTTAGGCCTTCGATGGGCATATCCCTAGTCGCCTCCTGTGGGTCGCGCCGCCGCCCAGCGTCTTGGGGGGAATTGAACGTCGCGGGGAATTGTAACACAAGGGCGGCGCGCGGCTTAAACGGGGCTGAAGGTTGCGGGATGGGGAAATTGCGGGGGTTGGGCGACGGTCATATCCGTTCGGGCCTCAGCGACGGGTGCGATATTTCGCTTTCGGCGGACGCCCTATAATGCCGCCTTCTGGGGCGCTCGGCGTAATTCCGCATCAGGCGCGGCAACGCGGACGAGATGATTCGCAACTGCTCCCTGGGCAACATAGTGCCGCGCCTCCGGTGTACTCGGAGCGTCCGGATTCCGCTTGTCAGCAGACGTTCCCTGTGTTCTCTTCTAGCGCTGTCGTCCGCGTGGATCCAGACGGCGCCGTTCTGTCGACACCACTCGATTATCTCCGGGTCTCCGGTTCCCTTTTCCAGGACGTCGGCTAGCGGGAGAATTTCATAGTCGACAATCGCCAACGCCCGCGCGACCTCCGGGGATAGAGATTCGTCTATCAGGAATAGCGGCTCACGCCGCCCAGAGTCGGGATTCCCAGTCAAGCGCCGCCTCCACGCTTTCCATTGAGATGCGATATGACCTAGCCACGAATTCTGGCGACCCGCCGGATTTGACTATGTCGTCGATGACGTCGGTCGGGATGCGAGTGCCTGCTATGCAAGGCGCGCCTGAGTGGATTCTGGAATGAATCCGCACGCCCTTGGCGGGCGTCCACGAATCCGCCATGCCGGTGTTTTCGTCAAACGTCAAGCCGTGAGCGGGGATTATGCGCCGGCGGAGCGTCTCGAACGCCGTCCGACCGTTTTCGTCGTCGGATATGGCGTGCGGCGGCAAATCCGCAAACGCGCGTTCCTGCCCCGTCCACAGGTATTCGGACGCGAACGGTCGCTTGGCTCCGGTGGTTTCCCGGAGCCAGCGGTCGGCTTTCTTTATATCCGTCCACCCCGCGCCCGCGCCGCGCAGGACGGCCACGGCGCGCATGGAGATGAGGTCTTGGAATGTCAGCGTCAGCCCCGGGCCGCGGACGTGGGCGAGGTCGGGGGACGCCAAGCCGCGCCGTATCCAGCCTCTCAGCTTGGGCGAACTCACCCGGTGCGCCTTGTCCGCGCAGTCGGCGGCGTTGATGTATCGCGCCGCTTCAGGCGCGTAGTACACGCCCCCGAGAGACAACGCGGGGGTGGTCGGGTTTTCGGCGGTCGTAACCATGCGCTCGCCTCCTTCATGCGACGGATTAAGTGGAAGTGTATCATGGATTTCGGGCGGCGGGGAATGGGCGGCGGGCGGCGGACGCCGCGGCGCTCACGCCGATTCCCCCGCTATGGATATGTCGCGCGGGTTGCGGAGCTCGTATTCAAGCCCCTTTCTGTATATGTCGCCGGTCAGTTTCAGCGGGGCGCGGTCTTGGAAGGCTTTGATGACGACGTCATACGCCGCCCGCTCGAATTCGGAGCGCAGACGGACGGGGCGGTTTTCCCGATTCCATGAGAGCGTGGCGCGTCCGTCGAACTGTTCCGGATCCTTTTCGAACTTGACCACATGCGCCACCACCAGCTCGTCCATGGACGGCTCGTCGCGGCGGAATACGCGGGCGGCTTCGCTTAGAATGTCCGCCGAGCGCTCGGAGAATGTGAAGCGTGGGTTTGCGGCGACGCTCGGCGAGGGCGGACATGACGCCGCCCAAGACAAACCGATTTCCACCCCGCCGCAATCTTTCGCCAGTTCGGCGAGCGCGTCGCACAGGTTGGAGCTGACGCCGCTCGGAATGGCGTTGCGGAACGGCTCCAAATCATCGTTCGCGACCGATTCCGCTATGGCGTCGCCGGAGCTTCGCAGCGCCTCCACGAGTTTCAGCGTGACGCGGCGAGGGAACGGAGCGAGATTGTCGTCTCCGAAATCGAACTCTTTGGCAACGGGCGAGCGCAGTCTCAGCGCGTTGCCGGAGTAGTGGTCGCGCAACGGCTGAACGCTGTCGAGGTATTCGATGACGTCCGCCCTGGGGTGACCGCAGTAGTTGGCTTGGGTTTTGTCCGCGGCGGCGCGCGCGGCGGCGGCGACCATCTTGTAGGACGAGTCGTGCATCCGGGCGCTCAGGCGCAGGGACAGCGGCTTATCGCCCGCGCCGTTGGCGGCGCAAGCGCGTATGATGTCCGCCCCCGCGTTCATAATGTCGTGGAACACGTCCAGCTCCGAGCGGTCCTCCACTTTCGCCAAAATCTCCAGCGTGTTCGCCACGTTTTCGTCGTAGCCGCCTATGGCTTTGCGGTGGGGAACGAGTATCTCCCACGTTCTGCCGTGCCGCTCCGTTGCGAACACGTTTATCGGACGCTCGCCCCACCTTCCCGTGTCCGCCCAGCCGACGGAGCTTAGGTAGTCGCGCATGTTCTCGATGGATACGGACGACAGCGCGTCGCGGTCGCGTATCAGAACTATCATATCGCCCCCGTCCTTTCCGTGTTCCGCATCATGCGGTCAAGTTGGCCGCTGTCAAGCATGTTCGCCATCGGCACATAAACCGTGACGCTGTCCGTATTGGCGCTGTCCGGCGCTCCCAAGATGGATGTCCAATAGACGCAGTGGCGCACGCAAAGCGCCTCGTCCGTCTGCTCTATCCAGTCGTCGGGGTCGTCCGGCATCAGCATGATTATGAGGATTCGCGGATTGAATGTGTCTTTGCGGAGGTCGTCGTAGTTTTTTATCGGCAGAGGGAAGCGGATTACGCCGTTTCGCGCGAGGTCCCTGGCGGTCGCCTTCGCCTGAAACTCAATGCGGGGCCTGCGTCCGAAGTCCCCCAAAAACGTTCCGTCGACACTGTCGCTGTCCACCTTTATCTCGACGACCTGATACCCCGCCTGAGACGAGACCGCCTCAATGCACGCTAGGGAGAGCCTAGACTTCCTCTGATTTATGGGCAACTTTTCAGCCATTGGCGAGTTTTACCTCCCCCGACAGCGGTTTGGGCAATAGTGTATCACGGATTCGGGCGGCGGGGAAGAATTGGGCGGCGGGCAGAGTTTTCGCCCCGAAAGCCGCGCTTGCGCGCGGCTCACCCTCACCCTAGCCCTCTCCCATCAAGGGAGAGGGGATTTGTCGGCGGCGATTCGGGCTTGGTTGCCAGTCCACTAGGTTGGTCGCCTACTCTGGATTCCCGCCTTCGCGGGAATGACGGGGCGGAACGGGGATAGGGGATTTGTAGGCGGCGCGCCGGGCGCCCCTCTCTCTTATCTCCAACCCCTCACCCCGCCCTAAACACCTTCATCACCTCGTCGCCCAGGTGGTTGATCACTTTCACCGCTATGCGCCCCGAACTCGGCTTGGGGAACGGGCGCGAGACGGCGCTGTTCAGGGTTGACCACGCCTCTTTGTCCACTTCCGCCTTCAGTGTGGTTTTCAGCGATTTGTACGGGTCGCCCGCGCCCAGGAAGTAGGCGTGCCGCGCGAAGAACGATTCTTCGTTGTAGTCCGTGTCTATGAACCAGCAGGCGATTCCGTCCGCGTCGTCGCTGCGGATTTCGCCGCGGGCGGGGTCGAATACGTCCACGCCCTTGACGCGGACGGCAATCATGCCGTCGGCGTCCGGCTCCGTCGCCTCTATGTCCGGCTCGCCGAATATCACGAACAGGTTGCCGCTTCCGGTGTTCTTCAGGCTGTCCGCCATGTGCAGCTCGGCGTTCATGCGCGCTTTCAGGATGCGGATTTTCCCCAGACGGTCAAGCTCGGTCGTTTGCGCTTCGTAGTTGAAGGCGCAGGCGATGAGGATGTCGAAGCCTCCCTCCGCCGCCTCGCGCGCCGCCGCCGCCAAGTCGGAGCGCGAAACGGAGCCGAACTCCGGACCGATGAACACCCCCGCGCGCGAAACGCCGCCGTTCTCGCCGCCGTTCTCGCCGTCCCCGCCGCCGACGGCGAAGACGCCCTCCGCGCAGACGTACTCGCCGGGCCAAGGGAGCAGAGAGCGGAACTCGATGCGGTCTTCCCGACGCGCCTGCTGGACGCCGGCGGTTCGGAGATTGTCGAGAATCACGTCCGCGAAATCCGCCATGCGCCCGCCGCCGTCGCGCTCCGCCACTTGCGGCTCGATGAACTCGCCGTCCTCGTTCACCGCCAGCGTTCGGTGGGGCGAGACGCTTTCGACAGTGAACGGACCCGCCACGCGGACGCGGCGGCGGTCTTCGTAGGGGCGGTCGTATAGATATTCGCTCTCGGCGCGGCGGGCGATGGAGGCGTCCATCTCGCGCTGGCGGGCTAGGCGCGACTTGCGGAACTCGGCGAGCAGAGACGCCGCTTCCGCGCCCCAATCGTCCGCGGGCGCGGTCGGGATCGCCCACTCCTCCAGCGTCTCCGATTCGCCCAGCGCGCGGGAAAGGCGCTCGCGCAACGGGGCGAGGCGCTCTTCCCAAGTCTCCCAAATCGCGTCTATCTCGGCGTTGTTGGCGATGTCGCGCAGGGTGATGTGCGGGACGCGGCGATAGACGAACCCCTGCCGCAGGTGTCCGTAAGCGGGCGCGGATTCGTCCGCGTCGCGCCCGTCCAGCTCCGCCAGCTTGCGCCGCCCCTCCGGGCTGTCGGCGAGAACATAGTACGGGTAGCGCGCGCCCATGATTCGGATGCGCGCCAAAGCCAGCGCCACGCGGGATGTGTCAATCGCAATCCAGCGCCGCCCCCACTGCTCGGCGACGTAGGCGGTCGTCCCCGAACCGCATGTCGGGTCGAGTACGAGGTCGCCGGGGTCGGTCGTCATCAGGATGCAGCGCTGGATGACCTTCGCGGTTGTCTGTACGACGTAAACCTTATCTTGGCGATAGCCCGCTTGTTGTGTATCAGTCCATATATTGGTGACGGACTGAATGGGCGTATCGTAGAAGAACCGCTTGAATCTAAGCGACTCTCGCAATCCGCAAAGCCTGTTCGCGCGCGCCAATCTGTTAAGCCCGTCCAGAGACGTACTCCAGTAACGGTTTTTCGGGTCGAATGTCCTTCCCTCATAAACGAATGGGGTGCGAACATACTCATGCGACGACGTCAAATCGCTAAGCCCGAAAAGCGGACCCTCGCGTTCGGCTTCTCGCGGGTTGTCCTTTTCAGACTTGCTAAGCCTTCGCCATTCGTATCCATCGGTTTGGACATACGAATAAGCGACGTTGGAAACATTGTCGTACTCTTTCGGCAGATACGCATGTCGGAATTTGCACTGATTCCTGTCTTTGGCGTAGTGCAGTATGGTGTCGAATATGGACGGCAGGAATTCGGCGGTTCGGTTGCTGGTGGTTCGGAACTTGATTTCGTTGACGAAATTCTCATCCCCGAACACTTCGTCCATGAGCGCCCTTACGCGGTGGACGTTTTCGTCGCCGATTTGGACGAACGCGGAGCCGGATTCGGCGAGCAGCTCGCGGGCGGCGGTCAGCCGGTCGCGCAGGTAGGTGAGGTATGAGTGGACGCCGTCGCGCCATGTGTCGCGGAAGGCTTTGACTTGTTCGGGTTCGCGGGTTATGTGGTCGGGGTTGCCGTCTCGGACGTCTCGGTTGGTGGTCGACCACTGGAAGTTGGAGTTGAAGCGGATGCCGTAGGGCGGGTCGATGTAAACGCACTGGACTTGTCCGCGCAGGCTTTCGCGCTCGGCTAGGGACGCCATGACTTGCAGGCTGTCGCCGAGAATCATGCGGT
The DNA here is from genome assembly GCA_965242675.1 of Dehalococcoidia bacterium. GTDB lineage: Bacteria > Chloroflexota > Dehalococcoidia > Lucifugimonadales > UBA1123 > VXRN01. The sequence goes on from CBDESW010000004.1 coordinate 142,060, forward strand.
TGGTCCAGTTGGCGGGGTGCTGGTAGAACTCGGTTTTGGCGTTTTCGTTGGGCAGTCCGTTGAAGTCGGCGTACAGGTCGGCGAAGTCGGGCTGTTGGGCGTGGGCGTCCGGGTTTTTGGCTATCTCGCGCGCGGCGGTTTGGCGGATGAGGTCGTCGATGAGCGCTTTGGGATGGACGCGCTCCTGAATGTAAAGCGGCGGGGCGCTGACGGCGAATGTGTCGCCGGATTCTGGGTCGGCGCTCGGCTCCGCCTTGCCGCGCCAGACGAGTTGGGGGTCGAGGTCCGCGTCGCGCCGCCGGTACTCGACGATGATGGGGGCGCGCTCGGAGTCGTCCATCAGCGGCTGATGCTCCGCGCTGGGCAGATTGGCGCGGGAGGCTTCGCCGTGGGTGAGGGCTTCGACGGATTTGGGGCGGTTGGGGCGGCGGGGCATTTGGGGCGCTTATCCAGTCTTGGGATTGGGGGTTGGGGATTGCGGGGGCGGCGGTCTAGCCGAGCAGTCGGTCGAGCAGGGTGACGGCGGCGACGACGAGAGCGCCGACAGCGATTATCCATCGCGTGTTTCGGGCTTGGTTTTCGGCGTTTTCGGTTCGCCCTTCGGCGAAACCCGTTCGCATTTCGCTTCGCAGTTCGGAGGTTTCCCTGCGGAGCTCGGCGTTTTCCCGGAGGAGCTCGGCAATTTGCTGGTTCGTTCGGGTTTCGGCTTCGGCGAATCCCGTCCGCACTTCGGTTCGCAGGTCGGCGATTTGCCGGTCCGCGCGGGCTTCGGCTTTGGCGAATCCCGTCCGCGTTTCGGTTCGCAGGTCGGCGGTTTCGGCTCGCCCTTCGGCGAATCCCGCTTGCACTTCGGCTCGCAGGTTGGCGACGTCGGCTTTGGTGGCGAGGTGGCCATATGCGCCTTCAAGGTGGCTGAGGCGCTCTTCGACGCGGGGTCTTTCTTCAGTGTTTATAACCATGCGGGGATTCTCCGACCTTGGGGATTGCGGATTGCGGACTGTCTTATGTTAGCACAACGCCATCGCGGGCGGGGCGCGGGCGCATCCGACCTAGCCGAGCAGCCGGTCGAGCAGGGTTATGACGGCGACGATGAGGCCGCCGACAGCGATTATCCATCGCGTGTTTCGGGCTTGGTTTTCGGCGTTTTCCCGGCGGGTCTCGGCGAATTGCTGGTTCGCGCGGGCTTCGGCTTCGGCGTTTTCCTTGCGAATCTCGGCGTTTTCCCGGAGGAGCTCGGCGATTTGCTGGTTCGTTCGGGTTTCGGCTTCGGCGAATCCCGTTCGCACTTCGGTTCGCAAGTCGGCGGTTTCGGCTCGCCCTTCGGCGAATCCCGCTTGCATTTCGGTTCGCAAGTCGGCGAATCCCGCTTGCACTTCGGCTCGCAGGTTGGCGACGTCGGCTTTAGTGGCGAGGTGGCCGTATGCGCCTTCAAGGTGGCTGAGGCGCTCTTCGACGCGGGGTCTTTCTTCAGTGTTTATAACCATGCGGGGATTCTCCAGTCTTGGGGATTGCGGGTTGCGGACTGTCTTATGTTAGCACAACGCCATCGCGGGCGACGGTCTAGGTTAGCGCATTTTCACGGGAATGATAAACGCAAAGGCGCAGTGTCGCAAAGGCGCGATGGTTGGTTTCGTGAAACCTAGCATGGCAGCAATCTGTCGAGAATGATTACGCCGGCGACGATGAAGACGCCGATGGCGCCCATCCACATTCCCGTTCGCAATTCGGCTCGCAGATTGGCGAGTTGCCGACTCGCGCCAGTTTTGGCGGTTGGTCTCTCTTCGTCCTGCATAAACATGGTCGGATTCTCCAGTCTTGGGTATTGCGGGTTGCGGACGGTCTTATGTTAGCACAACGCTATCGCGGGCGGGGCGCGGGCGCATCCGACCTAGCCGAGCAGCCGGTCGAGCAGTGTAACGGTAGCGACGACGAGGGCGCCGATGGCGTCTAGCGCCACATTACCGCACAATCGCGGGGCTGTCAAACCGCGTTGGGGCGGCGGCGCAAGCGCTCCCCGCGCGGCGGAACGATTTTCAACTCTGGCGACGCGCTCGGAATTCGTTAGAATATATGAAGGCGCGATTAGATTAGAGGAAAGAATCAAGAAAGCCCGATTTGGGGCGATGGGAAGAAAGGGGAAACATGCCAATAGACGCGGTAATCTTCGACTTCGACGGCGTCATACTCGACACCGAGACGCCGCTGTATGAGTCTTGGCGCGCGATGTATCGCCGCCACGGGGCGGATTTGGACAAGGCGCATTTCGCCAAGTACATAGGCGGGGCGGATTATTTCGATTTCCACGCCCATCTGGAGAGTCTCGCCGGCGTCCGGCTGGACAGGGGGGCGCTGAACGACGAGCGGCGGCGGCTGTACGGCGAGATGGTGTCCGACGAGTCCGCACTGCCCGGCGTGGAAGACCGCATCGCGGACGCCAAGCGGCTGGGAATCAAGGTCGGGCTGGCGTCCAATTCGGGCATCGACTGGGTGAAGTCCAACCTGGTGAAGCTCGGCTTGTTCCGGCATTTCGACGTCGTGAGGACGCGGGACGACGTGGTTCGCGTCAAGCCGGATCCGGAGATATACCTGTCGGCGCTCCGCGCGCTGAGGGCGCCGCCCGAAAAGGCAATCGCCATAGAGGACTCCGCCAACGGCGCGCGCGCCGCCAAAGCCGCCGGCGTTTTCACCGTCGCCGTCCCCAACCCGATAACCGCCCTGCTGCCGCTGGACGCCGCCGACCTGGTCATCCCAAGCCTGGCGGACGCGACTTTGGAGCGGCTGGCGGACGCTTTGGAAGAGAAGGCGCGGGGCTGAGCGAGTCCAGCGCCGCGCCGTATCCGCTCCGGCGGCTCGGCGGGCATTTCCCCAAACCGCGCCCGCCCGTCCGCAATTCACCGAGATGGCGCCGCAAGACGGCGCGTTGCCCCAAACCGCGCCCGCCCGTCCGCGCCCGCTCCGAATAAGCCGCCATTTTGGGAAATTCGCGTTTGTGCATACCGTCACAAAGTTGACGCTATAAAAAGATGGCTGATATATTCAATTCAACACATTTCGACGAGCGTCCGAGACGGCAGTCCGGCGCGCGAATCCGCGAACATCGCCATCGCAATTGCCACCCGATCATCCCAGATCACTTCCGAACCTGGCGGGAATTCCCGCCGGGGCGTTTCCCCGTTCGCGCCGTTCGCCCGCGCCGTCTTCGGCTTCCCCCTGTTCGTTCGTTCCCGCTTGGCGGCGCGGCGCGGCGTCCGCGCGATGAGTAGTTACTAGGGAGTAAGTCCATTGAACAAGACCGATTTCGTAGTCCGCTTCGCCGGAGAGGGCGGCCAGGGCGTCGTCACCTCCGCGGAGGGGTTCGCCCAGGCGAACGCGCAGGTCGGATACCACGTCCAGACCTTCTCCACCTTCCCGTCCCAAATCAGGGGGGGGCCGACGTGGACGCAGACGCGCATCTCCACAGACACGGTCCTAAGCTCCGGCGACGAGCTGGACGTGCTGGTCGCCTTCAACGAATACGCCTACGAAACCCACCGGGAGGAAGTTTCCGAAAGCGGCGTCATCATCTACAACTCGGAGGAATTCGAGCTGGAGCCGGACGGCAAGAGCTTCGGGATGCAGTTCGACGAGCTCGCGCGCTCCACCGGCAACGCCCGCGCCGCCAACATGGTCGTCATGGGGGCGCTCGCCTTTCTGGTGAACATAGACCAGCAAATACTCGAAGACTTCGTGACCAAGCGCTTCACGCGCGGGCGACCGAACGACCGGCAGATAATCGAATCCAACCATCAGGCGCTGGGGCTGGGGCGCGCGGAAGCCGAAAAGAGCGGCTTCTCGCTCGGCGAGCTCGCGGAGCCGAACCCGCCGCAAGTGGAGCAAATCCTCATAAACGGCAACCAGGCGCTGGGCTTGGGCGCGATAGCCGCCGGCATAGACGTGTATGTGGGATACCCCATCTCGCCCGCCACTTCGCTGCTCGTCTGGCTTGAAAACAACCTCGCCGGCCCCGGCAAGTTCGTGCATCAGGCGACCAGCGAGATTGAATCCATCACCAGCATAGTCGGCGCGGGGTTCGCCGGCAGAAAGGCGATGACGGGAACGGCGGGCCCCGGCTTCTCGCTCATGGGCGAAGGGCTGGGCTTGGCGTGGATGGCGGAGATTCCCCTAGTGGTCGCCGACATACAGCGCGGGGGTCCGTCAACGGGCTTGCCGACCAAAACCGAGCAGTCCGACCTGCTCACGTCGCTGTATCCCGGACACGGCGACGTCCGCCTGCCCATCATCGCGCCCGGCACGGTGGAAGAGTGCTTCTACGCGTCCGTCCACGCCTTCAACTGGGCGGAGCGCTACCAGGGGCCGGTCATCCTGCTCAGCGAACACATGCTGTCGGAGCGCAACCAGAACATACCCAAGCCCGACCTGAGCGCGCTTTCGGTGGAAGACCGCGACGCCTATCGGGGCGAAAACGGCTACCACCGCTATGAGAGTTGGGAAATCTCGCCGATGCCCGTCCCCGGCGGGCCAGGCGCCTACGTCGCCAACGGCTCCGAACACGACGGCATGGGCGACACCACCCACCGGCCCGAGCGCCACATCCAGATGACCACGCGCCGCTTCAGCAAGCTGGAGTTGCTGACGGACGGAACGTACGAAAGCGAGAACGCCGCCGCGTCCGTCGCGCTCATGCCCTGGGGCGGCTCCAAGGGGCCCGCGCTGGGGGCGTGGCGCAAGCTGTCGGCGGAAGGCGCGGACCTCGCCTGGCTCTACACCATGTTCCTGAACCCGTTGCCCGACGGCTTGCTGGACGAGTTGCGCGCCAAAGACCTGGTTCTAGTGCCGGAGCTGAACTTCATGGGGCAGTTCGCCTATCACCTGCGGACGATGGGGGTGAACGCCGAGCCGATAACGCAAATCACGGGGCTGCCGTTCAAGGAATCCTACTTGGCGGAAGCCATATCGCGGAAGTTGGAAGAAGCCGGCGTCTCGCGGACAGCCGCCGCGACCGCCTAAGCCGAACGCGAAGCGCGCCTTTCCGAGACCCGGACCAGAGCGAGGAGAGTACAACCGCATGACGATGAAGAACCCCGAATACGATTTCAAGTGGTGCCCCGGCTGCGGCGACTTCGGAGTCCGCCGCGCCCTCGAAGGCGCGCTCCAGAAGCGCGTCATCGAGACCGAAACCCCCATGGAGAGCAACGTCGTGGTCGCCGGCATCGGCTGCTCCGGCAACATGGTGCATATGCTGGAGAGCGAAGAGCAGCCCTACGGCTTCCACGGCATACACGGGCGCAGCCTGCCCATAGCGATGGGCGTCAAGATGGCGAACCCCGACCTGAACGTGGTGGTGGTGTCCGGCGACGGCGACTTCCTGAGCATCGGCTTCGAGCATATCGGGCCGCAGGCGGCGCGCAACCTCAACGTCACCGCCGTCGTCATGGACAACGGCGTTTACGGGCTGACCAAAGGGCAGAGCTCGCCGACGACCGACCTCGGAGTGGTGACCAGCTCCACGCCGTTCGGCAAAATCGAAGACAAGATGAACCCGTTTCAGACTTACCTGACAATGGGCGTATCCTACATAGCGTCCGCCATATCCAGCCAAGTGCGCCCGATGACGGCGATGATGGCGGAGGCGATGGAGCATCCCGGCTTCGCCATCGTGCATGTGCAGTCGCCCTGCACGGAGTACAACAACACCTACGACGTGCTGAAGGGCAACCCGCGCAAGGGCATCCCCGGCTTGGCGTATGACATCCCCGACGACTACGACGAGACGAATCTCGGCGAGGCGTTCGAGTTGGCGTCCGGGAGCGGCATCCCGCTGGGGGTGATCTACAAAGACGCCGCCCGCCCGTCGTTCGACGAGCGAGTCGCGGAGGTTTCCGCCAAAGCCCCCGCGCGCGACATAAACGCGCTGGTGAACGGGTTTTCGATTTAGCGGGGGGGGGGGACGCCGCATCATCGCGTCTTGGCGTGGAGCTTTCCGCGCCAAGACGCGCTATTCGGCGCGCCTTCTATTCGCCTTCCGCCAACTCGCGCAGTTTGGGAAGCAGGGCGGGGACGCCGGTTTGGATGATTTCCCATATGGCGCCTTCGTCTATGCAGTCGTACCCGTGTATGATGCGGTTGCGCGCGCCGATCATGTCGCCCCAGGGGATTCGCGGGTTGGCGTCTCGGATTTCTTGCGGGACACGGGTTGCGGATTCGCCGATGCGCTCTATGTTGAATAGGACGATTTCGTATTTGTCTCTGTCGGAAAAGAACGCGGCGCGCGACATGCCGCCGGCGATGTCCGACACCCGCTCGCAGAACCCTATCATGTCGCGGATGTGGATTCTCCAATCGCGCGTCCGTCCCGATCTCGATTGCGGACCTAGCAAGATGTCCTCCTCCACATAGGGGCGATATTCGGCTCTCAAGTTGCGGTCTTCCACCAAATCAACCTTGCACCCGAACACGTCCTCCAAGTAAGTCTGCGCCGCGAACGGGTGGCGGTCTTCGGGGTTTTCGTCGAACTGCGCGAGAATGTCGACGTCGCTGCCTTCCCCCGCCTCGTCGCGCGCGGTGGAGCCGAATAGGGCGACGTCCAAGACGCCGAATCGCTCGGACAGCGTTCGCTTATGCTCGCTGAGAATCCTCAGCGCCTCATCTCGGCTTGGCATGGGTTGACTCCGATTTGTTCGCTATTCGCTGTCCGCCAGCTCGCGCAACTTGGGAAGCAGGGCGGGGACGCTGGTTTGGATGATTTCCCATACGACGTCCTCATTTATGCGGTCGTAGTCTTTGGCTCGGTAGTAAGAATCGATTATGTAATCCCAGGGGATTTGCGGGTTGGCGTCTCGGATTTGTTGCGGGACGCGGTCGGCTGACCGGCTGATGCGGTCTATATTGAATAGCGTGGCGGAGTACGCTGTCCTGTCGGCGAAGAACGCGGCGCGCGGCATGCCGTCCGTGTACTTCATTACGTCCTCGCAGAACCCTATCATGTCGCGGACGTAGATTTTCCACTCGCGCCGTTGCCCAGATCTCGATTGGGGGCCTAGCGAGATGTCTTCCTCCACATAAGGGCGAAACTCGGCTCTTAGGTTGCGGTCGTCGACCAGGTCGACTTCGCATCCGAAGACGTCTTCCAAGTAAGATTGCGCCGCGAACGGGCGGCGGTCTTCGGCGTTTTCGTCGAACCGCGCCAGAATGTCCACGTCGCTGCCTTCCCCCGCTTCATCGCGCGCGGTGGATCCGAATAGGGCGACGTCCAAGACTCCGAACCGCTCGGACAGCGTTCGCTTATGCTCGCTGAGAATCCTCAGCGCCTCGTCTCGGCTTGGCATGGGTTGACTCCGATTTGTTCGCTGTTCGCTATTCGCCGTCCGCGAGCTCGCGCAGTTTGGGAAGCAGATCGGGGACGCTGGTTTGGATGATTTCCCATATGACGTCCTCGTCTATCTGGTCGTACCTGTGGATGATGCGGTTGCGCGCGCCGATTATTTTGCCCCAGGGGATTTGCGGGTTGGCGTCTCGGATTTCATGCGGGACGCGGTTGGCGGATTCGCCGATATGCTCTATGCCGTAAAGCGAGCCGCGGTACTTGCCCAAGTCGGCGAAGAACGCGGCGCGCTCCGTGCCGGCGGACAACTCCAAAATTTCTTCGCAGAATCCGATCATGTCGCGGACGGGGATTCTCCAGTCGCGCGTTCTTCCTGATCTCGATTGCGGACCTAGCAAGATGTCCTCCTCCACATAAGGGCGAAACTCGGCTCTCAGGTTGCGGTCGTCGACCAGGTCGACTTTGCAGCCGAACACATCTTCCAAGTAAGATTGCGCCGCGAAGGGGCGGCGGTTCTCCGCGCCTTCGTCGAACCGCGCGAGAATGTCGACGTCGCTGGTTTCCCCCGCCTCGTCGCGCGCGGTGGAGCCGAATAGGGCGACGTCCAAGACGCCGAAGCGCTCGGACAGCGTTCGCTTATGCTCGCTGAGAATCCTCAGCGCTTCGTCTCGGCTTGGCATCGCTTTCACACCTCTCGCGCATCTCATTATACAGCAAAGCGGATTGCGAACCGCCGGTTGTGGTATCGTAAACCGAACCAAAACCAACGCGGCGGGAGGATACCGATTTGATTAAGCATTTCTCGGCGCTCTACGTGGGCAACATAGAGTTGGAGGACGCGGGCGCGGACGGGGCGGCGGCGGACGGGCGGCGCTATCCGAACGACCGCCTCATCGAAAGCCTCGACACGGCGGCGCAGGCGGCGGCGCTGATGGACGAGCTGGGCTTTTACGCCCTCTGGATGGCTGAACACCACTTCCAGCGCGAAGGCTACGAGTGCATCCCCAACATAATTCTGCTGGGGACGCATCTGGCGGCGCGCACCGAGCGCCTCAAGTTCGGCTGCGCCTTCAACATAGTCCCCATGTGGCACCCCCTGCGCCTGGCGGAGGACTACGCCATGGCGGACATTCTCACCAACGGGCGCGTCATCTTCGGCGTCGGGCGCGGATACCACAGCCGCGAAGTCGAAACCTTCGGCGCGCCGGTCATTGACAACGACGCCAACCGCGAGCTGTTCGAGGAGCAGATGGAAATCATCCTCAAGGCGTTCAACGAAGATTCGTTCTCGCATCGCGGCAAGCGGTTCACGATTCCGCCGCCGGTGGAGTATCGCGGCTACGAATTGGACGACATAACCCTAGTGCCGCGCCCGAAGAATCTGCCGGTGGAAATGTGGCAGCCCATCGTGAGCGGGCGCTCCATCGCCTTCATGGCGGAGCGCGGAATCAACGGCGTGGTGGCGCTGACGGGCGAGACGATTGCGGACGGCATTTTCCGCCAGTTCCAAAGCGAGAACGCCGAGCGCGGCAGGAATCTCGCGCTGGGCGAAAACCTGGCGCTGGGATTGGGATTCTACCTAGCCGACTCGCGGCGCGAGGCGATGGACAGGCTGCGCCCCTATCACGACGAGCGCTACAAGTGGTTCGCCCCGTTCGGATTCGTGCGCTACGCGGACGAAGAAGGGCGGACATGGGGGACGCCCGGCGCGCCTGCCCGAACGCCGCGCATCGAGGACGGCGTCCAGCAGAAGGCTTGGATATGCGGGACGCCGGCGGATTTCACGGCGACGCTCAAGGAATTCGAGCGCAAATACCCCGGACTGGAACACGTCATACTCCACTGGGCGGAGGGGATGCCGCGCGCGGAGTTTCTGGAGCAGCTGCGGATTTTCGCGGCGGAGGTGATGCCGCATTTCGGGGGCGCGTAGCCGTTTGAGCGACGCGCCTTCCCCCAAGGTTCCGCTTGCAGGGAAGGCAGGTTGTCAGAATCAGGATTTGCGGGATTAAAGGATTTTCAGGATTCCGCCGGCGCGCGCGGCTTCGGCGGGCGGGCGCTTGCTCACATTCGGCTTGGCGGGATCCACGGTTGCGGCGAACAGCGTAATCCGGGCGGAACGAAATCCTGTAAATCCCGCCAATCCTGTAAATCCTGATTCTGACAGAGACGCCCCTACCGGCTCCTAACCAGCCGCTCGCTCACGTACCCCATCAGCACGATGAAGGCGGCGTTGATGAACGGCCACCAGTTGCGGCGGGTTTGGGTCTGCTCCTCGCTGACGATGTCGTCCACGTAGTTCCACAGGAACAGCACGACGAGCGCGAGGGTGGCGTAGTACAGCAGCATCGCGCGGATTTTCGCCGGGGCGCCTTCCTCCAGCTCTTCGGTGGACTTTCTCAGGTGGCCGACGAACGCCAGCGCCACGAACAGGCCGACCAGCATGAAGTGGTTGGCTATGGTCCACATCTGCCCAATGTCCACGCTCTCGTTGTTCTCGTAGAACGGGCTGAGGGTGAAGTGGAGCAGAACGCCCAAGCCGATCATTCCGACCGCCACTCCGACTATCTTTCTGACGATTGACATGGCTGACATTGCGAACACTCTCCGTCGCGCGCGGGGCGTTCCCGCTTTTCAGATTTGGGCGGGCGCAACCGCCCAAAAGCGTAATAACACGCGGCGCGGGCGGCGTTCAAGGCGATTCGGGGACGCTATTCGGCGGATTGCCGCCGTCCGGGCGCGCGCCGCCGGTCTTGACGCGGAACACGACGCCGTCCGCCAGCTCCGCCTCCGCTTCGAGACGCGGGGACGCGCGCAGCGCTTCGACCCCGTAACTCGCCTCATCGTTTAGATACCAATTGCTTAGCCACACGACGCGAATCGCGCCGCCGTTGGACATCTGGACCGCGTCGTCCAAAACGTCGTCCAGGCTCGCGTTCGCGGTATTAAGCGAGAATTCGGGCAGGCTGCCGTAAGCGCCGCCGGCGTCGGCGTGCAGGTACACCATATGAGTTTTGTTGCTGATGATTCGTTCGCCGCCGACGGGGTTTTCGCGGAGATAAATCAGCGTCTCGGAATTCGTCCACCACTCGGCGTTGTAGGCGTTGCCGACGCTTTCGGCGTTCGCCCGCCGAATGTCGGCGGCGTTTTGCGCCGCGCCGAGCGCCAACCAGAGCGCGAGCGCGGCGGCTAGGATAAGCGAACCGCGCCGCGCCGGGCGGTTTTCGCGCCACGCGCGAATGTCGGCGAAAACGCGCCGCTCGCCGCCGCGAACGCTTATGAACCTGTCCAAAACCAGAAGCGCGACCGCCAGCGCCGGAATGTAGATGACAACCCAGTATCTATCATAATGAGGCGTCGGAACCGCGAACAGGGAGTGCAATACGCAAGCGGCGTAAACCGCCGCGAACGCGGCGAATACGGCGAGCGAGCGCCGTCCGCGCCACTCCGCGCCGCGCGACGAGATGAGCGCCCACGCAACGCCCGCGCAGAGCGCCCCCGCCCCTATCGCCGCCATGCCGAGCGCCGGAAACGGAAAGCGCGCGGCGAGAAAGTCCGGCGCGAACCATCCGCCGACAAACGCGGCGCCGTCCGCCAAATCCGACAGTTCGGGGCCCTGCTCGCGGCGCTCTCCGATGAGCCTTCCATCCAACAGAACGTTCCGAAGAAGCCAGATCGCCATCGGCAGGGCGGCAACCGCGCCGTAAATCAGCGCCGCGCGCGCCCTGTCGCGCAAAGCCATTCCCCCCCGCAGAAGGACGAGCGCCCCAATCGCGCCGATGAGCGAGTAGCCGATATACCGAGTCAGCCACGCCAGCGCGGACAGCGCCGCCATCCACAAGAGCGGCGCGCGGCGTCCGTCGCGCAGAAAGTCGTCCGCCTGAATCAGAGCGAGCGTGGACAGCAGGATGAAGGGAGTTTCGGCGAGCGCCCAAGACGCCATGTCCGCGAGCGGGGCGGCGAGCGCGACCGCCGCGCATCCCCACAGCGCCAGCGCTTTGGATTCGAGACGCCGCCGCGCCCAGCGTCCGACCGCGAACGCAGTCAAACCAAACAGGGCGGCGTTCAGCGGACCCGCAACGGCGCGGGCGTCTATGCCGGCGATTCCGGGAAGCGCCAGCGCCAGCGGGTAGAGCGGCGGCCAATGGACTAGCGGGGCAATCCGTCCGTGGGCGTGCAGAACTTGGAAGCCGTCGCCCGCCAGCAGATTCCGCGCCGCGTAGATGTAGAACACCGAATCCGCGTGCAGCGCCGCGCCGTAAACCGCTTCGCGCGCCAGAACAAGCGCCGCGCCCAAAAGCGAAATGAGCGCCAGCGCGAGCGTGAAACGGTCAACGCCGCCCAATACTCCGCGAAAGCCGCGTTTGGCGGGGGAATCCCCAAGCGGCGCGGGCGAAATCGCCGCCATCCCGAACCGTCTCCCCGTCCGCGCCGCTAAGCGCTGACCGCCAGCGCCTCCCCGAAGGCGAACGCTCCGCAGGCGGACGGCGCGTCCCGCCACTCCGCCAGCGCGTCGCGCATCTCATCCAGACGCTCCGGGGTGGCTAGCCCCAGCATCGTCGCCGCCCCCGTCACGCGCGGCGAGAAGAACCAGTCCGAGATGAAGGCGTGCAGAAAAGCGACGTCCGCCGGCGCGCCGAAGAAGTCGAAGGACGCGCCGGTTCGGATGTCCGAAAACCCCGCGTCCGCGAGCGCGCCGCCGAGTCGCTTGCCCATCTGCGGATGCCCGCCGTTCGCCGCCAGAAGCCGCGTGAAAATCCCCCAAGCCTCATCGATGAGCGCGGATGTCGGCTCCACGAAACAAGACGCGACGAACAACTCGCGGCAGCCCAGAACGCCGCCCGGCTTGAGGACGCGCCGAACTTCCGCCAGCGCCGCCTGCGTGTCGGGGACGTGGTTCAGCAGCGTATGGCAGTGGGCGGCGTCGAAGTAGCCGTCATCGAACGGCATGTCGGTCGCGCTGCCGACGTGGAATGTCGCGTTGCCGTGTCCGCCGGATTTCGCCGCCGCGCGCGCGATTTCGATTTGGGACTCTTCCAAATCGATCCCATGCAGCTCGCCGCCGTCCCCGACCGCCCGCGCCAAGCCGACGGATATGGTTCCGGGCCCGCAGCCGAAATCCAAAACCCGAAAGCCGGGCTTCAGGCGCGGCAACAGATAAGCGGCGTGCGACTCCGCGTTGCGGCGGTCGAGCAACTGGGTGAAATCGGCGTCGTAGCCCATAGTGTAGCCGGCGGTCGTCATCGGGGGCGCTCCTGTCGTTGGTTTGGCGATAAGTTTAGCATGCGCAGCGCGGCGAGCGCCGAGTTTCGCGCTTCCGCAAGAAATTCGCGACATGGCGGAAGAATGGGGAACGCAAAGGCGCAGAGGGCGCGAGAAATCGGCCAGAACAATCCGCCGGGCGGGCTTGCCGCGACGCGGATGGCGATTATCGTCCCCGCCTCCGCGAGTTGCGGCATGCGCTGTCGCAACTCCAGTTCAATCTGATAACATTCGGATGGGGATGGCGTGGCCAACCTCCGGCGTATTCGCGGTTTTTCCATTGTCCCATTCAGGTCTAACATGCCCCTGCAAACCCTCGAGTGGGAGATGGGATTCGCCGCTCGCGGTTCGGGTTTGATTTCGGCGGACATGCCCCCGCAAGCCGCGAAAGCGGGAATATCGCAAGCGAGGAACGCCCTTGAGAGAGCGCGGCTTTGTCCGGGCGGAGCGCCGAATAACGGACTTTCGCCCCCCGCAAAGCCGCGCGCCGAGAAAAACGGCTTGTCCGCGTATGCGCCAAGTGATATAATTCGTTTCGCGACTGGCGTCGCGAAACAAAACCATCGCGTTGGCGATCTGTCGGGAAGTGGGCGAAGCCCACTTTTCTTTGTTAAAACGGCGACTCGGATTCGCCCCGAACAGGAGGTGGCTGAACCATGAAGAGCGATTTCGTCATCGCTTTGACCCAATTGGCCGCCGAGCGCAACCTGCCGCGCGAGATAGTCATATCCGCAATCGAGGCGGCGCTCGCCTCCGCCTACCGCAAAGACGCGGTGGCGGACGGCAAGAACATATCCGTCAAACTCGACCCCGTGTCGGGAGACGTCACCGTCAACACGCTCAAGACCGTCGTCGCGCGCGTGGAAGACCCGGTGACCGAGATAGACTTCGCCGCCGCCCGCGACGTCAACCCCGACGTCCGCCTGCACGACGTGGTCACCACCGAGAGCATCCCGCACAGCGCCGGGCGCATCGCCGCCCAGACCGCCAAGCAAGTCGTCCTCCAGCGCCTGCGCGAAGCCGAGCGCGACCTGCTCTTCAGCGAGTTCACAGACAAAGTGGGCGAGGTGTTCTCCGTCACCGTCCAGCGCATCGAGGCGCGCCACCTAGTCGTGGACATGGGCGGCAGGGGCGAGGCGATACTGCCCCAGCAGGAACAGATGCCCACCGAGCGCTATCGCCAGGGACAGCGCTTCCGGGCGCTGCTCCGGTCGGTCGACCGCACCGCGCGCGGGACCGAGCTGATAGTCTCGCGCGCCGACCGCGACCTGCTCCGGCGTCTTTTCGAGATGGAAGTGCCGGAGATCTACAACGGCGCGGTCGAGATGGTCGCCGTCGCCCGCGACGCCGGCTCCCGCGAAATCGGCGCGCGGAGCAAAGTCGCCGTCCGCGCGCGGCAGGACGGCATAGACCCGGTCGGCTCATGCGTCGGCTTGCGCGGCGTCCGCATCAAAAACATCGTGGACGAGCTCCAGGGCGAGAAGATCGACGTTCTCGAATGGGACAAGGACATATCCCAATTCATCGCCAACGCGCTGAACCCGGCGCGCGTCGTCCGGGTGGAGCTGGATTACGGGATGCAGTCCGCCATGGCGGTGGTTCAGGACAGGCATCTGTCGCTGGCGATAGGCAAAGAGGGGCAGAACGCGCGCCTCGCCGCCAAGCTCACGGGCTGGAGCGTGGACATCAAGAGCTTCCAAGAAGCGGAAGCGCTAGCCGCCGAGCGCGCGCGGTTCGCCGCCGAAGAAGCCGCCCGCGTCGCCGAAGAGCGCGCGCGCCGAGAATCCGCAGACCGCGCCGCCGCCGGCGAAATCGAAGCCGAAGAAGCCCCCGAAGCAGAAGCGGAGCCGCCGGTCGATGCGCGGACGCAAGCCGAAATCGAAGCCGAAGAAGCCGCCCTCATGGCGGAGCTCGAACGCGAGCAGGCGGAAGCCGAGCGCCTGCGAATCGAACGCGAGCGCGAGCAAGCCGAACTTCTAGCCGCCCTCGAAGCGGAAGAAGAAGCCGAAAGGCGGCGGCGCGAAGCGGAAGAAGCGAAGAAAGCCGAAGAAGAGGACGACGAGGCGACGTCCCTGCGCGATCTGCCGGAGGACGTGTGGTCGATTCCCACCGCGCCGGGGCAGTCCGACGCCGGCGGAATCCGTTTCGCCGAGGACATCGCCGGATTGCGCGGCGGGGTGACGGTCCGGCGCTCGCGCAGGGCGGGCATAATCGACCCGAACGCGCCGCCGACCGCGGCTCCGCCCGCCAGAGGAGGAAGCCGCAGAAGGCGCGGCAGAGGAGGGCCCCCGCGCAGACGGCGCTAAACAAAAACGCCCGAAATCGAGAGCGCCGGCAATCGGCGGAAAGGCGAGAGAGCGAATGGCGAAGCGAAGGCGCGCGCCCATCAGAACATGCGCCGCCTGCGGCGTCAAAGCGGACAAGCGCGAGCTGACCCGCGTCGTGTCGCCGCCGTCCGCCCCCGTCGCGCTTGACCCGACCGGGCGGCTCAACGGCAGGGGGACTTACGTCTGCGCCGCCTGCGGGCGCTCCCCGCTAAACATCAGGCGCGAACGCTTCGAGCGCTCGCTCAAAACCCGAATCAGCGAAGAAGATTGGCGAAACCTGACAACCGCGCTGTCCGAACTGACCGGCGAGGAAGCGGACGGCGAAACGGCGCGAACGGCGGAATCCGCTTAGGCGCGCCCGAACTGAACAAACCCGACACAAGGAGCGCTCTGGGGCATATGACAACCATCACCAGCCGAACGCAAGCAGGGCAGGGCGGCGCGGTTCGCGAACACAGCCTTGAAGAGATAGCCACCGCCATCAGGCTTCAGGGCTTGGAGCCGCTCGACATTCCGCACGCGCTCACGGTGGCGGATTTCGCCGCCGTCATGAAAGTCGGCGCGGTCGAAGTCATCAAAGAGCTGATGCGCTCCGGCTACATGTTCACGATAAACGAAGTCATCGAGCATGACATCGCCTCCCTAGTCGCCCCCGGCTTCGGCTACGGAGTCCTGCCGCTGGACGCCGAATCCGCGCGGGACGCCGGCTCCACCTCGCTGGTCTTCTCGGCGGAGGAAGAGGAAGACCAGGACGCACTCCAGACGCGCCCGCCGGTGGTTACGATACTCGGCCACGTCGACCACGGCAAAACCACACTGCTGGACACCATCCGCAACGCCAACGTCGTCGCCGGCGAAGCGGGCGGCATAACCCAGCACATCGGCGCGTACCAGATAAACTATCAGGGCGCGCCGATAACTTTTCTGGACACCCCCGGACATGAGGCGTTCACCGCCATGAGAGCGCGCGGCGCGCAGGTCACGGACATCGCCATTCTGATAATCGCCGCCGACGACGGCATGATGCCCCAGACGCTCGAAGCGCTCGACCACGCCCGCGCCGCCGGCGTCCCCATCGTAGTCGCCATAAACAAAATAGACCTGCCCGGCGCCGACCAAGAGCGCGTCAAGCGCCAGCTCGCCGAGCAGAACATGCTCATCGAAGAGTGGGGCGGCGACACCATCGCCGTGCCGATCTCCGCCCTTAGCGGCGACGGCGTGCCGAGCCTTCTTGAAAACATCACCGTCCTAGCCGAAGTGAGCGAGTTCCAAGCCAACCCGGAGCGCTACGCGCTGGGCGTCGTCGTCGAAGCCCGCCGCGACAAGAGCCGGGGAACCGTCGCCACGCTTCTCATTCAGACCGGCACGCTTGAAATCGGCGACAGCGTCGTAGTCGGCGGACTGCGCGGCAGGGTCCGCGCCATGTTCGATGACTCCGGGAACAGAATCCAAAGCGCCGGTCCGTCAACCCCCGTCGAGATACTCGGACTGAGCGAAATGCCCGAAGCGGGCGAGCTGTTCGAAGTCGCCGAAGACGAGCGCGAAGCCCGCCAGATGGCGCTTGAACACGAGCGCGAAGCGCGGCGGGCGACCCTGAACGGACCCACGCTGGACGACGTCCACACCCGCATCCAGCGCGGCGAAGTGAAGGCGCTGAATCTGATAGTGAAGACGGACGTTCAGGGAACGGTCGAGCCGGCGCGCGGCGCGCTGGAGCGCCTGAACACGGACGCCACCCGCGTCAACATCGTCCACATAGCCACAGGCGGAATCACCGAAAGCGACATACTGCTCGCGGTGGCGTCTCAGGCGATAATCATCGGATTCAACAGCCCGCCGGAGCAGGGCGCGCAGTCGCTCGCCAACCAAGAGGGCGTGGAAATCCGCAACTACAACGTCATCTACCACATGACCGAAGACGTCGAAAAGGCGCTGACGGGGATGCTTGACCCCGTATTCGAGGAAGTGTTCGAGGGGCGCGCCACCGTCCGCGCCATCTTCAACCTCGGCAGGCGCGCCAAAGTCGCCGGCATATACGTCAACGACGGCAGAATATCGCGCGGCTGCGAACTGCGCGTCATCCGAAGCGGCGATACCGTGTTCACGGGCGAGATAGCCAGCCTGAAGCACTTCCAAGACGACGTCCGCGAGATAACCAACGGCTTCGAAGGCGGCGTCGCCCTGGACGGATTCAACGACTGGCTGGAAGACGACGTCGTGGAAGCCTACCGCTCGGCGCAGGTGAGCTAGGGCGAGCGCCATGTCCAGAAGAACCGAAAGGCTGAACTCGCAGATACGGCGCGACCTGAGCGAGCTGTTGCGCTACGAAGTCAAAGACCCCAGGGTGTCCGGCGTCGTCAGCGTCACCCGCGTGGAAGTGTCGCCGGACGTTCAGTACGCCAAAGTTTACGTGAGCGTCTTCGGCGACTTGAATGAGAAAGAGAAGACGATGGCGGCGCTCGGCTCCGCCGCCGGCTTTCTGCGCCGCCATTTGCGCGGGCGGCTGGAGACGCGCCAAACGCCCACGCTCCGCTTCTTCCTCGACGACACGCTGACGGAAGGCAACAAGATGCTAGACCTGCTGGATTCGCTCGCCGACCAAATCCCGCCGCCCGACTCCGATTCTTCGGACGCCCCGGATAGCGTCCCGTCGCCATGAGCGCAGAGCGTCCGCGCCCGCCCTCCGGCATACTGAACATCGCCAAGCCCGCCGGCGTGACGTCGATGGACGTCGTCCGCCAAGTCCGCCGCGCTTGCGGAATCAGGCGCGTGGGCAACGCCGGCACGCTAGACCCGATGGCGGACGGCGTAATCCCCGTCTGCGTCGGGCAGGCGACCCGCGTAGTGGAGTATCTGATGGACGGCGAGAAAGAATACATCGCCGGAATCCGCTTCGGAGCGTCCACCGACACTTACGACGCCCTGGGCGAAACCACGCGGCGCGGGGACTCGTCCCATCTCGACGCGGACGCAGTGAACCGCGCCCTAACCGCGTTCGCGGGCGAGATTGACCAAATCCCCCCCATGTACAGCGCGCTGAAGAAAGACGGCAAGCCGCTCTACGAACTGGCGCGCGCGGGCGTGGAAGTGGAGCGCAAAGCGCGGCGCGTATCCGTTCACGGCATAGCCCTGACCGAATGGAGCGCCCCCGTCGCGACGGTCGAAATCGTCTGCGGACGCGGCTTTTATGTCCGCTCCCTAGCCCACGACTTGGGCGAATCGCTCGGTTGCGGCGCTCACTTGGAATCGCTGACGCGAACCCGCGTGGGACCGTTCCGTATTCAGGACGCCGCGACTTTGGAAGAGGTCGCAACCGCGTTCGAAAACGGAACTTGGCGCGAAATAACGCAAGGCGCGGACGCCGCCCTGTACGCGATGCTCCCGATGACCCTGAACGACATGCAGACCAGCATGGTACGCAACGGCAGAGCGCTGCCCCCGGACGCCTTCCCCGCCCCGGACAACCCGAACGAACGCCGCCGCGCCTACTCATCCGACGGGCGTTTCATAGCCATCATGCGCTACTCGGATGACCGCCGATGGACGCCGGACAAGGTTTTCGACGCGCCGATGCCCGCCTAAATCCGACTGAACGTCGACCGTCAAGAAACCGAACTTGAATCGTAGCCCAAATCCCTTTTGTTCCAACCCGTCATTCCCGCGAAGGCGGGAATCCAGATGCGCCCAACAACGTCATCCTCGCGAAACCAAGCCCGAACAGCAGTCAGCAAATCCCATCTCACCGCTCTACTCCGTCATTCCCGCGAAGGCGGGAATCCAGATGCGCCCAGCCAAGTTAGCCACGCGAAAACAAGCCCGAACAGCAACCAACAAATCCCCTCTCACCGCTCTACTCCGTCATTCCCGCGAAGGCGGGAATCCAGATGCGCCCAGCCAAGTTAGCCACGCGAAAACAAGCCCGAACAGCAGCCAACAAATCCCCTCTTACCGCTCCACCCCGTCATTCCCGCGAAGGCGGGAAGCCAGAAGCGCACAGCCAAACCAGCCACGCGAAAACAAGCCCGAACAGCAACCAACAAATCCCCTCTCGCCGCCCTACCCCGTCATTCCCGCGAAGGCGGGAAGCCAGATGCGCCCAGCCAAGTTAGCCACGCGAAAACAAGCCCGAACAGCAGTCAGCAAATCCCATCTCCCTTGATGGGAAAGGGCAACCCCAAGAAAGGAAGAAACAACATGGAACCCCGCCAGCTAGAAACCGCCTTCACCATGGACACGTCCTCGATAAAGTACGGACCCGGCTCTACCCGCGAAGTCGGTTTCGAGACCGCGCGTCTCGGCGCGAAGCGCGTCGCGCTGGTCACGGACCCGCGCATGGCGCGGCTTGAACCCGTCGCAGTCGTCCAGGAATCCCTGCGCGGCGCGGGCGTGGATTTCGCGCTGTTCGACGAGGCGGAAGTGGAGCCGACGGACGCATCCTTCAAGGCGGCCATAGAATTCGCCCAAGAGGGCGGCTTCGACGCCTTCATCTCGGTCGGCGGCGGCTCCAGCATCGACACCGCCAAAGCCGCCAATCTCTACTCCACCCATCCGGCGGACTTCCTGACCTACGTCAACGCCCCCATCGGCGAAGGCGCGCCCGTTCCGGGCCCGCTCAAGCCGCACATCGCCGTCCCGACGACCTCCGGCACCGGCTCGGAGACGACCGGCGTATCCATATTCGACTTCCTCGAAATGCGCGCGAAAACGGGTTTGGCGCATAGGGCGCTTAGGCCCTTGATGGGCGTGGTCGACCCCGAAAACAGCCGAACGTTGCCCGGCATGGTCGCCGCCTGCAGCGGCTTCGACGTGCTGTGCCACGGCTTGGAATCGTACACAGCGCTGCCGTTCGGACAGCGCGCCGCGCCCGAAAACCCCGCGTTGCGCCCCGCCTATCAGGGTTCCAACCCCATATCCGACATCTGGGCGACCCGCGCCATTGAGATGGTCGCCGGCAACATCGTAAGCGCGGCGCAAGACCCGGAGAATGTCGACGCGCGCGCCAACATGATGCTCGCCGCCACTTTCGCCGGCGTCGGATTCGGCAACGCCGGCTGCCACCTGCCGCATGGAATGTCCTATCCGGTATCCGGCATGGTTCGGGATTTCGTCCCCGAAGGCTACCCGGACGACCACGCAATCGTCCCGCACGGCATGAGCGTGATACTGAACGCGCCGGCGGTGTTCCGCTACACCGCGCCCGCCAACCCGGAGCGCCATCTGCGCGCCGCCCAACTGATGGGCGCGGACATATCCGGCGCGGGCCCGGAGGACGCCGGCGACATATTGGCGGACGCCATCATCGCCCTGCTCCGCGAAATCGGCGTCCCCAACGGCCTAAGCGCAATCGGCTACACGGCGGAGGACGTCCCCGCCCTAGCCGCCGGCGCAATGCCCCAACAGCGCGTAATAGGCCTATCGCCGCGCCCGGTGAGCGAGCGAGACCTGCGAAACTTGTTCACGGACTCGCTGACGCTGTGGTAAGCGGCGGCGGCGCGGCGCTAGATATACGGCTGTCCGTACCGCTCCGAGCGGGCGATTACGGCTAGAGGCTTGCGGCTCTTGATTCCGCGCGAGCCGTCGTTGCCGTCCAGCCGATAGCCGAACGGCAGGACGGTCACGAGCTCGATGGAATCGGGAATCCCCAGAATCTCTTTGATTCGCTGGTTCTGCTCCGCGACGCGCAAGCCGACGAAGCAAGTGCCAAGCCCCATCTCCCACGCGGCGAGCTCCATCTGCTGCATGGCGCGCCCTGCGTCGAGGTCGGGGCGGTCGGCGTCGTGCATGGCTATGGCGATTGCCAGCGGAGCGTCCGCGATGAACCGCCCGCTGGACGCCGCCGCGCCGATGCGAGACAGCGTGTCGCGGTTTCGGATGACGATGAACCGCCACGGCTGAAGGTTGCGCGAGCTAGCCGCCCACTGCCCGGCGCGGAGAATCTTCTCCACAACCTCATCCGGCACCGGGTCGGGCTTGAACTCGCGGACGGTGAGGCGCGTTCTGATGGCGTCGAAAACCTGCATGGCGATGATTCCCCTTCCGCTGAATTGTCTGACAGTATGGGGATGATACACCAAACGGCGGTCGGATTGCGCCGCGCGAAACCGAATCCGCGCTTACTATCCCAGATGCGCTATCTCAACGTCGCCCCAATGCCGCTTCAGATACTCCGCCACTAGGCGGCGATGGCAGCGGTCGGGCGTGTCTTCGCTGCACAGCAGGCAGGCGTTGTTGACGATTCGCTTTATCCCGCTCTTGGCGACGCGGCGCGCGTCCATCAGCGCCAGAAACTCGCGCTCGTAGGTCGCCCAATCCCGATGCTCTTTGCGATAGGCGTCCAGCATCTCTTTCGTGGGCGCGAGGTCGGGCATGTGGACGTAATCCATGCGGCAGATTTCGCGCAGAAAGTACTCCAAATCGCCCCGCTTGGCGAATCCGGCGAGTTGCGAGACGTTGTTCAAGCGAACGTCCACAACCCGCTTCGCGCCGGATTCCTTCAGCAACCCGAAGAATTCGGACGCGGATTTCTTGGTGAAGCCGATGGTGTAAACCTTTCTCAATGCGGACTCCCCCAATCGCCGCCGCCGCCATGCGCCGGCGGTCTTTCGGCGACATAAGCCGCCTTTCGCGCTCGCCTATCCAACGCTTCGGCTATCGCGTCTTCCCGCGACCAAAACATATCGCCGCCGCGCGGGAGTTTTAGGGCGTCAAGCAATCTGTCCATGGCGTCTGAATGGCTTTCGGCGGCGCCGTCCGCAAGGATATGCTCGACGGCGACGCCGCGCGCGTCCAGCGCCCGCGCCACCAGCAACGTTCGGTGGCAGTCCAGCGGATCCTTCTCGGCGCACATGAGGGCGACTCGGCGCTCGTCCGCCGCCCGCGCCACGCGCCGGATTCCGGCGTCGAACGCATCGGTCTCCGCCAGAATGTGGTAGAGAACGCGCCCGTCGGCGTCGTAGCACGAACTGTCCGCCGGTCTGCCGCCCAATTCGCCGCCCAGAAATTCGTATCCGATTCCCGCGTTGCCGAGCGACCGCTTCAGCGCATCGTGTCCGAATTGCGGCGCGTAGCGGCTATACGGCGATGAGCGGACATCCGCCACTTCCTCTATCCCGAACGTCCGCAACAGCCCCAAGAAATCATCGGGCGGGTGGTTGGAGTGTCCAATGGTGAACACTGGATGCTCGGTTGCGCTCACTGCGCGGCTCCTTGGCGCTTGACGTCGGCGCGCTCAGTCATAGCCGCGTCTGGTTATCGAACATTCTCGCCCTGAGTGAGCCTGCGAGTCAGACAGCATGGGAGATAGCAGTTCGCCCTGCTGTCCGTGAGATGAACAAGTCCGTGCATCCGACCGTTTTCGTCTTGGTCGAACTTGGGAAGCATCCTGTCGAACATTCTCGTATGTCCCGACTCATAGCGTCCGTACACGCTGTTGGCTACGAGGTCGGCTATCTGGAGCAGCCTGCTATTCTTGGACAGCGTGAAAAAGGGAATGTCCACTATGTTGCGAAGCTCGCCGCCCCACTGCGTGCCTTTGGATGCGAGTTGCCGAGCGGATACTTCAAGGCGCTCCCGAAAACTTGAGTCGGCAATCACAATCAACCCCATGTCGCGCTGGCTCTGCTCTCGGTGCATGCGACTGAGGAAAAGATTGAAACGAGACAGCATCTGTTCCAACGCCACCTCATAAAAATCTTCGCTTTCCCTCAGATACGACTTTTCAACTACGACCGCGAAGAAAACGCCGCGTATGTTGAGGGTTATCTCTTCGAACCGCTCCAGGATTTCGAGTCTAACCCTTCTATCAATCTGGTCGAACGGAGGTCGCAATCGCGCCCCCTCTGACGCGCGGAGAGACGTAGCGTGGAAGAGGTCGCCGTCGGTCATGTCAGGAACATAACGTGACTGGACGCTGTCCAACTGATTGGCAACCAGGCGCGCATCGTTCTCATGAACCGAAACGCCCGCCAACACGAAGTGACGGGCGGAGTGAGTTCCCGATTCGTCAAGGTAAAGTAGATACATGCGGGTTGCGCCTGCGGAAATTAAGGGAAGTGGCCGGGCGGGGCTTGCGCCCCGACGAACCATGCGCTAGTGGTCCTCCCGTACCTATATAAAGATTACACCGCCGAATTCCGGTTGTCAACCCCGAATTCGGCGGCGCGTTTTTCGCCGTTTATCCGCCCCCTACGGCCTGACCGCCCGTTTGGGCCTTCGCGCCAGTTTTTGGAGCATCGGCTGGGCTAGCTTCACGAAGCGGCAGGCTAGCTGGCGCGTTTCGCGCGGGTCTATGAGATCCACCACGTCGCCCTTGTACGCCGCGCGGAACGGCGAGCGCAGGCGCAGCAGGCGGTTTTCTATCATCTCGCGGTGGGCGTCCGGGTCGGGCGCGTTTTCTATCTCGCGGCGGTAGGCGGCGGCGACTCCGCCCTCTATCGGGATGCCGCCCCATTCGCCGGCGGGCCAGCCGAAGCGCAGATTCAAGCCGTTCGGATGCCCCAGGCTGTGCGGAGCGTCCGCCGCCACGCCGTAAGCTTTGCGGACGTTGAACTCTATCTTGGGGACGTCCGCCTCCGCGCTGGCGATGAGCGCGCGGACGCCGCGCCGCATGGTCGCCTTGCGCTCGGCGTGGGAGCCGAGCATGAAGCCGGGCATGTCCAAGAAAATCACCACCGGCAGGTTGAAGGCGTCGCACAAGTCCACGAAGTGGGCGTACTTCTCCGCCGCCCAGCCGTCCATCGCGCCGGCGAGCGAGCGCGGGTCGCTGCCGATTACGCCCACGCTGTAGCCGTCCAGACGCGCGAACCCCGTTATCACCGCGCCGCCCCAGTGGCGCCGCATCTCGAAGAACTCGCCGTTGTCCACCACCAGCCGAATCAGCTTGCGCGGGTCGTAAGCCCGCTTGCGGTTGGCGGGGACTATGTTCAGCAACTCTTCGGGGACGCGGTCGGGCGGGTCGCCCGTCTCGACGCGCTCGGCGACGTCGGACGTCGTGTTCGGCAGATACGATATGAACTTCTTGAGCTGGTCGAAGGCGTCCTCTTCGTCCTCGGCGACGTTGTCGACCTGCCCGCTTTCGTGGACGTGCATCCGATAGCCGCCCAATTCCTCTTTGTCGAGCGTCTCGCCGATGGCGCGGCGCACGACGGGAGGCCCAGACGGGAATATCTGCGACTGCTCCTTGATCATCACGGTGAAATGGGACATGAGGGCGAACGCGGCGGGCGCGCCGGCGACGGAGCCCATGATGCCGGCGGCTACGGGGACGGTCTTGAGCAGCTCCACGCCGCGCCACCAGAGGTCGCCGCCGGGGAGCCCCATGTGGCCGGCGGCTTCGTCCGATTTCGAGCTGTGTCCGACGCCCTCGACCAGCTGGATGTAGGGGACGCCGTACTGAATCGCCAGCGGCTGGGTGAACTGGCGCGCGCCCTTGCGGACATTGTGCGGGCTGCCGCCGGAGATGGTGAAGTCGTCCCCGCCGATGGCGACGGGGCGACCGTCTATCTCGGCGAGCCCCATCACATAGGCGCCGGGGGTGAAGCCGACGATGTTGCCGTCCGCGTCGAACTCCGCCGCGCCGACCATCGGCCCGGCTTCCATGAAGCTGCCGGGGTCGACCATCTTGTCGATGCGCTCGCGGACGGTGTAGCGCCCGCCGTCGTGCTGGCGCTTGACGCGCTCCGGCCCGCCCAGCTCTTTGGCGAGCGCGCGGACGTAGTGAATGTCGTCTATCGCCTTCTCCCAGCCGTCGCCGGGCTTCCAGGATTGTCGTGTCTTGTCAACGGGCATGGTTATGCTATTCCCCCTCGCTTGCCGCAGGCTTTGACGGGGATTATAACGATTTTCGGGCGGCGCTTTCATGCCCCCGCATCCATGCGCCCAAAATTGCGCGAGGGCGGCGCGATGGGGTATTCTTATGGTCGTAACCCTAACTTGCAATTGGCGCAGGCGAATCATGGCGAACGAAAATCTCGACGAAATCAGAATTCACGCGCTCACAGAGAACACGGCGCAGGCAGTCCTGAAGAATCTCAATGCGTTGATGTCCAACCAGGACCACGTCCGAACTCGGTGGATTTGGGAGCTTCTCCAGAACGCGCGAGACGCCCGCGCCGACGAAGTTTCCATCAAACTTGACGATGGCGGGGTGACTTTCAGCCACAACGGGGCTAGCTTCACAGAGAACGAGGTCGTTCACCTCGTATATCACGGCTCCACCAAAACCGAAGACTCCGAAACCATCGGGCAGTACGGCAGCGGCTTCCTCACGACGCATCTGCTGTCGCCTGAAATCAGGGTCTCCGGACATCTGAAAGGTAGCGGACGCTTTGGGTTTCAGTTGACGCGGAAACTCGGCTCCGTATCGGACCTCCGAGCGTCAATGGAGCAAGCTTGGCAAGACTTCCAAGCCTCTCTCAAACTCCATTCCGCGTCGAACGATTCCGGCACGGAATTCCATTACCCCCTGGATAACGGCAACTCGGATGCTATCAAGGCGGTGGAGAACGGAATCGCGATGCTGAGACGTTGCGCTCCGTTCGTAGCCATCTTCAACAATAAGTTCTCGCGCATTGTGATTGAGTCTAACTCGGAAACGGTCGCGTTTGAGGTGATGCGGCGTTCTCGGATGGAAGAATCTAGTTTGCGCGAGGTTGTCGTAGCGGAGACTGCGAACCAAAATCGGATCGAACGAAAGTACATTTTGGCGCAAAGCGAGAGCGCTCAAGTCGCAATCCCCTTGGAAATGAAGGGGAACGATACGGTTTGCGCGCCAATCCGCGAAATCCCCAAATTGTTTCTGGGCTTTCCGCTGATAGGAACGGAAAGTTTCGGATTCCCAGCCGTCATCAACAGCCTGAATTTCACGCCCACTGAGCCACGCGACGGCGTGTTCATCGCCCGAAGCGACAACCAAGCCAACATCCAAAATCAGAAAGTCATCGAAAAAGCCTGCGCTCTGCTTGCCGAAGCGGTTGTGTTCGCGGCGAAACGCGGTTGGCGCGACATCCACGAACTAGCGACCGTTCCGCAGGTGGAAAATCGCGAATGGTTGAACCGAGAATGGCTTGAGACCAAAGTCTCCCAACGGTTCGTCGAAGGCATCCGCAAAAACGCAATCGTTCTCAACGAGGCGGGCAAAAGGGTAAATCCGGCAATGTTGCAAATCCCGTTCGCTAGCGCGCCGGAAAGCGTACTACCCCTTTGGGACCTGCTGTCGGATTGGAAAGGGCGCGCGGAAGTCCTGCCAAGACGCGACGAAGCCGTAGGTTGGCGCAACGCCCTTGAAAGTTGGGCTAGGGTGTCTAGGCGCGCGCCCTTGTCCTTTCGAGAAGCGTCGGACGGTGAAAAACTTGCGGGGCTTGTTCAAGATGCGTCCCGCGACTCATCCAGTTCCATCATGACGCACCGAGTAAGCTCGCTTCAACTGAGAGAAGGCGTCGAACCGACCGCTTGGCTGAACGAACTGATAGCCTTCCTCATAAATAATGGAATGAGAGACGCTGTTCGCAACCGCCAAATCGTCCCAAGCCAAGCGGGGATTCTCCGCAGACTTACCCTTCTCCACCGAGATATGGGAATAGATGACAGGCTGAAAGACATCGCGGATTTGGCAAGCAAACAGAGCGTTAGGACAAGTCTGCGCGACGCTGGGATTGTCGCGCTCAAAGACGAGCCGGGAGCCGGAGATTGGGATAACGACCATGTGATTGGCGTGATTCTCAAAAACATCCGAGACCGCTCCGAAAAGAACCCTGACAAGGTATGCGTTGATGCGAGCGCGCGTCTTTTCGCGTGGATAGCGAACAATGGAGACTGGAACCGGCTCCGGGATTTTCCCGCCTTCTCTGCGGAGTACAGCGCCGCCAATAGCCCAAACAGGCGCGATACCCTGAAATTGGACAATTCCCTAGACCCGGGCGAACTCCCCTTCGCTCCCGTTGGCGCGTGGGCTGAGGATTTGCGACCATATTCCAGACTGTTCCCGATTAGGCGCATACTCGCAAGCGACTACTTCGAATCAGCCCCCAATCCGGAAACGTGGGAAATGCTGGTTCAGAAAGGCTTTGCAAGAAACAGCGCGCTCTTCTCTCGCAAAACGACGCCCAGATTGTCGCTTCCCGATGGCGCGACCGATGACATAAACCACAGGGCTGTCGACCCTGTGTCCGTCACCGACATCGCGTTCATATCCACAAGCGACATTGGAATCATGGCGAGGGCGCGCCAAAGCCAACAACTCGCAACCGCCCTTTGGCGTTTCCTGACGGAATGGGCAATCTACAAAGACCCCAATGGATTGGATAAAAAGCGGGCGACATGCGTTTGCGAGGACGAGCATGAGTATTACCCCGCCGTGTGGACGACCCCGATACGCGAAAACATCTGGGTTCCGACAGAGGGCGGCAAGGGTGCTCGGCGAGCGACCGCCGAATCTCTAGCCGACCTGTTGCGCGGCAACGGTTGGATGCCCGACTCTCTGAATGACAACCCCTCCGCGTTCAAATTCTTGGAAGCCATCGGGATAACTCAGTTCAACCTAACCAGGTCTTTCATAGCCGCCACGCCAGAGCAACGAGACGCGCAAGAAAGAAGCCTCACAAGGTTGTTGACTTCCACCAGCGGCGACCTAACAATCGTCAACGAGTTTGCGGAGGACCTGAAGGAAGACGAAGGACTCCCCGAATACATCTCGGAACGCAGGGAGCGCAGGCGGATTGTGCATGGCAATCAGCGCTTGGGCGACCATGTGGAGAAATTGGTCAAGCAGAACCTTGAGGACAAAGGCTTCAGCGTCAAGCGCACTGGCAAAGGTTCCGATTTTGAGATTGACGACATCGCAGAACTGGAACTAACGAACGCCGGCGGAAAGTGGTTCGTAGAAGTAAAAGCCACCCGCGACCAAAGAGTCCGCATGACCGACACCCAAGCGAGAACCGCCGTATGCAAGGGCGACAGGTTCCTGCTCTGCGTCGTCCCGCTGGATAGCCAACAATCCGAGCCGTCCCTGGATGAGGTTCGCGAGTCCATGCGCTTCGTGCAGAATATCGGCGAGCGGCTGACCAGTTTGTGCGGCGACCTGGATGACCTAGTAGAATTGCGGAAGGACATCACCGCCGGCGATTCCAACGGGGTTCAGCTAGAGGTGGAATCCGGCGCGGCGCGGGTTCGGGTGGCTAATTCCGTTTGGCGAGACAAAGGCTTCCCCTTGGACGCCCTTCGGGGCAATCTCAAGTGAGCGGCGCGGACGCGCGCGCCGCCTAATCCTCCAAAACGCCGTCCGCCCGCCTTGAATCGCGCCGCCGTTCCGATTTAACATGTATCGCGAGATTGCGCCGACATCCCAAGCGGCGGCGAAGCAGGAGCGTCTGATGGCTATGGCAAAGTGGGCTTTCGCGCCCAATGCGATGGGCGAGGTGGAGGGACCGAACAACGCGGGCATCAGCGCGTTCACCAGCGACCGCGCCGGCTCGCTCGTCCGCGAGCTGTTGCAGAACTCGATGGACGCGCGGGCGAACGCCGCCAAGCCCGTGAGCGTGTCGTTCAGCATCGAAAACCTGCCCGCCGACAACCTCGATCTCGACGGGTTGCGGGATTCGCTCCAAGCGTCCATCGACTCGGACGACAACGACGAGCGCCACCGAAAGCAGTTTCGCAGAGGGTTGCGCGTCTTGGACGCCGCCATCCGCGACCGCGCCATTCCCGCGCTTGTGATCGCGGACTCCAACACCACCGGCGCGCCGGACGCGAACGGGCGCAAGGACAAGTGGCACAACCTCACCAAATCGCAGGGCAAGAGCGAGAAAGACGCGCGCGACGCCGGCGGGTCGTTCGGCATCGGCAAGCACGCCACTTTCGCGGCGACCGATTTGCGTACCGTTTTGTACTCCACCGCGTATGAAATTCGCGGGGGGGGGGGGGGTCAAATGCGTGAAAACCCGCTTTACGGGGAAATCCATTCTGGTATCCCACATGCGCGGGGAACGCTACTTCCGCTCCGCGGGATGGCTGGAATCTGACGGCGCACCTCTCGCCGACTCCGACGTTCCCCCCGAATTCGCGCTTGATTCCCCCGGAACGCGCATCGCCATACTCGGCTACAAGCCCGGCGGACGCTCCGAAGACGCCTGGCGAAAGCGAACCGCGCGCGAAGTCATAACCCACT
This sequence comes from Dehalococcoidia bacterium, assembly GCA_965242675.1. Lineage (GTDB taxonomy): Bacteria > Chloroflexota > Dehalococcoidia > Lucifugimonadales > UBA1123 > VXRN01. Next base: position 171,128 of record CBDESW010000004.1, read on the forward strand.
TCTTCCACGCCGTCTGCCGCGCCAACCTGCATGTCCGCGTCGGCGACGAAGTAATCTCCGCCGAGACCCTGAACCGCTGGTTGCTAGAACTCGGCGACGACAGCCTCAAAGAGCGCGTCGCCGTATCGCGCATGTTGCCGACCGCCAGCGCCCGCATAGACGGAATCGGCGAAGTCAACCTGCGCGTCAAGATTCACGCGGACGACGACGACCGCTCCAAGACGCTGGTATTCGTCCGCGACGCGGGGATGATGCTCACCGACAAGCTCGGCAACCTGCAGCTCACCGCCAGCCGGCGGATGATAGCCGGCTTCCCCAGACGCTGGAAGGGCTTTATCGCAATCGTCGAATGTCTCTCCGGCGGCGGGCGCTCGCTGTTGCGGGAAGCGGAAGCGCCGAGCCACGACAAGGTATCCCCCGACAACGCGGACGCGGAAGACCGCCGCGCCGTCCGCAAGGCGCTTCAGGAATTGGGCGAGTGGGTTCACGCGGAACTGGCGAAGGTCGCCGCGCCGCCGGAAGCGGGCGATTCCGAGAACGCGGACGAACTGACCGAATATGTGCCGCTTGAGAGCGAAAGCGGTTCAAACGTCGGCGAAGGCGCGACGCGGTACGAAATCGCCCCGCCCGTCAAGGCGGAGCGCGCGCCGCGGAACTTGGGCGCGCGCAGAAGCAAGGGCGGGACGCGACAACTGGGCGGAGGCGGCAAGGGCGGCGGAATCAGCGGCGGCAAAGGCAAGGGCGGCAAGGGCAAGAAGCGCGGCAGACGCAACCGCGCCGCGAGCGAACCGGTCTTGCAGCCGCTTAGCGACCTGCGCCGCCTGCCGCACTCGCTCCAGTGGCCTGACCACTCCGTGAGATTCGCTTTCGACAAGCCGGAGGGCGGGGTCAAGCGCATCGAGCTGCACGCCAAAGGCGAAATGGGCAAGGATGAACCCGTCGGCGTGGAGCGCGCCTATCACGAAGGCAGGCGGCTCAAAGTGCGCGACGGCGCGGTTGTCGACGTCGACTTCGACGGCGTGGCGGGCGACCGCGTGCAACTCGAATTCAAGACGATTCGCCCCGTAAGCGACAAGCGCGTGGAGATAACGGCGGTACTATGAAATTCAACCCGGACGCATACGCCAGCCACCCCATCCTGCGCCCGAACTCCGACGACTACCCGACAGGCGAATTCGATACGGAGCTGACGGCGGACAAGACCGGGGACGAGCTGGACATAAGCCTTTCGTTTCGGATAGCCGAACCCGCCGTCGCGGAGAAAGTTGCGTCGGGCGCCGCCGTCTGCTGCGCCTATATCTACTGCGGCGCGACCTGCTTCTCGGAGTTGGCGCGCGCGAAAAAGGGCGCGGAGCGGCTGTACGCGACTATCCCGCTCAACGTCCTTAGCGGGCGCGTGGAAATCCACCCGTCCATAATCGCGCTCGAAAACACCGAAATGCGCTCAGACGGCGCGAACGCGGAGTACGGCGACGCCCCCATTGTCGTGCCGCGATTCAAGCAGATGGCGGCGGGGACGCCGTGGCATTTGGCGGTCGGGCTAATCGGAAGCGTGGAATCCGCTTTCAGGCTTGAGAGAGACTCGAAATCCAATCTGGCGTATGGCGAATTCGATTTCGACATTGAACGCGCTTCCCGCCAAATCGCAATCAGGATGAATCCGGACACTTACGCGCGTTTCAACGACATTCGCGGCGAGCGCGGCTTGTCCATGTCCACCGTCTATCTCGCCGCCCTCACCGCCGCGCTCGCGCGCATAGACCCGGAAGCGGACGATGCGGACGGCGAATCGGAGAACGAACCCGCCAACGGATGGGCGGCGTCTCTCCGCGCCCAGATGAAAGAGAAGGGCATAGACTTGCGGTCCATGTCCGCCGGCTTGGCGGCGCAAAGGCTGCTGGACGCGCCCCTAACCTACATACTGCGAGAGGACGACGCCCGATGACGACGTACAGGCTTGTGAACGATACGGGGCTGGCGGCGCTGAAGCGCATCGCCCAAACCGAGCCGGCGCTTTTCGCCGAACCGGACGCCGCGCGCCTGGAAGGGCGCATGAGCGAACTGGCGGAAGGCGATGAGATATGGGGGCGCCCGCTGACGCTCCGCGCCGACCTTTCGCCGCTGGAAGAGATAGCGGAAGGCGGGCCGGATACGGACGCCGCCTTCGCGCCGCTCATCCGAAACGCCCTGCCCGACCTCGAACCGTCCGAAGGGCTGAACGAACACGTGTGGGCGACAATCAACAGCTTCGTCGTCCCCCAATACACGCCGATTCGGTGGAGCAGCAGCAATCTAGCGCAAGACGCGGACGCCGCGAAATTCGCCGGATTCGTCAATTTCGTGGAATCGCATTGGCTGAAGGGCAACTTGGCGACCGCCAGGCGCGCCAACGCCGCCGCCCGGCTGTGGTGGCTGGGCGAGCTGTCGTCCCGCGCCGCCGAGAAATCCGAGCATCTAAGCGCGGACGACATGCTCGACGGCATGGCGAACAACGTGAATCTCTACCATCAACTGCTGTCCCGCCCCAATCTGCTGTCGCGCCCGCGACTCGTGGCGGCGATATACGAGATGTTTCTGGGCGGCGACAGCGACCATCTCGGCGTCACGACTTACGCCAACCGCTTCTTAAGCGCTCTCAACCTCCGCGCGGCGGACATGTCGCTAGACCTGATGGACGACCGCGAGTTGCGGGACGTCGTCGAGGAGGCCAAGCCCCCAAAAGGGCGATAGGCCACCGCTTCCGGAGACGCCCGGCGTCTCCGGCCCAGAGGGTCATCAGCCTCGGCGGCGGCGTCCAAAGCACGGTGATGTGCCTGATGGCGGAGCGCGGCGCGTTCCCGGAACGACCCGATTACGCGGTGTTCGCCGATACGGGGTGGGAGCCTGCGTCCGTTTACCGAACGCTCAACTGGCTTGAGACGCGGGTTTCGTTCCCCATTCTGCGCGTCAGCAACGGGCGCAGCCTGCGCGAGGACGTCCGAAACGGCGTCAACGCGCAAGGGCAACCGTGGATGACGCTCCCCGTGTTTCTGGCGAACCGAGACGGCGGGGAAGCCGGCATAAACTGGCGGCAATGCACGAAGAACTACAAGATAGACCCGATTCGCAAGACGATACAGCGCGAACTCGGAGTCAAGCCGCGCCAGACGCTCGCGCCGGATACCTCCGTCGAAATGTGGCTTGGAATCACAACCGATGAGATAATGCGGATGAAGCCCAGCCGCAACTGGTGGATTAGCCACAGGTTCCCGCTCATTGAAGACGCGCCGATGAGCCGAACGGACTGCGAAAACTGGTTCGCCCGAAACTACCCCGGCGTCCATCTCGGACGGAGCGCCTGCGTGGGTTGTCCGTTCCGAAGCTCGACGAGCTGGATGGAGATAATGGAATCCGAACCGGACATGTTCGAGGAAGCGGTCGAGATAGACGAAAGCCTGCGGACGGGTCAGCACAACGCCGGGCGCATGTTCCGCAAGCGGGCGTTTCTGCATCACCGCCGCGTCCCGCTCGCCGAAGCCGTCGCGCTGGACGTCGATGAGCGCGAGCGCAACGGCTTCATTGAGGAGTGCGAGGGGCATTGCGGGCTGTGAGGGCGTCCGGCGACGGTCGCGCCGAACGCCCCCCGCCGCGTCCTACCCCAGCTTGGCGGCGAAGAAGTCGAAGACTTTTTGCCACGAGTCCATCGCCTGCTCCGGGCGGTAGATGGCGCGGTCGTGGTACCAGAAGCCGTGTCCGGCGCCGTCGTAGCGGTGGAATTCGTAATCCTTGCCGTTCGCCTTCAGCGCCTCTTCGTGCATGTCGACCTCCGCCGGCGAGGGCGCGGCGTCGTCGTTGCCGAAGATGCCCAGCAGGGGGCAGGCGAGGTCCGCCGTCAAGTCTATGGGCGCGACCGGCTGCTGGGGGGTGAGCGTCTCCGCCGCCATCACCACGCGCCCGCCCCACAGGTCGACGGCGGCGTCGAACGACTGCGAGCGGCAGGCGACCATCGTCGTGTGGCGTCCGCCGGAGCAGCTGCCGATGATCCCCACCTTGCCGTTGGCGTAGGCTTGCGAGTTCAGGTAGGCCGCCGCGCCCTCGGCGTCGGCGAGAACGCTGTCGTCCGACACCCCGCCCTGCGCGCGGGCGGCGGACGCTATGTCGTCCGGCGTCCCCTGCCCGAAGCGCGCGAACAGGTCGGGCGAGCAGACCGCGTAGCCGTGATGCGCGAAGCGGCGCGCGAACTCCCGATAGAGCTCGTCCCAGCCCGGCAGGTGGTGAATCAGCACGATGGACGGGAACGGCCCCGCCCCCAGCGGACGCGCCGCGTAAGCGTTGATTCGGTCGCCGTTGTAGCCGGATATGGCGACGGTCTCGGCTATCATCCCCTCGTAATCGGCGGTGTCGAAGTTGTTCCAGGCGGTCATAGGCGAACTCCTTTTCGTTTCGCGGTCGGATTCGGCGCGGCTTCGCGAGAAAGCCGCAATGCGAGATTATCAGCGCGGCGCGGCTTAGTCAACTAAAGTGGGTTTTCGGACGGCGCGAAAGCGCCTGGCGCCCGCGAAAACGCATCGCGCTAACCCTCGACCGCTCTTTTATGATAACCTTGAATCGCGTTTCGACGACTGTTTCGCGGCGCGGCGGCGCTCGGTTCGCCCGCTCAGGCTCATCATTAGGGGAGATTTCGCATGTCCAAAGTAATCGGCAGCTACCTCATATCCAAGACGCTCAAAGAGGAAGGGGTGGACACGCTCTTCTACCTCATGGGCGGTCCCAACTTCGACATCGTCATGGCGGCGGAGGACTTCGGCATCCGCTGCGTGGACTTCCGCCACGAGCAGGCCGCCGCCTTCGCCGCCCACGCCTACGCCCGCGTCACCGGCAAGCCCGGCGTCTGCACCGCCGCCTCCGGCCCCGGCACCCTCAACCTGCTCACCGGCGTTTACACCGCCGCCATCGACTGCGCGCCGATGGTCATACTCGGCGGCGCGGGGCCCGTCCACGAAATCGGGCGCGAGGCGTTCCAAGAGGTCGACCAGGTCGGCATCATGGAGCCGATGATGAAGTGGGTTCACCAAACCACGCAGGCGGCGCGATACCCCGAAGTGGTCAGCATGGCGTTCCGAAAAGCCACCACCGGGCGCCCCGGGCCGGTCTATATCGACTGCGGCGCGGACGTCCTCTACGAAGAGGTGGAGGAGGATTCGGCGATAACGCCCTATCGCGCCGAGCGGCGCAGCAGGCCCGCCGCGGAGGCGGAAGTGGTGCGCGAGACGATTGACATGCTCGCCGCGTCCGAGAAGCCGATGATTTTCGCCGGCGGCGGCGCGTTCTTCTCCGGCGCGGCGGACGAGCTGAGCGAGTTCGTCGACCTCACCTCCACCCCGTTCTACACCGCCCCCATGTCGCGCGGGCTTGTGCCGGAAGACCACGTGGTGTCCTTCCAAGCCGCCCGCAGCACGGCGATGCGCGAGACGGATTTCGTTCTGGTCGTCGGAACGCGCCTGAATTGGATGGTGCAGTACGGACACCGCTTCAACCCGAACGCCAAAGTCGTCCAGATAGACATAGACGCCGCCGAGCTGGGGCATAACCGCGACATCCATCTAGGCGTCGTGGGCGACGCCAAGACGGTGATGGGGCAGTTGCTCGCCGAAGCCCGCAACCGCGAAGCGGACTGGGCGGGACGGCTGGAATCCGACTGGATAAGCCATCTGCGCGACGTCGAGGACAACCGAACGCAGCGCTCCGCCGCCCTGCTCGATTCCGACCAGCGCCCGATGCACCCGCTCCGGCTGTGCAAAGAGATACGCGAGTTCCTCGACCGCGACGCCATAGTGTCGGTGGACGGCAACGAGATACTGCACTTCGGTCGGCAGTCCATACCGACGTTCGTCCCGGGGCATCGCCTGAACTCCGGCGTCACCGGGACGATGGGCGTGGGGCTGCCCTACGGCATCGGCGCGCAGCTCGCCAAGCCGGACAAGCAGGTTCTGGTGCTGCACGGCGACGGCTCCATGGGCATGAACGCGATGGAGCTGGACACTTGCGTCCGCCACAACATCCCCGTCGTGACGGTCATCTCGAACAACGCGGGATGGACGGCGCGGACGCCCGACCGCCGCAAGCCGGGGCGCGAGTTGGGATTCACCAACTTCGACGGCATGGCGCGCGAACTGGGGGCGTACGGCGAGAAGGTGGACGACCCGAACGAAGTGAAGCCCGCCCTCCAGCGCGCCTTCGACAGCGGCAAGCCCGCGGTGATAAACGCGATAGTGGAACCGACCGCCGCCGGCGTCTCCCGCGCCTGGGGCGGCAGCCGGATGGAGTAGCGGGGGCGGAAAACCGAGCGCGAACCGGCGAGTCGGCAAATCCCCGCGTTCCCGCTCCAACCCCGTCATTCCCGCGAAAGCGGGAATCCGGCGGGCGGCGGGGGCGCGGGGGAATTCCCCTCTCTCTTGATGGCTTATGGGGGTATGCTTGGAGTTGGCGGGCAACCCGCGCAAGACTGCGCCTAGCGGCGCAGACACCCTCACCCTAGCCCTCTCCCATCAAGGGAGAGGGGATACGTTGGTTTCGATCAGCGCTTGTTTTCTGTGAACATGCCCTTGTAAGCCCATCAAGAGAGTGGGGAATTCGCTGGTTGCGATTCAAGGTTGATTTCGGGCGGCTATCTTGTCCCCGCCTTCGCGAGGATGACGTTGTTGGGCGACTCTGGATTCCCGCCTTCGCGGGAATGACGGGGGAACAGGCTAAACAGGAGAAGAAACCATGCCCAAGGCGGAGCTCCGCCTCGAGCCCCAGCGCCACAATCAGGCGCGGCGGCTTTGGGACGCCATCGCCGAGCTGAAGCGCGGCGACCCGTTGGCGCCCGTCACGGTCGTCGGTCCTTCCCTCTACGCCAACCTGAGTTTGCGGCATGAGTTTTCGTCCGAGCGCGGCGGGTTTTCCAATGTCCGATTCGCGACGCTGGCGAGCGTGGCGGAGTTGCTGGGCGCGCCGCGGCTGGTCTCGGAGCGCCCCGGCGCGAGTCCGCTGAAGCCCGCCATTGAATCCGCCGCCGTCCGCGCCGCGCTGAAAGACGCCGGAGCGGACAGCCGTCTGTCGCCTTTCGCCGACAACCCCGCCGCGATTCGCAGTCTGCGCTCCACTTTCCGCGATCTGCGCGGCGCGGCGGACGGGGCGCTTGAAAACCTCGCCGACACCGGCGGCTTGCGGCAGGACGTCGTCGCGCTCTACCGCGCTTTCGACGAGCGGACGCGCGGCGAGTTTTACGACGCAGAAGCCCTAGCCCGCGCAGCCGCCGACGCCGTGGCGGACGAAACGGCGTCCGGGCTTGACGATCTGGGATTCCTCATCTTCTACCGCCTAAGCGCGCTCAGCGCCGGCGAGACGCGCCTCATTCGCGCGCTCTACGACGCGGACAGATGCGCCGTCTATCTCGGCTTGACGGGGGACGCGGACGCCGACGAGATCATCCGAACGCTCGCCGCCCGCCTGTCGCCGCCCCAAGACGCCGCCGCAGATGAAGCGCAAGACGCGAACGCCGCAATCCCCGCGACGCCCGAAAACGTCCGCATGCTCATCGCCCCCACGCCGCGCGAGGAAATACGGTGGGCGATACGCCGAATCATGCGGGACGCCGAGAATGGGACGCCCTTCCGCGAAAACGCCATACTCTACCGCCAAGCGGAGCCGTACTCGTCGCTAATCGCGGAAGAGCTGAAGCTGGCGGGCTTGCCGGTGGCGGGGCCCGACCCGACGCCGCTTTCGCAGACCGCCGTCGGACGCGCGCTTTCGGGGCTGATGAACCTCGCGGGGAGCGATTTCGCCAGGGACGAACTCATGTCGTGGCTCACGGGCTGCCCCGTCAAGCCGCCGGAGACGTCGGCGGCGCGATTCGTCCCAAGCCGATGGGACGCCATATCGAAAAGGGCGGGCGTCATTCGCGGCGTTGAACAGTGGGAATCGCGCCTAGCGGCTTACGCCGACAACATGGAGCGGCAGGCGAAAGAAGCGGATCGGGGCGAGATTCAATCCTACTACGCGGACGGTTTGCGGAACGAAGCCGCCGCCGCCCGCGATTTGGCGGAGTTCGTCAAAACGCTCGCCGAAAGCCTGACGCCGCCGGCGGACGGAAGCGCGTCCTGGTCGGATTTTCGCGGATGGGCGTGGACGACTTTCGGAAAATATCTGGCGAGCCGCGCCGATATTCCGGAACAGGAAGACGAGGCGCTGACAAAAATCGAAACCCGCATGTCGGAGTTGGAAACGGCGCAGGCGATAGACCCGCGCCCGACTTTCGAGGCGTTTCGGCTCGCCCTGAGCGAATCGCTGTCCGGCTCCGCCGGGCGTCTGGGCGCTACGGGGGCGGGGGTGTTCGTGGGGCGGTTCGCGGACGCCGCCGCGATGCGCTTTTCAGCCGTCTATTTCGTGGGCATGTCGGAGGGCGCCGCGCCGCCCGCCCTACGCGAAAACCCGCTGACGCCCGACCGCGAACGCATCGCCGCGGGGGGCGCGGACGCCGGCTTGCCGCTTCTCGCCGAGCGCCGAGCGCGCGAGCGGCTGCAGTTCCTCTACGCCATGTCCGCCGCGCCGCGCAGAACGCTCTCTTACCCCGTCGCCGACCCGGTGGGCGGACGCGGAAATCATCCATCGCGCTGGCTGCTGGAGCAGGCGACGGCGCTCGCCGGCGAACGAATCTCCGCCGCCAAACTGCCGTCCATGAGCGGGACGGCGTGGCTTGAGACGATAACGTCGCCGGAAACCGCGCTTGAAACAGTGGCGGCGAGCGTCCCGGCGGATTTGCACGATTACGACGTCGAGCGCGTCTGGCGCTGGACGAAGAAGAACGACTTGCCGGCGCGGTATCATCCGATAGCCGAATCCGGCGCGTTGGCGAGGGCGCTCGATCTCGGCGCGGGGCGCGAATCCGCCGCGCTCACCGAGTGGGACGGCAACCTGTCCGGCGCGCGCGGGCTGGCGCAAATCCTAAACCGCCCGCGCCACTCGCCCACAAGCCTAGAGCGCTGGGCGTCCTGCCCCTTCAGCTACTTTCTGGGCTACGGGCTGCGAATCGGCGCGATGGACAGGCCCGAAGACGCCTACGCCATATCGCCGCTGGAGCGCGGCTCGCTTGTTCACGACATTCTGGAGACGTTCATCAAGGAAACGGCGGAAGCCGCCGCCGGCGCTCCCAAGCCGCCCGATGAGGGATGGGACGCCGGCGCGCGCGCTACGCTCAGGCGCATCGCCGCCGAGCGGTTCGCAGAGCTGGAGCGCGCGGGGACGGTCGGCAGAAGGCTCACTTGGCGGCTTGAACAGGACGCCATACTAGCCGACCTTGACGCCTTCCTAGAATGGGACTCCAACATGAGAGCGCGATTCCGCGTGTCGCCGTCCGCGAAACTTGTGGAAGCCAAGTTCGGCTGGGGCGGCGATACGCCGGACGTCGAAATCGCGCTCGGCGGCGGCGCGCGGATAGCGTTCAGGGGAATGGCGGACCGCATAGACGCCGGCGAAACGGAATCCGGCGGCAAACGCGCGCTGGTGATGGACTACAAGACCGGGTCGACGTTCCCATATGACGGCTTGAAAACCGACCCCTTCGACCACGGCAAAAAACTCCAGTTGGCTATCTATTCGCAGGCGGCGCGCGAGATTCTGGGATGGGGCGACGAGACCGAAACGCCCGTCGAAATAATCGCCGCATACGCCTTCGTGACCAGTCGGGGAAAGTTCCAATTCCGCCCGGAACCGCCTTCGGATTATAATTCGGAGACGAATCAGGCGAATTTCCGCGACACGCTCGGCGCGATTTTGGGCGGAATCCAAACCGGCGTCTTCCCAGCCAACCCCGGCGAGTTCGGGTATTACGGCTATGAAAACTGCCGCTTCTGCGATTTTGATTCCGTATGCTCGTCGCGCCGAGACATCGAGTGGAATCGCAAAAGCGGCGACGGCGCGGTGCGGGGATACTTGAACCTGATTCGGGAATCCGTAGATGAGCGAGAAGAAGGCGATGATGATGACGATGACAACGGCGGCGACAGCTAAGGGCGGCGCGCGATGACAGAATTCATCCCCCAAGACAACGCGGCGCGAGAGAGCGTCGCCAAATCGCTCGGCGAAACGCTGTTCGTGGAAGCCGGCGCGGGGACGGGGAAGACCACTAGCCTCGTATCCCGAATCATGACGCTCGTCCAGACGGGGACGGCGTCGCTCGACCGCATAGCCGCCATCACCTTCACGGAAGCGGCGGCGGCGGAGTTGCGCGAGCGCGTCCGCGACGAGCTGGAAGCGGCGGCGTCCGACGAAACCCTGCCCGCCGAACGCCGCGAACGCTCCGCGCGCGGCGTCGAGGACATCGACCAGTCTTACATCGGCACCCTGCACGGGTTCGCCTCGTCGCTGCTGTTCGAGCGCCCGCTGGAAGCGGGGTTGCCGCCCGCTTTCGACGTCATGGACGCCATCGAATCCGATCTTGATTTCGACAAGGTCTGGCGCGGGTGGATAGACGCGGCGCTGGACGACGCGGGCGAAAACGGCGATGAGCCGCGCGTCCCAACCCTCCAACTGGCGCTCGCGCTCGGCATGACGCCCGACCAAATCCGCCAAACCGCCGCGCAGTTTCACGACAATTACGATCTGATAGCGAACGCCGAAATCCGCGAAATCCCCAAGCCGGAGGCGGTGGCGATTCCCAGACTCATCGAATCCGCGCCGGAACTTGAGCGGCTTTGCGGATACTCCAAAATCGGGGACGGCGACGCGCTTTTCGACCACGTCCAGCGCCTGCTAATCGCCATTCGCGGCATGTCGGGCGGGGACGCCGATTCGCCGCTCGCGTACCGCCAGTTGGTTCGGATTGGCAGGATACGCCAAAACAGAGGGCGGCAGGCGGATTGGGGCATAGACCCCGTTTCCGGCGAGAACGCCGCCAAAATAGTCAAGGAAATGTTGAAAGAGTTGGAAAAAGACGCCGTCGACGAGCTGTCCGAAGTCCGGCGCCACGCGCTCATGCCGATACTTGCCGCACTGAAGGAGTTGGCGACGTGTTGGGCGAGCGACCGCAAGAAAGCAGGGCGCGCGGGCTTTCACGATCTGCTGGTCTGGGCGCGCGACATGCTGCGGGACGACGCCGAAGGGCGCGACCACTTCCGGAACCGCTTTTCGCATCTGCTCATAGACGAAGTGCAGGACACCGACCCGATTCAGGCGGAAATCGCCATGTATCTCGCCGCGGCGGACGGCGGCGTTCCCCCGTATTGGCGCGACATTCAGCCCAAAATCGGCAAGCTGTTCGTAGTGGGCGACCGCAAGCAGTCCATCTACCGCTTCCGCCGCGCCGACGTGCGCCAAGTGACCGCGCTCAAAGAGGCGATGGGCGGGACGGAGCTCAATCTGTCCCAAAACTTCCGCTCGCAAAAGCCGATAATCGACTGGGTAAACCACGTTTTCGGCGTGTGGATGCCGCAGGGAAGCAGCCAGCAGGCGGATTACGTCCCGCTAAACCACAGATGGGAAGCGTTGACCGACCACGCAGCGCCGCCCGGCGTGTGGAATCTGGGCTATGCGATGGACGCGGACAGCATCGCCCCCGTCCGCGCCGCCGAAGTCTTGGGAATCGCCGCCGCGATACGCAAGGCGGTGGCGGAAAGATGGCGCGTTCTCGACGCGGACGCCATGAGAGAAGCGGACGACGACACCGAGCGCTACCGACCGGCGCGATACTCCGACATCTGCCTGCTCATGCCGCGCCGAACGGGGTTGCGCTCGCTCGAAATCGCGCTTGAAAACGCCGGCGTTCCGTATCGTCTTGACGGCTCGTCGCTGGTTTTCGAGACTCAGGAAGTGCGCGACTTGATGAACTGCCTGCGGGCGGTGGACGACCCGGCGGATCAGGTGGCGCTGGTCGCCGCCCTGCGCTCGCCCGCCTTCGCATGCTCGGATGTCGATTTGTTGGACTTCCGCCAAGCCGGCGGACGGTTCGACTATCTCGCCGACAATCCCCGAACGCCGGAAGGGACGGTAAAAGACGCCTTCGCCGACTTGCGCGCGCTGCACGAAGCGCGGACTTGGGAATCCATCCCCGCCCTCATCGAGAAGCTGATTCGCAATCGGCGGCTCATGGAGGCGGCGCTCGGCAATCGGAGAACGCGGGAAGTGTGGCGGCGTTACAGATTCATCGTGGAATCCGCCCGCGCCTTCTCGGAGGCGGGCGGCGACTCGCTGCGCGGCTTCATCGAATGGGTGGACAGGCAGATGGCGGAGCAAGCCCGCATCACCGAAACGCCAGTCCCGGAGGACGACGAAGACGCCGTCCGCGTCATGACCGTTCACGGCGCGAAGGGGTTGGAATTCCCCATCGTCATCCTAACCGGGCTGAACTCGGCGAACCGCTCGACCGCCGGCTCCGTCCTGTTCGACCGCGAGACGGAGGGCGTTCAGGTTCGACTGGGAAGGTCCGATTCCGGACATTTCATGACTGCGAACTACGACGAGTTGCATAAATCGGAATCCGAAATGGATCAGGACGAGGCGGTTCGCCTTCTATACGTCGCTACCACCCGCGCGCGCGACCATCTCATCCTGAGCATGTACCGCCAGGCGAAAGAAAGGCTCCCAACCGCCGCCGCCAAGATAGCCGGCATAATGCAATATGGCGCGAACGGCGACGACGATGGCGAGAACGGCGGCAAAAGCGCGAACGAATACGGCAATCCGAACAACGGCGAGGGCGCGAACGAAAACGGCAATCTGAACGAAGAATACGCCCCGCTGTGGCGCGGTCTCGACATCGACGCCTACATCGCGCCAATCGCCCGGAGCGGCGCGGACGAATCCGCGCTTAACCTAGGCTCGTCTTTTGGAGACCAGTCCCACTCCATGAGCGCCCGCGCTGAGTGGCTTGCCGAGCGCGAGCGGGTTATGCGGCGCATGGGAGCGCCGGCGTCCGTATCCGCCACTGGACTCGCCAACATCGACAAAGACGAGCCGGATGAGGCGCCGGATGAGCCTTGGCGTCGCGGGCGGGGCGGGGCGCCGATAGGCAGGGCGGTTCATTCGGTTCTGCAGACCATCGACCTCGCCGCCGGCGCGGGGGTGGACGATACGGCAAGGGCGCAGGCGGTCGCCGAGGGCATCCCCGACCGCGCCGCCGAAGTCGCCCGCCTGGCGCGGACGGCGCTGGACAGCGACATAGTGCGCCGAGCGGTGGCGTCCGGCAGACTCTGGCGCGAAGCCCCCATGGCCACCCCCGTCGCAGACGGCGGCGCGATGCAGGGCTACATTGACCTGCTGTTCGAAGAAAACGGCGAGCTGGTGGTGGTGGACTACAAGACGGACGCCATAGACGAAGCCCACGTCCCCGACGCCGCCGAGCGCTACCGCCTTCAGGCGGGCGCGTATGCCCTAATGGTGTCCCGCGCCACCGGCAAGCGCGTGAAGGAAATTGTGTTCCTGTTTCTGCGTCCGAAGAGCGAGCGGTCGTACACCAATGTGGGCGAATTGGCGGAAGCGGCGCGTGAAGCGGCGGAGCGGGGGTTTGGGGGATAGTTGGGCGTCGCCATTCCCCATCTACGCCAGCCGAAACTCCGACGGGGTTTCCGTCGCCGTCCCCTCCCGGCGCAGTTTTTCGAGGTGCGTGGTTACATTGCGCCGCGCGGTTCGGCGCAGGGCGGCTTTCAGGTCTTTGGGGTAGATGGCGTCCGTTATGGCGTCCGCCGTCGCGTGTCCGGCTTGCAGGGCGTCTATGACTTGCCGCTCGCGGCGCGCGCGGTGGTCGTACTGCCACTTGACTAGGCTCGCCCCCTTCGGCGGCGGGACGACCGGCCCGTGCGCCGGCAGGACCGTGTCGTGGTCGAACTCCATCAGCAACTCCAGCGATTTCATGTACGCCGCCAAGTCGCCCACCGATGTGGACGACGCCCCCAGCACAGTGTCGCCCGTGAACATGGCGCGGTCCGCGGCGAGGTGGTAGCAGACGTGGTCGACTTCGTGTCCCGGCGTGAACAGCGCTTCAAGCGCCGCGCCCGACGCCGCGATTTTCTCGCCGTGTTCCAGGGCGACGACAGCATCGTCGTCGTCCAAAACCTTACGCAGGCGGTCGGCGAGCTTCGGATGGCAGCGGACGACCGCCCCCGTCGCTTCCTGAACGCGGTCAAGACCGCCGACGTGGTCGACGTGTCCATGCGTTATCAGAATGGCGGCGATTCTCGGACGCCCAAGCCCGTCGTAGTAGTCCAAAATAGCCCGCGTCCACTCGCGCCAGTGGTCGCCGGTGTCCAGCAGAACCATCTCATCCGCCGGGTCGCCGACGAAGTAGTTGTTGGAGCCGCCGGGATGCGACGGCGCGCCGTCGTCTATGTGCATGTTGTAAACATGTTCGCTTATCTTCATTGTTCCGCGTCCGTCCCGATTTTGGAGATTTTTCGCTTGCAAGGTTACACGCCGGCGGCGTCCGGGTCTAGTGGGGCGGCGGACGAATCGCTTTGACGCAAAGGCGCAAAGGCGCGCGGCAAGTCCGCTAATTCCCAATCCGCCTTAGCAGATAGACGCTCGGCGAGATATATCCCCGGCTGTGCGGCAGGCGCAGGGGGAACTCCGCCGTCTGACGCCATTCTTGGGCGGCGGAGCTCAGGGCGTCCGCGAACAGGCGGCGGCGCGTGGTTATGGCGGCAAAGGTTCCGTCGCGGACGACCAGCCGCGCCGCCTCTCGCAGGACGTCCGCGTAGAGGGCGGGCAGGTCGTCTCCGCCGCCGGCGTCGTCGCGGTTGACCATGCCGAAGGGCAGGTCGGCGGTCGCCGCGTCGAAGGACGCCGACCGGAGCGGCGCGTTTCGGGCGTCTCCCAGAACGGCGTCCGATTCGCCGCCCAATCCCGCCGCCGCGATGTTTTGGCGGGTGCAATCGAGCGCGTTCGCGTCCGAATCCACCCCGACTATGCGCTCGAAGCGCCCGGATTCGGCGCGCTCTATCATCAGCGTCCCGGAGCCGCAACACAGGTTGACGAATCGCCCCGAACCGCGTTGACTGGACAACGACGCCATGGCGCGCGCGATTGTGGCGTTCAGGGCGTCCGAGCGATTGCGGACGCGCCAGCGTCGCGCCGAGAGCGCGGCGGGCGTCAGGCGGATGAGGGCGTCCCAACCGCCGCCGTCCGCGGAGCGCCGGAGCGCCAAGCTCAGATGCGCCGCCGCGTCGCCGGCGTCTTGCAAGCCGAGCGCGGCGGACAGCTCGCCCCGCAGACGGCGAATCGTCGCCGACCCGCTCCCCGCCGCGCTGATTCGCATGGTTTGGAACGCCCCGCTAGGATGCAAGCCCATGACGCGCCTGGCGGCATCCGCGAGGCGCGTGAGATTCTGGTGTCCCAGCAACGCGCGCGGACGCGGCGCATCGAAACGCTCCACCGCGTGAACGGCGACGGCGCATCCCAGATTCATCAAACGCTCCGCGCGCCCGCTGTAGGCAAGCGACAGCCGCCCGTCCGCGCCGCCCGGCGTGAGCGCGAACCGCCGCCCGCCCAAGACGCGCCCCAACTCCGACGAAACGAAACGCTCCAGCCCCTGCACGAACTCGACTTCGTACAGCCCCGCGTTCTCCGCGCGTTGCGGTTCGGGGGAAGAAGGGCGGCGCTTGGGCGGTCGTCGTCCGGGCGCTTGGGGATTGCGTTTTCGCGGATGTTTTCGGTTCATGGTCGTTGTTCTCGGAAATATCGCGAGTATTTTATCAGAATCAGGATTTAGGGGATTATGGGATTTTCAGGATTATCCCATTGCGCCCTCCGCGCCTTTGCGTTTCCCCATTCTTTCGCCCAAAACGCTACAA
This sequence comes from Dehalococcoidia bacterium, assembly GCA_965242675.1. Lineage (GTDB taxonomy): Bacteria > Chloroflexota > Dehalococcoidia > Lucifugimonadales > UBA1123 > VXRN01. Next base: position 186,931 of record CBDESW010000004.1, read on the forward strand.
TAGGCGAAAAGCCCAGAACGGAGAATGTTCCCATGCCAAGCGCGATTCCAAACACGGCGGAAGCGGTAATCATAGGCGGCGGCGTGATGGGGTGCGCCATTCTATACAACCTCGCCGAGCGCGGCTTGACGGACGCCGTTCTGCTGGAGCGCGACGTTCTGGCGAGCGGCTCCACTAGCCGGTCGCAGGCGATTTTGCGGATGCACTACTCCAACGAAGTCACCACCCGGCTGGCTTGGGACAGCCTGGCGATTTTCAAGAATTTCGCCGAGATAATCGGCGCGCCGTCCGGCTATGTCAAGACGGGGTATTTCGTCATAGTCGGCGAAGAAGACCGCGCGGCGATGGAGGCGAACGTCCGCATGCAGCGCTCGGCGGGCGTGGACACGTCGACTGTCACGGCGGAGGACGTCCGCGAGATAGCGCCGATGGTGGCGACCGCCGACGGGGAGGCGTTCGCCTATGAGCCGGATTCGGGGTACGCGGATCCGTACTCCGTGACCGCCGGCTACGCCAACGCCGCCCGCGAGCGCGGCGCGCGGGTGCTGTCCGAGACGCCGGCTATCGGAATCGAGACCGCCGGCGGGCGCGTCCGCGCCGTCTTGACCGAGCGCGGACGCATTGAAACGCCCATCGCCGTAGTCGCCGCCGGGCCTTGGTCGGGGCCTTTCCTGAAATCCGCCGTCGGGCTGGACTTGCCGCTGCGCCCCATACGCCATCAGGTCATCATGCTGCGCCGACCGCAGGATGTCGTCCCCGACCATCCGATAATCGGAGACGTGGTCAACGACATGTCGCCGCGCCCGGACGTGGGCAACCTGACGCTCATCGGCGTGGGCGAAGATGAGCGCGCGGAGCCGGATTCGTTCAACCAGGGCGTCGACATGCCGATGGTGGAGCGCACATTCCGAAACCTTGTCCGGCGGATGCCCGGCATGTCCGGCGCGCTGTTTCGCGGCGGTTGGAGCGGCTTGTTCACGACCACGCCGGACTGGCACCCGATTCTTGACCGCGTGGACGGCATCGACGGCTTGCATCTCGCCGTCGGCTTCAGCGGACACGGCTTCAAGCTGTCGCCGATGATAGGCGCCGCCGTGGCGGAGCTGGTCGTCGAAGGGCGCGCGTCGAGCGTGGACATATCCCAGCTCAACGCGCGCCGCTTCGACGACGGCGCCCTTCTGCGCTCGCGCTACTCCATGCAGGTTTTGGCGTGAGCGCGGCGCTCGCCGGCGTCAGGCCTCCACTTCGACTATCACCTCGATCTCGACCGGAATGTCGTTGGGCAGAGCCGCCAGTCCGACGGCGGAGCGCGCGTGGCGCCCCTTGTCGCCGAACACTTCGACCAGCAGGTCGGAGCATCCGTTGATGACCGCCGGCTGGCGGTTGAAGGCGGGGTCGCTGTTGACCATGCCGAGCATCTTGACCACGCGCTTGACCTTGTCCAGGTCGCCGAGTTCGCCCTTCATGCGCGAGATGATGTTGACGCCGGTGAGCCGCGCCGCCTCGTAGCCCTCTTCGGCGGTCAGGTCGCTGCCGACCTTGCCGACGATGGACGTTCCGTCCGGGCGCTCGGCGGGTCCGATGCCCGACAGATACAGCAGGTCGCCGGTCCGCACGCCGGGGACGTAGTTCGCCACCGGCGCGGGCGTGTCGGGAAGCTCGATTCCGAGCTCCGCCAGTCTCGCTTCTATTTTCGCCATACGCAAAATCTCCTAAAACCGCTCGCGGCGGGTTGTTGGGGCGTATTCTATACATTCGCGCCGCCATTTGCACACCGCGCGCCGCAATCCTGCTATCATGGGGGCGGAATATCGGCGACGACCCTGAGAGGGAGGGCGAAAATGTCGGGCATGATTGGAACGATACGGCTCCGGCGGGTGAACCATCTCACCTACTGCGTCAAGGACAAGGCGCGCGCGACGCGCTTCTGGGTGGACGTTCTCGGCGTCAAGGAAATCCCCAGCATGGTGGACTCCGACCACATAGTCTGGCTGCAGCTGCCCAGCGGGACGATGGTTCATCTGATAGAGCATGAGGGCGCGCCTTCGGAGCCGTCGCATCACGGCGCTTTCGAGGTCGAGGACATAGACGCGGCGCAAGCGTACATGAGCGAGCGCGGCGTCGAGACCACCGACATAACCCAGCGCCACGACGGCCAGCGGGTGTTCTTCATCGAGGACACCGAGGGCAACCGCATAGAAATCTGCACCAAATCCGGCTTCGGCGTGCTGGTGTAGCGCGGGGCGCGGCGGCGAGCGAAACGCGAAAGAGGCGGCGGGGCGGGACGCGATTCATCCAAGCCCGCCGCCTCCGGTTTCACGCGAAAGACCGCCCTCAAAGCCTTGGGGCGAACCATCCTACCTTTGGGGGCTTCCCCCCGCCGGCGGACCTTCTCGCCCAATTACTGGAGCCTCCGCAGTAGTTCGGGAATTGAACCCGTCTATGTCACCAGAGAATGGCTCCGAAGCCCGGCGCCAGCCCCGCGGGGGGCCCGCGTCCACGTCCAGTTCTAGGGCTTTCTGGATGCCCCGTGGGCGCTCGGCTCATCGCCGAGGACGCCGACACCTTAGCCCTGCGTAGCAGCTTGTTCAGTCACAAAGCCTTGAAAGCGGTCTATCATTATGGCAAATTTCCGGCGGTCGCGTCAAGTCTGATTTCGCCAAAGCGGGCGTTCCCTTATGCGGCGGGCTAAAAGGGCATGTTTGGCGGAGTTAGACGAGGGTCGGACGCTTTTCGCCGCTTCCGCGCCCCCTGCCGCCGTCTTTCCCGCTTTCGAGGCGGGGATACGCCCGCAAATCTTGATTTTGGCAAAGGCTAAGCCCCCAGATACGCCTCTATCACCTCCGCCCTGCTCAGAACCTCCGCCGGCTCCCCTTCCGCCAGCAACTCGCCGCTGTCTAAGACTATCAGATGGTCGGACAGCTCGCGCACTATGTCCATGTTGTGCGAGATGAAAATTATCGTCCGCCCGCCGTCGCGCATTTGGCGGATTATCGCTTTCACGCGCTCCAGCATCTGCGGGAACAAGCCCGCGAACGGCTCGTCGAACAGGCATATGCGCGCGTCCATCGCCATTACCCTGCCGATTTCGAGCAGTTTGCGCTGTCCGTAGGACAGGTTCATCGCCATCGCTTCGCGGGATTCCCATATGCCGACGTCGCGCAGTATGGACTCGGCGCGCTCTCGGCGGGCGCGGTTGTCGCGTTGGAACAACGCGCGCAGGAATCGGCGCTCGGTGAGCGTTATCAGCATGTTGTCCAACGCGCTCATCTGCTCGAACAGGCGGACTTCTTGGAACGTCCGCGTCAAGCCGAGCGCGGGGGCGTCGTATGGATGGACTGTTCGCAGGCGCCGCCCGTCCAACGTCACCAACCCGCCGTCCAGCGGCAATGTTCCGCTGAGAAGGTTGACTAGGGTGGACTTCCCCGAACCGTTGGGTCCCACAATGCTTGTCATGCCCTGGCGGGGGATGGACAGGCTTAGCCCGTTCACCGCCGCCACCGCGCCGAACATTTTGGTTATCCCCGCCGTCTCCACCGCGTAATCGCAATCATTGGCGTTCACAGCCTGAACCTCCCGACCAAGCCCTGCGGCCTGAACAGCATCAGCAACACCAGCATGGCGCCGAGCGCCACTTGGCGAATCTGCCCGGTGTACTCCGGCGGGATGAACGGCAGAAAGCGCATCCCTTCCTCCAGCAGCACGAACGCCATCGCGCCGAGCAGCGAACCCCAGATTGTCGCCAGCCCGCCGAGTATCACTATGGACACCAGCAGCATCGATTCAAGCAGTATGAACGAGAACGGGTCGATGAAGCTCGTCCAGCTGGCGAACAGCCCGCCGGCTAGCCCCGCCATCATCGCGGACATTACCCAAATGGCGAGTTTGTAGTGAGTGGAGCGGTATCCGAACGCCTCCAGCGCGCCTTCGTCCTCGCGTATGGCGCGAAGGACGCGACCGAACGACGACGTGACGATGAGCCACGAAATCAGCGACACAATGGCGAGCGCGACTAGCGCCAGAAGCAGGAAGCGCCATTCATCCTCGAACGCCAAGCCGCCGATTGCCGGACGCGCTATCTCGTGTATGCCGAACGGGCCGCGCGTCACGCTCCGCAAGTTCAGAAATACGCTGAAGGCGATTATGGCGAATCCGAACGACACAAGCACGTAAATGTCGTCCCGAAAGCGGTTGAACACCACGCCCACGGCAATGGCGGCGACTCCCGCCAGCAGAACGCTCACCGGCAGGGCGGCGAAGAACGACCATCCGAAGGTCGGTATCGCTTCCGTCCGCAACTGCTCGTAGTCCGGCGTGGAAGTCAAGACCGCCATCGAGTACGCGCCAATGCCGAAGAAGCCGATATGCCCCACCGACAGCAACCCGGCGTAGCCCACGACCAGGTTCAGGCTGACGACGAGAATCGCCCAGATAGCGAAGATGATTCCCACGGTGACGGCGAAGCCCGCGCCCTGCCAGAGCATGAACGCCGCCGCGAGCGCGACGACGATCAAGCTCGCCCACGTCTCCACGCTGGCGACCGCGGCTCGCCAAAAGGCGCGCGGGTCGTCCCGCGCCGTCGCCGCCAGAAGGCGGATTCGCTGAAAACCGAGCGCCATCGGACACGCCTACTTTCTCGGCAATACGCCGTTGGGCCAAAACGAAAGAAACAGTATGAGCAGAACGAACGAAATGGCGTCCCGCCACTCGCCGGCGAGGTCCCAGATTCCGAACTGCTCGATGACTCCGAGCGCGAACCCGCCCACTATCGCGCCGTGCAGGTTGCCGATTCCGCCGACCACCGACGCTATCCACCCCTTGAGCAGCAGCAGCAAGCCCATGCGCGGCTGTATGGCGGTGTCGTGTCCGCTCAGCAATCCCCCCATCGCGGCGAAAACCGCGCCGATGAAGAATACGGCGGATATGACCACCGGCGCGTTGATTCCGACGACTCTGGCGACTTCCTCATCGTCGCCGATGGCGCGGACGGCTTTCCCGAAGGCGGTTTTGCGGAGCAGAAGCCACAGGGCGGCGAAGCCGGCGAGCGCCACGCCGATTGTGAACACGTTGAACCCCTTGATGGTCGCCCCCGCCACGCTCCACGGCGCGCCGCCGAAGGCGTCCGGCAACGGGCGCGAAGTGGGCTGGAATACGATGCTGATGAGCGCGGTAATCGCCAGCAGGATGCCGAGCGACGCCACGAGCATCGTCAGCGGGGACCGCGCCCGCGCGCGCATCCGCATGTACAGCCCGCGGTAGAGCGCCAAACTCACCGCGCCCGCCAGCAGGCAGGATACGCCCCAGCTGAGATACAGCCCCGCGCCCGGCGCGGACGCGATGATGAATCCGGCGGCGGCCCCCGCGACGAGCGAGAGCGCGGCGGATAGCGAACGGAGCGCCGTCCCAAATCCGCCGGACGGCGAGACGCGCCAGAGGACGGCGCGGCTTAGAATCAGCCAGACGCAAGCCGCCGCCAACGCGCCGACCAACGGCGCGGTCGTCAGATGAATGGCGCGCGGCAACGACAGAATCGCGCCGATATGCGCCCCCGCCGCCAGCGCGAGCGCGATGATGACTGTCAGCGCCGCGTTCCGCCCGAAGCGCCGTTCGATGCGCGGACGCAGCCACTGGTTCAGCGCCCAAGCCGCCGCGCCCGCGACAATGACCGCGAAGGCGGCGTTGACGGCGAGATGGTTCATCTCATAGCGTCCGCCGAGCGTATCGTGGGAGCGCAGATAAAAGACGCCGTAAGCCCCCAGCGCCGCCGCCGCGCCGTAGTAGAGGTCGAAGAACCAAACCGTGCTGTAAACGAGCGTGAACCCCATGGCGACAAGGGCGTACACCGCGCCGACGGCGATTCCGTTGAAGGCGAACTGAAGCGCCTGGTCGGCGGACTGGCTTATCTTCCAGCAGACATAGCCGGCGAAAGCGAGCGCCAGCGCGACCGCCAAAATCCTGTCCCAACGCAGGCGCGATTCGGCTGTTCGGATTAGGGGAAGAGACATTGTTCGGGGGGATTATGCGGCGCGGTCCGGCTTGCCTGACGCCTAGTTGAGCCAACTGATGACGCCCACAGCCACGCCGGCGAGCCCAATCAAAGTCCCGATGATGATGCTGAGCCGCGCGATGGTCTTGTTTTTCTTGTCGCGCTCCGCTTCGATGCCGCCCTCGATGCGCGCCACGCGCTCCTCCACGCGACTGTCCCGCTCCTCCCCGCGAGCTACGCGCTGCTCCACGCGGTCTATGCGCTCGGAAAGCTCGCGCCGGGTTTCGCGCTGCTCTTCGCGGAATTCGGCGCGCATCGCCTGCGACTCTTCGCGGGACTCGGCGCGCGCCGCTTGCAACCCCTCGCGGAATTCGACGCGCGCCGCTTGCAAATCTTCGCGGGACTCGGCGCGCGCCGCGCGGATTTCGGCGTGTATCGCGCCTAGCCAGCCTATCAGAGCGCTGTCCGCGGATGGCGTTTCGCCCGGTTCTCCGGTCCGTTCTTCCTTGTCGTCCGTTTCGGCAACCATTTTCGCGCCTCGTTTGTTGGTTTGGATTGCGGCGATTGGCATTGCGCGGTTGGCGCGCCGCCTAGTTGAGCAAACTGGCAACGCCCACGGCGACGCCTGCGGCGGTGAGCAAAGCCCCCACGCCGATGCCAAGCCACATGATGGTCTTGTTTTTCTTGTCGCGCTCCGATTCAACGCCGCCCTCGATGCGCGCCACGCGCCTATCCACTCCGCCGACTCGCTCATCCACTCCGCCGACTCGCTCATCCACGCGGTCTATGCGTTCGGAAAGCTCGCGCCTGGTTTCGCGCTGCTCTTCGCGGAACTCGACGCGCGCCGCTTGCAAATCTTCGCGGGACTCGGCGCGCGCCGCGCGGATTTCGGCGTGTATCGCGCCTAGCCAGCCTATCAGAGCGCTGTCGGCAGGCGGCGTTTCGCTCGGTTCGTCAGTCCGCTCGTCCCTGTCGTCCGTTTCGGCAACCATTTTCGCGCCTCATCTGTTTTGGATTATGTGATTGTAGCGGAAAGCGGGCGGGTTGGATAGGTTGCCGTCCCGCCCCGTTTTTACGGTCGCGGCGCGGGGCCTAGCACGCGGTAGCCGTGATTCCGCTCCGTTCGCTCAGACATCGGCAGAACTTCCACCACCACCCGCGAAAGCCCTACCACTTCGCCCTTCTCGTCGAAACTGTAATCGTCGCCTATCGCGCCGCTCCAGGTGATTTCGTACATGCAGTCGCGGAAGCCGTCCGCGTCTTGGTCGTCGCCGGTTCGCTTGAGGCACTCGGCGGCTATGTAAACGTCGTCATACGCCGAGCCCATGTGCCAGGGCAGCGTTATGTAGTTGTAGCGCGAGAGGAACTTCGCCAGCGTCTCTTGCGCCTTCGGGTTGTTCGGGTCTAGGTCGGCTGTTATCGCCTTGACGCCCGTCGCCGCCGCCCCCGCCACTTCCAGCGAGGTCGTCCCCATCGCCACAGTTTCGGCGTACATGGGCCCGTCGTAGCCCAGCTCGCGCGCCTGCTTGAATATGGTTCCGGCGGAGAACTCGGACTGCGGCGCGACGTGTATGGCGTCCGGGTTCGCGCCGATTATCTTGGCGAGTTGGCTGCGGAAGTCGGTGGCGTCCGACGTGTAGCGCTCTTCGGCGACCACTTCGCCGCCGTTCTTCTCGAACTGCGCCACGCTGGTTCGGCGGACGCCCTCGGCGTAGTCCGTCGCCTCCGTGATGGTCGCCAGCCGGCGGATTCCGTCCGTCCACAGCGTGTCACCCGTGTCAATGCCCACCTGCGTATCGCTTATCTGCGTGCGGAAGATGTAGTCGCCCGCGTTGGCGATGTCCGGGTTGCTCGCCAGGCCGGAGAACAGTATCACCCCGTCCGCCTCCGCCAGCGGCGCCGCGCCCAGCATCGCGCCGCTGCAGGACGTTCCGAGAATTATCCTCACGCCGTCGACGTTCGTCAGCTTGTTGTAGGCGGTTATCGCGTCCTGCGCGTTGCACTTGGAATCTTCGACCGCGAACCGCAACTCGCGCCCGTTGACCCCGCCGGCGGCGTTTATCTCATCCAGCGCCATTTGCTTGGCTTGGACTGCGACCGTTCCATAAGTTTCGCCCGCGCCTGTGAGCGACTCCATGACGCCTATGACGAACGGCTCGTCCGAGCCGCCCGAAGGCGCGGTCATCATCCCGCCGGACGGCGCGCCGATGGGCGCCTGCCCCAGCACTCTGTAGCCGCTGTTGTCTTCGGTCCGCTCCGCGAGCGGCAGCACTTCCACGACCACATTCGCCAGCCCGACCACTTCGCCGTTCGCGTCGAAACTGTAATCGTCCCCTATCGCGCCGCTCCACGTGATTTCGTGCATGCAGTCGCGGAATCCGTCCGCGTCTTGGTCGTCGCCGGTCTGCTTGAGGCACTCGGCGGCTATGTAAACGTCGTCATACGCCGACCCCATGTACCAGGGCAGCGTCAGGTAGTTGTAGCGCGCGCGGAACTTGGTCTTGAGCTCTTCGGCGGCGCTGTTGTTGGGATCTAGGTCGGCGGTTATCGCCTTCAGCCCGGTGGCGGATTCGCCCGCTATCTCCAGCGCCGTCGCGCCGATGGGGACGACTTCCGAGTAGAGGGGCCCGTCGTATCCCAACTCGCGCGCCTGCTTGACGATTGTGCCGCCCGCGAACTCCGACTGCGCGGCGATGTGAATGGCGTCCGGGTTTTCGTTCAGCATCTTGGACAGCTGGCTGCGGAAATCCGTGACGTCCGAGGCGTAGCGCTCTTCCGCGGCAAGCGTCCCGCCCAGCGCCGCGAAGCTCTCGACCGTGACGCGGCGGACGCCCTCGGCGTAGTCCGTCGCCTCCGTGATGGTCGCCAGATTGCGGACGCCGTCCGCCCAGAGCGTGTTGGCGGTGTCGACGCCCACAAGCGCGTCGCTCATGGCGGTTCGGAAGATGTACTCGCCGGCGTTGGCGATGTCGGGGTTGGTGGCGAGACCGGAGAACAGAATCACGCCGTCCTCTTCCGCCAGCGGAGCCGCGCCCAGCATCGCGCCGCTGCAGGATGTTCCGAGAATTATCTTCACGCCGTCCACGTCGGTCAGCTTGCGGTACGCGGCGATGGCGTCCTGCGCGGCGCATTTGGAATCTTCCGTGACCAGCTCTATCATGCGCCCGTCGATTCCGCCGGCGGCGTTTATCTCATCCACCGCCAGATTTTTGGCTTGGACTGCGACCGTGCCGTAGGTTTCGCCGGGGCCTGTCAGCGACTCCATGACGCCGATTCGGAACGGCTCCTGTTCCGCAGCCGGAGCGCTCGCGGGCGCGGACGTCGGCATGGCGGTCGGCGCCGGGGCAACCGGCATGGAGGCCGGCGTCGGGGCATCTTCCGCCCCGCCGTCGCCATCCCCGCAAGCGGCGACCGCCAGCGCCAACGCGCCGATGAGCGCGAACGAAACTATCCACCGGATTGACTTAGGCATGCGGAACCCCCTGGACAAGGCGTTGGCGATGAAATTGGCGTATCCACATTCCATTGTATAACAGGTTCCGCTCGCGGGCTAGGCGAATTTCGGCGCCGCGTTTCACGGCGAGGGCGCGGGCGACGTCTGAGCGCCGCGCATTAGGATTTTCTCCACTGCGAACCGTTGCGCCCTGCCCAGATGCACGAGGTCGCCGAGTCCCTTGTAAAGACGCTGATTGTCGGCGTTTTGGCGGCGGAGTTGTTCCAGCGTCATGCGGTTGCCTTTGGTTCTGTTGCAGGTTGAATGAAGAAGCGCGAGATTGTACAGCTCATCGGAGCCGCCTTCGTTGGCGGACGCCGTCGCCGCGTCGTTTCGCGCCCAGATGTGGTCGACTTCCAACAGCGCAAGGTCGCGCTCGCCGCTGGGGAAGGTCGGCGCTTCCCAGCCGCATCCCCAACACTCCGCGCCGAATTCGTCAATGAGAAGTCGCTTCGCTTCGTCTTTGGGTATGCGCCCCGACCAGGACGCCGACCGCGCCGATTTGCGTCCGCGCCGCCCGCCGCCCGCGATACCGCGAAGGTTGTGGAACGGCTCCGGGTCCGCGTCGTCGCGGGCGGGCAAATCGTCGGGGCCCAATACCGCCGCGCGCTTGCCCCATTCCACTTCCGACCCTTGGGCGAGTCCCAGACGCAATGCTTCATCCGTCGCGCGCATGCCCGCCGGGTCGCTTAGGGCGATGTTGTTCAGCCGAAAGCGGCGCTTGAGCATCGTCCAGGAGCGATACGCCATGTCGCAGGCTATCCACCGCCGCCCAAGCCGTTCGGCGGCGACGGCGGTGGTGGCGCAACCGGCGAATATGTCCAAGACGACGTCGCCGGGGCCGCTGCTGGCTTTGATGAACATCTCGTAAAGCTCAAGCGGCTTCTGCGTGGAGTAGCCGGTGAACTCCCCGCCGCCGGTTCCGTAGTTGGTGAACCCCATTGGGTCAAGAATCAGGCTTTGCGGCGGATTGCCCTGGTCGGCGTCCGCGTAACGCTTCAGCCCGGGCCAGACGCCCCGCTTGGGATGATGAATCAACCCCGCCGCGTCCAGCGCGTCCAGTCTCGCGTGGACGCCCTCTATATTCCTATAGCCGGGGATGAAGTTGCGCTCGATATATTCGGCGTATGGACTCGCCTTCGGCGGCGCCCAGTGGCGACCTCTCGCCGCCACGTCGTAGCCGCGCCAAGCCTGCCCGGATTCCCCGCCGCTCGCGTTCGCGCCGGTCATGTTCTCGCTGCGAAACCTGCCGCGCTCATCGCCGGATGGATACGCCTTCGCCAATTCTTCAGGCGTTCTGGGAACGTTGATTGCGGAGCCGTCCCAGCGCCTCTCATCCGATTTGGAATAGTACAGAATCGTGTCCGCGATGCGCCCGAATCTGTGAGCGTCGTTGTGGGCGACCGCCCTTCTCCAAGTAATCTGATTGCGGAGATTGTCCGCGCCGAAAACGGCGTCCATCAGCATACGCAGATACGAATTGGCGTGGTCGTCGCAGTGGACATAGATGCTGCCAGTCGGCTTCAGAACGCGGCGACATTCAATTAGCCTGACCGCCATGAACGCGATATACGCCGCTTCGTTCTCGGACGCGCAGGCTTCAACCGCCTTGATGACGGCGAACGCGGCGGGATAGTCGTCTTCCATCCCGCTTAGCCAGTCGGGATGGACGTTGTCGTCCCACGTCCAGATGTCTCTCACGCGGGTGTCGCTTCCTTCGTCGTGGACCGCGCCGTGCTTTTGGGCTAGAGCTCTTTCTTCCGCGATTTCGGCGTCGGTGATTGCGGGCCTGGGGCGTCCGATGAACGTCTCGTTGGCGGCGAAGGGCGGGTCGATGGCGATTAGATCCACGCAGTCGTTGTTCAGCGAGCGCAGAAACCGCAGGTTGTCCATGATTCCCAGCGTTCGGTTGGACATGTTGAGTTTCGCCATCGTTCGCCCTCCTTATCCGCGTCGCGCGCGCGGGATTCCGCGTTCATATTATCATGGATATGGTAATGGACAAATGTTTTTATGCCAAGTGAGGTTTCTTGCGAAATGGCGAAACGCTTGCGGGCGTTTTGTCAGAATCATGATTTAGCGCAGCCTTCGGTGACGGGGCGGCGGTATGGGGCGCGGTGAGATTTTGACGCAGAGGCGCAGTGACGCAGTGACGCAGAGGCGCAGAGGCGCAGAGGCGCGCGGAGAATGGGATAAGGCGACGTTCTTTCGCGGGAATGACGGTGCGCGAATCGTGGATTTTGGCGCGATAACCGTCCAACGCCTCCCAACAAAAAACCCCCAATCCTCTCTGCGCCCCTCTGCGTCATTGCGCCTCTGCGTCAAAACCCCCTTCGCGCCTCTGCGTCAAGAATCATCCCGCCGCCGCGCCAGGCCGTAGCCCGCGCCCAGCCCGCCGGCCATTCCGCCCAGAAACACCGCCGCGCCCTTCACGATGTCGAACAGCAACAACTCCAGGCTCAGAAGCGACAGGAACACCGAGAACGCCGCCGCCATGATTATGGCGAACATTGCCATGATGCCCCAGAACACCCGCGCCCGCTGGCGGTCGACGTATTTGTATTCCTGCTCTTTGCTCATCAGGGCGATGATGTCCGCCACATGCCCTTCGTTTATCTGGGACGCGATGGCGCTGTCGGACGCCGCCGACATTTCCATGCCGGAGGCGATGAAGCCGCTCACCGCTCGGCGTTCTGAGTCCGTCAGCCCGCCCATCCCATCGCTCGGAGATGAAGCGCGCTCCGCGGCTTGCCCGCCGCTTTTGTCGCGTTCCCTGGCGTTTTCGGAAGTCATGGATTCAGTCCTCGCGCGTCTTGTGCGATTTCAGGGCGGACGCGAACCGCTCGCCGATTCGCGCGCCGCCGGTTTTCCGCGCCGCGCTCAGGCGCTCGGCGACTCGGTCCGCCATCGCGCCGATTTTCGCCCGCGCCATGAGCGCGGTCAGGCGCCGCGTCAAGTCGTCCGCTTGCGCGTCGGTCAGCCGCCCTTCGCCGCGCGCTTGGGCGACGGCGGCGGCGGCGTCCAGAAATCGCCGATTCAGCGACCGCTCCGCTTCGCGCCGCGCCGCCCTTGTCAGTGTATCCAACGACATTTTAGCCGATTCCCCGTTCCGCTATCCCGCGCCCGCCGCCGCGCCGCCGTTCGCCGTTTCATCTTCCATCGGCTCGTTCGTCCACGGATTTATCTCAAACGGGCCCTTCAGCTCCAGCTCATCGCCCATTTCGCGGACGGCGGGGATTACGTACTCGCCCATCAGCCGCAGGCTGCGCATCTGGTCTTCGTGGGTCATCGCGCCGTCGCCGTCCCAGAAGAACACGCTGCCGGGGCGCAGGGTTTCGAGGACGTGGCGTATCTTGGGAATCACCGTGTCCGGCGTGCCGGTGACGATTGTGTAGTCGTTCGCCTGGTCTTCGTAAGTCCGGCGGTTCGTTCCGAATCTGCCCTTGGGGCCGAATCGCGACGCCTCAAGGCGTCGCGACGTCCGAGACGTATGCCCCGGAAGGGACATCACCGCCGGGTTGACCATGCCTTCGTTGCCGCTCAAGAACGGGTTGGAGACGCCCGAAAGATACTTGCGCCCCACCTCTTCCGCCTTCTCTTCCGTCTCGTCGACGTGGACTTTCCACAGATACGAGACGTGTTGCGTGCCGGATTCGTAGCCGAACTCCGCCGCCGCGTCGTGGTACATGTCGAAGGCGTCCCGCGTCGGTCCCAGCTTGGTCGCCAGCAGAACCAGCGGATAGCGCTTTTGCGCCGACCAGCGGACGGTTTCCACGCTCACGGTGGACGGTATCCACACCTGCGGGTGCGGTTGCTGATACGGGCGCATCCACGGGTTGACGTAGCGGTAGTGGTAATGCCTGCCTTCCCAGCGGAACGGTCCCGGGTCCGTCCACGCCTTGATTACGAAGTCGTGGGCTTCCTCGAACCGTTCGCGGTTGAACACCGGCGGCGAGTTGTGCGCCACGCTCTCGCGCCCGCCGCCGCGCACGAATCCCGACACCAACCTGCCATGGCTGATCATGTCGATCATCGCCAGCTGCTCGGCGAGCCAGAGCGGGTCGTCCCAAATCGGCAGGATGTTGCCGAGAATGACTATCTTCGCCTTGGAAGTCTGCCGCGCGAGGATGGACGCGCCCACGTTGGTCACGCCCTGCATGCAGAACGGCGTGCTGTGATGCTCGTTCAGCATGAGGCCGTCGAAGCCCATTTCCTCCGCGTAGATTTTCTCGTCGAGATAGCGGTTGTAGAGCGCCGCGCCCACTTCCGGGTCGTACACTTCGTTGCTGATGCTCAGGTCGGTGGTCTGCGTTCCCATCAGCCCGGTCTTGTCGTCCTGCCAGGGCTGCTCGGTGAAGTGGCCTATGAACATGGTATCGCCCCCCTTCGCGCGAATCGCTTGGGCGGCAGTGTAGCACAAATCGCGCCGCGTTGGGGGAGCACGGGAAGGCGCGGGCGGGTCGCCCTAATCAAGGAAAGGCGACAAGACAACCCGACCGTCGTAGCCCGGATTCCCGATGACGGTTTCGGGGAATCCGCCGCCGGGCGATATGCGGTGGATGTCCCAACCCGCATTTTCGCCTAGTTCGGCCATCATAAAGTAGATGAAGGCGCCGTCGGGCGACCAATCCACGCAACAAGCGTTTTTGCCGAATCGGGTGACCTGCCTTGTTTCGAGCGTCTCCAAATCGGCGACTCGACGAAGATAAACGTCCACCCGGAAGGCTACACGGCGAGCCTGCGCGGTCCGACGGCGGTTCCCGGCAGCGCGGACATCTGCTTCGTCTGGGACGGCGACGCGGAATCCTGCGAACGCTGGCTAACCGCCGCCGGGGTGGAGATAATCGCTGGCCCCGGACCCCGGCGCGGCGCGCGCCAAGGCGCCCCCGCCGTCAGCCTCTACGCCCGCGACCCGGACGACAACCTGCTGGAGTGGATGGTCTATTTGGAGGGGTGAGATGGGGATAGGCGGGCGGCGTGGCGCGTCAATCTGAACGCGCCGATTCCCAACCGACCCCGCCGCCCGCGTCCCTAGCGGAAATGCGCTGAATCCAACCCAGACCAAGCGGTTCCGGGTTTTGTCCACTAAATTGGGGATGACCGCAGTCGTCCCGCGCGCCATAATGGTTGAAGAAATCCACTCTGCAACCCCGCTAGGAGACGCGCATGAACGCTAACAACAACCGCTCCAACCAGCTCAACCCCAACAACTCGGAGTACTGGAAAATCCGAGGGTGGAACAAGCGCCCCGCAGACTGGCGAAAGAGGGTCGCGCGCCAAGACGTCCTGCCGCCCGCGCGCCGCTCCGCGCCCAAAAAGCGGGCGCGATAGGCAAACTGCCCGAAAGCCCATTCACACGAAAGGGGATACGCCAAATGACATCCACCGCATCTTACGCGCCGCCGCTTAGCGGACAAATCATCGGAGCGGCGGTTAAGGAACTCCGCGTCTTGGACGGCGTCCTCTCGCCCCAAACGGAAAGGACGGCGAGACGCTACTTCAGCGGCGTCCGGATTTCGGACGCCAAGAAGCGCGAGATAATCGAGGCGCTGGGCGAGGCGCTCATAGCCAACCGCATCGTTCCGCCGTCCCCGTTCTTGGAGCGGACGGGCATGCCTTACGCGAAGGCGATAGCGTCCGGGATCGAGTGGTACGCCGAGCAGTGGGACAACCTCGCGGGATACATGCGAAGCGCGTCCGCGCCGGTGGACAGGCCCGACCTCGCCGCCGTCTCTTACCTGAGACTGGCGATATGCGACCTGTCGTTGCGCGTATCCGCCGCCCTGTTCTTGGCGGACGCGCCGACCCCGAACGAAGAACCGCCGCTCTGGGCGAAAGAAAACGGCGGCTCGCCGTTCCTGCGCGGGCTTTTGGAACGATGCGGCGAGAACAGACCCACGCGCGCCGAACTCGCGGACGCGCTGATAGTCGCCCCCAACACGGTGGACAACTGGCTTGACGACGGCGTCAACCCGTTCATCTACAACATGGACAGGCTGGCGGACTACCTGGCGCCGCGCCTGCCGGACGCCGACGCGGACGCCCTAAAAGGCGAGTTGCGCCTGCATTTCGCCCTAGTCGCCATTTGCGGCCTTCTGGCGAATCATCTGGGGCGCGATGCGGTCATGGACTTGGCGGCGGCTCTGGTCAGATTCGTCAGCCGCAATCTGGCGGGGCTTAGGACTTACAGCAATCTGGAGCCGGAAGACGCCGCGAGGCGTCAATTCTTCATTCTTCTGCTGGGCGCGCGGTTCGCGGGAGCCGAACACCTGCTAAAGGCGCTTTGGCGACAAGAGCGCGACCCGATCTGGCGAGCGGACTTGCTCGCGGCGTCAAAGCCGTGGCGTCTGCGTCTCGGCCACGTCGCGAAGTACTTGGGCGGTCTCGACGAAGCCGCTCAACGCGCCCATGAAGAATTCGGCATCCCAATGGGAGAGGTCGAAGGGTTGCTCGACGAAGTCCTGCGAAGCGCGCAAACGGACCTAACCGACCCCGGCTTTATCGAGGCGTCCGAGTCGGAAGGCATGAACGTCATCAGAGTCAAGGGAGACGCCCAATTCAGCGCGCGCAACCGCGTCATCCAATACAACCAAGCGAAATCCGAGGGCGACTTGGAAACCGCGCTCGTCCACATAAGGCGGGCGGTGGAGCTGCAGCGCGAAAACGCCGATTATCATTTCGAGCTTGGCGCGACGCTCGGCGCGGCGGGCGAAGTTGAGGACGGCATACAGGAGTGCTGGATAGCGGCTACGTTAGCGCCCGAATGGGAGCTCCCGCAGATCGAAGTGGGGATAATCCTGCTGAACGCCGGGCGAAATCGGGAAGCGCTGGAACATTTGGAGAAAGCGGCGCGCGGCAAAAAGAGACCGTCGGCGCATCTGTCGTTCAACCTCGGAGTCGCCCGCGAGCGATGCGGCGACTATGCCGGAGCGTTGGAAATGCTGGAGCGGGTTATCCGGATAAACAAGCAACACGCTCTGGCGATAGACCACGCCGCCTACTGCGCTTTCCAGACAGGGGACGCGACGAAAGGCAGGCGTCTGGCGAAACGCGCGCATCAGCTTGGGCAGTCGGAAACCTATAATGAGTGGATAGCCGGCAAGTACCGCGCCAAGCGCGGCTCCCGGTGACGCGGCGCGACCGTCCGCCGCCGCTCAGGTCGCGCGCGCCGCCAAGATGAGTTTCCGAGACGCCCTAATCAAGGAAAGGCGACGCGACAACCCGACCGTCGTAGCCCGGATTCCCGATGATGGTTTCGGGGAATCCGCCGCCGGGCGATATGCGGTGGATGTCCCACTCATCTTCGCCTAGTTCGCTCATCATAAAGTAGATGAAGGCGCCGTCAGGCGACCAATTCGCGCAACAAGCGTCTTTGCCGAATCGGGTGACCTGCCTTGTTTCGAGCGTCTCCAAGTCAAGAACGAACAACTCGGATATGGAGTCGCCCACCTCGCCGGTAACGGAGTGGTACGCGATTTCCGCGCCGCTGGGGGAGAACGCCGGCTGTCTGTTGTTCACAATCCCCGACGTTATTTTTCTCTCTTGCCCCGTCTGCAGATCCAGCAGATAAATCTGCCAGTTCCCATCGCGTTCGGACGTGTACGCGATTCGCCCTCCATCCGGGGACCAGTCAGGTCGGATGTCGTCGGATTCGCTGAACGTGAGTTGCCGGGGGTTCGAGCCGTCAACCCCAATCCTGTAGATGTCCCGGTTGCCGCCCCTGTTGGAGTAAAAAACCGCTTCTCGCCCCGACGGGGAGAATACGGGCCAATAGTCCGACCCGCCCGGCTCTTCGCGTATTGGCTTTTGGTCGCTTCCGTCGGTGTTGGCGGTGTAGATGAAATATCTCCACTCATTCTCGTCTTCCACACTCAACGTGTATGAAATCTTGCTCCCGTCCGACGACCAATCAAACGGGTATTCATTGAACGAGCTGAATGTCAGCCGTTGCACATTCCTGCCATCCGCGTCCGCCGTGTAGATTTCATAGTTGCCGTCGCGGTTGGACGCGAAGGCGATTTTGTACGCGCGCGTCGGGGTTGGTTCCGGCGTGGGCGTCAAAGTCGGCTTGGGCGTGGGCGTCCAAGTGGCGGTTGGTTCCGGCGTAGGCGTCAAAGTCGGCTTGGGCGTGGGCGTCCAAGTGGCGGTTGGTTCCGGCGTGGGCGTCAAAGTCGGCTTGGGCGTGGGCGTCCAAGTGGCGGCGGGTTCCGGCGTGGGCGTCAAAGTCGGCTTGGGCGTGGGCGTCCAAGTGGCGGCGGGTTCCGGCGTGGGCGTCTCCGCCGCCGGCTCGGCTAGAGCGGCGCGGGAATTTTCGGCTCTAGACGTGGATTCGGTCACTGTCTCCGGCGTCTGCCTGGATTCCGGCATAGGCTCGGCTGTGGGCGAATCTCGTACAACCTCCGCCCTTGGCGGCATGGCTTGCTCGCCGCCGCAAGCGGCTAGCAGGGCTAGGATGACGGCTAGGGCGAGCGCGGACGCAAGGCGCGCCGCGTTAGAACATTTGTGGGGGGGGGTTCTAAACTCCGCTTGGCTGCAAGTCGCGGACGACTTCATGGTTCGCAAACCTTTTCGGCTGATTTTCAAGTTTCGCGCAACATAACACAAGAAAACGGATTCACGCAAGGGGTCTATGCGCGGGAAGAAATCTTGAAAGCGCAACCCGCCCCAAACCCCGCGCGCCTTTTTGCTATAATCGCGCCGTGACGACCGATTGGACAAGCAAGGAGAATCAACATGCCGACCTATTCCGAGCTGAACAAAGACGCCTTCCTCTGGATGTGGCGGACGATGACGACCATCCGCCGATTCGAGGAGCAGTCGCGGCGCGAGGCGGACGCGGGGAAGCTGCGGGGGATGCACTCGTCCATCGGGCAGGAGGCGGTGCCGACCGGAATCTGCGCCCATCTGCGCGACGACGACTACGTCCTCGGCACCCACCGCAGCCACCACCACTGCATCGCCAAGGGCGTCGACCTCAACGAGATGATGGCGGAGCTGCTCGGCAAGTCCACCGGCACCAACAAGGGCAAGGGCGGCACGATGCACATAGCCGACATCAACAAGGGGATGCTCGGCGCGAACGGCGTGGTCGGCTCCAACATTCCGGTGGCGACCGGCGTCGCCCTGAGCGCCAAAGTGCGCGGGACGGATCAGGTGAGCGTGGTCTTCTTCGGCGACGGCGCGTCCAGCCAGGGCGTCCTGCACGAGTCCATGAACTTGGCGAGCGTCTGGAAGCTGCCGGCGCTGTTCGTGTGCGAGAACAACCGCTACGCCGAAGCCACCCCGTTCGAGTTCACCGTGGCGGGGGCGTCCGTCGCCAACCGCGCCGCCGGCTACGACATGCCGGGCGTGCTGGTGGACGGCCAAGACGCCATCGAGATGCACGAGGTCGCCGGCGAAGCGGTGGCGCGCGCGCGGCGCGGCGAGGGGCCGACGCTCATCGAGGCGCAGACATACCGCTACCAAGGCCACTTCGGCGCGGACGACCCGCTCGGCTACCGCTCGGAGGAAGAAGAAGCGTACTACAAAGAGCGCGACTGCCTGAATCGTCTGCGCGAGCGCATCATCGACGGCGGCATCGCCGGCGAATCCGAGCTGGCGGCGATAGAAGCGGAGTGCATGCAGGCTATCCAAGCCGCCGTCCGCTTCGCCGACGACAGCCCCTTCCCGGAGCCGGAAGAGCTGATGACGGACGTCTATGTGAAGTACGCATAGAGGCGAAATGCAAGCGTCCGCCGCCCGTCGGCGGACGCTTTGGAATCGACAACAATCCCGAAACAACGAAGGGGGCCCCGAACATGGATAACGGCGATACGCTAATCTGCGCCCACTGCGGGCGTCCGAACCGGATTGAAAAGAGCGCGGCGGGCAGAGAGTCCATCTGGAGCGTGTCCCCCGCTTGGAAGACCGCGTTCTTCTCCTTGTTCAGCGTCTCGACTCTGACAACGACAATCGCCATAATAGCGTACCAAATCGCCAACATGGGCGACTCCGCTATAATGGAGACGTACAGGTCGACCGCCGAATGGGTGTTCATCAACGGCGCGGCGCAGGGACTGACAATCTACTCGGCAACCGAGGCTTGGGAGACGACAATGGTGCTGGCAAATCACCTGAGGCAGAGACTGCTGGAGCCGCTCAAAGAGCGCCAGCGCAGAGAGGGGCGCGTCGAGGGACGCGAAGAAGGGATCGCCGAGGGGCGCGAAGAAGGGCTCTCGGAGGGGCGCGCGGAGGGGCGCATGGAAGGGCGCGTCGAGGGGTGGACCGCGTCCGACGCCATGTGGCGGGCTTGGAACGCGCGCCGCGAGAAGGCGGCGGCGAGCGGCGAGCCGTTCGACGAGCCGCCGCCGAGCATCGGGGGATAGCCGAGGAGCCGCCGGCGACCATGCATGCGATGCGTGTTCAAGACCCCAGCTGGGACTACCGCGCAGCCAATGCCAAAGAGCTCACCCACTGCTTCCACAACTACCCCGCGATGATGATTCCGCAAATCGCCCGGCGGCTGCTCGGCGAGTACGGCGTAGCGGGCGGGCGGCTTTTGGACCCGTACTGCGGCACGGGGACTTCGCTCGTCGAGGCGTCCATATTCGGCATGGACGCGGTCGGTTGCGACATCAACCCCCACGCTCGGCTGATTGCCAAAGCGAAAGTCGCGCCGATTCCGCTGGACGCGCTCGATGAGAAGCTGGATTCCCTGCGCGAAACCCTGTTCCGCTACGAGATGGGCGGGGACTTGCCGGAGTCGCCCGCGCCGGACGTCCTCAACAGGGACTACTGGTTTTCGGACGAAGCGTCTCTGTGGCTTTCAGCCCTTCGCCATGAGATAATCGCGGAGCCGGACGGCGACATTCGCGGATTCCTCTGGGTGGCGTTTTCGGAGACTGTCAGGGAGTGTTCGTACACCAAAAACGGCGAGTTCAAGCTGGTTCGGATGCCGGCGGACAAGATGGCGCGGTTCGCTCCCAACGCGGTGTCGACGTTCCTAAGCAAGCTGGCGCGAAACAGGGCGGGGCTGGCGGACTACGCGGAGCGGCGGCGCGACGTGGAAGTGGTCGTAGAAGACCGCAACACGGCGCTGGGCGAATCGCCGTCCGGCGCGCCGTTCGACTTGGCGATAACCTCGCCGCCTTACGGCGATTCTTCGACCACAGTCGCCTACGGCCAGTTTTCGCGCCTGTCGGCGGAGTGGATAGGGTTGCCCGCCAAAGGCGTCGACCGCGTCTCGATGGGCGGCAGGGCGTCCGATGCGGCGCTGCCCGATTCCCCCGCGACCGAACCAATCCAGCGCGTCGCCGCCGTGGACGCGAAACGCGCCAAGCAGGTCGAGGCTTTCTACGCGGACTTGGCGAACAGCGTCAAAACGGTGGCGTCCGCAATGGCGAATCGCGCGACAATCTGCTATGTTGTGGGCAATAGAACCGTCAAAGGCGTGACGCTGCCGACGGATGAGTTCGTCGCCCATGCTTTTGAGAATGAGGGCTTTCGGCATTTGAAAACCGTCGTCAGAAACATCCCGAACAAGCGCATGCCCAGCAGAAACAGCCCGTCCAACGTGGCCGGCGCGACGGCGTCCACGATGCGGCGGGAGTATATTGTGGTCTGCGGAAGGGGCTAGGGAGTTCAAGATTTGACAACGGCAAAGCATGGCTTTATCTTGATTGACAAGTCCAGCGATGCCTAAAATTCGCCCGCAACCGCCCCATCTAACGGAATTCCGATGCGCGTCAACTCGAAAACAGAATACGGGTCGTTCCGCGACAGCCTTCGCGCGCCGATTCATCGCTGGTTCGCGTATCCCGCCGGGTACTCGAACAAGTTCGTTGACGCCAAAATCATCGAGTACGGTTTGGATGGATGCTCGACCATCGCGGACCCGTTCCTGGGGACGGGGACGACTTCCGTCGTCGCGAAGATGGCGGGCGTGAATTCCATCGGCATCGAGGCGCATGAGTTCGTTCATTGGGTGGCGAGAACCAAAATGTTCTTTGACCACGACATCAACGCCTTGTCCGACTCCATTCGGGAATCGGCGTCGCGCGCCAAGTCGTTGGCGGGGAATGTCGAGTTGCCGAGCGAGTGGCCCCCGCTGGTGCATAAATGCTTTGATGAAGACAACCTAAACCAACTCGCCGCCCTTCGGGAAGCGGTCATTGAGTCCGACATGGATTCCCGCGCCCGCGATTTTCTGAAACTGGCGCTGACGGCGACTTTGCGGGTGGTCACCACCGCGGGCGCGGGATGGCCCTACATCGCCCCAAGCAAGCATCACGCCAAGAAAAACAAGCGGCGGGCGATTGCCGAGTTTCAAGCGCGATGCGGTCTCATGCTGTCCGACATGCAGCAAGCGCAGGCGCTGCCGACTAGGCGGTCGACGCATAAAGTGATTCTCGGCGACGCGAGAAAGTTCGCGTCATACGCCGATAAAGAGTCCGTCGACTTGATAGTGACGTCGCCGCCGTACCTTAACAACTACGACTACGCCGACCGCACTAGGCTGGAAACCTATTTCTGGGGAATGTATCGCTCCTGGGCCGACATAACCAGCGGGGTCCGCGACCATCTGATGATGGCGGCGACCACTCAAGTGCGAATGGCCGCCATGAGCGAAATCCGAGAATGTCCGGGGATTCGCCGGGCGGACGCAGGCATATACAAAGACATCTCCGAAATCATAGCCAGACTGGGGGATATGAGAGCCGTCAAGAGCGGCAAGAAAACTTACGACTACGTGGTCGCCGGATATTTCGAAGACATGCTCCAAGCGTTGATTGGCGCCAGAGACGTCCTCAAATCCGGCGGTCATTTCATACTCGTTCTTGGGGATTCCGCCCCTTACGGCGTGCATATTCCCACCGAGCGAATCGTGGGCAGACTCGCCGTCGCCGCCGGCTTTTCTTCTTACGAAATTGAACAGATACGGACTCGCGGCGGAAAATGGGGACACAATCCCCAACGACACAAGGTGCCTCTGAGAGAGAGCATCTTGACAGTCTCGAAAGAATAGCGGGAGTGTGATAACATGGTCGCCCGCGCGACAAGCGCCCTGGGGCAAGAAGTGGGCAAGGTCTTTGAATCCGCCGTAATTGAAGCCGCGCGCGAAGAGGTCGAAGCGCGGAACTACTCGATACGCCCCGCCAGACTGCGGAACGGCACGGGCAATGTCTATCAGATTGACGCGGTGGTTTTCGACGCGGACGAGCGCCCCATCGTCATCATAGACCCGAAATACATCCGCTACACGAAACACAACAGGGACAAGGGCAGTTGGCTCTGCACCGCTCACTACAATCTGCGAAAGACGCATCGGACAATCCGCAAATCGCTCGCGGTCTTGGCGGGGCGCTGGTCAACCCCTTCCAAAGCGCTGATACGGAGCTTCGGAATCGAGATTGTGGAGGTTCCCTTCGACCGCATGGCTAACGCTCTGCGTCCATACGGAGTTGAATTCGATTGGCCCGAAACCGGAGGCGAAACCGTCGCGCGACAGTCGCTCGGGACGTTCTTGAATCTCAGTCAAAGCGACAGGGATGAGATTGGGGCGAAGATGGTATCCGACGTGGCGGAAGACCTGAAAAACCACGTGGTTCAAGTGCTGGATACGGACATATCCACAATAGCCACTCGCGTATCCGAGGTTGAGATTCTTCTGAAGACCGACCAGGGCGAACTGGTATTGTCTTCTTTCGCAAGCGTCCCGGAGGCGATGAAGGCGCTGACCGACTTGATAGCCGACAGCCCGGACATTCGCGCGTTCATCCAGCCGGAACCGCCAAATGGAACCGAGTGAAGCCCTGAAACCAAATTGCGGGCCAGGTCCAGCCCCCATCTCGCAGGGAACCCGCCTGACCCGCGGATTAGCGATATAATATCCTTACAATACACCGCCGACAGCCCCAAGTCAATAGGAGAATCCCCAAAATGACTACCCAGACCCGCCAAATCACCTACATACAGGCGGTCAACGAAGCCATTGGGCAGGCGATGGAGCTTGACCCGAACGTCATCGTCATGGGCGAGGACATCGCCGGCGGCGGGGACCGCGAGGATAAGCAGGACGCCTGGGGCGGTCCGATGCGCCTCACCAAGGGGCTGGTCGGGCGCTTCGGGCGCGAGCGCGTCCGCGACACGCCCATCTCCGAAGCCGGCTTCATCGGCGCGGGCGTCGGCGCCGCCGCGTCCGGACTGCGCCCCGTCGTCGACCTCATGTACGTCGGCTTCTACGGCGTCTGCGCCGACCAGATAACCAACAACGCCGCCAAGATACACTACATGTTCGGCGGCAAAGTGACCATCCCGCTCACCATCATGACCGGCACCGGCGCCGGCACCAACTCCGCCGCGCAGCACTCCGAGACGCTCTACTCCATCTTCACCCACTTCCCGGGGCTGAAATGCGTCGCGCCGTCCGACCCCTACACCGCCAAAGGGCTGATGACCGCCGCCATACGCGACGACGACCCGGTCATCGTCTTCAACAACCGCCAGCTGATGGGCGTTCGGTTCGACGTGGACGTCCCCGAAAAGCCTTACGAGCTGGCAATCGGCGGCGCGCGAATCGCGCGGGAGGGCGAGGACATTACCCTAGTCGGCATCAGCTACACCACCGGCGTCTGCCTGGACGCCGCCGCCGCGCTTGAGGAAGAAGGCTACTCGGTGGAAGTGGTCGACCTGCTCTCGCTGTCGCCGATGGACGACGATACCATCATCGAATCGGTCAAGAAGACGCGCAAGATAGTGATTGTGGACGAGGACTATCCGCGTTGCTCCATCGCGTCCGACATATCGGCGCTCGCCGCCGAGCGCGCGTTCGATTATCTGGACGCGCCGCCCGTCCGCATCAACGCGCCGCACGCGCCCGTGCCGTACAGCCGTCCGCTGGAGGCGCTGTTCGTCCCCACCGCCGAGATGGTCGCGGACGCCGCCCTGAGCGTCATGGAATAGCCGCCGTCCGCGCGCCCGCCGCCGCCGCCAATCCCATCATCATCATCCCCAAACCCGCGCAGGAGGATTACGCTGGCTACCCCAATAGTGATGCCAAGACTGGGCGACTTCATGACCGAAGGCGTGGTCGTTCGGCTCGCCAAATCCCAAGGGGACGCGGTGGGGCAGGGCGAAGTGGTCGCCGAAATCGAGACGGAGAAGCTGAGCTACGACCTGGAAGCGGTCGCCGGCGGACGCTTTCATCCCGTCGTGGAAGAGGGCGCGACTGTGGCGGTGGACGGGCTGATAGGCTACGTTCTGGCGGCGGACGAAGCCGCGCCGCCGTCCGCCGACGCTCCGAGCGCGCCGCCAACGCGCGCCCGCGAATCCCGAACGCCAGCCCGCCGACCGTCGCCGGCGGCGCGAACGGCTGGCGGCGGCGGCGCGGTTCGCTCCACCCCCGGCGCGCGCCGAGCCGCGGCGAGTCTGAATGTGGACATCTCGCAAGTGACGCCCACCGGCCC
Organism: Dehalococcoidia bacterium; assembly: GCA_965242675.1. Lineage (GTDB taxonomy): Bacteria > Chloroflexota > Dehalococcoidia > Lucifugimonadales > UBA1123 > VXRN01. Next base: position 211,853 of record CBDESW010000004.1, read on the forward strand.
CGGCGGTCGCGTCGTGGAATCCGACGTCCGCGCCTTCGCCGAGCGGCGGGATGATGAGCGCCCCGCGCCGACGGTCGTCCCATCCACCCCCGGCGCGCGCCGAGCCGCCGCCGAGCTGGGAGTGGACATATCCGACGTGACGCCCACGGGCCCGCGCGGGCGCGTGGTGGAATCCGACATCCGCGCCTTCGCCGAAAGCCGAAAGTCCGAGCCGGAAACGCCCGCGCCGAGCGCCGCCGGCGGCGAGACGATGCCGCCCGGCCTGCCCGCGCCGGCGCGGAGCGAGCCGTTGCGCGGGATGCGGCAGGGCATAGCCCGCCACATGAGCGACAGCCTGCGGGGAACGGCGCAACTCTCTTACTTTCTGGAAGTGGACGTCACGGAAGCCCAGCGCCTGCGCCGCGAGGTCTCGCAAAACTCGGACGCCGTGATTACGCTGGCGCACGTCCTCATCAAAGCCTGCGCCGAGACGCTCAAGCGCGTTCCGGCGGTGAACTCCGTCTTGGCGAACGGCGCGATACACTACTTCGACCAGTCCAACATCGGCGTCGCCGTGGCGCTGGACGACGGCCTCATCGTGCCGGTTCTGCGCGACGTCGGGAACATGAGCGTGTTCCAAATCTCGCAGGCGACTCACGACCTGGCGACGCGCGCCCGCGCCGGCGAGCTGTCGCCGGATGAAGTGGTCGGCGGGACGTTCACCATCAGCGTGCTAGGCTCGGTGGACGGCTTCACGCCGATTCTGAACTCCCCGCAGAGCGGCATCTTGGGCGTCGGTCGGAGCGTGGAAAAGCCCGTCGCCTCGCGCGGCGAGATAGCCCTGCGCGAGATGATTACCCTAAGCCTGACCGCCGACCACCAGGTGATAGACGGTGCAATCGCCGCCGCCTTCCTGCGCCGCCTGCAGGCGACGGTGGAACGCCCGGCGCGGCTGTTTCGGTAGGGGATTGGGCAAGCGGACGCCCGGTTTTCGCGCAGGAACCCCCGATTTCTACCCCGTCATTCCCGCGAAAGCGGGAATCCAGAGGGTTGCGGACGCTACGAAAACCGCAGTGAACGCGCTATGCCGGCGTTGCCAAGTCCGCCCGCTTTTCGCGCCGATTTTTCCGTGAAATATGGAAGCGGCGCTTCCAAATATCATGTAATTTGGAAGTGGCGCTTCCAGATTGTCGCGCCAAAATGTGGTAAACTAAAATCATGTTCACCCGATCCCTAAATCTGCCGCCGCCGGGCGTCGAGACGTTCTTCCTCTGGGGACCGCGTCAGACGGGCAAGACGACCCTCTTGCGCCGGACGTATCCCCAAGCGCGTTGGCTCGACTTGCTCAAGACGGACGAATACCGCCGCTACGCCACGCGCCCGGAGCTTTTGCGCCAAGAGCTGGAGGCGGAGCCGCCGGGGCCCGGACAGCAGGTCGTGATAGACGAGGCGCAGAAAGTCCCCGCGCTTTTGGATGAAGTCCACTGGCTCATCGAAAACCGCGGCGTCCGATTCGCGCTGTGCGGGTCGAGCGCGCGAAAAGTGCGGCGCGGCGCGGCGAATCTGCTCGGCGGGCGCGCGTTGCGCTACGAATTGCGCGGGCTGACTTCGGACGAGTTGGGGGCGGATTTCGACCTCGACAGGATGCTCGCGCACGGCTATCTGCCCAGAATCTACGAATCGTCCCGACCGCGCCGGCTGCTGGACGCCTACATAGCGGATTATCTGCGAGAGGAGATAGCCGCCGAGGGGCTGGCGCGCAACCTGCCCGCGTTCGCCGCCTTCCTGGACGCCGCCGCGCTGAGCGACTGCGAGACGGTCAACTTCGCCAACATCGCGCGCGAGTGCGGCGTATCCAACCACACCGCCAAAAACTACTTCGGCATACTGGAAGACACGTTGCTGGGGCGCTGGCTGCCCGCGTACCGCCGCCGCCGCAAACGCCGGGTGGCGACCAGCCCCAAGTTCTACTTCGCGGATGTCGGAGTGGCGAACCGCCTGGCGCGGCGGGGCGAGCCCGCGCGCGGGTCGGATTCATACGGCAAGGCGTTTGAGAACTGGGTGTTTCACGAGCTTTCGGCGTACATGAGCTATCGAGAAGTGGACGCCGACCTGTCATACTGGCGCCTGCCGAGCGGCGTGGAAGTGGATTTCGTAATCGGGAACGGGGACATCGAAATCGCCATCGAAGCCAAATCCAGCGCGCGGGTATCGAGAAACCACCTAAAAGGCTTGCGAACGCTGGCGGACGAATACCCCGAAGTCCGCCGCCGCGTGGTCGTCTCCCAAGAACCCCGCCCGCGCCGAACGGAGGACGGCATAGACATACTGCCGGCGGCGGTTTTCGCCAAACGTCTGTGGGCGGGGGAGTTGGGGTAGGGGGAAATAAGGCGGTTCTGCGATTGCATGCCGCTATCCGCGCTGGCATAATGACAACATGGCGACGCGAATAACCATCACGAACATCCCCGACGAAGTGCGCGACGGTCTCGCGGCTCAAGCGGCGCGGCGAAACCAAAACTTGGATGAGTTTCTGCGCGCGGAGTTGGAGCGCATCGCGTCGCGCCCGTCCATCGCGGACTGGCTTCAAAGCCGCGACAAATCGGAGAACAGGCGCGTACCCGCGTCCATCATCTTGCGCGCGCGGGACGCCGATAGGAAGTGACGGCAAGGAAGGACCGGCATGAAAACCACAGTAACAGTCGACGACGCACTGCTGAAACGCGCCGAAGAACTCACCGGAATAGATAGCGAAACAGACCTTGTAAGCGAGAGCCTGCGCGCGCTGATTGAGCGCGAGAGCGCTCGCAAGTTGGCGAGGCTTGGCGGAAGCCAGCCGCAGTTGCTTCCCATTCCTCGCCGAAGGAGCGAAAAACTGTGATTCTGGCGGATACTTCCGTCTGGATAGACCATCTCCGGAACGGGGATTCCGTTTTGGAATCGTTGCTTGACCAAAACGAAATTCTGATGCACCCTATGGTGGTCGGCGAACTCGCTTGCGGGAATCTGCGCGATAGGGAAGAATATCTGGGATTTCTCACAAATTTGCCCCAGATGCCGCTAGCCAGCCATCAGGAAGTTCTGTCGCTCATTGAGCGCAACCAACTGATGGGGCAGGGGATTGGATAGGGAATTATATCGTTGACTAAACAGGCTTGACTAGGGGCGGTTTATGCGCTATACTACCCACAAGTGAAAGGAGTTTCCACATGCCACAGTCCGCTCCCGGCAAGCATTTCAGGAAGGGTATCACACTCACCGAACTGTTCGCCATGTTCCCAGATGATGAAGCCGCCGAGAGATGGTTTATCGAAACCCGCTGGCCGGATGGCGTCCGATGCGCCATCTGCGACGGCGATAACGTCGCCGTAAGCGCGCATCCCCAGATGCCGTTTGACTGCCGCGATTGCCGAAGGCAGTTCTCCGCGAAGACCAACACGGTGATGCACCGCTCCAAACTCGGTTATCAGAAATGGATAATCGCCATCTACCAGTTAACCACCAACCTGAAGGGCGTTTCCAGCATGAAACTCAGCCGCGACTTGGGCGTTACCCAAAAGACCGCTTGGCATCTGGCGCATCGCATCCGAGAGGCATGGGATCAGATGGTAGAGCAGTTCGGCGGCGGCGTTGAGGTAGACGAGACCTATGTGGGCGGCCTTGAGAAAAACAAACATGAATGGAAGAAGCAACGCGCCGGCAGGGGCGCGGTCGGCAAGACGCCGGTCGTCGGAGCGCGGGAACGCGCGACGGGGCAGATCGTCACGGAAGTCGTCGGGTCAACGGACAAGGCGACGCTTCATGGCTTCGTCCATCGCCTAACCGCTCCTGACGCCACGGTGTACACAGACGATGCGTCCGCCTATGTGGGGATTCGCCGGCGGCATGAGACGGTGAACCACAGCACGAAGGAATACGTTTATGGGATGGCGCACACGAACGGCTTGGAGAGCCATTGGGCTACGCTCAAGCGCGGGTTCGTCGGCATCTACCATCACATGAGTTCCAAGCACCTTCACCGCTACTCCAACGAGTTCGATGGACGTCATAATTGGCGTCCGCTGGATACGATGGGGCAGATGGTCGCGCTGGCGCGCGGTTCCGTGGGCAAACGTCTGATGTACGAAGACCTGATTGGTCCGCCGAATACGCGGATCAACGGGCAAATGCAACTGGTTTAACGAATAGATGAGAAGGGTCAACCCCATGGAAAATATCTTCAACAAACTAACTGAGAAAGCGGTCCACGCGATGGTGTCCGCGATACAAGTGTACAACAACCCCACCTCCGTATATCGCGCGGAAACGTTTTCCATTCTGGCTGTCAACGGCTGGGAACTCCTCCTAAAAGCGAAGTGGCTGAAAGAACATGATGATGACATCACCAGCCTGTACGTTCCCGGCGGGAGAAATGGCGAACAGTTTAAACTCTCTCGGTCAGGCTCTCGCCCCTGACCGAGGAATTCATGTCTCTTGCTGGAAAATTGCGAGGACAGGGAGTGTTGAACAAGAATGTCTATCTTAACCTGCGGGGGCTGGTTGAGATGCGCGACATAGCCATCCACTTTTACGACGAAACAGGTCGCCTTGAAATCGAAGTACACGGAATAGCGTCCGCGAACGTTTGGAACTTCGCGTCCGTGATGAAGGAATGGTTCGCTCGCGACCTAAGTGAAAAATACCATTTCGCTCTAATGCCTTTGTCCTTTGTGAGCATCTCGCAGACGGAGGCGACTGTGTTTAGCGGCGAAGTGGAGAAATTCTTGGATTTCGTGGATAGCCTTGAAAGCGAATCCGACAAGTCTGATACGGAACACTTTGTTGCAGTAGGCGTCGAAGTGAACCTTACCCGAAAACCCAAATCTGACGCCCCCGAAATTCGAATAACCAACAATCCTAACGCGCGTGAAGTACGCCTAACCGAAGAACAAATTTCCGAAAGGTATCCATTGAGTTTCAGTGAACTCGCGGGAATCTGCAAGGAAAGATATACGGACTGCAAGATAAACCAGAGATTCCATCGCATCAAAAAAACGATGTGGGAAAATCCGCGGTTTGCTTTCACTAAGCGGATGGATCCGAAGAATCCCAAAAGTCCGTACCAAACTTTTTACAGCCGCGACGTCCTTCAGGAATTCGACAAGCACTACACGAGGAAATAAAGAACCCCCATGTCAACCCCGACTAGCCCGCCCGCCGACCCCGCAAGCCAGCCGGTGGTCAACTCGCCGTATGACTACCCGCGCTGGCATTACCGCATCGGCGCGGACGGCGTGGCGTATGGTCCCGCTCTGAGCGGGCGGCGTCCGTCGGAGGCTTACGTCGCTCCCGTTCCGTCCCCGCGCGGGCAGGCGGGGGTGATGTTCGGGACGGAAGACCCTCAGTCGCTGATGGAACATGTCGCAGGACTGCGCGGGCTGGTGGAAGATTGGCGGGCGGCGGGCTATCCCGGAGCGACCGAAGTCAGCCGCGAATTGCTTTCGTACTGGCAGGACCCGGAGCGCGATTTCCGGCTCTACTTCGCCCAGCTCGACGCCGTCCGAACGCTGATTTACTTGACGGAAGCCGCCCCGGACTCGGTTCGTGAGCGGCTCGCCGCCGTCAACGCCGAGTACAACGACGGCATGGGCAGGGCGGCTGTGAAGATGGCGACCGGCGTCGGCAAGACGGCGGTCATGGCGATGACCGTTCTGTGGCAGGCGGCGAACCATTGGGAGAACCCCGCCGACCCGCGCTTCACCAACAGATTCGTCGCCGTCGCGCCCGGAATCACCGTCCGCGACAGGCTGCTTTCGGGTCTGCGAGCGGACTCGACCGACCACGCGGACGTCTATGCGGACATGGACTTGTTGCCGTTCGCCGGCGAGTACCGCCGACGAATCAACTCCGCGCAGGTGGAAGTGGTCAACTTCCATCAGTTCATGCGGCGCAAGATAGACGCGGGCGCGAGCAAAGTCGGCAAGACGGTATCCGGCTACGAAGACCGGTTCGAGACGGAGGTGGAATCGCTCTCCCGCGCGCTCGGCGACTTGTTCGAACTCGGCGGCGGGCGGGTGATGGCGCTCAACGACGAGGGGCATCACTGCCACCGCGACGGCGACAAGTCGGTCGAGGGGCGCGAGAGCGCCGTCTGGTACGGCGGGTTGCTGTCGCTGCATCAGCGCGGCAAACTGCACTCCGTAGTGGACTTCTCCGCCACGCCCATGTTCATATCGGGCGACCGCAAGCGGCGGGGCAAACTGTTCCCCTGGGTGGTGAGCGACTATCCGATAGTGGACGCCATCGAAGCGGGAATCGTCAAGATACCGAACGCGCCGGTGTCGGACAACCTTTCAAGAGACGACGCGCCGCTGTTCCGCGACATATACAATCGGACGAAACGCCCCAAGAGCGGCTTCATGGACGCCAAAAGCGGGAACGAAGGCTGGATAAACGAAGACTTGGAAGCCGCTCTGCGAACCATGTACGACAGCTACGCCGAAGAGAGCCGCCGCTGGGAATCCACCCGCGCGGATTCCAAAGTCCCGGCGCTGGTGGTGGTCGCCAACACAATCGTCAACGCGGACGGGCTGTTCCGCTACATCGCCGGCTATGAGAGCGCGGACGGGACGGTCGCCGGCGGGCGGCTGGGAAGACTGCTGAGCAACGCCGACGGCAACGCTTGGCGCGAGACGCCCCGAACCATCTTCATGCACTCCAAGATGGAGTCGGACGACGGCGCGGTCAGCGCGGCGATAGCGAAGCCGGTTCGAACGCTGGCGAACATGTACCGAAAGCGCTACCCGAACGCCCCGCTGAGCGAGGACAGGCGCGACCGGCGAAAACTGGCGGACGGGACGGATTACGAAGTCCTCCGCAAGGCGCTGAACACGGTGGGCAAGCCCGGCGAGCCGGGCGAGAACGTCCGCTGCGTTGTCAGCGTGGGCATGATAACCGAGGGCTGGGACGCGCGAACCGTCACCCACATGGTCGGTTTCCGCGCCTTCGGCTCGCAGCTGCTTTGCGAGCAGGTGGGCGGGCGAACCCTGCGGCGGCGCGTCTATGAGACGGACGAAAACGGCATGTTCGCGCCCGAATACTCCACCGTCGTGGGCGTCCCCTGGGACTACGTCCAGACGGCGGGCGAGAAGAACGGCAACGGCAAGGACGAAGTGGAGCTCCCCGTCTTCACAGTCCGCTTCGTTCACGGCAGAGAGCGCCATCGCGTCCGCTGGCCGAACCTTGTCGGCTACGACAGTTACGGCGGGGACGAGGCGCTGACGATAGCGGTGGAGGATTGGGACGGCGCGGAGCGGCTGGCGCTGAACCGCGATTCGATGCGGCGGACGACCGTCGCATCGATTCCGGGCGGGACGGAAGACCTCGCGGCGAAGCCGGTGAAGTTCCGCAGAATCGCCTTCCTAGCCGCCGCCGAGTTTGTGAATCAGCAACGCAGGCGGTACGCCGCCGAGAAGTCCGTGACTGTCGACAACGCCGATTTGTTCAAGCGCGCGCTCGCCGTGATAGACCAAGCCCGCGAGCGCGGCGTCGTGAGCGCGCTCGACGGGCGCGTTTACGACGAGACGGTCGGAACGGAGCGCGAACTCTCCGACTGGCTGAACCGCATCGCCACCTTCGGCGAGAGCGCCCGCCGGCGCGGGGTCGAAGCGGTATTGGACGACGGCGCGCCGCTGAAACTCTACATCCCGTTCCAAGAGTACGAAACCCGCCGCGAGCATGTCCACGAAACCCGCAAGTCGGAGATAAGCCACGCCGTCTGCGACAGCGGCTGGGAGGTTAGCGTGGCGCGGAATCTCGACCGCCGCGCGGACGTCTTCGGCTGGGTTCGCAACGAGCGCCTCAACTGGTTCATCCCCTGGCTGGACGAGAGCGAGCGCTCGGCGGTCTGGCGTCGCTACCTGCCCGATTTCGTGGCGCGTGTCGACGACGGCGCGGGCGGCGTCTTGAACTTGGCGATAGAGGTGAAGGGCGAAGAGCGCGAATCCGACCGCGTGAAGCGCGCCTACGCCGAAGACTACTGGATTCCCGCGGTGAACTCCCATCCCGAATTCCAAAAGACGGGGCGCTGGGAGTATCTGTACGTAACCGACCCGGACGAACTGAACGTGATGATGGACGGAGCGAAGAGAAGGGGGATTCCCAATGACAAACCCGAACAACCCGGCGACGGACGAAATCGGAGCGTACAGGCACAGCTCCGCCAAGCGCGCGAACCTCGCCACGGACGAGACGGCGTCCTCCCTGGACGAAGAGGCAATCGCCGACAGGACGCTCACTATTGAAGCGGAGAGAGCGAACTATCCCCGCATTGTGTGGGATTCCCACGCTACGGGGGGGGGGGGGGGGGGAAACCCTCACGGTGGAACACGGGCCGCTGTACGTCCACGAGAAGGTGGAAGCGTCGGAGTTCGTCCGCTCGGCGATGAAATGCCCCGCCGGCGCGCAGTCCGACATGTTCTCATCGTTCAACGGCTTGCCGGAAGGCGCGGCGTTCGAGCCTTACACCTATCGCGGCAACTGGCACAACAGAATCATCAAAGCGCCCTCCCAACGCATGATGGCGTCCCTGCTCGGACGCGGCGAGATGCTGCGCGGCAAGGTCGACATGGTTTACATGGATCCGCCGTACAACATCGACTTCAAGTCCAACATGCAGACGCTGGTGGACGACACGGAGATGAGCGAAGAGTTGGATTCGCTCCCCGGCGACTTGGGGCAGATTCAGGCGTTCCGCGACAACTACAAGAACGGCGTCCACAGTTACCTCGACCAGCTCCGCGAGCAGATGATTCTGATCCGCGCCCTGCTCGCCGACTCCGGCAGCGTCTTTCTGCAAATCGGCCCCGGCAACCTGCACGCGGTCTCGATGCTCATGGCGGACGTCTTCGGAAGCGAAAACCACGTGGCGACGATTCCGTATGTCACGGCGTTGAACTACAGCACGCGGATGCTGCCTGAAATCGGCAACTGGCTAATCTGGTTCGCCAAAGACAAGAAGCAGGCGAAATACCGCCAGTTGTACGAAGAGTTGCCGACCCTCAAGGATGTGGTGGACAAAATATCTCGGTGGGCTGGCGTTGAGTTGCCTGACGGCTCTTGTCGGGGACTCACGGCGGAGGAACTCGACAACCCGGATGAGTTTCTGCCGGAAGGCGCGAGGATATACCAGAAACAGCCTCTGACCTCATCGAGAGTATCCACAACAGGGCGGTCGGATCCGTTCTTGTACGAGTCCAACGTTTACACATGCCCCGAAGGTAAACAGTGGCGTGTAAGCCATGAAGGATTGCGCGCCATCGCCGCCCAAGGGCGAATGGATTTCCAATGGGACCAACCAATGTGGAAGCGGTACGCGAATGAGATTCCAGGAATCTCTATCAACGCCTCTGGGTGGAGTTTTCGGGCTAGTCCCAACAAGGTTTACGCTGTCCAGACCCCGCAGGCGGTCATAGAGCGTTGCATCCTGATGACGACCGACCCCGGCGACCTCGTTCTCGACCCGACTTGCGGCTCCGGCACGGCGGCGGTGGCGGCGGAGAAGTGGGGCAGGCGCTGGATAGTCTCCGACTCGTCCGCCGTCGCGGTGGAAGTCGCCAAGCGCCGCCTGCTCGCCGAGTTCTACGACTGGCACATCCTGCAGGATTCGGCGGAGGGCGCGCGGCTGGAGCATGAACTCTCCGGCGGCGACCCCGCCGATTTCGCCCCGCTCGCCGATTACGGGAACGACCCCGCGCTCGGCTTCGTCTATGAGCGTCAGCGCAAACTCAGCGCCGCCGCGCTCGCCTACGACAGGCGTGAATACATCGAGTTCGTGGACAGGTCGCGCGTCAAGGCGGGCGTCAAGCGACTCACTTCCTCCTTCACTGTGGAATCCGACATCCCGTTCCGCGCCGAGAGCCCCGAACTGCGCGAGCGCGGCGCGACCGCCGCCGCCACCCGCGAGCGCGTTCTGCAGGCTATCCCCGTCTCCGGTCTGAACCACGGCGGCGGGCATCTCCAAGTGACCGACTTCGCCGAGCGCGGCGGCGCGTATCTCACCCATCAGGGAACGCTCTCGGACGGCGGCGGCGATTCCAAGCCCAAGTTCGCGCTGTTCCACATAGCGGACGAAGACGCGGTAGTCTCCCAAGCCCGCGTCCGCATGGCGGTTCAAGAAGCGCGGATGAGCGGCTTGTCGCCGGACGTACTGGTGGTCGTCGCGTTCGGCAAAGAGGCGACCGCCGTATCCGAGCGCTGGTCGCAGGGCGGCTTGGAAGTCTATCTGATGCAGGCGAACCGCGACCTGATGATTCCCGAACTCGACAACGGCAAGCGCTCCCGAACGGCGTTCACGCTGGTGACGGACCCCGATTTGACGGTTCTGCGAACGGCGGACGGCGAGTTGCGCGTCCGAGTGGACGGTCTGGACGTGTACAACGCGAAAACGGGACAGGTGGAGCCGGCGGACGCGCGTCGCGTATCCTGCATGATGGTGGACACGGATTTCAACGGCGAGTCGTTCTTCGCCCGCCGCGTCAACTTCCCGAACGCCACGAAGGGCTACGCGAAGATGATAGAGCGGATGCGCTCGGCGCTCAGCCGCGAGATAGACGACGAAAAGTGGGAGATGATGAAGAGCGACGCGACCATCCCGTTCGCCGCCCCCGAAAGCGGGCTGGTCGCGGTGAAGATAGTCGACCACACCGGAACGGCGCATGAGAAGGTGATAGACCTGAACAGCGCGGCGATAGCGTTGGAGTAGCGAAGGAGAACGCCCAACATGTTCGAGTGCATAGAAATGCCTTCGTCGATTCCTGAAAGATACCAAAAGGAGAACAACCTCATGGTTGACTACAGCGACAAATCAGTCGGAGTCGGGGCGGATATGCCCTATGAGCAGAGAATAAGACTGCTGGATGAACAGAGAATGGGAGAGTTGAGGAAGGCTCGGAACAAAAGAAGAGCAGGAGTTGCCGCGTTGGTTTTCATAACCATACTAGCGGTTTTGCGGGTGTACCAAATAGAATTGGCTTACCTAGCAGCCGCGACGGTAGTGGCAGGAGTGACTTTGGCAACACAGAACAACTCCACCCTCATTGGTGTCATAAACTCGCGGATGGAAGTTCTAGCTACGGAAAATGCCTCGCGCAAATCTGTCCAATCTCCGATACTCGAAGGGCGTGAAAAGGCGACATGGCGAACGCGGCGGCGATAGAACCGGAATGAAACGGTTGCTATAATGGCGCGGAATGGAATCGTTGGAAAGAAAGGCGAACAGTAGCGACATGGGAAACGAACAAAGACCGCGCCGGCGCGGACGCCCGCCCCTGCCGATGCCGGATCCGATACCGGACACGATGGAGAACGTCGCCCGCGTCCTGCTGACCACGCCGCCCAAGCGCGAGGACGAGTGGCGCTACATCCAAGAGCGCAAGGCGCGGTACGACTCCGGGCGCAAGCCCACGCGCGCCGAACGCCGGCGCGCCGAACGCGAAGCGCGAAAGAGCAAGGTGACGGACTACGTGAGCGGGACATGCCCAAACGGACACCCCGAACAAGCGCGGGCGTGGATGCTGTACGGCGAGCCGCCATCCGAGTGTCCGCGATGCGGCGAAACCCCGCGATTCGAGGCGATGGACGAATGAGCGTTTTCCACGCGCAATCGGGCGTGTTTAGTCAACGATATAATTCCCATTGAAAACCGCCGTAACCATCGACGCCGCCCTGCTGAAACGCGCCCAAGAGCTTACCGGCATAACGGACGAATCAGAACTTGCAAATACCGGCTTGCGCGCGCTAATCGAACGCGAAAGCGCCCGCAAGTTGGCGCGGCTTGGCGGAAGCCAGCCGCGGTTGCGCCCCATCCCGCGCCGGCGGAGCGCCCCAATCACATAGCCGGCGCTGTGCTGACCGAGCGCGGCAGGTTGGTTTTGCCCATCAGGTACTCGTCTATGCCGCGCGCCGCTTCTCTGCCTTCCGCCAGCGCCCAGACCACCAGCGATTGGCCCCGCGACATGTCGCCGGCGGCGAATACGCCGGGGACGGACGTCATCTTGTTCGGCGCGGTCGCCGCGTTGCCGCGCGCGTCCAACGCCACGCCCAAACGGTCTAGGATTCCCTCTTTCTGCGGATGCAGAAAGCCGAGCGCCAGCAGAACCAAATCCACTTCCAGGTCGAACTCCGACCCTTCCATCTCTATCATCGCCGGGCGTCCGCTGGCGTCGGGCGCGCCCCATTCCAGGCGGACGGCGCTCATTCTTTGGACGGCGCCGCTCTCGCCGGAGAACGATTTGGTCAGGATGCTGTAGTCGCGCACCGCGCCCTCTTCGTGGGAAGACGACGTCCGCAACACCAGCGGCCACTGCGGCCAGGGGTTGTCGTCGCGGCGGGCTAGGGGCGGCTCCGGGAGGAGCTCGTATTGATAAACCACTTCCGCGCCCTGACGGTGCGCCGTTCCCACGCAGTCGGAGCCGGTGTCGCCGCCGCCGAGTACCAGAACGCGCTTGCCTTCCGCCGATATGCGCTCGGACGGAGGCACCGCCTGCCCTTCGTTCACGCGGTTTTGCTGGGTTAGATACTCCATCGCCAAGTGGACGCCGTTCAGCTCGCGTCCCGGTATCGGCAACTCGCGGGCGACGGTGGAGCCGCCCGCCAGGCAGACGGCGTCGTAGTCCGCCAGCAGGCGCTCGGCTGGGATGTCCTCGCCGACGTCGACGCCCGTCCTGAACGCCACGCCTTCCGCTTCCATCTGCGCCACGCGGCGGCGGACGACGCGCTTTTCCAACTTGAATTCGGGGATGCCCAATCGCAGCAAGCCGCCGATGTATTCGTTGCGCTCGAACACGGTCACGCGGTGTCCGGCGCGGTTCAGCTGCATGGCGGCGGACAAGCCGGCGGGGCCGGAGCCGACGACGGCGACGCTTTTGCCCGTCCGCGTCTTGGGCGGTTCGGGGGTTATCCAACCCTCGCGCCAGCCGCGCTCGGCTATCGCCTTCTCGATGTACTCTATCGTCACCGGGTCGTCGTTGATGTTCAGCACGCAAGCGCCTTCGCAGGGCGCGGGGCAGATGCGCCCGGTGAAGTCGGGGAAGTTGTTTGTGGCGTGCAGGGCGTCCAGCGCGTCGCGCCACTTGCCGCGATACACCAGATCGTTGAAGTCCGGGATGACGTTGCCCAGCGGACAGCCGCCCATGCAAAACGGGACGGAGCAGTTCATGCACCGTCCGCCCTGCGCGCGGGCGTCGTCGTCCGACCAGTCGAGATAGAACTCGCCCCAGTGGCTCGTTCGCTCGGATGGGTTTTGCGTGGCGGGCGCGCGCCGCGCCCACTCCATGAATCCTGTCGGTTTTCCCATTATATTCTCAGTCCGCGCTCTCCGAATCTAGTCGCCGGCGACCGCCGCGAGATCGCGCTCGGCGCGCTCGGCTAGGACGCGCTTGTAGTCTTTCGGCATTACCTTGACGAACTTGGCTAGCGCGGCGTCCCAGTCGGCTAGGACGCGCTTGGCGCTTTCGCTCCCGGTGCAATGCAGATGGTCTTCCACTAGGCGGCGGACGGCGCGGATGTCTTCGTCTTCCGCCAGGTCTTCGAGGTAAACCATCTCGTCGTTGCACAGGTCGCGGAAGCGTCCGCTTTCGTCCAGGACGAACGCTTCGCCGCCGCTCATGCCGGCGGCGAAGTTGCGCCCGGTTTCGCCGAGGATGACCACGCGCCCGCGCGTCATGTACTCGCAGCCGTGATCGCCCACGCCCTCGACGACCGCCTCCGCGCCGGAGTTGCGGACGGCGAAGCGCTCGCCGGCGACGCCGCGAATGAACGCCTGCCCGCCCGTCGCGCCGTACAAAGCCACGTTGCCGATGATGATGTTCGTCTCCGGCTCGAAGCGAGACGCCGCCGGCGGGCGGATGGTCACGCGACCGCCCGAAAGCCCCTTGCCGAAGTAGTCGTTGGCGTCGCCCTCCACGTGGAAGGTTATCCCCTTCGCCAGGAACGCCGCGAAGCTAAGCCCGGTCGAGCCGGCGAACCGGACGGTTATCGTATCGTCCGGCAGGGCGTCCTCGCCGTAGCGCTTCGCCACTTCGTAGCTGAGCGTCGTCCCCACCGTTCGGTTGGAGTTGGATATGGGCATGTCGAGCGAGACGGGCGCCTTGCTCTCTATGGCGTCTCGGCACAGCTCGATGAGCGCGTTGTCGAGCGCGCGCTCCAAGCCGTGGTCTTGCGTTTCGCGGCAGTAGGTAGCCACTTCGTCCGGGACGTCGGGCATCTTGAGCAGGCGCGAAAAGTCCAGCCCTTTGGCTTTCCAGTGGGCAATCGCTTCGCGCGAATCCAATCTGTCCATGCGCCCGACCATTTCGTTGACTGTTCGGAAGCCCATGTCCGCCATTATCTGGCGCAACTCTTCGGCGACGAAGAAGAAGTAGTTGATGACGTGTTCCGGCTGCCCGGCGAACCGTTCGCGGAGCGTCGGGTCTTGCGTGGCGATGCCCACCGAGCAGGTGTTCAGGTGGCATTTGCGGAGCATGATGCAGCCCATGCTGATGAGCGGCGCGGTCGCCATGCCGAACTCTTCCGCGCCGAGCAGGCAGGCTATCGCCACGTCGCGCCCCGTCTTTATCTGCCCGTCCGTCTGCACGACGATGCGCCCGCGCAGGTCGTTCTCGACCAAGACCTGCTGGGTTTCGGCGACGCCCAGCTCCCAAGGCAAGCCGGCGTATTTTATGGACGCCTCCGGCGACGCCCCCGTGCCGCCGCTGTCGCCGCTTATCAGCACGACGTCGCCGTGTCCTTTGGAGACGCCGGCGGCTATTGTGCCGACGCCCGCTTCGGCGACCAGTTTGACGTGAACGCGCGACGCCGGGTTGGAGTTTTTGAGGTCGTGTATGAGCTGCCCCAAGTCTTCGATGGAGTATATGTCGTGATGCGGCGGGGGCGAAATCAGCTCCACGCCGGGCGTGGAGTTGCGGACCCAGCCGATATATTCGTCCACCTTGTGGCCCGGCAACTGCCCGCCCTCGCCGGGCTTGGCGCCCTGCGCCATTTTTATCTGCAGGTCTTTGGCGTTGGCGAGGTAGTTGATGGTGACGCCGAACCGTCCGGACGCCACCTGCTTGATTGCGCTGTTGCGGTAGTCGCCGTTGGGGTCGGGGGCGTAGCGATGCCAGTCTTCGCCGCCTTCTCCGGTGTTGGAGCGCGCGTCGATGCGGTTCATCGCAATCGCCAGCGTCTCGTGCGCTTCGCGGCTTATCGAGCCGAGCGAAATCGCGCCGGTGGCGAAGCGCTTGACTATCTCGGACGCCGGCTCGACCGCGTCGAGCGCGAGCGGCTCGTCCGCCGGCTTGAATTCGAGCAAGCCGCGAATGGCGCACATGCGCTGGGAGTAGTCGTTGGCGCGCTCGGCGAACTCTTGGTAAGTCGCCCAGCTGTTGGAGCGCGCGGCGTATTGCAGCTTGGCGATTGTGGTCGGGTTCCACATGTGATATTCGCCGTCGCGCCGCCACTGGTAGAAGCCGCCGCTCTGGAGTTGCGCCCCGCCGGGGACTACCAGGTCGACGTAGGCGAGCGAGTGGCGCGACCGCGCCTCTTCTTCGATTTCGTCCACGCCGATGCCGCCGATGCGCGAGGGCGTCCACGCGAAGAATTCGTCTATGAAGCCCTCGTCAAGCCCGACCGCCTCGAATATCTGCGCGCCGCGATAGCTCTGAATGGTCGAAATGCCCATCTTCGCCATTATCTTGACGACGCCCTTGTGGGCGGCTTTCAGGAAGTTCTTTTCGGCGGTTTCGCGGTCGACGCCGGTTATGAAGCCGTCGCGGATCATGCCGTCCATCGTCTCGAATACCATGTACGGGTTGACCGCGCCCGCGCCGTAGCCGACCAGCAGGGCAAGATGCGCTATGTCGCGCGGCTCGCCGGATTCGACGACGATTCCGCAACGCGAGCGCGTACCCTCGCGTATCAGATGATGGTGGACGCCGCCCGTCGCCAGCAGGCTGGGGATGGGCGCGCGGCTTTCGTCCACGCCCCTGTCGGACAGGATGAGTATGGAGACGCCGTCCGCGACCGCTTCGGACGCCTCGCGCCGCAGCCTGTCCAACGCCTCGCGCAGACCGCCTTCGCGCTCCGGGTCGAACAGCGTGGAGAGCGTCCGGGAGCGGATTCCGTTGGCGTCAATGGCGCGGATTTTCTCCAGCGCGGCGTTGGTCAGGAACGGCTCTTCGACCGTCAGCTGGCGGCAGTGTTCGGGGGTTTCGGCAAACAAGTCCATCTCGCGCCCAATCATAGCGCGGGTGGACGTGACCAGCTCTTCGCGGATGGAATCCAGCGGCGGGTTGGACACTTGGGCGAAGCGCTGGCGGAAGTAGTGGAACAGCGGCGGCGACTGGTCGGACATGACCGCCAGCGGGACGTCCGTCCCCATCGAACCGACGGGGTCCGCGCCGGTCAGCGCCATCGGCTCCAGTATGATTCGCAGGTCTTCCAGCGTGTAGCCGAAGGCGGCTTGGCGGCGCGCGAGCGTATCGTAGTCCGTCTCATGGACGCGCTCCGGCGTCGGCAAATCGCTCAGTTTGACCATGTTTTCGCGCAGCCAGCGCCCATAGGGTTGGCGCGCGGCGAGATTCGCCTTCAGCTCCGCGTCCCGCACAATCTCGCCGCGCTCGGTGTCCAGCATGAACATGCGCCCCGGATAGATGCGGTCTTTGTACAGAACCTTCTCCGGCGGGATGTCCAAGACGCCGGTTTCGGACCCCATCACCAGCGTGCCGTCTTCGGTCACCAGGTAGCGGCAGGGGCGCAGGCCGTTGCGGTCGAGAACGGCGCAAACCTTCACGCCGTCCGAGCCGATTATCAGCGCCGGCCCGTCCCACGGCTCCATCATCGCGGAGTGGTATTCGTAGAAATCGCGCTTGGCGGCGTCCATCGGGATGTGGTCGCCCCACGCTTCCGGCATGAGCATCATCATGGCGTGTTCAAGCGAGCGCCCGGATGCGACCAGTGCCTCGAGGGCGTTGTCGAGCGTGGCGGTGTCGCTCTGGCCCGGGGTGACCACGGGCGTCAGTTTGCGGACGTCGTCGCCCAGCGCGTCGGAGCGGAAGTTGTTTTGCCGCGCCGCCATCCAGTTTATGTTGCCCTGCAGGGTGTTTATCTCGCCGTTGTGGATGAGGTATCTGTACGGATGCGCGAGTTTCCACGAGCCGAGCGTGTTGGTGGAGAAGCGGGAGTGGACTATGGCGAAGGCGGTCGCCATGCGCGGGTCGGTCAAGTCGGTGTAGAAGCCCGCCAGCTGCCGCGCCATTATCAAGCCCTTGTAAACGAGCGTCCGCGCCGAAAGCCCGCAGATGTAGAAGTCGCTCGGCTTGGCGAGGTCGTCGCCCAGAACCGCTTTCTCGGCTTGCTTGCGTATGACCAGCAGACGCAGGTCGAACTCGCGCCCGGCTTTCGTCCCCGCGCCGCGCGCCGCGGCGAACTGCCTGATGACGGGCATCGTTCGGGCGGCGAGGACGCCGATTTTGCCGGGGTCGACGGGGACGTCGCGCCAGCCGAGCAGGCGCTGCCCTTCGTCCGCGACGGCGCGCTCGATGGCGGCTTCGCAGTCGGCGCGCTCGGCGGCGTCTTGCGGCAGGAAGACCATGCCGACGCCATAATCGCCGCTCGCGGGGAGCGGTACGCCCAGCGCGCCGAACTCGGCGGCTAGGAACTCATGCGGCATTTGCATCATAATGCCGGCGCCGTCGCCCGTCTCCGGGTCCGCGCCCGCCGCGCCGCGATGGCCGAGGTTGATGAGAACCTCCAAGCCCTGCTCGATTACGGCGTGGGAGCGCTCGCCCCTTACATTCGCCGCCAAGCCGACGCCGCAAGCCTCATGCTCGAACGAAGGGTGATAAAGCCCGTCCTCGGAAAGGCGGGGGGTGTAGTCTTTGTCGTAACTGCTCATGGCGGGGTTTGCCTCGCGCGCGGGTTTGGAATCATGCGCCGCTTTGGTGGGACTTCGGGGACGGGACGCTTTCTCGGCGGACGCTACAGCGTCGGCAGGTATCGGGCTATTTCGTAGTCCGTCACTTGCTTTCGGTATCGCTCCCAGTCGATCTTCTTGTTTTCGATGAAACTTTCGAAGACCGAATCGCCCAGCGCGTTTCGCACAAGGTCGCTCCGCTCGGTGATTCTAAGCGCTTCCAGCAGGTTGGACGGCAGGGGCTCGATGCCGTTGGCGGCGCGCTCGGCGTCGCTCATCTCGAACACGCCCGCCGTCGGCGACGGCAGCTCGTAGCCGCGCTCCACGCCCTCCAAGCCCGCCGCCAGCATTACGCTGAACGCCAGATAGGGGTTGCAGGCGGGGTCGGGCGAGCGGTACTCCACGCGCCGCGATTCCTCGCGCCCCGGCTTGAACGCGGGGACGCGCACAAGGTCCGCCCTGTTCACCGTCGCCCAAGTCACGTACACCGGCGCTTCGAAATCCGGCACGAGGCGCTTGTAGGAATTCACCCACTGGTTGGTGACGGCGGTAATCTCGCGCGCGTGAACCAGCAAGCCGGCGATGAAACGCTTGGCGGTGTCCGAGAGCCTGTCGGGGTCGTCCGCGTTGTAGAAGGCGTTGCGCCCGCCCTTGAACAGCGACTGATGCACGTGCATGCCGCTGCCGTTGACGTCCGAAATCGGCTTGGGCATGAAAGTGGCGTAGCAACCGTGCCGCTGGGCTATTTCTTTGACGACCAGCTTGTAAGTCATCACCGTGTCCGCCATGGTCATGGCGTCGGTGTGGCGCAGGTCTATCTCATGCTGGCTGGGCGCGACTTCGTGGTGGCTGGCTTCGACGGGGACGCCCAAGCCTTCGAGTATGAGGACGGTTTCGCGCCGCAGGTCGGTCGTCAGGACGGTTTCGCGCCGCAGGTCCGTGGTCATCACGGTTTCGCGCTTCAGCTCGTCTGTCACGACGGATTCGCGCCGCCTGTCGGATGAGAGGTCTATGGCGGTGGAGTCTTGGCTGAAGTAGCCGTCTCTGTCCAGCGGCGTGGGGTCGGAGTCGTTGCGGAAGTAGAAATGCTCTATTTCGGGGCCGACGTAGTAGGTGTAGCCCAGCTGCGCGGCGCGCTCGATGTTGCGGCGCAGAACGAAGCGCGGGTCGCCCTCGAACGGCTCTTCGTCCGGCGTGATGATGTCGCAGAACACCCGCGCCACGGCGTTCTCGCGCGGACGCCAGGGCAGGATGGCGAAGGTGTTGGGGTCGGGCAGGGCGAACAGGTCGACTTCCTCCGCCCGCGCGAACCCCTCCACCGCCGAGCCGTCGAAGCCCATCCCCCTGGTCAGGGCGGACTCCAGTTCCTCCATCGTAATGGCGAACCCCTTGAGGTTGCCCAAAATATCGGTGAACCAGAGGCGGATGAACTTGACGTCGTTGTCTCTGGCTTCTTTGAGCGCGTATTCGATTGCTTCTTCGCGGTCGAACATAGGAAAAGCCCCTGAATTCGGATGATTCGCGCGCGGCGCGTCCGCGCCGAAAGCCCCCGCATGCGCCCTCGCCGCCGGGCGCGCGCCGAGAAATCGGAACGCGGCGTCCCGCCGCCCGCGAAACTTGGGCAAAATGTAGCAGTTTGTGAAAGTTGTGTCAATCTGGAGATTCCGCCTTGACGCGATTCGCCGCTTCTTGCGTGTTTGTTCTAACAAACGCCCGCGAGACCGCGTTGGGATGGCTGGGATTCCGAAAGCCCGGCAGGGCAGCCTCATCCAAACAAGATACAGGAAAATAAACGGCAAGACCGTTCGCCTCTCCGCCGACAAAGCGAACGGCAAATCCGCCATCCGCATGGCGAGCGCTCCAACGGGATAACCGCCGTCCCGAAGTTGCTGAAGCCGCTTGAGTTCGGAAGTTGCGCCGCGACCAAAGAGGGTTGGCTGGGACATGGAATATCTGATAGCCATTCTCCAATTCCAGGAAGAATAAGATGCGCCTTCCCCCAAATCCTAACCCCCGCGCCGATTGCGGTTTCGCCGCGCCGTTCGGTAGCATGGCGAGACTAGCGGGGGAGGGTTCCGAGCGCATGACGACCAACCGGCAAGCCGCGCCGCTGACTTTCGCGGACATGTTCTGCGGCATCGGCGGCTTTCATGTCGCCGCGTCCGCGCTTGGGTTGGATTGCGTCTTCGCCTGCGATATAGACGCTGAAGCCCGGCGCGCTTACGCCCATAACTTCGGAATCGAGCCGCATGGGGACATCGCGCAGGTCGTCCCCGCCGACGTTCCCGACCACGATTTGCTCATGGCGGGCTTCCCCTGCCAGCCGTTCAGCATCATCGGCGGGATGCGCGGGTTCGAGGATACGCGCGGGACGCTGTTCTTCGACCTCGCCCGCGTCATCGCCGCCAAGACGCCGCCGGCGCTGCTGCTGGAGAATGTCCGACAGCTCAGTTCCCACGACAAGGGGCGGACATTGCGCCGCATCCTCGCCGTTCTGAGCGAGCTGGGCTACGCGGTGGAGTGGCGCATCCTGAACGCGCTTGATTTCGGATTGCCGCAGAAGCGCGAGCGGACGTTCATCGTCGGCTTCCGAGAGAGCGCCGCGCCGTTTGAGTGGCCCCCGCCGCTCGGCGCGCACCCGCCGCTGGACAGCGTTCTCGAAACGGACGTCCCCGACAGATATTTCGCCAGCGAGCGCATCCGAAACAAACGGCGCGAGAGTCACCAAACCGACTTGAAACCGTCCATCTGGCACGAAAACAAGGGCGGGAATGTCGCCAGCCACCCGTTTTCATGCGCCCTGCGCGCGGGGGCGTCCTACAACTATCTGCTGGTCAACGGCGAACGGCGGCTCACCCCCAGGGAGATGCTCCGTCTGCAGGGCTTTCCGGAGCGGTTCGAGTTGCCCGGCTCGTATCAGCAGATACGAAAGCAGACGGGGAACGCCGTTCCCGTGAACGTCGTGAAGGCGGTTTTGGCGAACATGATTCGCGCCATGTCCGGCGGCGCGGCGGCGGACGCGGCTTGAGCGATACGCGACAGGATAAGGCGACAACATGGCAGACACCGTAACCCCCGAAGTCCGCAGCGCGATTATGTCGCGGATAAAGTCCAAAGGCATGAAGCCCGAAATGCGCGTCCGCCGGCTGCTGCACGGGCTGGGCTATCGCTATCGGCTGCATCGCGGCGACTTGCCGGGGCGTCCCGACCTCGTCTTCCCGGCGCGGCGCAAGGTGGTGTTCGTCAACGGCTGCTTCTGGCATCTGCATGAGGGTTGCGCCCGCGTTCGCGTCCCGTCTTCCAACCGCGATTACTGGGGCGCCAAGCTCAACCGAAACCGCGAGCGCGACAGGCGCAACAACGCCCTGCTTGAGCGAGACGGCTGGGGCGTGATGACCGTCTGGGAGTGCGAACTGCGCGACATCGCCGACGCCGAGCGCCGCCTGACGGCGTTTCTGGGCGAAAGCGGAACGGCGAACGGCGAACAATCGCCCAAGACGGCGCGGCAGGCGCTATAATCGGTGTTCGCCCGCCGCCGACGGGCGCGAAAGGAGCCGCCATGACAACCGCCGAAATAGCAATCGATGCAACCGCCGCGCCCGCCGACGCGCGGGGGATTTGGACTTCCGCGCTCGGACGCCTTCAGATGCGCGTCACCGGTCCCAACTACGAAACTTGGCTTAAAGAGACGGTCGGCGTCCGGTGCGCGGACGGCGAATTCATCGTCGGCGCTCCCGACGCGTTCGTTGTCGAGACGCTTGAACAGCGCATGTACTCGCACATCTCGCAGGCGCTGGAAGAGATTGTCGGGCGCGAGGTCGAGGTGCGCTTCGCGGTGGCGTCTTCGCTTGAGGGCGGCATAGAGGCGGACGGCGCGCGCTACCAGCTCATCGGCGAGTCGGACGGGGACGGGGCGGCGGCTACCGATTCGCCGTCCGGCGCGGCGTCCGCGGCGGCGCTTCCGCGTCCGCTTCTGAACGCCAAATACACATTCGACCGCTTCATCGTGGGCAAATCCAACGAGCTGGCGCACGCGGCGAGCCTCGCGGCGGCGCGCGAGCCGGGCGCGCTGTACAACCCCCTCGTCATGTATTCAAGCGTGGGCATGGGCAAAACCCATCTGATGCACGCCATCGGACACCGCATCATCGAGCGCGGCATGTCGGTGATTTACTCCACGACGGAGGAATTCACCAACGCCTACATCAAGGCGATTCGCGAGGGCAAGACGGACGATTTCCGGGCGCGATACCGCAACGCGGACGCGCTGTTGCTGGACGACGTGCAGTTTCTCATCGGCAAAGAGCAGACGCAGGAAGGCTTTTTCCACACATTCAACGCGCTCCACATGGCGAACCGCCAGATAGTGCTGACGTCCGACCGCCCGGTGAGCGCGCTTTCGCTGTTGGAAGACCGCATCCAGTCGCGGCTCGCCGGCGGGCTGGTGGTCGACATACAGCCGCCGGACATCGAGACGCGCATCGCCATTCTGCGCGCGAAGGCGGACGCCTCCGCCGTGAGCGCGCCGGATGAGGCGTTGCACTTCATCGCCGAGCGCGTCCACCGCAACATCCGCGAGCTGGAAGGCAGCCTGAACCGCGTCTTGGCGTTCGCCGACCTCACCGGCGCGCCGGTCACGGTCGAGCTGGTCAAGCAGACGGTCGCCAGCATGGTGGAAACCGCCGCGGACCGCCAGGTGCCGGAGTCGGAAGTCATCGGCGCGGTGGCGTCCCATTTCGGCGTGAGCGTGGACGCTATCAAAGGGCGCAAGCGCGACAAGAAAACGGCGCAGGCTAGGCAGGTCGCCATGTATCTTCTGCGCGAGGAGTGCGAGCTTGGGCTAGTCGCCATCGGGCGGGCGCTGGGCGGCAAAGACCATACCACCGTGCGGCACGGATGCGACAGGATAACGAACCAGATGAACGCCGACCCGCATCTTCGGCGCGAAATCATCAACATAAGAGCGCAACTCGCCGAAGCCCCGTGACGCACAAAATTTCCAGATTCGGCATAGCCGGATTTCAGACTTGCGTCAATACAAGAAATGAAAGCGCTCGACATAAAAGTGTGGATAACTAGCCGAAAATCGGGGATAACTAGGCGCACATGTGTATAACTTTGACATCCGGACAAAACCTAACCGAAGTATGGACATCGCCGCGCCGCTTATCCCAAAGTTATCGACGCCCTATCCCCAGCCCGCCGACGGGCGCGCGGGGCGAGCGCAAATACGGCTTTCGGCGCTCCAGCGGCGGTTATCCCCACTATCCACGCCCTTATGGTTACTGTTATCTATATACGCGGGGACCGAAATCGAAAATGATAGACAGAGTTATCATCAACATAAAAAGCGGCAACGGCGGCAACGGCGCGATTAGCGGGCGGCGCGAGAAGTACGTCCCCCGCGGCGGACCGGACGGCGGGGACGGCGGCAGCGGCGGCGACGTCTTTCTGGTCGCCGACCCGAACATGAACACGCTGCTCGAATACCGCTACAGACGCCACTTCAGCGCGGAGGACGGGCGGCGCGGCGACGGCAAGTTGCGGCACGGCGCGAACGGGCGGGACGTCTCCCTGCGCGTCCCCGTCGGAACGCAGGTCTGGGCGGAAGACGCGGACGGCGGCGGCGCGCGCCTTCTGGGGGATTTGGACAGCGCGGGGCAGCGTCTGCTAGCCGCGAAGGGCGGCGCGGGCGGCGCGGGGAACGCCCGATACGCCACGCCCACGAACCGCTTTCCGATGCTGGCGCAGTCCGGTTTGCCGGGGGAAGAGCTGGCGTTGCGCCTAGAGCTGAAGTTGCTGGCGGACGTCGGCGTAATCGGCTCCCCGAACGCCGGCAAGTCCAGCCTGCTGGCGGCGGCGTCCGCGGCGCGTCCCAAAGTGGCGGATTATCCGTTCACCACGCTGGAGCCGTCGCTCGGCGTGGTCGAAGCGCGCGGCGAGACGTTCGTGATGGTCGATATTCCGGGGCTGATAGAGGGCGCGAGCGCCGGAGTCGGGCTTGGGCTGGAGTTTCTGCGCCACGTCGAGCGGGCGCGCGTACTCATCCATCTGGTCGACGGCTCGCTGGACGACCCTGTGGCGGAGTACCGCAAGATAAACGCCGAGCTCGCCGAGTACGGCGGCGGGGTGGAGCGCAAGCCGCAGATTTTGGCGGTGAACAAGCTCGATCTGACGGACGTATCGGTTCTGCGGGACGACCTGGCGGACGCCTTCGCGCAAGCCGCGGACGCGCCGCCGCCGCTGTTCGTATCCGCCGCCACGCGCGAAGGCGTCGCCGAGCTGATGGAAGCCGCGCTGGACGCCCTGCGAACGGCGTCCGAGACGCCCGCATCCGCGCCGGAAACAGTAGCCGTCTCCCCGGACGGCGACGATTACGAAGACGCCCCCATCCTGCGCCCCGCGCCGCGCCGCCGCAGGCCGCTGGTGTACGCGGACGGCGAAGGCGGCTTCGTCGTGGAGTGGCAACCCGCCGAGCGCATGGCGGGCATGGTCGACCCGGACGACTGGAACGCGCGGATGCAGTTCTACGACCGCCTAAGACGCGCCGGCGTCATCGAGGCGCTGGAAAACGCCGGCGTCGGCTCCGGCGACGTCGTCCGCATCGGCGGCATGGAATGGCGGTGGGAATAGCGGGTGCATATGCCAACCGAAACCAAACGCCGAGCGCAACCGGCAATCCCCTCTCCCTTGATGGGAGAGGGCTAGGGTGAGGGTGTCTGCGCCGCCGGGCGCAGTCTCGCCAGCCCGCGCGCTACTCGCCCAAATCCCCGCACGCATCCTCTAGCCCGACCGCGTCCAGCGCGCGCCGCGCCAGCGAGCGCTCCAGGGAGCCGCGGTCCTCGCTCGGCTTTTCCAAGATAGATAGAACGCGCTCCGGAACCCCGGCGTCTCGCGCCGCGCCTAGGCAGTCGTCCGAATCCAGCGCGCCGGAGATTTCGGATATTTTCTCGGACGCCGCTTCCGTCGCATCGTCCAATGCTTCGGCGGCTTGCTCCGCCGTCTCGGACGCCCGCTCGGTCGCGGCGTCCACAGTCTCGGCGGCTTGTTCCGCCATTTCGGACGCCTTTTCAACCGCTTCTTCGACAGTCTCGGACGCTTGACCGGCGACTTCCGACGCCTTTTCAGTCGCGGCGTCCACCGCCTTGTCGACCGCTTCGGACGCCTCTTCAAGCATCGGCGCGTCCAAATCGAGCGACGCGGCGGCGATGTTCGGGTTCATCCGCGTCACCAGCTGGGCGTTGTGGTCTATCAGCATATCGAAGGGCAACGAGAAGGCGACGCTCACGGACGCCAGCGCGATGGACGTCTCGAATCCGATGGACGCCGTCGCGGTCACGTCGTACATGCCGCCGCCCAAGTCTTGCGCTGGGGCGTAACTCCACTTCACCACGTCGTGGATGCGGTCTTCAATGAATTCGCCGCCCAACTCGGACAGAATCGGCGCCTGCAACAGCAGAATCCCCGCTATCGTCTCGCCGATGGCGTCTATCTTGTCGTTCACATGGCGCTCGGCGAGCTCTTCGGGCGTCAGGTTCGACCACGGCGCCAACTGCGACACCGGCGTAAACAGCGCGAGAGCCGCGATGATTACGATGGCGACGGCGGCGATGATTAGCCCTATCTTGAGGATGGTTCTACTCCGCGTCCCGAATCATAGCCCTCTGATTTGAGAGGGCGCGCGTTCAGGGAGCGACTCGCCCGCCGCCCTAGCGCCGCCGGCGCCGGCGGATGCGTCTCAGGCTGCGCTGCTTGTCGAGCCGCGTCTGCTCGCCCTTCGACCGAAAGAATCGGCGGTTGCGGAGCTCTCTCAAAATGCCCGACCGCTGCATGGACGTCTGAAACCGCTTCAGCAACGCCTCCGGGTCTTCTCCCTCTCTCAGGTTTACGTATGCCAAGTATCTTCTCCCTTGCGTGGTTGCACAATCGCTAAACATATTCTAAGAACGCGGAGCGCGCGCGTCAAGACGCTTTCGCCGCCGCGCGCCGCTTTGTCGCTACGGCGCGAGCGCGGCGAACGGTTGGATTGGGACGTTCCGAAGCGCCCAGAAGGCGACTACGCCCGCCAGCAACGCCCATATCCACCGATGCGGGATGAACGCCGCCGGCGGAGCCGGCAACCCGAACGCCGCCAGCGCCGAGCGCGCGCCGGAGTAGGCGATGAACGGCATCGCCATCATCGCCATCGCGTTGTATCCGAAAGCCGCCGCGACATCCCCGCGCGTCAGCGTATGCAGCGCGCGCAGAGTCCCGCAGCCCGGACAGTGAAACCCGGTGATTCCGAAGAAGGGGCAGACGGGATAGACGCCCTGAACGCGGGGGTCGACGAGATAGACGACCGCCAGCCCCAACGCGCCGACCGCCGCCAGCGCCGCTACAGCCAATCGCGGACGGCGCTCCCAGAAGCTGAACAAGCCGAGCGCGGCGGTTTGGGCGGATGTTTTGTCGTCGGTCATCACAAGCCGCTTGCCATTCCCGCTATGAAAAGCAGGAGGTAGCCCGCGACTATGACCGGCCAGATAGCCATGGACACAATCGCCCAAGTTTTCGCGCTGTTGGACGTCCTTCTCGCCCCCTCGTAATCGCCCGCGTCAATTTTCCCGTTGACCTGCGCGGCGAAGACGATTGAGACTATGCCGGTCGGCTGGCAACAGAAAATCGTCACCAGTATCGCCCAGACCAAGTGGTTCGGGATGTTGGGACGCGGCGCTCTCACCCCTGGCGCTTGGTAGCCGCCGCCCGCCGTCTCCCGCGGCTGCAACTCCCGCCCGCAATTCTGGCAGAAATGGGCGTCGGAGCGGTTTTGATGTCCGCATGAGGTGCAGTACATTTCGTCTCCTGGCGCGGATTTTGGGGGCGTCCGCAATCTCGCCGCCTATGTTAGCGGGGTTTCGCGGCGGGCGCAACCGCCGGCGCCGGAAAGCGCGCGGCTATCCTCATCGCGGACGGAAGCGCCGCTTGTTCGCGCCGCGTATCGGAGTTGGGCATGCGCGGCTAAACGCCGCCAATCCGCGCTACGGGCGGATTAGAGTCACGCGGACGTCGGAGCGTTCGGCGCGGCGGCGGTCGGGGGCGGATACGCTTTCGCCGATTACGACGCCCATCGCCGGCTCGCCCATGACCGCCGACAGCGTCGCGGCGCGCTCCGCCGCCCGGATTATGTCGGTCTCGCCAATGGTGATGGATATTTCGGCGACGGCGTGGACCGGGCTTCCGTCCGACTCGCGCGTCCCCGACACCACCGCGTCCGCCCAAAGCAACTCGTCGCCCCGCTCGCGGGTGATTAGACCGCGACGCCGCGCGTCTCGGACTTTGGACGCCAACTCGGCGACCCGGTCGGGATGGTCGCCTATCAGGACCTCCACTTCGTCCATATCCCAGCTCCGGAGCGCGGTCTGAACGATGTAGCGTATCATGCGGCGCTCGTAGGCTTCGCCCCGCAGGTTGCCTATATGCCCTTCTATCCGAGCCTGTCCGGCTTTCAGCAGGTCTATGTCCTCCCGCATCTCGGCTTGCCCGGTCCGCAACTCGGCTTGGCCGGCTTGCAACTCGGCTATCTGCCCCTGCGTTTGGACTTGCCCAGCCCGCAACTCGGCTTGCCCGGCTTTCAGGTCGGACACGTCTTCTTCTATTCGTTCCACCCTGGCGGGCAGCATCAGGAATTCGTCCGTCAGCAACGCCCTTAGCAGAAGGCGGCGCGCCTCCGGGTTTTCGTTCAGTTCGGCGATCATCCGCTCCGCCAGGCTTTCGGGGTTCAGCGCTTGGATTGTCATGCGGAAATCTCCCTGGGGCTTTCGGATATGGTATCACACCCCGCGAGGCGGCGCGAAGGGTTCTGATGCGGCGGGCGCCCCGAATCCCGCCGCCTGCGTTAGCGGGGTTTTCGGGCGGGCGCAATCGCCCGTCCGCGCCGGAAAGCGCGCGGCTATTATCCTCGTCGGCGACGGGGGCGCCGCTCGTTCGCGCTCGGCATATCGGAGTTTGGCGCGCGCCAAGCCCGCTACGGGCGGATTAGAGTCACGAGGACATCGGAGCTCTCGGCGCGGCGGCGGTCGGGGGCGGATACGCTTTCGCCGATTACGACGCCCATCGCCGGCTCGCCCATGACCGCCGACAGCGTCGCGGCGCGCTCCGCCGCCCGGATTATGTCGGTCTCGCCAACGGTGATGGATATTTCGGCGACGGCGTGAACCGGGCTTCCGTCCGACTCGCGCGTCCCCGACACTACGGCGTCCGCCCAAAGCAGCTCGTCGCCCCGCTCGCGGGCGATTAGTCCGCGACGCACGGCGGCGCGGACTTTGGACGCCAACTCGGCGACTCGGTCGGGATGGTCGCCTATCAGCACCTCCACTTCGTCCATATCCCAGCTCCGGAGCGCGGTCTGAACGATGTATCGTATCATGCGGCGCTCGTAGGCTTCGCCCCGCAGGTTGCCTATATGCCCCTCTATCCGAGCCTGTCCAGCCCGCAACTCGGCTTGCCCAGATTGCAACTCGGCTTGCCCAGATTGCAACTCGGCTTGCCCAGATTGCAACTCGGCTATCTGCCCCCGCATTTCGGCTTGGCCGGCTTGCAACTCGGCTATCTGCCCCTGCGTTTGGACTTGCCCAGCCCGCAACTCGGCTTGCCCGGCTTTCAGGTCGGATACGTCTTCTTCTATTCGTTCCACCCTGGCGGGCAGCATCAGGAATTCGTCCGTCAGCAACGCCCTTAGCAGAAGGCGGCGCGCCTCCGGGTTTTCGTTCAGCTCGGCGATCATGCGCTCCGCCAGGCTTTCGGGGTTCAGGGCTTGGATTGTCATGCGGAAATCTCCCCAGGGCTTTCGGATATGGTATCACACTCCGCGAGGCGGCGCGAAGGGTTCTGATGCGGCGGGCGTCCCCAATCCCGCCGCCTGCGTTAGCGGGGTTTTCGGGCGGGCGTTCGGGCGACCGTTCGGGCGACCGCGCCGCCGTTCTTCTCGCCTTCTCCGGGTTCTACGCTCTCTATCACGCGGACGGGGTTTTCACCGACGGCGTCATGGACATGTTCGGCGCGGCGATGGTCTTTCACGGCATGGCGGTGTTCGTCCAAGAGGGCGATTCCGACAGTTGCTCGTCAAAACTTGCGCCGCGTTGCTTTTGGGATGGTGGGTTTACGCCCTTCTTCTGCCGATCATCGCCATCGGATTCGGCGGCGAGGCGCTGGCGCTTGTCCGCTTGGCGCTTGTCCGCTTGGCGCTTGTCCGCTTGGCGCTTTCATCGAACGAACGGGCGAAGGCGTCGCGCGGACTGCCGGACTGCGAAATCGCCGAGTTGGAAACGGGGCAGCGGATCCCAGGCGGCGACCGGCTTTGGGACGCGGCGATTGTCGTTGGGGATTAGGCGCGGCGGCATTGGGCTTGAATGGACGATTATCGCCCCGGATTCCTTCCCTGTCATTCCCGCGAAAGAACGTCGCATCATGCAAGCGGGGGCGGGAGTCCGGAAGGTTGCGGACGCCAACGGCGCGACGAAAAACGCGACCGAAATCGCGATGTCAGCATGTCAGCGCCGCCTGGAGGCGATGCGCTCTTTCGCGTCTTCCGATATGACCGCTTCGCCGGGCGGCAGTTCGTAGCGCTCGCCTTCGTTCATGCGGGCTAGGGCTTCTCGGTAAACGCCGTCGAATCGGGGCGGCGGGTCTAGCGGGCGGCGCGATTCGGCGCGCGCGGCTTTGGCTTCTTGAAAGCGCCTTCTGTATTCGTCTAGGCGGTCTTCCGGCATGTCGGCGATGGGCGCGGCGCGCGGATGTCGGGAACGGCGCGGTATCTTGGAGAAATCCAGAATCTCGCCTCTCCCCGCGTCTTTCATCGGTTCGGTGTAGAAGTACACGTGGTTTAGAAGCGGGTTGAGCTCGGTTTCGCCCCAATCGTCTATGATTCGGTTGACAAGCCGCAGTTCCGCCGCCTTGACGCGCTCGCCAAGCCGCGATTTGACGCCGCTCATCGGCTTGAGCGCGATGGCGGCGCGTCCGCCGGCGGTTTGGGCGGATTCCTGCGGAATGTCGAAATCGAGTTCGGCGAGCGCCGCGTCTATCTCGAACGCATAGGGTCCGTAGTGGTGGAAAATCCACTCCGCGCCCGTAAGCGTCCGGCGGCGCGCGCGGTAGTTTTCCACATCCGCCAAGTAAACCAGTTTGACGAGCTTGGTCTTGCCGAAAGCGATTCCCTTATCGGAAAGCTCGACGATTATGTGCGTTATCAGGCTGTTTAGAACGCGATTCGTCATGATTCCCCGCCGCTGTTTTGGCGCGCTTCCCAGCATAACACGAATTGCCGCCCCATCGCCCCGTCGCATATCATATCCGGCGTATTCCCCGGCGCGAGGGCGCGACGCATGAACATTCTCCACGCCAACACCGACCCCGACCTGCTGACCCGCCTCAAAGAGATGCTGGGCAGCTCGGCGCGGGCGGATTTCGCCGTCGGCTACTTCTTCATCGGCGGGTTCGATGCGCTGGCGGACGACTTGGCGCGGCTTGACCGCGTTCGGATTCTGGTCGGGCGCGCCGACCGGATGGTATTGGAGGAAGCGGCGGCGGGGCTTCAGCAGGCGGACGCGCTCCGGGCGAAGCTGGACTCCGATTCGCTCGTTCGGCGCGGCGAGCGCGCGGCGGTGGCGCGGCAAGCCGTCGACGGCGTCGGCGAAGGCGTGTCCGCCATGCCGCAATCCGCCGAATCCGAGCGCGCCGTCCGCCGCCTGCGCGACATGATAGCCGTCGGGCGCGTTCAGGTCAGAGCCTATTTGCGAAGCCCGCTCCACGCCAAAGCCTATCTCTGCTGGTACGACAACCACGCCGAGCCCGGCTCGGCGGTGGTCGGGTCGTCCAACTTCACCCTAGCCGGCTTTTCCGGCAACACCGAGCTGAACGTCCGCGTCGCGGGCGACGCCGAGATGGCGGAGCTAAGCCGCTGGTTCAATTCGCTCTGGGACGATTCGGAAGACATCGGCGATTCGCTGGCGGCGGAGCTGGAGCGCTCTTGGGCGCTCGCCCAAACGCCGCCCTATCATGTCTATCTCAAGGCGCTGCACGAACTCTATCGGGAAGAATTGGGCGAGTCCGCGCCTTCCGCGCCGCCCATGCCGGCGGCGCCGCGCTTGACGAACTTTCAAGCGGACGCCGCCGCCCGCGCGCTGGGCATGATCGAAGCGCGCGGCGGTTGCTACATCGGCGACGTCGTCGGCCTCGGCAAGACGTTCATCGGCGCGGAGATTCTGCGGCAACTGAACTTCAGCTACCGCGGCGACGGCCCCCCGCTGATACTGTCCCCGGCGCGTCTCGTCCCCATGTGGCGGCGCGTCAGCGAAATGTTCGCTCTGGGCGCGGAAGTCGTCTCCCACAGCGCCATAGCCGCGCCGCCGGACGCCGATTTCGACGAGGAAACCGGGCGCTACGCGGACGGCGATTCAACCGCGCGCGGCGTCGTTCTCGAACGCGAATACCCCAATCGCGGCGCGGTTCTGGTGGACGAAGCGCACAACTTCCGCAACCGCAACAAGCGCTACGCGGGGCTGGCGGCGTATCTGGAATCGGGCGACCATAAAGTTATTCTGATGAGCGCAACGCCGCAGAATCTCGGACCGAAAGACGTCTATCGCCAGCTGCGCCTGTTTCTGGACGAAACCGAACACGGGCTGAATCTGGAGCCGCTAAGCCTGGAAGACTACTTCGGCAACATCGAAAAGTGGCGCGAATACCGCGCGGAGCATGAGAACTACTTGGCGGATTTCGCGGTTTGGGAGTCGGACGGTCGGCGGGGCGCGCCGCCGATTCCCCCGCCGCGCCCGGCGGTTCCGCGCGCCGACATGGAGAGCGTTCTGACCCCGGTGTTCATCCGCAGGCGGCGGCGGGACATCCGCGACCTCTACGGCGACTCGGCGGAGATAGATGGCGAGCCGGTGCGCTTCCCGACGCCGACGCTGGCGAATGTGGACTACCGCCTAGACAAGGTTTACGCCAAAGCGGGGGCTTTCGGCGAGCTTCAGGCGCTCCTGAAAAGCCACAAGGCGGCGCGGTACAGGGCGGCGAATTACCTCAAGCCGGAGGCGCGCGGCGAGGCGCGGTACGCCGACCTGCTCCGCGCGCGAAACCGCATCGCCCAGCTCATGGGCGCGCTTCTGCTGAAGCGCCTGGAGTCCAGCATCGAGGCGTTCCGCTCCACGACGGCGGCGCTCATGCGGAGCAACCGCAACTTCCGCGCCGCGCTCGAAGGCGGCTACGTCCCCATCGGAACGGCGGCGGCGCGCCTTCTGTCGGGCGAATCCTTCGACGCGGACGACGCCCTGGCGATTCTCGCGCAAGAGGAAGAGCGGCGCGGACGCGAAAACGGCGGCGGCGGCGCGCGGCGCGCGGCGGCGGTTCACCCGGCGGACGACTTCGAGACGGGCGACTGGCTGCGCGACATAGACGCCGATTACCGCGTTCTGAGCGAGACGGCGCGCCGAGTCCAAGACATCGGCGCGGAAGACGACGACAAGCTCCGCGCGCTGAAAGCCTTTCTGGCGGATCCGGAAGTGAAGGCGGGCAAAGTCCTCATCTTCTCGGAAGCGGAAACGACCATCGAATATCTCCACCGCGAGCTGAATCCGAACGGCGGCGACCCGAAAATCGCGCGCCTCACGGGGAGCGACCGGAGCGCGGCGGAGGGAATCATCCGCCGCTTCTCGCCCACTTGGAACGGCGGGACGCGGCGCGGCGAATCGGAAATAGACGTCCTGCTGGCGACGGACATCGTTTCGGAAGGGCAGAACCTGCAGGATTGCGCGCGGATTCTGAATTACGACCTGCACTGGAACCCCGTTCGGCTGATACAGCGCTTCGGGCGCGTCGACCGCATCGGAACGGAACACGCGCGCATCCACCTTCACAACATGTGGCCCGATACGGAAGTGGACGAAACCCTGTCGCTCACCGAGCGCCTGCGAAACCGCGTGCAGTCGTTCCACGACATGATAGGCTTGGACAGCAAGCTGCTCTCGGAATCGGAGCGCCTGAACGAAGACGCCATGTACCGCATCTACGCCGGCGGCGAGCTGCCGGAGCCGGACGACGATTTGGACGAAGCGGCGGCGAACCAGCGCTCCATCGCCCTCCTCCAACGCATCCGGCGCGAAGACCCGAACCTGTGGGATGCGATAATCAACCTGCCGGACGGCATACGCTCGGCGCTGTCGGTCGGCGGCGCCGAATCGGCGGGCGGCGAATCGCGGGCGCTGTCGGACGGGATGCAAAACGTCTTGTCGATAGAGGGCGGTCAGCCGCCGCTCGTGCCGCCGCCGTCCATGTCGCCGAGCCGCTCGCCGTTCGACCCGCCGAGCGCGGGCGAGACGGTCGTCTTGCTAAGGCAGGGGGACGTCCTGGGATGCTACGCGGCGGGCGGCGATTTGCAGGCGCGCCCCATAAGCCCGGCGCAGTTCGCGGCGGCGGCGGAGTGCGACCCGGACACGCCGGCGGCTCCGCTGCCCGCGGACGCCAACGCCCGCGTCATGGCGGCGTTCGATGCGTTCCGCTCGGATATGGGCGGGCGGCTGGGCAGGTCGCGCCGCCGGCGCGACACCCGCAACCGCCGCTATCTGTCGCGCCAACTGAACATCATCCGACGGCGAACGGAAGGCGGCGAGCGCGAACACGCCGAAACCCTGCGGCGCGTCTTTCTGGCGGACGTCCCCCCGCAGGCGGAAAGCCATCTGACCGCTATCAGGGATATGCGCTTGGAAGGCGACAGCCTAATCGCGCGCCTGAACGCCCTGCGCGAGCGCTACCGCCTGAATCCGCCGGACGAGGGCGCGCCGCCCCAGCCGCCGGCGCCGGCGCCGGCCCGCGTCGTCTGCTCGGACGGGTTGGTTTGAGAAAAGCGCGAAAGGGCGAATTCCCCCGCCCATCCCTTGCCTTAGACGGCGAAATCGCTCATGCTAATAGTCCCAAACCGCTCGCGTCTCAGGGGGAAAGTCGCCATGAGCCTAGATGAAGAACTCAAGCGCCCGCCGACGGGGCGCCGGTCGGCAATCACCATCGGCGTGTTCGACGGCGTCCACAGGGGGCATCGCCACCTGATAAGCCGTCTGGCGCGGGAAGCGCGCTCGGACGGGCTTCTCGCCGGCGTGGTCACGTTCAAGAACCATCCCATAAGCGTTCTGCGCCCCGGCGCGCGGGTCGAGATGCTGATGGATCTCGATGAGCGCGTCCGCCTTCTCGGCGAGACGGGCGTCGATTTCGTCGCCCCGGTCTCGTTCGACAGCGGCTTGGCGCGGCTGTCGGCGGCGGAGTTCCTGGCGATTCTGCGCGAGCGCCTGAATGTCCGCAAACTGGTCGTCGGCCCGGACTTCGCCATGGGGCGCAACCGGGACGGCAATTCGCAGACGCTCCCCGCCCTGGCGCGGAGCGCGGGCTTCGAATTCATCTCGGTGGAGCTGATGACCGACCCGGCGGGAATCGTCAAAAGCACCGAGATACGCCGTCTAATCGCATCCGGCGACGTATCGGGCGCGGCGCGGCTGCTGGGGCGTGATTTCTCCGTTCGCGGCGCGGTCGTCCTAGGCCAGCGGCGCGGACGCGAGCTCGGATTCCCCACCGCCAATTTGGAAGTCCCGCCCGGCTTCCTCATCCCGGCGGACGGCATCTACGCGACTTGGGCGCATGTGGAAGGTGCCGGGGCGCGCATGGCGGCGACGAGCGTCGGCAAAAGGCCCACTTTCGACGACGGCAACCATCGCACCGTGGAGGCGTTTCTGCTGGACTTCTCCGGCGACATCTACGGGCGAACGCTCCGCCTGCAATTCGCGCGCCGCCTGCGCGGGGAAGAGAAGTTCGACAGCGTGGACGCCCTGCTGGAGCGGATGACCGAAGACGTCCGCCAAACGCGCGCCCTGCTGTCGGAATCGCCGCCGCCGCGCTTTCTAGGCTAGGGCGGTTCGGATTTTGGACGAATCCGCCAAAACGGCAAAAACGCCCGCCAAATGTGTTGACTGCTTTTGATTTCATTCCTATACTTTTCTTAGAATTAGTTGCCAGTTCCTAATCTAGCGTGTTTGAGCGGCGAGGACTCGTCTCGCAAGTCCTCATGGAGGGGCGCCGCTCGCTTGCCGAAAACCGCCGGCAGGTCGACGTTAGCTACTGCCTAAAATCGCGGCGAAACTGTCTCCGCCATCCTGGTTTCGCCAACTCTTTCAGGAGGATGACATGACGACCGCCATCAAAGCCTACTGCCTGAGGTGCCGCGACCATCGCGACGTGGTGGACGCCGAACAGGTCACGCTCAAGAACGGGCGCCCCGCCACTAAGGGCAAGTGCTCAGTGTGTTCGGTGTCGGTGTTCCGAATCGGCAAAACCAGCTGACGCTCGGAAACAAGCCCGCCGAGCGCGGCTGCGCCTCGGCGGACGGCGGATTCACAGGGGGAGCGACAACCGCCGCTCCCCCCTTTCGCTTCAGCGCCCGCTTGACGGTTGAGCGCCGCCGCGGTCGATTCGGCTTTGACGCCGCGGGCGCATGGACTAGACGCGCTCCGACAAGTATAATTCCCCCCATGATTATAGGACTTCTCACCGACACCCATCTCCCGAACGTCGTCCGCCAGTTGGACGAGCTCGGACCCGAACCGTCCGAGTTCTTCCGAAGCGTGGACTTGATTCTGCACGGCGGCGACCTCACCGCGCCTTACGTCCTGGACTGGCTCGAACAGTTCGCCCCCGTCATCTGCTCCACAGGCAACAACGACCCCATCCCCGACTCGCGCTGCCGCGACGTTCAGGTTTTGGACGCCGAAGGCTGGCGCGTGGGCATGATTCACAGCCTCGAAGGGCAGTTCCGCCCCGTATCCGTCCTTCAGGGATACTTCCCCCACGCGGTGGACGTGATGATTTCGGGACACACCCACGAAGAGCGCCTTGAACACCGGGACGGCGTGACGCTGATCAACAGCGGCTCCCTCACCTTCCCGCATCACAAAGAGCTTAGGCTAGGCACTGTGGGGTTGCTGGAATTGACGCCCCAAACGCTCAGCGCCCGCGTCTTTCCGCTGGGGAACACCCCCGGCAGGCCGAACCCCGGACGCGAGCTGAGCATCGAACTGCGGCGCGGCGGCGACGGCGCGGTCGCGAATTTGGCGGAGGCGGACGCGCTATGACTACGCAACTTCTCGACGGCATCCGGGTTCTCGACTTCACGCGCGGCATGGCGGGCTCCGTCGCCGCGATGGTCATGTCCGACTTCGGCGCGGAAGTCATCAAGATAGAGCCGCCCGAAGGCGATCCGGGGCGCGCGTTCCCGGCGTCCGCGCTGTGGAATCGGGGCAAGAAGAGCGTAGTTCTCGACCTGCCCGCCGCCGCCGCGCGCGTCAAAGCCCTGGCGCGCTCGGCGGACGTCGTCATCGAAAGCTTCGTCCCCGGCGACGCCGAGAAGATGGGCGCGGACTACGGCGCGCTGAGCGCCGAAAACCCGGCTTTGGTCTATGTGTCCGTCACCGCCTTCGGCGCGGAGGGCGAGTACGCCCGCTACGCCCCCTACGAACAGGTCGTCAGCGCCAAATGCGGGCGCTACATGGCGTTCGCCGGGCAGAACGACCGCGAGGGCCCCAACTACGGCGCGGTTCAGGTCGCCAGCCACGCGGCGGCGATGGCGGCGGTCAGGGGCGCGGTCGCGGCGCTAGCCGTCCGCGACCGAACGGGACGCGGACAGCGCGTCGAAACCAGCCTGCTCCGCGCCGTCTCGTACTACGACCTGATGCAGTGGCTCGTCTGGCAGATGATGATAAAGTTCCCCGAAAACTTCGACGACCCCACCGTAATCGCGTCGCGCCCCACGCCCATACAGTATCTTCCCGTTCGCTCCAAAGACGGGCGCTGGCTTCAGCTCGCCAACCTCATGGAGCGCCTGTTCATCGCCGAGATTCACGCCATCGGTCTGGGCGAAATGCTAGAGGAGCCGCGCTACGCCAACGCGCCCCATCTGGACGACGACGCCCGCGAAGAGATGCGCG
This sequence comes from Dehalococcoidia bacterium, assembly GCA_965242675.1. Classification (GTDB taxonomy): domain Bacteria; phylum Chloroflexota; class Dehalococcoidia; order Lucifugimonadales; family UBA1123; genus VXRN01. Next base: position 248,756 of record CBDESW010000004.1, read on the forward strand.
AACGCATCCTAGAGCGCATGGAAGAGCGGACGCTCGACGAGTGGATGGACTTGTTCGTGAACGACGCCGGCGACGTCGCCGCGGAGCCGTTCATGACGTCCACAGAAGCGCTAGACCATCCGCAAATGGCGGACATCGGCTTGGTGCAGACAGTCGAAGACCCCGCCTTCGGGCGCATGCGCCAGCTCGGACCGCTGTTCCACCTGGACGCCGCGCCGCCCGCCATACAGGGTCCTGCGCCCGCGCTGGGACAGCATACGGACGAAATCCTGTCCGAACTCGACGCCCGCCCGCCCAAAGCGCCGACCAAGCCCGCGCCAAGCGCCCGAACGCCCAAGACGCCGTTGGAAGGCGTCACCGTCCTAGACCTGTCCACCGTGATAGCGGGCCCGCTCGCCGGCTCGTTGCTGGCGGAGATGGGCGCGCGGGTAATCCGCATTGAAACGCTGGCGGGCGACTGGATGCGAAACGCCTACGACGGCTTGGCGTCCAACCGCACCATGGCGGGAACGGAAGGGCTTTCGATAGACCTGAAGACCGCCGAAGGGCGCGGCGTTCTCAACCGCCTTCTGCCGAAAGCGGACGCTGTAATCCACAACATGCGCCCCGGCGCGCCTGAGCGCGTGGGCATCGGAATCGACCAAGTCCGCGCGCTCAGCCCGAACGCCGTCTATGTCTATATCGGCGGCTACGGCTCGTCCGGCCCCTACAGCCACCGTCCGGCGATGCACCCCATCGGCGGCGCGGTGGGCGGCGGCGTAATGGCGCAGATAGGGCGCGGCGGACTGCCCCCGGCGGACGCCCGCCTCTCCATGCCGGAGTTGCGCGCCGTCTCGCGCCGCCTCGGACGCGCCAACGAAGTCAACCCCGACCCCAACACATCCATGGTCGCCGCCGCCGCCGTCGTCATGGCGCTCTACGCCCGCCAAAGATTCGGCGGTCCCCAGTACGCCGAAACCACCATGATAGCCGCCAACGCCTACGTCAACGCGGACGACTTCTTCGACTACGAAGGCAAGCCGCCGCGCCCAATCCAAGACGCCGACGGCAACGGACTCCACGCCCTGCAAAGGCTTTACCGAACCGCGGACGGCTGGGCGTTCCTCATGTGTCCGTTCGAGGATGAGTGGGCGCGCCTGTGCGAGGCGCTCGACCGCCCCGACCTTCTCCGAAACCCCAAGTTCGCGGACGCCGAGCGGCGCCTAGCCAACGACGGCGCTTTGGCGTCCGAGCTAGCCGCCGCGTTCGCCGCCAAGCCGGCGGCGGAGTGGGAACGGATGCTGACGGCGGCGGAAGTCGGCTGCGTGCAAGCCGAAGACCGCGGCATGTATCACTTCTTCTCGGAAGACCCCCATGTAGAGCGCAACGGGCTGACGGTCGAAGTGAGCCACCCCCGCTTCGGCGATTTCTGGCGATACGCCCCCATCCTGCGCTTTTCCGACATGGACAGCCCCGCCGGCCCCGGAATCATGCGCGGCGAGCATACCGTCCCCATACTCAAAGAGCTGGGATACGACGAGAGCCGAATCCACGCCATGCGAGCCGCCGGCGCGCTGGACTGGGAGGAAATTTCGTGACGCCGTCAAGCGCGAAAACCAACGAAAACGCCCCCCTGCCCGTAGAAGAGACGGCGAAATTCCCGCCGCCGGGAATGGCGATTCCCGTATCGTTCGCCTTCAGCCCGGACGACAGTGCGCTCACATATCTCTACGGACCCGACCAAAGCCCGATTCGCCAACTGTACGCGATGGACGTCGAAACCGGCGAAAAGCGCGTCATTCAGGCGACTGTGGAGCCGGAGCCGGCGGCGCTGTCGCTAGAAGAAGACCTGCTCCGCCAGCGCCAGCGCCAGTTGGGGCAGGGCATAACGCGCTACTCATGGAGCGCCGAGAGCGGCGCAATCGCAATCCCCGCGCAGTCCGGCGTTTACGTCAAGGACGGCATGGACGCCCCGCCGCGCCTAGTCGCGTCCGCGGACGGCGGCGCGATTGTCACCCCGCGAATCTCGCCCGACGGAACGCGCCTGGCGTTCGTCCGCGATTCCGAGATTTACGTCGCCCCGATGGACGGCGACGTCGAATCGCCCCCCCGCCAGCTCACCTTCGGCGCGCGTGGGACGGGCGCGACGAACGGCGTCGCGGAGTACATCGCCCAAGAGGAAATGGGCAGGCTTTCGGGCTTCTGGTGGTCGAAAGACAGCTCGCTAATCGCCTTCGAGCGCGCGGACGAAACGCACATCCCGCAATACCGCATCACGCATCAGGGCAAAGACGCCACAGACGAATCGGCGCGGGAAGACCACCGCTATCCGTTCGCCGGGGAAGCCAACGCCCGCGTCGCGCTCGGCGTCATACCCGCCGACGGCGGCGAACCCGTCTGGATGGACTTGGGCGATTCCGAGGACATCTACCTAGCCCGCGCGACATGGACGCCCAACGGCGCGCTCACCGCCCAAATCCAAAACCGCGAGCAGACGCGGCTCGATCTTGTGGAATTCAACCCGTCCACCGGCGAGCGGACGACGATTCTAACCGAAACCACCGACGTCTGGATAAACCTTCACGACATGCACAAGCCGCTGAAAAGCGGCGAATTCATCTGGGCGTCCGAGCGCGACGGATTCCGCCATTTGTATCTTTACGATGGCGGCGGGCAACTCATCCGCCAACTTACCGCCGGCGATTGGGCGGTGGACGGCTTGGCGGGCGTCGACGAATCCGCCCGAATCGCCTATTTCACCGGAACCAAAGACGGCGCGACCGAGCGCCATCTATACCGAGCGCCGCTTGACGGCGGCGAAACCGAGCGCATTACGCGCGAAAGCGGCGTCCACGCCGTCGCGCTGGATAACGGATTCCGCCGGTTCGTGGACGTCTTCAGCGACGTCAAGACGCCGCCGACCGTCGCCCTGCGCTCGTTGGAAGACGGCGAAACGCTGCATATCGTCCACGCCCCGAACGACCCGCGCCTAGATGCGCTCAACCTGACGCCGCCGGAGCTGACGACCGTCGAGAGCGAGGACGGCGAGACGCTCCACGCCGCCCTCTACAAACCGCCGCCGAGTTTCGGGGAAGGTCCCCATCCGACCGTAATCTACGTTTACGGCGGGCCTCACGCCCAAGTAGTAACCAACAGCTGGGGGATGACCTGCGCGATGCGGATTCAGCGCCTGCGCTCGCTCGGCTATCTGGTATTCTCGCTGGACAATCGCGGAAGCGCGCGGCGCGGCTTGGCGTTCGAGGGCGCGATTCAGCGCAACATGGGCGATTTGGAAGTCCGCGACCAAGCGGCGGGCGTCCGCTGGCTGGCGGATCGCGGTCTCGCCGACCCCAAGCGCGTGGGCGTCTATGGCTGGAGCTACGGCGGCTACATGGCGCTAATGTGCCTAACCCGCGCCCCCGGCATGTTCCGCATGGGAGTCGCCGGCGCGCCCGTGACGCATTGGGACGGCTACGACACCCACTACACCGAGCGCTACATGGGGACGCCGCAATCCAACCCCGCCGGCTACGCCGCCAGCAGCCCGATGGCGCACATCGCAAACCTGCGCGGAAACCTGCTGATAGTACACGGGCTGATAGACGAAAACGTCCACTTCCGCCACACGGCGCGCCTAATCAACGCCCTGATAAAAGCGCGCAAGCCCTACGAGCTGCTAATGTTCCCCGACGAGCGCCACATGCCCCGCAGCCTAGCCGACCGCGTCTATATGGAAGAGCGCATAGGGGAGTTCTTCGAGCGCAACCTGTGAGGCGCGAACGGCGAATACGCGCCCCCAACCTATCGCGGCGGCGGCGCGTGTGATAACATTCTTAGGCGAAAGTCGTTGACTCAGTTCGATAAACTAAGAGCCCGAATCCTAGCCCAGCCGCCGGAAGCGGAGTTCCGAGACGTCCGCCGCCTGCTGGAAGCGTATGGGTGGACGCTCGGACGCATCAAGGGAAGCCATGCCCACTTCATCAAGTCGGGCAGCGCGACCATATCCATTCCTCTAATCGGGGGAAGAAAAGTGAAGCGCGTGTACTTGAAAATGGTAATCGCCGCCCTTGAATTGGACGAATAAACTAGGCGAGGAGCGCGAGAATGAGCGCGAACGGCAAATCCGTAGAGTACTATCTGGGTCTGGAATACTCGTTCAACGCAATTGCCGACCCGGACGGCGGGTACGTTGTCGTATTTCCCGACTTGCCAGGTTGCATCACGCAGGTGGATTCGCTGGATGAGATTCCGTACATGGCGGCGGATGTCCGAGCCGGCTGGCTGGAGACTGTGTACGATGTCGACCCGGACTGCATCCCCATGCCGTCCTACCCCGACGACTGCGGCGGCGAGTCGTCGTTGCGGATACCCGAATCGCTGCGCCGCTCGCTTGCCGAATCCGCCGACGCGGAGGGCGTCAGCCTGGATGAGTACGCCGCCGCGTTGCTGGCGCAAGGCGAAGCGCGGAATCGGCGCGAACGGCAATCCGCGCCCGCGTCCATTCCGGCGGCAGAGAAGCCCCAAGCCGCCGCCGTTTAGACTCGGCGCGCGGGCTATCGGCGTGGCGGCGCGTGTGATAACATTCTTAGGCGAAAGCCGTTGACTCAGTTTGATAAACCCTGACGTGTTGACATCGGACTTGACGTTGATTGTCGCGCCAGATTTTCACCCCGTCATTCCCGCGAAAGCGGGAATCCAGAAGGCGGCGAACGGCAACGGCGAACCGAAAACAGCCGCGAGCGCGCAATGTCGGCGCTCGCTAGACGAGCGAATTAGGATAGGAACGCGAGAATAGAATGAGCGCGAACGGCAAATCCGTAGAGTACTATCTGGGTCTCGAATACTCGTTCAACGTGATAGCCGACCCGGACGGCGGCTACGTTGTCGTATTCCCAGACCTGCCCGGTTGCCTGACGCAGGGCGATACGCTGGATGAAGTCCGCCACATGGCGGAAGAAGCCCGCGCGCTGTGGATAGAAGCCGAGTACGACACCGACCCGGACGGCATCCCCATGCCGTCCTACCCCGACGACTGCGGCGGCGATGCGTCGTTGCGGATACCCGAATCTCTGCGCCGCTCGCTTGCCGAATCCGCCGACGCGGAGGGCGTCAGCCTGCATGAATACGCCGCCATGCTTCTGACGCAAGGCGAAGCGCGGAATCGGCGCGAACAGCAATCCGCGCCCGCGTCCGTTCCGGCGGTCGATAAGCCGCAAGTTGCCGCCGCCGTTTAGACTCGGCGCGCGGATTTCGCGGGCAAAATCGCTTTTAGGAAAACAACCGAATGAACCCAACCCAGACGCAAGAATACATCTCAGCCGCGCGCGGGCTCGCCGAAGCTGTGGGCGAAGCCAGCGGCGAAATCGCCGAGCGGCGGCGCATCCCCGCGGAGTTGTCCAACGAAATCGCCGACGGCGGGTTCTTTCGCCTTCTGCTTCCGAAATCGCTCGGCGGCGCGGAGATGGCGCATCCGGATTTTCTGAAAATCGTCCGCGTGTTCGCCGAGGCGGACGCCAGCGTCGGATGGTGCGTCAACCAAAACAACGTCTTCTCCACAAACGCCGTCCGCGTCCCGCCGGAGACCGCCGGCGAGATTTGGACAGTGCAGCGCAACGTCGTAACCAACGGGCCGCCGGTGTCCGAGACGCGCGCGGACGTCGCGGACGGCGGCTATCGGCTGTCGGGGCGCTGGAACTTCAGCAGCGGATTCCCGCACGCCACTTGGCTCGCCGCCCTTGCGCCCGTTTACCGCCCCGGCGAAAGCGAGCCGTTCGAAATGCGGACGATGCTTCTGCCCAAAGACCAAGCGCGGATGATAGACGTCTGGCGCGTCGGCGGCTTGCGCGGGACGGGCAGCCAGAGTTTCGAGGCGCGCGACCTGTTCATCCCGGCGGCGCGCTCCTATCCGACGACCGCCGAATCGCGCGAGCCGGGTCCGCTGTACGTCATCCCCACCACATTGCTGTTCTGCTCCGGCTTCGCCACCGTCGCGCTCGGCTCGGCGCGGGCGGGGTTGGACGCCGCCATCGCGCTGGCGACCGCCAAAGCCCAGCAGGGCAGACCGTCCGCCATGGCGCTCGAATCCACAACCCAGCGCATGGTCGGGCGGGCGGAGGCGATTTGGAGCGCCGCCCGCGCCTTTCTGCGCGAGTCCGCCGACGCCATGTGGCAAGGCGCGCGCGACAACCTAGACCTGAACCAAGAAGAGCGCATCGCCGTTCGACTGGCAAGCACCCACGCCATTCGGGAAGCCGCGCGCGTGGTGGACATCGCCTATACGCTCTGCGGCTCCGGCGCCATCTTCGAGGCGAATCCAATCCAGCGCCGCTTTCAGGACGTCCACGCCATAACCCAGCAGATACAGGGACGCCCCACGCACTACGACACCGCCGGCCAGCACTTTCTGGGACTGGAGCCGGACGGGATTTTCTAGGCGGCGGCGACGACATTAAACCAGAAAAGGACGATTATCGCGCCGTCATTCCAAATCTCTACCCCGTCATTCCCGATTTTCACCCCCGGTCATTCCCGATTTTCCCCCCCCCCCCCGTCATTCCCGCGAAGGCGGGAATCCAGAATGTCGCGGACGCCGGTGGCGAACCGAAAACCCGCGCCGTCCAACAACCCAAAATTTCCCAAACAAGAGAGGACTAACATGCCCAAAGCCCAAGTCAACGGAATCGAAATGGACTATCAGGAATACGGCGAGGGGGAGGCGATTGTCTTCTGCCACGGCGCGGGCGGCAACCTGCTGTCTTGGTGGCAGCAAATCCCCTACTTCGCGCCGGCGGGCTACCGTTGCGTAACCTTCTCGCATCGGGGCTTCGGACACTCATACGACGTCCCCGGCGGCCCCGGCATGCGCGCGTTCGCGGACGACCTCGCCGGCCTGCTCGACCATCTGGGGGTGGACGCCGCGCATCTTGTGGCGCAGTCGATGGGCGGCAGAACGGCGCTGGCGTTCGCGGTCGAAAACACCACGCGGACGCGCAGCCTAGTTCTAGCCGACACCACCGGCGGCATGGGGGAGCCGGACGTCGAGCGCGCCCTAACCGACTGGCGCTCTCGGCAGGATTCCACCCGCGAGCTAGCCTTCCGAGCGCTGGCGGACGAGTTCCAAACCTGGAACCCCGCGCTCGCCAACCTATACGTCCAGATTTCGCGCACCAACCCGCCGCGCCCGGACATATCCGGCGTCCTAAGCGGCGGCCCGCGCGGCGCGGAGCTCGCCAACCTGAAAATCCCCACCCTGTTCATAGTGGGCGAGCAGGACGACATCACGCCGCCCCATGTCATAGAAGCGGCGTCCGCCCACATTCCCGGCTCGGAAGTCATCAGGGTTCCGGGATGCGGACATTCCGTTTACTTCGAGAACCCGGCGGTGTTCAACTTCGAGGTCGGACGCTTCATCGCCCAAGCCGGCGCGCCGGGGGCGTAGGCGGCGCGTCGCCCACCCGCGCCGCGCTCGCCGTCTGCTACAATTGAGCATGACTAACGGCGCGGCGCGCCCGTTCGCGGAGGCGGTCTCATGTCCGACAAGTACACCCTAGAAATCAGCAACTTCCGTTCCATCCGGAGCGCGTCCGTGGACATCGCGCCGCTCACTGTGGTCTATGGCCCGAACGGCTCCGGCAAATCCTCCCTAATCTACGCCCTGCTGACGCTCAAGAATTTCTTGACGAATCCGAATCAGAACAGGCCCAGCCTGTTCAACTACCCGTCCCTGAGCATTGGGGATTTGGATGAGGTCGCACGCGGTCACGACGTTGGGCGCGCGGTCTCGGTCGCTCTCAACGTCGCCACTCCAGATTGGCATGAGTCGAAACACGAGTTGTCGATTGCGGAGTCGGGCGGGCGGTCTTCCCTCAGCGTCCGCGCCAAAGCGACGCGCTGGAAGAATCTCTGGTTGGACGTTGACATTCCGTTTCCCTATTCCGGGAATCAGTCAACCCCGTTCTCTGTTGAAATCGAGAATGAATCGGAGGACGTCGCGAATCTGGATGGGTTGTGGAACGGAATCGAGCTAAGCGGCGCGTCCTCCGCCCCCGCCTTCCATGAATACGCGCTCAATCTGATGAAAGGCGCGAACAAGCCAATCGAATTGGCGCGGTCAACCAGATTCGTCCCCCTGAGACGCGGATTCACAGTTCCCATGTACGGAGCGGTCAGCGTAACGCCTAATTTGGAAACGGACAACGAAGTGGCGTCGTTGCTTGCAAACGACAGATTCCTGGAGTACGCCGTTAGCGACTATGTCGAGAAGGTTGCGAATACCCGAATTCAGGTTCGCCCTAGGCTTGGGTCTTCGACATTCACGATAGATTCGATTCCGAGAAACGGCGGCGTTCCGGCGTCAATAGTCAACGACGGATTCGGAATCAACCAACTCGCCTACATGTTCGCCATCATCCTGTCGCCGCAGGCTAGGATTGTCGCAATTGAAGAGCCGGAAATCCATATGCACCCTGCGATGGTTAGAAAACTCGTCCATGCGCTTGTGGACATTGTGGCGAAGGGCGACAAGCGCATCATCGTATCCACGCACAGCGAAATGTTCGTGACCGCGTTGCTGACGCGCATCATCACCGGCGAGATTGGGGTGGACGACGTTTCGTTCATACTCGCCGACAATTCGGGCGGCGAGAGCGTCTTCGCCAAGAAAGAGGCGAAAGCCAACGGGCAGATAGAGGGCGGGCTAACTGCGTTCGTCGAAGACGGGTTTGAAGACATCGCGCTTTTCCTAGGGCTGGATCCGAAAGACCCGCTTGGAACCAAAGCATGATCATCGTTCTAAACGAGTGGATATTCCACGATCTGCTGGGGCAGAACGGAAGCGAACTCCAGCGCGAGACGTCGGAATTCGTGAACGCCTTGTTTTACTCCGACGACGTTCTAGTGTTGCCGGACGAGCCTCGCTGGATGCGGAAGGCGTATCAGTTGATGGCTACTGGCGACCCGGAGCTCCGGGCCGCCAGCGTCCAACTTCACACCCTGATGCAAACCGCGCGCGTCATAGACGTTCGGGCGATGGACCGGCGTATCGCGCCATCGCCGGAGTTGTTGCGCGAGACGCCCAGCGAAGACATCTACCTAGTCGAAGCATATCTGTCCGCCGGCGCGGATGCGCTGGTTACGACCGATTTCAACCTGCACGGCGCGCTGGCGGACTTTTCCGACGACGTCTCTTGCCGGTTGCGGAACGATTTTCTGGCGGACTATTCGAGCGCCTAGCCCAAGCCGCGCTCGCGCATCGCCGCCGTGTGGTCCCAGGGGGTTATCCACTCATCTTTTATCTCCATGCCCCAGCCGGGCGCGTCCGTCGGCGTCACGTGGCCGTCTTTGGGAATCGCCAAGCCGGGGATTTGCCAGACTTCTTCCAGCGGGATTCCGGGGTCGCTGCCCATCCAGAACTCCGCCATGGGGGACTCCGGCATGGCTATGGCGAAGTGCTGCCCCCAAGGGGACGCCACCGCCGCGTGGGGAATCGTGATTATCCCCGCCGCCTCGCCGATGGCGTAAATCTTGAGCGCCTCCGAGAAGCCGCCGCACCACTTCATATCCGGCTGAAGCACGTCCACCGCGCGCCGCTCCACCAGTTGGCGGAACGTCCAGCGCCCGTGATGGTCTTCGCCCGTCGCCAGCGGCACCCAGTTTATCGCCTTGCGGAGCTCGACGTGGCCCTCCAAGTCGGTGGGAATCAGCGGCTCCTCCAGCCAGCGCAGGTTGTAGGGGCGCAGGCGCTCGGCTAGGCGGACAGCGAACTCCACGTTGAAGCTCATCACCGGGTTGTACATCAGCTCGGCGCGCGGGCCCACTTGTTCGCGCGCGCTTGCGATATGCGCTTCCACCGCGTCTATCCCCGCCATGCCCTCGTCGTAGTGGGCGGGGTTGGACACTTTGAAGCAGGTGAACCCCAATTCCTGCGACCAGTCCAGGTCGTCCGAAGTGCAGTACACCAGCGCCTTTTCGCGGGATGGTCCCCCGATGAGCGAATAGACCGGCTGGCTAAGCAGCTTGCCTTTGAGGTCCCACAGCGCCAGATCGACGCCGGACTGCGCCACCGTCGCCAGCCCGCCCGCGCCGAAGCGCTGGGTGGAGCGCCACATCAGGTCGTTCAGATGCTCCAGCGCCATGCAGTCGCGCCCCTCGAGCAACGGCCCGAAGTGGTAGTCCACCAGCGCCGCCGTCGGCTCGCCGAAACTGCACTGCCCAAGCCCCCAAGTCCCGTCCTCCGCAGTGACCTGAACCCAGACGTCGGCGGAAGTGTTCGCGCCCGGCATCCGCCCGTGAAGGCGCGAGAATTCCGGGTACTTGTTTATCGGCAAGGCGCGGCGCGCGTGGGTGTTCCAGTTCGGACGCCGCGATTTGGACTTCGGCGGCGTTCGGGGAATGTTTAGGTTGACCGCTCTCACGCTCTTGATTTTCATTGTGTTTCGCCTCTCTCTATCACTGTCTATCGCTATTTATCGCATCGGGCAGCGACCGAATCGCGCCGGGCAGACGCGCGGTCCCAGCGCCGACGACACCGATTCCGAGCGCCCCAGCGCCGACAGCGCCAACTTCGCCAATCCGATGACGAAAACCTCGTTTACGCTCACCGTCGGAACGCGGACGTAAGTCTCGACGCCGCCATGTTCGGCGACTTTGCCGTATTCTATATCCAGCTCGACCAGCGTCTCCAGATGCTCCGATACGAAGGCGATGGGGACGACGACAACGGCGCAACCGTCCGCGCCGGCGCGCTCGATTTCATCTTCGGTCGATGGACCAATCCATTTCAGCGGGCCCACCTTGCTCTGGTAGCAGAGTATCGGCTCGAACGGCGGCAGGTCGGAGCGGCGCTCCAGCTCGCCCAGCATCGCCTCGACCGTCACTTGAACCTGCCACTGATACGGGTCGCCGCCCTTGATGATGCGCTCCGGCAAGCCGTGCGCGGAGAAGAGAACGCGAATCGGCCCGCCGCCGTCCGCTTTCGGCAGGGCGTCCGCGATTAGGTTGGCGGCTCCGGAGATGAAGCCCTCGTCGTGCGGATAGCAGCACACGGCGCGCGTCGGGGCGGCTATCCCCGCCTTGTACGCCGCCCGCCGCCAGTCGTCCAGCGAGGAGCCGGTGGTGGTCACGGAGTACTGCGGATAGAGCGGCAGAAGGATTATCTCATCCGGCGCGTAGTCCGCCACGGCGCGGGCGGTTTCATCGCTCATCGGATGCCAGTAGCGCATGGCGATGAACGTCTTGACGTCGTCTTCGGGCGGGAGCATCTCGACTAGGGCGCTTTCGAGCGCATCGCCCTGCGCTTCCGTGTTTTCCAAAAGCGGGGACGAGCCGCCGAGATGCGCGTATATCCCGCGCGAAGTGGGCGCGCGCCGCGTCGAGATCATCTTGGCGAGACCCCAGCGCGCGAAGGCGGGCATGGGGAATGAGATGATTTCGGGGTCGTTGAACAGGTTGAACAGGAAGGGCTTGACGCTCTCCGGCTTGTCCGGTCCTCCGAGGTTGAACAGCACGACGGCTATCTTGCTCATCCTAGCTCGTCTCCACTTCCACCAGCGCGTCGCCTTCGGACACCGAATCGTCTTCGGCGAAGTGGACGGCGGAAACCGTCCCGTCCGCGTCGCAGACGACTTCGTTCTCCATCTTCATGGACTCTATCACCGCCACCACGTCGCCGGCGCTCACGCGGTCGCCCACGCCCACAAGCACCTCTATCACCCGCCCCGTCATCGGGGAATGTACCGTTATCGCGTCCGCCAATGCAGTGTCGCCTCCGTTGCGTTATTCCGTGAACAATCCGATTGTTTCGTTCGCCGCCAGTTGTCCAATCCGCGAAGAATCCATCGCCAGCAGGCCGCCCAGCATGCGCTCCGTATGCTCGCCCAGACGCGCGGAGGGCGTCCAGTCCGCTATTCGCAGATTGTCCAACCGAATCGCCTGCCCCGGATACATTTTCGCGCCGACATCCGGCTCGTCGATTTCCACGAAGAAGCCGCGCGCGTTCAGATGCGGGTCGGCGAGCAGCTGCCAGTTTTTGGACGCCCTTCCCGCCGCGATTCCGATTTCTTGGAGCGCGGACATGGCGTCGCCCGCGCCGCGCCGCCGCGTCCACTGCGACAGCGCCGCGTCCGCCGCCTCGCGCTCGCGCAAGCGGTCGGCTTCGCGCGACAGATGCGCGGGGACGTCCACGCCGTCCGCCGCCAGCAGCGCGCTCAGGCGCGACCACTCGGCGTCGGACGAAACGCACACCGCCACCCACTCATCATCGCCCGCCGCCGGATAGACGCCGTAGGGGGCGTGAAGGTGATGCGCGTTGCCGGCGCGCGGCGGCTGGACGCCCGTCCGCGAGTGCGCCAGGACGCGCTCCCCGATTTGGCAGATGGGTCCTTCGTTAAGCGCCAGGTCGATGAACTGCCCTTCGCCCGTCCGCCGCCTGTGGCGCAACGCGGCGGCGATTGCGGCGACCGCGTTCAGCGCCGCGACGAGATCAGGGTAGGCGAGCGCGGACGTTCGCGGGGGACCGTCCGCGTAGCCCATCATGCTCGGCAAGCCGGTCATCGCTTCCACCGAAGGCCCGAACGCCGGATAGTCCCGGTAATCGCCAGTCGAGCCGAATCCGGACATGGAGCATACCACAATGTCGGGGCGGACTTGGCGCAAGTCGTCGTAAGTCAGCCCGAAGTTCCGCATGACGCGCGGGCGGAAGTTTTCCACGACGAGATCGGACGCCGCCGCCAACTCCCGAAAAATCTCGCGCCCCTCTTCGCGGTCGAGCCTAAGCGCGACGCTCGGCTTGTTGCGGTTCAGCTTGTTGTTCGTGCCGTTCAGCCGGTCGAGCGGAACGCGCGGGTCGCTTATCTTGACGACTTCCGCGCCGAAATCGCCGAGTATCCGCGTCGCCAGCGGTCCCGCCCAGACGCGGGTCAAGTCGAGAACGCGCAAATCGCTCAAGACGGCGGCGGAATCGGAATCATCGGATTCGGCGCGCGGCTTGGGATTTCGGCGCGGCTTGGCGGGCGGCGGCGCGGATTTTTCGCCAAGAATCTCGTCTGTATGCTCGCCGAATCGCGGCGCGCGCGCGAACTTGGGCGGCGATGCGCCCATGCGGAACGGGACGGTCGGATAAGTCAGCGCGCCCGCGTCCGGGTGGTCTATCTCCGCGAACAAACGGCGGTGGCGCAACTGCGGGTCTCGCAGGACTTCCGACATTTCCAAAAGCGGACCCGCCGGCTCCGACCACATCCCGGCGGCGGTCTCGAACACTTCCCGCCTTGTCTTGTCGCGCATCCAATCTATCAGAATGGCGTCTATCTCATCCGCCCGCGCGCGCTGCATCTCGGTGGTTGCGAAGCGCGGGTCTTCCACAAGGTCATCCCTGCCGACCATCGGAAACAGCGTGTCCCACTGCCCCTGAGTGGATACGCAGAACGACACCCAGCCGTCTTTGCAGGGCAGCACGGAGATGGGATAGCGCCCGTACGGACCCTTGTTTTCCCAGCGCGCGCCGTGCCGGCTGCGAACCAAGCCGTGATATGTGTGCATGACTGTGGTGAACTGATGGGACGCGGCTAGCGTTTCGATTTCGGACACTTCCACGCGCCCGCGATTTCCGAGACGCCCGATGCGGTCGCGCTCCCACAGCGCCAGCAGGACGCCCGCGAAGCCGTTAAGCCCCGCCAGATGCTCGGATTGGCGTCCGGGAATCATCAGCGGCTCGCGGTCTTCGTCGCCGGACAGATATAGAAAGCCGCCGAGCGCCAGGCTTGTGAGCGGCGTCGCCTTCCAATCCCGATAAGGTCCGGACAGTCCGAACGGCGTCAGCGACAAGTCTATGAGCGAATCGCCGAGCGAATCCGCGCCGATGCGTTCGCGCTCGGACGCGCTCCAGTCCTCCACCAGAACGTCGGCGGACGCCAGCAGGCGCCTGAGCGAACCCGCGCCTTCATCCGTTCGCCAATCGAGCGCCGCGCTCCGCTTGCCCATGTTGAGATAGAGAAACCCCGCGCCCGCCTCCGACGGCGGCGCGTCGGGGATGCGCGGCTCCTCGCGGCGCGTCCGGTCGCCCAGCGGCGGGCGCTCTATCTTGACCACGTCCGCGCCGAACGCGGCGAGCAGGCGCCCGCAGAAGGGGGCGGCGATGCCCTCGGCGACCTCCACCACTTTCAGCCCGGCGAGCGCCGAGCGTTCGCTACTCATCGCGCCGCGCGCCCCTGACCACGCCATCCGCGATCAGCGCCTGAATGTCGGCGTCCGACATGCCGAGCGCCTCCCGCAGGATTTCTTCCGTATGCTCGCCCAATAGCGGCGGGTGGCTCTGCGGTTCGGCGGGCGTTCGGCTGAGATTCCGAAGCGGGCTGCCGAGCAGGTTCACCGTCCCCAGCGCGGGATGCTCCACTTCCCACACCGCGCCGCGCTCCGCCGCCTGCGGGTCCGCCAGCGCGTCCGCGATTGTGTTGATGGAAGTGACCGTGATGCCGGCGGCTTGCAGCGCGCCCAGCCAGTGTTCGCGGGTGTTCCCCCTGATTTTCTCGCCCAGAAGGGACGCCAGAAGCTCGCGGTTTTGGACGCGGGCGGCGTTGTCGCGGAAGCGGTCGTCATCCGGCAGTCCGGGCAATCCGACCGTATCGCAAAGCCGCCTAAACTGATCGTCGTTGTTCGCCGCGAGCATGAAAAAGCCGTCCGACGCCTCGAAATCCTGATACGGGACGACCTGCGGATGCGCGTTGCCGATGCGCCCCGGCGCGATTCCGGTGGCGAGATAGCTCTGGGCGAGATTCGCCATGGAGGCGATTCCGACGTCAAACAGCGAGACGTCCACATGCTGCCCCCTGCCGCTGCTTTCGCGCTCATGCAGCGCCGCGAGGATGCCGATTGTGGAGTTTAGCCCGGTCAGAATGTCAACCCAAGCCACGCCGACTTTGGTCGGGCGACCGTCCGCCTCGCCGGTGACGCTCATGATGCCCGTCATGCCCTGCAGGGCGGCGTCGTAGCCCGGCTCCGCCGCGCGCGGGCCCGTCTGCCCGAACCCGGTGACGGATGCGTAAACGACGCGGGGGTTGACCGCCGAGATGGATTCGTAATCAAGCCCGTACCGCTTCAGGTTGCCGACGCGGAAGTTCTCCACCAGCACGTCCGCCTTCGCCGCCAGCTTTCGGATGACGTCCTGCCCGCGCGGGTCGCGCAGGTTCACAATCGCGCTCTTCTTGCCGCGATTGGCGGACAGGTAATAAGCGCTCTCCGACCCGACGAACGGCGGGCCCCATCCTCTGGTGTCGTCGCCCCAGGGGGATTCTATCTTCCACACCGTCGCCCCGAGGTCCGCCAGAATCTGCGTCCCGAACGGGCCGGCGAGAATTCTGGACATGTCGAGTACGGCAATATCGCTAAGCGCGCCCATGCAATCACCTTTCGCGGAAATTTCAAGCCCAATGCTAAAAGGTTTGCGCCCCATTACGCAACACCGAAAAGCGGGATGATGGTATAATTCCCCCAAACCCCGAACCGAGAAAGCGAGGAGGCGCGCCGAGATGGTCACGGAAACGGCGGAAATAACGGCGACAAAACTCACCTGCCAAGACTACTTCGACCTAGACGCGCCGGAAGGGACGCGCTACGAGTTGATAGACGGAGTGTTGACCATGGCGGCTGCCCCCAACGAAGCCCATCAGATAGCCAGCATGATGCTGGGAACCTGGATGAACGCCTTTTCGCATGCGAACGCGCTTGGGCTAGTCCTCCACGCGCCGTATGACGTGGTGCTTTCGGACACGGACGTCGTGCAGCCGGACATCCTCTTCGTATCCAACGAACGCGCCCACATACGGACGCCCGCCAACATACAGGGTGCTCCGGACTTGGTCGTTGAGGTCATATCCCCGTCGTCCGAGCGGCGCGACTGGCGGATTAAACGCGAACTGTACGCCAGGCACGGCGTCAGGGAATACTGGCTAATAGACCCGATAAACCGCATCATCTGGCTGATGCTGCTCAGGCGCGGCGTCTTGGAAATCGTCGGGACATACGGGGAAGGCGACACCGTATCATCAACCGCCCTCGCCGGCTTCTCTGTGAAAGTGGACGACATTTTCTAAACACGGCGACGCGGGTCAAGGGACGCCAAGCGGATAATAGGGAGAACGAAAATGGTCACGGCGACAACCGAGATAACGGCGGGAAAACTCACCCGCCAAGACTACTTCAACCTAGACGCGCCCGAAGGGGAGCGCTACGAACTGATAGACGGAGAATTGATTATGGCGGCTGCCCCCAATCGAGCGCATCAGATAGCCAGCATGATGCTGGGAACCTGGATGAACCTCTTTGTGTATGAGCGCGGCTTGGGATGGGTGTTCAGCGCCCCGTTCGACGTTGTGCTTTCGGACACGGACGTCGTGCAGCCGGACATCATGTTCGTCTCCAACGAACGCGCCCGCATACAGACGCCCGCCAACATGCAGGGCGCGCCGGACTTGGTGGTCGAAATCATATCCCCGTCGTCCGAGCGGCGCGACTGGCGGATTAAGCGCGAGCTGTACGCCAGGCACGGCGTCAGGGAATACTGGCTGATAGACCCGATAAACCGCATCATCTGGCTGATGCTGCTCAGGCGCGGCGTCTTGGAAATCGTCGGGACATACGGGGAAGGCGACACCGTATCATCAACCGCGCTCGCCGGCTTCTCGGTGAAGGTGGACGACATCTTCTAAACGCGGCGATACTGGACGCGATACGCCAAGCGGATAATAGGGAGCACGAAAATGGTCATCGAGACGGCGGAGATAACGGCGACAAAACTCACCTGCCAAGACTACTTCAACCTAGACGCGCCCGAAGGGGTGCGCTACGAGCTGATAGACGGAGTGTTGATCATGGCGGCTGCCCCCAACGAAGCCCATCAGATAGTCGGCGCCGAGCTCGGCTCTCTGATGCACATTTTCACGAAGGCGAACGCGCTTGGGCGAGTCATCTTCGCCCCGTACGACGTGGTGCTTTCGGAAACGGACGTCGTGCAGCCGGACATCTTGTTCGTATCCAACGAGCGCTCCTACATACGGACGCCCGCCAACATGCAGGGCGCGCCGGACTTGGTCGTCGATGTCATATCCCCGTCGTCCGAGCGGCGCGACTGGCGGGATAAACGCGAGCTGTACGCCAGGCACGGTGTCAGGGAATACTGGCTGATAGACCCGATAAACCGCATCATCTGGCTGATGCTGCTTAGGCGCGGCGTCTTGGAAATCGTCGGGACATACGGGGAAGGCGACATAGTATCATCAACCGCCCTCGCCGGCTTCTCTGTGAAGGTGGACGACATTTTCTAAACGCCGGCGGCGCATGCGGCGATACGCCAAGCAAGCGGATAATGGGGAGAACGAAAATGGTCATCGAGACGGCGGAAATAACGGCGGGAAAACTCACCTGCCAAGACTACTTCGACCTGGACGCGCCCGAAGGTGAGCGCTATGAGCTGATAGACGGAGAGTTGATCATGGCAGCTGCCCCCAACGAAGCCCATCAGATAGTCGGCGCCGAGCTCGGCTCTCTGATGCACATTTTCACGAAGGCGAACGCGCTTGGGCGAGTCATCTTCGCCCCGTACGACGTGGTGCTTTCGGAAACGGACGTCGTGCAGCCGGACATCCTGTTCGTATCCAACGAGCGCTCCTACATACGGACGCCCGCCAACATACAGGGCGCGCCGGACTTGGTGGTCGAAATCATATCCCCGTCGTCCGAGCGGCGCGACTGGCGGGATAAACGCGAGCTGTACGCCAGGCACGGCGTCAAGGAATACTGGCTAATAGACCCGATAAACCGCATCATCTGGCTGATGCTGCTTAGGCGCGGCGTCTTGGAAATCGTCGGGACATACGGGGAGGGCGATACGGTGTCGTCATCCGCGCTCGCCGGCTTTTCGGTGAAGGTGGACGACCTTTTCTAAACGGCGGCGACGCGAACTGAGAGACGCCAAGCGGATAATAGGGGGAACGAAATGGTCACGGAAACGGCGGAAATAACGGCGGGAAAACTCACATGCCAAGACTACTTCGACCTAGACGCGCCCGAAGGGGTGCGCTATGAACTGATAGACGGAGTGTTGATTAGGCTTGAGTCGCCTAACCGAGCGCATCAGGAAGTCAGCATCGCGCTCAGTTCCCGGATGCACATTTTCACGCATACGAACGAGCTTGGAATAGTCCTCCATGCCCCGTTCGACGTGTTGCTTTCGGACACGGACGTCGTTCAGCCGGACATCCTGTTCGTGTCCAACGAACGCGCCCACATACAGACGCCCGACAACATACAGGGAGCGCCGGATTTGTTGGTCGAAATCCTATTGCCGTCGTCCGCGAAGCGCGATTGGCGGGATAAATTCGATTTGTACGCCAAGCGCGGCGTCAAAGAGTATTGGATAATAGACCCGATAAATCCCGCGATATGGATAACGCGGCTCGAAAACGGCGGGACGGCAACCTCCGGCCCATACATCGAGGGCGACACCGTATCATCAACCGCGCTCGCCGGCTTTTCGGTGAAGGTGGACGACATTTTCTAGAGACAGCCGCCAACAACCATTGCGCTAAGGAGAATCAAAGACATGGACATACAGCCGTACACAGTCCAAATATCGGACGGCGTCCTCGACGACCTGAAAGACCGCCTGCGCCGAACGCGCTGGCCCGACGAGCTGGAGGACGTCGGCTGGGACTACGGCTCCAGCCTCGCCTACGTCCGCGAGCTGTGCGAGTACTGGTCGGACGGCTTCGACTGGCGCGCGCGGGAGGCGGCTATCAACGCCCTTCCCAACTATCGGGCGGACGTCGACGGCCTCGGCGTCCACTTCATCCACGCGCGCGGCAACGGCCCGAACCCGATTCCGCTGGTCATCACGCACGGCTGGCCCAGCACGTTCGTCGAGATGCTGAAGATCATCCCCCTGCTGACCGACCCCGCCGCCCACGGCGCGGACGCGACGGATTCCTTCGACGTCGTCGCGCCGTCCATGCCCGGCTACGGCTTCTCGGACAGACCCGCCCAACGCGGCATGAGTCCCATCCGCATCGCCGAGTTGTGGCATGCGCTTATGACGGACGGACTCGGCTACGCCAATTTCACGGCGCAAGGCGGCGACTGGGGCGCGCAGGTCACCACCACGCTGGGGCTGAACTTCTCCGATTCGGTGAGCGGCATACACCTCACTATGGCGAGCGGCGGCTCCCCAATCCCACCGGACGACGAGCTTTCGGACGCCGAGAGGGAATTTCTGGCGCACCGCGAATGGTGGCAGCAGGCGGAAGGCGCTTACGGGCATCAGCACCGCACAAAGCCGCAGACGCTCTCATACGGGCTGAACGACTCCCCCGCCGGCCTCGCCGCGTGGATTGTCGAGAAGTGGCGCACTTGGAGCGACTGCGGCGGCGACGTCGAATCGCGCTTCTCCAAAGACGAATTGCTGACGCATCTGACCATCTACTGGGCGACGCAGACGATAAGCTCGTCCGTCCGGCTCTACTACGAAAGCGGCGCCGCGCCCTCGCAGTTGCGCTCCGACAACCGCGTGACCGTGCCGACCAACTTCGCCAAGTTCCCGGTCGAGATAAACTACCCGCCGCGCGAGTGGTTGGGGCGGTTCTACAACCTAGCGCGCTACACCGAGATGCCCAGCGGCGGCCACTTCGCCGCGGCGGAGGAGCCGGAGCTTCTGGCGGCGGACATACGCGCCGCCTTCCGCAGCCTGCGCTAGGCGGCGCGCGCGTCGGGGTTTAGGCGGGGACGGCGGCTTCGCGGAAGGCGGGCGCGGGCGTCGCCGCCGTCTCATCTAGCGGGCGCTCGGCTATCGGGGCGCCGCCGCGCCAGCCCACGGAGCCGATGCGCCCGTTGCCGAGCGCGGCGTCGACGTCCGTCATCATCTTGTAGTAGCGCACCCCCGCCAGCGGCATGTACCAGCCCATCAGCGGGGTCGGCTTGGCGTCCGGCTGGCGATTGCGAATCACATTTGCGGAAATCGTCATGACATGCCTCCTAAAATTATCTCTATATTCATTATAGATAAGTTGAGGACGTAGTCAAGTCCGATTTTCCGAAAGGCGCAATGTTAAGAGAGAAGAGATAGGAGTGAGAGGCGTTCGCCGCCCCCGTCATTCCCGCGAAAGCGGGAATCCAGAGATGCGCTACCAACTCATCAGTTGGAAACCAAGCGCGAATCGCAAGCGGCAAATCCCTTCTCCCTTGATGGGAGAAGGCTAGGATGAGGGTGTCTGCGCCGCTAGGCGCAGTCTTGCGCGCCGCCCCCTCTACACAACCCCCCGCGCCTTCAGCTCCGCCAATTCGTCCGCGCCCATGCCCAGCTCGCCGATGTACACTTCTTCGTTATGCTCGCCGAGCAGCGGGGCGCGGCGGCGGATTGACCATCTCGCCTTTGGCAGGTCGTAGGGCGCGCCGGCGTAGATGAAACTCTCGCCCAATTCGGGATGCTCGACCTCAGTCGGAAAGCCGCGCGCTTGGAAGTGGGGGTCCGCCAGAACGTCCTCCGGGGCGTTGACGATTCCCCATTGGAAGCCTAGGCTTTGGGCGCGCTTGAACAGCGCGTCGGCGTCCGTCCGCGCCGCCAGTTCGCGCATGACGGACGCCACGCGGCGCTGATGCTCGCGCGCCTCCGCGTCGCCGCGCCGCATCGCCTCGCGCGTGGGGCGGTTCAGGAATTCGCCGAGATCGTCTATCAAGCCCTCTTCCTCAAGCCACGCCAGCAGATGGAGCCACTGCTCTTCAGTCCGCGCGCCGATGCCTACGTTCACATAGCGACCATCGCGGCAGAGAACCTGCCCGTCCGCGGACGGCGCTACGGCGGCGTGGCGTCCGGTTTGGCGCTGAACCGTCTCGCCGGCGGCAAGCCAGTTGAGCGTCGCGCCTTCGGTGGTCACGTTCAGCGCGGCGTGCATGTTGGCGTCTATCGCCTGCCCCGCGCCGGTGAACTGGCGGTGGATGAGCGCCGTCATTATCCCCATCACCGCGAAATGCCCCGCCACTTGGAAAGACTGGTTGCCGCCGCCGCGAACGGGGGGGATGGAGTGGTCGTCGTATCCGCAACTCCAGACGGGCCCGCCGAACGCGAGCGCCGTCAAATCAACGCTCGCCCAATCGCTGTACGGTCCGTACTGCCCGAACGGGGTTATGGACGCCACGATTATGCCCGGCGAGCGCCGCGACAAGTCGGCGTATCCGATTCCGCGCGCGTCCAGATGTCCGGGCGGTGAGCCGTCCACGACGACGTCCGCGCGCGCCGCCAGCTCGCGGAAAATGCCGCGCCCGCGCTCCGTTTCCAAAGCCAGCGTCGCGCCGCGCTTGCTGGTGTTGTAGTGCCAGAAGAACAGGCTGCGGTCGGGATGCGGCTCGCCGCGATGGAACGGCTCATAAGCGCGGGACGGGTCGCCGGTCGGCGGCTCGATTTTCACGACGTCCGCGCCCATGTCGCCGAGCAGCTTGCCGCACCACGCTCCCAACTCGCCGCCGATTTCTAGGACGCGAACGTCCGCCAGCGCGCCTTGTCCGGTGAGTTCGTCCATTTTCAGATAACCCCCTCGCGCTCCAGCGCGGCGAGCGCATCGGCGTCCATGCCCATCACGCCGCCGAATATCCGGCTGTTGTGCTGTCCCAGCGTGGGCGCGCCGCGTTCGATGCGCGCCGGCGTCTCGGACAACCGAATCGGCATCCCGTCCACCCGCATCGCGCCTATCTCCGGGTGGCTGACATGCGGAAACAGGTTCCAGGCGAGCGTATTCGGGTCGTCCTCTATGCGCTCTTTGGGGCGCTGAACCGCGCCGGCGGGGACGCCCGCCGCTTGGAGCGCGCGTGTGATTTCCATATGGGAGCGCGATTCGGTCCGCGATTCGATGCGGGCGTCTATTTCGTCTTGGCGCTCGATTCGCCCGTCCAGCGACGCCAAGCCGCCGTCCGCCGCGAGATCGTCCAGGCGCAAGACGCGGCATAGGGCGCGCCAGTCCGAATCGTCCCGCGCGGCTATGGCTGCCCAGTTGTCCTCGCCGGCGCATTTGTAAACGCCGTGAGGAGCCATGCGCGGGTACTCGCTCCGGTTGCTGTGGGGGTTGCCCGGACGCCGCGACGGGACGCCGTTCACCGTGTAATCCAAGACGGCGGGCCCGTTCAGCGCCGCCGCGCCGTCGGTGCAGGACATGTCGACCCACTGCCCTTCGCCCGTTCGGTGGCGGTGGTAGAGCGCCATGAGAATGGCGATTGCCATGAGGTAGCCGCCGGTGTGGTTCATGTAGGAATAGCCCCAGCCGGCGGGCGGCATGCCGGGCAAGCCCGATTGATGCGTCAACCCCGATACCGCCTGGACAATAGGCCCCCAAGTCTTGAATTCGGAGTAGGGTCCGACATGTCCGAACCCGCAGTTGGATACGTAGATGATGTCCGGCTTTATCGCCGCCATCTCTTCGTAAGAGAAGCCCCAGCGCGCCATCACGCCTTTGGAGAAGTTTTCGGTGACGGCGTCGCTCACGGAGATGAGGTCGGCGAGAATCCGCTTCGCCTTCGGCTTCCGCATGTCTAGGGTGACGCCGAGTTTTTCGACGTTGTGGTTGTTGAAAGCGCCGCCGAGGTTGATTCCGCGCCGCTCGTCCGTCCACGGCCCGTTGCCGCGGAAGATGTCCCACTGCCCCTGACGCAGCCTGTCCTCGACGCGGATGACCTGCGCTCCGAAGGCGGCGAGAACGCGCGTCGCCCCCGCGCCGGCGAGCTGCCCGGTGAAGTCGCATACGCGAATCTTGGAAAGCGCCGCGCAAGGCGGGCTGGTCGTTGTCGTTGTTGTCATGCGATTGGATTCTCCCCCGGCGGACGGAGCGATTGCAGAAACCTCCGGACGCCGTCGAAGGCGGCGTGGTCTAGGTTCCAGTAACCGCGCTGGGCGGCTACCCAAACCGATACGAACGGATCCCGCCGCGTCGCTATGTAGGCGTGAGCGCGGGCTTTCTCGGGCCTGTGCAATCCGACGCCGGCTTCGTCGCGGACGCAGTCGAAGAATCGGTCTATGCAACCGTCAAGCGGGGTGTCCGCGAACGTCTCGCACAGCAAAGTTTCAAGCATCCCGCCGGACTGGTTGTCCGGCAGTATGAACACTTTGACGCTTGGGGATTCGCCCGCCTCATGTTCCGGCGAATCGGGAACGGGCAGATTGGCGTTTCGCAACGCCCCCTGAACGCTCTGAAACGCCGACCGCGCCGACGTCTCCGCGTCCCGAACGATGCCTACGGACTCAACGTTGTCGCGGAAGTCCCTCGAAGCCGCGAACGATTCCAAGAAGACTGGCAGGTCGTTCACGCCTCCGAAGTTTTGTATTTGGACGCCGTCTATACTCAGTCGCTCTAGGAACGCCCTGAAAAAAGATTCTTGGTCTCGCCCTTCCACGAGCAACTGCGCGGACGCCGCCACGCGATTCGGAGTCAGCACGGTTAGCGAACCTCCATGTGACGGTCCAGAGCCATGTCAATCATGTCATGGCTATACCTGACCGCTTTCGTCTCTCCGTCGTCGTATTTATCCAGCCTGAAGTACGCGAAGCCTCCCTTTCCCAAGCCTTCATACGCGCTTTGGATGCACTCGAAACTATGCGTAGTGGCGAATATCTGCGTATTGAACCGCTCCGCCGCCCGCGCTATCGCCTTCCACACATCCACTTGAACGGACCGGTGGAATCCGGTTTCCACCTCATCCACCAGCATGACGCCGCCGGGAACGGAGGATATGCCCATGACGATTCTCGCCAGCCGCGTCATCCCCTCGCCCATGGCGGGCAGGGGAACGAGCTCGGACAGCCCTATGTCGCCCCATATCATCGGAGTCCCGCCTGTGAAAACGACTTCCACGCCCGCCAGATTCGGCTCGATTATCCGGAGCGCGTCCAGCAGATAGTCGCCGTCTTTTCGGAGCCGCAGATTGCCGAGCAACTCCGCGTCGTCTTGGACGTTGCCCGCCCTTGAGAAAACGACCCTCGCGCCCGCGATGCTGGGGGTGTCTGGATAATTCGCCTCAAACCCGGAGGGAGCCAAGCGGATTTGCCCGATTCGCGCTTTGTCCGCATAGCGGCGGTCGCAGTATCGGAACGTCAGCGCCTTGCCGTCCAAAGTTTGGGACGCGGGCGTTCCGTCGAAAACGCTGGGCGCGATTTGCGGCGCTCCCCGCCAAGCCTCTAGGGAAATCGCCAGATTCAGCGCGCCATGCTCGCTGTGGACGCCCTCGATTTCGATGGGGCGGCTAACGTCCAGCGCGTGAAACATGTCCTTCCAGACGGATTCCAGCGTTTGAGGATTCGGCGTCGCGTCCCCGAAATCCATCGCCCGGATTATGTTCCCGTTCGCCCCCAAGCGCGGGTTGCCCGCGCCGCACAGCAGAAATATCGCCTCCAGCAGGCTGGTCTTGCCGGAGTTGTTTCTGCCCGCTATCAGGTTGACGCGGTGGAGACCGCTCATCTCCAAATCATCGAAGACGCGGTAGTTGCGGATTTTCAGGCTTTCCAGCATGTCCGGGTGACCTCTCACTAAGAAATCGCGGCGGGCGGTCAGCCGAAACCGCCCGCCGGAGCCCCCGCCTTCTACGTCACTTCCAGCGTCGGGTTGCGGAGCGGGGCGGCGAACTGCGTTCTGTCCAGCTCTATCGCGTCCTTCTGGTAAATCTGGACGCGGTAGGATTCGTAGTCGGGGATGAACAGGCGGAACTCGCCGTCTATCCTCACCGAGCGCGGGCGGCGGAGGTATTTCTCGCTCTCCACGCGCCCCATTTCGCGCAGGCGGTTGGATACGGCGTTGGTCAGCATGTACGTCCGCGCCACGCGCGACAGGGTGGCGTCGCCGCGGAAACTCCAGATGTAATGCCCTTCCGCGTTGAACATTTGGACGCGGTTGTTGCCCCAGTCGGACACGTAAATGTCGCCGTGCGCGTCCACCGCCACGCCGGTGGGGCGCTCGAACTCGCCCTCGCCGTCCCCGCGCTTGCCGACGGACATTTTCAGCTCGCCGTCCGCGGAGAACTTCTGAAAGCGGTTGTTGCCCCAGTCGACGACGTAGATGTCGCCGAATTCGTCCACATGGACGCCCCAGGGCAGATCCAGCTGCCCCGGCGCGCTCCCATGCGAGCCGAAGCCGCCGAGATATTCGCCGTCGACCGTGTAGCGCTGGACGCGGTGGTTTTTCGAGTCCACCACCACCAGGTTGCCCTCCGGGTCGAAGGCGATTCCGTTGGGCCCGTCGAACTCGCCGTCCGCGTCGCCCTGGACGCCGAACTTGGAGATGAACTCGCCCTTGGGGTCGAATCGGTTCACGCGGTGGGTCGCCTCGTCGCTGATGTAGATGCAGCCCTCGGCGTCGGTGATGAGCTGGACGGGCCAGATCATCTGCCCGTCGCCCGCGCCGTAGCCGCCGAAGCCCTTTAGGTCGTCCGAGAAGACGTCCGAGTCCTCGATGGGCCATATGCGGACGGACGCCGCGCCTTCCGAGCGCATCAGTATCAGCGCGTCGCCGTCGTTCGTCCAGCCGATGTCGGTGGGATAGCCGATTACCCGCCGCATCCCCAGCGTTCTCAGATACGGGTAGCCGGCTCGCAAGAGTCCGTGCGGTCTGCTCATGGGGTCTTAACTCCTGTTAGTGGATGATTGTCGGAGGCGGGCGAAACCGCGCCTTGCGGCGCGGACACCCTCACCCTAGCCCTCTCCCATCAAGGGAGAGGGAATTTGTTGGTTGCTATTCGGGCTTGGCTTCCGGTCGTTGGGTTGGTCGCGCCCCTCTGGATTCCCGCTTTCGCGGGAATGACGGGGCAGAGCGGCGCGATGGGATTCGCCGGTCGTCGTTTCGCGCCGCCCCTAGTTGGCGAACGGCGAGAGCTGTTCGTACTCGCCCTTGACGATGGGCTTGGCGTCCACCCCCAGCCACTGCTCCAGCAGGGTGGCGTACACGCCTCTGAAGTCGAATGTGTGCCGCAGGTCTTCGCCGTGTTCCCAGTCCGCTGGGTTCAGCGAGGGATATTCGCTGTACAGCCCGCCGATGACGTTTTTGCCGAACATGTACGCGCCGCCGCCGGAGCCGTGGTCGGTGCCGGAGCCGTTGTCGCGCATCCGCCTGCCGAACTCCGTGAACACGAAAATGGCGACGTCGTCCGCCTTGCCGTGTTCCTCCAGGTCGTCCATGAAGTCCGAAATCGCGCCGGACACTTCGTTCATCAGCTTGGGATGCGTGGGCATTTCGTTGGCGTGGGTGTCGTAGCCGCCGTGAGCGGTGTAGAAGATTCGCGTTCCCAGATCGGCGAAGTGGACGCGCGCGATGTCGCGCATGTTCTTCGCTATCTGGTTGTCCGCGTACTCCACCGTGGACTCGTAGCGGTCGGCGACGTCCGCCAGCATGTCCGCGCCCTTGAGGACGTCCAGACCCGTCTGCCCGATGTAGTCCGCGACCGGCCCGCTGCCTATCGCCTGCCCGTAGATGCCCTTGAACGTCTCCAGCGCCCTCTCGCGCAGCCGTTCCTGCTCGATGCGCGTCATCACGCCGTAGTTTTCAAGGTCGCCGACGGACGTCACCGGCACGCCGGTGACGGACATGGCGCGCGGCAGCCCCATGCCGATGTTCACGCCCGTGAGGACGTTCTCGGCGTTCGGGTCTATCTCGCGGATAGCCTGCCCAAGCCAGCCCTCGCTGCCCACGCGGTCCGGCTCGGCGGTGTGCCAAATGTCCATCCCGCGAAAGTGCGACCTGTTGGAGTTGGGGTAGCCGATGCCCTGCACAATCGCCATCCTGCCCTCGTCGTAGAGGCGCTTGAACGGCGCGGCGTTCGGGTTCATCGCCAGCGCGCCGTCCGTGTTGTCCATCGGCAGAACTTCGTCCTGCTTCAGCACGACCTTGCTGCGGGCGTCGTAGTAGTGTCCGTTGGTGTACGGGACGATGGTGTTCATAAAGTCGTTGCCGCCGGTCAGCTGCACGACCACGAGCGTCTTCTCTGCGGTGTTGGTAGCCATTTGTCTCCTCATTCAGGCGGGGGCGAATCTTCTTTTATGGGGAATCCCCCGGCGGACGTCGCGCCGCCCGCCGGGGCCCGTTTTGGCGCTCGCGCCGCGCCGGCTATTCGAACTGGTAATCGACCGTCGAAGCGGTCATCTGAAGCAGGTTGTGGACGCCGACGGGCGCGCCGCCTGCGTCCGTCCCCACGCCGCGCAGCTCGCCGGCGTACTCCACGAGCGAGGCGTAGGCGCTTTCGCTCATCGAGATTCCGCCGAGCAGGTCAAGGCAGCGGTCGACCAGCTGGGACGGGTCGTCGTCAAGGCTGCCCGCGCGCTCCACCATGTCGCGGACGCCGGGCTTGGTTATGTCCTCAAACTGGCTTTCGACGAAGCCGATGCGCTCGCTGAGCGTGCCGGAGTCTATCCACTCATGCCCCGTGTGCCAGCCCTCGACCGTCGGCGGGTTCATCAGCCGCTGCCCCATGATGGCGAGAGGTCCCTCCACCGCCGAGCCGTTGAGCGTGGTGACGGCGAAGGTGTGGATGCCGGGGGTCGGGTTGCTGAACTCGCCCGTCTGCCGCAGAACGCCCACGACCAGCTCGGTCGGGCTTTTCACCTTCCGCAGCCCGCGCGCTTCCTTGAAGAAGTCGGAGTTGAACAGCGCCTTTAGCACCGGGCGGATCTGCCCGCCGCTCTCCATGAAGGCGTCCGACAACTCGCGGACGGCGTCTTCGTTCTTGGGCGGTTCGATGTTCCAGGACGGCACCTGGACTTCGTCCTCGACGAAGAAGTTGTAGAGATGGCGCGAGATGAACCGCGCCGTCGCCGGCTGGCGGACGATTATGTCGATGATGTCCCCGCCGTCGAACTCGCCGCTGTGTCCGAGGAACGTCTTTTCGCCGTAATCGTGGTCTTCGGCGACGAACTCGAACTCGGCGGGGTAGTGTCCGTTCGGATAGAGCGAAAGCGGCTGGCGGAACGTCCACCCCGTGAAGGCGCGGGAGGCGGCTTTGATGTCGTCCTCCGTGTAGTTGCCCACGCCCATGCTGAACAGCTCCAGCAGCTCGCGCCCGTAGTTTTCGTTGATTTCGTCCTTGTGGTTCTCGTTGTTGTCGAGCCAGAAGATCATCGCCGGGTCGCGGGACAGCTCCAGCAGGATGGTCCGCATGTCGCTCATCCCCACGCGCCGGAACATGTCTATCTGCGTGTACATGGAGTGTCCGTGCTCGCTCTTGCCCCACGCCACCGGGAAGATGTGGTGCAGGAACAGCGACATTTTCTCCTCCAGCGGCCTGGGGGTGTTCGCCATTCGGTACAGCCACTTGCCGACGTGGACGGCGACCGGCTCGCCGCCGTAGTAGCGCTCGATGTAGGACGTGTCGAGCGGCTCGAACCGCTCCGGCGTCACGAGGTCGTCCACTATTTCCTCATAGGTCTTGTCGCGGGTGAGCGCGTCCAGCTCCGCCGGCGTCGCCCCGAAGCCCGCGCGCCTCATTAGATGCGCCACAAGCGCCCGGTCAGATTTCATATTTTCGCCTCCCTGCGCGAATCGCTGCTTTTCCGCATGTCGCCAATCGCCCGCGCCGAAAGCGGGGCATTGTGAATTATAGGGGAGTTTTTGCGTCAAGTAAACAGCGCCGAGCGCTTGCGCCGCCTTTGTCGGAAGCGGGATTTATGGGATTGGCGGGGTTTCCATGATTCCGCTTCGCCCAAACCCGCGCTTTTCGCCGCAAACGGAAATCCCGCCAAGCCGAATATGGGCAAGCGCCGGTAGAACCCTGAAAATCCCATAATCCCCCAAATCCTGATTCTGACAAGGCGCCGCCGCCCGCCCCTTGACGCCGTTTCCGCGTCTGGGCTAGGTTTTAGTCCGCCGCCCGCCGCCGAAGTCGCGGCGACATTCCCCCGCCCCGGAGCTGACCAACCCTTGAAACGCGCTCTGTATCGCGGCTTGCTTCGCGGATTCGCCCTGTCGCCCGTCCCTTGGACGCTCCGCAAATTCGCCCGCCGGCGCGGAGTGCGCTCGGTTTTGTACCATCACGTCGGCGACGAATCCGCCTTCACGCGGGGAATCGGCGTCGCCACGCCGCCGGAGGTTTTCGACGCCCACATACGCCGCCTGTCGCTCGATTACGAAATCGTAAGCCTAGCCGACGTTCTCGGCGGGCGGATTCCCAAGCGCGCCATGCTTGTGACTTTCGACGACGTTTACCGCTCGGTTCTCGACAACGCCGCGCCGATACTAAAAGCGCGCGGAATCAAGCCCGTGTTTTCCATCGCCACATCGCCGGTGTTCGAGGGCGACATTCTGATGGACAATCTGCTCGCCTACGCGGAAGAAGAGAATCCCGGCGCGCTGGCGGCGGCGTTCGGGGGCGCGGTCGGAACGCCGGCGTCCGCCGTGATTTCCCGCGTTCTGCCCGCGCTTTCGCCCGCCGAGCGGATACGGCGGCGCGACGACCTGGCGGCGAAGATGGGCGGCTCCTCGCGCGAGTTGGGAGCGCAGACCGGGCTGTATCTGAAGCCGTCCGACCTGAAGGCGCTCGCGGACTCCGGCTTCGATTTCGGCTGCCACACCAAGACCCACATCCACGCCGGCGCCCTGAGCGCGGACGAGATGGAAGATGAGATTATCCAACCCGCGCGCCAGATAGCGGACGCCGCCGGCAAGCCGGTTCGGGTTTTCAGCTTCCCATTCGGCAGCGCGCGGGACTGCACGCCGGGGTTTTTGGATTTCATGGAATCGTCCCCGCCGCCCCACGACATTCGGCGCTATCTCTACACATACGGGCCAATAAACCGAGACCCGGATAGCCGCCACATATTCCGCAGCTCGGTCGGTCGGATGCGCGCGAACGAACTGGCGGCGGAGCTGGAAGCGGTGTCGCTTCTGCGAACGGCATACGCCAACCTGAAGGGCGGGAGGCTGTCGTGAGCGCCGCCGATTCCGATACGGTCGTTCTGCTCACCCGCGACGGGGTGGAGCATCGCCACGTCGCGCGCATTCTCGCCGAGAATCTGGCGGGGTTGCGCCTCATCGTGGAGCATGGCGCGCGCGGCGGGCGGCGGGCGGCGCTCCGTCGGGCGTGGCGCGCCGGCCCGCGCCGTTTCGCCGACAAAGCCGCCGCGACGCTCTACCGCGCCCTGATACGCGATTCCAAAGCCCGCCGCCGCTCGCTAATCCGCATGCTGGGGGAGCCGTCCCTGGCGCAACCGGTTTACGACGCCTCGCTCGCCGTGAACACAGTGAACGACCGCGATTCCGTTCGCGCCCTGCGGGGGATGCGCCCCAAGCTGGTTCTGGTCTATGGAACGGGCATCGTCCGGACGCCGGTCTTCCGCGCCATCGACTGCCCGATTCTCAACCTGCACACCGGCTTGAGCCCCTACTATCGCGGCGCGGCGTGCTTCCTCTGGCCCCTCGCGGACGGCAGATTCGACCGCGTGGGCGTCACCGTTCACGACTGCTCGCCCGTCATAGACGGCGGCGGGATATTGGCGACGGACGCCGTTTCGGTAATCCCCGGCGATGCGATTCACGACGTCTTCGCCCGCCAAGTCTTGCGCGGCGGCGAATTATATGCCCAATGCGCCGCCGGCGAGCTGCAATCCCCGATGCCCAGAGCGCCGCAGGATTTGTCGCTGGGGCGCGAATATCGCCTGATCGAGCGCGGACTAATCGCCGAACTAGCCGCCCGCCGCAGGTTGCGCCGATACGCGAAAGAGAATCGCGCCTAGCCGCTTCGCCCCAGCGCCTATTTCCACCCCGTCATTCCCGCGAAAGAACGTCACCCTCGCGGAAGCGGGGGCGGGAATCCAGAGTAGAGCGACCAAGATAGCCGCCCGAAACCAAGCCCGAATCCCAACAACATATCCCCTCTCCCTTGATGGGAGAGGGCTAGGGTGAGGGTGTCCGCGCCGCTAGGCGCGGTCGCCGCCCCGCCCCAGCTTGTGGCGCGGGTTCGGATGCTCCAAAACCGCCGCGTTCACTAGGTTGTCCGGCATCCTGCCAGTCAGCACGCGCGCCACTTCCAGCGCCGCGCGCCGCTCCAGCTCCAGAGTCGCCTCTTGGCTGAAGAACGCCACATGCGGCGTGATTATGGCGTTGTCGAGCGACAATATCGGATGGTCGGGCGCGGGGTGGTTGTCTTCCATGACGTCCAGCGCCGCCGCCGCTATGGAGCCGCTTGTCAGCGCGTCGCGGAGCGCCGATTCGTCTATCAGCGCCCCGCGCGCGCAGTTGATTAGCAGGGCGTCCGAGCGCATCGCCGCCAGTTCGTTCGCCCCCATCATGCCGCGCGTGGCGTCGTTCAGCGGCGAGTGGAGCGTTACGAAATGCGATTCGCGGAGCAGCTCGCCGAGCTCGTCCACCTTGCGCGCGCCGCGCAGGGCGCACTGCTCGGCGGTCATGAACGGGTCGAACGCCAAGACGCGCAAGCCGAACGCCGCCGCCTTCTGCGCCGCCGCCTGCCCGATGCGCCCGAATCCGACCACCCCCATCGTCTTGCCGCGCAGACGCATCATCCGCATTGTGAGCGGAACGCTGCCCCAGCCGTCCGACTTCACCGACCTGTCGAACAGCGCCACGCGCCGATTCCAAGTCAGCAGAAGCGCCATGACGTGGTCGGACACTTCGTCCACGCAGTAATCCGGCACATACGTCACCGCCATGCCCAACTCGGTCGCCGCGTCCACCGCTATGTTGTCGACCCCCACGCCGAATCTGCCCACCGCCGCGCAATTCGGCGCGGCGCGCAGGACATTCGGCGTAACCCGCGCGAAACAGGTCATGATGGCGTCGACGTCGCCCGCCAGCGAGATTAGCGTACTCTCATCCCCGTCCGGCGCGACGACCACTTCCGCGTCCGCCTCCTCGCGCAGGACGGCTTCCTCCGGCTCTGTGGTGGGCCAGACGTGGTCTGTTATCAGGATTTTGAATTTGGACAATTTCCCAGACTCCTTTGCGGTCGTCGCTTTGATTCATAGCCGCTGCGCGGCCAGATACGCCGCGCCCGCCGCCGGGAAGACGGCGAACGCCAGCGGAAGCCAAGCGTCTCCCCCAATCGCGCCCGTTGATATGGCGAACGCGGCGATGGCGTCCCCCGCAATGTTGACGAGCGCGAGCGAGACGGCGATGGCGACCAGCGCCGTTCGGGGATTCCGCCGCGACAGCGCCAAGATGAGCGCCAGCGCCGCCGCCGGATGAACCGCCGCGAAAAGCGCGCGCGCGAAGACCCCGCCGCCGTCCGCGAACAAAGTCCCCGCCGCTACCAAAACGACCGCCGCCAGATGCAACACGCCCAGCGCAATCAACGCCAATCTCATTCGCATCGCCTCCGCAACCGAAATCGCCAACTTCGGACGGACAGTTGATTTTAGAAATCCGCAAAAGCCCGCCCCCGCATCAGTAGTTTGCGCGGTTGCGCCGCCGAAATCAAGACCGAATCGCAACCGACAAATCCAAATCCCATTGCGCCCTCGCGCCATTGCGCCATTGCGTTAAAAACCGAACCCTCTGCGCCCCTTTGCGCCTCCGCGCCTCCGCGTCAAAACCAAACCCTCTACCCCATCGGCGCGAACATGCAGCCGTCCACGAATATGTCGAAGAAGTCCGGCGTAGTCTCCAGCTCAATGTGTTCTATCGACGCCGTCAGCCGCTCGGCGCGGCGGCGGGTTTGGCGCGACAGTAGCATCATCGCCGCGCCTTCCAGCGCCGCGTTGCCCACTTTGGTTATGCGCTCCGGCGCGACGTTGGCGATGAAGCCTATCGCCAGCGCGTTGCCGATGTCCACATAGTTGGCGAAACCCCCCGCCAAGTGCATTTGGGAGACGTCTTCAACCTCCATGCCGCGGCTTCTGAGCGCGATGAACTGCCCGGAGTAGTTGGCGGATTTCGCTTGCGCCAGCGCCGATATGTCCGCGCGCGATAGCGACATGCCGCTGTCCGTATCGAACACGAACTCGCCGGAGCCGTCCGCGAACGCGCCCAGCTCGTTCATCCTGCCCGTCCGCCGCAACTCGGCGAGCAGGTCTATCAGCCCGGAGCCGCAAATCCCCACCGGCGGGGCGCCGCCAATGGCGCGGATTCGGACGCCGCCGCTGTCGTCTATGCGAACCGACTCCACCGCGCCGTCGTAGCCGGGCATCCCGTAGCCCACTTCGCCGCCCTCGAACGCCGGCCCCGCCGGGCAGGACGCCGCCAGCATCCGCTCGCCGTCCCCGACGACCACTTCCGTGTTCGTGCCGACGTCCACCAGCATCGCCAGCTCGCCGCCTTCGTCCATGCCGACCGCCAGCAAATCCGCCGCCACGTCCGCGCCCACGTGGCTGCCGATGAGGGGCCCGCCGTAAACCAGAGCGTCCGGGAAGATTCGCAAGCCCGCGTCCCGCGCCGTCGCCGAAAGCGCCGTTGTCCGCCGCTTGCCCTCGCGCATTTCGGTTTCAATCCGCGACCGATAGGGCTTTTCGCCAATCGGCTGGACGTCTATGCCGAAGAGCATGTCGCGCATGGTCGAGTTGCCCACGATGACGGCGTCGTAAACGCGCCGCCGGTGGAAGCCCAGCGACCGCGCCATCTCGCCTATCTCGAAGTTGATGGACGACAGGATGACTTGCCGCAGCTCGCCGCCGAATTCGCCGCCGTCGTATGATATGCGCCGCATCACGTCGCTGCCGCCGAAGCGTTGCGGATTCTCGAAAGACGCGGTATGAACGCGCTCGCCCGTCTCCAAATCCGCAAGCGTCATAACCACAGTGGTCGTTCCGACGTCCACCGCCAGCCCGTAAATCGCGCCGCGATAGGCGTCTATGCGGACGCCGTCTCGATACACCCCGTCGCCGCGCCGCTCGACCGCCGGATCCGGCTCCACCTCGCGCCGAACGGAGCGCGTCAGGATTCGCGGCTGGCGGCGCAGAACGGCGAACTCCACTTCCGCGTCCGCGTCCAGCGTAACCGCTTGGCAGGCGAGGCGGTAGTTGTCGCGTAGAAAGCGCTCGGCGTCCGTCGGCGGGCTAAGCGCGTCCATCCCCCGCTTTATCTCGACGATGCACTCGTGACATTCCCCCGTCCGCCCGCAGGAAGTGGGGACGCGGACGTTCAGGCTGTCGGCGTAGTCGAAAACGGCGTCTCCGACGGCGATTTCAAGCGAGCGCCCTTCGTGGCGCATGGGGGACATGGGGCGGGATTTCCTTTATATATGCGAAAATTGCGAAAGGGCGAATCATCCGAGCGCAAAGCCGCGCTTGCGCGCGGCTCACCCTCACCCTAGCCCTCTCCCATCAAGGGAGAGGGGATTCGTTGGTTGCGATTCAAGGTTGATTTCGGGTGGCTATCATGGTTGGGCAACTCTGGATTCCCGCTTTCGCGGGAATGACGGGGGCGGCGCTCGGAACGCCGAATCCGCGCCTGAATCTCCGTCGAACATGCCCCTATCCCGCCGCCGTCACCGCCACCACGACCTTGAATCGGCGCATGGCGCAGGACGGGCGCAATTCCTGAACCGAGACGACGACCGCCTCGCCGAAGCGCGCGCCGCCCTCGACGCGCGTCCCCGCCGCCGGAATCTCGCGCCGCCGTATCTGTCCGAGCGGCTTGCCGCCTTCGTCCGCCACGAACCAAGTCACGGCGGGCAGGCAGGTGTCCGTTTCCGTTTCTGTCATGGGCAATCTCGCTTTCCCTCTCAGTCCCCTCTCAAAATGAACTCCGCGACGCGCTCGCCAATCATCATTGAAGTGGCGTTCGTGTTGGCGCGGATGCAGTCGGGCATGATGGAGGCGTCCGCGACGCGCAATCCGCTCACGCCGCGAGCGCGGGCGTGCTGGTCGACCGCCGCCAGCGGGTCGGATTCGGGCCCCATCTTGCAAGTGCTGGATATGTGGTGGCTGGTATAGACGTTTTTCAGCATCCAGTCGTCCAGCGCGTCGTCCGAGGCGAGGTCGGCGTCCGTCGGCTTGACGCGCTCCGCCAGCAGCTCCGAAAACGGCGGCTTGGCGGCTATGTCGAGGCAGATTCGCACGCACTCGCGCATGCGCCGCCGGTCGAACTCGGTCGCCAGCAGATTGTAGTCCAAACTCGGCTGGACGCGCGGGTCGCGCGAGCGCAGAAGCAACTCGCCGGCGGATTCCGCCAAGTAGATGCAAGCCGTCATCCCCAAGCCCACCGCGTCCGCGTTCGGGCGCGCGTAATTCATGCTGTCTGTGGCGTATGAATTGGGGTGAATCAGCATGTCATTACGCAGATTCGACCCCGACGCCGTGTATCGCAGCGCCATCTGCAGGCGCGGCGCGTAGAGGTCTTGGCCGTAGCCGTCCCGCGTCCGCCAGAGCGCGTGAACCTGCGGATGGTCGCGCAGATTCTTGCCCACCCCCGGCGAATCGGCGACCAGCGGGACGCCCATCTCAGCCAGATGCTCGGCGGGTCCTACGCCGGACAGCATCAGCAGATGCGGCGACCCTATCGCGCCGGCGGACAGGATTATTTCGCCCGCCGAGACAGTCCGCGTTTCGCCATCCGTCTCGACTTCCGCGCCGACCGCCCGCGCGCCGTCGAACAGAAGGCGCCGCGTGAGCGCGTTGGGCAGGATTGTCAGATTTTCCCTATCGCGCGCCGGGTGTAGATAGCCGATATTTGTACTCCAGCGGACGCGGTTCGGGTTGTTCAGCGGGAAGGGCCCGACGCCGGTGGAATCCGGGTCGTTGTGGTCGGCGCAGTCGGCGAACCCCAGCGCGCGGGCGGATTCGCGCCAAGCCCGCTGGTCGGGAAGCCACTCATCCCGCCGAAACCGCCGGACGATTGTCGGTCCTTCCGTCCCGTGAAAATCGTCCGCGAAATCGGTGTCCGTCTCGATGCGCCGGAACGACGGGAGCAGGCTGCGGAAGTCCCACTCGTCGTTTCCCCAAGACGCCCAATCGTCATAGTCTTCGGGAACGCCGCGCAGGAATATCTGCGCGTTCACGGACGAAGACCCGCCGGTGGTTCGCCCTCTGGGGACGAGCATCGGACGCCCGCGCCCGCTCGCTTTGGCGACGAAGTATTGGCGATGCTCCATCCGCAACGCGGACAGAAAATCCGACGGCGAGCGTCCGTGTCCGTAGCCGTACTTGACGTCGTCCGGCATGGAATCCAGGTCGCCGAAATCGGGCCCCGCCTCGACAAGCAGAACGCGCCGCCCGGCGTCCTCGCTCAGCCGGCTGGCGACAATCGCCCCCGCCGACCCCGCGCCTACTATTATATAATCGTAATCGTTGCCCGCCATTCGCCAACCTTTCCTTATCGCTATCTCCGCGTCCATCCGCGCCTTTCGCGCCTTCGCGTTTCCGATTCTTGCGGTTTTCCCGCCGCCTACTCCGCGACGTCGAGCCGCTCGGATTCCGGCGCGCGGGACCACAGCGCCTCAGCGCCGTCCATCGCGTTCGCCCGCTCCGGGCTGGCGCGCCAGGCGTCGTAAATCTCATCGCTCTCCCAGAGGACGAGCGTGGTTATCCGCCCGGAGTCCGCCCGCGAAAGCAACGTCCGCCGGCTGACGAAGCCCGGATGCCGGCTTTGCGCCGCGCCGTTGCCGTCGAGCAAAGCCCGCGCCCGCCCGAACGCATCAGGCTTTGACCAGTGATGAGTTAGCACGCCTATCATGTTGATTTCTCCTTTTCGGTATGCCGCTGTATATCATAGCGCCAATCGCGCCGACGTTTCCCGCCGAAAACTGCGTCGCGGCGGGATTTTTCGGGTTCCATGCGAAAATGCGTTGTCCAACGGCGGCGAATGTGGTAATATCCCCGCAAAATGTCTTGACCGCCCTATCCGCAGGAGGATTCGCGTTGAGCGCCCCGTTGAACATTCGCAATCTTGCCCCCCCCCCCCCCCCCGCAAGTCCGCATGTTCTAAAACTGGAACGGCGTCCGCTCCGTTCGGACGACTCGGACTTCCGCTCCGAGTCATCGCCTCGGCGTTTATCATCGCCGCGTTGTGGATGCTCGCGTCCCCGCCGCCCCACGCGCAGGCGCACGGCAACAGGAACGCGATAATAAATTCCTGCCAAGTCTCGGCGTCGAGAGTGACGGAAGGCGAATCGGTCACTTTCAGCGCGCGGGTGACGAACAGGGATTCCGGAGTGCGCTCCGCCGTGCTGTACGTGGTCTTCCACGTTTACCATTCGGGAAGCGAAGTCTATAAAATCACGATGGACGACCGGACGGTTCGCAGAGGAAGCAGCTACACATTCACATCGTCCAGGATAACCGCCGGCTCGTCGCGGCTTCCTGTGGGCAGAAACGCGGTGGTCTGCGGGCTGTGGAGCGAAAATGCCGTCGGGAACGACACGCTCCAAGAACACACGGGCGGCGGCGGAACGGGCCATCCGATACCCGACGCGTCCATCACCGTTGAAGAAGAGCAGCGCAACCGAGCGCCGCGAATTGTGGACGAAGAACCAAACTCGCCAGTCGAACTTACGGCGGGCGATTCCCCAACATTCACCGCCGAAGCGACAGACGCCGACGGCAACTTGACATCGGTCGCATGGACAGTCGACAACCGCCGAACCAACTGCAACGAATCGTTCCGGCAGAAGAGCAGGCATGAGAGCTCTTGCAGGGCAGCCTTCGGAGAAGGCAGGCACACAGTCAGAGTAACCTTCTCAGACGCCGGCGGGCTGACCGACAGCCATAGCTGGCGCGTGATCGTGGAAGCGCGCAACCGAGCGCCGCGAATTGTGGACGAATCGCCAAGCTCGCAGCGAGTCACGCTTACGGCGGGCGAATCCCGAAGATTCACAGCCGAAGCGACCGACGCCGACGACAACCTGACATCGGTCGAATGGACGCTCGACAGCCGCCGACGAAGCGACTGCGGCGAATCGCTCCGTCAAAAGGGCAGGCATGAGAGCTCTTGCGAAATTCGCTTCCCGGAAGCGGGTTCATATCGCGTAGAGGCGACGTTTGAGGACGACGACGGGGAGACGGACAGCCATAGTTGGAGCGTAACTGTGGAGCAACCCAACCGCCCGCCGGAAATTGTGAATGAGACGCCAAGCGCGTCCATTAGCCTAGACGCGGGCGATTCCCAAACATTCACCGCCACAGCGACCGACGCGGACGGCAACCTGTCGTCGGTGGAATGGACGCTCAACGACCGCCGATACAGTTGCGGCCAGTCGCTCCGTCAAACTGGCAGATATGAAAGCTCTTGCCCAATCCCATTCGACGAAGCGGGCAGGTACACAGTAGAGGTGACTTTCACGGACTCCAGCGGGTTGACGGTCAGCCAAAGTTGGAGCGTAACCGTTGAGCAACCCAACCGCCCGCCGGAAATTGTGCATGAGTCGCCTAGCGCGTCCATTAGCCTAGACGCGGGCGATTCCCAAACATTCACCGCCGAAGCGACCGACGCGGACGGCAACCTGTCGTCGGTGGAATGGACGCTCGACGACCGCCGGTATAGTTGCGGCCAGTCGCTCCGTCAAACGGGTAGGTATGAAAGCTCTTGCCCCGTGACATTCGACGACGCGGGCGGATACACAGTAGAGGTGACTTTCACGGACTCCAGCGGGCTGACGGACAGCCAAAGTTGGAGCGTGAACGTGACGCAACCCAACCGCCCGCCGGAAATTGTGAGCGTTAATCCTCGACAATCCCTCGCCCTGAAAGCCGGCGATTCCCGAACATTCACCGCCGAAGCGACCGACGCGGACGGCAACCTGTCGTCGGTGGAATGGACGCTCAACGGCGACTACTATGCATGCGGCCAGTCGCTCCGCCAAACGAGCAGGTATGAAAGCTCTTGCCCTGTGACATTCGACGACGCTGGCGGATACACAGTAGAGGTGACTTTCACGGACGCCGGCGGGTTGACGGTCAGCCAAAGATGGAGCGTAGGCGTGGAGCAACCCAACCGCCCGCCGGAAATCGTGAATGAGTCGCCAAGCGCGTCTCTCAGGCTGGGCGGGCCAGCTTCCCAAAGATTCACCGCCACAGCGACCGACGCGGACGGCAACCTGTCGTCGGTGGAATGGACGCTCGACAACCGGCGAACCGACTGCGGCGAATCGTTGCGTCAAACGAGCAGGCATGATAGCTCTTGCACACTAACCTTCCCAGAAGGGGGCGAATACATCGTCAAAGTGACCTTCGCGGACGCCGACGGGCTGACGGTCAGCCAAAGCTGGAGCGTGAACGTACCCAACAGCCCGCCGGAAATTGTGAATGAGTCGCCAAGCGCGTCCCTTAACCTGCACGCGCCCGCTTCCCAAAGATTCACAGCAACAGCGACCGACGCGGACGGCGACCTGTCGTCGGTGGAATGGACGCTCGACAACCAGCGAACCGACTGCGGGCAGTCGCTCCGTCAAACGGGCAAGCATGAAAGCTCTTGCCCAATAACCTTCCCAGAAGGGGGCATATACGTCGTTAAAGTGACTTTCACGGACGCCGGCGGGCTGACCGACAGCCAAAGCTGGAGCGTGAACGTGGGAACGCCCCCGACGCACACGCCTACGCCGACCCCGCCGCGAATTGTGAATCAAACGCCGAATCAGAATCAGACCCTCGCCTTGGACCTCGGCGCTTCCCAAACATTCGCCGCCACCGCCCAAGGCGCCCTCGAATCCGTAAGATGGACGCTAAACGGCATAGAGCAATTCCAATGCGGACAGACGCTGAATTCGTCGGGCGGCAAAAGCGAGTGCCCCCTGACCTTCCAAACAGCGGATTCGTACAGGGTCGAAGTGGAGTTCATCGGCATCGCCGGCGCGACCGCCCAAAACGGATGGGACGTAGCGGTTTCGGACCGCAAAATAAGCGACCCAGTGACGCCTACTTCCGACCCGCCGACTCCGACGCCCACATTCACGCCCGTGCCGCCGCCGCCCACATTCACGCCCATACCGCCTACCGTCGCGCCGCCGCCGCCCACGCCAGAACAAAAGCAACCTACGGCCACGCCTATACCGCCGCCCACCACCATCATCACGCCGGAACCTACGCCCACGCCCATACCGCCTACATCCACGCCCGCGGAGGAACAACCCGCATCCGCGCCTGCGCTTGAGACGCCGCCGCCGCACACCATTACGCCCACGCCGCCGCCTGAGACGCCGCCGACATCCACGCCCGCGTCAGAAGAACCCACACATTCGCTCACGCCAGACGTCGAAGTCCCGAAGCCGCCTATACGCACGCCGCCGCCGCCCGATTGCAATCTACCAGCGTCAGGAATAACGGGTGGAACGGCGGCGGCTAACATGCTGTTCCTAATGGGTCCGCTGGCGCTGGCGGCGGCGCTCAGGGTTCGGAAGAAACCTCGGCGCGAAAACGACTAAACGCTAGACGGCGCGGCGGCATCGTTCCGCCGCGCCCTAGCCGCCGAATTGGAACTGCCGCGCCGGTCTGCCGCCCGCCGGCAGTCCCATCGGCATATGCGCGTTTATCAGGAACGGGCGGCGCTCGTCCTCCACCGTCCGCAAGCCGCGCGCTATCGTCTCGGCTATGCGCGATTCGTCCGTCAGGTCAACCGCTTCCATGCCGAAGCCTTGCGCTATCTTGGTCGGGTCCATGCCCGTGAGCGCCACGCCGCCGTAGTCGCCCGTTTCGCGCATCTTGCCGCCCGCCTGCCCGAACGCGCCCGCCACCACGCCATACGCCTGATTGTTGGCTATCACGTACAAGACGGGGATGCCGTGATGAACCGCCGTCCACAGCGCGCTGTCGGCGTAGTACAGCGAGCCGTCGCCCACCAGCCCGACCACCGGCGCGTC
Organism: Dehalococcoidia bacterium; assembly: GCA_965242675.1. GTDB lineage: Bacteria > Chloroflexota > Dehalococcoidia > Lucifugimonadales > UBA1123 > VXRN01. The sequence goes on from CBDESW010000004.1 coordinate 289,469, forward strand.
CGGCGCGGCGAGCTTCGCGCCGATGGGAGCGCCCACCCCGTAGCCCTCCGAGCCGCCGGCGGGGCGGATATAGACGTTCGCCCCCGCGCTCTCGCCGCCGACGACGTCCTGCGGGACGGCGAACTGCTCGGTGGTCACGATGCCGCCGCCGACGCGCTCCAGCTCGGCGTCCAGCGCCTCTATCAGCGGAAGGGCGCGGACTTTGCCCTCTTGATGCTTCGCCGCCAGCGCCGCGCGCCGTTCGTCGCGCAGATTCCGCGCCGCCGTCCGCGCCCACTCGCGCCGCTCGGCGTAGCGCTCCGGGGTGGTTTCGCTCCGCGTAAGCGCCGCCAGACGCTCCAGCGCCCTGCCTTCGTCCGCCAGAATCGCCAAGTCCAAGCCCGGCATGTTCTTCAGGTTTTCGACGTCCGACCCTATCGCCATGAGCGCCGCGCCGCCGCCGAACGCCGCGTAGTCCGCTGCCGTCCCTTCGCCGCCGTGGCGGGAGCCTATCGCCACAATCAGATCCGGCTCCAGCGCCGCCGCCGCGCGCTCGAAATAGCCCGCGTGCTGGGGATGCTTTATCGGAACGCCGCGCAGGTCGTTGCGCCCCGTCGCCGCGACGGCGCCGAACAGCTCGACGATTTCGGTCGCCGCCGCGCTCGCGCCGCTCTTCCAGATTCCGTCGCCGGCGTAAATCATCGGACGCTCCGCCCGATGCAGCGCCAGCGCCAGCCGCTCAATGTCGTCATCGGACGGATAGCCCGCGCGCGTCCGCTCCGGCGCCCCCTCGATTATCTCCGTCGTGACCGGCTGCGCCCCCAGCATGGAATCATAGACCGCCAGATGGACGGGCCCCACCGGCGGGGTGGTCGCCACCCGAATGGCGCGCTCGATAGCCGCCGGCAACCCTTCCGGCTCGACGACCGTCCAATTCGCCTTGGTCATCGGCGCGGCGATGGACGTCGGCCCGAAGCTGTGGCTCAGGTCGAGGCTGATCCGGTCGGCGAAGCTGCCGGTGTCGCCGGCGAAGGTTATGACCACGACCGGCAGGCTGCCCCACCAGACGTTGATGAGCTGCCCCATGCTCTGCGCCAACCCCGCGCCGAGGTGGACGACCATGACGCCCGGCTCCGCGCTCACCTGCGAAAAGCCGCCCGCCATGGCGGTCACGCTGCCCTCGTGCAGCCCCAGGATTCCGTGAATGTCCGGGTGGGCGTGGAGCGTGTCGAAAAACAGCGCCTCGCGCGAGCCGGAGTTGTTGAACACGTACCGAACGCCCGACGCCGCCAGCTGCTCGACCATCGCCTGGGAGGGATGCCCCGTAATCGTCCGTTTTCGCATGGAATCGCCAAGCCTTTCTTTGTATGAAATCCCCTCTCCCTTGATGGGAGAGGGCTAGGGCGAGGGTGTCCGCGCCGCTAGGCGCGGTCTTGCTCGGACGCTTTCGCCCCTTTGCAAATCGCGCGCCTCATTCAGTATCGTTGATTGCGTCAGTCGGATTCTACCATCCCGCGCGCCCGAAAACGAAACCCGCTCGGAGGCAAGCCCCGAATGTTCCCTCTCGCCCGTCCCCAAACCGCCGCCGCCGCGTTCGCGCTCGGCTTGGCGGCGCTGTCGCTCGCCGCCTGCATATCTCAGGAGGAAGAAGTGAAAGTCGGATTTTACGCCTATTTCGCGCCCGTCAGCCACAGCGCGGTCGAAGACCCCGATTCGCCCGAATTCGCCAACCATCGCGGCTACGAAGCCGACCTGCTGGACGCCATAGAAGCGATGCCCGGCGGCGGGCTGTCTTTCGCGCGAACCCCCATCGAGGCTTGGGACGACATCTGGCTTAGCCCGACTAAGCCTGAATTCGACATGGTAGGCGGCGGAATCACCATCTTGGAATCCCGAACCAAAGACGCCAACGGCGAAACCGCCGTCGCCTTCACTTCGGGCCACATCGCCTTTCGCCAGTCGTTGCTGGTGCGCGCGGCGGACAGAGACCGCGTATCCTCTTACGGCGGCTTGACCGGCGACATGCGAATCGGCGCGCTCGCGGACACCACCGGCGAGCATCGCTTCCTGGAAATAGCCGGCTACGTGGACGCGAACGGCGTCCTGCTGGCGGGAACGCAAATCGAGACCCCAAGCGGCACGGTGGTCGCGGACGGCACGGACGCCTTCACCATAACATCCGCGCGCGAGACGCCGAATGTGGAAGGGCGCCGCAGCCTGACGCCGCCTTCGGACGGCATGCCCGCCGTAATCTACTTGGGCGACCTGGAAGGCGAGCGCGAACTGCTGGACGCCCTAGCCGCCGGCGACATAGACGCCGTCGCCAGAGGCGAAATCGGCAACCGAGACGCCGCCCGCGCGTCCGGCGACGACTTCGTGGTGTCCGTCCTTGACGACAAAATCGAGCGCGGCGGCTTCGCCGTCGCCTACGAAAACCAAGACCTGCTCGCCGAGATGGACGCCAAACTCGACTACCTAACCGACAACCGCGCCATAGGCTACGCCGAGTGGCTCGCCGACCCGCAGATATTCATAAAGCGCGCCCGCGAATGGAACGGGGGCTAGGGCTAGGCGAACCGCAACAAAGCCGTCCCCGCGAAAACGGGGGCGCGGGCACTTGTCGGCGAATACCCTCCGTCAACGCGCTTGACGAGATTCGGGCGTCTCGTTTAAGGTTCCCCCGTTCATAATGCTGGAACTTGGAGCGAACTGTCGGCGGAGGTCGGATTCCATGGAGCCTACCGTATCTCCGAACGGCGGAAGCGTCCGCGAGCGGCGCGCTTTGGAGGACAGGTTCCGCTCCCGCGTCGCGTCCAACCCCGCGCTCTCGCGCAAGGCGGTGTCGTATCAGGGCAACCGCGCCGCGCCCGGTTTGCGATGGATGAAGTACAAAGAGGGGTTCTCCGCCGCGCTGGTGGACGGGTTCGTATCCGAGTTCCGTCCGCAGACGGTTCTCGACCCCTTCGCCGGCATCGGCACCGCTCCGCTGGTTGCCGCCGGCAGGGGCGCGCGCGCCGCCGGCATCGAGATAATGCCCGTCGGCGCGCTGGTCGGCAGGGGAATCGCCGAAGCCGCCAACGGCGCGCGGCGCGACTCGCTCGAATCGGCGGCGTCCCAACTGCTCGCGGCGCTTGAATCGGACGCCGACGCCGACGACTGCGCCTTCCCGCATGTCCGAATCACGGAATACGCCTTCCCGCCGGAGACCGAAGCCGCCATCGCCAAAGCGCGAAAGTTCATCCAAGCGATGGACGACTCGGCGGAGCGCTCCCTTCTCGACCTCGCCTGCATGACGGTTCTCGAAGAGGTCAGCTACACCCGCAAGGACGGGCAGTATCTCAGATGGGACTACCGTTCGGGGCGCAATCTGCGAAGCCGCGTCCACAAGGGCAGGGTCTCGCCGTTCGCCGAAGCGCTGGGCGGCAGGTTGCACCAGATGCTCCACGACATGGACGACCTCAAGCGCGAGTACGGCGGCGGGCATCCCGAGTTTCGCGTGGGTTCCTGCCTAGAGCTTCTGCGCCAGATTCCCGATGCGAGTTTCGACATGGTCGTCACCTCTCCGCCTTACGCCAACCGATACGACTACACGCGCACCTACGCGCTGGAGCTGGCGTGGCTCGGATACGGGCAATCCGACTTCTCCGACCTGCGCCAGAGCATGCTGTCCGCGACGGTCGAAAACAAGCCCAAAACGGCGTGGCTGCGAAAAGTTTACGGCGAAGACGACGCGCTGTTGCGGAAAGCGCTCGGCATGCACGAACAGCAGGGCGCTGTCCGCGAAGTCTTGGAAATCCTGACGGCGCGCGCGTCCGAGCTGGGCAACCGCCACGTGATACGCCTGATAGAGGGCTACTTCTTGGAAATGGCGGTCGTAGTCGCGGAGTTGGGGCGGATAATCCGTCCGGGCGGGTTCGCGATAATGGTGAACGACAACGTCCGCTATCACGGCGAGGAAGCGCCGACCGACCTCATACTGGCGGACTACGCCGAGCGATGCGGTTTCGTATGCGAAAACATATGGACATTGCCGCGCGGCAAGGGCAACTCCAGCCAGCAGATGCGCCGCTTCGGAAGGCGCGAGATTCGGAAGTGCGTTTACAAGTGGAGGCGCTCGGATGACCAACCTGAATGACGCGCTGATGCGCTCCACGCTAATGTCCGAGCGGATTTGCCAACGGACGGACGCGGGACTGCGCGACCTAGCGGCGTCGATGCGCGCGCCGTCGTTCATGCCGATTGAAGACCTGATGATAAGCGAACGAGCGTGGAATCATGTCAACGATTCGGGCATAGCGCCCAAGTTGGTATTCGCCCATCCCGACATTCTGAGGCGCGCGCCCAGGATGTCGCTGTACTACAGGGGAATCGCGCTTCTGCCGCTGAAAAGGGTGGCGAACATAGCCGCTCCGGTAGCCGCTTGGGAGGACGGAACGCGGAAATCCCCCATAAGCGAATCCCACGCCAAGAGCGCGGCAAGGCTGTACAACGCCGCGATTTCGTCCATCATAGAGGGCGCGTCCAACTGGACGCTTGAAAACGGCTACCGGAACATCATCGCCAACATGGGAATCGGACTTGACGGGACATTTCGGAACATCATAGGCAGAGACGCCGAAGAGCTGATAAAGACGCGCATAGCCAACTGGCTGCGAACGTCGGGACTGTCGCGCGAGGAAAACGACAGCGGAACGGAGTTCATTCTTCGCAACGGATACGCGATGCGTTTCGGGGCGGAGCCGGACATACTCTTTCAGCGTCGCGGGCGCGGGGGAAGAGCGCGCGACGTGGCGACAATCGAAATCAAAGGCGGCAAAGACCCCGCCGGCGCGCTTGAGCGTCTCGGAGCGATGCAAAAGAGTTTCGACGCGACCCCGCCCGATTGCGTCAACATGCTGATAGCCGGCGTGATTACGCCGGAGATGAGAAGCCGCCTGGCGCAACTGGACATGGGCGCGGTGTTTCTTCTCGACGACCTTTCCCGCGACGGCGCGCGATGGACGGAGTTCGTGAACGAAGTGTTTTACCGCGTGCTTCGCGTTATGGATTCGCCGGTTTCGCAGTGAACAGCGCTCTCCTCTCGCGCCGCCGAGCGGCAAGAAAAGCCTGTCGGACGCGCAAGCGCTTGATTGCCGCGCCAACCTAATCGGCGTCACGCCGGCCTTGGCGCCCGACGTAAACTTTTGGGCGCGCGTTATTTCCAAATACATGAAATCTTGGCATATCCGACTGTATAGACAGTTTGGCTAGGAATTTATGTTGCCAAATCGGTCGGTCGACGAGTAGAATAACCGCACAGGCGCAAACCAACTCTCTTAACCGCCCTGCGGAGGTCGGCATGATTGTCGGGATATACTTCAATGGGGACGACGATAACCAAGTCAAGTGGTTGCAGCATGACGTTTACGGCGCCGCGCTGCATATCATCGTCAGGACATGTTGGGAGCATGTGAAATACGCCAACATGGTCCTCTATGACGATTGGGGCAACAGATGGGACCCTGTGTACGAATTCGACCACCGAACGTTGCAGGTGGCGCACGACCTCATGGCGGCGGCGTGGCGCTCCAGATACGCATTTGCCATTAGGCAACACCCACTTCCGATTGACGGAATTCGGAACAACGAGATTCCAGATTTTGTCGGACACTGGCTCGCATGGCTTAGAAACGAAGTTGAATCCTGGAACGATGGGGTGTGCCCTCGGGACTATAGCGCGAGCCTCATCCGCTTCGTCTCTCAGATTCTTAAGAACCAGAATCGTCCCGCCGGCTATCGCGCGGAAAAGAAGCTGGCTTGGGAACTTGTGAACAGGTACAGCGATGTTCCTTGGGAACGAAGGTGGGCAGATGCGATAGAATCCGATTACGTGGCTTTGGATGACTGACATTCCGCCGCCCGCCATCCGCAATCGCCCAGCCGCGCCATAGGGCGATTCCTGCGGCGGCGAGAAACGCCAAACCGCTGTCATAGATGGGCATTAGCGCGGACGAAATGGCGCGCGCGAAAGACAGCCGAGACGTCTGGATAACCAAGCGCTACCCGCTGATAGACTTGGGCGCGTCCCGCTCGCAGTTGCAGTCTTGGTTCATGGACAACTACCCCGGCAGATACCTGCCGCGAAGCGCCTGCGTGGGGTGTCCCTACAAGGGCGATTCCGAGTGGAAGTGGCTAAAAACTTCCTATCCCGATTCGTTCCAAGAGGCGGTCGCGGTGGACGCCGCGCTCCGCGAAACGCCCAGAGTGCGCGACGCCATCACCGCCAACGGCGACAGCGCCTATATCCACGGCTCCGGCGTCCCGCTCGCCGAAGTGGATTTCAGCGCCACCATCGACTACGACGACATGATGCGCGAAGAGTGCGAAGGGCTTTGCGGCATCTGACGTTCGCTCCATAGCCCTCTCATTGGGATTGCGCCGCGCCGCCGCTTGCGCCCGAAACGCCGACTGCGACGCCGGTTCCGGATACAACGACGCCCGCGCCCGACGCCAGTTCCGCTCACGCCAACGCCCGCCGGGTGAGGCGCGGCGAATTCCCCGCAGGCATGTCCCGCATCAAAAAACGGGGCGGACTCCCCCCGAATCAGGGAAACCCGCCCCGCTTTCGCTTTTCCGTTTTCGGAGACGCGCGCGCCGTCCGCCTAGCCTAGAAGCGCGACTTCTTCGCCTCGAAGTTGGAGTGGACGTCTATGACCACAGTCTTGCCGTCCGCGTTGTGGCGCTGGGCGTCCATGAGCGCCTGCTTCATCTTGGCGGGGTCGGTGACGGTGATTCCCACGCCGCCGAAGGTCTCGGCGAAGTTGGCGTAGTCGCCCGTCATTTCGGTGACGCCGAAGCGCGTCCGCGCCGTCGGGTAGCCGCCGGGGTAGGTCGCCATGCCGCCGTTGTTCAGCACGACGGTCGTTATCGGCGCGCCCGCTCGCTGGGCGGTTTCGGTGTCCATCCCCGACATGCCGAACGCGCCGTCCCCCATCAGGTTCAGGCAGAAGTTGTCCGGGTTCGCCAGCTTGGAGCCTATCATCAGCGGGATTCCGAAGCCGAGATGGGTCGTCTTGCCCCAGCCGACGTAGCCATGCGGCGTCGTGGCGTCGTAGAACGGGATGATGGAGTCGCGCGGCGCGCCGGCGTCGTGCGTCACGACGGAGCGCGACTTGTCCAGCGTCGTGTTTATCTCGTGTATGACGCGGTAGGTGTTGATGGGGACTTCGTCGGACTGCAGCAGCGGCGTCCATTCCTCCATCCACTTCTCGCGCTCGGCGGCGATTTTGGCGCGGACGCCCGTGTCGCGCGGCGTCTCGCCCATCGCCGCCTTCACCTCGTCTATCACAAGGCTCAGCGCCAGCTTGGAATCGCCCGGCAAGCCGATGTCCACGCTCGCCTGCTTGTTGATGTCGTCGATGTTGTCGGTGTTTTGGATGAGCGTCTTGCCGGTCGGCACGGGCTGCCCGTAGCCGGTCTGCGTCAGGCTGGAGCCGATGGCGAAGACGACGTCGGATTCCGTCAGCCACTTGCGGGCGGGCCATGTGGTCGCGCCCGAACCGGCGCCGAGCGAGAGCGGATGCGTCTCCGGGAAGGCGCTCTTGCCCTGCATGGTGGTGTAAACCGGCGCGTCGAGAAGCTCGGCGAGCTCGGCGAGTTCCTCTGTGGCGTCCCCGTACAGCACGCCGCCGCCCGCCCAGAGGACGGGGTTGGACGCCCCTATCAGCGCTTTGGCGGCGTCTTTGGCGTCCGAGCGCGACGGCGAGACGAGCGACCGCTTGGGCGGCTGGTAGTTGGCGACGACGTCTTCCGAGACTTCCGCGCCCATGACGTCCCCCGGCGTCTCGACCGTGACGGGCCCGCCTCTGCCGTTTCGCAGGGCGTGGAACGCTCGGCGCATGGCGTTGCCTATCTCGGTCGGCGTCAGGATGGCTTCCGTCCGCTTGGAGATGGGCGCGTAGGCGCGCGCGGGGGAGAAGTTGGGGCGGATGCCCCAAGACGCCAGCGGGTTGCCGCCGGGGATGAGCAGGATGGGGACGTTGTCGCCGAAAGCCTGCGCGATGCCGCCCATGGCGTTCTCGGCGCCGGACGCGCCCTGCGTGATGACCACGCCGAACTTCTGCCGGCTGTTGGCGCGGCTGTAGCCGTCCGCCGCCATCACCGCCCCGCGCTCATGGCGGAACATGATTGTGCGTATGCCCTCTTGGGCGACAGATTCGATGAGGTTGTTCGACGGGTAGCACGCCACCCATTCGACGCCCTCGAGTTTGAGTATTCGCGCTAGCGCGGAAAATCCGTCCACCGCTCTATCTCCTTTCGCTATCCTGCGCTTCCCGCCCCCACTTCGGGCGGCTTGCGATTAGGGGCTAGGATACTGCAAAGAAGGGGCGGGCGGCAAATCGGGGGTTTTAGATTGGCGCGAGGGGGGGTTTGGCGCGGCGAGTCAGTCGCAGGAGTATTCCAAGATTCTACGCCACCCTCTTTCGCTATCGTCACGCCGGTTCCAGAATGACATGCTGGATTTCCAGTATCGATCCGGTGGAAGTTCGGGTTTCAGTTTCCAGAAGGAATAGACTGCTCCAGTGTTGTCTTCCTCTGACTCCCACACCCCGGGCCTAAGTCGCGCCAGTCCGCAACGTTCAGGAAGTGGATAGCCGCGAATCCGGGCGTCAAGTCCCGCCTGGTAATCGCTTACGCTAAAACCGATGTTGCGATGCAGATACAAGTCCCACGGAGACAGCAAAACCCCATTGACGCCTCTCAGCGCCGAGCTCGCGTCCGCCGCTGTTTTGTCAAAATGCACGCCCCAGTATTCCCTTATCGCCGGCAAGTTCAGCGCGCGAAACTGGTTCATCAAGCGTATGCCCTTGTCTTGCCCGCCGGACTCGTCCACGAGGAACCACGCCCACGTAGGGTACCATGGAGTAGGGTATGTCCACGGACGAGCGGCCCCTGGAACAACGAATGTTGGCGGACGAGCGGGAGGAAAGACGTCGTTAAAATACGGGATCAAGTCTCCCCCTCCCTCGACAAAATGGTCGTACCGCTTAGTGTCCCAATCGACTATTCTTTTCACAGCTTCTAGGCACGGCTCCAACCCTATCGCGCTCGGCGGCCCGCCGGCGGCTCTTATCCCGTGCGTGAACGGGCTTAGGACCTCGCCTGATTCAATCAAGACTTTGGCGGTTCTCTCGCTCTCCGGATTGCGCGAGCGCGGGAAGCCTTTTTCAAACCTCAGCAGACCATCGGTAAGACGGACTGACGCCGTGAAGTTGCGTGGGAGTATTGTGAGCGAAGAAGAGTCCCAGCCCGCCCCCGACGTTTCCATGTGACCGAGCGCTATCAACTCCTCCTCCGTGAAATCCCGCAGGTCGCATGGGCTGAGCGCGTCCGCCTGCACTTTGGCGTGATGCGCCAAGTGTTGCAAAGTCATGCGGCGGCGCGCTTGGAACTCTGCGGGGGGCTGTTCAATCTCTTTCTTGCAGTACAGACACGCTCCGGGATGCACCCCGAAATCATCCAGCGTCCTTGTGATTTCCGCGCCTTCGGCGTCCGGGTCGTCCGGGTCGGCGGTTACGTCGTGGACGGTTGTGTATGGGTCGTAGAACGTGAGCATGTAGAGAACGGCGTGGACTTCGTTGGGCGTCAGCGCGTCCAGCTCCCAAGCGTTGTAGAACTTCTCCATCCCGAATACGCTCTGAGCGCGGTCGAGGGCGGCGATTTCGGTTTCGGAGAGCGCGCCGTCCGCCAGAAACGCCTTGCCGCCGGCGGTATCCGGGACGTCGCCGAGAACCGCCTCGCGCAATTTCGGGTGGTAGTTGGCGAGTATCAACGCCACCGGGTCGGGCGTCGGGGTTGGGGTGAGCGTGGGGGTATGGGTTGGGGTTGGCGTGAGGGTTGGGGTATGGGTTGGCGTGGGCGTGATTGTGAACGTCGGCGTTGGGGTAAGGGTGGCGGTTGGCGTGGGTGTGCTTGTAAACGTCGGTGTCGGTGTTGGCGTGAGCGTATGCGTTGGCGTAGCCGTAAGTGTCGCTGTCGGCGTGGTTGTGAATGTCGGAGTTGGGGTATGCGTGACGGTCGGCGTCGGCGTGCTGGTAAACGTCGGCGTAGGGGTGAGCGTGGCGGTCGCCGTCGCCGTAGGCGTCGCGGTTGGGACGCTGGTAGCGGTCGGAGAAGGCGCGGGCGCCGCCGTCGGCGCGGCTTTCGCCACCGATTCCGGCGGGGACGACGCCGGCGCGGGTTCGCCGTCATCCCGCGAACAAGCCGCGCCAAGCAGGGCGAACGCGGTTGTTGCGACCGTCAGCAACGCGATTTTGAGCAATCGGATACTCCCTTCGCGCAGATGATAAACCATTCTGCGCCGCGAAACAAATCCATTTTCCTTTACTTGGCGATATAATTCCCCTACATTTCCCCACAACCGAATTCCGAACGCCAACCCGCCCCAGGAACCCCGCCCATGCCCGCCGCCGCCATCGTCATCGCCAATACCACCGTAATCACTTGCGACCCGCAGCGCGCGATTCATTACAACGCGGCTTTGGCGGTCGAGAACGGGCGCATCGCCGCTATTGGGGCGTCTGAAGAAGTCGAGGCGCGATTCCCGGACGCCGAGCGCGTCGACGGGCGCGGGCGGGCGGTCTTTCCGGGGCTGGTCAACTGCCATACCCATCTGCTCGCCACCGCCGATAGGGGGATTCTGGAGGATTTCGGATTCCCCACCACGCTGCGCTTCCCCACCACCGGGCGCGGGCTGCTGAGCGATGAGGAGCGCGTCGTCTTCGCCCAGCTCGCCGCTGTCGAGGCGATGCGCTCCGGGACGACGACCCTTCTGGAAATATCCGACCGCGTTCCGCAATACGCGCGCCCGCTCGCCGATGCCGGGTTGCGCCTATTCCTAGCCGAGAACTTCAACGACGCGGACGACGACGCGCTCGCTCGCGGGCGGTTCGAGTTCTCCGAGCGCAAGCTGGACGCCGGGCTTCAGCGCTCCGACGACCTAATATCCGGCTGGCACGGCGCGGAGAATGGGCGCGTCCGCTGTTTCGTCTCGCCGCATGCGCCGGAATTGTGTTCGCCGGAGCTTCTCAGGCGGTCGATGGATTTGGCGGACGCCCATGACCTGCGCCGGACGATTCATCTTTCGCAAAGCCATAAGGAAGTGGAAGCGGTGACGCGAACGCGCGGCGTCCGTCCGACGCAGTATCTGTTCGCCAACGATTTCTTGGACGACCGCCTGCTCGCCGCCCACTGCCGCTACGTGGACGATTCGGAAATCGCCCTGCTCGGCGCGCATGGAGTCGCGGTTTCCAACAACCCCGCCATAGCCGCCCGGCGCGGCGCGGCGGCGCCGGCGTTCGAGTTGCTCGCGGCGGGCTGCCCCATGGGCTTGGGGTCGGACAACATGGCGGAGGACATGATAGAGGCGGCGCGCGCCGGGCTGTTCCATGAGCGCGTTCGGCGCAACGACGAGTTTTGGCCCCAGCCGGAGGACGTCATGGAGTGGGCGACAATCGGCGGCGCGCGGGCGCTCGGAATCGGCGGCGAAACCGGCTCGCTGGAAGTCGGCAAGAAAGCAGACCTGTTCGCGCTCGACGTCCGCCGCGCCCATCTAGTCCCAACCTTGCGCGTCGTGTCCTCGCTCATCCATCAGGGGCAGCCGGCGGACGTGACGGACGTCATGGTCGGCGGCGCGTGGGTCATGCGCGATTCGCGCGTTCTGAACGTCGACGAAGCGGACGTCATCGCGCGGGCGGAAGAGGCGGGGCATCGCGTCTGGCGGCGTCTGGTGGATGAAAACCCGGACATCCCCTTCCCCGTCCGTCTGCCGCCTTTGCCGCTCTAGGGCGGGCGGCGGGCGCGGTTTTCCGCATAACTAGCCCATTTTTTGCAATCGGGAACTGCGTTTCATTATGCTATACTTATCATATCTGAAAGCCGTTCCCCAAAATGGCGTTGGCAGGAGCCTTCGGTGAAAATCACTCAAGACGGAGTTGTGGACAACCAGACTACGCTCCACATCGAGCTTGAGGACGCGGATTTGGCGCCGTATCTCGATAGGGGATACCAGCGAATCGCCGACCGCGTCTCCATTCCCGGATTTCGCAGGGGCAAAGCCCCCCGGCGCGTCGTCGAGCAGGCGCTGGGACGCGAGCAGTTGCTCAACGAAGTCCTGGACGCCATGGCTTACGAAGTCGCCGAAAAAGCGGTCGCCCAGAGCGACCTGGACGCCGTCGCCCCGCTCAAGATAGACGAGCTCGACATGCGGGACGAAGTCCGCGTCACCGCCACCGTTCCGCTCAAGCCGGAAGTGGCGCTCGGCGACTACCGCGCCACCCGCATCGAGTTCGAAACGGACGAAGTGACCGAAGAGCAGGTCGCGGATCAGATAGACCGCGTCCGCCAAAGCCTCGGCACTTGGGAGAAAGTGGAGCGCCCGGCGCGCTTCGGCGACCTGCTCACCATGAACATGCGGGGATTCGTCGAGGGAGACGACCGGCAAATGTGGGGCGCGGGGCCCCAATCGTTCTACCTGGCGGAGGACGGCGCGTCGCCCCTTCCCGGATTCTCCGCCGAGATTGTCGACGCGTCCGCGGGGGAAACCGTTGAGTTCGAGCTGGCGATTCCGGATGACTTCCAACTAGAGGACATGGCGGGCAAGCCTGCGAGCTTCTCGGTCGACGTTATGGACGTGTACGAGCGCACCCTGCCGGAGCTGGATGACGAATTCGCCCGCGGCCTGCCGGACGGCTTCGAGAGCTTGGAAGCGTTGCGCGCCGAAGTCCGAGACGCCCTGACGCAGGCGGCGGACAACCAAGCCAACTCGAATTACGAAGAGCTGGTCATCGCCGCCCTGCTCAAGGACACCGAGCTGACCCCGCCGCCGATGATGGTCGAGCGCGAAGCCGAGCGGCTGGTGAGCCAGCAGTTCAGCTTTCTCGAAAGCAACAACATACGCAAAGAAGACTATCTGGCGTCCATCGGCAAGACGGAGGACGAGTTGCGCCAAGAGGCGGCGGGGGAGGCGACGCGGCGCGTCGCCCAAAGCCTGATGCTGAACCACTTGGCGGAAGTCGAGAAGTTCAAGGCGACGGATTCCGAGATAACCGAGCGCTTCAACCAAGTGTACGCGGGCGTCCGCATGAAGCGGCGCGAGCGGCGCGGCGCGCGGGAGACGGTGGACAGGATGCTCCGGGCCGAAAAGGCGGTCCAAATGCTGGTGTCCATCGCCAAAGGCGAAGCGGACGGCGCGGAAGACGGCTAAGGGCGGCGAAAGCGCCCGCCGAACCGCGCGTCCGCATAAAAGAAAAAGAAAATCCGAGAGGAGAATTGAGAAGATGGAAAACGTTATCCCAATGGTTGTGGAGTCCGGTTCCCGGGGGGAACGGGCTTACGACATCTACTCGCTGCTCCTCAAGGAGCGCATCGTCTTCCTGAACTCCGAGATATACGACCAGATGGCGAACAACGTGATCGCCCAGCTGCTCTATCTGGACAGGGAAGACCCGGAGCGGGACATCAGCCTGTACATCAGCTCGCCCGGCGGCTCCATCACGGCGGGGCTGGCGATATACGACACGATGCAGCTGATTCGCCCCGACGTCTCCACGATATGCGTCGGCATGGCGGCGAGCATGGCGACGGTGTTGCTGTGCGCCGGCGCGCGCGGCAAGCGCTTCGCGCTTCCGAACTCCACCGTCCACATGCACCAGGCGCAGAGCGGCGCTCGCGGCGACGCCACCAGCATCGAGATAGCGGCGCGCGAAGTCTTGCGCGAGCAGGACATCATCCGCAGGATAATCTCCGAGCGCACCGGACAGCCCTACGACAAGATAGCCACCGATTCCGACCGAGACTTCTACCTGAGCGCCGAAGACGCCAAGGAGTACGGCTTGGTGGATGAGGTTCTGAACGCGACCATCGCGGCGGCGGCGGCGGACTAGGCGGCGGCGGCGTCCCCCCAACCCACCGAAACGCGCGCGCGCATCCCCGAATCGCGCGCCCCGGAGGCGAACCATTGACGACTAATCGCGGCGGAGCGGCCAGAGGCGGACGCTCGGACTACCACTGCTCTTTTTGCGGCAAACCCCAGTCGCAGGTCAAGCGGCTCATCGCCGGGCCTGACCAGGTGTTCATCTGCGACGAGTGCGTGAACCTCTGCGACCAGATAATCGCGGAAGACGCGCCCAAACGCGGGGGGGCCGGCGCGCAAAGCCGCGCCGGCGCCGCGCCCAAAACCCTCAGCCCCAAGCTGATCTACGCCAAACTCGAAGAGTACGTCGTGGGCCAGGAGCAGGCGAAGAAGGTGATGAGCGTCGCCGTTTACAACCACTACAAGCGCATCAAGTCCTCCCAGCGGCGCGAAGACGAGGACGGCGTGGAGCTGCAGAAGGCGAACATGCTCATGGTCGGCCCCTCCGGCTCCGGCAAGACGCACCTGGCGCAGAACCTCGCGCACATCCTCGAAGTGCCGTTCGCCATCGCGGACGCCACCACGCTCACCGAAGCGGGCTACGTCGGCGAGGACGTCGAGAACATCCTGCTGGGGCTGATACAGGCGGCGGATTTCGACATCGCGCGCGCCGAGCGCGGCATCATCTACATAGACGAAATAGACAAAATCGCCCGCAAGAGCGCCAACCGCTCCATAACCCGCGACGTGTCCGGCGAGGGCGTCCAGCAGGCGCTGCTCAAAATCATCGAAGGCTGCGTCGCCAACGTCCCCCCGCAGGGCGGGCGCAAGCACCCGCATCAGGAATTCCTGCAGATACGCACCGACAACATCCTCTTCATGTGCGGCGGCGCGTTCGAGGGGATGAACGAAATCATCGAAAAGCGCGCCTTCAAAGACCGCAAGCGCATCGGCTTCAAATCCAACGTGGTCACGACCGAAGAGTGGGGCGAGCGGACGGCGGACGAGATACGCGGCCACATCAACGGCGACGACCTCATGGAGTACGGCTTCATCCCGGAGTTCGTCGGACGCCTGCCCGTCGTCGTCGCGCTCAACGCCCTGCACAAGGACGACCTCGTCCGCGTCCTCACCGAACCCCGAAACGCCTTCGTCCGGCAGTATCAGTCGCTTTTCAGAATGGACGGCGTGGAGCTGGTCTTCACGGACGGCGCGCTGGAGGCGGCGGCGGAGAACGCCATCAAGCAAAAGACCGGCGCGCGCGGACTGCGAACCATCCTGGAGCGAACCCTGCTGGACGTCATGTACGAGCTCCCAAGCTCCAAAGACGTCGTGAAGTGCGTGGTCAACTCGGACGTGATAAACGGCTTGGCGCCGGTGACGCTGGTGAGAAGCGACGGCTCGCAAATCCCGCTCATAACGGAGGACTTCGCCGCCCGCAAGACGGCTTGACGGGGCGCGGAGCGCCGCCGCCTATCGCCCCGCCGCGCCGCCGCCGTTGATTTGGACTAGAAGGCGCAGCGCCTCTTCCCGCTGGGCGTCGTTGGCGGCGTAGCGCAGCGCCCTGCCCAAATCGGACAGCGCCAAGTCGCGCCTGCCGATGGCGGCGAGCGCCTCCGCCCGCGCCATGTAGGCGGGCGCGTAGTCGGGGGCTATTTCAAGCGCCCTTTCCAGCGCGGCGAGCGCCTGGTCGAACTCGCCGTCCGCGATATGCCGCTCCGCCTGCCGCGCGTGCGCCAGCGGCGACTCGCCGACGTTGCGGTTGCCCCAGAGCGTCCCCGCGAATATGGCGAGCGCCGCCAGGGGCAGAACCCAGAGCCGCCTGACGAACGAATTGGCGTCGTACAGCCGCCCGATTCGCCCGAAGGCGTCGCGCTCAAGGCGGTAGCCCGGCGCGAACGCCAGCCCGATGAGCGCGCCGGACGCGAAGCCGCCGGCGTGGGCGTAGTTGTCTATGCCGGGAACCGCCAGCCCGAAGGCGAGGTTGATTCCGGCGAGTATGAGAAGCGCCGTCAGGCTGCTCCGCCCCATCGCGCCCAACTTGTCGCGGTTGATGAGGAAGAACGCCGCCAGCCCGCCCAGCAGCCCGAAAATCGCCCCGCTCGCGCCCACCCCGACGGCGTTTTCGAGACGGCTCAGATTCAGCGCGTAGCTCAGCGCGCTCGCGCCGAGACCGGACAGCAGATAGAGCGCGGCGAAGCGGGCGTGTCCAAACACCTTCTCCGCCTGCGTCCCCAAAATGAACAGGCTGACGCAGTTCAAGCCGAGATGCCACAAGCCGGCGTGCAGGAATATGGCGGTGAAAAGCCGCCAGTAGTCGCCCGCCGCCACCGCGCCCGCCTCCATCGCGCCGAACGCGATTAGAGTGGCGGAATCGGCGGAGCCGCCCGCCAGCTCCGCCAGCGCCCACGTCAAGACAATCGCGCCCAGCAACGCCCAGGCGACGAACGGCTTTCTATCCGCCCCGGGAACGGGGAAGCGCGTCTCGTCGTCCGGTTCGTCCGGGTATCGGTTTGGGGGGAACATGCGGGGGAAGCCGTCGGTTTCGCGGGGGGATTGGGCTTAGCCGGAGCGTGCCGGCGGTCGGCGGCGCATCTGGGCGACGCGCCTTATCGCGGCGGCGAGCTCGCGCGGGTCGGAATCCTTGACGATATAGCCGTCCGCGCCCGCCTCGATGGCGTCGTCTATGCAGTCGGGATGCACCGCCATCAGCAGGACGCCGATTTGGGGCGTCCGCGCCTTGATTTCGCGTATGACGCTCGCGGCGTCGCGCGCCGGCATCTGCGAATCGAGCAACGCCACATCCGGCGGGCAGTCGCGGATGCGCTCCGCGGCGTCCGCGCCGTCGGTCAGCAGAGCCGAGACGCGAATGTCCGCCGCGCCGAGCAGAATCGCCGCGATTCCGTCCAAAACGGCTTCGCTGTCGTCTATCACCAGAACTCCGATAGGCTCCGAGCGTCCCATGTCGCCACCCCGCGCGCAGGCTATATAATCATCATTACAGCCAATCGGCGCGTTCGCAATGGCAATTTCGCCCCAATTCGGCGATTCGGCGAAAATCGCAGCCTTCACAGCCTGATGATTCCGCGCTGAAGCCCCTGCGTCACCGCTTCCGTCCGGTGGCTCACGCCCATCTTCTGGAAAATGTTGGCGACATGCGTCTTGACCGTGCTTTCGCGGATGAAAAGCTCGGACGCGATTTCGCGGTTGGACGACCCGCGCGCTATCAGCTGCAGCACCTCCACCTCGCGCTCCGAAAGCGCGTCGGCGGGGTTCGCGCGGGACATTTGCTTGAACCGGTCAAGCAACTTGGCGGCGACGCCCGGCTCGATCTGGGACTCGCCGCGATAGACCGTCCGCACCGCGCTGAACAGCTCTTCGCGCGAGGCGTCCTTGAGCAGATAGCCCTTCGCGCCGGCTTCGATGGCGTCGAAAATGTACTCGTCCGTGTCGAACGTGGTCAGCACGATGGTTTTGATGTTCGGGTTCTCCGCGCCGATGGCGCGCATCGCCTCGACGCCGGACATTTCGGGCATCCGAAGGTCCATGAGAATCACGTCGGGCGCCAGCCGCCGCGCCAGCCGCGCCGCTTCCTTCCCGTCCCCCGCCTCGCCCACGACGGCGAAATCGTCCTGCCGGTCGAGCATCGTGTTCAAGCCGTCCCGGACGATGGTGTGGTCGTCCACTATGAGAATTTTGATTGGGGGCATGGTTAGGGATTCCTCTCCGCCGCTGATATGCGCGCGCGCGAAACGCCGCGCCTGTATTGTCAACGCAAGCGCGCGGAATGTCAACTTTCGGCGTCCAACCGAAATGCAAGCCCGAATCGCGAGCGCTGAATCCCCTCTCCCTTGATGGGCTTGCAAGGGTATGTTTGACGGATTTAGGCGCGAATTGGACTATTTCCGCCACTTCCCCGGCGTCCCGCCCCGTCATTCCCGCGAAGGCGGGAATCCAGAGTGGAGCGACCAACTTGGCAACTGGAAATCAAGCCCGAATCGCGAGCGGCAAATCCCCTCTCCCTTGATGGGCTTGCAAGGGTATGTTTACGGAAAACAAGCGTCGCGCGCAACCAACGTATCCCCTCTCCCATATGTTCCCCCCGTCATTCCCGCGAAAGCGGGAATCCAGATGGGCGCGACCAGCCTAGATGCCGGAGACCAAGCCCGAATTGAAGCCAAGAAATCCCCTCTCCCTTGATGGGAGAGGGCTAGGGTGAGGGTGAGCCGCGCCCTAGCGCGGCTTTGCGCGGGCGTTTGCGAATTCCCCGCCCGTCCCAATCCTGTATAATATATGAACGCCAAACAACAACCCCCCGCCGAACGGCGCGGACAACTTGGAGAGAAAAACCCATGCTGGCAGACCGGATTCAGGAAGCCTTCAACGTCCAGATAAACAACGAGTTCTACTCCGCCCACCTCTACCTGTCCATGGCGGCGTACTTCGAGAGCGTCAGCCTGCCGGGCTTCGCCCACTGGATGCGCCTGCAGTTCGAGGAAGAGACCAGCCACGCCCTCAAGTTGTTCGACTACGTCAACGACCGCGACGGGCGCGTGACGCTCCGCGCCATCGAGCAGCCGCCCATCGAGTTCGAGTCCCCCCGCAGCGTCATGCGAATGGCGCTCGAGCACGAGAAGTCCGTCACGGAGATGATCAACAACCTCTACGCCCTAGCCGTAGCCGAGCGCGACCACGCCTCCCACGTCCTGCTGGAGTGGTTCATCACCGAGCAGGTCGAGGAAGAGAAGACGCTGGACGACATAGTCGACCACATGACCCTGATAGGCGACGACGGCACGGGGTTGCTGATACTGGACGGACGCCTAGCCGCCCGAACGGCGGATGAGGGGGCGGACGCCGGCGGCGAAGGGGGCGCGTAGCGCGGGGGGCGGACGGTCGAGGAGATGACGCTGTGAAAATCGGCACGGCATCGCTAATCATGGCGATGATTCTTTTGGCGCTTGCGGCGGTTGCGTGCGGCGAAGCCTTGCAAAGCGAGCGCATGGTGTTCGTATCCGAACGGGACAACAATCTGGACATATACGCGATGAACCCGGACGGGTCCGCGATAACCAGGCTTACCAATCACAACGCCGACGATTGGAATCCTGACATGTCGTCTGACGGACGACATGTCGCGTTTATCTCCAACCGAGACGGAAATGCGGAGATATACGCGATGGACTCGGACGGGTCAGACGTGATTCGGCTTACCAATAATGACGCCGGCGATTGGGGACCTGTCTGGTCGCCAGACAGACGCCGCATCGCGTTCATATCCGACCGAGACGAAAACTCGGAGATATACGCCGTGAACGCCGACGGAACCGAGATAACCCGACTTACCAATCACAACGCCGGCGTTTGGGACATCGTCTGGTCTCCGGACAGCCAGCGCATTGCGTTCGTATCCAACCGATCCAACCCAGACGTCGATTCGGACATATACGCGGTGAACGCCGACGGAACCGAGATAACCCGACTCACCGATAACGCCGGCGCTTGGGGCATCGCTTGGTCGCCGGACGGCCAGCGCATCGCTTTCGCATCCAAGCGAAACCTAGAGGGCTACGATGACATATACTCGGTGAACGCCGACGGAACCGAGATGACTCGGCTTACTAGGCATAACTACGACTATTGGAACCCAGTCTGGTCGCCGGACGGACAGCGCATCGCTTTCGTCGCGTCGCCGCCCGGACACGGCGACGGCGTTTCAATATACGTGATGAACGCCGACGGATCCGAGAGAACTCAGCTTTGGTCGGGCAGCGGCCCCGTTTGGTCGCCGGACGGGCGCCGCATCGCTTTCACCTACTACGGGCACTTTGTTCATCAGGGGGGCGCGGAGATATATGTGATGACCGTGGGCGGATACGGAGTCGCGGTAACTCAACTTACCGATAACGATGTTGATGACTGGATCATGTCTTGGGAAAGCGCAGACTAGCCCCCTGCTGAACACTCCCGCAAACTGGAGACGCCATTATGAAACCCCGCGCGCCATTCCTAGCCATAGCCATAGCCATAACCCTCATGGCGCTGGCGGCGGCGGCTTGCGGCGAAGCCTTGCAAGGCGAGCGCATCGCGTTTGTATCCTACAGGGATGGCGACTCTGAGATATACGCGATGAACCCGGACGGGAGCGCTGTGAGGCGTCTTACCAAGAATGACGCCGGCGACAGGAACCCCGTCTGGTCGCCGGACGGACGCCGCATCGCTTTCATATCCAACCGAGACGGCAACCGGGAGATATACGCGATGAACGGCTACGGGTCAGATGTGATTCGTCTTACCAATAATGACGCCGGCGATTGGAGCCCCGTCTGGTCTCCGGACGGACGCCGCGTCGCTTTCGTATCCAACCGAGACAGCGACGGCCCTCCGTTCCCAGGGCATATGCCGCAGATAAACGATGAGATATACGCGGTGAACGCCGACGGAACCGGGACGATTAGGCTCACCGACAACGATTTTGAAGACAGCGCGCCCGCTTGCTCTCCGGACGGACGCCGCATCGCCTTCGTATCCGAACGGGACGGCAACGCGGACATATACGCCATGAACGCCGACGGAACCGATATAACTCGACTTGCCGGCAACGACTATGACGATTACGCCCCCGTTTGGTCGCCGGACGGACGCCGCATCGCCTTCGTATCCCACCTTCTCACCCCCTTCCCAACCGGCGACGGCGGCAAGTTGCATTTTCTCTCATCGGAAATATACGCGATGAACGCGGACGGCTCCGACCTGACTCGGCTTACCAACAACGATTTGGAGGACAGAAACCCCGCTTGGTCGCCGGACGGACATCGCATCGCTTTCGTATCTTCCCCCGGACATGCCCACGCATGGGTATCCGTGATGAACGCGGACGGAAGTTCCGTAACCCCGCTTGTCAGTGGACACGAATTCGCATGGTCGGCGGACGGACAACGCATCGCCGTCGGCGACTACCCAGGCGATGGCGACATAGTAAACGGCGACAACGAGATATACATGGCGACAATCGACGGCTCCGAAATAACGCAACTTACCGACAATGACCATTACGACGGCGCGCCGTCCTGGCGCCCCGCGCCCTAACCCGCCCGCGAACCGGAGACGCCATTATGAAAACCCGCGCGACATTCCTAGCCGCTGCCATAGCCATAACCCTCATGGCGCTGGCGGCGGCTTGCGGCGGGCAGTCCGTTGCGGACGCGACGCCAATCGCTTTGCAACGCGCCACGCCGAAGCCCGCGCCCACCACTGCGCCGTCGACAGCGCCGCCCGCGCCCGCCGCCGCGCCAACTTCGACGCCCGCGCCCACGCCCACCGCCATGCCGCCAACCCCTGCGCCAACAGCCACGCCAAGCGTCTCGCAAGGCGAGCGCATCGCTTTCGCATCCGAACGCGACGGCAATTTGGAGATATACGCGATGAACCCCGACGGCTCCGCGACGACTAGACTTACCGACAACGACGCCAAAGACTGGAACCCCGTATGGTCGCCGGACGGACGCCGCATCGCTTTCGTATCCAACCGGGAAGGCAATTTGGAGATATACGCGATGAACGCCGACGGCTCCGATATGACTCGCCTCACCAATAGCGACGCCGGCGATTGGCAGCCCGTTTGGTCGCCGGACGGACAGCGCATCGCCTTCGTATCCGAACGCTACGACGGTCTGGTCAGGGCGGCGTCTGATATATACGCGGTGAACGCCGACGGCTCAGCGACAACTCGAATTGTCGACAATGTCGCCATGCAACCGTCCCCGGCTTGGTCGCCGGATGGAGAACGCATCGCCTTCGTATCCGACCAAAACGGTAATTGGGAGATATATACGGTGAACGCGGACGATTCCGAGATAACCAGGCTTACCAATAATAACGCTTGGGATGGAATTCCAACTTGGTCTCCGGACGGACGCCGCATCGCCTTTGTATCAGACAGAGACGCCGACCCGGACTCTCCCCCATCGGAGGATATATATTCAATGAACGCGGACGGCTCCGACCTGACTCGGCTTACCTATAGTGAATTGGTGTACGGGAAACCCGTCTGGTCGCCGGACGGACGACGCATCGCGTTCGGCGCTTCTCCCCCACTCGCCCACTCGTTCATATACCTGATGAACGCGGACGGCTCCCTGTCGTTTGGGTTTTCTCGCGGCCACAGCCCCGTCTGGTCGCCAGACGGACAACGCATCGCTTTTAGCGACTACCCAGGCGATGGCGATATAATAGAAGGCGACACGGAAATATACGTAGTGGACGTCGACGATTTTGTGATAACGCAACTTACCGACAATGACCATTACGACGGGGAGCCATCCTGGCGCCCCGCGCCCTAACCCGCCCCCACACAGGAGACGCCGTTATGAAAACCCGCGCGCCATTCCTAGCCCTAGCCGCTGCCGCAGCCATAACCCTCATGGCGCTGGCGGCGGTTGCTTGCGGCGAAGCCTTGCAAGGCGAGCGCATAGCGTTCACTGTGTCCGGCGCGCCGTCCAGAGACACAGCGCTTGGCATGGGCGGCAATGTGGATATATACGCGATGAACCCGGACGGATCCGGTGTGAGACGTCTTACCAAAAATCGCGCTTACGACTGGAACCCCGTCTGGTCGCCTGACGGACAGCGCATCGCTTTCGTATCCGAACGGGACGGCAATTTGGAGATATACGTGATGAACGCCGACGGCTCAGGCGTGACTAGGCTTACCAATAATGATGTCTCCGACCTAAACCCGGTGTGGTCGCCTGACGGACAGCGCATCGCTTTCATCTCTGAATACTACGACGACATAGGTCGGGTGGCGGCGTCGGAGATATATGCAATGAACGCGGACGGCTCCGGGATAACGCGACTGGTCAACGACGTAGCTAGGCGAACTACCCCCGCTTGGTCGCCTGACGGACGCCGCATCGCTTTCGCCTCCATCCGAGACGGCAACGGGGACATATACTTGGTGAATACGGACGGAACCGAGATAACGCGACTCACCCATCACGAAGCTGGCGATGCGCAACCCGCTTGGTCGCCTGACGGACGCCGCATTGCCTTCGTATCCGACCGAGACGTCGTCCGTCCGGCGACTCCCTCGGCATCGGAGATATACTCAATGAACGCGGACGGCTCCGGCCTGACTCGGCTTACCAACAATGACTTGGTGGACTGGAACCCCGTCTGGTCGCCGGACGGGCAACGCATCGCGTTCAGTTCTTCTCACGGACACGGACACTCGTCCATATGGACGATGAACGCGGACGGTTCTGAGACAACTCAGTTCTTCGGCGGACACAATCCGGTTTGGTCGCCGGACGGCCAGCGCATCGCTTTCATTGACTACCCAGGCTATGGCGACATAATAAAGGGCGATTACGAGATATACGTGATGAACGCCGACGGCTCAGGCGCAACGCAACTTACCGATAACGACGTTAACGATTTTTACATGTCCTGGCGCCCCGCGCCCTAACCCGCCCGCGAACCGGAGAACGCCATTATGAAAACCCGCGCGCCATTCCTAGCCCTAGCCGCAGCCATAGCCATAACCCTCATGGCGCTGGTGGCTTGCGGCGGGCAGTCCGTTGCGGACGCCACGCCAATCGCCTCGCAGCGAGCGACGCCGACAGCGACGCCCGCGCCCACAGTCGCTCCCACTTCGACGCCCTCGCCCACCGCAACCCCAAGCGCCGCGCAAGGCGAGCGCATCGCGTTCGCATCAGAACGGGATGGCAATTGGGAGATTTACTCGATGAACCCGGACGGAAGCGCGGCGCGGCGGCTCACCGAGCATGACGCTATTGACCGGGAACCCGTCTGGTCGCCGGACGGACAGCGCATCGCGTTCGTATCCAATAGAGACGGCAAGTGGGGGATATACGCGATGCTCCCGGACGGAAGCGCGGCGAGCCGCATTGCTAAACATGACGCTCACGACTGGAACCCCGTCTGGTCGCCGGATGGACAGCGCATCGCTTTCATCTCCGACCGAGACGCCGACCAGTCGCATTCCCCTGCGACGAGGGAGATATATTCAATGAACGCCGACGGAACCGAGATAATTAGGCTTACCGACAACGACTTTGAAGATGACGCCCCCGCTTGGTCGCCGGACGGACAACGCATCGCTTTCGTATCCAAACGAGACGGCAACGCGGACATATACGCGGTGAACGCCGACGGAACCGGGATAACGCGGCTTACCACTCACGCCTCCGCTGATTGGCAACCCGCTTGGTCGCCGGACGGGAGCCGCATCGCCTTTGTATCACTGCGAGACGCCGACATGTCGTATTTTCCTCCCGCGACGGAAATATATTCAATGAACGCGGACGGCTCCGACCTGACTCGTCTTACCAACAACGACTTGGTGGACTGGGATCCCGTCTGGTCGCCTGACGGGCGCCGCATCGCTTTCAACGCTTCTAGCGGACACGCCCACTCGTTCATATGGACGATGAACGCGGACGGTTCCGGGGCAGTCACACTTTCTCGCGGTCACAGCCAGGTTTGGTCGCCGGACGGACTTCGCATCGCTTTAGTCGACTACCCAGGTAATGGCGATATAATAAGGGGCGACACGGAACTATACGCGGTGGACGTCGACGGCTCCGAGATAACGCAACTTACCGACAACGACGTTGACGATTTGCGCCCATCCTGGCGTCCCGCGCCTTAGCCTGCC
This sequence comes from Dehalococcoidia bacterium, assembly GCA_965242675.1. GTDB lineage: Bacteria > Chloroflexota > Dehalococcoidia > Lucifugimonadales > UBA1123 > VXRN01. The sequence continues at coordinate 314,020 of CBDESW010000004.1, forward strand.
TCCGCCGCGCTTTCCAGCGGACTGTCATCAGCGCACTCGCGCTCGGCGATGGCGCGGCTGCGCTGGTAGTGCATCAAGCCGAGCGCGACGCTGGCGCTGGATAGCAGAACCGCCGAGCCGAGTATGAATCTGAACGGTCCGGGGTCGAAACTCTCCAGTAGCGCGAACAGCGTCAGCGCGAAGCCGGTGAGTCCGGCGGCGGCGTAAACTGTCAGCGACATGCGCTCGCCCAGTTTGCCCGATATTCGGCTGAGCAGCGCGGCGAGCGCGGCGTACACCGCCATGTTCGCGCCCACGGCTATCCCCACCTCCGCGAAATCCCCGCCGGTGGACGCGGCGGTTATCGCGCCGTGAAACCACAGCCCCTCTATGATTTCCGCCCCCACGATGGCGGTCAGAATGTAGATGGCGGTCTTCAGATGCGCGTATTCCCTATCCGTGACCGCCAGCGAAACCAGCCCGGCGTATGTGCCGCACAGCCCCACGCCGAGCAGCGAGAACATCGCCTTGAGCGCCGCGTTGGCGCTGTTGAACTCCACCCACACCTGCCACACCAGCATGAGAAGCCCGGCGATTGTGACGGACGCCCAGAGCGCGGGCGCGCAAACGCCTATCCGACGCGGAATCGCGCCGCCGCTCCGCGCGCCGAATCCGCCCCTGCCGGCGACAATGGCGTTCAGCGCGCCCGCCAGCGTCACCCCGCCGATGATTAGCTGGCTGTAGAGCAGCTTGGCGAAGCTGCCCGATATGTCGAACCGCAGCGACACCAGCGCCAGCGCCAGCCACATCCCCACAGACAGCACGACGACCCACGCGAACAGCTTGAGCGCGATGGTCGCGAGGTCGCTGGAAGTGTCTATCCGAAGCGCGTCTTTCATGGCGATGCTCCTGATTTTCCGATTTCTGAAGGGCGGCTTGCATGCATCTTAGCGCAAAACGCGGCGCGGCGCTTTTGTCAGAATCAGGTTTCATAGGATTAGGGATTCGCGGGATTTCGTTTCGCGCAACCCGCGTTTTTTGGGTTCGCCGTTGGCGTCCGCAACCCTCTGGATTCCCGCTTTCGCGGGAATGACGGGGTGGAAATCCGGGCGAATCCTGAAAATCCCATAATCCCGCAAATCCTGATTCTCACAAAACGCGCGCGCCTACAAACCGCCGCCGTCCCCATCCCCGCCGTGATGCCGCGCCACGTGGCGGTAAGTCGCCGACACCAGATAGCCGCCCAGCGCCGTCGCTATGTACGCGATGACCGCCGTCGCCATCAGCGCCAAGCCGAGGCGGTAGCGCTCCAGCGTTTCCTCCGGCGGGTAGCCTATCCGCGCGTAATCGACCTCCCACTCCATAAACAGGTTGTGGTCGGGGAACGCCAGCGGGCTGGGGGACAGATAGGCGACTATCCCGCCCGCCGAGCCGACTAGGCACAGCGCCGCGATGACGGCGACCGCCGCGATTAGGCTCATCTTCGCCTCCCACTCCGAGAGCGTCACGGCGTCGTCTTGGAAGGCGAGAATGGCGGTGAACGCGCCGAAAGTCACGCCCAGCGCGACCAGGTGGAAGAACCAGCCGCCTTCGTTGACGAACACCAGCATGTTGCCGAAGACGAACAGGCAGGGCGGCAGCGCCGTCCACATCGCGCGGGCGAAGGCGGAGCGAGGGCCATTGACCGAATACATCCTGATGCGCAGCGCGTCGAAGGCGAGCGACGCCGCCAGCGCCAGCGCGAGATGGGCGAAGAACGTCAGCAGAAGAAAAGTCCACTCGCCGCCCCAAGGGACGAGCGCGAAGAAGCCGAAATGATCCATCCGCGTGATGGAGAACATGAGCAACGAGGCGTTCAGCACGAAGAACAGCGATATGAAGAACAGCTCGCTGGTGGCGTCCGCGCGCCGCCAGCGCAGGACGCCCTGCCCGCCGACTATGGCGAGCGCCGCCGCCGAGTACGACGCCTGAACCACGGCGCCGTCCAGCCCCATCGCATTGAGTCCGTAAGCCACCGCGCTGGCGTAGATTCCCGGCCCGGCGGCTCGGCGGAACGTCTCTTTGGCGAGCGTCCCCGCGTCCATCGCCGCGCGCCGCTCCGCCCTTGTGGGCGAATCCGCCGCCGTCGCGGTTTCGGACTGCGGACGCGCCCTTTGCGCTTGGGCATAGACTCCGTGCGCCAGCGCCAGCAACTCGGCGGCTTCCGTGTCCGGCTCCGGCGGCGCGTAGCCGGCGAGCGCCATCAGCGCGTCCGTCTCCGGGCGCGACAGGCGGAGCGCCCCCGCGAAATCCGCCAGAAACCCGCGCGGCGGACGGCGCTCGCCATTCTCCCAACGCCGCAGCGAGGATTCGTCGAGATTGGCGTAAAGCGGGTCGCCGTCCTTTGACAGCGCCTCAAGCAACGCGCCCCGCGACATGTTGCCGCCGAAGCCGCGCCGATAGAGCGCCAGCAACCCGCCGAGCCGCTTGAGGTCGGCTTTGTCGCCGTTAGGAATTGTCATAGCCCCGCGCCCCCGCGCATATCGCATCGCCCGAACGCGCGCCGCGCCCGCCGAAGACATGGGCGCGACGGCGCATTGTTGCCACTATACACGCGAAGGCGGGCGCCCGCAATCGCGCCGCGCCCGTTTTCGCGGTTGAATCAGCCCTCGCTTTCGCCGCTCGCGCCGCGATGGGCGGCGGCTTGCCGCCGTATCGAGACCACCAGATAGCCGCCCAGCGCAGTCGCCAAATACGCGATTGCGGAGACCGCCATCCACAAAAACCCCAGCCGCGCCCGCTCTATCCACTCGCTTTGCGGGTAGCCCAGCCGCTCCCAATTTATCTCCCAAGACCAGAGCAGATTGTGGTCGGGAATGGCTATCGGGCTGGGGTCTATGTAGGTGACCAGCGTTCCCGCCGCGCCGACCGCGCACAGCAGGATGATGACGGCGACCGCCGCGACCAGCGCCATTTTCGCCTCCCAATCCGACAGCGCAACGCGGCGGTCGCCGAACGCGAGGATGGCGGTGAACGCGCCGAATATGACGCCGAGCGTTATCAGAAAGAATATCCACGCGCCGACATTGGCGAAAAGCAGAATGTTGGCATAGACGAACAGGCACGGCGGCAGAGTCGTCCACGCGGCGCGGGCGAAGGCTCCGCCCGCGCCATCGCGCCCGTACCGCCGGCTCCGCAACGCCCCGAAGGCGACGGACGCCGCCAAAGCGAGCGCCAGATTCGCCATGAGCGCCATGAGCAGGGGAATCGACGTGTCCGCCCAGTCCCAAAGCGCGAAGAATCCGTATGTGTCCAAGCCCGTGACCGCGGTTTGGAGCAGCGGCGCGCCAAGCGCGAAGAATACGGACACGAAGAACAGCTCGCCCGCGTCGTCCGCGCGCCGCCGCCTCAAGACGCCCTGCCCGACGACTATGGCGAGCGCGACGGCGACGTACGCCATGAGCGCCCACGTCCCGTTCTGCCCCAGCGCGTTCAGAACCCAGCCGACGGCGGCGGCGTAGATTCCGGGCGGAGCCGCCCTGCGGAGCGCGTCTTTGGCGAGCGCGGCGGCGTCCATTGGCGGCTCCGCCGCCGCCGAATCCACCAGAAACCGAACGCCGCGCCTGATGTCGTCTGTCTTTCGGTCTATGCCGTCCGTCTTTGCCGCTATGCCGCGGACGCCGCTCAGGGTCTCGGCGCGCTCGGCGGCGGCGGACTCGGCGTAGCCCGCCAGATTCATCAGCGCGTCCAACTCCGCGCGGGACAGGCGAAGCGACTGCGCGAAGTCCGCCAGAAAATCACGCGGCGGACGCCGAGCGCCGTTCTCCCATCGGCTGATCGCCGAGCGGTCGAGCGCGGCGTACTCGGCTTTCCGCTCCGCCATCAGCGCGAGCAGGCCGTTCTGCGACAGCCCGCGCCCGCCGCCGAAATCCGTCCGATAAAACCTGAGCAAGCCGCCGAGCCGCTCAAGGTCGCCGCCGTTCCCCGCTGAATTCGTCATATTCGGATGCCTTTGCACATGCCAAACCGAAAGAGCGCCGCGCTTGTCACAGACGCGGGCGGCGTTTTCCGATACCCATGAAGGCGCAGACGCGACCTCCCATATCGTAACCGAAGCGCCGCGCCGCCGGCATAGGGGCTGCTCACAAAATTCATAGTCGCAAAACCCATGACAAACCATTTCAAGACGGTAAAAATCCACCCTAGCGAGCAGCCCAGCCGGCGCCGGACGGCGAAACCGCTGAATTGGGGCGGCGGCGGACGCCGTTCGCTCGGCGCAGGAACGGTTTTTGGCGTGGAAACTTCAAACGACCCCAAGCGCGACGAGGAAATCAGGGAAGCGATTGGCATGATCCAGTCGGGGCTGGAAATCCTGTTGAAACGCCTCGGCGAAGGCGGCGCCCCCATTCCGCTCGCGGCTCTGATCGAAAGCAGGGCGGAGCGGTTCGGAGGACGCCTCACCGACGCCGAACTGGAAGTCCTGACGCGCTACGCGGAGGGCGAAACCGTCGCCAGCATAGCCGAATCCCGCCGCATCTCCAAGCGAACGGTCCATAACCAGCTCGGCGCGGCGACCCGCAAACTCGGCTTCGCCGACAGACGCGAACTGACCGGCTACATAAAAGGCGCCGGCGAATGGCGGCTGTGAGGCGGGCGGCGCCGAACGGCGAAAGCGGCTCGCGCAAATCGCAAATCATAATCATAAAAGGAGAAGCAAAATGCCTGACATAGCGGCGATCTCATCCCTAGTAGTCTCTGTGGGCGTCCTCGTGGTGTCCGTGGGGGTGTTCTACCTCGTCACCAAACTCGGCAGCGCGATAGAGCGCCTCGCCGACAACGGCGGCAGGCGGGACGACCGCGACCGGGACGACCGACAGTAGAACCCGCCCCAACGCGGCGGCGAACGGCGGGGCGCTCCGGGCGCGCGAGCGTCCGGGACGCCCCGTCCATCAAAGAGGAATGACGCCAATTGAGCGGAATCATATCCGGCGAAATCCGTCTCGCGGCGCTGGCGATTGCGCTCGCGCTGGCGGCGGCGGTCGCCTGCGGCGGCGCGCCCGTCGGACGGGAAGCCTTCAGGCACGACTTCAACGGCGAGATATACGTCTTCGTGGAGTACGAGGACGAACTCGCCGTATTCGCCGAATCAGGACGCCCCGTATCCTCGAAACGGAACGCGGACGCCGCGCTGCGCTCATACGTCTGGACGCGGGCGTTCGACGACGCGGACATGTCCGGACTGGCGCAAGCCGCCGACAATGTGGGCGAACTGGATTCGGACATCGCCAACGCCAGAAGCGCATCCAACGCCGTCGTAGAGGTTTTGGACGAGCTGGACGGCATCGGCGCGTCCATTCCCCTGATGGGGCGCGTGTCCGCCATGGACTTGGTCGAATCGGCGTATCCGGGCGTGGACGCCCTGGGCGGCGCGATGCGCGGTCTGGATTCAAGGCTGAACGACTGGGGCGCGGATTCCGAAAACCTGTCGAACGCGGCGGCGAGCCTGCAGTCGCTGTCCCATTCCCAGCATCTGGACGCGGACGCGGTCGAGAGCGCCTTCAAGAGCGCGGATTCGGCGGCGCGCGGGCTCGCGGACGCGATTGGCGAGATGGAATCCGCGCTCGACAACGCGATGGACAACGTCTCGCGCCTGGAGCGCGCGTTGCGGAGCGCGTCCGATACGCCAGTCATCGGCGGCGGACTCGAATCGCTGGCGGACGAAATAGGCGGATCGGCGGGCGGCGCGCTGTCCGACCTCGCCGCGAACCTGAGCGACCTGAAGGGAGACCTGAACTCCGTCTCAAGGAACTTCGGGCGGGGAACGTCGCAAGCCGAGAGGCGGCACAGAGGCTACGCCGCCAGGTGGACGGGAGACCCGCCGGACGCCAGATGGCCTCCGTCCAACCGCGCGAGAAGAAGCCCGCCGCGTCCGGACCCGACGCCCCGCCCGCTCGCCGGCGGGGAATCGACCTCCGCGCCCGATGGCGTTGCGCCGTCCGCGACCGCCCCGGTGAGAAGAAGCCCGCCGCGTCCGGAGCCGACGCCCCCCGCGCTCGCCGGCGGGGAATCGGCCTCCGCGTCCGCCGGCTCCGCGCCGTCCGCGCCCGACGCCCAAGCGCCGGCTCCGCTGTCCGCAACGGACAGCCGCCGCGAAGGGCGAATCGCGTTCAACTCCGGGAACCCATCCGAGATATACACGATAAACGCCGACGGATCCGGCTTGACGCGCCTCACCGACAACTCCGCCGGCGACTGGCTCCCCGATTGGTCTCCCGACGGACGCAAGATAGCGTTCGCGTCCAACCGAGACGGCGGCAACGAGATATACGCGATGAACGCCGACGGATCCGGCGTCGCGCGCCTCACCAACACGTCCGGCGGCGGGTCGGGGTCGCCTTCTTGGTCTCCCGACGGGCGCAAGATAGCGTTCGTATCCGACCGCAACGGGAGCAGCGAGATATACGTGATGGACGCCGACGGCTCCAACATCGCGCGCGTCACCAACAACTCCATAAATGAGGGCAAACCGTCTTGGTCGCGGGATGGCCGCCGCCTAACCTTCGACGCCTACCCGCAGGGGCTAATCTACGCGGCGGACGCCGACGGCTCCAACTTTGAGTCCATAAGGTCGGGCTGGAATCCTGCGTTCTCGCCCGCTAACAACTCGCTCATAGCGTTCGGCGTCGGCGGACTCGGCGGGATACACGTGACGAACGCCGACGGCTCCAACGTCGCGCGGCTAACCTCGCATGGCGGCGGGGCGGCGTGGTCGCCCGACGGACGGAGCGTATCGTTCACATCCCGGCGAGACGGCAATGAAAACATCTGCGTGGCGGACGCGGACGGCTCCAACGCCGCATGCCTAACCAGCCACTCCGCCAAGGATGAATATCCGTCTTGGGGGCCGGCCCCCTGATTGGGGACTGACTAACCGGCGTCCGCCGAAAGCGGGCGCTCGCAAGCATCTTGGGCGTCTTCGCCTCATCCGCGACGGCGCCGCCTAAACTAGGGAGGACGCGGGAGAAAAATGTTCAAAGACAGAGCGTTGATTCTGGGTTTGGCGGTCGCCGCGCTCGGCGTCGTCTTCAGCGTGTCCGTGTACCTGCTCGCCTCCATCTTCCTGTCGGTAAGGCAGGAAGTTCGGCTGGCGGGCTTGGACGTGTCTCCGCGCAGCATCTTGTTCGCGAACATTGGGGACTCAGACTCCCTGTCCGCTCGCGGCTACTACTCCGACCGCTCCTTCGGCGAGTGGGAGGACGAAGTTTCCTACACATCGACAAACCCGTCTGTCGCGTCCGTGAACGCGCGCGGAGTCGTCACCGCCCAGGCGACGGGCGCGGCGGACATCGTGGCGAGCCACGGCGGCTTCAGCGTCGACATTCCCGTCATCGTGTACGGCGAAGTCAGGGTGGCGCCGCCGGTCGACCCCGCCATGGTCGGCGTCGTCCCCGCGATAGACCCGGAAATCCCCGTCGTGCGAAACCGCGTCATGGTGGAGCTGATACCCGGCTACGGCTTGCCGGACGCGCAGGCGCTGGCGGCGACCATCGGCGGCGGCGTGGCGTTTTCATACCGGACGTTTCCCGGACACATCATCGAATTCGACCCGTTCACCCTGGATTTGGAGACGGCGCTGACCGCGATGGAGTCCAACCCGATTGTGGAAGCCGCGTACCCGGACATCGTAATGGAGATTAGCGACCACCCCACGGATACGTTCATAAACAACCCTGCAGGCTCATCAAGCAGTCTGCCATATGAAGAAGCGGGTTTCGATAGGGCTTGGCAGATGATGGAGCGGATTGACGACCTCGCTCCCGTCAACATAGCCGTGATTGACGACGGCTTTTACGTCCCGCCGTTGCCCGCGTCCATCCGGCGCGAGTTCGACCCAAGCAGAATCATCGTGATTCCCCAAAAACAGCAGCAAACGACCGACCCGGATTTCCTATTCCACGGAACCGCGGTGTCATCCGTGATGGTCGCGGTCAACAACGAAGCGGAAGGCGATGGTCCTTCCGACCTTAGCGGCGTTGTCTCTAGCGTTCCCGGACTAGAGCACAACCTCCATGTATTCGCCACTGGCACAGGCGGCGGCGGAATAGCGCGCTCTGCCTCGACCGCGGCTTTGGAAACAATCGAGTTGATGCAGGACAGCGTTGACGCGGTGAATATGAGTTATGAACGCAGGTTGTCCTCCGACTTCATTGAGAGATGGAAATTCTATCTTAGGGATAGGCGAGACGACCTTGCGGAGGACATGCCCATGGTGACGTTTGTAGCGGCGGCGGGCAACTGCGAATGGGACGCTTCGACGACAGAGCCGGCGAGATGGTCGCTCAACCTTCCGAACGCCATCACCGTCGGCGGCACTGACAACGGTCACGCCGAACGTTGGGATACGAACTACATGCCGTCAAATTGCGGAACTCATTTCGCAGGTTCCGCGTTTGGCCCCCCAATCAGCGTAGCGGCGCCGGCGGAGGGAGTGTTGGTGTTAAGCGCCGGGGCGTCCAGCCGTCAACAACCAAGCGCCGGGGACGCCTATCAATCTAACGGCACATCCTTCGCCGCGCCGATGGTGACCGGAACCGCCGCGTTGCTTCGCGCCATTTCGCCCGACATTTCGCCTAGCGAGATACGCCGAATCCTGCGCGACTCGGCGGATATGAAATGGATATGCGCGTCCAACAACCCCATAAGCGCATGCCCGCCCTCGGATCAGGAAGAGTGGCCGTTCCTGCGGGCGGATAGGGCGGTTGACATGCTGCTGTCGCGGCTCGTGGACGCCGAGATAGACCCGCCGCCGCCGCTCGTGCGAGCGTCGACGACCGGATACGCGGAAATCGAGGCGACTGTCCGCAACGCCGGAACAAGAACTTGGCCCTTCCATGTCGAGGCGTGGGCGCGGTCTCCCGCCGGCGATGAATTCTCGCTCGGCGCGGTCGAACCGGCGATTGCGCCCGGGGAATCCCACCCGGTCAGATGGGCGTTCGCGTTTCGCGACCCCGGCGTATGGGACCTGAGCATACTCGTCAGCAGGGACGACACCCGCGACACGCCGCTTGCGCTGTCGGACTGGGGGGAAGCGCGGATAGAAGTTCCGCCGTCCGCCGTAGGCGCGACGCCCGCCGCGCAACCCAGCGCGCCCGCCGCGCCGCCGCCGTCCACTCCGGGAGGCGCGACGCAGCAAGACGCCAACGTGATTTTGCTGGCGGACACCAGCGGCAGCATGGAAGGTCCCAAAATCCAGGCGTTGCGGGAGTCCGTCGCGCAGTTCATCGCGAGGGTGGACGACCCCGGCGAGTTCGTGGGGCTTGTGGACTTCGACAGCGGCTTCAGCGAAGCCGTGCCGCTCGCCCCGCTGGGCGACGACCTCAGCGCCTGGGAATACGCCGTCGCCACGCTGGACGGCGAAGGCGGCACGGCGTTTTACGACGCCGTCATAAGCGCCGCGTCGGTTCTGGAATCGCGCGGCGCGCCCGGACGGGTCAACATAATGATAGCCCTGACCGACGGCATGGACCAAGACAGCGCCGCGTCCCTAGACGACGCGATACGGGCGCTCGAGCGGTCGTCCGTCCCCATACTCATGTACGCCGTCGCCTACGGGGAGCCGGGCGATTACGACCTGGACGCGCTGGAGCGCCTCGCGGAAGCGACGGGCGGCGCGGCGTACACCGCCGACCCGGTGAACCTGGATCGGCTGTACACCCTGCTGACCACACTGTTCTAAAGCCGGCGCCCGCAACGGCGCGAACCCAGACGCGGACGGCGGCGAATCGGACCAACCGAAAGGAGCGATGAAATGAGAGAGAAGATAGAAGCCCTGCCAATCGGAAGGCGCTCGCTTAACGCGGCGGTCATCGCCGTCGCTCTGCTGGCGTTGCTTGGCGCGACCGCCCTGCTGTTCGGGGCGTGTCGGGGGGACCAGTCGGCGAGGACGACCATCAGCGCCGGCTGGGAGCATACCTGCGCGTTGCGGGAAGACGGCTCCGCGCGATGCTGGGGCGCCGATGACGTCGGTCAGTCGTCGCCGCCCAGAAACGATGTATTCACAACCATCAGCGCCGGCGGCCCGCACGCCTGCGGGTTGCTGGAAGACGGCTCGGCGCGATGCTGGGGAGCGGAATCCAGCGACAGCGACTACGGCCAAGCGTCCCCGCCCAGAAACGAGACGTTCAAAGCCATCAGCGCCGGCAACGTTCACACCTGCGCGTTGCGGGAAGACGGCTCGGCGCGGTGCTGGGGAGCGGAATCCAACGACGGCGACGTTGGCCAGGCGTCCCCGCCCAGAAACGAGACGTTCAAAGCCATCAGCGCCGGCAGTTTGCACACCTGCGCGCTGCGGGAAGACGGCGCGGCGCTGTGCTGGGGAGTGGAGGACGACGATTTCGACTACGGCCAGGCGTCCCCGCCTAGAAATGAGACGTTCAAAGCCATCAGCGCCGGCGGGGCTCACACTTGCGGATTGCGGGAAGACGGCACGGCGCGATGCTGGGGCGCGGAGTCCAACCGAGTCGACTACGGCCAAGCGTCCCCGCCCAGAGATGAGACGTTCACAGCCATAAGCGCCGGCAGTTATCACACCTGCGGGTTGCGGGCGGACCGCACGGCGCTGTGCTGGGGAAGAAATAATGACGAGCAAGCGTCCCCGCCCAGAAATGACGAGTTCATAGCCATCACCGCCGGCGTCGAGCATACCTGCGCGCTGCGTTCGGACGGCACGGCGCGATGCTGGGGCGGCGACCGTTACGGTCAGGCGTCCCCGCGCAGAATCGACACATTCGCCCTGCCCTGATTCGGTCGCGCTCAGCCAACAGACCATCCGCGCGAGCGTTCAACAAGCCAACATGAGAGAGAGAGAGCCGCAAAATGAAGTTCGGAGCGTCAACCCTAGCCCTAGCCATCATCATCCTCGCGTCGGCGCTTGCCTCGGCGTGCGGCGACCAGCGCCCGCCGCGCCCGCCCCGCCCGCCGCGCATAGCGGTGGTCGACGCGCCGACGGCGACTCCCGCCCCCGAATCCGCGCGCTCGGCTCCAGCCGAAAGACCGCCCGCGCAAGCGCAAGCGTCGCCCGCATCCACGCAGACGCCTGCAATCCCGGCTACTCCCGCGCCGGAAATCCCGCCTGCGCCCGCGCCGCCCAAACTGACGCTCCAACCGACAAAGCAAACCATCAGCGCCGGCGGCGACGGGACCTGCGCGTTGCGCGATAATGGAACGGCGGTGTGCTGGGGGGATGCTTCGTCCCCCATTGGCGAGACTTTCACAACCATCAGCGCCGGCGATGATTCTAGTTATTCTGAAATCTGCGCGTTGCGCGCGGACGGCACAGCGTGGTGTGACGACTTGTCCCCGCCTATAGGCGAGACGTTCACAACCGTCAGCGTCGGATATGACTACGCTTGCGCGTTGCGGGAAGACGGCTCGGCGGTATGCTGGGGAAGTGATAAAGCAGGGCGGTTGTCCCCGCCCGACGGCGAGACATTCGCGGCAATCAGCGCCGGCAATTCTCATACCTGCGCGTTGCGAGCGGACGGAACGGCGGTATGCTGGGGCGCGGAAGGCGACGAGTACGACATTGGTCAGGCGTCCCCGCCCAGCGGCGAGACATTCGCCGCCATCAGCGCCGGCTACCGCCACACCTGCGCGTTGCGAGCGGACGGAACGGCGGTATGCTGGGGCGCGGAATCCAATCGAGTCGACTTCCGAGTCGACTACGGCCAAGCGTCCCCGCCCGACGGCGAGACATTCGTAGCCATCGGCGCCGGAGAACAACACACCTGCGCGTTGCGCGCGGACGGTTCAGCAAGATGCTGGGGGGATGGAAGAGGAGGTGTAACGTCCCCGCCCAGAGACGAGACCTTCGTTGCCATTGGCGTCGGCGGTCATCACACCTGCGCGTTGCGCGCGGATGGCGCGGCGGTATGCTGGGGGGATAGCCAATACGGTCGAACGGCCTCGCCCAGAGGCGAGACATTCGCGACGTCGTCGGCGAAAATTAAAATCGCGCCAGTCGAGCCGCCCGCGCCGGTCAATCTGACGGTCCATCCAACATCTAAAACCATCAGCTCCGGCAGCCGGCATACCTGCGGTTTGCGCGAGGATGGCGAGGCGATATGCTGGGGGGATAACGAAGATGATCAGTCGTCCCCGCCCAGCGGTGAGACATTCACATCCATCAGCGCCGGCGTTCGGCACACCTGCGCGTTGCGCACGGACGGAACGGCGATATGCTGGGGGGATAACGAAGCCGGTCAGTCGTCCCCGCCGAGCGGCGAGACATTCGTTGCCATCAGCGCCGGCGATTGGCATACCTGCGGGTTGCGCGCGGACGGAACGGCGATATGCTGGGGGTGGAATGGTGAAGGTCAGGCGTCCCCTCCGAGCGGCGAGACATTCGCGGCGATCAGCGCCGGCGATTGGCACACCTGCGCGTTGCGCGCGGACGGAACGGCGATATGCTGGGGGAACAACTATCTCGGCCAGGCGTCACCGCCGAGCGGCGAGACATTCACAACCATCAGCGCCGGCGATTGGCACACCTGCGCGTTGCGCGCGGACGGAACGGCGATATGCTGGGGGAACAACGAAGACGGTGAGGCGTCCCCTCCGAGCGGCGAGACATTCGCGGCCATCAGCGCCGGCGATAAACACACCTGCGCGTTTAGAAAAGACGGCTCGGCGGTATGCTGGGGGGACAACGAAGACGGTCAGTCGTCCCCGCCCGACGGAGAGACGTTCGTAGCCATCAGCGCAGGCTCCGGGCATACCTGCGCGTTGCGCCTGGACGGCGTGGCGAGATGCTGGGGCCAGAACTATATTAGTCAGGCGTCCCTATCAAGCGGCGTGAAGATTGCGTCAGCAACGCCGTCCGAGCCGGTCAATTTGACGGTCCAACCGACAGTTAAAACCATCAGCGCCGGCGCTTGGCATACCTGCGGGTTGCGCGCGGACGGAACGGCGATATGCTGGGGGTGGAATGGTGAAGGTCAGGCGTCCCCGCCCAGCGGCGAGACTTTCGCAACCATCAGCGCCGGCTCTTACCACACCTGCGGGTTGCGCGCGGACGGAACGGCGGTATGCTGGGGAGGGGAAGGCGACGATAACATTGGTCAGTTGTCCTTGTCCCCGCCGAGCGGCGAGACATTCGCGGCCATCAGCGCCGGATTTGGGCATACTTGCGGGTTGCGCGCGGACGGCGCGGCGATATGCTGGGGGTGGAACGAAGACGGTCAGTCGTCCCCTCCGAGCGGCGAGACTTTCGCGACTATCAGCGCTGGCTATCGGCATACCTGCGCGTTGCGCGCGGATGGAACGGCGCGATGCTGGGGGAGTGGCCAGACGTCCCCGCTGAGCGGCGAGACATTCATAGCCATCAGCGCTGAATTTGGGCATACCTGCGGGTTGCGCGCGGACGGAACGGCGCGATGCTGGTGGAGAGGCCAGTCGTCCCCGCTGAGCGGCGAGACATTCATAGCCATCAGCGCCGGATTTGGGCATACCTGCGCGTTGCGCCCGGACGGAACGGCGCGATGCTGGGGAGCGGAAGGCGGCGATTCTGATTATGGCCAGTCGTCCCCGCCGAGCGGCGAGACATTCGTAGCCATCAGCGCCGGATTTGGGCATACCTGCGCGTTGCGAGCGAACGGAACTGCGACATGCTGGGGGCGTAACGGATCCCCGCCCGACGGCGTGACGTTCGCTCTGCCCTGATTATCGGTCGCGTCCAGCCAACAATCCGTCAAGCGCGTTAGCCAAGCCAGCATGAGCGAGAAGAGCCGCAAAATGAAGTTCGGAGCGTCAACCCTAGCCATAGCCATCATCATACTCGCGTCGGCGCTGGTTGCGGCATGCGCCGACCAGCCCGCGCCGCGACCGCCGCGACCGCCGCGCATAACGGTGGTCGAGCCGCCGACGGCGACTCCCGCGACCGAATCCGCGCGTTCGGCTCCAGCCGAAAAGCCGCCCGCGCAAGCGCCGGCTAAACTGACGCTCCAACCAACAAAGCAAGCCATCAGCGCCGGGTGGGAACACACCTGCGCGTTGCGCGAGGATGGAACGGCGACATGCTGGGGGGATAACGAGGACGGTCAGTCGTCCCCGCCCAGCGGCGAGACGTTTGTAGCCATCAGCGCCGGCGGCGACCACACCTGCGCGTTGCGTGCAGACGGCGCGGCGATATGCTGGGGGGATAACGGGGACGGTCAGTCGTCCCCGCCCAGCGGCGAGACGTTCGTTGCCATCAGCGCTGGCGCTTGGCATACCTGCGCTCTGCGCGCGGACGGCGCGGCGATATGCTGGGGGTGGAATGAATACAGTCAGTCGTCCCCGCCCAGTGGCGAGACGTTCGTTGCCATCAGTGCCCGCTGGTATCACACCTGCGCGTTGCGCGAAGACGGCGCGGCGATATGCTGGGGGTGGAATGATGAAGGTCAGTCGTCCCCGCCCAGCGGCGAGACGTTCGTAGCCATCAGCACCGGCGACCACCACACTTGCGGGTTGCGCGCAGACGGCGAAGCGGTATGCTGGGGGCGTAACGATTACGGTCCGGCGTCCCCGCCGAGCGACGAGACGTTCGCCGCCATCAGCGCCGGCAACGCGCACACCTGCGCGTTGCGCGAGAACGGAACGGCGATATGCTGGGGAAACGACTCTTACGGCCAGTCGTCCCCGCTGAGCGACGATACGTTCGTAGCCATCAGCACCGGCGGCCACCACACTTGCGGGTTGCGCGCAGACGGCGAAGCGGTATGCTGGGGGCGTAACGACTACCGCCAGGCGTCCCCGCCCGGCGGCGTGACGTTCGCTCTGCCCTGATTCGGGCGCGTTCGACAAGCCAGCGTGAGAAAGCCGCCGAATGACATGAGCGGCGAATCGGCTCAACCGAAAGGAGCGATGAAATGAGAATAACAATGAGGTTCTTTGGACTGGCGCTCAAGGCGCTGGTCTTCACCTTCTTGCTCTACATAGTGTGGGGCGCGGTCATTGGGGTCGGCGTCGCGATGATAGTGGTCGCCCTCCCCGGCGTATCCGTCCTGGCGCTGATAGGCGCGCTGATCGCGATTTTCGGAGCGGCGATGGCGTTGCTGTCTTTGTCCGCCGTCCTAATCAAAATCTCCGTTGAGGAGGCGACGCATCAGACGACGAGACAGGCGGAGCGGCGTATGGACGCGGAGATGTGGCGCGTCCGGCAGTCGTCAAGGCGGGCGTCGAGGCCGAACAGCCGCGCCGAGAGGCCCATAAGCGAAAGGCCCGGACCGCTTTCGGAAGCGGCGCGCCGCCGCCGAGACGCCAACCGGTCCGACCGAAACTGAAACTGATGGGAAAGGAACGCTGAAATGACACTGCGGGAAGCGTATGGGGCGGCGCTTAAGGCGGCGCTCGGCATCATCGGATTCTACATAGTGTTCGGCATCGTCACATTGCTCGGCGTTGTCATGTCGCTCGGCTCGTTCTTGGCTGGCGGGGCGGGCGCGTTGGCGAGCGCGTCGCTCGACTCATTCTGGGCCGGCGGGGCGGGCGCGTTGGCGGGCGCGGCGCTCGCGCTCTTTGGGATAATCGCGGCGTGGCTCTCCGCGTTCGCCGTCATAATCAAAACCTCGTTCGACGAGGCGATGCGCCGCTCGCGGCGGCGGATTGACGACAGGGCGCTGAGCATTGCGAACCAGATTGAAGGGCGAAGCGCAAGCCGCGGACCGCTTTCGGAAGCGGACAGCGTCAGAATGAGCTGGCGAGGGGCGTTCGGCACCGCGCTTAAGGCGGTGTTCTTCATCATCATATCCTATATCGCCTTCGGCTTCTTGACTGGAGTCGGGGCGGCGCTCACAATAGGCGGAGCCGTGCTCTTCGTCGCAGGCGACGTTGGGGTCGTTGTTGGGGCATTTGCGATGATTGTAGGTGCGCCGCTTGCGGTCTGCGCAGCTGTCGCGTGGATTCTCTCCCCGTTCGCCAACCTAATCGCAATCCCAGTCAGGGAGACGGTGAAACGGTCGGAGTCGCGGATAGCCGCCGCCGTGAGATTCATAACGGACAGCGTCGACGAACGGTCGGCGGAGCCGAGCCATGCGCGGGAAGCGGAACGCGAATCGCCTCGGCAGGGGGGACAAAGCGCTTCTCCCAAAAGGGCGGCGCCGGCGCGGCATGCGCGAGAAGCCAATGTGAATCGCGGCGGCGCGCGCGGCGATGTGTTCCTCTCAAAAGAGGGAGTCACGGTTACGCGAACCCGGTTCGAATCGCGGGGCGCCGCCTACGGGATGAGCGCCGTGTCCTCGTGCAGAGTCCTGTACCTCAACGAAAACCAGAGCGGAGGCAAGAAAGCCCTGCGGGCGCTCTCCATGATGGCTAGCCTAGCGGGAAGCGTCGCCGTAGGGTTCATGCTGGAACAGCCGATCATCGGCGCGGTCATCGGAATAACGCTCGCGGTCGCGTTCTCCCTCATAAAAATACCGCAGTACCGCTTGTACGAGCTTTACTTGTACGCCAACTCAGGGGAAGAATTGCGCGCCTTGACTTCGCGCGACGGGGATTTCATCCGCGAAGTCGAGCGCGCCGTCAACGACGCGATTGCGGCGAGGGGCAACGCCGAATAGCGGAAGCGCCGCCGCCGAATCGTCCCGCTTCCCAATCCCGAATCGTGCGACGGGGCGGCGCGCTCACAGCAGCCGCCGACCGCTCCCTTCCGCCCCGTCGCGCCAGATTTTGACCGTCCCATACAGCCCGTCGTAGCCCGGCTCCACATGAATATCCCCGGCGCGTACTTTGGCGACGCCTTCCGCCAGGCGCTCGCCATGCGCGGGCAGGGCGGCGGCTAGGTCGGGGATGGGCGCGTCTAGCAGGACGGTTAGCTCGTTGCCGAAGGCGTCGGTCAGCGCCTTGTACGCCGTTCGGACGCGCTTGGTTTTGACGCCGACGCCCAGCGTTTCGGATAAGACCTGTTCCAGCGATACAAGCGATCTGTA
Organism: Dehalococcoidia bacterium; assembly: GCA_965242675.1. Classification (GTDB taxonomy): domain Bacteria; phylum Chloroflexota; class Dehalococcoidia; order Lucifugimonadales; family UBA1123; genus VXRN01. Next base: position 330,942 of record CBDESW010000004.1, read on the forward strand.
CGGCGGGCGGGCGTTGTTGGGGTGTTCCATCATGCCGTCCGCGCGCCGGGTTGCCGCCGCGTCGCGTTGGGCGAGGGCGTCCACGCGCGCCGTGACGCCCAGCGTTAGGGGGCGTCCGCATTTCGGGCAGCGGTCGCCGCCGTTCGCCGCCAATTCGCGCGGGGACAGGCTGACGCCGCAAGCGCGATGCCCCGAATTGTGATACTTGCCCTCTTCGGGGAAGAACTCCAGCGTGTGGGAGATTCGCCGGTTTCGCAGGGCGTCCATCAAGCCGCCGTAGCTCGGTTCGCCCTCGAAGGCGGTCAGCTCGCGCGCCAGTTTGGGCAGCGAGTGGGCGTCCGAGAACGATACGATTGCCTTGTCGTCAAGGTCTGGCACGCGCCAGCACATGGCGGGGTCGGCGGATAATCCGGTTTCGACGGCGGGGATGAGCGGCGTCAAGTCGCCGAAAGCGCTTTCAAGCGAGTCAAAGCCGGATTTCGCGCCGAATATCCCGTACCAGGGCGTCCACGCATGCGCCGGGATGACGAAGCATCGCGGGTCGGCGTCCAGCATGAGCGCGAGCAGGTCGCGGGGCGGCATTGTGAGCGTGGGGCGTCCGTCGCCGTTCAGTTTCGCGCCGCGCGAGCGGAGCGCATTGTTTATCGCGCCGACCGCCGCCAGCGAGGGCGCGAACGCCAGCAGATGAACCCGCCGCCCGCGCCCGCCGACCCGCGCGACGCAGCTCACTTCCGTCCCCAAGACGAACTTGACGCCGCCATGTTCGTAAACCCCATCGCCCGCTTCCGTCAACTTGCCGCGAGACTCCGCGAACCAGGCGGGATGCGTGAAATCGGCGGACGCCAGCATGTCCACGCCCTTGCGCCGCGCCCAGCGCGCCAGATTCTCGAAAGTCAATTCGCGGCTGGTGGCGTAGGCGTATGATGAATGAATGTGCAAATCGGCGTAATAAGCCATGCGGCGGGCGTCCTCCGCTCTGTCGCTGGGTTCGCCGGCGATTTTAGCGCAAATCCCTCTCTAGCGGCGTCCAACCGAAACAAGCGCCGAGCGCAACCAACGCATCCCTTCCCCATACTCTATCCAGTCATTCCCGCGAACGCGCCGGAGGCTGACCATGCGCTCCCCGTCCGAATGTTGCCGGATCGAACGCGAGCTGCGACAGCGCATGCCGCAGCTCGCAAAGGCGCAGACGCGGGGGCGCGCCCAACGGACCTACGGAACCATAGCCGCCTGCAACGGACGCCTGACCGCCGCCGCCAACAACCCCCCATTGCGCCATCGCGTTAAAAAACTCCCTCTCAAACCCTCCGCGTTTTCTCTGCGCCCCCGCGCCTCCGCGTCAAAAATCGCGCAGCCAACTACGGAACATCCATCCCCTTCAGCCGGCGAACCGTCAGCGCGTAGAACAAGACGCATACCAGCGCCGCGCCCAGCATCGCGGCGGGCGGCTCTATGGCGCGGTCGGATAGGGCGGACAGATGCGCGGACGCATCCAACCAGTCCATCATGCCCAGCGCGTAGCCGCGAACGCTTAGGTAGCGCGCGCCGCCGATGAATGTCGCAACCGCCGCTTCCCACAAGAATACATAGACCAGCGCCAGCGCCAACGCGCGATTCGTGACTAGCCCCAGCCAGGTGAATACGGAGCAGTAGGCGAACGACCCGATTGCCACCGAGAGGGCGATTGCGAGCGCCGTCCGCTCCGCGCCCGCGATTCCGCTCAGCTCGGCGTAAGCCGCCGCCCCCGCGCCCGCCGCCGTGAGCGGAACGGCTATCAGAGCCGGCGCGATGAGTTTGGCGAGCGCCGTCTTCCACCGCGCTATCGGCTGGAGCGCGATGAAACTGAGCGTCCGGTCTTCCATTTCGTTGCCGAGCGACGCCGTCGCCAGCGCCATGGCGACGATGGGCATGACTAGCCTTAGCACAAGCGCGTCCACCGTCATGTTGGCGAAGTCCTCATAACTCGCGTCGCCGGCGGCTTGGCGCGAGTAGATGGCGAGCGCGGCGGGCAGAAGCGCGACCGCCCCTACTATGATGAGACGCCGCGCGCCCGCGAGCTGCCGCAATGTGAGCAAGATTATCTGCGCCATTGCCCCTAGCGCTCCACTATATATTCAAAGAGGCTTTCAAGCGATTCGTCCATCGGCTCCACCCGCGTCAGGCGGACGCCGGCGGCGCGCGACAGTCTTGGGAGCGCCGTCTGCAGCTCCGACACATTGCGGCTGTAGATGGTCAGCGCGCCGTCCCGCGCGACGCTCACGGAGTCCACCGAGTCCATCGCCACGACCGCCGCCGCCAGCGTTCGGGGCGCGTCCGCGACCACGCGAACCTGATAGGCGCGCTCGTCCAGCGCCGCGCGTATCTCGCGGAAGCCGCCCTCCGCCGCCAGCTTGCCGCCCAGCATCAGCAGGATGCGCCCCGCCAGCGTCTCCACTTCCTCCAAAATGTGGGACGAAATGAGAATCGTCTTGCCGTCCGCCGCCAGCCGCTCCATGGCGTCCTGGAACTCGATGCGCTGCCGCGGGTCGGTGCCGTTCAGCGGCTCGTCCAGCATCACCACCTCCGGGTCGCCGACCAGGGCGGCGGCTAGTCGGATACGCTGGCGCATCCCCCGCGAGTAGCCGCCGACGCGCCTTTCTTGGGCGTCCGCCATGCCGACGTCGGCGATTGCGCGCGCCGCCCGCTCCGCCGCGTCCGGCAACCCGCGCATCTTGGCGGACATCTCGACAAGTCGACGCCCGGACAAAAACGGATACACAGTCTCGCGCTCCGGCATGAACGCCATTCGGCGGTACAGTTCCGGATTGTCGCGGACGGGCTCCCCCAAGACGCGCGCATCCCCCCGCGAGCAGGACGCCAGCCCCGCAATCATGTACAGCAAAGTAGTCTTGCCCGCGCCGTTCGGTCCGAGAAGCCCGGTGATTCCCGCGCGCGCCTCGAACGAAACGTCGTTCACCGCGACCACGTCGCCGTACCACTTGGACGCGCCGGAGACGGATATGGGGGCGGTCGCCCGCCCGCCGTTCGCGTTCATTCCGCAATCCTCCGCAGGGGTATGTTCACCGAAATCATGCTTGAACTGAAGCCGACGTATCCCCTCTCCCTTGATGGGAGAGGGCTAGGGTGAGGGTGTTTGCGCCGCAAGGCGCAGTCCCGCGCGGATTGTCCGCCGTTCGCGTTCATTCGGCAATCCTCCGATAGCGATTCCACAGCAACGCGGCGGGGACGACCGCGACGACGGTGTACCACCCAATCGCCGCCGCCGTCGGCAGGTTGCCGTCTAGCGAATCGTCGTAAGTTCCGAAAATTATGTCGTTCACACTGACCTGCGCGCTGCCCGCGTCTATCAGCGTCGCCCACGCCCCGACGCTTTCGGCGAGTACGGCGGCGGCTATGCCGGTGAAAACAAACGCGCCGATTACGGCGACGGAGGCGTAAGCGCGGCGCGGCGTGAAGGCGGCGACGGCGAGCGGGATGGTCGTGGTGACGACCGCGACCGCCGCCCCAGCGCCCAGCGAGCGGGGGAAGTCCAGCCAGTTGTCGCGCAGATACTCCAGCGGCTCCGGCGCCGCCATCGTCAAGCCCGCCAAAAGCAGCGCCTGGCCGGAGTATATCAGCGCCAGGCTGACCGCGAAGAACGCCGTCCACCGCCCGATTACGTAATCGGCGGCGGTGAGAGGGCGCGCGAAGTACAGATGAATCACGCCGTCGCGCCTGTCGGGGCAAAGCAGCTCCGGCGCGATTATCGCGGCGAAGACGAGCAGAACGGGCGAGACGTTGCGATAGTACTCGTCCGCGCCCGGCAGGTCGATGATGTCCGGGACGCCGCCGAAGTCCGAGAAAAGCCCGTTGACGATTATCAGAAACGCCGCCGGCGCCATCGCCGCGCCGAAGAACAGAATCATCAGCGCCTTCTGCCACGCGCCGCGCCCCAGTCCGAAGCAGGTTCGGACGCCGTTGGCGAACAGCGCCCGCCGCGCCCGCGCCCGTCCCTCGCGCGCGCCCGCGTAACGGCGATAGCCGAGATCGAACACCCGCCCGCCGCCGCCTTCCCGCGCGCCCGCGCCGCCGCCGTTCACGCCCGCCCCCGCCTGAAAATCTCGGCGAGCCGCCGCCGCCGCGGACCGAGACGCCGCAACCGAGCGCCGGCGTCCACTAGGGCGTCGCGGATATGGTCGTACTCGGCGTCGCCCACACCCTGCACGGCGACGGAGCCGCCGTCCATCGCCGCCGCCAATCCGCGCGCGGACAGCGCCGCGATTAGGTCGTCCGCGCCGCCGTCGACGTCGATGAACACGGTTTCGCTCTCCGCCGTGAACCCGGCGACTTCGCCCGATTCCGAAACGCGCCCGCCTTCCAAAACGATGATGCGGTCGCAAGTCGTCTCCACGTCGCCCATGAGATGGGTTGAAAGCACGACGCTGACGCCGAACTCGCGCCCCGCCCGCCGTATCAGCGCCAGCATCTCATCGCGCCCGACGGGGTCTAGCCCGGCGGTCGGCTCGTCGAGAAAGACCACCGCCGGGTCGTGAACCAGCGCCTGCGCCAGCTTGACGCGCTGAATCATGCCGGTGGAGTACTCGCCGATGGGACGGTAGCGCTCTTCGTCGAGCGCGACGTGCCGCAGGGTGTCCGCCGCCCGCGACCGCGCCGCGTCCGGCGGCAAGCCGCTAATCTGCGCCATGTGCGTGAGGAATTCGGACGCGCTCACGCCGGACGGCAGGCAATCGTGTTCCGGCATATACCCCATCCGCGCGCGAACCTCCACATTCCCGCCCGCGCTCTCGCCCAAAACCAGCGCCTCGCCGCTCGTGGGAGCCAGCAACCCCAGAAACAGCTTGATGGCGGTGCTTTTCCCCGCGCCGTTGGGTCCCAGCAAGCCGGTAATCCCGCGCTCCACCGTGAAACTGACGCCGTCCAGCGCGGCGACATTGCGGTAATTCTTGCGAAGCTCGCGGGCTTCCAGCAGGGGCGGGGAAGACATGGGGGAAGTATATCACAAAGAGGCGCGGCTGGCGCTGTCGGCTCCAGCCGAAATAAGGATTGATGCTTGATAAGTTTTGGGCTACAATATGCCCGATTCCCCCCCGTCATTCCCGCGAAAGCGGGAATCCAGTCGTTCACGCGCATTTGTCAGAATCAGGATTAAAGGATTTATAGGATTTCGCATCGTTGACCCCTCGCTCTTCGCCGTAACCGTAAATCCCGCCAAGCCGAATATGGACGAGCGCCTGCCTATCTGGCAAAGACGCGCGCCAGGCGAATCCTGAAAATCCTTTAATCCTGAAAATCCTGATTCTGACAAGATGCATGCCCTTGCAAATCCTTGATTTCTCAGGTTGAACAGAGAAGGACGTCGAAATTATGAAAAGAGGAATGAAACTGCCGCACCCCGGCGCGTCCATACTGCACTTCTGCCTAGAGCCGCTCGGATTGAGCGTCGCCCAAGGCGCGGACGCGCTCGGCGTGAGCGTAGAGAGTCTGTCGGACGTCATCTACGGGCGCGCCGGCATATCGCCTGAGATGGCGATTCGCCTCGACAAGGCGTTCGGCGGCAACTCGGAGACTTGGCACAAGGTCCAAGCCGCCTACGACATGGACAAGGCGCTTGAAAGGACGGGCAGCGTACAAGCGGACTGCGCGGCGGCGGATTATGGCGAAAGGAACGGCAAAATGATGAAAAGAGGAATGAAACTCCCCCATCCCGGCGAATCCATACTACTCGACTGCCTAGAGCCGCTCGGCTTGAGCGTCGACAAGGGCGCGGACGCGCTCGGCGTAAGCGTCAAGCATCTGTCGGACGTCATCGACGGGCGCGCCGGCATATCGCCGGAGATGGCGATTCGTCTCGACAAAGCCTTCGGCGGCGGCGCGGAGACTTGGCACAGGATCCAAGCCGCCTACGACATGGACAAAGCGCTTGAGAGGGCGGACGACATACAGGTGGCGCGCGTAGCGGCGGCTGGGGCAGCGGACTAAGCGCGATTCGCCCCCTTATCCATTACCCCTCGAAAAGTGGTAACATGCCATTGGCGAATCCGCCGACCGCGAAACGGCGGCGGCGCTCGCATTTCGACAGCGACGCACGCATCCATGGAGGCGCCTGCATGACAACCGCGACTCGCGAGTACAAAGTAGTTGGAACCCGCCCCGTTCGGCACGACGGGGCGGACAAAGTGACCGGACGCGCCGTTTACGGGGCGGACTTGAATCTGCCGGGGATGCTCTTCGGCAAGGTCTTGCGCTCCCCATACGCGCATGCCCGAATCAAGAAGCTGGACATGTCGGCGGCGGCGGCGCACCCCGACTGCCGCGCCGTCGTGACGGCGGCGGACTTCGCCCCGTCCGACCCCGTCGGCCCCGTCGCAGTTCTGGGGCAGATGCCCGCCGACAACGTTCTGGCGCGCGACAAGGCTATGTATCGGGGACACGCCATAGCCGCCGTCGCCGCCTCCAACCCCCACGCGGCGGAGGAGCTGCTGGCGCTCATCGACGTCGAGTACGAAGAGCTGCCCGCCTACACCAACGTCGAGGACGCCATGGCGGAGGACGCCGCGTCCATACACGACTCTTGGGCGAACAACCCCGACCTGCCCGGCGGCGTCAACGTCGCGGCGCAAGACCTTTACAAGTTCGGCGACCCCGAAGCCGGATTCGCCCAAGCCGACCGCGTCTTCGAGCGCGAATACCGAACCAAGACCGTCCATCAGGGCTACATCGAGCCGCAGAACGCCACCGCCTGGTGGTCGCCGGACGGACGGCTTACGGTATGGTGCTCCAGCCAGGGGCATTTCGGCGTCCGCGACAACACGGCGCGGATTCTCGGCTTGCCGGTCTCGCAGGTGAAAGTCGTCCCCCTTGAGATAGGCGGCGGGTTCGGCGGCAAGATACCGCCCTATCTGGAGCCGGTGGCGGCGTTGCTGTCGAAGAAGAGCGGGCATCCCGTCAAGATGGTCATGGACCGCGCCGAGGTTCTGCAGGCGACGGGCCCTACTTCCGGCAGCCTCGTGAAACTGAAAGTGGGCGTCACCAACGAAGGGCGCATCACCGCCGCCCACTGCTGGATGGCGCTGGAAGCCGGCGCCTTCCCCGGCGCTCCCCTGGCGGGCGCGGCGTCCGCCGTGTTCTCGCCGTATCTCATCGAAAACGTCCAGATAGACGGCTACGACGTGGTCTCCAACAAGCCTCGCACGCAGGCGTACCGCGCCCCCGGCGCCCCCATCGTAATGTACTGCGCCGAGACGCTCATGGACGAGATAGCCGAGTCGCTGGGCATGGATTCGGTGGAGTTCCGCCTGCTGAATGTCGCGCGCCAAGGCGACCGGCGCGCGGACGGCGTGATGAACGGGCGCATCGGCGCGGAAGAGACCATGCGCGCGGTGGGCGAGCATCCCCACATGTCCGACCCGCTGGATAAGGCGAACGGCGAAAACGGCAAGCTGCGGGGGCGCGGCTGGAGCATGGGATTCTGCCGCAACAACACCGGGCCCGCCTGCGTCATCGCCAACGTTCTCGACAACGGCAGAGTCAGCCTAGTGGAAGGCTCCGTCGACATCGGCGGCTCGCGGACGGCGATAGCCCAGCAGTTCGCGGAAGTTCTGGGAATCCCCGTCGAGGACGTCAACCCCAGCATCGGCGACACTGACTCCATCGGCTACACTTCCGTCACCGGCGGCTCCGGCGTGGCGTTCAAGTCCGGCTGGGCGGCGCACGAGGCGGCGATGGACATCCGCCAGCAGCTCATCGTCCGCGCTTCCCTGCTGTGGGACGCCGACCCGGACGACATCGAGTACGCGGACGGCGGGTTGCGCCACAAGTCCGACACCGAGTTGCGAATCAGCTTCCGCGACATAGCCGGGCGGCTTCAGGAAACGGGCGGGCCCGTGGTCGGGCGCGCGAACATGAACCCCGGCGGCTCCGGCGGCTCCTACGCCGCGAACATCGTGGACGTGGAAGTGGACGCGGACACCGGCAAGGTGGACATTCTGCGCTACACCGCCATCCAAGACGCCGGCTTCGCCATCCACCCGTCCTATGTCGAGGGGCAGATACAGGGCGGCGCGGCGCAGGGCATCGGCTGGGCGCTCAACGAAGAGTACTACATGGGCGAGGACGGCGCGATGATGAACACGTCGCTGCTCGACTACCGCATGCCGACCAGCCTAGACCTGCCGATGATAGACGCGGTGATAGTGGAAGTGGAGAATCCGGGGCACCCGTTCGGCGTGCGCGGCGTGGGCGAGGCGAACATCGCCCCCCCGCTGGCGGCAATCGCCAACGCCATACACGACGCCACCGGCGTCCGCATGCGAAGCCTGCCCATGAACCCGCAATCGGTCGCGGCGGCGGTAAGCGCGGGCAAAAACGGCGGATAGAGCGAAACGACCAACGCGAAAACAGGCGCGGCGCAAGCGGACTCCACGCCCCGAACACGGGGAAGCGTCCGCGAGCGCCGCGCCTTGGAATGTGGAATCCGCCGCGAAGAAATTTGCGAAGGGCGCGGGACGCCATCATCCCCATCCTAGGCAGTGTTGACATAAGGATAGTTTGGAAGATTCTCGCGCCAAAATCTCCAATTCCCTCCCTTGCAAAGGTATGTTCATGGAAAACAAGCCCGAATCGCGAGCGATGAATCCCCTCTCCCTTGATGGGAGAGGGCTAGGGTGAGGGTGTCTGCGCCGCTAGGCGCAGTCCCGCGTGGGTTTGCCCGCCGCCCTCGCTCACTCTTCTCTCTAATGTCAACACAGCCTAGCCTTGCAGGGGCGTGTTTATTGCCAGAATCAGGATTTGCGGGATTATACGATTCTCAGAATTCTCCCGGCGCGCGTTTTCGACTGGCAAGCGCAAGTTTGGCGAACGAAATCCCGCCCGCCCCGCAATCCTGATTCCAACACAGGCGCGCGTCCGCTGAAACTGCGAAAAGCGAAACGCGCCCCCTGCAATCCCATCATGGGAGAAGGGGTTTGTTGACTGCGATTCGCTCTTGGCGTCGGTTAGACGCCGCCGGCGAGGGGGCTTTCGCAAATCGCTTCTCTGAAAATCGCGGTTGACAACGCCCGCGATATATGATTGACTCTTCCTGAAATTCCCGTCCGCCGCGGAAACCGATACCGAAACGGCGCGGCGGCGCGATAATCAACTCAGCGAAAGGATTGGATTTTCCATGTCGAAAGTTGCGAATTGGACAGCGGTTTCAGTCTTGGCGGCGCTTCTGCTGGCGCTGGCGGCGGCTTGCCAGAGTAGCGAGCCGGCGGCTCCGGCGGGCGCGTCGGCGGCGGACGTGACAGCCGCAATCGAGCAGGCGATGGCGTCCCAGCAGCAGGGGGCGTCCGCCGACGAAGTGGCGGCGGCGGTGCAGGCGGCTATGGCTGAACAGCCCGGCGTCACGGAGGAGGACATTCAGGCGGCGGTCGAGGCGGCAGTCGAGGAAGCGGTCGAAGCCGCCGTCGCGCGGGCCGTCCCAGCCGCCCCCGCCCCGATGATGGGCGGCGACATGGACAGATACGGCGGCACCCTGCTCTACGGCATGGGCCCCAACGTCGAGCATCTCTTCCATCTCACCTACAGCGGCGGCGCCTGCGCGGCGTGGTGCATGACCGTCGGCGACCCGCTCACCGCATACGGGCCCGACTCCGAGCATGTGCCGGAGAAATCCATCGCCGAATCGTTCACCATGAGCGACGACAGCAAGACGATAACCTTCAGCCTCAAGTCCGGCGTGAAGTTCCACGACGGCACGGACGTGACGGCGGACGCCGTGAAGTTCAGCCTCGAGTTCGTGCTGGACAAGAACAACGGCGCGGTGACGCGCCCCGCCATCGAAGCGATTAGCCAAGTGGACGCGGTGGACAACCTCACCGTCGCCATAACCACCTCCGAAGTGTTCGCGCCCATCATCACCAACTTGGGGATGACCGCCGGCATGCCGGTGTCGCCGACCGCCTTCGAAGAGCGCGGCAAGGACGGCCTGGAAGCGGACGGAACGGTCTCGACCGGCCCGTTCATGATCGAGGAATGGGTGTCCGGCAGCCACATAGACTACGTGAAGTTCGAGGATTACCACCGCGACGGCATGCCGTATCTGGACGGCTGGCGCTGGGTGGTGATACCGGACGACCAGGTCCGCGCCGCCGCGCTTCAGGCGGACAACATACACGCCGCCGGCATCGCCCACTCGGCGCTGGACGCCATAGCCGCGTCCCGCGACGTGATGGGGATACAGGAATTCAAAGGCTTCGCCGGCCCCCGCATGGACCACTTCAACGCCGCCCGCGCGCCGTTCGACGACATCCGCGTCCGCCAAGCGGCGCAGATGGCGATGGACCGCCACGCCTGGAATCAGGCGATGACCGGCGGGGAAGGCTTCGTCTATCGCGGCTCGCTCGTCCCGCCCAACCACGCCGCCAGCTTCCAGGTGCCGGAGGACGAATACCCATACGCCTACAACCCGGAGCGCGCCCGCGAGCTGCTGGAAGAGTACGCGAGCGACATGGGAATCTCCCTTCCGATAAGCGAAATGGCGGCGTTCACCTGTTCGGCGGAGCAGAAAGAGCAGGGCTGCATAGACCTGCCGGCGCGCCCGATAACCATTACGACCTCGTCCAGCGCCAACAACATACGCCGCGCCGAAATCTCCAAGGCGTACTACGACGCGGTCGGCTTCGAGGTCGAAATGGACATCGGCTCCGGGGACGAAGCCAAGCGGACGTTCGTGACCAAAGAGGCGAGCTTCTCGCTGAGGGGCTTCGGACTGCGCCCGCATCCGTCGGGGACGTTCAACTCCTATCTCGGCATGGGCGGCTACTGGAACAACGGCGGCTGGGGAACCAGCGAAGCGCAGATCGAAATCGACCGCCTAGTGCGAAAGGCGGCGCAGACGTTCGACCCCGCCGATCAGAACTACCTCTACCAGCAGGCGCAGCGCCTCTACATGGAGAACGCGCTGGGCGGAGTCCGCACCTCCGCCAACCCGTCCTACCACTTCATGCAGTCGTCGGTGAGATGGGCGGAATACCCCGACCCCAAGTGGGTCAAGTACCCGTCCGACGCCTCGCTGAAGATTCACGACGTGTGGCTGGAGGATAACTAGGGGGCTAACCATTGGCGGCGGTTCGCGCTTCCCCGGTTCGCCGGGGGCGGTCCGCCGCCTTGCCGCCTCGCGCCGGCATGCCGACGCTAGCCAAGCGCGGATTGGACGTTCCGCGTGCCGCCCCCGTCATTCCCGCGAAAGCGGGAATCCAGAGTCCACCAACAACGTCATCCTCGCGAAAGCGGGGACAAGATAGCCATCCGAAATCAACCTTGAATCGCAATCAACAAATCCCTTCGCCCTTGATGGGCTTGCAGGGGTATGTTTGGCGGATTTAGGCGCGAATTGGGCGCTTTTCGCCGCTTTCGCGCCCCCTCCGCCCGTCATTCCCGCGAAGGCGGGAATCCAGAAAGACCAACCAAGACCGCCACTTGAAATCAGGCTTGAACTGAAGCCGACGTATCCCTTCTCCCTTGATGGGAGAAGGTTAGGATGAGGGTGTGTCCGCGCCGCTAGGCGCAGGTTCGCCGCCGCCCGCATTTGTCAGAATCAGGATTTTCGGGATTAAAGGATTTTCAGGATTCCCCAACGCGCGTTTTCTCAGGGAAAGCGCTTGTCGGGCGAATCGAAATCCTGCAAATCCCCAAATCCTGAAAATCCTGATTCTGACAAACCGCGCTCAACCGATAACCAACAACCGCAAACCAGCCGCGCGGCGCTTTTCGATTCATCGTTGGCGTCCGCGACCTTCTGGATTCCCGCTTTCGCGGGAATGACGGGGGGATAAAAAGCAACCAATAACTAGCCACTGGACACCACCCCCAAACGCCATGAAACGCTACATTGCCGCCCGAATCTTCCAAATGATTCCGGTGCTCTTCATCATCAGCGTGATGATTTTCCTGCTGATGCGCGTGCTGCCCAACGACCCCATCTACGCGATGCAGGGCGAGGACGGCGAGGCGCTCACGCCCGAAGTGCGCGAGGCGATCATGCGCGATTTGGGGCTTGACCGTCCGCTGCCCATCCAGTATCTGCGCTGGCTGGGCGGGATGCTCACGGGCGACTGGGGGCAGTCGTTCCAAAACAAGCGTCCGGTGACGTCCGAGCTCGGCGCGCGGTTGCCGCACACCCTTCAGCTGGCGGCGGCGGGCTTCATCGTCTCGCTGGCGCTCGGCGTGGCGGCGGGCGTCGTAGCCGCGCTGAAGCGCAACTCCATCACCGACATGTTCGCCACAACCGGCGCGATGTTCGGCATCGCCATGCCGGATTTCTGGTTCGCCCTGATGCTCATTCTGCTGTTCGGGGTGACGCTCGGCATCCTGCCGGTGTTCGGATCGGAATTGGTTTGGCAGAACCCGGCGGAGGGGCTGAGGCACATGGCGCTGCCCGCGCTGGCGCTGGGGCTGAACGGCGCGGCGACCATCATGCGGCAGACGCGGTCGTCGCTGCTGGAAGTGATGGGCGAGGACTACATAAGAACCGCCCGCGCCAAAGGCTTGTTCGAGCGCCGCGTCATCTGGCTGCACGCGCTCCGCAACTCGCTCTTGCCGGTGGTGACGATTCTCGGAATCCGGCTAGGCAACATACTCGGCGGCTCTGTGATAATCGAGACCATGTTCAGCTGGCCCGGCGTCGGTCGCCTGGCGGTGTTCGCCCTGCAGCGCTCCGACTATCCGGTAATCCAGGCAATCGTGATGATGTCCGCAATCGCCATTCTGGTGGCGAACCTGCTGACCGACATAGCATACGCCTATCTCGACCCCAGGATAAGGTACGACTGATGAACCAAACGGAAACCGCGGCGGACGAACGGCGGCGCGGCGCGTTGCGGCGCGCGGCGGGCTTCTTCGCGTCCGACGGCGTCCGCCAGCTGCTCAAGCACCGGCTGTCGGTCATCGGCATGACCTATATCGGAATCATCCTCATCGTGGGCGTCTTCGCGCCTTGGATAGCCCCCGCCGACCCGCTGGCGATAGACCCGATAAACTCCCTCCAGCCGCCCTCGCTGGAGCATCCGCTGGGGCTAGACCACGTGGGGCGCGACCAGCTGTCGCGCCTGATATACGGCGCGCGGGTGTCGCTCATCGTCGGCTTGCTGTCGGTCGGAGTCGCCATCCTCATCGGCGCGCCGCTGGGAATCGTGGCGGCTTACGCCGGCGGATGGGTCGACCACGCCATCATGCGGATGATAGACGCCATGATAGCCATTCCGGGGCTGCTGTTCGCCATGCTGCTGCTGCTGGTTCTGGGCGGCAGCGTGTTCACTGTGAGCCTGGCGCTGGGGATAAACCTGTTCACGACCCAAGCGCGGCTAGTCCGCAGCCAGGCGCTTTCGGTGAAAGAGCGCGAGTACTTCATGGCGGCGCGGATGATAGGCGCGCCCCCGTGGCGGATGCTGCTGTTCCACATGACGCCCAACTCCATCCAGCCGGTGATAGTGCAGGCGACTCTCGGCATGGGCTTCGCCATACTCGGCGAGGCGGGGCTGAGCTTCATCGGCGTGGGCGTGGAGCCGCCGACGGCGACTTGGGGAAGCATGCTCAACCTGGCGTTCGTGAACCTGCGAAGCGCCCCCTGGCTATCGTTCGCGCCGGGAATCGCCATATTCCTGCTGGTGCTGTCGTTCAACTTCGTGGGCGACGGCCTGCGGGACGTCCTAGACCCCAGACTGCGCGGGCGGTTTTAGGGAGGATTTCGGTTTTGTTCTACTCCGTTATTTCCGCGAAGGCGGGAATCCAGAGAAGACAACCAACCCAACGACCGGAAATCAAGCGCGAATAACAACCAACAAATCCCCTCTCCCTTGATGGGAGAGGGCTAGGGTGAGGGTGCCTGCGCCGTAAGGCGCAGTCCCGCGCGACAAAGGCGAACGGACGAATTTCCCCAAATTCGCCCCAAACGCTTGACAAACCGCGATTTCAGGAATAGTATTGCCGAAATCGCGGAGAGCGCGGGCATTTCAGACGATGCGCGCGCGACGCGAGACGTTCGACTGACTAAAGGAGGTTGGCTGATGAGTTTCAAGAGATTTGGGAGGATAGCGCTCCCGCTCGCGCTAGTGACGGCGCTGTTCGTCGCGGCGGCATGCGGCGGCGCGACGCAGGAGGGAGAAGCCGCTCCGACGGCGGCCCCGTCCCAGCCGGCCCCCGCGCCGACGACGGCCCCTGCGATGCCGGCTCCCACAACCGCGCCCGCCGCGCCCGCGATGGCGGAGGAACCCGCCATCGGCTCAGCGCTCATCGGGACGCTTGAAGGACCCAAAGTCATAGACGACGAGAGCATGTGGCCTACCTCGTTCAACGAAGCTCCGCAGTTCGCGGACCTCGTAGCCGCCGGCGAGTTGCCCCCCGTGGCGGAGAGAATCGGCGAAGACCCGCTCGTCATCGAACCCGTACACGAAATAGGGCAGTACGGCGGCGTCTGGCGCAGAGGGTTCAGCGGACCCGCCGACAAGTGGAACGGATACCGCTGCTGCACCGGCACAGACCACGTCCTCTATTGGGACTACACGGGGGCGACGCCGAGGCCGAACATCGTCAAGGATTGGGAAGCCGGCGCGGACGGCATGGAATTCACTCTGCACCTTCGCGAGGGCATGAAGTGGTCGGACGGCGAGCCGTTCACGGCGGACGACTTCGTCTTCTGGTACGAATACATGCACAACAACGAAGAGCTGATACCCGTGAAATCGTCTTACTTCCAGACGGACAGCGGGGCGGGAACGCTGGAGAAGGTCGACGACTACACGGTCAAAGTAACCTTCCCGGATCCGTACTACCTGTTCATAGACGTTCTCGCGGGGTCGACGCATCTGGGCGGACACGCCTATCAGGGGCTGAACGCGCGCGGCATGTTCGCCCCGGCGCACTACATGCAGCAGTTTCACCCGGACTTCGTCGGCGAGGATGAGCTGAACCAGATGGTGGCGGACGAAGACTTGGACAACTGGGTGACGCTGTTCAAGCAGAAGAACGACTGGGCGATCAACCCGGAGCTGCCCGTAGTCACGCCCTGGAAGACGGTGATTCCCATAACCGAGCCGACTTGGGTGCTGGAGCGCAACCCGTACAGCATCTGGGTGGACACGGAAGGCAACCAGTTGCCCTACATAGACAAGGTGATCTTCACCGTGTTCGAGAACTTGGAGGTTCACAACCTGCGAGCGGTGGCGGGCGAATACGACATGCAGGCGCGCCACGTCGACATCCAGAAGGTGCCGGTGTTCTTGGAGAACGAGGAAGCGGGGCAGTACAAGCTCTACCTCGACCCCGGCGACTACGGCTCCGACATGCAGGTGAAAATCAACAAGAGTTACGAGGACGACCCGGAGGTCGGCGGCCTTCTGCGGAACGTGGACTTTCGGCGCGCGCTTTCCATGGGCGTCGACCGCGACCAGATCAGCGAGACGTTCTTCCTCGGCATAGCGCCCCCCCGAAGCGTCGCTCCGGTGGAATCCAACGAGTGCTACCCCGGCAAGGAATACGAGCTCAAGTGGCACACATTCGACCCCGACCAAGCCAACGCGCTGCTGGACGGGCTTGGATACACGGACAAAAACGCCAACGGAATCCGCATGCGGAAAGACGGCAACGGACCCCTGACGATTGAAGTCACCACGCTGGGCGGCCAGTTCGTTCAGTACACCCAGATCATGGAAGCGATCAAGGGGCAGTGGGAGGACATCGGGGTAGGTCTGGACGTCAAAGAGGTCGAGCGCAGCCTGGCGGCTCAGATATACAGGGCGAATCAGCATCAGCTCGCCGCTTGGAACAACGACGGCAGCGAGCATCTGTTCACCTTCCCGGGCCACGTCTTCCCGTTCGCTCAGGGAAGCTCCGGCGGCACGTTGCTGGGGCTGTGGTTCCAGTCCAACGGCGAGGACGGCATGGAGCCTCAGCCGTACCTGAAGAAGATAATGGAGAACTGGCGCAGGGGCTTCGGCGTGCCTAAGGATGAGCGCGTCGCGCTCTGCAAGGAAGTCTGGGAACTGGCGGTCGACAACGTCAACAACATCGGCATAGTCGGCCCCGGTCCGGCCTCGATGGGCGTGAGAATCGTCAAGACCGACATGGGCAACATCCCGTCGCGCCACTACAACAGCCCGGACGGCAAAACGCCCGGCATCTCCCGCCCGGTGACGTTCTTCTGGAAGAGCGCGGAAAACGCCGCGCGCCAGCAGCTCGAAATCGAGAAGTAGCGGACGCACAACCGAAACCGGCAAGACAAACCGACAATCGGGGACGCGGGGGCGCGTTCGATGACGAGCGCGCGCCCCGTTTCCCCACTCGCTCAACCATCGCAACCATTGAATCGCAGGAGCAATTCGCGTGCTGGCATTTCTCGCGCGCCGCCTCGTTCTAGCCCTGATCACAGTCTGGGCCATATCGCTGATTACCTTCGCGATAATACAGTTGCCGCCCGGCGACTATGTGACCGCGTACATAGCGCAACTCGAGACGCAGGGCGACGTGGTGTCCGAAGAGGAAGCTATCGCCATACGCGCCGAGTACGGTTTGGAATCGCCCATCCCCGTGCAGTATGTGAAGTGGATGCAGCAGGCGTTCAGGGGCAACTTCGGCGTCGCGATGGAGTATCGGCAACCTGTTTTGGAAGTCATCGGAGACAGGCTCGCGCTGACGGCGGCTCTCACTTTCACTTCAATAATTTTCACTTGGGTGCTCGCCATACCAATCGGCATATACTCCGCCGTGCGGCAGTATTCCGTTGGGGACTACACATTCACGTTTATAGGTTTCTTGGGGCTTGGAATTCCGAATTTCCTGCTCGCCTTGGTGGTTCTGTACGCGGGGTTCGTGTGGTTCGGGGCGAGCGTCGGCGGGCTGTTTTCGCCTGAAATGGTGGACGCCCCGTACAGTTTCGCCAAGATAATCGACCTGATGAATCACCTCTGGATGCCCTCGCTGATTCTGGCGGTGGCGGGAACGGCTCAGCTAATCAGAGTGCTTAGGGCGAATCTGCTGGACGAGCTTCGCAAGCCATACGTCATCACGGCGCGCGCCAAGGGGCTGTCCGAGTGGCGCGTTGTGATGAAATATCCGTTCCGCGTGGCGCTGAATCCGCTAATCAGCACTATCGGCTACCTGTTGCCCCTCATCGTGTCGGGCAGCATCATCGTGTCGGTGGTGATGAGCCTGCCGACCGTCGGTCCGCTTCTGCTCAAGGCGCTGATAGCGCAAGACATGTTCCTGGCGGGAACCATCATCCTGCTGATAGGCGTGATGACGGTGGTGGGGACTTTCATCTCAGACCTGTTGCTGGCGTGGACGGACCCGCGCATCCGATTGGAGAGTACTTAAATGGCGCGAGAAACAACCATAGAAGGCGCTCTTGCGGACTCCGCGCGGGCGGACCGCGCGGAGGAGCGCATTTACGCGGCTTCGCAATGGCAGCTAATGTGGTGGCGTCTGCGCCGCCACAAGTTGGCGATGATCGCCGGCGTCGTGCTTATCCTGTTCTACCTGGTCTCCGCCGGCGCGGAGTTCCTGGCGACGTCCGACCCCACGGAGTCGGAGGCGCAGCGGGGGCTAATGCCGCCGCAGCGCATCCACCTCTTCGACGGGTGGAGGTTCAGCCCGCACGTACTCGCCATAACCGGCAAGCGCGACCCCCAAACGTTCCAGCGCGTTTACGTCACTGACCCCGACAACAAAATACCCCTAAGGCTGTTCGCCAGAGGGTTCGAGTACAGGTTCCTAGGGCTGATACCCACCGACCGCCACCTGATAGGCGTGTCCGAAGGGCGCGCGGAAGATACGATATTCATTCTGGGGACGGACTTGCAGGGGCGCGACCTCTGGTCTCGCCTGCTCATGGCGACGCGCATCTCCATGACCATCGGATTGGCGAGCGTCGCCATAACGCTGATTCTGGGCGTGTTGCTCGGCGGCATATCCGGCTACTACGGCGGCTGGGTGGACATCGTAATTCAGCGCGTAATCGAAATTCTGCGCTCCATTCCCACAATACCGCTTTGGATGGGCATAGCCGCGAGCGTGCCTAGGGAATGGTCTATCCTGAGAGTCTATTTCGCAATCACGATAATCATAGCGATAATAGGCTGGACGGAAGTGGCGCGCGTCGTGCGCGGGCGCTTCCTGTCGTTGCGCGAGGAAGATTTCGTCACCGCCGCCGAGCTCGCCGGCGCGAACCAGATGCGAATTATCTTCCGGCACATGGCGCCGTCGTTCCTAAGCCACATAATCGCGGCGACTACGCTGGCGTTCCCCGCCATCATCATCGCGGAGACGTCGCTCAGCTTCCTCGGTCTGGGCTTGCGCCCGCCGGCGATAAGTTGGGGCGTGCTTCTGCAGGCGGCGCAGCAAGTCCAGGCGGTGGCGCTCACGCCTTGGCTGCTCATCCCCGCCGTGCCGGTGATTGTGGCGGTGCTGGCGTTCAACTTCCTCGGAGACGGTCTAAGAGACGCGGCGGACCCCTATGGCTAATCAGAAGCAACCCACGCAAAACGGCGGCGAGCCGCTACTTTCGGTTCGCAACCTCAGCACGCATTTCCCGCTCGACGAAGGCACAGTCATCGCGGTGGACGGCGCGAGCTTCGACCTGCGCGAAGGGCAGACGCTCGGCATCGTCGGCGAAAGCGGCTGCGGCAAGAGCGTCACGGCGCGCTCCATTCTGGGCATACTCGACAAGCCCGGACTGGTTGTGGACGGCGAAATCATCTTCCGCCGGCGCGCGCGGGACGGCGGCGAAGAGACGCTCGACCTCACCGAGTTCGACGCCGACAGCGCCGAGATGCGCTCCATCCGCGGCGGCGAAATCGCCTACGTCTTCCAAGAGCCGATGACTTCCTTCAGCCCCGTCCACACCATCGGCAACCAGCTGATGGAAGCCATCATGCTGCATCAGGACGTCGACAAGACGCGGGCGCGCGAGATGGGCGCGGAGCTGCTCCGGCGCGTGGGCATCCCCCTGCCCGACCAGCGCATGAACGAGTATTCGTTCCAACTAAGCGGCGGCTTGCGCCAGCGCGCGATGATAGCCATGGCGCTCTCGTGCAACCCGCGCATCCTAATCGCCGACGAGCCGACCACAGCGCTCGACGTCACAACGCAGGCGCAGATACTCGACCTGATGAGCGCCCTCCAGCAGGATCAGGAGATGGCGATAATGCTCATCACCCACGATCTGGGCGTGATAGCGGAGATGGCGGATTACGTCGTCGTCATGTACTTGGGGCAGGTAGTAGAAAGCGCGCCGGTGGACGACATTTTCCACAACCCGCAGCACCCGTACACGCAGGCGCTCTTGCAATCCATCCCGCGCCTGCAGTCGGACGGCGGCGAGCGTCTGGCGTCCATAACCGGCTCCGTGCCGCATCCCTACGCGCGCCCGTCCGGCTGCCCGTTCAACCCGCGTTGCCCGGCGTTCATGGCGGGGACTTGCGACGAGAACGAGCCGCGCCTGCAGCCCATCGGACCAAGCCACGAAGTCAGCTGTTTTCTCCACCACGGAGCCGAGCGATGAACGACGACCGCGCCCAAAACGGAAATAACGGAAGCGACGACCGGCTTTTGGAGGTGAACAACCTGCGAAAGCACTTCCCCATCCAGCGGGGGATTTTGCGGCGCGAAGTCGGCAGAATCCGCGCGGTGGACGACGTGAGCTTCTACATAGACGAGGGCGAGACGCTGGGGCTTGTCGGCGAGAGCGGCTGCGGCAAGACGACCACGGCGCGCTGCATCCTGCGGGCGGTCGACCCGACGAGCGGCGAGATACTCTTCCGCGCCGCCGACGGCTCCACGACGGACGTCGCCGCCGCGTCCCTGGCGCAGATGCGCGGCTTGCGCCACGAGATGCAGATGATCTTCCAAGACCCGTTCTCGTCGCTCAACCCGCGCATGACGTTGCTGGACATAGTGGGCGAGCCGCTGGTGATAAGCGGCTACCCGCGCGCCGACCGCGAAGACCGCGTCGCGGAGCTGTTGCGCCTAGTGGGGTTGCGCCCGGAGTTCATGCGGCGATTCCCCCACGCCTTCAGCGGGGGGCAGCGCCAGCGAATCGGCATAGCGCGCGCCCTCGCGCTCAACCCCCGCCTGATAGTGGCGGACGAGCCGGTGTCCGCGCTCGACGTATCCGTCCAAGCCCAAGTGCTGAACCTGATGATGGATTTGCAGCGCGAGCTGGGGCTGACCTATCTGTTCGTGGCGCACGACCTGAGCGTGGTCAAGCACATAAGCGACCGAATCGCGGTGATGTACGTAGGGAAGATGGTCGAGATGGCGCCCGCCGATTCGCTCTTCGCAACGCCGCGCCACCCGTACACGGAGGCGCTGCTGTCGTCCGTCCCCGAACCCGACCCCCGCGCCCGCCGCGAGCGCGTCCCCCTGCAGGGCGAAGTGGCGAACCCGGCGAACCCGCCGCAAGGATGCTACTTCAACCCCAGATGCCAATACGCGACGGACATATGCCGAACTGAGACGCCGGAGCTGCGCGAGATAGCCCCCAACCACTTCGCCAGCTGCCACCGCGCCGACGAGCTGGCGCTGGACGGGGTGATAGAGTTGGCGGGGTAGTAGAAACGGCGCGGCGGACTGCATATCGCGCCGCTACCGATTTCCGCCCGCCGCCATTCCCGCGAAATAAGGGGGAATGCTAATCGTTGGAGCGGGCGTCCGAGCGCTCGACGTTTCCGATTCTTGCCTCGATATTCTCGACCTTGGTCTCGATGTTCGCGACCCTTGCTTCGATATTCTCGACCCTGCCCTTTATTTGGACAACTTCGATTCTCAGCGCGACGACTTCGGCGCTTAGAGCGTCGAAGCGCTCATTGAGCGCGCGAAAGTCCGCGCGGGACTCGGATCTGAGCGCGTTCATCTCAGACCTGAGCGCGAGCATCATGGACACCATCACCGCGAATATGGCGATGAGAACCGCCAGGATTGTCACCCCCAGCCCCATTAGGGGGATTTGGGATGCCGCTATCCCCAGAAACGTCGCCTCTTCCATGTCGTTAGCCATCCTTATGGCGGCAAGCGCCTTCAACGAAACGGGGACAGCGAAACGAAAGCCGCCGTCCGTCGGAAGGTCTGAAAACGATAGATGGCTTTGAGTTTACTCCAAATCGCCCGAAGGCGCAACCGCGTTGCGTTGCGAGAGACGCGGCGGATAAAGAGATAAGGGCTTTGTTGACCGCGATTCGCGCTAGATTCCCGCTATCCCCCGAATCCCAGCGGGCGATATGCTATCCTTATATAACACCCGCCAACCAACAGCCGCCAACCGCCAAGCCCGCCCATTGCGCTCCCCGACCACGCTCCGCAAACTCCCCCCGTCCGCCCCGCGCGAGGTTTCGCCGGCGGAGCGGGCGCGGCTTGTGCTTTGCCTCGCCATCTACGGCGGCGCGCTGGGCGCGGGCGCCGTCATCGTCAACCTCATCTCGCGGACGCCCTACCCGCAAGTCCCCCAGCACATGGCGCCGCCCGCCACCGCCATCTTCTCCGTCTGGGCGTTTTTCGCCTGCGGATTTCTGGGCGCGATGTTCGCGCGCTGGCTCGCGGGCGCGTTGGAAGACTCGCTCATCCTGCGTCTGCTCAAGTGGCTGTTCGGCGTCGGGTTCCTATTCGGAATCCTCTCGCCGGTGATTACCGGCGCGTTCATCCCGATGAGCCAGGTGTTCATAGACGCCTACTACGGCGCGCGGGCGCCTTTGGAAATCCCCGCCTACGCGCTCGGCGCGCTGTTCCGGGCGCCGGGGTTCGCGCTCTCGCACGGCGTGCTGGGGCTTTTCACGGGGATGACGGCGGGGGCGCTGTTCGGCGCGGGCGCGTGGGCGGTGAACGAGCTGAACAGATCGCGCTCGGAGGCGCTCGCCAAATACGGCGCGCTCGCGCTCGCCCTGTCGCTGTCCGCGCTCTTCTACGGCGTATCGGTTCTGGCGCCGGCGACCGCGCTGGAGCGCTGGGGGTGACGGCGGCGCGGAATCTTGAAAAGCCGCGCCCGCCCCGACGGATTCGGCTTATGCGGGTCGCGCTTCCGCCGCCCCGGCGTTTGCGGCGGGCGGCGAATCGTGATAGAATGGTTTACGCAAAGCGCAAATGTTCTTTCTCGCGGCTTCGCGTTTCGCGCGGGCGCTTTTCGGGGAATCCAAGACCGGAGCGGGGAGCGCCCAAACGCCGCCGAACGTGGTACACTGTGAGAAAGCCGCAGGCGGGAGCAGGATGTTCGATACGTTATGGATGGACTGATAGAGCGCGAACCGGACGAACGCAAGTTGCCGACGATGATAGTCGCCTTCGGCGGCTGGCCCGACGCGGCGGAGGCGGCGACTAGGGCGGTTCGCTATCTGGCGCGAAAACTGCCGGCGCGGAAGTTCGCCGAAATAGACCCGGAGGAGTTTTACGACTTCACTGTGGCGCGCCCGCACACGCGGGTCGACCGCCGCGGGCGGCGCGCGATACGCTGGCCCAGAAACGACTTCTACCGCTACGTGCACGAAAGCGACGAGAGCGCGAATCTGTTGCTTTTCATAGGCACGGAGCCCAATCTGCGCTGGCGGACATACTCGAACATAGTGGCGGACGTGGCGGCGCGGAGCGGCGTGGAGATGGTCGTCTCGCTGGGCGCGTTGCTGGACGCCGTTCCGCACACCCGCGAGCCGCGCGTCACCGGGCGCGCGAGCTCCGGCGCGCTCACCGACAAAGTGAAATGGCTCGGAATCCAAAACTCCGGTTATCAGGGACCAACCGGCATCCACACCGCCTTCACCGACGCCTGCAACCGGCTCGGATTGGAACACGCCAGCATCTGGGGGCATAGCCCGCATTACGTCCAGACCTCGCCGAATCCGCGCGTCAGCCACGCCCTGCTCGCCAAACTCAACAACCTCATCGAGTTCAGCGTGGACTTGACCGAGTTGCGTCTCGCCGGAGAGTCGTTCGTGGAGGACGTGTCCAAAGCGACGGCGAATCAGGCGAAAGTAAGCGCCTATGTAGAGAAGCTGGAGCGCCGCTACGACGAATCCCACGGACCAGAAGACGACGGGGAGATTCCCGACCCGGATGAGATGGTGCGCGAGCTGGAGGAATTCCTCCGCAGCCAGCGGCGCCCGGAAGAGGACGGCGAACGATGAGCGACCGCCCAACGGAAGCCTTCGCCAAAGTCGGCGGCGGCGAGATTCATTATCGCGACTGGGGCGGCGGCGGGCAGGCGGTGATGCTCGTTCACGGCTTGGCGTCCAACTGCCGCATCTGGGACTTCGTCGCGCCGATTCTGAGCCGCCGCTTCCGCGTTTTCGCGCTCGACCAGCGCGGACACGGGCGCTCGTTCAAGCCGGACGGCGGCTACGACTTCGCCGGCGTCGTCGCGGACCTGGACGAATTCGCCGACGCCGTCGGCGCGAATCGCCCCGTCATCGTCGGACATTCCTGGGGCGGCGACGTGGCGCTGGAGTACGCCGTCGCGCATCCGGACAAGACGGGCGGCTTGGTTTTCGTGGACGGCGGCACAATCGAAATCTCGCGCCGGAGCGATTGGACTTTGGAAGACGCCAAGCGCGAGATGGCGCCGCCCGTCTGGACGGGCGTATCCGAAACCGCCTTCCGCGAGCGCGTCCGAACCCGCTGGCTATCGATGGTCGCCAACCCCGCCGTCGCGGATATAGTCATGGCGAACTTCCGAACGCTCGCGGACGGAACCATAGCGTCCCGCCTAAGCCGCGCCAACCATCTGAGAATCATCGAGGCGCTGTGGGACCATAAGCCGTCCGAGCTGTATCCGCGCGTCCAATGCCCAGTCCTTCTCATGCCCGCCCGTCGGCGCGGAGACGAGGATACGCCGCAATCGCGCCGCTTCAGGCGGGAAGAATCCATAGCCCGCGCCGAATCGCTCCTGCCCGCGAGCGAGACGGTTTGGATGGAAGACAGCGTCCACGACGTCCCGCTCCAGCGCCCGGAGCTGGTGGCGGCGACCATAGGCGACCGCATCGCGGCGGGCTTTTTCGGGTGAGATTCGGCGGGGATTGGGGCGGGTTCACGGTGAACCCGGTGATGGATGATTCGGCGGAGCGCGCGACATTCCCGATTTCCCCATCATTCCCAACTTTCCGCCCCGTCATTCCCGCGAAAGCGGGAAGCCGGAAGGCCGTTGCCCTGTCGTCATGACTTTCCATGAGTCCGCTTGCAACTTCGGCAGAGTATGGCTAGGTTGCCCACCTCCGACTCCTCCCACGATACCGGAAACTTGCGGATAACCACGCCGCGCCGTCCGCCGACGTCCCGACTGCAGTAGAGGCATAGCCAGTCTTGCGAATCGCCGGCAGCCTGGCGGTCTTCCTTAGCAACGCGCCTGTTTTTGAAGGCGAGATACTCTTCCGGCGTCAGGTCGTGTTTGGACGTGTTGCAACTTCGGCAGAGTACGGCGAGGTTGTCCAGCTCCGACGTCCCGCCGCGCGACACGGGGATTTTGTGGTCAATCGCGCCGTTCCGTCCGCTGACGTCCCGACCGCAGTAGGGGCATATCCAGCCTTGCGCGTCGCCGACCGCCTGCTTGTGCTTCCGGGCGGCGTATCTCACGCGCTTTATCTCAGACGCCTCGATCTTGCTCGCCAGCCGCCGAAAGAACAGGTTGTCTTGGGAGACTCCCATCTCCCACAGCGACCGCGCGACCCAGGAGTGGAATACATCCCATCCGCTAATAGCCATCCCATCGCCGTCAAGCGGCTCGCCGCGCTCTCTCGCCCGCTGCTCTTCTTCTTGCAGGCGACGCACTATCAATTCCGCTTTCTTTCTGCAGGGTTCGCAGGTGCGCCCATCATAGGTATTCACTCTCATGCGGTCTTTGCGCCGGCTTTCGACGATGTAAAACTCAATTCCGGCTTTTCTATACAGCGCCCTTCCCCGGCGCGTAGGCCACCACCCTCCAATCTTAATCCCCATCCGCGCTCGCGCGCGCCAAAAAACGACATCAGGCCGCACCAATCCGTAATTGTAATTCGCGAGGATGTCGCCCCAGAAGGCGGCATAGGATTGCGTTCCCTCAACTAGCTCGCGCTCTTCGTCCGCATGGTCAAAGTCTGTCGCGTCCAGCAAACGCACATCCGTCTGGCAATTCTCGCACGGCGTCGCAATCGGATATTCGCGCCCGTCCGCTTTCGCCGCCCGCCAGTCGGCGATCATCGCCAGTTTCGGCATCCGGTAACTCACTAGCATCGGCGAGCAGTTCGCGCTGTCCCCCGCCGCGTAGTGGCGGAAGTGGGGCGAGCGCTTGCCTCCCAAGACCGCGACCATTTGCTTACCGCATCCGGCGCAAGTGTATTGCCCGCCCCGCTCGGCGTCCGCGATATGGATAAGCATGCCATCCGCGTTCAGGCTGTGTTCGTAAGCTACTCTCATCTTTCGCTCTTTTTACGCTGTTTTGGATTGCGAGAATTCGTGCGCGGCGCTGATTTTGTCTCAACTCAGCGCCATTTCCTTCTGGCTATGCCCGTTCACCGACGCGCGGCTCATCGCGGGGGCGGCGGGTTGCGGATGGGCGGACGGCAGGGGGCCTATCTCCGCTAGGCGCTCCGGCTCGTCCGCCGGACGCGGACGGCGTTGGCGGTCTATGCCGGTGGCTATCAGGGTGACGCTCACGCTCTTTTTCATGCGCTTGTCTTGGACTACGCCGAATATGACGTTGGCGTCGGGGTTCGCGGCGCGGCGGATTACTTCGGACACTTCGTGAACTTGCCCAAGCGCCAAGTCGGGGCCGCCCGTCACGTTGAACAGAACGCCGGACGCGCCTTCCAGCGGGGCGTCGAAGAGCGGGTTGGCGAGGGCGGACTTGGCGGCGTCTGTCGCCGCGTTTCGTCCGCGCCCTTCGCCGACCGCCATGAACGCCGGCCCGCCGCCTTCCATGACCGCTTTGACGTCCGCGAAGTCCACGTTGATCATGCCGTTGACGGTCACTATGTCGGAGATGCCCTGAACGCCTTGCCGCAGAGCTTCGTCCGCCAGGCGGAAGGCGCGCTCCAGCTCGACTTTTCCGTCTAGGGCGGCGAGCAGGCGGTCGTTTTCGACGGTTATGAGGGTGTCGGCTTTCTGTCGCAGCTGCCGCAATCCGAGCTCGGCGTTCTCGCGCCGGGCGGGCCCTTCGAACCCGAACGGCAGGGTGGCGACGCCGACGACCAGCGCGCCGCGTTTGCGGGCGATGTCCGCGACCAGCGCCGCCGCGCCGGTGCCGGTGCCGCCGCCCATGCCCGCCGCGATGAAAACCATGTCCGCGCCGTCCATCAGGCGCGCGACCTGCGCCTGGCTTTCGCGCATCGCCTTGCGCCCGATTTCGGGGCGTCCGCCCGACCCCATGCCGCCCGTCGCCTCCGGGCCTATGGCGAACGACGGGATTTCCCGGAACTGCGCGAGCGCCTGAATGTCGGTGTTGAGCGCGAGATAGCGGACGCCTTCGAGTTTCGCGCGCGTCATTCGGCGGATGGCGTTGCCGCCTCCGCCGCCCACGCCCACGACCCGGATATCCACCGTCGACGTCCGTTTGGGCGCGGACGGCGCGCGTTTTCGCCACGGAAAGAACATGTTTGACGCTCCCGCTTTCTTTCGGTTGAAATTTCGTTAGCCCGCGCTCCGCCGCCGGGCGGGCCTTTAGGCGGCTTGCGGCGGAACGGCGAGCATGTAGTAAGGTATGTGCCACGTCCCGTTCGTCCCCATGTCCACGACGGCTTGTCGCGGGCGCGCTTCCATCACGCGCCCATGCAGTCCGAACTTCGGACCGCCTCGGATTCTGCCGCAGTACTGGACGACCTGCCCCGGACGCGCGTTGAGGGGCCCCAGCCTGACGCTGGCTTCCCTTCGGCGCGCGAACCCCGGCATGGGCATCTGCGGGTTGGCGAAATCGGCGATTTGGGTTGTCATGGGCGTCACCAAAATCCAAAACTCTTGTTCGTAAGAACAGTTTAGAACATGGTTGGAGGCTTGTCAAGGGGAAATTTCGGGAAATTTGACATTGGCTAATCCGCTGGCTATACTAATCGTTGAAATCTCTTGGTGGTTTGAGCGAGGCGGACCCACCCGTTCCCATCCCGAACACGGAAGTGAAACGCTTCAGCGCCGACGATACTGCACTTGCAAGGGTGTGGGAAAATAGGTCACTGCCAGGGGTGTTTCGCGGGCGCAGCGCCGCCGTTCCCGCATGTAGGGTCTGGCGGGGCGCGTCCGCGCCGGCGGTCGCTTTGGCGCGGCGGGGGACGCCGAAACGCGCGCAACCGGGGTTTCCATGCCACTTTCCGCGTGTTGCAATCAGCCCAATCCAAAAATCCCAAGGGATGGTCGGCGCGGAGCCTTCAAGAACCACTCTTCCCGCCGGCATCGCCGCCCGAATCGGGCGCGCGGCGGGGCGGAATTAGGCTTTACCTGCCGAACTCCGCGCCATATAATGAATCCGCCCTATCCCAACACCGGAAAGTTGAAACAATGACTACTGAACTAGAACTAGAGCGAGAGCAGGCGCCCGCCGTCGAGGACATGGGGCAGCTGCTTGAAGAAAGCGAAATCAGAAGCGTCCGCCGGAACGAAATCGTCGAAGGCGAAGTGCTGAGCGCGGACGCCTCGAACGGCTTGCTCGTGGACATCGGACAGAAATCCGAAGCCCTCGTCCCGCCGAACGAAATGAAAACGATGAACGCCGAAAGCGTGGACGCCCTCGTGGGAAGCGTCATCACCGCGATGGTCATGCGCCCGGAATCGGGCGAAAACCCCGCCCTGCTCTCCGTCGACAAGGCGGTCGGCGAACAGGGGTGGATATTCCTCGAGAAGGCGCACGGCTCCGGCGAAACCATCGTCGGCGTCATCGCCGGCTTCAACCGGGGCGGCTCCATCGTGGAAGTCGAAGGCGTGCAGGGGTTCGTCCCCATGTCGCAGCTGGTCTCCGTTCCCAGAGAGCGCTTCCGGCTGTATCAGGACAGCGAGCAGCAGCGTCTGTCGGACGACGAGCGCCGCTCGCTCCAAGCCGCCCAGAACGAAGAGCGCGGCAAAGAGCTGACCATGAAAGTGCTGGAAGTCAACCGCCAGCGCAACCGCGCCATATTCTCCGAACGCGAAGCGGTCAAAGAGTCGCGCGAAGCGCTCAAAGCCAAACTGATCGAAGACCTCGAAGAGGGACAGATCAAGAAAGGCACCGTGACCGGCATCAGCAGCTTCGGCGCCTTCGTGGACATCGGCGGCGCGGACGGGTTGATCCACATCTCCGAACTGTCCTGGAGCATGGTGAACACGCCGGAGGAAGTGGTGCGCGTCGGGCAGGAGCTGGACGTGTACGTTCTGCGCGTGGACGCCGAGAGCAAGAAGATAGCCCTGAGCCTGCGGCGCCTCCAGCCGGAGCCGTGGGAAACCATCCACGAGCGCCACAACATCGGCGACGTGGTGCCGGCGACGGTCACGAAACTGACGAACTTCGGCGCGTTCGCGCGGGTCGAAGACTCCATAGAGGGGCTAATCCACATCTCGGAACTCTCGCCCAGGATGATAAACCACCCGCGCGAGGTGGTCAGAGAGGGCGACCAGGTGGAAGTCAAGATTCTGCGCATTGAGCCGGAGCGCAGAAGGCTGGGGCTTAGCCTGAAACAGGCGGCGGCGGGCTACTTCTAAACGCTCCCGCCGAACTTCCGCTCCCCCCAACTTTGCGACCCACAGGAGAGACTTCCAATGGCTAGTCGGTTCGAGAAATTCTCCGAGAAGGCGCGCAGAGTGCTCTCTCTCGCCCAAGAAGAGGCGCAGCGCTTCAACCACACCTACATCGGCACGGAGCACATCCTGCTCGGCCTTGTCCGCGAAACGGACGGGGTAGCCGCCAAAGTGCTGGGCAATCTCGACGTGGAGCTGCCGAAAGTGCGCTCCGCCGTCGAGTTCATCATCGGCAGAGGCGAGCGCGCCGCCACCGGCGACATCGGGCTGACCCCAAGAGCCAAAAAGGTCATCGAGCTCGCCGTGGACGAAGCGCGGCGGCTCAACCACACCTACATCGGCACCGAGCATCTGCTCATCGGGCTGATGCGCGAAGGCGAAGGCGTGCCGGCGGGCGTTCTCGAAAGCCTCGGGGTGACGCTTGACAAAGTGCGCTCCGAAACCAGCCAGTTGCTGAGCCAAGGCGGACAGCGCTCCGAACGCGGCGGACGGACGCGCTCCAAGACGCCCACGCTGGACAATTTCGGCATCGACCTCACCAAACTGGCGCGCGACGGCGAGCTCGACCCGACTGTGGGGCGCGACAAAGAAATCCAGCGCGTCACCCAGATACTCAGCCGCCGCCGAAAGAACAACCCCGTGCTGGTGGGCGAGCCGGGCGTGGGCAAGACAGCCATCGTCGAAGGGCTCGCCAAGCGCATCGTCGACAACGAAGTCCCCACCACGCTCACCGACAAGCGTCTGCTGACGCTCGACATGGGAGCGCTGATAGCCGGCACGAAGTATCGCGGCGAGTTCGAAGAGCGGCTCAAGAGAGTCGTGGCGGAAATCAAAGACTCCAACTGCGTGCTGTTCATAGACGAAGTCCACACGATGATAGGCGCCGGCTCCGCCGAGGGCGCCGTGGACGCCGCCAACATCCTCAAGCCGTCCCTCGCCAGAGGCGACCTGCAGACGATAGGCGCGACCACGCTTGACGACTACCGCAAATACGTCGAGCGCGACCCGGCCCTGGAGCGCCGCTTCCAACCGGTGCGCGTGGACGAGCCGAGCGCCGAAGAGACGGTCGAAATTCTCAGAGGCGTCAAGAAGCAGTACGAAGAGCATCACGACCTGGACATAACGGACGAGGCGATTCAGCAGGCGGCGACGCTCGCCTCGCGCTACATCGCCGACCGCTTCCTGCCCGACAAGGCGATAGACCTGATAGACGAAGCGGCGTCCCGCGTCCGCATCAACTCCAGCGCCGCCCCGGTGTCGGTGAAAGAGCTGGCGCGGATGCTCGACAGCGTCCGCAAAGAGAAAGACGAAGCCATAGCCGAGCGCGATTACGAATTCGCGGCGGAACTGCGCGACCGCGAAGCGAGCATGGCGTCAAAGCTGGAAGAGCTCGAAAAGAACTGGAAGGACGAGCGGGCGCAAGACAAGCCGCAGGTGACCGAAGAGGACATCGCCGAAGTCGTCAGCATGTGGACGTCCATCCCCGTGACGCGGCTGGCGGCCACCGAAACCGAGCGCCTCATCAACATGGAAGAATCCCTGCACGAAAAGGTAATCGGGCAGGAAGAGCCGATAACCATGGTCTCCAAAGCCGTCCGCCGCGCGCGCTCCGGGCTGAAGAACCCGCGCCGCCCCACGGGCATCTTCATGTTCCTCGGCCCCACCGGCGTGGGCAAAACCCTGCTGGTCCGCAAGCTGGCGGAGTTCCTGTTCGGCTCGGAGGACGCCCTGATACGCATCGACATGTCCGAGTTCATGGAGCGCCACTCGGTGGCGCGGCTGGTGGGAGCGCCGCCGGGCTACATCGGCTACGACGACGGCGGACAGCTCACCGAAGCGGTCAGGCGCAAGTCCTACAGCGTCATCCTGCTCGACGAGATCGAGAAGGCGCACCCCGAAGTGTTCAACATCCTGCTCCAGATATTCGACGACGGCCACTTGACCGACTCGAAGGGGCGCAAAGTGGACTTCCGCAACACGATAGTGGTGATGACGTCCAACATCGGCTCCGACCTGATACGCCAAGACCGCTCCATCGGCTTCGCCGCCCGCTCCGGGCAGGGGCAGACGGACGACCAAGCCTACCAGCGCATGAAGACGAACGTCCTCGACGAGGTCAAGCGCTTCTTCCGCCCCGAATTCCTCAACCGCATAGACGGCAGCGTGGTGTTCCACCCGCTCAGCCGCGAGCATATGCACCGCATCATCCCCATCGAGCTGAAGGACGTCACGTCCAACCTCATCGAAAAGGGGATCGATCTGAAGGTGACGGACGCGGCGAAGGACTGGATGGTCGACAAGGGCTACGACCCGATCTTCGGCGCCCGCCCGCTCCGCCGGGTCATCCAAGACCACGTGGAGGACAAACTCTCCGACGCCATCCTGCGCGGCGACCTCGGACCCGCCGACACCGCCATCGTGGATATGGACGAAGAAGGCGAAGTCGTAGTCCGCTCCGAATCGCCCTTCGCCGACCTGATAGACGGCGGCGACGACGAGTCCGAAACGGAAATCGCCGAGCCGGAAGCGGAAGTCGCGGCGGCTACGACGTAGGCGAGCGTCCGCGCAACCGATGCGAAAGCCCGCCGCGCGCCCGCCGGCGGGCTTTTCGTTTGGGGGGATATTTTCTATAATCGCAACGGCGCGTTCGGACGGGCTAACCGGCGAAACAATCCGGGCGCGGCGACGAAAGAATCTATGGGAGCGCAAACGAGATGACCGTTCCGCAATTGGAATTCGGAAACAACGCGGAGTTCGACCTGGACGACAAAACCGGGTTGCGGGTCGTCGACGCGTCGTTCCAGCGCGAAACGAAATTCGCGTGGTCGCTCTTCGACGGCTACGATTCCATTCGGATACTCACGTACTCCGCCGGAATCGGCGCGATAGTCAGGTTGCTTGACAAGCACGAATTCGAGACTTTCGAGTGCGTCTTCGGATGCGAAACCACGCTCAACAGCCTGAAGGACATACTCGCCTTCCAGAAAGTCGCCGTCGGCGACACGCGCGCCGCCATAAAGAACCTCGCCGACCCAAGGCACGCCTTCATACTTGAACGGGTCAGGAGCGGGCAGGCGTCTTTTCGCGTTCTCAGAAAGCGGATAGCCCACTCCAAACTGTATCTGCTCGAAAACCGAGAAAGCGGCGATACGCGGGCGATAATCGGCTCGGCGAATCTTTCGGAAACCGCGTTCGGAGGCAAGCAGTCCGAGACGCTGGTCAAGTTCGACTGCGACCCCGATGCGTGGGCGCACTACTCCAACCAGTATAGAGAAGTGCGCGACAACGCTTCCGACCAAATCGAGTTGCCTCCGGAGCGCGTGGAAACCGCCGAAATCAAACTGCATGAAATCCCGGTCCTTAACCCGACGAACCACTCCACACTCGTGATAGACGGCATTTCGGGCGGCGACTCGCCAAACGGACGCCCTGTTCTCAACGTAAACGTCCCGACGCAGGCGGAACGCATAGAGAAGGTGAAAGTGGACATCATCCCGCCATCTATAAACCCCATCCTCCCGCCGTTTCGAGAGGGCGTTCAGCGCGTGACGCCGGACGCTCTCAGGAAAATCGCCAGAGAAAGCGTCCGCATCAAAGAAGTTCGCTCCGAGGAAGAAGCCGACCACCGCCGGTTTTCCATAGACATAGGCGCGAAGAACGCGCTTTTGCTCGATAAGCCTTATTCCTTGTCGTTCGATGAGGCGAAAGCGCGTGAAGACGCCCGCTCGCTAGTGGATTACTTCGGCAACTACGAAGACGCTTTCGAGGGCGGGCTTGGGGTCGAGCGCCTGCAGCGCGACTACTTCATCCTCTGGTCGTGGCTATACTTCTCGCCGTTCATGTGCGACATGCGAAACATGGCGGGACACAGCGGGGACATCTTTCGGTATCCGTCGTTCGCCATCGTTTACGGCAAGCCGTCCTGCGGCAAATCCAGCCTCATAGACACGCTCGTCACGTCCATGTTCGGCAAGCCGTACAACATAGACAAGCGGGACTTCACCAAAAGCAAGTTGCGCGGAATTCAGAGCGCGTTCAAGCGGTTTCCCGCCATTTTCGACGACATCGGAAAAGCCGCGATACGGAATCACGGAAGCGAAATCATAAAAGACGAAAACCCGCCGCCTGCGACGGAGTATCCCTGCTTCGCGCTCTCGATGAATCAGGAACTGAACGCATTTCCTGATGAACTGGTCAAGCGCAGTCTGATGGTCTATACGACGACGGCGCTTCCTTCCTACAAAGAAGACCGCCGCCACGAGCTCCACATGGAAATCCAGCGCGTCCGCCGTTCGCTCAGCGACAACTTCTATCGGGAATATCTGTCGCGCGCCATAGACGAGCTTGCCCTTCTAAGGGAAAGCGGAAACCCGCTGGTCGGCGACTGGCTGGAGTTTTCTTCGACCATCCTGAGCGGGATGATAGACGCCAAAACCGAAGGCGAGCCGCCGAAGTGGAGCGCGCCGGCGACTTGGAACGAATACGCCGACAAGCGGCATGACCGAGTGAAAACCCAGCTCGAAAATCTCTTGCGCCCCGCGCGGCGAATCAAAAAAGAGGGTGAGCGCGAAGAGGGTTGGATTCTCGAAGGCGACAAAGTAATCGTCATGGAGCGGACGGACGCTTTCGGGCGGCGCGGGTTCGATTGGGAGAACGTCCCGTCCACCCTGATTGACGAAAACATAAGCGTGGGAAGCCGGACGGTTCTCAACCGCCGCGAGCTAGAGGAGTTTCTCGGAGCGCGGCTTGTCGAAGGCGGCGTTTCCGGTTGGGTCGGCAAACTGTTCAGGCTTGGCGGATAGGCGGCGTCATCATGCCCAGAAAATCCAAAACCGTTTTCATGTGCGATTCCTGCGGCGCGGAGTCGGCGCGGTGGGAGGGGCGGTGCCGCGCTTGCGGCGAGTGGAACACGCTCGCCGAGTTCCGCGCCCCGGCGGCGTCTTCGGCGTCCGCGCGCGGCGGCGGCGGGACTTGGGCGGGGGACGCGCCGGCGGAAGCCGTCCGTCTGCGCGACGTCTCCGGCGAAGAGCGCGAGCGGATGGCGTTCAGCTCCGCCGAGCTGAACCGCGTACTCGGCGGCGGCATGGTCGCCGGGTCGGTCTCGCTGGTCGCCGGCGACCCCGGAATCGGCAAATCCACCCTGCTTCTGAGCGCGGCGGCGGACGCGGCGCGGCATGGCGCGGTCATCTACGTCAGCGGAGAAGAATCCGCCGCCCAAGTCAAGCTCCGCGCCGACCGCATGGGAATAGCCGCCGACGACCTCTATCTGCTCCCCGCTACCAATCTGTCGGACGTTCTGGCGCGGCTCGACGCGCTCTCGCCGACGCTGGCGGTGGTGGATTCCATTCAGACGCTGGCGGACGACGCGGTTTCGTCCGAAGCCGGCAGCGTGGCGCAAATCCGCGAGTGCGCGCGCCAATTGACACGCTGGGCGAAAACATCAGGCGGCTCCGTGGTCATGACCGGACACGTAACCAAAGGCGGCGACATAGCCGGACCTCGCATCCTCGAGCATGTCGTCGACGTCGTTCTGCATCTGGAAGGCGACCCTGTGAGCGCCTTCCGCCTGTTGCGCTCGGTCAAAAACCGTTTCGGCTCCACGAACGAAGTGGGCATTTACGAGATGAGCGAGCGCGGGCTGACGGACGTCGCCGACCCGTCCGAGCGCCTCATCTCCGAGCGCGCGGACGGCGCGGTGGGCGCGATAGTCGTCCCCGCGATGGAGGGGACGCGCCCGCTGCTGGTGGAGATGCAGGCGCTGACGAACCCATCGCTGCTGCCCGCGCCGCGCCGCGTGGCGTCGGGGGTGGACTACAACCGCCTGCTGCTGGTGTGCGCCGTGCTGACACGCCGAGCGGGGCTGTCGCTGGCGAATCAGGACGTCATCGTGAACGTCGCCGGCGGCGTCCGCGTATCGGAGCCGGCGGCGGATTTGGCGATGGCGCTCGCCATCGTCTCGTCCGTCCGCGACGTGCCGATTAGGGCGGGGACGGCGGCGATAGGCGAGGTGGGATTGGGCGGCGAGACGCGCTCGGCGGCGCAGATCGAGCGGCGCGCGAACGAAGCGGGCAGGCTGGGGCTTCGCAGATTCCTCGCGCCGGCGTCCGCCGACTTCCGCGCGCCCGAAGGCATCGAGATAGTGAAGGCGGCGTCTCTGCGGGACGCCATAGGCGCGGCGCTGGCGTCCCCAAGACGGGCGCGGGCGCGCGAAACGGCGGCGGAGTTCGCAAGTTGAAGGCGGCGTATTTCCAGTGCATCGGCGGCGCGAGCGGGGATATGATTCTCGGCGCGCTAGTGGACGCCGGGCTTTCGCCCGACGCGCTGAACGACGCCCTCGACCGCATGGGCGCGAAGGGCGTTTCGCTGTCTTTCGAGCGCTCGCGGCGCGGCGGGCTTGAGGGGACGTTCGCCCGCGTGGAGCTGGACTCCGACGCCGAGCGGACGCGGAGCTTCGCGGACTTCATCGAGACTGTCGAATCGTCCGCCCTGCCGGCGCGCGTGAAAGAGCGCTCCATCGCGGTGTTCCGACGCATGGAGCGGGCGGAGTCGCAGGTTCACGGAGTCGATTCCGAACATTTGCATCTGCACGAGCTGGGGACGCTCGACACGCTAGCGGACGTCGTGGGAAGCGTCGCCGGCTTGGACGCGCTGGGCGTCGAGCGCGTTTACTCGTCGCCGTTCCCGATGGGTTCGGGGGTGTTTCGGAGCGCTCACGGGGTTCTGCCGGTTCCGTCGCCGGCGACTTCGGCGCTGTTCACGATGGCGAACGCGCCGCTGATTCCCGCCCCCGGCAACGCGGCGCGAACGGGCGAGATGGTCACCCCCACCGGCGCGGCGATAATCACCGAGCTGGCGGAGTTCGTCCAGCCGCGCATGGAAATGTCCGCGCTCGGCTACGGTCTGGGCGCGCGAAACCCGGACGCCTACCCCAACGCGCTCGGCGTCTGGATTGGCGAGACGCCGGAATCCTCCGCGCCCCAAGGCGGCTTGGCGCTGCTTGAGACGAATCTGGACGACGCGACGGGCGAGATTCTGGGATACGTCCACGAGCGCCTATTCGAAATGGGCGCGCGGGACGTCTGGTTCACGCCGATTCAGATGAAGAAAAACCGCCCCGCGACCATGCTAAGCGCAATCGTCAACGCGGCGGACGAGCGTCGGGCGGCGAAAATCATCATGCGCGAAACCGGCTCTTTGGGAGTCCGCGCGCGTCCGATAACCCGCCACGAAGCGCGGCGCGAAATCCGCCAAGCGCGAACGCCGTGGGGAACGGTGGGCGTCAAAGTCGGAACGCTGGACGGCGAAACCATATCCGCAAGCCCGGAGTATGAGGACTGCCGCCGAATCGCGCTGGAGACGGGGCTGCCGCTGTCGGATGTGTATCGGGCGGCGGTTGGGGGGATGGACTAACCCCCAAATCCCGCCCGCCGTCATTCCCGCGAAGGCGGGAATCCAGAGGGGCGCGACCAACCTAGATACCGGAAACCAAGCCCGAATAGCAATCAACAAATCCCCTCTCCCTTGATGGGAGAGGCTAGGGTGAGGGTGTCTGCGCCGCCACAGGCGCAGTTTCGCGCGCTTTTGTCAGAATCAGGATTTATAGGATTTGGGGGATTTTCAGGATTTACTTTCGCCCGCCTTGCGCTTTTCGCATAACAGGAAATCTCGCCAATCCGAATATATGGGCAAGCGCATGTCGGTCGAAAACGCGCGCCGGCGGAATCCTGAAAATCCTATAATCCCGTAAATCCTGATTCTGACGAATCGCGCGTAAGCGCGGCTTTGCGCCCAGAAGCTCCGTTGACCGCCCGCCGCCCCGTCCTCTACCATATATAAAGATGATGGGCGCGGACGGCTTTCGCGGCGGCGGCTTGCCCTAGTGGCGCAATTGGCAGCGCACCCGACTTGTAATCGGGAGGTTGGCGGGTTCGAATCCCCCCTGGGGCTCTCCGCGCGCCGGCGGGCGTCCTCCGCGAAAATCGCCTTTGGCGCTTTTCCGCGCCGATACGCATTTGATTGCGCCTAGCCATTATGCTAAACTTTTATATTGCAAGCGGACGGGTGGGTGAGCGGTTAATACCACCAGACTGTAAATCTGGCGCCCTGACGGGCTACGGGGGTTCGAATCCCTCCCCGTCCACCACAAAAAACATCGCAAATTTCCGGCGCTACGCCTGAGAAGACCGGGCCCTCATAGCTCAGGAGGCAGAGCGCGTTCTTGGTAAGAACGAGGTCGGCAGTTCGAGTCTGCCTGAGGGCTCCAAAATCACGCGGAGGATAGATAAAACCAATGGCCAAGCAGAGGTTTGAGAGAACCAAGCCCCACGTGAACGTGGGCACCATCGGTCACGTGGACCACGGCAAGACGACGCTCACGGCGGCCATCACCAAAGTTTTGGCTTCCAACGGCTTGGCGGACTTCCGCCCGTTCGAGTCCATCGACAACGCGCCGGAAGAGCGCGAGCGCGGCGTTACCATCGCCATTCAGCACGTCGAGTACGAGACGGACACCCGCCACTACGCCCACGTGGACTGCCCGGGCCACGCCGACTACATCAAGAACATGATCACCGGCGCGGCGCAGATGGACGGCGCCATACTCGTCGTCAGCGCCCCCGACGGGCCCATGCCCCAGACCCGCGAACACATCCTGCTCGCGCGCCAGGTCGAAGTCCCCGCCGTCGTCGTCGCCCTCAACAAGGTCGACGCCATGGACGACGAAGAGCTGCTGGAGCTGGTCGAGCTGGAGATGCGCGAGCTGCTCTCCGAATACGGCTTCCCCGGCGACGACATCCCCATCGTCCGCGTCAGCGCCCTCAACGCCCTTGAAGGCGAGGACGACACGCGCGACGGCGAGTGGGCGAAGGGCATCTGGGAACTCATGGACGCCGTGGACGAGTACATCCCCGTCCCGGAGCGCCCGCGCGACCAGGCCTTCCTCATGCCCATCGAGGACGTCTTCGGAATCAAGGGGCGCGGCACGGTCGTCACCGGGCGCGTCGAGCGCGGCATCGTGAAGATGGGCGACCAGATAGAAATAGTCGGCATCAAGGAAACCACTTCCACCGTCGTCACCGGCGTGGAAATGTTCCACAAGATACTCGACGAAGGCGAGCCGGGAGACGCCGTCGGCGTCCTTCTGCGCGGGGTGGACAGAGACGCCATCGAACGCGGGCAGGTTCTCGCCGCGCCCGGCAGCATGAAGCCGCACAAAGCGTACAAGGCGCAGGTGTACGTCCTGAGCAAGGAAGAGGGCGGGCGGCACACGCCGTTCTTCAACGGCTACAAGCCGCAGTTCTACATCCGCACGACGGACGTGACCGGCGAAATCCAGTTGCCCGACGGCGTGGAAATGGTCATGCCCGGCGACAACATCGAGATGGACATTCAGTTGATAACCCCCGTGGCGCTGGACGACCAGCTGCGCTTCGCCGTCCGAGAGGGCGGCAGGACGGTCGGCTCCGGCGTCATCACCGAAATAGTCGACTAAAAGCGGCGGACGGTCGGCGCGGGCCGGGCGGGTTCATTCCCCCCGCGGCTCGCGCCGCCGGCGCTGAAAACGCGGGAGCGTATGCAAAATGGCGCGCAGAGGGGAAGCCAGAATCCTCATAACGCTCGGTTGCACCGAGTGCAGAGAGCGGACGTACAACTCGAGCAAGAATCGGCGCAACGACCCGAACAGGCTCGAGCTGAACAAGTACTGCCCGCGCTGCCGCAAGCACGTTCCCCACCGCGAGGTGAGATAGACATGGCTAGAGACTCCGGCGCGGCGCGGCGCGTGGGCGGCCAAGTGGCGCGCCGAGCGTTCAACACGCGCATGATAGGCGAAGTGATAGGCGAGCTCCGCCGCGTAACCTGGCCCACCAAAGAAGAGACCCTGCGCCTCACCGTCATCGTAATCGCCGTCTCCGTCGCCATCGGCGCGTTTCTCGGCTTGGTCGATCTCGGCTTCTCCCGAATAATGAACTTCGCGCTGAACTAGGCGACTGGATGCACGCCCATGACCACCATGACCGACGACGCCACCCAAATAGTCCACGAAGACCCGAATGTGCGCTGGTACATCATCCACGCCTACTCGGGCCATGAGATGCGCGTCAAAGACAGCATCGAGCAGCGCGTCAAGACGATGGACATGTCGGACAGAATCTTCCAAGTCATCGTTCCGACCGAGGACGAGATGGAGATAAAGGGCGGCCAGAAAAAAGCCGTCTCGCGCACCATCTTCCCCGGCTACATCCTCGTCCAGATGCTCATGGACGACCAGAGTTGGTTCGTGGTCCGCAACACGCCGGGGGTGACGGGGTTCGTCTCGACGGAGGACGAAGCCGAGCAACGGCAGACTCCGGTGGCGCTGGAAGTGGATGAGGTCGAGAAGATAATGCGCCACACCCAGACGGACGCGCCGCGCCCGCGCATCGGTTTGGAAAAGGGGCAGAAAGTCCGCATCACGGACGGACCGTTCATGGACTTCATGGGCGTGGTGGACGACATTTCGCAGGAACGCGCGAAGGTCAAAGTGCTGGTGTCGTTCTTCGGACGGGAGACGCCGGTGGAACTGGACTTCTTGCAGGTCGAAAGGACGTAATCCCAAATTGGCTAAGAAGGTTCGAGCGCTCATCAAACTGCAAATAGAGGGCGGCAAGGCGACCCCCGCGCCGCCGGTCGGCCCCGTGCTGGGGCAGCACGGCGTCAACATCATGGCGTTCGTGAAAGAGTACAACGAGCGAACGGCGCAAAACGCGGGAACCATCGTGCCGGTCGAGCTGACCGTGTTCGAAGACCGCTCTTTCGCCTTCATCACCAAAAGCCCGCCCGCCTCCGACCTGCTGCGAAAGGCGGCGGGCGTCGAAAAGGGCAGCGGCAGCCCCAAGGCGGAGCAGGTGGCGACCGTCTCCCGCTACCAAGTGCGCGAGATAGCCCAAACCAAGATGAACGACCTGAACGCCGCCGACATCGACGGCGCGGTACGCATCATCGAAGGCACCGCCCGCAGCATGGGCATCAGAGTAAACTAGCCCGCCCCCCGGCGTCTGAACGGACGCGGCGGCGCGGGCGCGAACAACGCGAAGGATTTTCACGGACATGGCGCAGAGAAGCAAGCGATACAAAGAGGCGGCGACGCTGCTGGAGGAAGACCGGCAGTACGCGCCGCCCGAAGCGATAGACCTGACCAAGAAGACGGCGCGGGCGAAGTTCGACGAAACCATCGAAGTTCACCTGCGGACGAGCGCCGACACGCGCCACGCCGACCAGATGGTGCGCGGCGTCGCCGTCCTGCCGCACGGCGTCGGGAAGCCCGTCCGCGTCCTGGTCTTCTGCGAAGGCGAAGCCGAAACCATCGCCCGCGAAGCCGGCGCGGACTACTGCGGCGCGGACGAACTCATCAAAGAGATACAGGGCGGCTTTCTCGGATTCGACGTCACGCTCGCCACCCCCGACATGATGCGGCGCGTCGCCCCGCTCGGACGCATCATCGGACGGCGCGGGCTGATGCCCAATCCGCGAACCGGAACCGTCGTCCAGCAGGAAGACATCCCCCGCGCCATATCGGACGCCAAGAGAGGGCGCGTGGAGTTCCGAACCGACAAAGACGGGCTGATACACGTCCCAATCGGCAAGGCGAGCTTCGACGACGACAAGCTCATGGACAACCTGACCACGCTCATGGACAACATCGTCCGCCTGCGTCCGAGCGGCGTGCGGGGGCAGTACATCCGAACCGCCCACCTCACCGCCACGATGGGCCCCGGCGTCCCGGTGGACGTTGATAGCCTGACCGCCCTTCGTGTAGAATAACAAGACAAATCGCCGGAGACAGCGGGCTTCCCCCGAACGCCGTTCGCGGGGAACGAAAACCCCAGCCCGCCGAGGCAGCGAAAATCCGAGCCGAGCAATCGGCCCGGTCCGAACGCGCTATCTCGCCCCAAGTCTCTCACGGCTTGGGGCTTTCGCGTTGTTCGGAAACGGCAAACTAGCGGGAAGGGAAACGAAGTGCCAACACAAGCGAAAGCGGACGCGGTGAGCGAGCTCGCCGAGAAGTTCGAGCGAAGCGCAATCGTAATCACGACCGACTACTCCGGCCTGCCGGTGGGCGAAATGACCGCCCTGCGCCGAACGCTGCGCGAGGCGGGCGTGGAGTACCGAGTCATCAAAAACACCCTCGCCTATCTCGCGGCGGACGCGGCGGGCAGGCCCGCGATAAAAGACGCCATAGAAGGCCCCACCGGCGTGGCGTTCGGATACGGCGAGCCGACCGAGCCGGCGAAGGCGATTAGCGCCTTCATCCGCTCCAACCGCTCCGCCCTCAAAGTGCGCGGCGGCGAGCTGGACGGCAAAACCCTGAGCGAAGAGGACGTCAACCGCCTAGCCGCCATGCCGACCCGCGACGAGCTGATAGCCCAGCTCCTGATGCGGATGAACGGCCCCATCGCCGGGCTGGTGAACGTCCTGAACGGCCCCATCGCCGGACTGGCGCGGGTCTTGCAGGGACATGTTGACAACTTGCAAAGCCAAACCCAAGAAACCGAATAGCCGAACAACCGAGAACAGGAGAAAGACGAACATGGCGCTAACCAAAGAGCAGCTGATAGAGGAAATCAAGGGCTTGTCCGTCCTTGACTTGGCGGATCTCGTCAAGGCGCTGGAGGAAGAGTTCGGCGTAAGCGCGTCCGCGCCGGTGGCGATGGCGACCGTGCAGGGCGTCGCCGGCACCGCCGAAGCCGCCGCCGCCGAAGCGGAGGAGCAGACCGAGTTCACCGTGACGCTCACAGACTTCGGCTCCAACAAGATCAGCGTCATCAAAGCCGTCCGAGAGGTCACGACGCTGGGCCTGAAAGAGGCGAAAGACCTGGTCGAAAGCGTCCCCACCGCCGTAAAAGTGGACATCCCCAAAGACGAGGCGGACGCCCTGAAAGAGAAGCTGGAAGACGCGGGCGCGACGGTGGAGGTGGAGTAGAGCCGGCGGCGCGCGGCGCGAAAACGAATAAGCCCGTTCGCTCAGGGTAGCGGGCGGGCTTGCCCACTAACCGAATCCGTGATAGAATAGCGACATAGTAGCAACCCATGAGGCAGTAAGATGGTTGAATCGCAAGACGCCGATTCGCAGATAGAAATCGAAGGCATCGGCGAAGACGAAGAACCGCTGGCTAGCGATTACCCCATTGACAAGGTCCTAGTCCGGAACGAAGGTCGCACGGTTTTTGAGGTCCTCCGCAGGATACTCGATGACCAGTACGTCATGGATCCGGACTTTCAGCGAGACTTCGTTTGGGACGAATCCAAGCAGAGCAAGTTGATAGAGTCGGTCCTGATGCGAATACCGTTGCCTGTCTTCTACTTGGCGGAAGACGAACACGGGCGCATGGTCGTGGTCGACGGGCTTCAGCGGCTGTCCACATTCCGCCGGTTCATCGACGG
Organism: Dehalococcoidia bacterium; assembly: GCA_965242675.1. Taxonomy (GTDB): domain Bacteria; phylum Chloroflexota; class Dehalococcoidia; order Lucifugimonadales; family UBA1123; genus VXRN01. The sequence goes on from CBDESW010000004.1 coordinate 373,038, forward strand.
CGGCTCCCGCCTGCGCCTGAATGGTCAGCCGGAATTGGACGGAAAGCGGTTCAAAGACCTCCCGCCCCGACTTCGCAACCGAATTGAAGACTGCAACTTGACCATGTACGTAATTGACCCTGGGGTTCCGGAACGCGCCAAACTGGACATTTTCGATAGGGTCAACAGCGGAGTGCCCCTGACTCGCCAGCAGATGCGGAATTCGCTTTACAGCGGGGAAGCCACGCGGTTTCTGCGAACGGAAGCCGACACGGACCTGTTCAAGCGAGTCACGGGCGGAAGTCTGCGAACCGACTCCATGCGCGACCGTGAATTCGTCAACCGCTTCTGCGCGTTTCAGTTGCTAGGATTGGAGCGATACAGGGGCGACATGGATGACTTCCTATCCGAGACGCTAAAGCTCATGAACCGAATGGACGACGCCCAGCGCTCCGACCTGTCGGCGCAATTCCGCAACAGTCTCGAAAACAACTACCGCGTGTTCGAACGCCATTCGTTCCGAAAACGGCAAAGAGGTCAGGATAATCGGAGCGTAATCAACGCCTCGTTGTGGGACGTAATGACCACGGGGCTGTCGCGCGTGGATTCCGGCGTAATCGACGCTCACGCCAGCACTCTGCAAGAAAAGCTTTACGGACTGATGGAAAACGAGGATTTCACATACGCCATAACGTACGGAACCAACGCCACTAGGCGCGTAGTTGAGAGGTTCCAAATAGCCAACGCTATGTTCGCGGAGGTCTTCGGTTCCCATGCTTAGACTGCTGGAGCTGAAGCACTTCAAGTGCTTCGACCACCTCAAACTTCCGCTTTCCAACCTGACGGTTCTGTCGGGGACGAACGCGGCTGGCAAAACTTCGGTGTTGCACTCGCTCGCGCTTTTGCATCAGACGATGCGCGAACATGAGTGGTCCAATAATCTCGCCCTAAACGGCGGCGTGACGCAGGCGGGCTTTGTGTCGGACGTCGTCGACCAAGTGTCGGGACGCGACAGGTTTGAGATTGGACTGAGCGATGACGAAGTCCGGTGCAACTGGGCGTTCGCGGGCGACCGTCGAGACATGTCCGCGAAGTTGGTTCAAATAGAGATTGGCGACGAGCGGATGACAGTTGGTCAGCGGACTTGGGCGGCGTCGGGGTTTGACCACGTTGATGACATAGAGTTCGCAGAAGGAGACAAAGCGTCAGTTGCGGATGAACTGCGTTACCTCCTTCCGAATGATGAGTTGGGAATGGAGGCTAAAACCCTAGCGACGGAGATTCGCGGCATCGCATACCTCACCGCGGAACGAGAAGGCCCGCGCGAAGTGTACCCTTTGATAGAGGACAGTTCGGCGGCTCTCAGAGCAAGTTCTCGAGCAGTCGGGACACGCGGAGAGTATGCTGTCAGCGCGCTTTTTCACGGTAGGGATGAGCGCGTTGCTAACGAATTGTCGATAGAAGGCGTTGCGACGACCTTGGCGCGCCAGGTAGAGGCTAGGCTAGGCACGTTCTTCCCTGGTTGCCGCATAGACATGTCGCAGGTTCAGAACGCCAACGCAGTGGTTCTGGGAATTCGAACATCAGAACAGACAGGGTTTCTGCGACCTATTCACTGCGGATTTGGCATCACGCAAATACTCCCTCTTGTCGTGACGGTTCTCTCTGCCAGCACCCAGTTTACCAACCCCGTCATAACTGTGGAAAACCCTGAATCGGGGCGAACGCTTACAGGGCGATTGCTTGCTGGCGCGGATAGCGCGTACATCTCCGGCGACGCTCGATTTGCTGTCCCGCTCATCCTCATAGAAAACCCCGAAGTGCATCTCCACCCGTCGGGTCAGGCCCTAATGGGCGAGTTCCTAGCGGAAGCCGCCCACGCCGGCGTGCAGATAATCGCGGAAACCCATAGCGACCACGTGCTAAACGGCGTCAGGCGGGCGGTCAAGTCCGGCAAGGCAAACGCGGACGAAGTGGCAATCCACTTCTTCCAAGACAGATTCCGGAATGAAAGCCCGGTTTTGAGTCCCATAATAGATTCGTCCGGCAACATAGACTGCTGGCCCGAAGGCTTCTTCGACCAGTTCGACAAGGACTTGGACTACTTCGCGGGATGGGGGGAGTGACATGGACTTGATGCTGAACGAGCTTTCGGTTGAAGGGCAGTTCTCCAACCCCATTGAGTTGCGCGAAGCCATCCGCAAAGCCATGGCTATGCGTAGCGCAGCCAAGAAGTTCGGGGTGGAAGTTTACTGCCACAGAAACGTCTCCTACATCACGGTCGCATCCGGAGAAGAGCTTAGAGCGAAGCTCCAGCAGGTTCTACCTCGCAACGAAAAGCGCGCGGTGTTTAGTTGGATGGACAAACACGGCCCATTCTGGGAAGACGCGCAAGAACACGACGCTAACGAGTGGTTTGAGTGCGATGGCGAAATCGTTACCGACACAGGGTTGGCGGAAGCCGCGCATTGCGTTGAAATCGGAATTGACCGCCGCATGGTGAGTTTCGCGCCTTCGAGTTGGGAGCGTCCGACGATAGCGGTGATACACAGAGACAACGACAGGGCGGAGGAGAGCATCCCACTCGACAACTACTGGAATGTGTCCGACCTGGAACAGGCGTTGATAAAAGCCGACCCGGAACCCAAATCTTGGGAACAATTTGAAGAAACCTGCCGCAGGAGATTTGGCAGTCTGAATTTCACTGCGGACAGTTTCCATCCCCTGAATGGTCAACCGTTGGCTCCGGGATTAACTCCCAAAATCATCAGTCGTCTGAACGCGCTGAACGACTTTTGGGCGGTTGGTGGACGCGAATCAGACGAAGGGCGGCGCATCTACAACGACCATTTCACTGGTTTCAAGGGTTGGTTCTCAGATTCGACCGACACGGAGAAGCGCAACTTCAGGCGCGAGTTGACTTTCGACGTCGACGGAAAATCCACTCTTTGCGGGTGGCATGGCAAACTAAGAATGGCGCATCGCCAACAGTTTCGCATCCACTTCACTTGGGACGCCGCGCCTGGACAACTTCACGTGGTGTATCTCGGCTTGAAGATAACCCGCCAATGATTCAAGCGTTTGGCGGTTTGGTCGTTACTCCCATCCCCGCCAGCCACGCCTCCCGCTCATAAGGCAGGCCGCGGCGGTCTATGCGGATGTCCGGGCGGCGCAGCGGGCGGCGGCGGGGTTGGGTTTTCGCCCAGCGCTCCACGCCGCGCAGGGGCGATTCCGGCGGCGTCAAACCCTCTATGCGGTAGCCCATCGGGATGACGATTTTCGGGTCGATTGCCGCGATTAGGCGGTCGACGTCCTCATGCGGCATTAGGCGCTCGGAATCGTCCACCGATATTAGCAGGGCGTCTATCTTGCCGAGCGCTTTTATGATTGCCGGCGGCGGGTCGGGGCGGTTGTCTCCGGTGTGGCAGTAGCGGACGCCGCCCATCTCCACGACGTAGATGACGTTCGCCATCCCCGCGCGCCCGGATTCGCCGGCGTGGACGTCCGCCACCCCCGTAACCGTTACGCCGCCGACTTGCCGGCGTCCCGGCGCGTTCATCATCTCCGCGCCCGGCGCTGGGGCGTCCGCCGCGTTGCCGCCGAAGTGGTCGTGGGTGATTGCCACGAGGTCGACTTCCATCGGCGGGAACGGCTTGAGAAAGCGCTTGTCGGAAGGCGAGACGCCGAACGGGTCTATGATAACCCGCGCGCCGCCGCCGTCCTCGAAGGCGAAGGCGCGGTGTCCCAAGTAGCGGACGACGGGCGGCATGGCTAGGCGTCCGTCCGCAGGAGCGTCTCGCACAGATGCGCCGCGTCCACTAGGTCGGGGATGGTCACGTACTCGCGCACGGTGTGCATCCCATGGTCCGCCATGCCCACCACCACCGCGCTTATGCCGCGCAGCCTGAACACGTTGCCGTCCGTGCCGCCGCCGGACGGTCGCAAATCGGGCGTCAGCCCCAGCTTGGCGAGCGCGCCCTTGACCAACTCCAGCGCCGGCTCGCCCTCCGTGACTTTGTACGCCGTGAACTGCGTGTCGAGATGGCAGTCTATGGACGCCTCCGGATACATGCCGCGAACCTGCGAGACGGCGTCGTTCACCCGCAGGCGTATGTCGTCCAGCGTCTCGATGTTGCGGCTGCGGAATTCGCCGCGCACCGACGCCAACTCCGGGACGGCGTTCCGCACCGTGCCGCCTTCTATCGTGCCGACGTTGAAAGTGGTTTCGTCGTCCAGCCGTCCCTGCGGCAGGCGGGTGATGATTTCCGCCGCGATGCGGATTGCCGAGATGCCCTTCTCCGGCTCCGCCCCGGCGTGGGCGGCGCGCCCGGTGATGTCTATGTCGAACCCGATGTACTCCGGGCTGGACGTCGTTATCTGGCTAGGCGGTCCTTCGCCGTCGAAAACCACCGCTTCCGTTCCGCTCAGCATGGAAAAGTCCAGATTGCGCGCGCCCACAAGCCCTATCTCTTCTTCCCGCGTCAGCGCCACTTCGATGGGGCGGCGCGGGACGCCGTCCTCGGCGATGGACTCCAGCGCCTCGACGATTGCGGCGACGCCGGCTTTGCAGTCCCCGCCGAGAATGGTCGTCCCGTCCGAGACGATGCGCTCGCCGTCCACCGACGGCTTGACGCCGCGCCCCGGCTCCACCGTGTCCATGTGCGCGGACAGGATGAGCGGGTTGGCGCCCGCGCCGTTGCCGCCGCCGTCGTTGGCGATGACGTTGCCGTAGGCGTCGCGCGCGACGGTCAACCCCACATTCTCAAGCCGCGCGATGAGGAACTGGGCGACTTCCTCTTCCTCCCCGGAAGGGCTGTCGATGCGGGCTAGGTCGCAAAAGGTTTCCACTACTCGCTCTCGGCTTATCATGCTGTCACCTTCTCCGGCGGCGTCTGGTCTTGGCGGTTGGCGGGTTGTTCGCGTTCCATTGTATTACTGAAAGAATCCGAAACGCAAAGGCGCAAGGGCGCAAAGGCGCGAAGGGTTGGCTTGGCGCGGCGCTTGGGCATCTGGGAAATCGGATTTGACCGAATATCAACTCCCCCATTGCGCCTCTGCGTCTTTGCGCCTTTGCGTTGAAATTTCCTTAAAATTGCGTCCGCGCGCTTTTCGCTGTACACTAGCCGTCAAAATTCGGTTTCAGGCGAGAGGGAGCGCTAAGTGAGCGAGTCGGACAATCAGGCGGATCCGGGCTACGTGACAATCCGCGACCTGCCGGCGAACGCCAGGCCGCGCGAGATGCTGCGCGATTTCGGCGCGCGGGCGCTGAGCGACCGCGATCTGGTCGCCATCCTGCTCCGCTCCGGCAGGCGCGGGGAGAATGTGCTGGCGCTGTCCGACCGCGTGCTGGCGCGCTTCCCCGACCTGCGAAGCCTCGCCGGCGCCAATCTGGACGAGATTTGCGAGATAAGCGGAATCGGCGAAGCCAAAGGTTGCCAAATCCTGGCGGCGATGGAGCTGGGCAGAAGGTCTAGCGACTTCTCCCACAACTACCGAAAGACCATCCGAGAAGCGGAGGACGCCTATGAAATCGTGAAAACAAGCGTCGAGTGGCTGGATTACGAAGAGTTGCACGTTCTGCTTCTCAGCACAAAGAACGAAGTCATGGCGGACGTTCCGGTTTACAAGGGGACGGTCAACTCGGCGTCCGTCCGCGTGGCGGAGGTGTTGCGCCCCGCCATCAGAAGCAACAGCCCGCGATTCATCGTCGTCCACAACCACCCGTCCGGCGACCCTACGCCAAGCCCGGAGGATATTCTGGTCACGCGCTCGATGCGCCAAAGCGCAGAGATGATGGGCATCGAGATGCTCGACCACATAGTAATCGGCGACGGGCGGTTCGATACGAAATTCGTCAGCATGAAGCGGCGCGGGCTTGGATTCTGAATTCAACCGCCAATGGAGGTTAGCGAATGGACAGGAAAATGGGCGAAGTCGGCACAAAACTGCTGTGGGAAGACGACCACGCGCGGACTTGGGACTTGGTTCTGGAGCCGGGTCAGTCCAGCGACTGGCACGAGCATGCGCTCCCATACGCCTTCACTGTGACGCGCGCCGGCAGGCTGAGGGCGGAGTACGACGACGGCACGTCGTCCGAGCGCGACTACGCGCTGGGCGAGGTCGTTCGCGGACAGCGCGGCTCCGTCCACCGCGTCACCAACGTCGGCAACGCCACGTACAGCAATTCCATTGTGGAAATCAAAGGGAGATAGCGACATGCCGAGAGGAAACGCGCCGCTGGGCGAAATCGCCAGCCAGGTCGTTTTCGAGAACGACCGCGTGAAAATCTGGAACCTGATAGTGGAGCCGGGCGACGCCAGCGACTGGCATCTGCACGAGCGCGACTACGTGACAATCGTCGTCGAAGGCGACGGGCTGACGGTGGAATACGACGACGGGACGTCCGAAGACAGCCCGTCTGGCCCCGGCACCCTGCGCTACCACGCCGACCACAAAATCCATCGCGTGGTCAACAACTCGGATTCGCGCTATGTGAACGTTCTGGTCGAGCTGAAAGAGAACGGGGGCGCGTGACGGATGCGAGTTCTGATAATGGCGGCGGGCGCGGTCGGCGGCTACTTCGGCGGCTTGCTCGCCCGCGCCGGCGAGGACGTCCTGTTCATCGCGCGGGGGGATACCCTGCGCGCCATCCGCGAGCGCGGCTTGCGGGTGGAGAGCGTCACGTCGGGCGACTTCGAAATCCGCGCCAACGCGGCGGGGCGTCCGACCGGCGCGTGGACGGCGGACTTGGCGCTGTTCTGCGTCAAGGGCTACGACAACGCGGCGGCGATTGAAACCATGCGCCCGGCGATAGGCGCGGACACGGCGATTCTCACGCTCCAGAACGGGCTTGGGAGCGGCGACGAGCTGGCGGCGGCGTTCGGGCGCGGGCGCGTTCTGCTGGGCGCGGCTTACGTCGACGCGGCGCAGCCCGCCCCCGCCGTCTATCGCGAACAGGGCGGCGCATGCCGAATCCTGCTCGGCGAGCCGGACGGCGGCGAATCGGAGCGAGGCGAATCGCTCGTCCGCGAACTCGGCGCGGCGGGCATTGAGGCGGCGGTCTCGGCGGACATCCAAAAGACGCTCTGGGAAAAGCTCATCTACATATGCGCCCTGAGCGGGATGACTTGCGTGACGCGGTCGTCGTTCGCCGAAGTGATGGACACCCCGCAGACGGCGGCGCTTGCCGAGGCGGTGGTCGCGGAAGCGGCGGCGGTCGGCAGAGCGGCGGGCGTCAACCTGGGCGCGGACGCCGTCGAGCGCACGATGGACATTCTGCGCGCGGACAAGGATAGCCTGCTGTCGTCCATGCACGCCGACCTAATGGCGGGGAAGCCGCTGGAAGTGGGCAACCTGAACGGTCGCGTATCGCGCATCGGACGCGAGTACGGCGCGCCGACCCCGATAAACGACATGATAGCCGCCTGCCTGACCCCCGCCCACAACCGGGCGACGGCGGCGCGGCGAGGAGGATAAACCCGATGAGCGCCAGCCACACCCCCAGCTTCGAGAACGCCAAGCGCCGCGAGCTGGCGCCGGGCGTGTTCCTGCGAACGCTCTGGGGCGAGAAGATAATGATGAGCCTGGTCGAGATAGACGCCAACGCCGTCGTCCCGATGCACGAACACCCCCACGAGCAGGCGGGCATGGTTCTGGAGGGCGAGTTCGACTTCACCATCGGCGGCGAAACGGCGCGGCTGAAGAAGGGCGATACCTACATAATCCCCGGCGGCGTTCCCCACTCCGTCCAGGCGAACGGCGCGCCGTCCGCGGCGCTCGACATATTCAGCCCGCCGCGAGAGGATTACATGGGCTAGGGCGCGGCGCTGGGGAAAGACAAAAGGGACGCTCTCGCGAGCGCCCCTTCCGTTGGATTCGTTCGTTGCCGGCTGGCGTCTGTCCGGCGCCGGCGGGGTTTAGGCGCCGTAGCGGGCTTCGGCGAGCGGGTCGCTGTACTCGACGCCTTTGGTCGCCCAGAAGGCGGCGGCGATGTCGTCCACGGCGACGACGAGCGCTTTGGCACTGTCCATGCTCACGTTCTGCTTGCACTGGCTGGCGAGCTTGAGCGCGGCGTTGAACTTGGCGGCTATCTCGTTGGCGTCCGCGCCGGGCCAGGCGTAGTCCGCCCAGAGAACGCGGAGCTCGTGCTTGCACAGCTCGGCGTGTTCTTCCTTCACCGTTATGTAGCGCGCGAAGGTGTTGCCGGAGGCGATGTCCGGCGCGGCGTCCATCGACTCCAGGCGCAGAACCATCTTCTGAACGGTCTGGGCGGCTATCTTCGCCGAAACCGGGTCGTAGATGCCGCAGGGAATGTCGCAGTGGGCGCTCGCCTCCGGCGCGCGGAGCGCGTTCTTGATGTCGGATATTATTTTCATAAGCGGCGAATTCTCCTTTTGCGCTTGTTCGTTGGTGGAGTATCTTGTACAGGAAAGATACATAAACGGAGCGCGGCGCGCAAGTCCGCCGGCGGCGCTTGGGAAAAAGGAGCGGGCGGATTTTCTCCCCATACATAATCAGAGGCGACAGCATGTCGCCCACTTTGCGCGACGGGGACTTGGCGCTGGTCGCCAAACGCGGGCGCTCGCTGGCGCGCGGGCGCATCGCCGTGGTTCGCGCGGCGGCGGCGGGCGCGGCGGGCGGCATGGTTCAGGTCAAGCGCGTGGTCGGACTGCCCGGCGAGCGCGTGGAGCTGCGCGAAGGCTCGCTGTTCATAGACGAAGCGCATCGCCCTGAGCCGTATCTGGGCGGTCTGCCGGCGAATGTCGGGCTAGATTGCGCCGAGTGGCGGCTGGGCGCGGGGGAGTATTTCGTGATGGGCGACAACCGCGCGCGCAGCGTGGACAGCCGCCGTTACGGTCCCATAGGCGAGGACGCCGTCTTGGGCGTCCTCGCGGCGCGGATTTGGCCCCCCCGCCTC
>CBDESW010000005.1:0-77170 GCA_965242675.1 Dehalococcoidia bacterium
GGCGAGCGCATCGCCGTTCAGATAGACGTCGAAATCCCCCGCGCGTCCGGCTCGCCGCCATCCGCGATTTCTCGGTAAAGCCGTTCGTAAGCCGCCAGCGTATCGCCCTCCATTGGCGCGGCTATGAAGACGTCCCACAGCCGCCCGCCGCCGCCCGCCGCGTCGTACTGCCCCGTTCGCACGCCCGCTATGGGGTACGGCGGCAGACGCAGCGTCATCATGCAGACGCCGTCGAACGCCCCCCCGCGCGCCTCCAGCTCAATCGCGCTCCACGGATGAAAGCCGTCCCGCCTGCGCTCGGCGGGCAGATCGCGCAAGTCCGCCGGATAGGCGTAGGCGAAGAACGGCGCCGCGTAATCCGACTCATCGCAGGGCGACTTCAGATAGCTCACCGCGCCGCCCTTCAGATAGACGTCGAACGCCCCCCGCGCCGACGGCTCCGACGACTCCAAACCCCGCCGCTCCGCCCGGCACAACTCCAGCGGGGACGCATCCGCGTACAGAAACGCGATTCGGTTGTCGGGCGTCAGCAGGTTCATCCGCCGTCCCGATAGCGGCTGATGGTGAAATCCAAGACGCGCTCATCGCACGGGACGCCCTCTCTATAGAACTGCCCGCGCGGTAAAAGCGCATCCGCTTGCTCCAGTACCAGTTGGCGACTTCCGCCCAGGATTCATGGTAATTCGAGACCATCGCGGCGGGCTTTTCCCCCGCTATCCGCCGGATTTCGCTCAGCTCCGACATGGACGCCTTGTTCACTTCCGCTTGGTTGGCGTCGCGCTCGCCGCGTCCGGCGTGGAAGACGGACAGCGCGAAGACCACCGCCGCCGCCGCGCCGATTCCGATTGCGACGCGCTCCGCGCCCCGCTCGCCAAGCCGCCGCCGCGCCAAGACCACCGCCCCCGCCAGCGCAACCGCGAACAGCGCCAGCGCCAAGCCCATGTACGGCAGAGCGTCGAAGCCGTGCCATCGGTGGAAAGTGGCGAATCGCATCGGAATCGCGTAGCAGAACCCGAACAAGACGGCGGACGCCATTAGGATGCGCCACCGGCGGACGGCGAACAGCGCCCCCAGCGCCGCGCAAGCCGCCGCGAAGCCCAAGACCGCCGGCCCCCAATCCACCAGCCAAGGCTCCGAGATGGGGAACTCCAGCCCGACCGCCCGCGCCGCCGCGTAAGGAACGACCGCCGCCCCCGCGCGGTAAAATTGACGCCGCAGAAAGACGTCCCACGCCAGCCCCGGCTCCTGTTCGTTGTAGCCCGCGTCCTGCCCCAGACGCTTGGCGATGGAGCCGAACAGCGGCGTGTCCGCCAGCCCCCCGCCGCCTTCGGGATAGGCGGTGTATTCGTTCACGAGGTTGAACGCCACGAGCGCACCCCCCCACAGAATCGCAACGGCGGCGAGCGCGGCGTATCGGCTTCGGACGAGCGCGGCAATCGCCGCCCGAATCGCCCGCGCCCAACCGCCGCCCGCCCCTGCCGAAACCGCCGTCCGCAAGACCGCCGCCGCCTCGCCGCCGAAGCCGATGGCGATGAACGGCAGAAGCAGCCCATAGACGTGCCAACCCAAGAAAATCGCGGCGCAAGTCTTGAGCAGCAGCTGCCGAAAGCGCCCCTCTTGGACGAATACCGTCATCCCATGAAACGCCAGCGCCGCGCCGAAGACGTCCATGACGCCCTCATTGAAGCCGCCGTCCGCGTAATAGAGCGCGTAGTAGCCGGAAAACCCCAGCGCGACCGCCCCCAGCGCGACCCACCGATTGCCCGCGATTCGCGCCGCGGCGAGATAGACCGCCAGCGCCGCGCCGCAGAACATAGCCATCGCCAAAACCCGCGACGCCGCCAGCCGCCCGGCCAAATCGTCCCCGAACGGCATGACGACCGGCTTCACGACGGCGACGCCGCCGATGGGGAAGCGGCTATAGAAATCGTACCGAACCGCCCCGTCCGCCCCCGTCTGAATGTGCGACGCCAGCCGGAAGTTGTGCGCCGGCGAGAAGTTCTCGGCGAGCGCCAGCGTCTGCGCCGTATTGTGGTCGTGCAGCCCGCCCCTCGCGGTAGAAATGCCATCTGTCGCCGCCCAGCGCGAACAGCGAAACGAACATAGCCGCCAAAACCGCCGGCGGCAACCAAGCGCGCCACTCGGCAAAGCGCGAAAATCTGAGCGCGAAAGAAAACATGGCGGGGGTATTGTAGTGGTTGTTGGCTATCAGTTGTTAGCGGTCGGCGATTTCCGCCCCGCCATTCCCGCGAAAGAACGTCGCCCTCGCGGAAGCGGGGGCTCGAATCCATATGCTAACCGAACTTCCGAGCGCCCTTGCGTCAATCCCCGTCCCCAACGGCGGAAACGGCGGCGCGGGGTATGGCGCAACCGCCCGACATCATGTAAACTGATAGGCGAACGGAGGGAATGATATGGTCATCATCCATACCGCGGACGACATCATAAGGGCGATGGACGAAAACCCGGAGTGGCTGGAGGCGGTGCGCGCCCGAATACTCACCCGCGAGTTGCTGGAGTTGCCGCGCAGGCTCGAAGAGTTGAGCGCCGTCGTAGAGCGGCTGGCGACGTCGCAAACCGAAATGAAGGCGACGCAAGACGGGATTCTCGCGACGCAAGACAGGATGCTCGCGACGCAAAACCAGATTCTGGTCACGCTGAAACAGCACTCCGACATCCTCGCCGAGCACTCCGACACGCTGAAACAGCACTCCGGCATCCTCGCCGAGCACTCCGACACGCTGAAACAGCACACCGACACCCTCGCCCACCTCAAGGGCGACAGCGTCGAAAAGCAGCTCGGAAAGAAAATCTACGGCTTGCTCGGCGGAAGCCAGTTCAACATGCGCCTCGCGAAGGTCGTCAGAGGCTACTACTGGACGAACGCCATGGACAGGTTCAACAGCGCCGTCAACGCCGCCAACGAAGCCGGCAGAATATCCGACGAACGGTACAGCCGCATCATGGACACCGATTTCATCGTCTCGGCGCGGCGGCGGGGGGCGGATGAGGACCTCTACCTCGTCTTTGAAGCCTCCGCCAAAATCAACCGCCACGACGTGGACAGGGCAATCGAAAGCCAAGACGCGATGAAAGCGGCGTTTGACGGAACGGAAGTCGTCGCCGCGGTGTACGGCTGGGAAATTTCCGAAGAAGACCGACGCTACGCCGAATCCAACGGCGCGACGGTGTTCATATCCGACCCGGAGAGCTAGGTCGCGCTGACATTGGACTGAAACGGACGATTGTCGCGCCGGAATCCCCGATTTCCGCCCCGTCATCCCCGCGAAGGCGGGAATCCAGAGTCGACCAGCAGGACAGCCCCTAGAAACCAAGCCCGAACCCCAACCAAACCCTTCGCCCCTTCGCGTTTCCCATTCTTCCGACTCACCCCATCCCAACCGTCCACGTGCTGCCGCTTCTCAACGCCCGCAACTGCGCCAAAAGCGGCTCGCGCCGCAAGCCGAGCGCCGATAGATAGAGCGCGTCTATCTCCGCGACGACCCGCGGCTCGCATCTGTAGAAATCCAGGCTTTCGTGCTTGGTTTTCTTGGTTCCCGTCGTTATCACCCTAATGTTCCCAGGCGTGATGGCGCTGATTAGCCGCCTGCCGAGCGCGATGATTTCGCGCCTCGTCGCCCTATCATCAAGCCACGCGGACGGCACGGCGATGCTCGACGTCTCGTATTGGTTCAGATGGAAGGCGTCCCCATACGCCCGCCACCATGCGTATGCGGCGTGGTTGTTGGCGGCGGCGACGGCTATCGCCAGATTCTCGCCGCCGCCGACCTGCAGGATGGATTCGTCCCGCTTCAGGCTGCCCGCCGGCACGGCGGCGACGAATTCGTAGGCGGTTTTGGGGAATCCAATAGCCGCGCTCTGCGCCCGCGCTCTGCGCCCGCGCTCTGCGCCCGCGCTCTGCGCCCGCGCTCTGCGCCCGCGCTCTGCGCCCGCGCTCTGCGCCCGCGCTCTGCGCCCGCGCTCTGCGCCCGCGCTCTGCGCCCGCGCTCTGCGCCCGCGCTCTGCGCCCGCGCTCTGCGCCCGCGCTCTGCGCCCGCGCTCTGCGCCCGCGCTCTGCGCCCGCGCTCTGCGCCCGCGGCGTCAAGATTTGCAATCTTGACGCCGCAATCTCTCATCCGAGAGATTAGTTCCGCCACTTCCGGCGTCGGCAGACGCTCCCACTGGCGAGCCAGTCTCGCGTCTTGCGTCGCGACCGACGGAAGAACGGGGACATACGCCCTTGATTCCAAAAACCGGCGTCGCTCGCCGTCGCGCCACTTGTTCGTTCCCGTTGTCAGAATGTCGGGCGCGCCGCCTTGCGGCGAAATCACGGCGGTGACGATGGTCGTCCGCTGGCGGTTCATGGGGTTGGACACCGGGCTTTCGCGGAACACCGGCGGGGCGTTGTCCTGATTCCGCAGGCGAATCTCCCTGCTGTTGCGCTCGAACAACTCGCGCAACGCCCGCTTGTTCTGCCCGAAGCATAGGCTCAGCGGGACGATGAACGTCAGAATCCCGCCGTTCGGATTGGCTAGGTTCAGCCCCGCTTCCGCGATGAGCGCGTACAGGTCGTTGCATTTGACGGTGGAATATCCCCCGCGCTCCAGCTCTGCGCGGACTTCTTTCCTGACTTCCGCGCTCTCCCCGGCGGCGATTCTTTCGTATGGCGGGTTGCCTATCACAATGTCGAATCCGCGCCAGTCTTCTCGGTAGAACAGCAGGCGCGGGTCTATCCGCGCGGGCTCCGCGTCCGGCTCCAGCAGGGCATGCTCGGCGAAAGCCGCCGTCTCCGGGTTGGACATGCCGGAGCGCAGGGCGTTCTTGAGCCGCGCCCGCGCCCGCGCGTCTTCCGCCCGAAGGTTCTCTTTGGCTGATTCTTCATGCGCGTCCGCCCACCGCCCGAAAATGCCGGCGCGCTCCGCGAGCGCGTCGGATACGAACTTAGCGGCGTCCTGCAGTCCGCCGGTGGCGGCGGGGCGCCAGCCCCGATGCGGAACGGTGGAAAGCGTGTCCGCGCACGCCACCTTAGCCTCCAGATTGGGGAGCGGCAATTCCGAATGACCGCCCTTCTCGGCGGCGATTATGGCGATGAACAACCGCAAGCGCGTTATCTGAACCGCCATCGGGTTGACGTCCTGCGCGTGTATCTGCTCGCCGATGATTTCGCGGGTCAGGCGCCCGCCGGCGTCGTCTCTTCCCAGCTTCTCAAGCGCCGTCCGCACGGCGTACACGGACATCAGCGGGAACTCGCCGGAGCCGGCGGCGGGGTCGAACACCGTCAGGCTTTCTATCCGTCCGCGCAGACGGCTTTTCTGCCGCGCCGTCAACGCGGGCAACGGCGCGTCGGCGTCCCCGAACAGCGTCAGCAGGTCGCTTTCGGTCCAAGACGCCGGCGCGTCGTCTTTGACCGCCATCATCAGCGCGTCCTTGCACATTTCGCGCGCCACATCCGCCGGCGTGTAGTACGTCCCTTTGGGCATCCTATCCGGCGTTTTGTCGGCTTCAGTCACCGCAATCAGGTTCTCGAACAGATTGCTCAGCACTTCCGGGTCAATGGTCTGGTCGCTGTGGGACGGCGTATGCTCCAGCGCCGTCCAATCGTATTCCGAGAGGATTGTGAACAGTCCGGGGCGCTCCGGGTCGACGCCGAAGTAATCATCGTCGTCGAGACGCAGCGCGTCGTCGCCCGCGTGCCGGGCGAACAGGGATCCGTTCAGGAAGCGGACGCCTCGGAGCGCGGCGTCTATCGCCGAAACCGCATGCGGACGCCGACCGCCCATCGGCTTGTTCAGCCGCTCGTGGAACATGTACGTCAGAACGCCATCGTGATACGACCCGCGCGCGTGGGCGCGGGCGAACGATTCTTCGAACGCTTCCTGCGGCAGCTTGCCGTCTTCCTTGAGTATCCAAGCGAACAGCGAGCGCACCAGATGGCGCAACACCGCTTCCCTGTATCGCCGCCGGTCACTCGCGTCCCCCCGCGCCTTGCGGTACTGGCGCAGCGTCCAACCGCTCGCCACCGCTTGGTAGAACTCTTTTCGCAGCCCCTTCGCGTCCACCGCGTCCACGAATCGGGACGCCGGAACGGGCGCTCTCGTCCGCAGATCGTCGTGGATGCGCTGGATGGCGCTCAGAATCATCGGCGGCGGCGCGCAGGGGTCGAACTCCGCCGTCATCCCCGTATGCCCCTGATAGTGGACCGCCACTCTAGCCTTCGCCGGGTTGCCGTCTTCATCCGGCTGAATCGCCAGCGCGACCGACATGTTCGCGGGCGCGATTTTGGCGAATGTGGAGGCGACGAGCGCGACGTCCTCGCGATGCAGAACGGCGTCGCCTTCCGACTCGGCGTCCGCCATTCGGACGACCGCCGCGCATAGCGCCTCGTCGCTCAGATCGCCCTGCTCGGTCTGGACGCGCCCCGCCGTCGTGTAGGCGTATTCGTCCCAGTGCGCTTCTTCGGCGCGGCGCGCCTTGCCGACGAGCGCCAGCTCGCCCTCAAGCGACGTTCGGCAATCCGAGACGTTCGCCAATCGCTTGAGTATCTCGACCGGGCTTTCGCCGTCCGCGATGGCGTCCGCGAAGGCGCGGGCGTCCGTCGCCGCCGCCGCCCCGCCGAGCGCGGACGCCATAGCCGCGTCGCGGAACATGCGCCCGATGTCGTCGAGAGCGCGGGCGGCGTCCGAGGGCGGCGAGTCTAGCAGACGCGATTCCGCCAGCAGCTCGACCCGTCGTCCGTCGGCGGCGCGGCGGACGACGCGCCAAATGTTGCCGTCCGTGAGCGCCCCGATGGTGTTCGGCCCCGCGCGTCCGTAGCCGGCGACGTAGCGGGCTATCTGCTCTTTCGGGCGGTCTTGCTTGGGCTTGCCGTTGCCGTTGAGGTCCGCCCCCAGCGGCTTCGCCTCGATGATCGCGGCGGCGGGAATCCCACGCCCTATCTGCGCCGAATCGCCCCAGACCACGATGTCCGGGCGGTTGCGGTTTATCTGCGCTTCGCTCCGCGACTGCGTCTCCGGAAATCCGAGATGGCGCAGAACCGGGTCGATGAGAAGCCTTATCGTATCCTGCTCGCTGTACGGCGCGGACGCAAGTATCTCGGCGTTCGCCCGAACATTGCGGATTGCGTCTATCGTCTCCAGCATTGCGTCTCTCCCATTCCGATTGGACATTCCCTATCTTCCCTCGGATGATTTCGCTTTGTCAAGAAATGTGGGATTCCCCCATTAAAACCCCTCCGCGTCCCTCTGCGCCTCCGCGCCTTTGCGTCAAACCCCCGAACGACCAACTACCCAATCGCCCCCCGTCCCAGAATCTTCAGCAGCGCCCCCCGCCCCGCCTTCAGCGCCGGATAGAATAGCCGCGCCGCGTCCGGCGAGCTGAACAGAGCGCGGTTGACGGCCCCGAACGCCCCCCGCCGCGCCGATAGCAGGGCGAGCGCGTTCAGCGCGTCCGCCCCGAAATGGTAGCGTCCGTTCATCTTCAGCGCCATGCCCTTGTTCAGATCGTAAGGCAGAGCGCGGATTTCGTCCACAACCGCCCCGCCCTTCCGCGCGTCCGCCAGGATGAACTCGCCCACCGACTCGCGGACGTCCAGAAAGCGCGCGTAGTTTCGGCAGACGGGACATTGCCCGTCGTACACCAGCCAGGCGCGCTCGGCGACTTGGGCGGGCTGCCTGCGGAGCGCCGCGTACAGCCGCAGAGGAACCCCGAATATCGGCAGAGACTTCGCCAGCGCGAGCGCCGAAAACCGGCTCGGCGCCAGCGGCGACAGAATGAAGAAAGCCCCCATCAGAAACACGCTCCGCGAAAACATGATGTCCAGCGTCCACTTCGTGCCGAAGTGAAACAGTATCATGGCGACCCCAATCGGGCGCGCCAGATGCGGCCTGAACAGCGCGGCGAAGGCGAAAAGCTGGCAGTACGTCGCCCCCAGCAACAGCGCCTGCCCCAGCCGTTCGTTCTCCGACAGAAACGGCAACAGCCACGCCGCCCCTTCGTTGTCAGTCATCGCGACGTCCATCATCGTCCGTGCCAGCGCGTCCGCCGCGAACGTCTCCCAGCCGCCTTCCGCCAGCTTCCAAAACCCCGAAAGCGCGTATGAAAACAGCATCATCGCCTGGGCGAGCCGCATCGCCATGATGGTCGCCATGGCGTCCTTGCGCCGCATCCGCTCCGGGCGCGAGACGGACGGCGGCAGGAACAGCAGCGCGAAGGCGGCGTAGAGCATGAAGTGGTCGTTGTGGTTGACCGCCCCCTGCGAGTGCTCGAACGCCGCGAACAGGAACAGGTAGCCGAACGCGCCCGCCCGAAACGCCAAGACGCCGGGGAAGAGCAGCGCCAAAAGCCCGAACGCCGCCCCCGCCGCGCTCACGGCGGACGTGTTGGACAGCCAGCCGATTCCCACGCTCGACGCCAGCGCGCTCACGGGCCACAGCGGCGCGGCGGGGTCCGGGTCGTAAACCCGCGCGAAATCCATGCGGAACGCCACAGTGTAGAGCGAGAACAGGTAGAAAAGCCGCGCCGTCCAAGCCGCGCCCGCGGCGGCGCGCGAGAAATCCGCCGGCGTCCGGCGCGGCGACCCGCCCTCCGATTCCGGCGGGTCGTACTGCAGAAAGACGCGGCGCATCGCCCGCCCCGTTCGGCGCGCGGACCTCATCCAAGCGCGTATCGTCGCCATTTGGCGCGCGTCCCCCCAAACGCTAAGCCGCCGCCGTTCGCCGCGGCGTCCGTCCGTCAGTCGTCGTCCCCGAACCGTATCTCGCCGCCCCAGACTTGCCCCTCGCCGGAGACGAACTGCCCCGTCCGGACGCGCTCTATCGGATAATCCGGCAACTCGCGGACGGTGGCGCACACCCCGCGCGTTTCGTAGCGGTAATCGGCGAAGCCGAAGTCGAGATTGTCGAATCCGTACTCGCGCCTGTCTTCCGGAAGGTCGTTCGCGTCTTTCGGATAGACGTGCAGAAAGAAGCGGCGCGCCAGGTCTTCCTCGTCGCACTCGTCGCGGACGAAAATCAGCGCCCCGTCCGCCAGCCGCGCCTCGAAGCGCCCCTGCAGAACCGGCTCCGACTCCGCCAGCGTCTCGCGGACGGACTCGCCGCCGTCCGACCAAACCCTGCCCGTCCGCGTATTCCACCTGCCGAACGCGCGCCGCTCGGAGTAGTAATCGGCGCGCTTCGCCGTCCCGTCCGCCAGCGCGCGCGCGTCCCGCCGAGCCGCCCGCAAATCCACGTCCGCCACGATGAGGCTGAACTCCACCTCGTCGCTGTCGGCGGCGCGCTTGACGACGGGGTAGAGAATCCGCTCCGCCGCCTCGTCGCATCGCCGCGCGTCCCCGCACAGCGCCGCCGCGCTTATCAGCGCCTTCTTGTCGTCCGCGACGTTCGCGTTGTTCAAGCGCGGGCTAAGCGGCTCGCCGTCTATGCCCGCCGGAACCAGATAGCGCGGCTCATCGAGCGCCTCGCCGCCGATGGCGTGGGCGACCGCCGCGTACTCGCTCCCGCTCCAATCGGGGACGCGCGCGAACAGCCGCCACGAGAACAGCGGAAATATCTCGCGCGGGCCAACCAGCGGCTCCGCCCAAGCCGCCAGCGCGTGGAGCGCCACCACGGCGGGGATGAGCGCCTTCAGCAGGCGGTAGCGCCTCATCGCGCCCTATCGCCGCCGCATCTCGCGGCGCAGAAGCCGCGTCAAGTCATATTGCGGCATCATGCCCCCCTCCGCTTTGCGCTCGAACTCCAGAACCGCCCCCAGCGGCGTCAGCTTGCCCGTGTCCAGCGTGATTTTATGCCGCAGGGCGGAGCGCTCGACCGCGTCCTCATAGGCGGCGAGAACGGCGGGAATGTCCTCGCGCTTCAGCGGGCTGTTCGGGCGCGGCTCCTCCTCCATGCGCCGCTCGATGGTCTCGGCGTCCGCCTTCAGATGAACCAGAATCATGTCCGGCGCGAACTTCAGGATGGAATCCTCCACCTGCCGCCCGACGACCTTGCGGTCATGCGGCTTGCCGTCCGCGCCGTAGCCGTAGTAGAGCGGCCCGTAAACCCCGTCGTCGATGTGCAGCCCGATGGCGAGCCAGTCCGGCCCGTTCCACGAATTCGCCTGAATGTGGTAGTAGAGGCTGTGGCGCTGCGTCATCTCCTTCAGCTCCGGGCTAAGGGCGAGAACCTGCGCGCGCTCGTCGTCCGTCATGTCCGCCTGCGGATGCCCCGACGTGTCCGGCAGCTTCCAATGGTCGTGGATGAGCGGAAACCGCGTCCCCATGTTCTCGAACAGCCAGTCGTCCAGCCGAAAGGCGAACGTGGAAGTCCCCGAATACTCGCAGCCGGCGATAATCACTCTCATGGCGTCGTCCCCCCTTGTTTGGTCGCGTCGCGTTTTGGGGTGTATGATACTAGGGGTTGGCTAGCGGTTGCCAGTTTTGCCCCGCCATTCCCGCGAAAGAACGTCGCCCTCGCGGAAGCGGGGGCGGGAATCCAGAGACTAGCCAAACCCGAATCCTAGCCAACGCATCCCTTCGCCGCGCCCCCGCCCCCGTCATTCCCGCGAAGGCGGGAATCCAGAGTTTGCCAACGGAGATAGCCACTAGGAATCGTGCTTGAACTGAAGCCAACGTATCCCCTCTCCCTTGATGGGAGAGGGCTAGGGTGAGGGTGCCTGCGCCGCTAGGCGCAGTTTGCCAGCCGCAAACATACCCCTGTAAGCCATTGATGGGAGAAGGTTATGATGAGGGCGCCTGCGCCGCTGGGCGCAGTCCCGCGCACTCCGAAATTAGCAATTTCCGCCGCCGTCGAAAAATCTTGCGCTCCGCCGCGCGACCCTGTACAATCCGACTGCCATATGAGGAGGCGTGACGATGCCGACTAAAAAAGGTCGCGGAATCATATACGCCCGCCCGTCCTTCTTGGAAGGAATGGCGCGGATATTCGACTTCGGCGGCACGCTGAACGAGTACGATTTCGGCCCCGGCGGCGCGGAATCCGACGCCGAAGCGTTGCGCTCCGACTGGATGGCGGTAGGCGACGACCTGCGCGCGGCGATTGGCGACTGCGACCCGATAGCGCAGGATGATTCCGTTTGGGAAAACTCCCAGAGCGCGGACGCTCATTGGGAAAACATGCGCGTCACCCTGGAAACCCTGAAGCGGTATGACGCCGCGGACCCCGGAGCGGCGGAGCGCATTTTGGATAGGTGGGAAAAACGGTCCTGCCATCGCATGCGTATGGAGAAGGCCGCAATCAAAAGCGAGTCCAGGCGAAGCGACGTCGGCTTGATTTTCGCCTTCATCCTCTCCCTGCTGACCATCTCGCTCGGCGCCTACGCCGTGATTTGGGGCAACCCTTGGGTGGGCGTCGCCGTAATCGGCATCAACATAGCCGGCCTCGCCGGCGTCTTCGTGTACAGCACCAACTCCCGCCGCCGCGAGCGCGAGCGGAAGGCGTCCGAACCGCGAGCGTAAGGGCGAACAAGCCCCAATCGCCGCCCCCTACTCCACCGTCACCGTCTTCGCCAAATTGCGCGGCTGATCCACGTCGCAACCCCGCCGCACCCCGACGCGATAGGCGAGCAGCTGTATCGGCACGGACGCCAGAAACGGGTTGACCAGCTCCGACGCGCGCGGGATTTCGATGACGTCGTCCGCCAGCGACGCCGTTTCGCCGTCCCCTTCCGACACCACCGCGATGACTTCCGCCCCCCGCGCCCGCGCCTCGCTGATGTTCGAGCGCATCTTGTCCACCACCGAATCATCCGGCGCTATCGCCACGACGGGCATGTCCTCATCGATGAGCGATATGGGCCCGTGCTTCATCTCGCCCGCCGGATAGCCTTCCGCGTGTATGTAGCTGACCTCTTTCAGCTTCAGCGCCCCTTCCATCGCCAGCGGGAAGCCGTAGCCTCTGCCGAGAAAGAGAAAATCGCGCCGCCGGGCGTATTTGCGGGCGATTTCCTCATAGCGGCTTTCGTCCGCCAGCATGGACGCCAGCTTGTCGGGAACCGCCGCCAGCTCGGACGCGATTTCGCCCATGCGCGACGGCGTCAATACGCCCCGCCGCGTTCCCAGCTCCAGCGCCAACAGAAGCAAGCCCGCCAGCGAGCAGACGAACGTCTTGGACGCCGCCACCGCCACTTCCTGCCCCGCGCGCAGCAGCAGCGTATGGTCGGCGACATTCGTGCTTTGAGGTCCGAGAAAGTTGCACAAAGTAATCTGCTTCGCCCCGCGCGCCGCCGCCATCTCCATGGCGGTCAGCGTGTCCACAGTCTCGCCGGATTGGCTCACCGTCACCACTAGGGCGGATTCGTCCAAGACCGGCTCGCGGTAGCGGAATTCGGACGAATTGTCGTACTCCGCCGGCAGTTTCGCCAGCGACTCCATCCACCTTCTGCCGAGCATCGCCGCGTGCATGCTGGTTCCCATGCCCACCAGAACCACGCGCTTGACGGACGCGATGAATTCGTCGCCTATCCCCAGCTCCGGCAGTCCGGCGGACAACCCGTCGTCCGAGACTCTTCCCGCCAGGGCGCTCGCCAGCGCCGCCGGCTGCTCGTGGATTTCCTTGTGCATGTAGTGGCGATGCCCGCCCTTCTCCGCCGCCCGCTCGTCGCGCGAAACCCGCGTCGCGCGCTTCTCCACCGCCGCGCCGCCGTTTCCGTCTATGGAGCGGAACGAAATCCCGCCGCCGTTCATCTCGACCATCTCGCCGGCGGCTAGATAGAACACGTCGCGGGTGTGCGGCAGAAGCGCGGGCAGGTCGGACGACAGAATCGCCCCCCCGCCGCCGCGCCCGGCGACGATTCCCCCGGCGTTGCCGACCCGCGCCCCGACCACCGCCGCCGGCTCCCGGCTGGACACCGCGACAATGGCGTTCGCCCCGCGCAGCCGAAGCGCCGCGCGCCGAACCGCCTCCGCCAGACTCGCGCCGGCGTTCATCTCGTCCTCTATCAGATGCGGGACGCACTCCGAATCGGTCTCCGAGCGGAAGGCATGTCCCCGCGCCGCCAGCTCGCGCCGCAGCTCGCGGTAATTCTCCACGATTCCGTTATGGACGACCGCCGTTTCGCCCCCGCAGTCGGTGTGCGGATGCGCGTTGGCGTCCGTCGGGCGCCCATGCGTCGCCCAGCGCGTATGCCCGATTCCGGATCTGCCTTCCGGCATAACCCCGCCGAGCGCCGCGCGGAGCGAATCGAGCTTGCCGGACTTCTTGAAAACCCGCGCCGCCCCGTCCGCGCCCATCACGGCGATCCCCGCGCTGTCGTATCCGCGATACTCCAGCGTCTTCAGCCCGTCAAGAATCGTCCCCGCCGCCTGCCGCTCCCCCGAATAGCCGATTATTCCGCACATGTGGAAGTTTCCTTTTGGTGATTATTAGATTCTACCCCGTAATTCCCGCGAAAGAACGTCCCCCCTCGCGGAAGCGGGGGCGGGAATCCAGAAGGCGGCGCGCCCATCCTAGCGACCGCGAACCAAGCCCGAATCGCAACCGCCATATCGCGCGCGTCCTCCGCCCGGTTTCCGACAAAACCGCTCTCAGGATAGCACATTTCGTTAGTTTGCCGCGCGCCGATTCGCGTTTGGAGAGACGCGCGAACCCCCTCCGCTACTAGGAGTTTCGCGCGCGGGCGCTCCGACCTTTCGCAAACCTTGACAGGGCTTGCAACTGTGGTATCATATATATGAGCGGTCCAACGGGGGCGGTCGCAAGTCGCCGATACGGAGGCAAGCGAATGAACGACAACATGGTTGACATCATAACCTACACGCTCGCGCTCTTGCTGATACTCAGCATCCTCTGGATGCTGGGGCTGTTGCCCACCTTGATAAATGGCATCCTCTACCCATTCTTCAACTAGAATGGGGGAGTAGCGTTGCGGCGCGGCGAACTCAAACACAAGCTGAAACGCTTAAAGTGCGGACATCGTTTAGGCGTCCGCCCTTTGAGCGTCTTCCATTTCAACGGAATGTGTCACAGGTGAATATACTGAACAGGATAAGGAAGATTGCGCTCGGAGTGAAGGGCAACTGGCGCTTCCTGTACATCGCGGCGCTGGTGTTGTACATCGCGGCTTTGTTGGCAATCACGCCACGCCTTGAGTCGCTGCATGATCGGGGAATCATCAGCGATGCCGCGCGCGCGATTACTTACGCGCTGTTGTCGTCGGTGATAATCTCCGGCATCTGGGGACTGTTTCGCGGTTTCTTACGGCGTTTGGACAATCGCGGTCGCTCGCTCGCGCTCCTCATGGGTGTCGTCTTCGCTGCGCTATTGGGGTTGCAGAGCCCTCTTTTCCTTGAGGCGGGAGGGCTAATTGGCGCGGAAACGCGGGGCGCTCTAACCCCGTATGTGATTGCCCTAATTACGCTCTCAGTCAATATATGGTGTTTCACGCTTCTTTGGTTCGAATCGGGCGACCGCAGCCGCAAGGTTGACGACCACAACCTAGAGGTGGAAGAGCGTTTGGAGCAAATCGCAGACCACTTGGGGGAAGTCGTAGAACTTCTTAAGGAATGTGACACGCGGAAGCGCGACTAATCAAATGGCTAGGATGAGCCCGCCCCCAGCGCCCCATCCTCAAACCCCCGCTTCGCGCTTCGCCACCCCGCTTCCGCCTCGGCGCGGAGCCGGCGGGCGGTTCGGCGGGATTCGCCAATCGCCTCCACTATCTCGCGCTGGTGCTGTTCCGAGACGGCGGGGAACGGCAGGTTGGCGAGAAATTCGGCGGGGACGCGCTGCTGTCCGGCGGAACCCGTGAACGAATGAATCGCGACCTCGCGGAGCGAGCGCTGGCTTATGAATTCCTTGACGAACTCCGGCAGTATCCCGTGCGCCTTTACTCTGATGACGTGAAACTCGGTCGAACCCGCGCCTACGCCGTTGGGCAGATTTTCAACCAAACAGGATTTGCCGTTCTGCATGCACGGGGTTATCTTCGCCCAGAGTATATCGCCGTCCGCGAACCGCGTGTAGCCTTTCGACACTTCCGAAAACGGTCGGTCGGATATTTCATAATCCCCCGAAGCGCCGTCCGAAACCGCGTTCATGGGTATGAACCCGACGACGTCGGTTGGCTGCAGCGGCGAGACGTCGGTTTGGGGGTTGATTTCGGCGTAAGCCGAGAGCGGCGCGTTCGCGGACGGATGCGCCCGGAGCGCGTTCAGAAAGCCCCGAAGCCGCGGCGCGTGATGGAACGGATCCAGCGATGATTCGGTCAAGTCGCCCCATCTTAGCGCGAACACGCGGCGGGAATCTTCGGGGATTGGCGTTATCCCCAGCGCGTCCATCACGAAATCGTCCACGCCCTTCAGCAGCGCCTCCGCCTCCGCGAGCTTCGCCTTGCGCTCGGCGCGGGCGGCGTCCATCATGGCTATCAGCGCGTCTTGTTCGTCAAGCGGCGGCAGGGGTATGCGGATGCGCCGTATCGCTTGGAAGTCAAGCGCCGGGCGCGTTCCGCCGGATGTTGGGCGGTTGGAAAGCTCCGTCCCAATCGGGCAATTTAGCCACTCCACCAGAAAATCCGGGCGGCATCGCTCGGCGTCTATTTTCATGCGGACGATGTGCTGGTTGATGTTGGCGGGCAGATGCTCTTCGCGCGCGGCGGCGGCTGAGCCGACCCGCCCCGTGATGGTCATAAGCACGTCGCCGTCCGCCAGTTGCGAGCGCGATAGCGCCCCTTCGTGAACGGCGCGGGCGATTCGCTTCAGGTCGGTTTCAACAATCTCGCCGTCCGCTATGTTCAGTATGCGGAGGAAATTAACGCCCGAATCGGTTTCGTCGTAAAGCGATGCGTCCGCGCGGCGCGGCGTGGCTCCGCTGGCAATGGATTGCACAATGTCGCCCAATGTCGGAGTCGGAACGGCGGCGGCGTCCAGCCGAGCGTTCAGCGCGTGGTGGCGCGGGTGGTTGTACGCCGGATCCAAGCGCGCCCGCGCCTCCCCCAACCCTATCGCAAAAGGCTCGCCCCGTCCGGCGGGGCTTAGACGAAAAAATCCGTCGGGTCGCGCTGAAACGCTTTCCAGTGGGCCAGCAGCCCCGTGTCCGGCGCCACCTCGCGCCGCCGCTCGCTCCACGCTTGGGCGCGCGCGTCCCATTCGTATGAGACGCGGTAGTCGAACAGGTCGCAGGAGTGGATTTCGGTTTTGGAGACGGCGGGGGTTTCGCTTTCCAGCGAGACCGCGAACGTCTTGCGCCCGGTGGCGTCGTAGCCGATATTGTCGGCGAGCGCCATGAAGATGGGGGCGTCGTCCGGCACGCTTTCGCCATCATCGAGCCGGCGCAGGAACACCGCGCTCGCCTTGACGCCGGCGTCGTAGTGGCTGAAGGCGAACTGCGGCAGGCTGACGACCGCGAGTATCTGAAAGCGCTCCATCATCCAGCGGCGGACGCCGCGCAGGGATGCGTTGGACAATATGCCGTCCGGCAGAATCACCGCCGCCCGCCCCGTTCCGGGCTTCAGAAAGTCGCGGATGCGCTCGATGAAGGCGATTTCGGTCTTGACGCTGGCGCGCTTCGCCTTGCGGTTGGGGTATGTCTTGCCCAGCCAGCCCATCAGCTCGAACT
Organism: Dehalococcoidia bacterium; assembly: GCA_965242675.1. Lineage (GTDB taxonomy): Bacteria > Chloroflexota > Dehalococcoidia > Lucifugimonadales > UBA1123 > VXRN01. Next base: position 16,545 of record CBDESW010000005.1, read on the forward strand.
GCTCTAGGTAGCCGTCGCCCTTCTCCGCGCGCCTGACCACCGCGCCGAACGGCGGATTGGTCAGAACCATGTCGAAAGCGCCGTCGCGGACAGCGCGGTTCTTCGCCTCGATGTTCTGCATGAAATCCAGCGCGTCGTGTCCGACGACGTTCGTGTGGCCGTCGTCGTGGATAATCATGTTCATCTTGGCGACCCGCGCCAGCTCGTCGTTCACCTCCAAGCCGTACAGGTTGTTTTGGGCGAAATCGTGCCAGTAGCGGAAGCGCTCCAGCGTTCGGCGCGGGTCTTCGTTCGGCGAGGGCGGGAATCGCGCTTCCGATTCGCGCCGAACGTGGTCGAGCGCGTACAGCAGAAAGCCGCCGGAGCCGCAGGCGGGGTCGAGTATCAAATCGTCCCGCCTCGGCTCCAGCATGGCGATGCAGAAGGCGATCAACTCGCGCGGCGTGAAGTACTGCCCGAAATCGCCCTTGAAAAAGCCGCCCATGAATTCCTCGAAGGCGACGCCTTTGGTGTCCAGCTCGGTTCGGTCGAGCGAGATTCCCTCAAGATGCTCCACGCACTGCGCGATTACGGACGGCTCCACATTGACGGCGTCCACAAACACGTTAGGCTCGCGGGCGCGCTCTTTGTCGTAGAGTTTGTTGACGCGCTTGGCTAGGGTTTCCGCCGTCTCGCCGTCCCCCCGCTGAAAGGCGTAAGGCTCCCCGTCCGCCCGGTTCAGATCCTTCTCGTCCCGATGCTTGATGAAGACCAGTTTGGAGAACTCGCCGAACGCCGCCATCGGGCTGCGCCGCCCGCCTTCCCAGAGCGTCTGGTGGCACTTGCGTATGGCGACGCGCAAATCCTCGCGCGGCACGGCGGCGAGGTCTCTGCCCTCCGCGTTCTTGCGGAACCGCCACTCCGGGGGCTTGCCGTAGCGTTCGGGAATGTCCGCGATGTGGTTGCGCTCGCGCTCGCCGGGCGGGTATCGGTCGAAGCGGAGCAGGCGGCGGTTGCGACCGGACGCCGCCCCGCAGAACGGCGCGCCCAAGCTGGCGCGGTTGCCGCAGGCTTGCTCGGTCGCCTGCGCGAGCTCCGAATCGGATATGTCGCCGCGCTTGCACTCGAACACGAAGTAGGGGCGCTTCAACTCGTCGTCCGAGTAAACCACGAGGTCGGCGAAATCGTTGGGCGTCCTGCGCGGGACGGCGACTTCGAACCGGATTCGGCGCGCGGGGTAGCCGTGTTTATAGATCAGCTCCGCCCAAAGCTCGGCGCGGACTTTCTCTTCCGGGTCGCTCCACCGCTCCGAGCGCTCGGCGTCCGCGTACACGATGCGCGCGGAGCGTCCGTCGCCGGTTATCTGCGCCAAGCCGTCGGACAGGGCGCGTTCCAAGTATTCGGGGTTGTCGGCGGTCATCGGCGGTCGTCTCAAGGCGCGGTTCGGGGCGGGTCGTTGGCGAATTGTAGCAGATGGGGGGACGCGAATGGCATGCTCAGCCGTCATTCCCGCGAAGGCGGGAATCCAGAAGGCGGCGGACGCCAACGACGCGCCCAAAATGGCAGTGAGCGAGCGCCGCAAAGCCGCGCTTGCGCCAGGCTCACCCTCACCCTAGCCCTCTCCCATCAAGGGAGAGGGGATTTGTTGGTTGGGATTTTCGCTTGGTTTCGGGTGGCTATCTTGGTTGGGGGATTCTGGATTCCCGCTTTCGCGGGAATGACGGCGGCGGCGCGGGGGGGAATTGCGAAACAAGCCCGAACCGCGAGCGACAAATCCCCTCTCCCTTGATGGGCTTGCAGGGGTATGTTTGGCGGATTTAGGCGCGGATTGGACTATTTCCGCCACTTCCCCGGCGTCGTCCCCCCCGTCATTCCCGCGAAGGCGGGAATCCAGAGTGGAGCGACCGACTTAGCAACTAGAAACCAAGCCCGAACCGCAACCAACAAATCCCCCCTCCCTTGATGGGCTTATAGGGGTATGTTTACGGAAAACAAGCGTCGCGCGCAACCAACGAATCCCCTCTCCCTTGATGGGAGAGGGCTAGGGTGAGGGTGCCTGCGCCGCTAGGCGCAGTCTTGCGCGGATTGCCCGCCAGCCCCAAACATACCCCTATAAGTTTGATGGGCTAGGGCTAGGGCAAGGGTGAGCCGCGCCTTAGCTTTGCGCGCCTCCGCGTCCCCCCTCACCCCATCCCATAAAACCCGTGATAGCTCTCCGGAAGCAACTCTCTCACCCGCCCCATCATGTCGTTGGTGAGCGACTTCAGCAGCTCGCGGCTGGGGCGGCCCTCTATGCTCGGCAGCGAAAACGGTTCGCCGATGTTCACCCGTATCTTGCCTGTCGGCAGCGCCAGGCGCGTGAATACTTGCATCCGCTCCGTGCCTGTGATTCCCACCGGCAGAACCGGCGCGCCGGATTTCAGTATCAGCGCGGCGGCGCCCGGCTTGGCTTCGTTCATGCTCGCTGTCCGGCTGCGCGTGCCTTCGGGGAAGATGCCGATGGCGGCGTCTTGCCGGAGCATCCGCAGCGCCCAGCGGAACGCCCGCGCGTCCGCGCCCCGCCGGTCTATCGGAAACGCCCCGTAATTCCGCAGAAACCAGCGCAGAGGCGGGCCGCCCGCCTTGAACAGGTCGTCCTTCGCCAGATAGTTCAGCCGGCGCGGGACGCTCACGCTGAGCATGGACGGGTCGAGGTTGCTCATGTGGTTCGAGATGAGGATGAGCGGCCCCATCGGCGGCACGTTCTCCGCGCCGCTCACCCGCCAATCCGCGAACGCCCGCAGCGTCCCGCGCTGGAGAAAGTTGCTGATGCGATACACCGCGTCGCCCACTTATCGCCCCTCCGCCAGTCTGATTATGGCGTCCGCCGCTTCGTCCGCCGTCATATTGTCCGTGTCAATGATCGCCGCGTCCGCCGCCAGTCTGATTATGGCGTCCGCCGCTTCGTCCGCCGTCATATTGTCCGTGTCAATGATCGCCGCGTCCGCCGCCGGCTTCAGCGGGGAGTCGGCGCGATGGGAGTCCGTGGCGTCCCGCCGGACGATTTCGGCGAGCGCGCGTTCGTAATCCGCGCCGAATGTCCGCATGCCCGTCTGCGCCGCCCTGCGCCGCGCGCGGACTTCCACGGAGGCGTCCAAATAAACCTTCACGCGGGCGTCCGGCAAGACGACCGAGCAGATGTCGCGCCCGACCAAGACCGCCGCGCCGCTTTCGGCGACGCCGCGCTGACGCGGGACGAGCGCGCGCCGAACCGCCGGATGCGCCGAGACCGCCGGCGCCGCGCGGTCGACTTCGGGCGTCCGCAGCCTGTCGGTCTCGTCCGCGCCGTTCACGAAAAGGCGGTCGCCGACGAGCTCCATGTCGAGATTCTCGACCATCTCGCCCAGCGCCGCCCCGTCCGACGATGCGATTCCGCGCTCCATCGCCGCCAGCGTCGCCGCGCGGTACATGAGCCCGGTGTCCAGAAAGGCGAAGCCGAGCCGCCGCGCCACCTCCGCGCCCACGCTGGATTTGCCGGACGCCGCCGGCCCGTCTATCGCCACCGCGTCTATCGCCACGCCGCAATCTCCGTTTTTCATTGTTGGGAAGTCCGCAATCCGATGCCCCGTTATTCCCGATGCCGATGCCCCCGTCATTCCCAATGCCGATGCCCCCGTCATTCCCGATGCCGATGCCCCCGTCATTCCCGATGCCCCCTGCCCCCGTCATTCCCGATGCCCCCTGCCCCCGTCATTCCCGCGAAGGCGGGAATCCAGAGTCGTTCAACAACGTCATCCTCGCGGAAGCGGGGACAAGATAGCCACCTGAAATCAACCCTGACCTGAAGCCAGCGTGTCCCCTCTCCCTTGATGGGAGAGGGCTAGGGTGAGGGCGCCTGCGCCGCAAGGCGCGGTTTTGCGCGGATTGCCCGCCAACCCCAAACATGCCCCCGCAAGCCCATCAAGGAAGAGTGGATGCGTTGGTTGCGATTCGCGCTTGGTTTCGGTCGCCGGTTTGGTCGCGCCCCTCTGGATTCCCGCTTTCGCGGGAATGACTGGGATGAAACTGGAAGACTGGCTTTGCCGCTTGTTTTCGGTTGACATGCCATTGAAATCGGAATTTGCAAAAGTCCCTATCCCATTGCGCTCTTTGCGTCTCTGCGCCTTTGCGTTTCCTTATTCATTCTACCCATTTTCGCCGCCGCCTTGCCCGAAAAAACGCCGCGTCCGCTCCTCGAAATCCGCGTCCTGCCGGACGATGCGCCCTTGCGCCAGCAGAGCGTCGTTCGATTCCGCGCGCGGCGCGCGTCCGCCGCCGGTCGGCTCCGTTCCGATGACGCCCGCTTCCCGCATATCCGCTAGGCGCGATTCCGAAAAGCCCAGCAGACCGCCCAAAACCTCATCGTTGTGTTCGCCCAGATTGGGCGCGGCGCGGCGTATGCGCCCCGGCGTCCGCCCGAACTTCCAAGGGCGGCTCGCGTATGGCAGCGGCGGCATGCCCGCGCTCGGATGCTCGGCGACTTCGTAGAATCCGCGCGCGGCGAGATGCTCGTTGAACAGCAGCGCCTCGCCGTCCAAAACCGCGCCCGCCGGAACGCCCCTCGCCTGAAGCGCCCCCTGAAGCGCGCCGGCGTCCCAAGATTGGGTTTCCGATGAAATCAGCGCGTCCAGGGCGTCGTGGTTCGCCATGCGCGAAGGCATGTCGGCGAATCTGGCGTCGCGCGTCCACTCGTCGCGCCCCAGCGTTTCGCAGAGCGCCGCCCACTCCGAATCGGAGCGAACCGAGAGCGAAAGCCAGCGGTCCGCGCCCGCGCATCGATAGGCGCCTTGCGGGGCGCACCGGCGGTCGCGGTTGCCGACGCGCTCGGCGATTCGCCCGTTGAAGGCGAAGTCCATGAGCGACTCCGGCGCGGTGGCGGTGAGCGTTTGCGTCTGCGACACGTCTATGAACTGCCCCTCGCCCGTCCGCGCCCGCCGCGCCAGCGCCGCCATGATTGCGAACAGCGTATGCTCGCCCGCCGCGTAGTCCGCGTAAGGCAGCTCCGGAATGGCGGGCGGCCCCCCCGCGTAGCCGGTCGTCGCCGCCAGCCCGGACGCCGCTTCAGTCCCGTAGCCGATAGCCCCGAAACCGCTCCAGGGCCCCGTATGCCCGTAGCCGGTGGACGACACCATGATGATGTCCGGCTTGACCTTCCGCAAATCCGCGTACTCCAGCCCGAAGTTGCGTATGACGCGCGGGGTGAAATTCTCGGCGAAGACGTCGCTCACGGCGATGAGCTCCAGAAGCGCGTCGCGCCCGGATTCGGAAGTCAGCTCCAGCGTCAGGCTGCGCTTGCCGCGATTCTGCTCGTGGAAGTTCACCGCCCGATTCCAGTAGTCGCCGGAGGCGTCGTTTTTGTAGAAGCCGGCGAGACGGTAGCCGTCCATCCGCGCGCGCGATTCCACGCGGACGACTTCCGCGCCCATGTCCGCCATCATCTTCGCGGCGAACGGAATGGCGATGAGTTGCCCCAGCTCGACCACCCGAACGCCCGCGAGCGCGCCTTCCATCTTCTTATTCATCAGACGACCCCCGCCGCGCGCAGGCGCTCAAGCTCGCCGGCGGAAAGCCCCAGCTCGCCGACATAGACTTCCGCGTTGTGCTGCCCCAGCGTCGGCGCGGGAAAGCGGACGCTCCAAGGCGTCGCCGACATGCCGAACGGCGCCCCCGGATAGTCCGCCGAGCCCGCGACGGGATGCTCCACCCGCGCGAAATATCCCCGATGCGCGTACTGCGGATTTTCGCGCAATTGCCGCGCGTCCTGGACGATTCCGTAAATCAGCCCGCGAACTCGGTTGGCGCGGTAAAACAGGTCTTCGGCGTCATGCTGGGCGAAGGTTTGGCGCAGGACGCCATCCACTTCCGCCGCGTTCCGCAACCTGCCTTCCGGCGTGGAAAAGCGCTCGTCGCGCAGGGCGTCCGCATCGAGGAACTCCACCGTATCGCCCCAGCCCGCGCCGCCGAAGGCGATGGGGACGACATAGCCGCCGCCCTTAGCCGCCACCGGCGAGCGCGGCAAGTCGCCCGTCTCGCGCGGACGCCGCCACTTCACCGCGCCCGTGTAGGCGTATGCCGACGCGGTGTCGCGCAGCCCCGTCGCCACGCTTTCTTGGATGGACACGTCCACATGCTGCCCTTCGCCGGTCATGTCGCGGCGGTAGAGCGCGACAAGCGCCGCCGCCGCCGCGTTCGTCCCCGCCTTGTACTGCGCCTGATCGAAACCATGCTTGAGCGGCTCGCGGTCATTGTCGCCGAAAATGTACTGAATCCCGCTCAGGGCGTACTCCACAATGTCCGTCGCCTCGTAATCCCGATAGGGCCCAGTCTGCCCGAAGTTGGTTATGGACACCATAATCAGCGACGGGTTGGCGCGCGCAAGGTCCGAGTATCCAAGCCCCGCGTTGGGCAGAGAGCGCGGGCGGAAATTCTCGACGACAATATCGGCGCGCTCCGCCAGGCGCAGAAGCAGCGCCCTGCCGTCCGCCGTCTTGAAATCGAGCGTGACGGAGTGCTTGTTCGCGTTCAGATAGAGAAACGGCAGACTCTTTTCGGGATGCGCCTCGTCGTCCCCCGCGAACGGCCCGAACCGCCGAGCGCCGTCGCCGACTCCGGGACGCTCCACCTTGACCACCGCCGCCCCGAAGTCCGCCAGCAGCTTCGAGCAATACGGCCCGGCGACGTGATGCGTCAGGTCGAGAACTTTCACGCCGTCAAGCGCGCCCGTCAAAACAGCCCTCCTCAAAAAATCGCCGATTCGCCTAAGCGGTCTATCGCCAACGGGGCTTGCAAGGGTATGTTTATAGAAACCAAGCGCCGAACGCAATCAACGTATCCCCTCTCCCTTGATGGGAGAGGGCTAGGGTGAGGGTGCCTGCGCCGTTAGGCGCAGTCCCGCGCGCGGATTGCCCGCCAACCCCGAACATACCCCTGTAAGCACCAACGGGGGGATTATACACCAAGCGGGCGGCGGGGGGATAACATGGGCGCGTGATATAATATGTCGAAACGAAACGCGGGGCATCCGGATGACAACCATCCCGAACGACGAATATCTCATCAACCTGCTAAGCGGCGGTCAAACCGACCGCGTGGAATTCAAAGAATCGCTCACCGGCGGCGCGCCCGAATCCGCGCGGGAGGCGATATGCGCCTTCTCCAACGACCTGCCGGGACACGAAGCGCCGGGCGCGGTGTTCATAGGCGTCCGAGACGACGGCTCGCCAACCGGCATGACGGTATCGGACGAGACGCTCAGGCAACTGGCGGACATGAAGACGGACGGCAACATACTGCCCCCGCCGTCCATGACGATTCGCCGACTCATCCACCGCGGCGGCGCGATAGCGGCGGTGGTCGTTCACCCGTCCGACTCGCCCCCCGTTCGGCTTAGGGGCAGAATACACGTCCGCGTCGGCCCCAGACGCGGAATCGCCACCGCCCAGGATGAACGCATCCTAAACGAGCGCCGCATATGCGGCGACATTCCCTTCGACATACGCCCCGTCCGCTCCGCTTCAATGAACGACATTGACACATTCTATTTCGAGCGCAAATACCTCACGCGGGCGTTCGCGGAGGACGTTCTCCAAGCCAACGACCGCTCCGTTGATGAACAACTGGCGGCGACCAAAATGATTCACTCCCTAGACGACCCGACCCCGACTGTTCTAGGCGTGCTGACGCTCGGAAACAACCCGCAGGATTTTCTGCCCGGCGCCTACGTCCAGTTTCTGCGATTCGGCGGGGTTGACTCTTTCGACGTCACCGACAGCCAAGCCATTCGCGGAACGGTCGCGGACATCCTGCGCCGTCTAGAGGACAAGTTGGATTCCCACAACCGAACCGCCGTCGATTTCGTATCGGGCCCTCTGGAGCGGCGGACAAGCCTCTACCCGATGATCGCCGTTCAGCAGATAGTCCGCAACGCCGCAATGCACCGCGCCTATGAATCAACCAACGCCCCCATTCATGTCCACTGGCACGACGACCGCATAGAAGTAATCAGCCCCGGCGGGCTTTTCGGAAGCGTGACGCCCGACAGCATCGGAAAATACGGCGCGGTGGACTACCGCAACCCGAACCTCGCGGACGCGATGAGAACACTGGGCTTCGCCCAGCGCTTCGGGATTGGGATACCCAGCGCCCAACGCCTGCTCAAGGAAGCCGGACACCCGGAAGCGGAGTTCGAAACGGACGCGAACAACTTTCGCGCAATCATCCGAACGGCGGAGTCTTCCGCGTGAGCGTCGCAGGGTTTGATATTCCCGCCCCGTCATTCCCGCGAAAGCGGGGAATCCGGAGACCAACGCTTCCCCTTCCCTTGACGGGTTTATAGGAGTTGGTGGATTCAGGCGCTGATTGGACGATTTTCGCCACTTCCGCGCCCCGCCCCCGTCATTCCCGCGAAGGCGGGAATCCAGAGTCCCCAACCAGGATAGCCACTAGCAATCGGGCTTGAACTGAAGCCAACGTGTCCCCTCTCCCTTGATGGGAGAGGGCTAGGGTGAGGGTGCCTGCGCCGTTAGGCGCAGTCCCGCGCGGATTGCCCGCCAACCCCAAGCATGCCCCCATAAACCACTGCTGGACTAGAAGGCGAATCATCGGTATCCGCTCTCTATGTTCACCGCCGCCAAAGCCCCCATTATTCCGACCAGCGCGAATCCTATTAGCGCGGCGACCCCAAGCCACAAAACAACCTTGAAAGCCCCGCTGTTTCTCGCCCGGCCAAGTATGTGGATGGCGAACGTGGTTTCGCCATTCGCCCCCGCTTTCAGCGTTGGCAAAGTCAGGAAGACTCCGAGCAGCGCCAGCGTCGCCAACAGCGGCAATGTCGGACCCAGCGAGAACAGCGTCTCTTGCGCTAACTCTGGCAGGGCTCCACTCGGCGGGAATTCGTCAGGCGCGAAAACCAGGATAGCCCAAGACGGAACAAGCGCCAGCGACATGCCAACGCTCGCCAGCCATATGACGGCTTTGCAAACCGCGCTTTTCCTCGCCCGGACGAGCGCGCGGACTGCGAACGAAGGCTTGCGGCTTTCGCCATGCGCCCCCGCTTTTATTGGCAAAGTCGCGAACACTGCAATCAGCGCGACCGGCGTCCATACCGCCGCCGCCGCGCCCGCGACGGCGAAGGAGTACAGGGACGTGAACAGCGCGGCAAAAGACCCCGCGAACGCCATCGCGAACGCGGTGGACAGACGCCCCAATCCCAGAGTTCTCGGCGCGAACATGGCTGCTAACGCGAACAGCGCGGCGAGCGCGAACAAAGCCAACAGAACTTCCAGCGCGAACAGGGCGAAACTTGGGAGAATTCCGCCAACCGCTTCGCTGCCGACCCTCGCAAGAAGCGCGAACACGATAATCGCCAGCGCCAGGGCAAAGACGACAACGACCTTGACAGCCGTCTTGAGCCACTCCCGCGCCTGGCCGAACGCGCGGGCGGCGGGCGAATGGTCGCGTGTTTCAGTCATGGGTTCACCGTCCGGCTATGGCTATGCCGCTCGGTTTCGCGCCGCCCGCGATTCCAGCCCCCCATCACCGCGGCAGCCCCAGCCCCCTCTGCGCGATTATGTTGCGCTGTATCTCCGAAGTCCCGGCGGCTATCGTCGACGACACCGACATCAGATAAGACCGCTGCACATGCCCGCTCAGCGGCGCCCACTTGGAGCCGGCGGACAGCTGCCCTGCCATGCCCAGAATCTCCATCCCCGTCCGCGCCACGCGCTGGGTCAGCTCCGTGCCGTACATCTTCGACATGGACGCCTCCGCGTTCGGAACCATGCCCTCGCTCTGCATCCACGCCACTTTGTACGACAGGCGGCGCGACACTTCCGCCTCCACGAATCGGCGCGCCAGTTTGCGGCGGACAGTCGGGTCCGCGCTCAGCGGCTCGCCGTCGCGCTCGGTTTGCTTGGCGTACTCCGCCAGCGTCTCCAGCGTCCGGCGCGCGGACGCCGAGTAGCCCACCCCGGAGCGCTCGAAATCCAGCGCCACCGCCAGCGTGTACCAGCCCCGGTCTTCCGTCCCCACCAGGTTGGCGCTCGGCACGCGGACGTCGTCGAAATACACCTCGTTGAAATCATGCGACCCCGCCATGTTGACGATGGGGCGCGTTTCCACGCCGGGGCTTTTCATGTCCACCATGAACAGGCTGATGCCGCGATGCTTGGGCGCGTCCGGGTTCGTCCGCGCCGCCAGCCAGCCCCAATCCGCTATGTGGGCGCTGGACGTCCATATCTTTTGCCCGTTGATTACGTAGTCGTCCCCGTCGCGGACGGCGGATGTTTGCAGAGACGCCAAGTCCGACCCGGATCCCGGCTCGCTGTACAGCGTGCACCAGTAGCGCTCCGCCCGCGCTATCGGCGGCAGATGCTCGCGTTTCTGCTCATCCGTCCCCGCCAGCATCAGCACGGGCCCCACCCACGAAATCGCCCCCGTGCCGAGGTCCGTCCCCGGCACGTTCCAATAGGACATTTCCTCGCGGTAGATGACCTGCTCCATGATGGAGCGCCCCTGCCCGCCGTACTCTTCGGGCCAGGCGAGCGTCAGCCAGCCCTTGCCCGCCAGCTTCCCCGCCATCTCGCGGGTGAAGGCGTGCCGCTCATCCGGCGTCCGCCCCGGCTGGGCGAGCGGATCCCAATCCGCCGGCAGTTCGGCGGACAGAAAGCCGCGAATCTCATCGCGGAAACCCTCTTCTTGCGGCGTGAATGATATGTCCATGAAAGCGCCTCCCGTCGTGGATTTTAGCATATTTAGGGCATTGGCGGGGATTTCAACCGCGCGCATTTGTCGGAATCAGGATTTATAGGATTTTGGGGATTTGCAGGATTCCGTTCCGCCCAACCCAATCTTCGCTTTTCGCCATAACCGCAAGGACGAAAACGCGCGCCGAAAGAATCCTGAATATCCTTTAATCCCCCAAATCCTGATTCTGACAAAGACGCCCGCCGAAAGAATCCTGAAAATCCCATAATCCCGCAAATCCTGATTCTGACAAAACCGCCCGCCGAAAGAATCCTGAATATCCCACAAACCCCAATTCCGATAAACTATATCCCCCCCTCTGCGCCCCTCCGCGCCTTTGCGCCTCTGCGTCAAAAAATCCCCCGCGCGCCTCTGCGTCAAAAATCCCCCCGCCGTCAAAAATCTCACCCCGCCGTCAGCGTCGCCCCGCCGTCCACCACTATCACCTGCCCCCGTATCATCCGCGCCTCCGGCGAGCATAGGAAGGCGACCGCCGCCGCGATGTCTTGCGCCGTCACCATCCCCCCCGCCGGCGTCTTTTCGCCCGCCGCCAGCATCTCGTCCTTCGTCGGGAAGTGATCCAGCGCCCCCGTGTCCACATAGCCGCCGGACACCGCGTTGACGGATATTCCCAACGGCGCCAGCTCCACCGCCAAATACCGCGTCGCCGCCTCCAGCGCCGCTTTGGAGACGCCCACCGAGAAGTAATACGGCAGGACGCGCCGCGACCCCTCGCTGGTTATGTTCACCACGCTGCCGCCGTCGGGCATCAGTTTGGACGCCGCCACCGCGCATAGCCAAGCCGCGCGGGCGTTGACGTTCATCGTCCAGTCCCAATGCTTCGCCGTCAGCTCCGCCGCCGGTCGCTGGACGCCGGACGCCGCGTTGTTCACCAGAATGTCCAGCTCGCCGTACTCCGCTTCGACCGCCTCGAACAGCGCCGCTATCTTCGTTTCGTCGCCCAGATGCGCCCGGACGGCGAGGCATCGCGCGCCGAGCGATTCCATTTCCGCCCGCGCGTCCGCCGCCGCCGCGTGGTTTCGCAGATAGTTGAAGGCGACGTCTGCCCCCAGCGCCGCGAACCGCGCCGCTATCGCCCTGCCTATCCCCCGCGAACCGCCCGTGACTAGGGCGGTCTTGCCGTCGAATCTCACGCGTCGCCCCCGTATGCAGTGGTTGATGAATCCGCGAAAGGGCGCGAGCCATATGAAACCCGCATCGCGCCATCCCCCTCTGCGAATCCTCCGCGTCTTTGCGCCTTTGCGTCTCCCTTTCTTCCGGCATTGTTCCCAAGCGCCGACCGCCATTCCCCCTAAATCGCCATCCCCCCGTCCACGCTCACTATCTGCCCCGTCATGTACTTCGCCTTCTGGCTGGCTATGAACGCCACTAGATGCGCCACGTCGTCCACTTCCCCGAACCGCCCTTGCGGAATCCACGTCATTATTGTCTCTTTAGTCTTTTCCGGAAGGACGTCCACAGTGTCCGTGCTAATGTAGCCCGGCGTCACGGTGTTGACCGTGATTCCCCGCTTGGCGACTTCTTTGGCGAGCGATTTGGTGAATCCCATCATGCCCGCTTTGGACGCGGAGTAATTTGTCTGCCCAATGTTGCCGCGTATGCCGACCACGGAGCCGATGTTGATGATGCGCCCCCATCGGTTGCGTATCATCTGCCGCAGAACGGCGCGCGCGCAGTAAAACATGCCGTTCAGATTGGTGGCGATGACGCTGTCCCAAGCCTCGTCGGACATGCGGACCAGCAGGCTGTCGCTGATGATTCCGGCGTTGTTGACCAGAATGTCGATCTTGCCGAAGCGCTCCGTCGCTTCCGCGACCATCGCCGCCGCCTGCTCCCGGTCGCCGACGTCCGCCCGCACCGCGAACGACTCCACGCCCATCCCGCGCAGGCGCTCGACGGCGCTCTCGGCTTCGTCCGCCGAGCGGTTGTAGTTCACCGCGACGTTGACGCCCATTTCGCCGAGACGCAGAGCGACCGCCCTGCCGATTCCCTTGGACGCCCCGGTTACGAGCGCGAAGCGTCCGTCTATGTCAGACTTGCCCAAGATTCCTCCTAACGTCGTCCGCCGCTTCGCGCCGCGCCTTTATTCGCCTTGCGAGCGCCGCGCCGCGAGCCGCGAATCAAGCGTCTCCAGTTGTTGGTTCATCTTCGGCACGAAATCGGTCCGCGCCGCCATCGCCGCCGTCTCGATGGCGCGCTCCACCGCGTCCGCCCGCGCCGCGCCGTGTCCGACCACGCTCACGCCGTTCACCCCGAACAGAGGGCCCCCGCCGCGCGTCTCGACCACGTTGTTCATGGCGTAGAAATCCGACAGGACGCCGTCGAGAACGTCCGCCGGCAGCGCCCCCGAAAGCCGTTCGCGCAGGCTGTCCGCGAACCGCCGCCCAAGCCCTTCCGTCAGTTTCATGGCGATGTTCCCCACGAAGCCGTCGCAGACGACCACTTCCGCCGCGCCCGCCGGCAGGTCGCTCGCCTCCACGTTTCCGATGAAGTTCAATCCGCTGTCGGCGAACAGCTCGGTCGTTTCGCGGACTTGGCGGTTGCCCTTGCCCGCTTCCGCGCCCACGCTCAGCAGGGCGATTCGCGGGTTCTCGACGCCCCAGAAGGAGCGCGCGAAGGCGTCCCCAATCGCGCCGAAACTGAGCAGCTGGCGCGGGCTGGAGTCCACATTCGCGCCCAAATCGAGAAGGCAGGTCCGCGGCGCGCCGCCGATTACCGGACCCCCCAGCGCCGGGCGCTCCACGCCCTTCGCCAGCCCCAGGATGATAGCCGCCGCCGCCATCGCCGCGCCGGTGGAGCCCATGCTCACGCAGGCGTCCGCGCCGCCGCGCTTGACCAAGCCCGTGGCGACGATGATGGACGCGCGCGGCTTCTGGCGCAAAACCATCGCCGGCGACTCGCCCTCATAGACCACCCCCTCGCTGGGAACGACCCCGACGCGCGGACGCTCCGAGCCGTAGTGGAGCGCCAATTCGCCCTCCAGCGCCTCCGCGTCGCCCACGAGAATCACCTGCGCCTCCCCGCGCTCGGCGTACTGAACGGCGCCCCGAACCGTCTCCGACGGCGCGTTGTCCCCGCCCATCGCGTCTAGGGCTATCCTAATCGGTTTGGTTTCGGATTCCAAGATTCGCGTCTCCAATCAAAATTGCAAAAAATCCGGTTCTCATACACTACCGCGCCTCCGCCTTCCCAAATAATCCCCTAACCATTCCCCCCTTCGCGCCTCCGCGCCTCTGCGTCAAATTCCAATAATCCCCCTTTGCGTCCCTCTGCGCCTCTGCGTCAAATTCCAATAATCCCCCTTTGCGTCCCTTTGCGCCTCCGCGCCTTTGCGTCAAATTCCCCCAAGTCAGCCGCCAGCCACTTCCACCTCAGCCGTCCCCGAAATCGCCGTCTCCCCATCATCCGTCCTCACCGAGACCGCGCATGAGATTCGCCGTCCGCGCTCCGTTTCGGATACCGACCGCACTTCCCCCCGCGCCGCCGCGCGCTGGCCCGGCTTCACCGGCGAGCGGAATCGCATCTTCATCTTGCCGCTCCGCGCCCAGTCGATTCCGAAGGCGCGGGACATCATCTCCGAGATTGACGCCGCCACCATCATCCCGTGCGCTATCGTCCCGCCGAAGCGCGATTGCGCCGCGAATTCCGCGTCCACATGAATCGGGTTGTAGTCGCCCGACGCCTGCGCGTACATGTCGATTCGCTCTTGGTCGATGAGCTTTTCCACCGTCGGCAAGGCGTCGCCTTTCTCAAGCGGCGCTTTTATCGGCGCGAGTCGCGAGTCGCCTCTCTCAGGCGGCGCGTCGAAGCATAGGATAAGCCCCGAATCGGATGGCGCGTCCAACGGCCCCGCGTCCGCCGGAATCATGATCGAGCTCTTGCCCCGCATCGCCGCCGCGCCGTCCGCCCCCGCCGCGACGCAGTCCACCGACAGAAACCGCCAATCGCCCCGAACGGAGTTTTGGGCGATGGACGCCTCGCATCTCAGCGAATCCCCAACGCGGACCGCCGCGCCGAAGGCGAATTCCTGCCCCGCGTGGAGCGTCCCGCCCGGAATCCGCAAATCTTCCACCGCGCCCCGCAGTCCCAGAGCCGCCACCGCCATCGGCGGAACCAGCTCGCGCCCGGATTCGTCCGCGAGCGGCGCGTTGCAATCCTGAACGGCGCGGGCGTACTCCGCCGCCATCTCGGAATCCAACAAATGGCGTCGGTCCGAAAACCGCTGACCCGGCTTCAACTGCGAATAATCTTGAAACATCCGCGCTCCCCGAAACCGCGCTCGCGGCTTCTCGAATACGCATCAGATTATAATGCCCAAGCGCCGCCAAATCAACGCGGGCGCGCGTCGCCCCGCCCCCCTCTGCGCCTTCGCGCCTCCGCGTCTCCCATGCGTCACTCCGAAAGACTCGCCGCCCCCCTTTGCATCGCGGCTTCCTCCAGCAGACGCTCCAGCGCCACATAAGAGGCGTCTTCCGAGAAATCCAACTGGCACACCCCCATCGCGCGGTACAGCACGCCGGTGGACGCGCGGACGGGGACGCTCTCGCCCAGCGCCGGAATCTTCACCCCCAGCGCCTGCGCCGCGAAGCCGCCCGCCAGCATCCCGTTCGGCGTCAGCCGGCAGCGCAGGACTTCCCTCCCCTGATAGACCAGCGCCAAGCCGTCCGCGTCCTGCGACAGCGTCATCCGCAGATGCGCCCTCGGCGTATCCAGCAACTCATAGGCGTAATCCGAAACCCAGGCGTCGCCGCCCTTTTCGGGGGGTTGTTCGGTCGTCATTCGGCGCGCTCCGTCCGCTTTCCGTCTCAATTCCGCGCCCATTATAGCCGACATTCCCCAAACCGCGCTTGCCCAAAGACGCCGCCGCGAATAGAATATAGAGAGAAGGCGGGGGCGAAAGCCGATTTTCCAACCGAAAGGCGCGAACGAATGGCGAAGAGAAACAGATGGGTCCAAAAAGAAGTCCAACTGCCGAGCAACCACGGCTGGCGGACGAGCCGCCCCGGCAACAGCGTATTCGTCGCCGAGCGCGGCGCGGCGCAGTTCGAATTCCCCACCGGCTGGATTGCCGACCCGCATCCCACCGGCGGCTCCATCCGCCTGCGCGACAAGCCGGAGCCGGACGACAACTTCCGCATCGAAATATCCGTCCTCAAATACTTCGCCGAGCCGAACCCCGCGATGGGAACCCCGGCGGAAAACATCGACTGGAGCGGCTTGCCGCTCATGGACATGTTCGAATCCGCCTTCAGGGGCGGCGTCCACGAAATCGTCCGAGAGGGCAAAATACACGAAGCCCGCCGCCGCGACCTCGAACTGCTCTGGCGGCACACCGAATTCATCGACCCGACCGAAAACCGCCCGGCCTTCTCGCGCCAATGCCTCGCCCGCGGCAGGGGCATACACGCCATCATCACAATGGAATTCTGGCCCGAAGACGCCTCGCTGGGCAACCGAGTCTGGCGCGGCGTAATCGCCACGCTCAAACTGGGCGAATACATCACCGACCCGACGCAGGTTCATCGGATGAACTAGGCGCGCGCGCATCCCGCCCTCCGCCCCGTCATTCCCACATCCCGCCGCCGTCATTCCCGCGAAGGCGGGAATCCAGAGGAGCCCAACCAAATCAACTACCCGCAACCAATCCCGAACAGAAGCCAGCGAATCCCCTCTCCCTTGATGGGAGAGGGCTAGCGCGCGGGCGCCTGCGCCCCCAGGCGCAGTTTGCCCGCCAACGACAACCCGCAGGAGACAACCCCCCATGCCAAGCATTTTCCAAGAGCTGGGCGTCAAGCCCGTCATCAACGCGCAGGGCAACCGAACGCTGCTCGGCGGCGGCACCCCGTCCCCCGAAGTCCGGGCGATGATGGACGCCGCCGAATCTTCCTACGCCCACATGGGCGACCTCATGGACGCCGTCGGCGAGCGCGTCTCCGAGATGCTCGGAGTGGAAGCCGCCCTAGTCACCTCCGGCTGCTCCGCCGCCCTCGCCTTCGCCGCCGCCGCCTGCATGACCGGCGACGACCCCGACAAGATAGAGCGCATCCCCGACGCCGACGGCATGCCCAGCGAATTCATCATCCAGCGCCAGCTCCGCGTCAAGTACGACCGCTGCATGTCCATCCCCGGCGGCGAGCTGGTCGAGATAGGCGACGAGGACGGAACCACCGCCGAGCAGCTCGAAGCCGCCATCAACCCCAACACCGCCGGCGTCCACTACCTCGCCCCCGGCGACCGCAACCCCGGCGCGCTGCCCATCGAGCAAGTCATAGAAATCGCCCACGCGCATGATGTCCCCGTCGTCGTGGACGCCGCCGGCGAAGTCTATCCCACCGACCTGCTCAGCAAGTACGCCAAGATGGGCGCGGACCTCGTCGCCTACGGCGCCAAGTACTTCGGCTCCGTCAACTCCAGCGGCATCCTCACCGGGCGCAAAGACCTGGTGGACGTCGCCCGCGCCCACAGTTTCGTCGGCTTCGAGGCGTCCCCGATTCGTTCGTTCGGACGCCCCATGAAAGTGGACAGGCAGGAAGTGGTCGCCGTTTACGCCGCGCTCAAGGCGTGGCTGACGATGAACCACGAAGACCGCGTCGCCGGCTACGAATCGCGCGCCGCCGCGCTCGCGCCGATGCTGTCCGCCCTGAACGGCGTATCCTGCGAAGAGCTGCGCGAGGGCGGCTACCCGACCGGCTTGACCGTGATAGTGGACGCGGACGCCGCCGGCATGAGCGGCGCGGACGTCGTCGACGCGCTCCGAGACGGCGACCCCGCCATCTGGGTGCGCGAAAGCGACTCCGAAGACCGATTCTCCATCCGCATGATAACCCTGCCGGAGCGCCACGACGGCGACATCGCCGACAGGCTGCGGCAGATTCTGGGCTAGGGCGGTTCACCCATGATTTCCATTGACCTGATACGGCGCGACCCCGAAGCCGTCCGCGAGGCGATGCGGAAGCGCGGCGCGGACCCGTCCGCCATAGACGACATCATCGCCCTCGACGCCCGGCGCCGCGCCATCATCGCCGAAACCGACTCCCTGCGCGGACGCCGCAACGCCGCCAGCCGCGAAATGGGACGCTCCAAAGAGCGCCCCCAAGCGCTGATCGACGAGATGCGCGGAATCGGCGCCCGCGTCCGCGAACTCGAAGGCGACATGCGGACGACCGACGAAGAGCTGAACGCGCTGATGCTCAAGACCCCGAACATCCCCCGCGACAGCGCCCCCGTCGGGCCAGATGAAAGCTCCAACGTCGAAATCGAGCGCGTCGGCGAACCCCGCGCGTTCGACTTCGAGCCGCAAGCCCACTGGGACATTGCCGAGCGTCTGGGAATCATCGACTTCGAGCGCGGCGCCCGCCTCGCCGGCTCGCGCTTCTTCGTGCTTAGGGGCAAGGGCGCGAAACTGCAACGCGCGCTGATTTCGTTCATGCTCGACATGCACATCGAGCGGCACGGATACACGGAGGTCTACGTCCCCCACATCGTCAACCGCGAGACCGCCATCGCCAGCGGCCACCTGCCCGGCTTCGCCGAAGAAATGTACCGCGACGACGAGGACGGCCTCTGGCTGCTCCCGACCGCCGAAGCCGCCATCACGAGCCTGCACCGCGACGAAATCCTGTCCGCCGACGACTTGCCGCTCTACTACGTCGCCCACACCCCCTGCTGGCGGCGCGAGCGCACCTCCGCCGGACGCGACACCCGCGGCATAATGCGCGTCCACCAGTTCGACAAGGTCGAAATGTACAAATTCGTCAAGCCCGAAGACAGCGACGCCGAGCTGGAGTCCCTAGTGGCGAACGCGAAAAGCGTGGCGGAGGCCCTTGAGATTCCCCACCGCGTCCTAGAGCTCGCCACCGGCGACATGGCGACCGGCGCCGTCAAGGCGTTCGACCTCGAAATGTGGTCGCCGGGCGCGGACAGATGGCTGGAAGTCAGCTCATGCTCCAACTGCTCCGACTACCAAGCCCGGCGCGGCAGAATCCGCTACCGCCCCGAACGCAACGCGCGCCCCCGGCTGCTCCACACCCTGAACGGCTCCGGCTTGGCGCTCCCCCGCGTAATCATCGCCATCTTGGAAAACTACCAGCAACCCGACGGCGCCGTAACAATCCCCCCCGCGCTGGTTCCATATACAGGCTTCGAGCGGATTGGGTAGGGGGAAGGGCGAATCGCAACCAATAAATCCCATTCCCGCCGTCCCGCCCCGTCATTCCCGCGAAGGCGGGAATCCAGAAGGACGCGACCAAGCCAGCGACAGGAAACCAAGCGCGAATCGCGAGCGGCAAATCCCATTCTCACAGTTTCGCCCCGTCATTCCCGCGAAGGCGGGAATCCAGAAGAGCGCGACCAAGCCCGCTACTTGAAATCAGGCTTGAACTGAAGCCAACGTATCCCCTCTCCCTTGATGGGAGAGGGCTAGGGTGAGGGTGCGCTGCGCGTAAGCGCGGCTTTGCGTGGCGCACAACCATATACCCCCGTCATTCCCGCGAAAGCGGGAATCCAGAGTTGCCCAACAACGTCATCCTCGCGAAGGCGGGGACAAGATAGCTACTTGAAATCAGGCTTGAACTGAAGCCAACGTATCCCCTCTCCCTTGATGGGAGAGGGCTAGGGTGAGGGTGACTGCGCCGCTAGGCGCAGTTTCGCCAGCCACGAACATACCCTTGCAAGCCCTTGATGGGAGAGGGCTAGGGCGGGCGCCCCGCGCCCAAGCGCGGCTTTGCGCGGATTGCCCGCCAACCTCAAACACACCCCTGCAAGCCCCGTCCCCGTCATTCCCGCGAAGGCGGGAATCCAGAGCGGAGCGACCGACTTAGCGACTGGAAACCAAACCCGAATCGCGAGCGGCAAATCCCCTCTCCCTTGATGGGAGAAGGGCCGGCATGAAGGCGCCTGCGCCGTCAGGCGCGGTCTCGCCAACCGCGAAAATACCCACGCAAGACGCCAGGCGCAAGGACCGCCCGCCCCCTCACTCGCCCACCGCGACCGCCGGTCCGAAGCGCGTCAGGGCGTAAACCGTTCCGTCCGCGTCCGCGCCGAAGGCGGTGATTGGGCGCGGCAGCTCCATGATTTCGTTCGCCGCCCAGACATCCGGCGCGCTCCGCTCCAGCGTCCACACCCGGCCTGAGCAGTAATCGCCGAACAAGTACTCGCCGCCCGGCGCGTGCGTCCCGCCTATTATGGCGCAGTTGCCGTCCGCGCCCTCGCGGGCGTATTCGTGTATGGGGAAGACGTAATCTTCGCGCCGTCCGCAGCGCTCGTCGCTCTTGTCGCGGCAGACGCTCCCATCGAACGCGGGCCAGCCCATGTTCGCGCCGCGCGCCGCTATGGACACTTTTTCCCATAAGTGTCCCACGTCGGCGACAATCAACTCGCCGTTCGGGGCGAAGCTCATGCGCCAGGGGTTTCGCAGTCCGCTCGCCCAAATCTCCGGGCGCGCGCCGTCCACGTCTATGAAGGGGTTGTCCGGCGGGACGCGGTAAGGCGCGGATTCGGTCGCGCCGCGAATGTCGATGCGGATTATCTTGCCGGACAGCGTCGCCAAGTCCGCGGCGGATTCCGGGCGTTCGCGGACGCCGGATTCCGCGGTGTCGCCCAAGCCCAGATACAGCATGCCGTCCGCGCCGAACCGAATCGCCCCGCCGAAGTGCAGGTTGCCGGACTGCGGCAGGCTAAGGATGACGAGCTCTTTCTCTTCCGATATGTCGCCGCTCTCCGTCGCCGGGAAGCGCGAAACGCGCCCCTCGAACATGTCCGGGTTCGGGTCGTCCGCGCGCGTCTGCCAATAGACATAGATGAACGGGAAGCGGTCGAAGTCCGGATCCAGCGCCGCGCTGAGCAACCCGCTATTGCCGCAGCAGACCGTTCGCTCGACGAGGTTGAGCGCGATTCGCGGCTCGCCGCCTTCGCGGGAGTGTATCTCGATATATCCGCTTCTGTTCGCGACCGCGATTCCGCCGCCGGGCAAGGGGAACATCTCAACCGGAGTGTCGAAATTGGCGTCGCCGAGAGCGTCGCCGGCGGATTCGCCCGCCTGCCAGCACGTCGGCGCGCCGGCGACGTTCAGCGCGCAAATCCGCCCGTATCCCACGCTCGCGGACGCGAACGTCTGCGAGCGGTCGGACATGGATATGATTCCCCAACATTCCAAGCCGCCCAGCGGCGTGACTCCGCAAGACTGCCGGTCGCCGGCGGCTATCTGCGCGAACGCCGTCCCCGCCGGCGGGCTTGATTGACCGTCCGAATCGTCCCCTTGGCAGAGCGCCGTTCCGTCCGTCCGCAGGGCGCATGTGTAATTATTTCCGAGCGCGAGCGCGCTGAACGGTCCTTCGCGCGGCTCCGACTGCCCATGCTGATTCTTGCCCCAGCAGATTAGGTTTCCGAACATGGCGATGCCGCAGCTGTGCGAATAGCCGGCGGCGATGGCGAGGAAGCGCGCGTCCGGCGGCGGAGTGGCGCGCCCGCTTTCGTTCCAACCCCAGCAGACCGCCGCGCCGCCTTCGTCCAGGGCGCAGGCGTGGCGCTTGCCCGCCGACAGAGCGGAAAACTCGCCTTCGACGGGCGCGTTGTTGGCTTCGTCAAGCGAGGGGTTGTCGCTCCAGCAGGAAATCGAGCCGTCTTCCCGCAAACCGCACGAATAGTTTTTGCCGGACGAGACCGCCGCGAAACGCGCGAACCGGACTTCTTCATCCAGCAGATTGTCGCAGATCAATCTTCTATTCCCGTCCAGCCCGCATATGTAAGTTTCCGCTATGGTTATTTCAGACAGCGACTCCGACCCAAGATACAGCTCCCCGCGCGACTGCGACGCGGCGAAAGGAATCGGCGTGGAAGCGGGCGCGGGCGCGGGCATGCTCGCGGGCGGCGGCGTCGGGGTTGGGGTTGGGGTTGGGGTTGAAGCGGGCGCGGCGGCGGGCGAAGGCGTCGGCGCGGCGGCGGGCGCAAGCGCGGGCGCGGGCGACGCGGTCGGGGACGGGGTTGGCGACCGCGTCGGCGCGGGGGACGCCGTCGCCGTTGGAATCCGCGTCGGCGCGCCCAACTCGCTTCTGGAGACGGCGGCGGGCGCGGGCGAAGAATCGGAATCCGAACCGAAGCAGGCGGCGATTGCGAGAATGGCGAGCGCGACGCCCAATCCGAGCGCGCCGATACGCGGCGGAGGGGGGATTTGCAAGGGCATGTTCACGGTCGGCGAAACCGCGCCCGGCGGCGCGGACGCCTTAATCCTATCTCTTCTATCTCTTCTCGCATCAAGGGCTTGCAAGGGCATGCCCGGCGGATTCAGGCGCGAATCGGGCGCTTTTTAGCCCCTTCCGCGCCCCGCCCCCGTCATTCCCGCGAAAGCGGGAATCCAGAGTTTGCCAACCAAGATAGCCATTGGAAACCAAGCCCGAATCGCGAGCGATGAATCCCCTCGCCCTTGATGGGAGAAGGCTAGGGTGAGGGTGCCTGCGCCGCTAGGCGCAGTCCCGCCAGCCGCGAACATGCCCTTATAAGCCCGTCAAGGGAGAGGGGATTCGCCGCCCCCTAGCCGCCCCCGCCCGCGTAGCCCGCGCCGATGGCGTCCTCCACCAGCGCGTGTTCGCGGTTCAGCGTCAGCGTCGGCAGGTGGCGGAACTGCCCCGTGTACTCGTCGAAGTCGTCGTAGGTCGAGTGGCGGAACATGTCCATCTGTATCGCGCTGTTCACCGCCGA
Source organism: Dehalococcoidia bacterium (assembly GCA_965242675.1). Taxonomy (GTDB): domain Bacteria; phylum Chloroflexota; class Dehalococcoidia; order Lucifugimonadales; family UBA1123; genus VXRN01. The sequence goes on from CBDESW010000005.1 coordinate 39,000, forward strand.
GCGCAGCATGTCCCTGTCCAGCTGCATCCAGGGCTGCTGGCTCAGGTTCTGGACGAGATACGTGAACGTCACGTACCGGCTGCGCCGCTCAAGGCTGTCGCAGAACTTCACTATCTGGTGGCGGACGCTGTCCGGCAGCGTGTCCATCGTCATGTCGCGGTCGCCGTAGCGCGACGTCCCGTAGCCGTCCCCGACGTTGTAATGCGAACTCCCGTAGCTGTCGCGGTCGCTGTATCGCGGCGGCGAGTAGCTGTCGCGCTCGCCGTATCGCGGCGGCGAGTAGCCGCCTCCGCCCGTGTAAGACGGCGTCCCGACGTAGTCGCCCCCGCCCCCGCCCGTGTAGGACTGCGGCGGCGCGTAGTCGTCGTCCTCGTCTTCGTACTGCGGCATGGCGTAGGGCTGCTGGTCGTCGTCCGCGTCCGCGCTTTCGGACTGGTCGTCGACGTTCTCGAAGTCGGCGTCCGCCGGCATGACCCAGTCGACCAGACCCTGCGTGTCCACGCGGACGAAGCCGGCGTCTTGGGCGTCCATCACCAGCGGCTTGAACTTGGCGTATCCGAAATCGCGCTCGTCGAAGCCGCCGATGCGCTGGGTCAGCTTCGGCTTGAGCTCCGCCAGCACCAGGGCGCGCCCGTAGGAATCCACGATGTCGCGTATCGCCTCGAAGACGCGCGCCATCTCGCCTTCCGGCGGCTCGCTCGCCGCCGCCGCGCCGCCGTCCGCCGCGTCGCGCTGCAGGGAGGGCTCCACGTCTATGTCGTAGAAGCGCACCCAGTCCGCGCTCTCGGTGAGGCGCGGCGACGCCGACCAGCTCAGCGCCACTATCGCCACGAACTTCCCGTAGGGGCGCAGCGAGTTGACCAGGTGGATGAAGTCGCCGTCCCCCGACACCAGCATGTAGGCGTCTATGTTCGGGTAGCGGTGGCAGAACTCCACGCAGTCGGCGGTGAGCTTGATGTCCACGCTGTTCTTGCGCACGTTGGACTGCGAGTAGCCGCCCCTGCCGTCGTCGTAGTTGCGGCCCGGGACGTACACCGGCTCGATCCCCGCCGCGTAGAGGCGGCGCGGGTCGGCGGACATGGTGTAGTTCTGGAAATCCGCGTAAGCCCGCGCCACCACCACCCGGCCCAGGCTCTGCGCCTCGTCCTTGATGGCGCTGATGTTCGGCACCAGGTTGCGCTGCTGAAGCCCGAACCGGATATTCTCCCAATCCAGCATCAGGGCTATCTCTCTCTGTCCGTTTTCCGCTGTCATAATCATTCTCCCAACAATCGGGCTGTAAAACCAATACCGCGTAAGTGTAGCATGTTTGGCGTCGGAGCGCCTGCAGGGGGGCGAATCGCGGAAAATCCCGCCGAACGCCGGCGGCGGAGCCCAGCCGACGGATTCGCTCCCCCCATCTCGCGCAATCCCCGCGAAAGAGCGGCGAACCCGCGCGGTCGCCGGCGGCGGATCGAAAGCAAGCCGCGAGCGCGCGAGTTCTGCTATACTCGCCCCGCCAAAACCGACTCGGACGCCTATGGCGAACGCTCGCCCGCGCGCCGGGTTTTTTGTGAAAGTGGGCAACAATCGCTACTCGCTTGAGCCTTCGGCTCGCCCTCGTTCTTTGCGCGACGACGCTCATCGCGCTCGCTTGCGGCGAAACCGCGCCGCCGCCGGACGCCCGCGCGACGGTCGTCGCCGAGATTACCGCCGCCGCCCTCGCCTTGCCGACCGAGACCCCGACGCATACCGCCACGCCGACGCCGGACGCCCGCGCCACCGTCGTCGCCGAAATCACCGCCACCGCCCTCGCTTTGCCCACCGAGACGCCGACGCCGACCGCCACCCATAGGCCAACCCCGACAGCGACGCATACCGCCACGCCGACGCCGACGGCGACCCATACGCCAACCTCGACCGCTACCCATACCGCCACGCCGACCGCGACCCCGCCGCCGACTCCCACGCATACGCCCGTTCCAACCCCGACGCCCGCGCCGACGGCGACGCATACGGCGACCCCGACGCCCAGCGCGCCCACGCCCACAGGCACGCCGACGCTGGTCGAGATAGTGGAGCGCGTGACGCCCGGCGTCGTGCAGATAATCGCGCCCGACGGGGCGGGAACGGGGTTCGCAATCGCGTCCGACGGACGCATCGCGACGAATGAACACGTCGTCGGAAGCCACAAGTTCGTGACCGTGAGAATCCCCGGCGTGGGTAGCTACAACGGGCGCGTGCTGGGCGTGGACGCCATAGCCGACCTCGCCATAGTGGACATAGACGGCTCCATCCCGTTCATGGTTCTCGACATGGGCGATTCGGACGATATTTCGATAGGCGAGGACGTGGTGGCGGTCGGCTTCCCGTTGGACGACATGCTGGGCGACGAGCCGACCATCACGCGCGGGGTGGTTTCGTCCGTCCGCGAATTCAACGGCGTCGACCATGTGCAGACGGACGCCGCCATCAACCCCGGCAACAGCGGCGGGCCGCTGTTCAACGGCGCGGGGGAAGTGATAGGCGTCAACACGACCACACTTGAGGAAGTGGACGGCAGAATCATAGACGGCGTGAGCTTCGCCGTCGCCGTCAACGAATTGAAAGAGCGGCTGCCGTCGCTGTCGTTGGGCGAAAGCGTTGGGGCAACGCCGACGCCCGCGCCTGCGCCAACGCCCGCCGCGAGCGCCACCCCAAGACCGCGCGGGAATTCCGGGACATTCACGCTGGACAAGGGCGAAATTCCGCATGACAACGACGGGAACATAGAAAGCATAACCGCGTTCAATGACGCCCTCAACTTCAGCGTAAGCGCGGATTTCGAGGTTCCATACTCGGAAAGCGTCGGGAGCTGGAGCGTCGGATTTCTGTTTCGGAATAGTCCGCGCGGCAACATGTCTTTCGTGGCGCTGTCGCAATCCGGGCGATACAGCCACTATGAGAGACGCGACGGGGAAAGCCGGCAGGTCAAAAGCGGCCACATAGCCAATTTGAACCGAGACGCGGGCGACGTCAACACGATGGCGCTGTTTGCGATAGACGGTCGCGGCTGGCTGTTCGTCAATTCCAGATATGTCGCCGACCTGGACGTCAGCGGCGTCAGAGAGCGGGGAAGACTGGGCGTGGCGACCGGATTTTTCGCCGGCGACGAAGCGGCGGGCGAGACGACCAAAGTGAGCGACGTCGCCGCGTCGGTGATCGAGAAAATTCATGGGCCGTCGCACGGTTCGCTGACCGGCGACTTGGTTGGCAACTTCACAAGCGCCGCAGGCAACTTCGCGCAGGTCGGTTCGCGGCTGGCATACGCGAGCGCGGAGTTTAGAAGAACCGGAAGCGCGTCCAACGCGATTGGGTTCTTCATAGTCATAGAAGAAGATAGGTGGCTAGCCTTCTCCGGAAATAGCGCCGGCAGGTGGTCGATATTTCAATACGCGGATGGCGAATCGAAAGAGATTGAGACGGGCTTCTACCGCAGGTCTCCATCTTCCAACCGTCTTGAGATATTCTACACAGGCGACGTGGCAATAGCGTACGCGAACGGCAGGCAACTTGAGCGTGTCGACGTCAGCTCTTTCGGAGGCTCAAGAGACATTGGGTTTCTGGGCGCGATTTACGTTGACGAATCTTCAAGCGCCGCCCAATACGAAAACTTCGTCGTGTACGGGTTGCCGACGAATTAGGACGGCTCCGACATCGCCGGGGCGCAAATGCGGCGCGACAATCGTTCCATTCAAGTCCAGCGCCAACGCGCCCTAGCGACCTAACCACCAACAAACGGCGGCTGATTCCCATGCTCTGGCTATTCGCGTCTCTCTGCAGCACCATCGTGTTCACCGCCGTGTCGGCGCTGGACAAGATACTCATACACCGCTCCGTCCCCAACTCGCGCACGTTCATCGTCATGGTCGGGCTGACGCAGTTGCTCATGGCGCTCTGCCTGCTCTACTGGTCGTCTTGGGACGGCTACGGGATGTCGGAAGCCGCCATCGCCTTGGCGTCGGGGCTGACCTCCGGCGCCTACCTCGTGCTGATGTTCTGGATAATGGGGCGGCAGGACGTCTCGCGCGTCATCCCCGTCACGTCGACCTATCCGGTGTTCGTGGCGGTTTTGGCGCGGATGTTTCTGGGGGAAGTCTTGGGCGTCTGGGCGTGGGCGGGAATCGCGGCGACTGTGGCGGGCGCGGCGCTGATGTCGCTGGGGCCGACGGCGCGCGCCGAAGAGCGCGGCGGCGGCGAAGTCTGGGCGTTCAGCCTGCTCATGGCGGCCAGCCTGGGGTTCGGGCTAAGCCAGTTCCTCACCAAACTGGTCGCGGACGACATGGACGTCTGGACGCTGATGATGTGGCGCGCCGCCGGCAACGGCGCGGCTTGCGTCCTGCCGATAATCGGGCGCGGCGGCGTATCCGACTTGGGGCGAACCCTGCGCCGCCCCCTGTCGGTGGGCATGATACTGTTCACCGAGGGCGTCGTGGTCTTCATCGCCGCCCTGCTGCTCACGCTGGCGATATACGACGGGCCCGTGTCGCTGGTCTCGACCGTCATGGCGACGCGCCCGCTGTTCGTATTCGGCTTGGGCGCCCTGCTCAGCTTGGGCGCGGTTCACGTCCTGAACGAGCCGCTGGAGGGCAAGATACTGATAATCAAAGCGCTCTCAATCGCCCTGAGCGTGGGCGGGGTGATAACGGTGACGCTGGCGGGGTCGGGATGAGCCGGAACGCCGGCGCGCGTCTTCGCCATTCCCGCGCGCTCTAGCCCCCGTCATTCCCGCGAAAGCGGGAATCCAGAGTCGACCAACAACGTCATCCTCGCGAAAGCGGGGACAAGCCAGCCAACCGAAACCAAGCGCGAATCCCAACCATCCCCTCTCTGCGTTCCTTTGCGCCTCCGCGCCTTTGCGTCCCGCTTTCTTTCGGAATTTTCGCCAATCGCGCCCCAAAAGATGCCTAAACCAACCGAACCTGCGTATAATGCTTTGCGAACGCGGGCGCGCCGCGAAATCCGAGCGCGCCCGAACGACGCGAAATCATAAGCCATTAGGAGGCGAAACAGCGATGTCGTTGAAAATATCCGTAATATCCGGCAGGGGCGAGGCGGACACCGAGCTCATCGAGGAGCAGATTCAGGGGATGGACTACGAGCTGGCGAAGTTCGAATGCGCCAGCGACGGCGAGGCGATAGAGGCGATGGCCGGCGCGGACATCGTCATCAACGCCGGCGTCGAGCTCCCCCGCGAGGTCATCGAGGAAACCGAAGGCGTCCAGGCGATACTCGTCGGCAGCCACGGCTTCAACCACATAGACCACGAGGCGGCCACCGACAAGGGCATCATGGTGGTCAACGCCGCCGGATTCTGCACCGAAGAGGTGTCCAACCACGCCATCGTCCTGCTCATGTCCTGCGCCAAGAAGCTGACGCAGCTGAACGAGCTGGTCAAGGCGGGCAAGTGGGGCGCGGAGACGCGGGCGGCGATAATGCCCATGGCGCCGATCTACGGGCAGACGCTCGGCTTGGTGGCGTTCGGCAACATAGCGCGGGCGGTGGCGCGCAAGGCGCGCGCGCTGGGCATGGACATCATCGCCTACGACCCCTACTGCCCGCCGTGGATAGCGCGCGAGTACCGCGTGCGCCTCGTCGCCACACTGGAGGAGCTGGCGGCGGACTCCGACTTCGTGTCCGTCCACACCCCGCTGAACAACCAGACGCGCGGGCTGCTCGGCGCGGACTTCTTCGCGGCGATGAAGCAGACCGCCTACTTCGTCAACACCTGCCGCGGCCCCGTGGTGGACGAAGCCGCCCTCATCGCCGCCCTCCAGAACGGCGAAATCGCCGGCGCGGGCTTGGACGTGTTCGAAGAAGAGCCGACCAACCCCGGCAACCCGCTGCTGAAGATGGACAACGTGGTGGTCACGCCGCACTCGGCGGGCTCGTCCAACCTGTCGCGCATCCGCTCCGGCGTCCAGGTCGGACAGGAGACGGGGCGCCTTCTCGGCGGGTCGTTCCCGATGTCGGTGGTCAACCCCGAAGTGCGCCACTCCATAGAGGGCCGCCCGGCGGCGGTCAACGTGTAGCGCGAACGAACGCCAACAAGCGGGGGGCGGCTCGGACGGCGGACGGTTTTCGTTCTTCCGCCCGAACCGCCCCCTTTTCTGGTATCATGCTAGACATGAAACAGTCGCGCCCCAAAATATCGGTTGAGAATTTCGGACCTATCCGCGAAGGAACGGTCGAATTCAAGCCGCTCACGGTCTTCATAGGGCCGAACAACAGCGGCAAGACGTATATGGCGACGCTCATGTACGCGCTCTTCAAGGCGTTCGCCAGAAACGCCTTCTCCACCGAATTGCCCCCGCAGTTTCACGGCGCGTTCGGCGACGACTACGACGAAATCCTGCGCTCGCGGACAACCCCGCCGCCGCTGACTGTGAACGACCTGCCCGCCGGCGTCCGCGAAGCGCTTGAAACGATGGCGACCAGCCTTGTGTCCAACAGCAAGGTGGGGTTGTACCACAGCCTGCTGTCCGCTTTCGGAATCGGCGACATTAGCCAACTGGCGTCGAGAGTGAACGGCGCGGCGCAAAAATTCTCGCTGTCCATATCTGGCTTCGACCGGAGCATCATCGACCTTCCGCAAGAATCGCCGCTTGGTCCGGCTGAAAGCGATCTTTCCCCGCCGCCGATTGGCGACTTGGACATAAGCGGCGTACTCGGACAATCCCCATTCCGCGCCCGCAAGATGTTGCTGAAATTCGTTTGGAACGAGTTTCTCGACCGTTGGGGGATTCCCGCCGGCGACGTCCATTACCTGCCCGCTGGACGTTCGGGCGTGCTAGGAGGATGGGAATTTGTCGAATCCACGGCGGCGCAGTTCGCAAACGCTCAGCCGGGGGTCACAGGAGATTTTCTCCAGGCGCTTCTGAAAAGAGTTTTGCGGGGAGCGGACAACGGTTCCGACAAAACGCTTGCGGCAACCCACGCCGACATGGCTCCGGCGCTTTTCCTGATGGAAAACAACCTGCTTTCGGGGGAATATCCCTCGCGGACAACTCAACCCCAGACATGAAAATCCGCTATGAAACCGATGGGTTTCTAAGCGTCCCCATCCGTCAGGCGTCTTCCATGGCGGCGGAGCTCGCGCCGCTGTATCTTTGGATAGAGCGCGTGTTGCGTCCCGGCGACGTGCTGATAATAGACGAGCCGGAGGCGCATCTGCACCCGGAAAACCAGCGCCTGGTCGCTCGCGTCTTGGTTCGCCTTGTGAACGCGGGCGTCAGCGTAATCTGCGCCACGCACAGCTCGATGATACTGCATCAGATGAGCAACCACATTCTGGCGGCGAAGAAAACCGCCGAGAAGCGCGCCGAGGTCGGTTTCGAGAATGAGGACATCCTGAATCTTGATGACCTGGGGGCTTACCTGTTCAATCCGAGCGATGGCGGCGTGGAGATTGAGCCAGTCGAAACGGACAATACCTTCGGCATATCCGAGGACGAATTCGTCAGGGTCGCGGACGCTGTCGGCGACGAAACCTACGAACTGGTTACGTGACCTCTTGCCCGCGCTAGACGACCTTCGCCGGATTCACAGCCACTCGGACGCCCGGTGCATTGTCGCCCGCTGCTCTAGCGAAGGCGTCACTTTGCGCTTGCCTCGCTCCGGTTGCGTATGCGTGGACTGCGATGAGTGCGAGTCGTTCTCGCCTTCCGAATCCAAGCCGGACTATATCGGCATAGACGCAAGCGGTCCGGAGCCTTACTGGTTCGTCTTGGAGATGAAAACCAGCGTTCGAGATTTCAGGTCGGCGGTCTCCCAATTGCAGGCGGGCGCGGACAAGATACAAAACTCGCCCGCTTTTAGCGTGAACGACACCCCCGATGAACTTGTCCCCGTCATCGTTCACGGCAGGGGCAAAGTCAGGATGTTCGACAAAGACCGTAATCGGAGCGTTCGGTTTGGCGGCAATAAGTTCAGGGTTCAGATGAGACGAAGCGGCGGCAACCTCTAGCCGCGAACCCCCGCCTTGTCCGCCGTCCGCGTCGGGGCTATAATGCCTTTCGGCGGCTCGCCGCGTCCGCGCCGCTTTCGCCGCCGCAAAGCCGATATGAGAAACCCGTTAGACCCGCGCACCCCCGCCGCCCGCTTTCTGGCTCGGCGCGGACACCTCATCGTTCTGGCGCTGTTCGCCGCCGTCGGCGCCGCCGTCCTTGACGACTACGGGCTGACCCGCGACGAAGAAGGCTACAGGCGGCTGGGGCGCGCCTCCCTCGACTACGTTCTCGGCGACGCGGACGCCCTGAGCGCGACTAGCGACAAGCTGCACCGTCCCACCGACAGATATTTCGGCGTCGCGTTCGAGCTTCCCCTCGCCGCCGCCGAGCGCCTTTTGGGGTTGGAAGATTCGCGCGCCGTTCACCTAAGCCGCCGTCTGTTCACTCACGCGCTCTTTCTCGCCGGCGGCTTCTTCGCGTGGCTGCTGGCTTATCGCCTGTTCGGGAATCGCCTCGTCGCGCTGCTCGCCATGCTGATATTCCTGCTCCATCCGCGACTGTACGCACATTCTTTTTTCAACTCGCGCGATTTGCCCTTTCTCAGCGCCTTCATGGTTTCGCTCTACCTGATTCACCGCGCCTTTCGGCGGGATTCGCTCTGGGCGTTCGCGCTCTGCGGCGCGGGCGTCGGGTTGCTGATGAACATTCGCTTTATGGGCGCGATGCTGTTCCCCGCCGTCTTGGGGCTGCTTGCCTTGGACGCCGTTCGCGCCGCGACGCGCGGGGACGGCGCGAAGCGCGTCTTAGCGAACGCCGCCGCCTTTTCCGCCGCCTTCGCCGCGACGCTCTACGTCGCCTGGCCCCTGCTGTGGCGCGACCCGACCAACCTGATAGGGGCCTTTCGCGCTATGGCGCAACATCCGATAATCGGCGTGTCCCTGTTTCGGGGCGAGACGGTTCAGTGGCCCAACATTCCTTGGGACTACGTTCCGACATGGATGCTGATAACGTCCCCGCCCGCCGCGCTCGTTCTCGCCGCGCTCGGAATCGCCGCCGCCGTTCGGCTTTGCGCCGCCGATTGGCGCGATACGCTCGCCAACTCCGCCGCCCGATTCGGAGCGCTCGCCGCCGCCTGCCTGGTTCTGCCCATCGCCGCCGTCATCGCCCTGAACTCCAACCTGTATGACGACTGGCGGCACATGTATTTTCTCTGGGCGCCCGCATGCGTCTTGGCGGCTTTCGGATTGAACGCGCTATCCGCCCTTCCCAATCCCCGCGTTCGCGCCGCCGCGCTTGCGCTCGCCGCGCTTGGAATCGCCGCCGCCGCCGTCCAAATCATCGCCCTGCATCCCCATCAAAACGACTATTTCAACTCGCTGGCGGACAAGGACGGACTCGCCGACCGCTGGCAGATGAACTACTGGCGCGCGGCGAACAAGGACGCCCTGGATGCGCTGCTGAAACTGGAGCCGAGCGGAATCCTGCCCGTCAACGCGCGGCTGAATGTCCAGATTCTGCCGGCGGAAGACCGGCGCAGGCTGCTATACGCCGAGTCGTTTCCGTCGTTCGAGCTCGGCGGCTCCGGCGGGGGAAACGTCCTGTGGGAGCGCGAGATTTACGGCGTCCCAATCGCCTCCGTCCGCGACGTCCGCGCCGAGTCCGAAACCGCCTTCCGAGAAGCATACGCGGACGCGCGGGCGGCGGCGCAACCCCGCGCCACCGCCGGCGGCTTCGACATGTACGCGGACGGCGGCTTTCTCACGCTCATAAAGGAAGGTTGCGGGGAAGATGACAGGCGCGGAACATTCCGCGCGCTCATATTCCCGTCCAACCGGGATGATTTGCCCCGCTACGCCGGCGAGTACGATTCGTTCAGCTTCGGCTTCCGACGCTACGGCGCGTTGATGGACGGCGTCTGCCTAATCAGCGCGCCTTTGCCTAGATACCCCATCCACGCGGTGGAAGTCTCAAAGCGCGCGGACGGCGGCGAATCCGGCGGCGCTTTGTGGCGGGCGGCGCTGGCGCTGGCGGAATCGCCGGACGCTTATCTTGATGCGCTCTCGTCGCTCCCGCCGTCGCCGGACGCATCCGGCGGCGGATTCGCCATCTACGCGGACATGGACGCGGACGGCGGGCGGCTAATCTACATCAAGCGCGGATGCTCCGACGTCGACAGGCGCGCGCGTTTCTTCTTGTCGGCATTTCCGTCGGACCCGGATGATTTGCCCCAATCATCGCGCGATTCCGGCTTGGGGCATGAGCCGCTGAACTTCGACTTCCACCGCTACGGCGCGATGATTGGCGGGGATTGCGTAATCATCCGGGAGTTGCCGGATTATCCGATAAGCCGCATCGAGACGGGGCAGTGGATCCCCGGCGAGGGCGGTTTGTGGAGCGCGGAAATCTTGTTCTCCGCGCGCCTTGAGCGTTACGCGGACGCGCTGTCGGCGCTCCCGCCGTCGCCGGACGCCAGCGCCGGCGGATTCGACATCTACGCGGACATGGACGCGGACTACAGGCGGCTAATCTACCTCAAGCGCGGATGCTCGGACGGCGATAGGCGCGGGAGATTCTTCCTATCCATATTCCCATCCGACCCGGATGACCTGCCCCAATCATCGCGCGACGCCGGTTTGGAACATGAGGCGATGAACTTCGACTTCGCCGAATACGGCGCGATGATTGGCGGCGACTGCGTAATCGTCCGCGACTTGCCGGATTACCCGATAGACCGCATCGAAACGGGGCAGTGGATCCCTGGCGAGGGCGGCCTGTGGAGCGTGATTATATCCGTCGGCGATTAGGGCGGGCGCGGGAAATTCGCAAAAGCCCCCCATCCATTGCGTCTCTGCGCCTTCGCGCCTTTGCGTTTCCCCATTCTTCCCGCCGTTCGCCAATTTCTCGCCGGCGATTAGGGCGCGTCCCCGTATGTGAAATCTGTTACAATCAGACATTCGTATTCAAGGGAGACCGCGCCAACCAGAACCAAGCGCGGATTCGGGGTTTCACGGACATGCGATTCATAGTCGCGCTTGCGCTCCGCAAGCGCTCGGTCACGCTTTTGGCGATAGCGCTTGTCTTGGCGGCGGGCGTTTTCGCCTATCAGACGCGCCCGGTGGAGCTTTTTCCGGAGATAGAGTTCCCGTTCGTGACGGTCACGGCGTTCTATCCGTCCGCCAACCCCGAATCGGTGGCGCGGGACGTCGCCATCCCCATCGAGCGCGCCGTCGCCGACGTTCCGGGGGTGGACAGCGTCCAGTCCGTCTCTTCCGAAAACAGCGCGCTGGTCATCGGCGTGTTCGAGTTCGGCGTGGACATGGCGGAAGCGGAAGCCGCCGTCAACTCCAACCTGAGCGGCGTCGTCTTCCCCGAAGGCGTCGGCGAGCCGGCGGTGGCGCGGTTCAACCCGGACGCCATCCCCGTTCTGCAACTGAGCGTCGTGGGCGACCGCGAGCTGTCCGAGATTCAGCGAATCGCCGCGGAGTCGCTGCTTCCCCCCATAACCGACGTCGAAGGCGTGTACGCGGCGAACGTCACCGGGGGCGTCCGGCGCGAGGTTTCCATTCGCCTTGATTACGGCGCGATGTCCGAGCGGGGGATTTCGCAGTTCCAAGTGGCGCAGGCGCTCCGCAACAACAGCGTCGCCCTGCCGGGGGGCGCGATTTTCGAGGATGGCCGCCTTCTGCCGGTCAAAACCTCCAGCGGCTATGAATCGCTGGACGATTTGCGGAGCCTGACCGTCGGATTCGCGAGCCCGCCCGCCGGAGCGCCGCCGTCCGCGTCCGCCGTTCCGCCCGCGCCGACGCCGGCGATGATGATGGGCGCTCCGGTGACGCTTGGCGAAATCGCCGAAGTGGAGTTCGGCGAAGCCGTCCAAACCAGCGTCTCCAGAACCAACGGGCGACCGGGCATCGGAATCGGCGTCGTCAAAGAGCCGGACGCCAATACGCTGGACGTCACGAACGGCGTTCTAGCCGCCCTCGAAGGCGTGGACGGCTTGCCGCCGGATGTCCAAATCATCACAGTGTCCAACAGCGGCGTGGACGTCCAAAGCCAGATAGACACCCTGCAGCGCGAGGCGATTCTGGGACTGATTCTGGCGGTGGCGGTGGTGTTCGCGTTCTTTCTCACGCTCAGGCCGACCGCCATTCGCGGCGCGTTCTCGACCTTGCGCCCGACTATCGTCATCGGCATGTCCATACCGCTCAGCATCTTCGCCGGCGTTCTGCTGATGAGCTGGCAGGGGCTTAGCCTGAACTTCATGACGCTCGGCGGACTCGCCATATCGGTCGGGCGCGTGGTCGACGACAGCATCGTGGCGCTTGAAAACATTTACCGCAACATAAGCGCCGGCAAAGAGCGCTGGCGCGCGGCGCTGGACGCCACTGTGGAAGTCGGCCCCGCAATCGCCGCTTCCACTCTGGCGACAATCGTGGTGTTCGCGCCGCTCGCGTTCATACAGGGGCTTGTGGGCGCGTTCTTCTTCCCGTTCGCGCTCACGGTGTCTTTCGCGCTGGTGGCGTCGCTGGCGGTGGCGCTGACCGCCGTCCCCGTCATGGCGGCGTATCTAATCAAGCCGGGCGATCTTCCCGAAGGCGTCGGCGAGGGCGCGGACGTCGCGGACGTCGACAACTGGATGCAGCGCGCCTACGAGCCGGTTCTGCGCTGGGCGCTGCGCCGAAAGGCGGCTACCTTGCTGGCGGCGGCGCTAATCACGGCGGGCGGTTTCGGGCTTGTCGCCTTCATCCCCGTCAACCTCTTTTCGGGCGGCGGCGACAGATTCATCGACGTTCGGATGACGCTGCCGCCGGGGACGCCCATCTCCGAAACGCTGGCGCAGACCGAGACCATCGAGAGCGCCGTGGCGCCTTATTCCGCCGTTTACACCTCCACCGTGGGCGGCGCGTCGGAGGCGTTCGGCGCGGGCGGCGCGACGCAAACCCCCTCCGGCGTCAACCAGGCGACAATCTTCGCCACGCTATCGGAAGACGCCCCGGCGGACACCGCCGCCATTCTGCGAAGGGAATTGCAAAGCGTCGAGGGCAGGCGCGTGAATGTCAACGAAGTGTCCGCCGGACCGCCGCAAGCGGGGGTGGACGTCCGCGTGACCGGCGCGAATTACGACGACATAGCGGACGCCGCCCGCCGCCTGGCGCGCGAGCTGCAAACGCTCGACGGCGTGGAGAACGTCGTCTCCGACGTGAGCGAGGCGCGGGATGAGTTGGCGGTGGAAGTCGACCCGGCGCGCGCCGCCGAGATCGGCTTGGACGCGCGCCAAGTGGCGTTTCAGGTCAACCAATACATAGTGGGGCAGCGCGTCACGGACATGGTTATGGACGGCGAATCGGTCGCCGTGAGAATCGCCGGCGCCGCCGGCGCGCTGGACGGCGTCGAGAAGGCGCGCGCGCTGACAGTGGCGGGCCCGCTGGGAAGCGCCGCGCTGTCGGACGTCGCGGACGTCCAAATCCGCCCCGGTCCGGTCGCCATCAACCGAACGGACGGCTTGCGCTCCGCCAGCGTCACCGGCGTGGTGACTTCCGACAACGCCCAAGCGATTGGCGCGGAAATCCAAGCCAAAATAGACGCCCTGGACGTCCCCCCCGGCGTGAGCATGGCGAACGGCGGCGTGTTCACCCAGACGGCGGAGGGGTTCGAGGACATTTTCATCGCCATGGCGGTGGGCGTGGCGCTGGTCTATCTGGTGATGGTCGCCACGCTCGGCTCGCTGCGCAACCCGTTCGTGATAATCACCAGCATGCCGCTGGCGCTGATAGGGGCGATGGCGGCGCTGGCGCTCACGGGGCGCTCGCTGGGGCTGCCCGCGATGATGGGCTCGCTGATGCTAATCGGCATAGTGGTCACGAACGCGGTCGTGCTGATAACCTTCGTGGAGCAACTGCGCGAGCGCGGCATGGGCGTGCGCGACGCCCTGATTCGCGGCGCGCGAATCCGCCTGCGCCCCATCCTGATGACCGCCATAACCACCAGCATCGCGCTGTTGCCGCTGGCGGCGGTCGCCGAAAGCCAAGCCGGGCTAATCGGCGCGGAATTGGCGACGGTCGTCATAGGCGGCTTGGTCAGCTCCACCCTGCTGACGCTAATCGTCGTGCCGGTGGTCTATACGCTGATGAACGACAGCCTGCCCGGTCTGTTCAGCCGCCTTTCGCGCCGGACGGCGGCGGCGTCCGAATAGGCGCGAACGGAAACGGCGCGACAATGAAAATCCTGACCGAAAGCGGAGTCCGCGAGGCGCAGGCGTCGCTCGGCGTCCGCTTCGCGGACGAAAGCCTGCTGAAGCGCGCCCTGATTCACGATTCGTTCGTCGCCGAGTTCCCCGGCGCGTTCCCCGAATCCAACGAGCGGCTGGAGTTCTTGGGCGACGCCGTCTTGGGTCTCGCGGCGGCGGACGCGCTGGCGGCGCGCTTCCCCGAACGGCGCGAGGGCGCTCTCACGCAGACGCGGGCGGCGCTGGTGGACAAGACGACGCTGGCGGCGGTCGCCGCCCGTCTGGGCTTGGGCGAATGGCTGGCGCTCGGCAGGGGCGAATCCGAGCGCGGCGGGGCGATGCGCGAATCCAACCTAGCCGCCGCCTTCGAGGCGCTGGCGGGCGCGGTCTTTCTGGACGCCGGCTACGAAGCCGCGCGCGAATTCGTCCTGCGCGCCATGAGCGCCGAGCTGGCCGCCGCCGCCGATTCGCCCGCTCCGCCGCGCCATCCCAAATCCCTACTCCACGAAGCCGCCATGAGCCGCGGCCTTTCGCCGCCGGAGTACCGAGCGCTGGAGCGAACGGGGGCGGACCACGCGCCGGAGTTCACCGTAGAGGCGACAATCGGCGGCGAGCGTCTGGGAATCGGCAAGGGAACAAGCAAGCGCTCGGCGGAAACGGCGGCGGCGCGGGCGGCGCTGGAGCGGCTGGGATAGGCGCGAACGGCGGCGCGGCGCGAAATCCAACCGCGCCAAAACCCGCGCGGGCGCTGTATAATGCGCGAGAAGGAGGGACGCGAATGGCTAAGAAAGGCAGAGACCGGAACGGAGCGGGTGGGGCTGGAATGGATCGATTCACTTATGCCAGACTGTATCGGGACGATATTCCCGAACCGAGGGGGAAGTTCAGAAACCTGTTCGCGGAACGGGGAATGATGCCGAAGCCCAAAGGGGCGAACGGCGGCGCGGGGCAAAAGTCGGACGCGCCAAAGTCCGAGTAAGCGGATGCAACAATTAGGAGGGATGCGATGTTCGGTAGAAGCAAAAAGAAGAACAAGGGGCGGGGCGTGAAAAGGTTCCGTTTCGACGACCTCCCGTTGCGCGTCGACCTCCCTGAGCCGAAGGGGGAGTTCAGGAACATGTTTGAGGACGTGGTTGAGCAGTTCAAGGAATCCAAACGCGGCGCATCGGGAAAGTCGGACGCGCCAAAGTCCGAGTAGCGGATGCGATAGGAGGGATGCGATGTTCGGGAGAAGCAAAAAGAAGAATAAGGGGCAGGGCGAGGAGCCGAGGTTCTTTGAAGAGCTGAGGACGTCGGTCATCGTCCTTCCGACTCCGAAGGGCAAGTTCAGGGTTTTGTTTCCGAACATGGTTCCGAAGCCCAAAAACCCGAACGCTCAGGTTCGGCGGGACGACGGCGGAGAATCCTAAGGGACGGACAGGCATGGTCAACTCCATTCTCATCCTGGCGGTCATCGTATTGCCGGGGTGGATTTCGATAAGCGCGGCGCAACGCTATCATCCCCGCGTAGTCGAGCGGACGACGCTCATGCTGTGGGGCATGATGTTCTATCATGCCGCCGTTGTGCATGTCATCGGCGTCGGCGCGGTCGCGGCGTCGACGTTGACCTGGCCAGGATACTTTCTCGATGCCCTTGACCTGGACCGGGTTCTGGCCGACGGCGCGGCGAAATTCGCGCAGGAATCTCCGGGAACGGCGTTCGTAGCGTTCGGGGCGTATTTTCTGTGGATAGTCGTGGGGGCGGCTATATCCGGCGTCGTCGATCTGCCGTTCAAGTTGACTTCCGCAATAGGTTGGATTGCGAACAGATTGAATTTGGCGCCCGCTCCGGCGCGGGAAGAATCCGTTTGGTACAGCGCGCTGGATATGGGCAGGAGAAAATCAGGCAAATCAAGCGTGCAGGTATCCATTCGAATGAAAAACGGAGACCTGTATGTTGGCGAATTGATGTCCTATCCGGTCGTCTCGGACGCGGCGGAGTCAAAGGACGTATGGTTGGGCAAGCATACGCTTTATCCCAACGACGACCCGCTTTCGCCCATTGAAATGGACTTCGCCGATAACGAAGGCGGCGTCCTGCTGAACACCGCGAACGTGTCTAGCGTACACTACGGGTTCTTTGACGATTACGATGACGCGGACGCCGAAAACCCAGACCCCCCTTAGCCAAACCCGCCGGCGCAGAATCCCGCGCCAAGCCAGCCCCGTTCAGCAGTGATGAAATCCCCCCCAAACCCGCGCTCCGCGCCCGCCCGCTTTCTCGCGCGCTTCGGACACCTCATCGTTCTGTCGGCGTTCGCCCTCGCCGGCGCCGCCGTTCTTGACGATTACGGCGTGACCGACGACTACGAGCGCCAGCGCGAAATCGGCTACGCATCCTTCAACTACATTCTCGGAGACGCCGACGCCCTCAACCGCGAGTTCTACGGGCCCGCCGACAGATACTACGGCGTCGCCTTCGAAGTCCCCCTGATAGCCGTCGAGCGCCTTCTTCGGCTTGAGGACTCCCGCGCCGTTCACTTGAGCCGCCATCTGATTACCCACCTGTTCTTTCTCGCCGGCGGATTCTTCGCGTGGCTGCTCGCCTATCGGCTGTTCGGAAGCCGTCTCATCGCGCTTTTCGCCATGCTGCTGTTTCTGCTCCACCCGCGCCTGTACGCCCATTCATTCTTCAACAGCAAAGACTTGCCGTTTCTCAGCATGTTCATGGTCGCGCTGTACTTGACTCATCGCGCTTTTCGGCGGGATTCGGCGGCGGCGTTCGCGCTTTGCGGCGCGGGGGTCGGGCTGCTCGCCAACATGCGAATCATCGGCCTGATGCTGCTGCCCGCCGTCTTGGGCATGCTGGCTTTGGACGCCGTTCGCGCCGCCATTCGCGGCGGCGGCTTCCGATGGAAGGCGCCCGGCGTCCGCCGCGCCTTCGCCAACGCCGCCGCCTTTCTCGCCGCGTCCGCCGCCGCCCTATACGCCGCCTGGCCGCTCTTGTGGCGCGACCCTCTGGAGCTGATGACGGCGGTTCGGGAAATGTCGCGGCATCCCGCCTATCTGGCAACGCTGTTTCGGGGCGAGATAGTCCGGTGGCCCAATCTGCCTTGGGACTTCATCCCCGCGTGGGCGCTGATAACCACGCCGCCGGTCGCGCTGGCGCTAATCGCGCTCGGAATCGCGCGGCTATGCGCCTCCGGATGGCGCGATGCGCTCGCGAACTCCGCCGCCCGCTTCGGGATGCTGGCGCTCGCCTGCCTGATTCTGCCCGTCGCCGGCGCAATCGCGCTGAATTCCAACCTGTATGACGACTGGCGGCAGATGTATTTTCTCTACGCCCCGGCGGTCGTGCTCGCCGCCTTCGGGTTGCGGGCGCTGGCGGCGCTCGGCAAGCCCGCCTTCCGCGCCGGGGCGTTCGCGCTCGCCGCGCTCGGAATCGCCGCCGCCGCCGTTCAGACGGTCAGCCTGCATCCGTATCAAAACGACTACTTCAACATATTGGCGAACAAAGACGGCATCGCCGAGCGCTGGCGAATGAACTACTGGAGCCTGGCGAACAGGGAAGCGCTGGAGACGCTGCTGAAAATCCAGCCCACCGGAATCATCCCCGTCGACGCCCGCGTCAATGTCCAGATATTGCCGGAAGAGGATAGGCGCCGGTTGCCCTTCAGCCAGGCGTTCCCGCTCTACACTGTTCGCGCGGACGACGAGGGCGGCGGCGCCGCCGTCTGGAAGCGCGAGCTGTACGGCGCGCCGCTGGTCTTTCTCATGGATGTCCGCGCCGAATCCGAAGCCGCCTTCCGCGCCGCCTACGACTCCGCGCGCGCGTCGCCCTCCCCCGACGCCCGCGCCGGCGGATTCGATCTGTACGCGGACGGCGATTCGCTCACGCTCATAAAAGAGGGCTGCGGCGAAGCGGACGCGGCGGGGGCGTTCCACGCGCTCGCCTTCCCGTCCCATCGCGGCGACTTGCCCAACTCCGCGCGCGAAAGCGGACGCGGCTACGAATCATCGC
Source organism: Dehalococcoidia bacterium (assembly GCA_965242675.1). GTDB lineage: Bacteria > Chloroflexota > Dehalococcoidia > Lucifugimonadales > UBA1123 > VXRN01. The sequence continues at coordinate 57,193 of CBDESW010000005.1, forward strand.
GGTTCGGATTCTGGCGCTACGGCGCGATGTTCGGCGGAATCTGCCTAATCCGCGCCCCGTTGCCGGATTACCCGCTCCACGCGGTCGAAATCGAGCGCTGGGGGGACGACGTCTCGCAAGGCGCTTTGTGGCGGGCGGCGATTCCGATGGCGCAATCCCTGGACGACTACGCCGCCGCGCTCTCATCGCTGCCGCCCGCGCCCGACGCCAACGCCGGCGGATTCGAGCTCTACGCGGACGCCGGCGGCGAATCCGACCGCGCGCTAATCTACGTCAAGCGCCAATGCGCCGCGAACGACGCGGACGCGCGCTTCTTCCTATCCGTATTCCCATCCGACCCGGACGACATTCCCCAAGCCGCGCGGGACGCCGGCGCGGAACACGAATCGCTAAACTTCGGCTTCGCCCGTTTCGGCGCGCGGCTCGGCGGCGCATGCGTCATCATCCGATACCTGCCGGATTACGCCATAGACCGCATCGAAACGGGGCAGTGGCTCCCCGGCGAGGGCGGCTTGTGGAGCGCCAAAATCCCCATGGAAGGCTACTACGCGCGATATGAAGACGCGCTGTCGTCGTTGCCCGGCGAGCCGTCCGCGCGGTCGGATTTCGACTTGTATCTGGAGGGCGGAACGCTCACATACGTCAAGCGCCAATGCGCCGCAGACGACTCGCGCGGGCGCTTCTTCCTATCCGTATTCCCCGCGGACGCGGACGACCTGCCGCAATCCGCGCGGGACGCCGGCGCGGAACATGAATCGCTAAACTTCGACTTCGCCGAACACGGCGCGCGGGTCGGCGGCGCATGCGTAATCATCCGCGACTTGCCGGGCTACGCCATAGACCGCATCGAAACGGGACAGTGGACGCCCGAAGAAGGCGGTTTGTGGAGCGCGCGGGTGGATATGGGGGTGGACGCGCCCTAGCCGCTCCCTCTCTGCGCGCCTTTGCGACTCCGCGCCTTCGCGTCTCCCATTTTCCCGACTTCCGAGATTTTCGGCGGACTTTCGCCTTGCAACCGCGCGCCGCTCTGCCGTAAAATCCCCGCCAAAGTTTCGGATGGCTGGCGACGCGACTCGCCGCCGTCCGCGCCCTTTAAGGCGGTCCGGAGAGGCCGGCAAGAGGCGGTTCGAAGATACGCATGGCGGGACGATGATTTCGTTCCCGCCGCCCTTTCGCAGCCTCTTGCCCATGCCGCGACGACATGGAGCGAGAGGTTTTTTCGTTGGAACGGACGGGGACAACAAAAGCGCAGCCCCCCAAGCGGACGATTATGGACGGCGACGAGATTCGCCGCGCCCTGATTCGCGCCGCGCACGAAATCACCGAGCGCAACGGCGGCGCGGACGGGCTTGTCCTCGTCGGCATGCACACGCGGGGCGTCCCCATCGCGCGCCGAATCGCGGCGTTCATCGAGCGCTTCGAGGGCGTCCGCGTCCCCGTCGGCGAGCTGGACATCGGCTTGTACCGCGACGATCTCGCCGGCGGCGCGCGCCCCCCGATGCGCCGAACGGACATCCCCGACATCCACGGTCGGCGCGTCGTGCTGGTGGACGACGTGCTGTACACGGGTCGCTCCATCCGCGCCGCCATGGACGCCCTGAACGACTTTGGCAGGCCCGACCGCATCCAGCTAGCCGCCCTGGTCGATAGGGGCCACCGCGAGCTGCCCATCCGCGCCGATTATGTGGGCAAAAACGTCCCCACTTCGCGCGACGAATCGGTGGAGACGCGCCTTGCCGAGATTGACGGCGCGGATGAAGTGCTACTGTCGAGAAAGGGGTGACGAGGGGCGTTTTGTCAGAATCAGGATTTTCTCGGCTCCACCCCGTCATTCCCGCGAAGGCGGGAATCCAGAGAGGGCGCCAACCTAACCATTGGAAATCAAGATTGAATCGCAGCCGACAAATCCTATTTCCCTTGCTCCGCCCCGTCATTCCCGCGAAGGCGGGAATCCAGAGTCGCCCAACAACGTCATCCTCGCGAAGGCGGGGGCAAAATTGCCGCCGGAAATCAACCTTGAATCCCAACCGACAAATCCCCTCTCCCTTGATGGGAGAGGGCTAGGGTGAGGGTGTCTGCGTCGCTAGGCGCAGTCTCGCCAACCGCCAACGCCGCCCCTAGCCGGAAAGGGGAAAGAATGACGACCGCCCAATCCATCATCCGAGAAGCCGCCCCGTCGCCGAGCGGCGTCAACGGCTCTTCGCCGTCCGCCGGGGTTTTGCGCGGGCGGCGGCATGTCCTCGACCTGGACGACTTCAGCCCCGCCGAGATAGACGCCGTCTTCCAAAACGCCGACGCCATGCGCGAGGTGCTGAACCGCGAAATCAAGAAAGTCCCCGCCCTGCGCGGCAAGACCGTGATAACGCTGTTCACGGAGGCAAGCACGCGGACGCGCGTTTCGTTCGAGCAGGCGGGCAAGATTCTGAGCGCGGACGTCATCAACGTCTCCGGCTCCGGAAGCAGCGTCGAGAAGGGCGAATCGCTCTACAACACCGCGCTGACGCTTCAGGCGATGAACGCGGACATCATCATCGTTCGCCACGCCCACTCCGGCGCGCCGCATTTTCTGGCGCGGCATCTGGACGCCTGCGTGATAAACGCCGGCGACGGCGCCCACGCCCACCCCACGCAGGCGCTGCTGGACATGTACACAATGCGCCGCCGCTTCGGGCGTGTGGACGGCTTGAAAGTGACCATAGTCGGCGACATCCTGTACAGCCGCGTGGCGCGCTCCAACCTCTGGGGGCTAACGAAGATGGGCGCGGAAGTGACGCTCTGCGCGCCGCTGACCCTGCTTCCCTCCGACATGCTCGGCGGACGCGCGCGGGCGCCCGGACACCCCTTCGCGGAAGTGAAAATCGAGAACGACGTCGAGCGCGCCATAGCGGGCGCGGACGTAGTGTACGCCCTGCGCCTGCAGCTAGAGCGGCAGAAGGGCGGGCATCTGCCGTCCCTGCGCGAATACTCGCGGGTTTACGGAATCACCGCCGAGCGCCTCAAACTGGCGAAACCGGACGCGCTGGCGATGCACCCGGGGCCGATGAACGAAGGCGTCGAGATAGACCCGGAAGTGGCGCACGGCTCGCGCTCCGCCATAGAAGAGCAGGTCACGAACGGCGTCGCCATCCGCATGGCGCTGCTGTATGGAGCGGAGACGCCGGTTAGGGGGTAAAGAACAATTGCCAACCCCGTCATTCCCGCACTCCACCCCGTCATTCCCGCGAAGGCGGGAATCCAGAGTCGACCAATAAGTTAGCCAACCGAAATCAACCCCGAATCCCAACCAGCAAATCCCATCTTCCTATCCAACCCCGTCATTCCCGCGAAAGCGGGAATCCAGAGTTGACCAATAAGTTAGCCAACCGAAATCAATCTTGAATCCCAACCAGCAAATCCCATCTTCCTATCCAACCCCGTCATTCCCGCGAAGGCGGGAATCCAGAGTTAACCAATAAGTTAGCCAACCGAAATCAATCCCGAATCCCAACCAACAAGTCCCCTCTTCCTTGATGGGCTTGCAAGGGTATGTTTGGCGGATTTAGGCGCGAAATGGACACTTTTCGCCGCTTTCTCGCGCCCCGCCCCGTCATTCCCGCGAAGGCGGGAATCCAGAAGGCGGCTACCAGCCTAGCGACCGGAAACCAAGCCCGAATATCAACAACATCATCCCCGTGAAAAAGGCAATGACCGAAAATCCCCAAACCCAACGCCCAACCGCCTACCCCGGCTGGGACGGCGAACTCCCCCGCCGCCGCGCCACCGTCTTGGTCATGCGCGATGGCGCGGTTCTGCTGGCGCGCGATAGGGGGCGCTCCACTTACATGCTGCCGGGCGGCGGCGTGGAGGACGGCGAACTCCCCATCGCGGCGGCGGCGCGCGAGCTTTACGAAGAGACCGGGCTTGAGGCGACGGCGCTCCGCTATCTTTTCACATTCCCCGGCAAGTACAACGACCATTATCTGTTCGCCGCGGAAGCGGACGGCGACCCCGCCGCGCTCGGCGAAATAGACAGCCTCATCTGGTGGAATGAACAATGCGAGAACGACGACGACACGCCAATCTATCCCCACGTTCGGGGGATTTTGGCAAAGATTAGGGAATCGGGAGGAGGGCGAGCGTGAGCCGGACACTGATAATCAAGGGCGGGCTGATAGTGGATCCGTCGCAGCGCGAACGCGGCATGTTCCGCGCGGCGGCGTCCGAGAACGAACACGGCGGCGCGGCGGCAATCGGGGACGTCATGATTCGGGACGGCGAGATAACGGCGGTCGAGTTTTCGATAAACCCGCCGGAGGGCGCGGTTGTCATAGACGCCGCCGGCATGGTCGTCGCGCCCGGCTTCATCGACCTGCACTGCCATCTGCGCGAGCCGGGCTTCGAGTACAAGGAAACGATAGCCACCGGCGCGCGGGCGGCGGCGGCGGGCGGCTTCACCACCGTCTGCGCCATGCCCAACACCGACCCGACCATGCACACCCGCGCCACTGTGGAGTACGTCCTCGAGCGCGCCCGCGCGGACGCCCCCATCCGCGTTCTGCCCATCGGCTGCGTCACCAAGAACTCCGCCGGCGCGGAGCTGGCGGAAATGGCGGAGCTCGCCGAAGCGGGCTGCGTCGGCTTCAGCGACGACGGCCATCCCGTCGCGGACGCCAACATCATGCGCCAGGCGCTCGCCTACGCCGCCGGGCTTGGGCTGCCCATCATCAACCACTGCGAAACCCCCGACCTGTTCAGGGGCGGCCACATGAACGAGGGCTGGGTGTCCAACCGGCTCGGCTTGCGCGGCGCGCCCAATTCCGCTGAAGATACGATGGTCGCGCGCGACATCGACCTGGCGCGGCTGACGGGGGGGCGCGTCCACATCGCGCATCTCTCGACCGCCGGCGCGCTAGACCTCATCCGCCGCGCCAAAAGCGAGGGAATCGCCGCCACTTGCGAAGTCACCCCGCATCATCTGACGCTCACGGACGAGGCGGTGATGGGCAACCCCGCGGGCGGTCCTTTCGCCCCGCTCGGAACGGCGGCATACGACACCAGCGCCAAAGTCAACCCGCCCCTGCGGACGACAACGGACGTGGACGCCCTGATAGAAGGCTTGGCGGACGGCGCGATAGACGCCATAGCCACCGACCACGCCCCGCACGGCAGGGTCGACAAGCTCTGCGCCTTCGAGGACGCCGCGATGGGCATAAGCGTGCTGGAGACGGCGCTCGCCTCCGTCCTGTCGCTGGCGCATAGCGGGCGCGTTCCGCTGGCGCGCATAATCGAATCGCTCACGCTGGAGCCGGCGAGATTCCTGGGGCGCTCCGACATCGGCTCCCTAAAGCCAGGCTCCGCGGCGGACGCGACCATCATCGACCCGAACGAACTTTGGACGGTGGACGCCGAATCGTTCATCTCCAAAGGCAAAAACTCCCCCCTGCACGGCGCGACCCTGAAAGGGCGCGCGAAAGTGACGATAGCCAACGGCGCGATAGTGTATGATGGGAGAAGAACAACATGAAAGCGACATACGACCGGGACGCGGACGTTGTGACAATCATCCTAAGCGACTCGGAAATCGAAGAAAGCGACGAACTGGCGCCGGGCGTCATCATCGATTACGACGGCGGCGGCAATCTCGTGGGACTGGAAATCCTGGACGCCTCGACGCGGGTCGCGGAGCCGCAAATCATGGAATACTCTATAATGGAGCGGGACGGGGAAACGTCGTGAAAGCCCGCGCCGCCGAAAGCGAGGATTTGGCATGAACGCCAGCGAACAAGCCGAACAAACCGAACTGACCACCGAGCTGGCCGAGCTCATAGAGAGCGTTCAGTTGGTCACAGACCCCTCCGGCGAGAAGAAAGCGGTTCTCGTCGAATACGGGGTTTGGGAGGAGTTGGTGGAACTGCTGGAGGACCTGTCCGACTTGCGGGAAATCCGGCGGATAGAAGAATCCGGAGAGGAGCCGATTCCCTGGGAGCAGTTTGAGGAAAAGCTGAAGGCGGAAGGGATAGAGATTTAGCGTCAACCGACCCACCCAAGGAAAACCGCGTTGAACAACATGAAAGCCAACGACCTGATAGCCAAAGCCAAGCTAATCCGCGACGCCGACGGAAATCGGAAGGCGGTTCAGCTGCACTGGGCGACTTGGGAAGACCTGCTTGAGTTTCTCGAAGACCTGGAAGACATCGCCGAAATAGAGCGCTTTCGCGCATCCGGCGAGAAAACCGTCCCTTGGGAACTGGTCAAGGCGGAACTGCGCGCGAAGGGGATAGAGATTTAACGCCAACCCGCCCCAATAGAACGGGAGAACCTCATGGAAAACATAAAGATATGGACGTTGGACGGTTGCAAGGCGACGCCTCTGGAGTCCATCGACGAAATGACTACGGAAGTGAAGTTCGAAAACATCTTGGCACGCAATCCGAACATGTTGCTGAACGGCTTGACGCTGGTCGGCAGACAAATTTGGACGGACGGCGGACCGCTAGACCTTCTCGGCGTGGACGCGGGCGGGCGGCTCTGCGTGTTCGAGCTGAAGCGCGGAACTGTCGCGCGGGACGCCGTCGCGCAGGTCATAGACTACGCGTCGGATTTGGATGGAATGGGCTTGTCGGAACTCGCCAAATACATATCCCAAAATTCGGGCGGCGACGGCGTGGACGCCATCAAGGATTTCGGCGCTTGGTACGTCCAGAAATTCGACATGGACCTTGACGGATTGAAGCCGATTCGCCTGTTCCTAGTCGGCTTGGGCGTGGACGATACGACCGAGCGCATGGTGAATTTCCTAGCCGCCAACGGCATGGACATATCCATGCTGACATTTCACGGCTTCGCTCATGGCGAAAAGACTTTGCTCGCAAGGCAGGTGGATGTCGAAGGCGGCATATCCGATAGCGCGCTGGAAGGACTCCGGCAGATGGCGAACGGATACGGCATGCTCGGCCTGTTCGATTCGGCGGTGGGAATGTTTCGAGAAACGTGGGGCGATGGATGGTACGGCGAAACCCCGCTTGAGACCTCTCTTCGCATAGACATTGATACGCGGATGGCGGTAGGTCAGCGTCCTTATGCCCGCGTGGACGTTGGGGAATATGTGTGGATAAACTTCCACCAACGCGCTTTCGCGTTGTGCGAGGATGCGTTCGAGACGGCGCTGAAAAACATGGAATATCAACTGTCCCCTCAAAGCCAAGAGGATTGGAGAAGCGCCACATTTATCCAATTCTACCTAAACGCCGACGATTGGGAGCGCCACAAGGAAACCCTGACATCGCTGGCGAAAGCCGTCTATGCCGCTTGGGAAGGCGGCGGCGCGGACGAGCCGGATTCGGTGGGATAAATCCGAAAAACATGAACAACCCATCCCGGAGGCGAGATATGAATGGCTTGGAGCGCATAACCTCCCATCCCGAAATCATGGGGGGCCGCGCCTGCGCGCGCGATACCGGCGTCGCGGCGTCGGCGCTGGTGAACATGGCGGCGAGCGGCGCGACGGACGCGGAAATCATAAGCGAATTCCCGTCCATCGAACCGGAGGACATACGCCAGGCGCTCCGTTACGCGGCGTTGCGGTCGCGTCCGCGAGACTGCGACGGCGGCGGCGAATCTTTGCGAATCAGCGACCTGGAAGAGAAGGCGCGGACGGTCATAGACTCGTCCGGCAAAAAGAGCGCCGTACTCATCGACTACGAAATCTGGTCGGAGTTGATGGAAGACCTGGAATTCATGGAGGCGATAGACCTTGTCCGCGAATCGGGCGAGGAGTATATCCCCTGGGAGCGGGCGGTGGAAAATCTGCGGGCGCAGGGCGTGGACATATCGGAAAAGCCGCAACTGTCCGAAAGCAAGCCGAAGCGCCGCCCATTCGGGCTGTGCGCCGGCGAGTTCGTCGTCCCGGACGACTTCGACGACCCGTTGCCCGCCGATATACTCGATGCGTTCGAGGGAAGCAATGACCGAGTTGGATAGAATAACCTTCGACCCCAACGTCATGGGAGGGCGCGCTTGCGTTCGGGGGATGCGCGTCGCCGTGTCGCTGTTGCTGAACATGGTCGCCGCCGGCATGTCCGAAGGCGAAATCATGGACGCCTACCCCTATGTCGAATGCGAAGACATACGGCAGTCCATACAGTACGCCGCGCGGCTGGCGGACGAAAGCGCCCATCGCTTGGAAGCGGTGCAGCGTTGAATTTTCCGACTGTCATCAGCCTATCCGAACGCGCCGCCCGAATCAGGCGGCTGCCCATCGCCGGAGACCAGCATTAGAATGTCCGCCACCGCCCACCTCATCCTAGAAGACGGCTCCGCCTATCGCGGATTCGCCTTCGGCGACCTCTCCGCCGGCTTCTCGCACGGCGAAGTCGTCTTCAACACGTCCATGACCGGCTATCAGGAAATCCTCACCGACCCGTCTTACGCCGGGCAGATAGTCGTCCCCACCTATCCGCTCATCGGCAACTACGGCGTGAACCGGCGCGACCACGAATCGGGGCGCGTCCAGGTGTCCGGCTTCGTCGTGCGCGAGGTTTGCGATGAGCCCAGCCATCCGCTCAGCGACATGGCGCTCGACGAGTTCCTCAAGTCGCGCGGGACGCTGGGAATCGGCGGCGTCGACACCCGCGCCGTGACGCGCCGCCTGCGGACGCGCGGGGTGATGATGGGCGCCGTCGCCGTCGGCGTCTCCCCGAAAGACGCCCTAGCCCGCCTGCGCGAGTCGCCCGCTTACGACGGAACGGATTTCGTCCGCGCCGTCTCCACGCCCGCGCCCTATGAGTGGGACGGCGGAATCCCCGGACGCGCCGCGCCCGAAGAAACGCGCTTCCGCGTGCTGGTGTCGGATTGCGGCTTGAAATACAACATCCTCCGCAACCTGCGGAGCCGCGGATGCGAAGTCGCCGCCTACCCCGCGACGGCGTCCGCCGACGAGTTGCTCGCCCGCAAGCCGGACGGCGTCCTCATGTCGCCCGGCCCCGGCGACCCGGAGCTGCTCGATTACGCCGTCGAGACCGCGAAATGCTTGGCGGGGCGCGTCCCGATGATGGGCATATGCCTCGGCAACCAGATAATCGCCCGCGCCTTCGGGGGGCGCAACTACAAGCTCAAATTCGGACATCGGGGCGGCAACCACCCTGTGAAAGACCTCGCCTCCGGGCGCGTCCACATCACCGCCCAAAACCACGGCTACGCGGTCGACGCCGACAGCCTGCCGCCTGAGTTGGAAGTGAGCCACGTCAACCTAAACGACGGCACGGTCGAGGGACTGCGCCACAAATCGCTGCCGATAATGAGCGTGCAGTACCACTCGGAAGCGTCGCCGGGGCCGTGGGACAACGAGTACCTATTCGACAGGTTTCTTGCTATGATAGAGGAAGGCGGGCGATGATGGCGCGGGGGAAGAAAATTAGGCGGCGAACTAGGCGCGAAAGGAGGCGCGGGATGCGAAGACGCCACTACACCGACGGCAACCCCTGGAAAGAATGGGATTGCCGCGACGAACACCCGCACTCGATACGCTGGGATGATTCGGGCGAGGGCGAAGAACGCAACGTCTGCCTCTACTGCGGGCTTAACATCATCAAGAACGCGGAAGGCAGTTTCGTAGAGGGCTACCACCTGTTCGGCGGCGTGTTCCTGGATTTGGAAACCGCCCGCGCGCATGGCGAAAAGCAGGTGAGCGAGATAGTCCGGAAAGCCCGCCCGGACATAGCCGAACTCTGCGCGGACGTAGGCGTGACCCGTTTGGACATGTTCGGCTCGACCGTCACCGGACTGGCGCGCCCCGACAGCGACGTGGACATTCTGGTGACGTTCGACGGCTCCGACATGGATACGTTCGAACCGTACTTCAACTTGAAAGACGGCTTGGAGCGCATATTCGGGCGGGACGTCGACTTGGTGGAAGAGAGGCTAATCCGAAACAAATACTTCAAGCGAGTAGTGGATAGGGACAAGAGGAACATTTATGCGGTGTGAATCGCAAAAGGCGTTTCTGGACGCATACAACGCCGCCCAAGCCATAGGGCGGTATATCGTCGGAGTCGAATCCTACGATTACGAGTGCGACGACATGTTGCAAGGCGCGGTGGAGAGAAGACTCGAAATAATCGGGGAAGCGCTGAACCGCGTCCGGCGAAACGACCCGGACGCTTTTCTCCTAGTGCAGGAACACGAGGGCGTCATCCGCTTGCGGAACTTGCTCGCCCACGGATACGACGTCATAGACAATAGGCGGGTGTGGAATCTTGTCCAGACCGCGTTGCCTGAGCTCGTCGCCAGGCTGGAATATGTGCTTGGACTAGAATAACCGACTGCCGAACCCGCCAGGAGTGCCCCATGAAAATCGCCATTGACATTGACGCCGAACTGCTGGAATCCGTAATGGAAGCCAGCGGCGATACAACCGAGAGCGGCGCGGTGAACGCCGCCCTAGAGGAATACGCGCGCCGCAAAGGCGAGAAATTCGAGAGCGTCGACCTAGACGAGGACACGCGCCGCGAGAACATACAGAAGTGGATCGACTCCTGGGGCAAGGTAATCGTGGACGATTACAGCAAAGACGAAGGCTTAATGAGGGCTAACGAAAGGCGGCATGCGTTCCTTGAATCGCTCTGGGACGACCCGCGATGACAGTTCTCATCGACACCTCCGTCCTGATTGAAGCGCAACGCAGACCGAATTCGGAGCAGTCGCGCGAATTCAATCGCCTTGTCGAATCCGGACAGGCGGCGATTACCGGTCCGATTATCATGGAATTCATTAGAGGGGCGAGGTCAGACCAGAACGTGGACTATCTCATAGAGCGCTTGTCGTCAATCGCTTATCTGGAAATGGACAGGCAAGCGTGGACTGCGGCGGGCGCCATGGGCAATGGCTTAATGCGCGTTGGCGAACCCCTTTCGGATATGGACCTCGCCATCGCCGCCGCCGCCATTCGATACGACGTCCCCCTGTACACGTTGGACAGGGACTTCGAGCGCATGCCCCAGTTGCGTCTGCATCGCTTGTCCGCGAGCGGATAAGGGCGCGAATTAGGCAACGACCGCCGCGGCGGACGCATCATCGGCATCAATAGACCAACACCCACAGGCGCAATTCGCATATGACCCCATCCAAACCATCCAAAGTCCTAGTCATCGGCTCCGGCCCCATCGTCATCGGGCAGGCGGCGGAGTTCGATTACGCGGGGACGCAAGCCTGCAAAGCGCTGCGCGAAGAGGGCGTCGTCACAGTCCTCGTCAACTCCAACCCCGCCACCATAATGACGGACGAAGACATCGCCGACGTGGTCTATATCGAGCCGCTCACGGTCGAAGTCCTCGAGCGCGTCATCGCGCGGGAGCGTCCCGACGGCGTCCTGCCCACGCTTGGCGGGCAGACGGGGTTGAACCTCGCCGTCGAGCTCGCCGACGCCGGCGTTCTCGACCGCTACGGCGTCCGGCTGCTCGGCACGCCGCTCGACACCATCCGCAGCGCCGAAGACCGCGAGCTCTTCCGCGACCTGCTGACGCGAATCGGCGAGCCGACGCCGCCTTCCGCCATCGTCGAATCCGCCGCGGACGCCCGCCGCGTCATGGACGAAATCGGCTTGCCGCTGGTCGTCCGCCCCGCCTACACGCTCGGCGGAACGGGCGGCGGAATCGCCGAGACTGCAACGGAGTACGAACGCATCGTAGAGGGCGGAATCGCCGCCAGCCCCATCGGGCAGGTTCTCGTCGAGAAGTCGCTGGTCGGCTGGAAAGAGGTCGAGTACGAAGTCATCCGCGACGGCGCGGACAACTGCATCACCGTCTGCAACATGGAGAACATAGACCCGATGGGCGTCCACACCGGCGACAGCATCGTGGTCGCGCCCAGCCAGACGCTGAGCGACAAGGATTATCAGATGCTGCGCTCGGCGAGCCTCAAGATAATCCGCGCGCTGGGCATTGAGGGCGGATGCAACATCCAAATGGCGCTGGAGCCGGGCGACGTGGTCGCCGAGACGCTCCCCGACGGCGGGCGCGCCGACAGCCCCTACTACATCATCGAGGTCAACCCCCGCGTCAGCCGCAGCTCCGCGCTGGCGTCCAAAGCCACCGGCTACCCCATCGCCCGCGTCGCCGCCAAAATCGCCGTCGGCAGGCGGCTGGACGAAATCCCCAACGCCGTCACCCGCCGCACCCTCGCCGCCTTCGAGCCGGCGCTCGATTACTGCGTGGTCAAGATTCCCCGCTGGCCCTTCGACAAATTCCCCAAGGGCGACAGGCGAATCGGAACGCAGATGAAGGCAACCGGCGAGGTCATGGCGATAGACCGCTCATTCGCGGCGGCGTTCCAGAAAGCCGTCCGCTCGCTTGAAATCACCAACCGCTCGCTGCTCTGGGAGGACGACGCCTGGGCGGAAGGCGCGGACGGCGGCGACCCGCTCGCCAACCTGCCCATCGACCCGAACGACGAGCGTCTCTGGGCGCTCATGGCGGCGCTTCGGCGCGGCGCGTCCGCCGAAGCCGTCTCCCGCGCCACCGGAATCGACCCCTGGTTCACCCGCGAGTTCCGCCGTCTCGCCCGCATGGAAGAGCGCCTGCTCGCCGAATCGCTCACCCCCGAATTGCTGTGGACGGCGAAGCGGCTCGGATTCGGCGACGAGAAGATAGCCGCCCTCACCGACCGGACGCCCGAAGAGGCGCGCGCCCTGCGGCTGGAGTGGGACATCCGCCCCGTCTATAAGATGGTCGACACCTGCGCGGCGGAGTTCGAAGCCCAGACGCCCTACTTCTACAGCACTTACGAGCAGGAAAACGAAGCGCTGCCGTCGCCCGATTCCAAAGCGCTTGTGCTGGGCAGCGGGCCCATACGCATCGGGCAGGGAATCGAGTTCGACTACTGCTCCGTGCATGCGGCTTGGGCGCTTCAGGAAGAGGGCGTCCAAAGCGTAATGGCGAATTCCAACCCGGAGACCGTCTCGACCGATTTCGACACCAGCGACCGCCTCTACTTCGAGCCGCTGGACGAAGAATCCGCCCTCGACATACTCGAAAACGAATCGTCCGAAGGCGGCGGCGGCGCGCTTGTCCCCCCCTCGATGGTTCAGTTCGGCGGGCAGACCGCCATCAACCTGTCGCAATCGCTCGACCGCGCCGGCATGCCCATCTTGGGCTCGTCGGCGCAGTCCATAGACGTCGCGTCCGACCGCCACTTGTTCGAGGAATTCCTGTCGCGCGTGGGCATCCCCAACCCGCCGGGGGCGGCGGTCGCCGACCTCGAATCGGCGCTCGGCGTGGCGCAGGAAATCGGCTATCCCGCCCTAGTCCGCCCCAGCTACGTGCTGGGCGGGCGCGCCATGGAAATCGTCCAGAACGCCACCGAGCTCGTCCGCTACATGACCAGCGCCTTCGAAGCCGGGTCGGGCAGGCGCGTACTCATCGACAAGTACTTCGAAGGGCGCGAGGTGGAAGTGGACGCCGTCTGCGACGGCGAGACGGTGCTCATCCCCGGCATCATGGAGCATGTCGAGCGCGCCGGCGTCCACAGCGGCGACTCCATGGCGATTTACCCCGGGCTGACGCTGAGCGAGGATGAGGTGGACACCATCGTTGACTACACCGCGCGCATCGGCAGGGCGCTGGGCGTGCGGGGGCTTATGAACATTCAATACGTGGTGGTCGGCGGGCCCGCCTACCGCAGCCCGCGCGCCGGCGGGTCGGGCGGCGGCGAGCGGACGGCGGTTTACGTCATAGAAGTCAACCCGCGCTCCAGCCGCACGATACCCTTCATCTCCAAAGTCACCGGCGTCCCGATGGTCAAGCTGGCGGTCAAGGCGATGCTGGGGCGCTCCCTGAAAGAGCTGGGCTACGAAGGCGGCTTGTGGAAGCGGCGCAAGCTGGTCGGCGTCAAGGCGCCGGTGTTCTCCATGTCCAAGCTGACCGGCGTCGACACCTATCTAGGCCCCGAAATGAAGTCCACCGGCGAAGTGATGGGCATAGACGCCGAGTTCACCCCGGCGGTGGCGAAGGCGCTCATGGCGGCGGGCTTGGCGGTGCGCCCCGGCGACTCCGCCCTGCTCAGCGTCGCCGACCGCGACAAGGCGGACGCCGTGAGCATGATACGCGACCTCCACGCCGCCGGCTGCCCGCTCTACGCCACCGAAGGAACGGCGGCGATGATAGCCGGCTTGGGCTTGCCCTGCGTCCCCATCCCCAAGCGCCTTGACGCCGGACGCCCCAATGTGGTGGACGTCATAGAAAACGGAACGGTCCAAGCGGTGGTGAACACCGTGACGGGCGACCGCGACACGCTCCAAGACGGCTTCCACATACGCCGAGCGGCGACGGAGGCGCGGATACCCTGCTTCACGTCCTTGGACACGGCGCGGGCGGCGGTCGAAAGCATGTCCGGCGCCGGCGCGGAATACAGCGTAAAGCCGCTGACGGAGCATCGGGACGGCGCTTAGAGGGGCTTGCGAATCGGCAACCCAAGCGCGAATTCGCAAACGGCGCGTCTCTTCCCCCCATTCCCCCGCTTACAGGGGTATGTTTGGCGGATTTAGGCGCGGATTGGACGCTTTTCACCGCTTTCTCGCCCCCCGCCGCCGTCATTCCCGCGAAGGCGGGAATCCAGAGTGGAGCGACCAACTTGGCAACTAGAAACCAAGCCCGAACCGCAACCAACGAATCCCCTCTCCCTTGATGGGCTTGCAAGGGCATGTTTACGGAAAACAAGCGTCGCGCGCAACCAACGAATCCCCTCTCCCTTGATGGGCTTGCAAGGGTATGTTTACGGAAAACAAGCGTCGCGCGCAACCAACGAATCCCCTCTCCCTTGATGAGCTTGCAAGGGTATGTTTACGGAAAACAAGCGTCGCGCGCAACCAACGAATCCCCTCTCCCTTGATGGGAGAGGGCTAGTGTGAGGGCGCCTGCGCCGTCAGGCGCAGTCTGCCAGCCACAAACATACCCCTGCAAGCGCCATTCCCCCGCCATTCCCGCGAAAGAACGTCGCCCTCGCGGAAGCGAGGGCGGGAATTCAGAAAGACCAGCCATGATAGCCGCTAGGCGGCGCCGCCGCGAGCCGCGCTTGATAATGGCGCAAAACAAGCGCTATAATCAAGCGGCTCTAATATGTTGACGAAAATTCAAGGATTAAGGGCGGCTGACGCGGAAACTGGTTGAAACAAACAGCCGCAGGAGCGAAATGGATGCGAAGCTTGTTTGACGCCAACCGCGCCCCGCCGGCGGACGGACGCCCCCGCGCCCCCAAAATCGGCTTCGGCGCGCTCGCCGACCCGATAGACGCCGCCCTCGCCGCCGCGCTCGGCGACCGGCGCGACATTCGCATAATCAGGTTGCGGCTCGGTTTGGAAAACGGGCATGCGTCCACTTTGGAAGCCGTCGGGCGCGAATTCGGAATCACCCGCGAGCGCGTCCGGCAGCTGCAAAGCAAAGCCGCGGCGAAACTCGCGCGGAATGTCCGCGCCCGCCCGTTCGGAGTCTCCGACTCCGTCAACGCCCTGAAAAGCTGGGGCGAGCTAGTCGGCGAGAGGCTCGAGGGCGACGGCTTCGCGCGCGCCTTCTCCAAAATCACCGGCGCCGACGAAGCCCTGATTTCCGCCCACATCCGCTTCCTGCGCTCGCTGACCGCGACGCCGGATGACAAACGAACGCCGCCCGACGCCGTCGATTCGCGCGTCATCCGAATCTTCGCCCAAAACCGAGACCCCGTGTCTTTGGACGCGATCCGAGCCGCGATCAAGTCGGATTCAAAAGCGAGACGCGCGCTCCGAGACTGGCCCAAGCTCGACCTGCCCCTTCGCATGAAACTCACGCTCGACGTGCAAATCGGCGCCGACGGCATGTGCGCGGCGGCGGAGAAGACGCTTTCGGGAATCAAACGCCGCGACCGCCGCCTCTACGCCCTGACCGCCGCGCTCCAAGAAGAGGGGAAACCGCTCCATTTCAGGGAAATCGCCGCGCGCGCCAAGCCGTTGCTCCCCGGCGCCCTCGCCATGAGCGAGCGCAACGTCCACGCGTGGCTGGCTAGATACGAAAACCTCTTCAAGTGGGCGGGCATGGGAACGTTCGGCTTGGCCGAGTGGGACATCGGGGTCCGCGAGAGCGAATTGGACGACAGCCTGAAGCCCATGCGGCGGACGGGCGTCGGAGACGAGATAGCCCTGCTTCTCTCCGAGAGCGGAGAGCCGCTGACTATGGACGAAATCAAGCGCCATGTGCTTGACGAACGCGGTTTCGCGGTCAATCCCGACTCCGTGGCCGCGTCCGTCGCGCAGGACTCGGCGGGGCGATTCGCCATTTTGAGCGGCGGGCGCGTCGCGCTTTCCCAATGGCGAAACGGCGAATCGCCGCGCCGCGTCGTCAAGAAATCGGCGGCGGCGCCTTCCGGGACAACTCGGCGCGTTCGGCTAAGCCGCGAGGTGCGGGACGCCGCCCGCGAATCCGCCTATCGCAGAGCCGAAGAGGTCAAGGCGCTGGTCGCGCGCGGCGTCTCGCGCGTCCCCCCCGCCAAAGCCGCCGGATACGCCATAATCGCGCGCGAGCTTGGGCTGGCGGACGAATTCGCCGCCCTAATCACGATAGCCGAACGCGCCGAAACGCCGCCCGGCATGGCGGACGAACTTAGGAAGAACATCCGATGACGCCCGCCGCGCCACAAAACAGCCCGCGAAGAAGGTTCACCGTTCAGGCTTCCACCTACGCGCGCGGGCTAACCGCCATGAAAATGGCGTCCGAGTGCGAAACGCTGGACGAACTGCGCCCGAATCTGATGGAAGCCCTGCCTTACAACTCGACCGAAACGCGCGGCGGATACTGCTCGTCCCTTATCGCCTGGGCGTTCGCCGAAGGCGGCTTGAACCCCATCGGCGCGAAAGCGCGGCGCGCCTGCGGAGACGAAAGCCTAGGTGGTGTTGACATAAGGATAGTTTGGAAGATTCTCGCGCCAAAATCTCCAATTCCCTCCCTTGCAAAGGCATGTTCATGGAAAACAAGCCCGAATCGCGAGCGATGAATCCCCTCTCCCTTGATGGGCTTACAGGGGTATGTTTGGCGGCTTTAGGCGCGAATTGAGCGATTTTCACCGCTTCCACGCCCCGCCCCGTCATTCCCGCGAAGGCGGGAATCCAGAGTCGACCAACAACGTCATCCTCGCGAAGGCGGGGACATGATAGCCACTAGGAATCAGGCTTGAATTGAAGCCAAGGTATCCCCTCTCCCTTGATGGGAGAAGGCTAGGTTGAGGGTGCCTGCCCGTTAGGGCAGTCTTGCGCGGATTGCCCGCCGCCGCCTTGACGCCGAGAAAAACAAAGTGAGAACGCAAGAAAAATGAAGGAAACGCCGCCATGCCGCTCGCTCCCATAGGCGAACTCATCGAAGTCAAGCCGCGACCGGACGCCGCGCTCCGACTGCGCTCCGCCATGGAGAACCCGGAGCGGACGGTGGCGGATTACGTGTTCACGCCGTCCATAAAGGAGCGTGTCCGCGTCATGCTGGACAACCTCCGCGACGGAATCGGCGGCGGCTACTGGGCGCTGTCGGAGCGCCAAAACGCCGCCGGCGACGGCGTGACAGTGGAAATCCGGCTGGGCTAACCGCCGCGCCAAGCCGAAAGAGAGAGGGCTAAAATGCAGCGCCCGCCGAATCGGGAAGAAATCAACAACCGCGCCGACGAGCGCATGAAAGAGGTTCAGGCTTGCGTCAAAGGAATCAGGACGCCCAGCGCGCCCAGAATCTGCCTGCTGATCGAGTTCTGCTACCTGCTTGACTTGCATCCGCTGGCGCTGGCGCTCTACGAGCGACTCGACAAAAGCCAAATCGAAGCCGCCTGGCTGAGCCGCGTGGACAGAATCGTTCGCGCGTCCAGAATCAAGGCGCGTTAGAGAGAAGCGGGCGGCGAAACCCGCGCCTTCGCCGTCCATGCCGTCGGAAAAATCCGCAAAACCCGCTTCCCCCTTGCGCGCCCCGCGCCGCGATGATACTATGCGGCTAGGACAATCCCGATTCAACCAACCATTCCCCCAATCAACCATGACGGACTCCCGCGACATACGGCGCAGATACGCCGGCATCAACATCGGCGGCTCGCGGAGCATGCGCGCGCCGCATAAGCCGCTGTTGCTCGCGTGGGCAATCGCCCGTTGCCTGCGCGGACTCGACCGGCTCGCGCCCTTCGACCTCGTCGAGCGCGAATTCTCCGACTTGTTCGCCGCCTTCGGACCGCATCGCAAGGGCGGGTCCGGCGCCCACTACCCCTTTTGGCGGCTCCGGAACGACGAGGGGATATGGGAGATAGACAGCCCGCGAACCGTCCGCGTGGACAGGAACGGCCAGGCGTCCCCCGGCGAGCTGAAGGCGCTCGGCGTCCGCGCCGGGCTGTCGGCGGACGACTGCGCCCACTTCCGCGCCAACCCCGCCGACGCCTGGCGCGCCGCCTCGCGGCTGATAGGCGCCCACTTCCCCGAATCCATGCGCGACGCCGTCCTGAGCGCCGCCGGATTCGACGCCGTCGACCCGCCGCCGGACGCCGACGTTTCCATCGCGCTCAGACCGCCCGATCTGCGCTTTCGCCGCCGGATGCTGGAAATCTACGGCGCGCGATGCGCCGTCTGCGGATTCGGGCTGAGCGTCGGCGGGCAGCCGACCGCCGCAAACGCCCCAATTGCCATAGACGCCGCGCTCATACAGTGGCGCTCGCACGGCGGGCCGTCCGACCCGCGAAACGGCGTCTGCCTCTGCGCCGTCCACCGCGCCGCCTTTGACGCCGGCGGATTCACCATCGCCCCGCGAGAAGGCGACCGCCGCCTTGTCGCAATCGTATCGGACGCCGCCGCCGGAGCGTCTCTAGCCGCCTTCCGCCGGCATCATCGCAAGCCGCTCGCCATCCCCGCCGCGCTTCCGTCCGAACTGCGCCCGGACGAATCCCGCGTCCGCTGGCACAACCGAGAAGTGTTCAAGACGCCGAACGACCTGCCAACCCCATAAACCGCGCCGCCGCGTCAACCCCATTGCGCCCTAGCGTCATCGCGCCATTGCGTTAAAAACCTTCAACCCATCCGCGCCGCCGCGTCAAAAATCCCCGCGCGCCTTCCCGCCGCTCACCCCTCGAACAGCGCCGTATTCGGGTTCCAATCCGTCCACGCGAACCAAAACGACAGATGCGACGGCGCTCGCTCCAGCGATTCGCCCGCCGATTCGCCTTCCGTCGCCAAGCCGCTGAACGCCTGCCAGCGCGTCCCCGTCTCTTCGTCCGCCAAGACCGTTTGGACGCCGTTCGGCTCGCCCTCTAGGCGGAACGTCCGCGCCTCGCCGTCCACGCGGCGGTCGTACACCAGCGCCGTGCCGCTGGGCGCGTCGTAATAGACCAGCGCCTCGCGCCCGGCGATGACGTCGTTCACCACCGGCGTCTCGCGCAACGCCGATAGCGGATACGCCTTCGCGGAGCCGCCGAAACTCACGCCCACCACCAGCTCTTTCGCCCCCAGCCGGTCGTCCGCGTTCGATTCGCCTATCACCCCGCGCCTGCCGCTGGCGTAGTACGATTCATATGTGTCCGAACGATAGTAGCCGTCCGTGTTCAGCAACTGCGTGTCCGGATGCAGGTCGCGCCAGCTGCCCCAGTCCGTTTGCGTGAGCGGGATGACGTCCAGTTCCGCGCCCTTCAGCTCGCCCTCGACCCCTCTGCTCAGAAACTGGCTCCACAGCGTCCGCGTCTGATGGTCGTACATTACCAGCACATTCATTATCAGTTTGCCGGACACTCCGAAGGTAAGCTCTTCGCCATTGACTTCGCGGCTATACCCGATAGCCGAGTAGCACAGCGGTCACCAAGTCACCGCCACCGGCTCGCCGCCCACCACGTCGTTCACTATCTCATGGACGCTCAGCATGGGGACAGTGTAGGCGCGGCTGTCGCCGTTTATTGAGACGCCGATTACCAGCGCGTCGTCCTCAAGCCACTCGTCCGCCTGCTCGGCGTCCACGAACTCCGGCTCCAGAATGGC
>CBDESW010000006.1:0-377468 GCA_965242675.1 Dehalococcoidia bacterium
ACGCCGAGCGGCTGATAGCGTTTTACAAGCGTCTGGGATTCGCCATAAACGACGAGGACGCCTGGCGCGCGGGCGACGCCGACGCCTTCTCAATCCAAATCGGCGACTCGACGAAGATAAACGTCCACCCGGAAGGATACACGGCGAGCCTGCGCGGTCCGACGGCGGTCCCCGGAAGCGCCGACATCTGCTTCGTCTGGGACGGCGACGCGGAGTCCTGCGAACGCTGGCTAACCGCCGCCGGGGTGGAGATAATCGCCGGACCCGGACCTCGGCGCGGCGCGCGGCGCGGCGCCCCCGCCGTCAGCCTCTACGCCCGCGACCCGGACGACAACCTGCTGGAGTGGATGGTTTATTTGGAGGGGTGAGGGGGAGGGATGGCGCGGTTGCTGTGAGCGGCGCCCCATCGCCCCGCTTCGCAATCTGAATTCGAATCCGCCCGCGCGCTTGGGCGTCGCGCGCAACCTTAGCGTTCGCGGCTACGCGCTGGGCATGATGGACTGGTTGGATTCGTCGCCGCATCTGTCCGCCCTATCCGACCGCGCCATAGAGCCGCCCGCCGCGATGCTGGGCGCGGCGCTGGTATGCGTCTTGTTCTACGCGCTGACGGTTCGCCGGCTGAAGGGGATGGATGTTCCGTAGTTGGCTGCGCGATTTTTGACGCGGAGGCGCGGAGGGTTTGGGAGAGATTTTTTGACGCGGAGACGCGATGGCGCAGAGAAAACGCAGAGGGTTTGAGAGGGAGTTTTTAACGCAATGGCGCGAAGGCGCAAGGGCGCGATGGGGGGGATTTTCAAGATTCCGGTTCGGCAAACCACTGCGACAGCGCGAGCATGCCGAGCTCGTGCTTGTCGCGGTCGCCGAACACTATTAGGTCGCCGCCTCCCAATACGCCATGTCGTCCACTATTTCCATAGTCTTGACGCTCACCGCGCACACCCGCCCAGCAGGGTTATCAGCCGCTCTTTATGGTCGGCTAGGCGGTAGTTGTTGAACTTGGCGCGGATGGTCGGGTCGCGCGGCTTCTTCTCTTTGTACTGGTCGAGTACCCACTCGATGGCGGAGCGATTGCCGAGCGTGTAGCGCCAGGCGTCTTCAGGGACGCCGTGCAACGTCGTTCGGTCGTCTATGACGATGATTCCGCGCTCTTTGTCCGCCTTCAGGCGCGGGCGCGGCGGGCTGGCGGCGGCGTTCGGGGACGGCGCCTTGTCGCGGCGCTCCAGGGGATGCGGCTCGACGGTCTCGAAGTTCAGATGCAAGTCGAGCAGCCGCGCGCCCATCTTCGCCCAGATGTCGAATTCGGCGTATAGCGGCAGGCGCGGGAATTCGCGCAGCAGGTCGTTGCGGTAGTCGTATCGGTAAACCGGGTCGTGCAGAACGGCGTAGGCGTAGGCGAAAATGTCCTCCGCGGATATGCCGTCCGGGTAAATCCGCGCGAAGTCCTTGCCCCACTCTTTGCGGTAGTGGTCGTTGATACGCTGAATCGCCCAGTCGGTGACGTTGCATATCCGCTCGCCGTTTTCGGTGTAGCGGTAGAGGGGAAGGCATTGGGTTTTTCGAGAAGGTCAAGCCCCGGCAACTTGTTCACGGCAAGCGCCGAGAAGGGCTTGCTGGACGATGGGCCGGAGAAGCAGATGATTTTGTTGTCGTCAGGCATCCCGTGAGGGAATATCTGGGGCATCTGGTATCTGCGATGGGTAATGGCGGGCGCGTAGTAAGTCGCTTTGGCTACATACGGCCTGTAGATGCCGGAAACAATGTTGTCCCGGTCGAAATCCAGCACAGTATCGCGTACTAGATGCGATTCCAGTTCCTCTGTCCATTTGATGGACCTATCCACCCAATCCGCAATTGAGCCAATTGGGGGCTTTCCAAGTCAAAGCGCCGCCTTCATTGCGATAGACCTCGCAAAAGAATTCTATCTTTTCCGCGAGACTATGCTCGTCAAAGTCGTATGTCCATGCGTCTCGATTCGTGGCGACGCCCAGCGAATAGAGTCTGAACACGGCTTGTTCTTCGTCTGCGGTTTTGGCGAGTTTGGTTTTGCGGTCGATTAGCGGCAACAAGTTCGGGAAGTCCGGGTTGCCCTGCCCCAACCAGTTGTTGTTTCTGTCCGGCGCAATGTCCGCGAAGTCAACCCCCGCGATGTCGAGTTCGCTTATCTCGGCGAGCTTGTCAGAGCCTGACAAGGTATCGTCAAGCGCGTAGTAGCGGATTTTGCCGTCGCCGGCGGAATCCGAGCGGCGAACGAAGAAGCCGATGGCGACGCCCGTCATGATTCCGAAGACATTGCCCACTCCGCCGCCGCTTTTTCGGATGTCGCCGCCGAGGTCTATTATGTACAAATCGCCGAATTCATCCCGCGCGACCTTGCGGAAACCGTCGTCTTGGCGGGAATCTATCCACGACCGATTGGTTATGAACGCGACAATCCCATTGTCCGCAAGCCTATCGGACGCCCAGCGGATGAAGCGCTTGTACATGTCGTATTGCTTGGTTTTCTGCGCCGTGCTGTTGGCGATGTACGTCTCGCTTATGCGAGAGTCAACTTCGGGATATTCGCGGTTTTGGTTGTTGTCGTTCGCGTTGCGCTGATTCGCGTTGTACGGCGGGTTGCCGATGATTACGCTGATGGTCTTTTCGTTCTGGCTTTGGACGCGCTTGCGGTTTTCGGACGAGAAGCCGCCGATGTCCAGCGCCGCCTGCCGCTCCACCGCGCCGCCGCTCGCGCCGGCTTGCTGCCAGCCCAAGTTGTCGAGCGTGTCCACGAAGCACAGGTTGGGGAATTCGCGGTAGCGCCCCATGCGCTCGCGGTAGGTGTATTCAATGTTCAGGGCGGCTATGTAGTACGGCAGTATGGCGAGCTCGTTGGCGTGGATTTCGCTCAGGTATTTGCGCTTTAGGGCGTCTTTGGGCAGATGCTCGATGAGGCTGGCGACGAATGTCCCCGTGCCGGTGGCGGGGTCTAGTATCTCGACGCCGGGGTCGGCGAGCGTCCGGTCGAAGTGGCGGCGCAGAAGGGAATCGGCGGCGCGGATCATGAAGTTGACGATTTCGTTGGGGGTGTAAACCACGCCCAGCCGGTCGGCGGCGTCGGGGTTGTAGGTTTTGTAGAAATCCTCGTACATGCGCTTGAGGAAGGCTTGCTTTTCGGCGTAGTCGGCGATTTCGTCGGCGGCTCTGCCGATGGCGCCGTAGTAAGTCCGCAGGCGGTCGATGGCGTCGCGGCGCGTTTCGCCGGTGAAGAACGTCTTTTCAAGCGCGTCAAGCCGCCGCGCGATGTCGTTTTCTTGGTGGAACTGGTCTTCCCCGAACACCCGCAGGAAAATGTCGCGCGTGAGGATGTGCTGTATCAGCATCTCGCGGACGTCGTCCGATGAGACGTCGGGGCCTATGGACTGTTTGCACAGGGCTAGGAACTCGGCGGCGTCCTTTTGGTAGTCGTTGTTATGCTCCGCGGCGTCGTCTATCGCCTCGCGCAAGTTGCCGAGAACGCTCGGAAGGTCGGCGGCGAACTGCGTCTGGGCGCGCTTGAATTCCTCTATCTGCGGCAATTCGTAGTCGAGGAATCGGCGGATGAGGCGGTGCAAATCGGCGGCGCTCTTCATGTCGGCGCGCATCGCCTCTTCGCCGTTCTGGATGAGGACGGCGCGGACGGAGTCCTCGAACAGAATGTTGTCGCGGGGGTATCCGCGCGCGAACTTGCGCTGGATTTCGACGTCCAGGTCGTCGTAGGAGTCTTTGGCTTCCCAGTATCCGCGCGTCATGCGGAGGGTGTCTTTGACGGTGCCGTCGGGACGGTCTCGGCGCGCGCGTTCCAACTCCGCGACCAGCCCCAACTTCTCGCGGTGGTCTTGGCAGTACGACTTGAGGCAGTTGTAAAACGCCGGTCGGATGCTCTGCTCGTTCGCCGACCCGCCGAACGCGATTATCTCGGCGAGGTCAGTATGGTAACGGTCTATGTGGGGGTACGCGGGCATGGTTTTTTGATGGGCGGTTTTCAACGCAATGGCGCGAGGGCGCAATGGCGCAATGGGATTTTATGGGGATAGGTTAGCGGAATTGGGCGCGGGGGGCAAGCGGGGGAATCGCCTTGATGGGTTAGCCCGCGCGGAAAATCTGGAAATAGGGTTGACCCGCTGGCGAAAGCGCTTCATCTTTAATAGTAGTGAATCAAAAATCGCGAGGAGCGCGCGAAATGGCGAATCTCCGCATGCCCCCGAAGAAGTGCGCGATTCCCTTGGCGGTCGCCCTCGTAGCCGCGCTTGCGGTTTTCTCGCCCGGCGTTCTTCCCGTCGGACTCGTCGAAAACCTCTTCCTGGCTGTATTCGCGGGTCTCATCGCGCTCGCGATTTGGTTTGACCGCCGGATTAAGCGCTGGACGCCGGCGGACAAGTTCAGTCTCCTCCACCCTTGGAAGATTCCCGACCCCGCCGCTCGTGGCGCGATTTGGCGAATCGCCGCGTTCGACGGGGCGCTGAACGCCGGTCAGACCGCCGTCCTATTCGCGCTTGTCGGGATGACCAATCTGCAACTAGGGCTAAGCGGCTGGCTCATGGCGGCGCTCGTCGCCGCAATCATGGCGCTGACGACGCTCGGCGGCTACTGGCGCTATCGGCGGCGGTACGACCCCATCGCCGAGACGGGCGGTCGCCTCTTGCGCTACGCCGGCGAGCGTCCGCTGTCTTTCCGCGAGAAGTGCGGAGTGGCGGCGGCGGTGGTCAGCGGGGTAGTCGCCTGCTACGCCGCCTTCTTTCTTCTGCTGTATTTCCTCTAGCCCAAGAGACGCGCCATCCCCGAATCCAGCTGAAAGGACTGCCCGAATGAATACCACGCCGAGACAGCCGCGCGCTTGGGGCGGCGGGTTGCTGTACGCCGCCGAACCGCCTCCATTCCCTCGAGCGCCTGAATGTCGGCGGCGGTGTAGTTGTCGTCGATTCGTTCGGTAGCCAGCGTCGTCATTAGGGATGCTCCCGCGTCTGGTTGAAACCGCCGCCCGTCAATACGCGCTCTGATTATAGCAGACCGTCGGGATTTCGCTCAACCGTTTTAGACTATATCTAAGCGATGTTTTGGCGCGATTTGGGATTGGCGGGATTCTCGGAATCCCCCGCCCGCTCACGCCGGCTTGATTCCGCGCAGTTTGGCGTATGCCGTTCGCAAGAAAGTCATGGCTTCGAGCTCCGCCGATAGATGGGCGGCGTCCATATCCCCGACCGAGCTGCGAAACAGCCCCTCGCCGTTCGCGGCGGCGGCGCGGTTGCGGTATCCGCAGACGTAAAACCAGCGCTCCACGCCCAGCCCGCGCATGAAACGCAGCGTTTTGGGCGCGGCGTCCATCGGGCTTCCGTATGGGAAGCTGAAGACGCGCGCGGGCTTTCCCGTCGCGGATTCCATCAACCGCATGGGTTCGGCTATTTCCGACTCCAACTCATCGTCCAGAATCCCCCTGAGATGGACATGGCTTCTGGTATGGCATCCGAAATCAAAACCGTATTCGGCGAGCGATTTCAAGCCGTCGGGCGTCAGATATAGCCCCATTCGCGCCGCCCACTCGCGGGATGTCGCGCCAAGCCGCGCCGCCAGACGGTCGCGCAACCCCCTTATTTCCGCCGCGCCGCGCCCCGGAAGGCGGGTTCGGATTATCTCGGACGCGGACGCGGAGCCGAACATGTCCGAAAGCGCGTCCGGCGCCTCTTCTTCCGCGCAGCTGAGCAAGTTGTCCAACTGCGCCTCGCCCTCGAAAATAGGCGACGCGGTTGCGAAAAAGACGGGTTTCGCGCCATAAGCCCGCGCTATCGGCGCGGCGGTGTCCAAAACCGAGCGATAGGCGTCGTCGAAAGTGACCAGCAACGCCCGTCGGGGAAGACCCCCGTCAACCGCGTCTCGCAAACCGACCATGTTGTAATCGCGGGACAGCCGCTTCATGTGCGCCTCAAACGTCTCCGGCGAGGTGGTCACCCCGATGCGCCGGGTGAAAACGCTATCTTCGCCGACGTGGTGGTAGAGAACAATCCGAACCCCGCGCCGGTTCATCTTTCCCAAAACGGCGGGAATCGGCGAGCGCGCCAAGACGCGAATCGCGGCGAGTTCCGTTGTTCGGTTCACTGCTTTTCGCTCCCCGATGTCGCCTGCGGCTCGTTGACGGCTAGGGCGTAAGAGAATCCGCCGCCGTCATTCCCGGTTCATAGACGCCGCGCCTTGCCGCGCTTGTTAGGGCGGCGCGCTCCAGTAGCGTCGCCTGGGCGCGGGCGACGTTTTCGGCGCGGCCCGCCCACGCCGTCAAGGGGGCGGATTGCAAGCCGCGCGCGAATGAGAAGGTCAGCTCCCACGGCGAATCGGCTTCCAAGCCGCGCCGGGCTATGGCGTTCAGGTTGGCGGTCGATTCCTCGTCGCTCTGGCCGCCGGATAGGAAGGCGATTCCGGGGACCGCCGTCGGAACGGTTCGCGCGAGGGCGGCGACGGTCTTTTCCGCCACTTCATAGCCGGCGGCGCGGTTCGGGGCGTCCTTGCCGGACACTACCATGTTGGGCTTGAGCAGCGTCCCTTCGAGCGAGACGCGCTGGCGGGCGAGTTGGGCGTACACTTCGCGCAAAGTCCGCTCGGTGACTTCGGCGCAGCGGTCTATGGAGTGGTCGCCGTCCAGCATGACCTCCGGCTCTACGATGGGGACAAGCCCCGCTTCCTGCGCTAGGGCGGCGTATCGGGCTAGGGCGTGGGCGTTCGCCTCGATGCAGCGCGCGCTGGGGACGCTTTCGCCGATGATGTTTATGACGGCGCGCCACTTGGCGAAGCGGGCGCCGAGCGCGGCGTATTCGGCTAGGCGCTCGCGCAAGCCGTCCAGCCCCTCCGTGACCAGCTCGCCGGGGGCGCCGGCTAGGGGATAGGCGCCGGAGTCCACTTTGATTCCGGGCATTATGCCGAGTTCGGTTAGGAAGTCCACCATCGGAACGCCGTCCGCGCAGTTCTGGCGGAGCGTTTCGTCGTAGAGTATGACGCCGCTGATGAAGCGCGCCAGTCCGTCGGTTCGGAAGAGCGTTTCGCGGTAGTCGCGGCGGTTGATTTCGGTGTTTTCCACTCCGACGGCGGCGAATCGCGCTCCGATGGTGCGCGGGCTTTCGTCGGCGGCGAGTATGCCCTTCCCCGGCGCGACGAGGGCGGCGGCGGTTTCGTTTAGCGAGCTGGGTTCCATGTTTGGCGTGTACCTTGCGTTGGCTTCAATTCAGGTTTGATTTCGGGCGGCTGTCTCGGTTGGTCTCTGGATTCCCGCCCCCGTTTTCACGGGGGGCGACGTTCTTTCGCGGGAATGACGGCGGCGGGGGCGCGAAAGGGGATTTGTTGGTTGCTATTCGGGCTTTGTTTCTAGTCGCTAAG
This sequence comes from Dehalococcoidia bacterium, assembly GCA_965242675.1. GTDB lineage: Bacteria > Chloroflexota > Dehalococcoidia > Lucifugimonadales > UBA1123 > VXRN01. Next base: position 7,375 of record CBDESW010000006.1, read on the forward strand.
TTGGCGGTTGCCTCTGGATTCCCGCCTTCGCGGGAATGACGGGGGGTTAACGCGGGAATTTCGGGGTTTGCGGGAATGATGCGGTTAACGGGCGGAAGGGGGATTCGCCGGCTTCTCACAGCGCCCCCGCCAATTCTACGACCCCGCCGAACCTCTGGGAAAATTCGGACGGCGACATTCGCGCTTCTTTCGCCAGTTTGCCGAGCGCGGCGGGGTTTTCCAGGTCGGATTTCTCAAGGCGTATCATGTAGCTGCGGGCGACTCGGTAGGCGTCGCTTTGGACGTCCACGCGCCGGACGCGGGTTCGCCCGGTGCTGGGGTCGCGCAGGCGGTCGAATGGCAGAACGCGGATGTTGCCTTCTATGAGGCATACCAAGCCGCCGTCGACGCCTTTGTCGGCGTACTCGCCGCGCGACAGGAAGCGCGCCGCGCCGTAGCCCAGACTGCGGGTGTAGTCTATGTCGAACGAGATGGGCGGGTAGGAGCGCAACTCGTAGCCGACGCTGCTGTCGACGATGCCGACGTTTTCGCCGCGCTCGGCGAATCGGCGGCGGATTTCGCGGCGGAGCGCCTTTTCGAGCTGAATGTCGCCGAGCCGCAGATGGCCGTGCTGGTCGCGCGTCACTTCCACGCCGGGGATGGTCTTCAGCTCTTCGGGGTCGAAGCGTTCGGCGACGCCTTCGGCGACGACCGCCAATCCGCGCGCCTTTCCCATGACGCGGCGCTTGAGCATGGCGGTCTCCAGAATGTCGCAGACCTCGCTCATGCGGATGCGGTCGTTGGGGAATTCTTCCGGTATGATGGTGAGGGTGGCGGCGGCGGCTTTGCCGATGCCGAGCGCGAGATGCCCGGCGGCGCGCCCCATGGCGGTGACGAAGTACCAGCGGTTGGTTGTGCGGAAGTCCTCTATGAGGTTGCGAACCAGCTCCGCGCCCAGATGCCGGGCGGTTTCGTATCCGAAAGTGGGCATGTCGTCTGGGAGCGGCAGGTCGTTGTCGATGGTTTTGGGGATGTGGGCGACTTTGACGGCGTCTCCGGCGCGGCGCGACACTTCGGCGGCGCTGAAGGCGGTGTCGTCGCCGCCGATGGTGACTAGGCGCGAGATTCCCAGCCGGCGCAGGGCGGCTACGGTCTTGTCGAGGGTGTCGGCGCCGCGCGTGGGGTTGTCGCGCGAGGTGCGGATTATGGAGCCGCCGCGATTGTGTATCTGGGCGACGTCCGAGATGGTCAGGGGGATAGCCATGTCGGAGCGCCCGCGCATGAGATGGGAGAAGCCGTCGAGTATGCCGACTACTTCGCGTCCGAGATTGACGGATTCAATGGTCGCCGCGCTGATGGCGCTGTTGATGCCTGGAGCGGGGCCGCCGCCCATGAGAATCCCCACGCGGCCCTTGTCACCGTTCATTCAGTCCCTCTCTTGGGGCGGTTGGCTCGCCTGTCGGCGCGTGGCGGCGGACGCAGTTTGAGAAAAAGCCCAAAGGCGGACGATGCGGCTTGGTCGGGGCGACTGGACTTGAACCAGCGACCTCCACGTCCCGAACGTGGCGCGCTACCGACTGCGCTACGCCCCGACTGGCAACGTCAGATGACATTGTAACCGCTAGGGCGGTCTTGTGGCAAGTCCGCGCGGGGGATGAAAATTCCGCTATCTCCCGCAATCCCCAAAGCGCTACTCTATTTCCAACCACTTGGGTTGTTTCGGATGATGAAAAGACAGTTGGATTCCCTTTCTCCAATGGCGCGTTTCGCCGCGCGGCGTTGCCACCTTCTGGCGCTGGCGGTTTTCGCCGCCGTCGGCGTCGCGGCGCTTGACGATTACGGGGTGTCGGGCGACGGCAGTTGGCAGAGAGCGACCGGATACAAATCCCTGAACTACATTCTTGGGGACGAAGACGCGCTTCCCAAAGACCATAACCTATATTACGGCGTCGCCTTCGAGCTTCCGCTGGTCGCAATCGAGCGCCTGCTGGGGATGGAGGATACCCGCGCCATTTTCTTGACGCGCCATCTGCTCACGCATCTGCTCTTTCTCGCGGGGGGCTTTTTCGCGTGGCTGCTGGCATATCGGCTGTTCGGAAGCCGGCTCGTCGCGCTGTTCGCCATGCTGCTGTTCCTGCTCCACCCGCGCATGTACGCGCACTCTTTTCTGAACACTAAGGATTTGCCGTTTCTGAGCATGTTCGTCATCGCGCTGTATCTGATTCACCGCGCGTTTCGGCGGGATTCGGCGCTGGCGTTCGCGCTCTGCGGCGCGGGCGCGGGGCTGCTAATCAACATTCGGATTATGGGGGTGATGCTGTTCGCCGCCCCGCTGGGGATGCTGGCGCTGGACGCGCTCCGCGCCGCGAGGCGCGCCGGATGGGGCGGGATGAAGCCGGCGGCTGTCAACGCGGGCGCGTTCGCCGCCGCGTCCTGCGCGACGCTCTACATAACTTGGCCCGCGCTGTGGCGCGACCCGCTGGCGCTGATGGACGGGCTGCGGGTTTTGTCGCGGCATCCCTATTTCGTCACGATGCTGTTTCGCGGCGAGTGGATTTCGTGGCCCCTGCCGTGGGATTTCATTCCCGCTTGGATTCTGGCGACCACTCCGCCGGTCGCGCTGGCGCTGGGCGCGCTGGGGACGGTTTGGGTGGGGCGTCTCTGCGCCGAGCGGGGGCGCGCCGCGTTCGGCGACTCGACGGCGCGCTTCGGCTTGCTGATGGTCGCCTGCCTAGTCTTGCCCATCGCCGCCGCCGTCGCGCTGAAGTCCAACATGCAAACGGATTGGCGGGTGATGTATTTCCTGTACGCGCCGATATGCGTCTTGGCGGCGTTCGGACTGCGGGCGCTGCTGGCGCTGGGCAATCGGCGCGTCCGCGCGGGGGCGTTCGCGCTGATTGCGCTCGCAATCGCCTTCACCGCCGCCCAAATGGTCGCCCTTCATCCGTATCAAAGCGAATACTTCAGCCCGCTGGCGAACCGAGACGGCATAACCGAGCGCTGGCACATTGACCACTGGGGCGTTTCGCGCAAGGAAGCGATGGAGCGGATGCTCGCCATGCAACCGTCAGGGCGCGTTTCGGTGGACGCCATGGACAGCACCCCGTTCGCCCTGTTTCAGAACCTGGCGATTCTTCCGAAAGAGGATAGGGCGCGGGTGTCAGTCAACCAGTCGTTCCCCGATTTCTATGTGGGCAGAGATGTGGAAGGCGCGGTTTGGACGCGGGAGATTTACGGCGCTCCCTTCATATCGCTGGCGGACGCGCGGGACTCGGCGCGCGCGGCGTTTCGGGACGCTTACGAAACCGCCCGCTCGCGGGAGCCGGATTTCAGGGCGCACTTCGACATATACGCCGCGGACGGCTTGTTCATCTACTTGAGAGAGCCGTGCGCGGAATCGGACACGCTCGGAACATTCACGGCGACGCCGAACCCGGTTCACCCGGACGCCGTATGGCGTTACGCGCTTGACGACGGATTCCCCTACGGCGAGGGTTTCGGATTCTGGGATTACGGCGAGATTTTGGGCGGCGCCTGCGTGATGGCGCTGAAGGCGCCTTCCTATCCGCTGGAGTCTTTGGAAGTCGCCTATCGCCCGCCGAACAAAGAACGCGCGGGGTGGAGCGCCGACATTCCCGTAAACGACCATCTCAGGGCGTACAGAGCCGCTAAGAATTCCGAGCCGCTCGCCCGGTCGGGGTTCGACATATACGCGGACGGCGACCGGCTCATCTATCTAAAAGAGGGTTGCGGCGAAGAAGACGCGCTCGGAACGTTCCAACTGCTGATAACGCCGTCCCGCTGGCGCGACTTGCCGGAAAGCGCGCGGAAGAGCGGACTCGACCGCGAAGCGTCGCGATTCGAATTCCTGCGATACGGCGCGATGTTCGACGGCGACTGCCTGCTGTCGGTTCCCCTTCCTGAGTATCCCATCCACGCCGTGGAAACCGAGCAGTGGGCGGATTTGGGCGAGGGGTCTTTGTGGAAGGCGTCCATCCCGTTGGCGGAATCCCTGGACGATTACGCGGCGGCGCTGGCGGATGCGCGGAGCGGCGCGCCAACCGTCGCGAGCGGGGGCGGCTTCGACATTCGGCTGAACGGCGGCGCGCTGACATACGTCAAATCCCCCTGCGCGGAGGACGACGTTCGCGGGCGCTTTTCGCTGTCCATATTCCCCGCCGACCTCGCGGACCTGCCGCGAGCCGCGCGCGAGGCGGGCAGGGAACACGAAGCGCGCAACTTCGACTTCCACGCCCACGGCGCGATGCTTGACGGCGGCTGCGTCATCATCCGCCGTCTGCCGGGCTATCCGACCGCCGCCATTGAAACGGGGCAGTGGATACCCGGCGAGGGCGGGCGATTGTGGAGCGTCCGCTTGGAAGTCGGGGAGTAGGGGCGCGACGCATGGACGCCGCGACGACGGCTAAAATGTGAGAACGCCGCCGCCCGCGCTTCGGCGGGATTCGAAGGCGGCTATGGCGTCTTCGTGTTCAAGCGTCAAGCCGATGTCGTCCAAGCCGTTCAGCAGGCAGTAGCGGCGGAAGGGCTCGACGCTGAAGGACGCCGCGACGTCCTCGCTTTCGTCCCAGACGCGCTGGGCTTCTAGGTCGACGTTCAAGCGGTAGCCGGGGTCGCTCTCGGCGTTTTCGATGATGCGGTGGACGGTTTCTTCCGGCAGGACTATAGGCAACAGTCCGTTCTGGAAGCAGTTGTTGTGGAATATGTCGGCGAAGCTGGGGGCGATCACGACCCGGAAGCCGTACTGCCCCAGCGCCCAAGGCGCGTGTTCGCGCGACGAGCCGGAGCCGAAGTTGCGCCCGGCGACCAGGATTTGGGCGCCTTCGTAACCCGGCTTGTTCAGGACGAAGTCCGCGTTGGGGGTTCCGTCGTCGTTGTAGCGCCAGTTGTAGAACAGGAACTCCCCGAACCCCGTCCGCTCCACGCGCTTGAGGAACTGCTTGGGGATTACCTGATCTGTGTCCACGTTGACGCGGTTCATGGGCAGAACCGCGCCGTCCAGATTGATGAATGGCTCCATGCGAATTGTCTCCCGCGTTTTTGTCTTGTCGCTTGTCCAAGTATATCGGTTGGTCAATTCTACCAGAAATCCACGCCGTCCCAGAACAGCTCGGATTCCATCAGCGAACAACCCGCCAGCCGCGCGGCGCGTTCGCAGATTCGGATTAGGCTTTCATAATCGCCGTAGCCGTCCATGCGCTCCATGTCGGAGACGGACGCCAAAGCGTCCCGCAGCTCGGCGCGCGCCGACAGTTTCTTCCGCAAGCCCGCGATTAAGCCGTCGCCTATGGGCGGGTGGATGACATTCGCCAAGCCTTCCCTGCCGCATCCGGCGACGTAGCATCGCGTCTTGAGGTATTCGTTTATCGCTTTGGCGGCGTAACCGGCGTTGACGCGCGGGGCGGCGCTGGTTATGCGATGGGCGGCGTCTCGGTGCCAATCCGCGAATTCGGCGGCGGACACTTGCCCGCGCTCAAGGTCGAACAGCGGCGAGAAATCCACCCCGTCGAGCGCGGAATAAATCTCGCTTTCGTCCGCGACGTGGGCGACGGCGCAATACGCGACCCAGCGCGCGAAATCGCGGATTATGGCGTCTCGATGGTCTAGCATATCGCTCACTCTATGCCCGCCTCTCGCTGAAGAGCGCGGACGTAGGCGATTACGTCGTCTATATCCCCGTCCGAAAGCTCCGGGCGCGGCGGCATGTTGCCGAAGCTCCAATGATGCGCCGCGACGCCGTTTTTCACCGCGTTTCGGAACGAAGCGTCCGGGTGGTGCCCCGGTTCGTAGATGATATGGACAAGCGGCGATCCTGTCTGCGTTCCGATTCCGCGCTCGCCGTGGCAGAGGGCGCAGGACGCGGCGTACAACTCCGCGCCTTTGTCGACGTCGGGCGCGCGGGCGGGGGCGGACGCGCCGCCGTCCCCGCCGCCGGACGCGCAACCGACCGCCATCATAGCCGCGATAGCCATGATGATGGTTGCGAGCGCGGCGATGGGCGGCTTGTTCACTGCGTCCCGTTCACGCTGTCATCGTCTAGGAGCGCCAGCGCTCGCGCCACGAAATCGTGAACCAGAGGGCGGTCGGCGTCCCGCTCGTAGTCTTCCATGTCGTCGGGGAAGATGTTGCGGAGGAACTTCTCGGCGCCTGCGAATTGCGCCTCGATTAGCGCGTCGCCCCGCTCGCGGGACAGCCTAATGGCGGCGGTTTTCAGCGAGCGGTGGCTTCCGTCGCAAGACCATCCGCGCTGCTGGGCGACCGCCATCACCGCGTGGGCGGCGGCTCCCCACAACTTTTCGGACGCCTGAACCAGGTCGTCCTTGTCGAACTCCTCATCGGACGCGATTAGGAAATCGCGCGCGGTCTGGGCGTGTTCAGCGACTAGCATTTTACCAATCCCGTATGTCCACGAAATGCCCGGCGATTGCGGACGCCGCCGCCATTTCGGGGCTGACCAGATGCGTTCTGCCGCCTTTGCCCTGCCGCCCCTCGAAGTTGCGGTTGGAGGTGGACGCGCAGCGCTCGCCGGGCTGGAGTATGTCGGGGTTCATCCCCAAGCACATGGAGCAGCCCGCCACGCGCCAGTCGAAGCCGGCGTCCGTGAATACGCGGTCAAGGCCCTCTTCCTCCGCCTGCGCCTTGATTTGGGCGGAGCCGGGGACGACCATCGCGTAAACGCCGTCCGCCACTTGCCTGCCGCGCGCCACTTCCGCCGCCAGACGCAAGTCCTCTATGCGCGAGTTGGTGCATGAGCCGATGAATACGCGGTCGAGCGCGATGTCCTGTATCGGCGTGTCCGGCTCCAGCCCCATGTAGTCCAGCGCGCGGGAGACGGATTCGCGCTCGCCGGCGTCCTCGAAAGAGTCGAGCGTCGGGACGCGCCCGCTGATGGGGGCGACCATGCCGGGGTTCGTCCCCCAAGAGACGTGCGGCTCTATTGTGTCGGACGGGATTATCACCACTTTGTCGTACTCGGCGCCGGGGTCGGTCGCCAGTTTGCGCCATTCTTCGCAGGCGCGGTCGAAATCCGCGCCCTTCGGAGCGCTGGGGCGTCCGCGCATGTAGTCGAACGTGGTCTGGTCTGGCGCGACCATGCCGGCGCGCCCGCCGCCCTCGATGGACATGTTGCAGACGGTCATGCGCCCCTTCCATCGACAGCTGGCGGATGCCTTCGCCGGTGTACTCTATGGCGTGTCCGGTCGCGCCCGCCACGCCTATCTCGCCGATGATTCGCAGGATGACGTCCTTGGCGGACACGCCGGCGGGGAGAGGCCCGTCCACCCTTATCTCCATCGTCTTGGGCTTGAACTGGCGCAGGGTTTGGGTGGCGAGGACATGCTCGACTTCGGACGTGCCGATGCCGATTGCGAACGCGCCGAACGCGCCGTGCGTGGAGGTGTGGCTGTCGCCGCAGACGATGACCTGCCCCGGCTGGGTCAGCCCCTGCTCCGGCCCTATGACATGCACGATGCCCTGATACGGGCTGAAGCGGTCGTAGAGCGTGACGCCGAAATCCTTGCAGTTGCGCTCCAGATGCTCCAGCTGCTGGGCGGCGATGGGGTCGGTAATCGGTCGGCTGAGCTCCCAAGTGGGGGTGTTGTGGTCCATGGTGGCGATGGTCAGGTCGGGGCGGCGCACCTGGCGCCCCGCCATCCGCAAGCCTTCGAACGCCTGCGGGGACGTCACTTCGTGAACCAGGTGGAGGTCGACGTACAGCAGGCTGGGCTGCCCCTCTTCCTCTCGGATGGCGTGGGCGTCCCATATCTTCTCGAACATGGTTTTGGCGGTCATTGGGCGGCTTCCTGTGGTCTAAATTTTCGCGGCGGTTGGCGCGGATTCCTCTTTAGAGTATAGTTTGGGGAACGAAACGCGGGCAAGTTTTGGGAGCGGGGGATTTGGGGAACGCGCGAAGAATGGGAAACGCAAGGGCGCGACGGCGCGAAGGGCGCAAGGGAGAAGGGATGCGTCGGTTGGGATTCGGGCTTGGTTCCGGGTGGCTATCTTGTCCCCGCTTTCGCGAGGATGACGTTGTTGGGCGGCTCTGGATTCCCGCCTTCGCGGGAATGACGGGGGGGAACGCGCGGGAATGACGGGGGGGAACGCGCGGGAATGACGGGGGGGACAATCGGGAACGGCGGGCGACAATCGGGAACGGCGGGCGACAATCGGGAACGGCGGGCGACAATCGGGAATGGGGGGACAATCAAGAACGGCGGCGCGATTGCCGTCTCGCCAAAATCCAATGCCGCCTTTCGCGCGCTAGAACGAAGTGTAGCCGCCGTCCACCGGCAGGGATGCGCCGGTCACGTAGTCGGACGCGGCGCTGGCTAGGAAGACCGCCGCGCCGCCCATTTCGTCCGGCTCGCCCCAGCGTCCGTTGGGGATGCGCGAGCGGATATACTGGTAGCGCTCCGGGAAGTTTTGTCGGATTGGCGCGGTGAGGTCGGTGTGAATCCAGCCGGGCAGGATTGCGTTGACCTGTATGTTGTCCGGCGCCCACGCCACCGCGAGGCTTTTGCTGAGCTGCACGACGCCGCCCTTGCTGGCGGAGTAAGACGCCACCCAGTCGGAGCCGAACACCGACGTCATGGAGCCGATGTTGATGATTTTGCCGCCGCCGGCGCGCTTCATGTGGGGATAGACTTCGCGCGAGCATAGGAAAGCGCCGTCCAGGTTGACGGCGATGACGCGCCGCCATTCTTCGGCGGTGTAATCCTGCGGCGGCTTGCGGATGCCGATGCCGGCGTTGTTCACGAGGATGTCCGCGCCGCCGAGCGCGTCCGCGGATTGCGCCACGGCGTCGGCGACGGACGCTTCGTCCGCGACGTCCGCGGAGACGCCGACGGCGGTCGCGCCCATCGCGCGCAGTTCGGCGACGGCGGCGCGCGTCTTGCCGGCGTCGCGGGCGGCGACGGCGACGGACGCGCCGGCTGCGGCGAGGCCGCGCGCTATGCCCAAGCCGATGCCGCCGTTGCCGCCTGTGACTATCGCGGCTTTCCCCGTAAGATCGAACGGATTTGTCGTCATGTCGCGCCTCACTTAAGCCGCGCTAAGCCACGCGGCGGATTGGGCCATTCGGGCGATGCTGGTCGAGAATGGCGGTCGTCCGCTCCGAAAGCCGTTCGCCGCGCTGACGCCGCTTCGCCAGCAGGTCAAGCGCGAAATCCGACAATTTCGGCTTGATTCTGAGGTTGTCCGGCATGTATCTCATGCAGCGGCGCGTCAAAACCTGCGCGGCGCGCTGGGGGCGCTCGGCGCATCCGTAGGCGTAAACGCACATGTAGGGGATGCACTTGGTGGTCTGCCGATGGAGCGGGGACACCCCGCTGGCGGACGGCGGACGGCGCGCGCCGGAAGAGCCGCCCCTTCCCCGGCGCGCCGAAGTGATGCGTCGCATGAAAACCCTCGCCGGAATTCAGTGAATTGGCGAAAGTTTAATACTTTCTCAAGATTTGTTCAATGCGTTTAACGGCGGTTTTGGACGATTTTATGTCGATTCGGACGCGCGCCGCCGTTATTCCCCAATCGCCGCCCGCGTCTGCCACGCCGCGCCTTCGCCCGGAATCCAACGCCCGATTTCCACAGATTCCACCGCGTAATCCGGCAACGGACGCCGAATCATGCAGCGGTCGCCGAAACGAACGCCGTAATCGGCGAAATCAAAGTTGAGCGAATCGTGTCCCAGTGCGCGGCGGTCTTGTGGAATGTCCGCGACGTCGGCGGGGAAGACGCTTAGCAGAAATCTGCCCCGCGCATGCTCGGCGGCGCAGGGGCGCTTGAGATAGACCAGGTCGCCGCCGTCGAGATAGACGGCGTACTCCGACCCAGCGCCGCCATAATAGACAGCCAAAGCGTGAAAACCACGCAAAAAGAGGGCTCGCGGATACGGCGCGGGCAAGAAAGTGAACGGGCGCAAGCGGCGCATCGTCGTGGACGCCCAAGGGTTGCTGCTTGACGCGGTCGTCCACCCGGCGTACATTCAGGACAGGGACGGGGCGAAGCAGGTCGTCGGCAAGTTGGCCGGACGATTCCCGAAGCTGAGCCTCATTTGGGGGGACGGCGGTTGCGCGGGGAAGTTCGCGGTCATCCCTAGGCGGTGGGTGGTTGAGCGGACGTTCGCGTGGCTGGGCAACTTCCGCAGACTGAGCAAGGATTGCGAGGAGCTGGGTTCGGACGGCGATGATTCACCTAATGCTCCCCCGTCTGACCGCATGACGCTTTTAGACACAGACCCTCAGACAACGAGGACGGCAAGATAAAAAGCCCGCCGGCGTGGTCGCCCGACGGTGAGCGCATCGCTTTTCTGATGGGAGACGAAAGCGATATGAAACTTCACTCGATAAACCGCGACGGACGCGGCTTGAGCGACGGCGTGGACATCCCGACTCGCGGCGGAATCGGCTCTTTGTCTTGGCACCCCGTCGACGCCTCGCTGTTTTTGGCGTCTATCGGATCCATTTCGTACATCGTGAACATTGATGAATCCAGCGTCCTCATCATATCCGGCGCGCGCCGCGCGGCGTGGTCTCCTGACGGCTCGAAAGTGGCGGCGGTTGTCGAAATCGGCGGCTGGATGCGGTTCAATCCGGACTTGAAAACGTTGCCTCTCTCATTCCCCCCGGATGCGGAGGAAGGGGACGCGGGCGTTTTCGTCATGTCCCCGGACGGCTCAGACGCGCGTCTGTTGGCGATTTTGGGAAAAGACGGAACAGCGAGAGCCGGCGGCTGGCGGGAATGAGTCCCGCGAGCGAGCGTCGTCAGAATCAGGATTTGGGGGATTATGGGATTTTCAGGATTGTTGCGGCGGGCGGGTTGGGGGCAGACCGCCGGGGCGCGGTTACGCGGCGACCCGCTGAATAGCCAGCGCGCTTTTCTTTTTGAATTCATCCAGTTGGGAGTACTGAATGTCGGCGTTATTGAGCAGGTATAGTTTTTCCCTACTGCCAAGCGCCTCTATATCCTCATGCGCCACGATGCTGATGAACGGCAGTTCGGCTTTCTGGAATTCCAGCAGACTTATGGCGACGTTCTTAGCTTTGTTGTCTCCGCGCACTCCGAACACGTAAATGTTGCGCTCGTTATGCGTCAGAAACCAGTCTACGCTGAGAATGTCGTATCCTTCCATCGGCGTATGATTTTGGACCGGCGAAAACCGCTTCATCTCGGTTGCGACGTATTCGTTCAGGTCGTCGTAGAACGCGCTGCGGATGGTCTCCCTGTTCCAATAGCGCATGTTGCAGACTTTCTGAACGCACCCCGCGAATTGGAGTACGCTCTGATAGACAACGCCAATCGGCGCGTCCAGATACAGCCCTTCATCGCCGCGCTTTACGCCGTTGTTGATGAGTAGGCTTTCCAGTATCCGCTCGCGCGTCGACGTGGACACGTCGAACGAATAGGACAGCCTCATCAGCGCCATCCCAAAGTCGCAGAGGCGAACGTATCCGTCCCCTTTCGGGCTGTCTTGGACGTATATGTCCACCATGTCGCCATCCTCGTGGAGTATGGGGACGATTATCTGATGGATTCCGGGGCTGCGCTCGTAGAAGTCGAATCCGCTCGGCATGCCGCGCCCGATGGATTCCCGGACTTTTTCGATGTTCATGGAAACAGCCTCATCCTCGCCTGTATCAAATTGGGGAAGTGGCTTTCGAAACCATCCGCCGCTATGTCGGTGAAGAATACCGCTAGCGCCTGATCGAACGTCGCGTATCTGTCCGTAATCTCACGATGCCGCTCTTGCGGCTCGTAACTCCCGGAACCCATCTCTTCCCCGCTAATCCTGTGGATATGGGGCGCGACGAAATGTCCGTCAGGGTCTCGGCTGTATTCCCCGTGGGGACCGTTGTATCGGACGAGCGTGACACTTCCCAAGCGACTGTCACCCGTGAAGTATCTGAGACCCATCGAGAAGTTCCCGATGAATTCGATGTTTTGTCGGATGAAGACCGAAAACGACTCGCCGCTTTCGTCCTTCGCGCGCAAGCGCAAGTTGCATCGCCTATATCCATCCGCTTCCGCGTATCCGACGGCGGGATCCTTTCGCTCGATTGTCTTGGGAAGACTAATGAGATTGCGAATGTCATCGTCCGTCAGCATCTTGACCCCCGCATACGCATGGATTCCGCCAGCGTTTCGCGTTCGCGTCGCCCGCCTGCCATTCAGTCGGATGACAATATCATCGCCGGCGTCCCATGTCAACCGAAACTCCGCCGGATTTTCTGTTACCGTCCCCGCCCACGCTTCCGCGAGGGCGACGTTCTTTCGCGGGAATGACGGGTCGGCGCGGCGAGAAAATCCCCCATCCCCCCTTTTATGATAAAATCCCTCCGCAAGCATCTTCTTAGGAGGCGATACGATGGAATTCGGTTTCGGAGCGCCCAGCAGAGGCCCGCTGGCTTCGGTGGAAAACATGGTCGCCCTCGCCCAGGGCGGCGAGGCGTTGGGGTTTGAGATAGTCACAGTCAGCGACCATATCGTCGTCCCGAACGACATAGACTCGGTGTACCCGTACAGCGAATCGGGCGAGTTCGCCAGCTCGCTGGCGGGCGAGTACATGGAGCAGCTGGCGACCGTCGCCTATCTCGCGGGCGTCACGTCCGCAATCAAGCTGCTCACTTCGGTGATGGTTCTGCCCCACCGCGCGCCGGTTCTCGCCGCCAAGACGCTGGCGACGATTGACGTCCTGTCCGGCGGACGGCTCATCGTCGGCTGCGGCGTGGGTTGGATGGAGGAAGAGTTCGCCGCCATCGGCGCGCCGCCTTACGCCGAGCGGGGGGCGGTCGGCAACGAGTATCTGCGCGTTTTCAAGGAATTGTGGACGAGCGATTCGCCGTCGTTCGCGGGCGACTACGCGGCGTTCTCCGGCATCGCCTTCGCTCCCAAGCCCGTTCAGAAGCCGCATCCGCCGCTGTGGATAGGCGGCGAAAGCCCGCCCGCGCTGCGCCGAGCGGGGCAACTCGGCGACGCTTGGTATCCCATCTGCAGCAACCCGCGCTTCCCCGTCGGAACGTTCGCGCAGTTGGGGGATTACATGGCGAGAGTCCGCCGACACGCCGAGCGCGCCGGACGCGGCGCGGACGCCATGGACTTCGCCTACAGCGTCAACTGGTACACGGACGCGGGCCCCCAAACCGCCCCCGACGGCGAGCGCCGCATCCTCACCGGAACGCCCCAAACGGTCGCGGACGACATAAAGCGGCTAGAGGAAATGGGCGTCAACCATCTGATGCTGAACTTCCAAGCCGACACGCTCGACGGCGCAATCGCGCTCATGGAGCGGTTCGCGTCCAAAGTCAGGCCGCTGGCGGGGTGAAATCCCTTCTACCTTGATGGGCTTGCATGGACATGTTCGGCGGATTTAAGCGCGGATTGGACACTTCCCGCCACTTCCGCGCGCCCCCCCGCCGTCATTCCCGCGAAAGCGGGAATCCAGAGTTTCCCAGCCAAGATAGCCGCTTGAAACCGGTCTTGAATCCCAACCAACGCATCCCTTCTCCCTTGATGGGAGAAGGCTAGGATGAGGGCGGCGCGCGCAAGCGCGGCTTTATGCGCCCGTCCGACTTCCGCAACTTTCTAGGAGAGGAAAACCCCATTGAAAGCAGTTTACATGACCGAACACGGCGGCTTGGAAGTCTTGAAATACGGCGACATGCCGGAGCCGGAGATTGGGGCGAACGACGTTCTGGTCCGCGTCCGCGCCGCCGCGTTGAACCGTCTGGACGTCTATACCCGCGCCGGCGTTCGCGGAACCCGGCGGCGCGATTTCAGCGCCCCCCACATTCTCGGCGGGGACGCCGCCGGCGAAATCGCCGAAGTCGGCTCCGCCGTGCGCGGGCGAAGCGTCGGCGAGCGCGTCGTCGTCAACCCGCGGATGACTTGCAGCCAGTGCCGCGCCTGCGACGCCGGGCGCGACGAGTTCTGCCAGAATTCGGGGATGCTCGGCTCGTCCCGAAACGGCAGCTACGCCGAATATGTCGCGGTCCCCTCCACCAGCGCCGTGCCGATTCCGGACAGCCTCTCTTACGAAGAGGCGGCGTCTCTGCCGACGGTCTATCTGCCCAGCTGGACGATACTTGTCCGCAAGGGCGAGTTGCAGTCTTGGGAAACGGCGCTCATTCTGTCGGCGTCCGCGGGGGTCGGTACGGCGGGGGTGCAGGTCGCCAAGCATGTCGCCGGCGCGACGGTCATCGCCACGACCAGCACGGACGAGAAAGCCGCGCGCGCCCGCGAATTGGGCGCCGACCACGTCATCAACTACTCGTCGGAGGACATAGCCGAGCGCGTCCGCGAGATAACCGGCGGGCGGGGCGCGGACGTCGTTCTCGACCACGTCGGCTCGGAGTTCTGGCAAGCCGCCACGCGCTCCCTCGCCGTCGGCGGGCGCTACGGCATCTGCGGCGTCACCACCGGCTACCGCGCCGAGCTCCAAATGGGCATGATGTTCACCCGCTACCTCACCGTCTTCGGCGTGTTCATGGGGCGCAAAGAGGACATGCGCCAAATCGTCCACATGGCGGGGCGCGGCGTCATTCGCGGCGTCGTCCATCAAACCTTCCCGCTGGAGGACGCCGCCAAAGCCCACGAAACGATGGAAAGCCGCAACTTCTTCGGCAAGCTGGTTTTGACCGTTTAGGCGGCGCGCGCCCGCTAACAACCCATAGCCAATCTATGCTAACCTCATCCCAAATCGCTGTCCGAAGGGGCGTCAAATGCGCGATACGGTTTTGGTTGTGGAGGACGAGCCGAATCTGCTCGCCGCGCTCAAGTACACTTTGGAGCGCGAAGGCTACGACGCGCTCGCCGCGCAAGACGGCGAAGCGGGGCTACGAATGGCGCGGGAGAATTCCCCGGACATAATCATCCTGGACGTCATGCTCCCCCGCCTCGACGGGTTCGAGATATGCCGCCTGCTCAGGCGCGAATCCAGCGTCCCCATCATCATGCTGTCCGCGCGCAAGGACGAAGCGGAGCGCGTCCGGGGCTTGGAGCTGGGCGCGGACGACTACGTCGGCAAGCCGTTCAGCATGCGCGAGCTGCTCGCCCGAATCCGAAACACGCTCCGGCGCTCGTCGGGCGGGGCGGCGCGGCAGTCCGAAACCGTCGTCTCCGGCAACCTCGCCATAGACCTGAGCGGCCATACCGCCGCGCTCAACGGCGAGCCGCTCGACATGAAGCCGCGAGAGTTCGCGCTGATTTCGTTCCTGGCGTCCAACAAAGGGCGCGCCTTCACGCGGGATCAGATTCTCGAACGGCTGTGGGGACACGACTACATAGGCGATTCGCGGACGGTGGATGTACACGTCAGATGGCTGCGCGAGAAGATCGAACCGAACCCGTCCAGTCCGAGCCGCATCGTGACCATTCGCGGGGTGGGCTACCGCTTCGACGGTTGACGCTCCCGCGCTCGGTCGCGGCGCGGGCGGCGCTGGCTCACGCGGCGCTTGTCGCGCTGGCGGCGGTCGCCTTCGCCCTGTTCGCGCTCGGCGACGGCGGGATTTCGCGCGGCGAGAGCGCGGCGGCGGCGGTCGTCTTCGCAGTCGGCGCGTCTTCGGTGTGGTTGACGCTCTGGCTGGCGCGTCGCTCGGCGCGGACGGCGGCGGCGGCGGCGAACGCGGCGCGCCGACTGGCGGAAGGCGGCGAACCGACCGACTTCGCCGCGCCGTTCAACCATCCGCCGGACGAACGCGACCTCGCGGACGCCTTCGACCGACTCGCCGACTCCCTGCGGCGGCGCGACGACGACATGGCGCTTGAACGGATGTTGCTCGCGGCGGTCATGGAAACGACTTCCGAAGGCGTCATAACGCTGGATTCGCAAAACACGGTGCGGATGATGAACCAAGCCGCCCAGCGCCTGCTGATGACCGATTTGGACTACGCGCGCGGGCGCCCGCTCGCCGAAATAGAGCGCGATTTCGAGATGCTCCAGGTGGCGTCCCTATCCGCCGACACGCGCCGCATGCAGCGCGCCCAGATAGAGCTGCTGCACCCGCGCCGATTCATCACCGTCACCGCGACGCCGCTTTCGGGGGGAATCGGCCAGGGCGGGGCGCTGCTGACGCTCCACGACGCCACGGACGAAAGGCGCGCGCGGACTACGCGGCGCGAATTCGTCAGCAACGTCTCGCACGAACTCCGCAGCCCGCTGGCGTCCGTCCGCGCCATGGTGGAAACCATCCAAAACGGCGCGATAGACGACCGAGAGGCGACGCTAGACTTCCTCTCGCGCATACAGGACGACATAGCGCGGATGACGGCGCTTGTGAACGAGCTGCTTGAGCTTTCCAGCCTCGAAAGCGGACAGATGCCCGTGCATCTGTCGCCCACGAGCGCGCGCGAAACGGCGGCGGCGGCGGCGGCGCGCCTGGCGGCGGCGGCGAAGAAGAAGGGCGTCGAGATGCGATGCGGAGCGAGCGCAGACGCGCCCCGCGTCATGGCGGATCCGGCGAAACTCGACCAAATTCTCACCAACCTGCTGGAGAACGCGCTCCGGTTCACCCCGCCGGGCGGCTATGTGGAAATATCCGCCCGCGCCCGCCCGCGATGGGTGGACATATCGGTTTCCGATACCGGCGTCGGCATATCGCCGGAGCATCTGCCGCGCGTATTCGAGCGCTTCTTCAAAGCGGACAGGTCGCGCAGAGACGGCGGAACGGGCTTGGGACTCGCCATAGCCAAGCATCTGGCGCAGGCGCAGGGCGGCGAAATCCGCGCCGAAAGCGCCGAAGGCGAGGGCAGCGTGTTCACGGTGACGCTGAGGCGCGCGACGTGACGCTCGCGGAAGCCGCGCTTCTGGGGGCGGTTCAGGGAATCGCGGAGTGGCTTCCCATAAGCTCCGAAGGCGTCGTCGCCGCCATTCAGACGCTCGCGCTCGGCGCGGAGCTGTCCGACGCCGTGGCGTTCTCGCTCTGGCTCCATCTCGGAACGGCGCTGGCGGCGCTAATCGCGCTCCGCAAAGACGCGGCGGACATGGCGCGGAACATCCTCCGAAACCCGACGCGCCCGACGGCGGCGACGGCGTTTCTGGCGGTCGCCACCCTAATCAGCGCCCCGCTCGGCTTGGCGGCGCTGGCGGGCTTGGACGGCTTCTCGGAACGCATAGGCGGCTTGGCGATGATTCCGGTCGGCGCGCTGATGATGCTCACCGGCGCAATCATCGCGCGCGGACGCCATCGCGCCGCCGGCGGCGAGCGGACGCGCGAGGACGTCGGCGTGATGGACGCCGTTCTCACTGGAATCGCGCAGGGCTTGGCGGCGCTTCCCGGCTTGAGCCGGTCGGGGCTGACCGTATCCGCCCTGCTCTGGCGCGGAGTGGACAGGCGGGACGCGCTGGCTTTGAGTTTTCTGCTAAGCGTCCCCGCGAGCGTCGGCGCGGGGCTGTACGCGGCGCTGGATTCGGGGATGGCTATGTCCGCGCCGGCCCTTCTGGCGCTGGCGGCGTCGGCGGCGGTGGGCTTCGCCGCCGTCCGCGCCCTGATGAATCTGGCGGAACGAATCAACTTCGGCTGGTTCGCCCTAACGGCGGGCGCGGCAATAACGGCGGGCGGCGCGTGGACATGGGGCTGGGGCGGGTGAAATCGGGCGGCGAAACCGATTTCGCGCTACAATGAACATCCCCGCGAGGCGCGGAAAGCGCGGGCGAACTTCAACCAAAGGGGCGAAACATGAAACTTCGGCTGCTATTGGTCGCGGCGCTGCTGTCGGCGCTCGCGCTCACGCTCGCGTCATGCGGACAACCGGAGCCGGGCGCCGCCGCGTCCCCGGAGCCAAGCGCGCCGTCCATGACTGCCATGCCCCCGGAGCCGAGCGCGCCGTCGGGGACAACCGCGCCATCATCCTCCGACCGAAAAGCGCTGATTGCGCTTTACCACGCCACGGACGGCAAAAACTGGCGCGACAACGAAAACTGGTTGAGCGACAAGCCGCTCGGCGAATGGTTTGGCGTATTCACCGACGGCGGCAAGGTCATCGAACTAAACCTTGGAGCCAATGGATTGGACGGCGACCTGCCGCCGGAGCTTGGGAATCTTGCCGATTTGGAATGGGCGAATTTCGCGTACAACAAGTTGAGCGGCGAGTTGCCTCCGGAATTGGGGAAGCTGACGAATTTGGCGCAACTGTATATGTCGAGCAACGAACTAAGCGGCGAGCTGCCGCCGGAGATTGGCAACCTGACAAATCTGGAAGAGCTGTTCATCGGAAACAACAATCTAAGCGGCATAATTCCGCCCGAAATCGGCGGGCTGACGAATCTGAAAAGGCTGTCCCTTCAGGGCAACAAACTGAGCGGCGAAATCCCGCCCGAAATCGGCGACCTAGCGAACCTGGAAGGCTTGTCGCTTGGGGGATACCAACTAATCAGCTCGCCGCCGCCATATAGCGGGCGACTACGATTCGACTCGTCGCCGTCGTTCGACAACCGCTCCTCATCCGCATCCCTGACTGGATTGCGTGGAGGAGACGGGATAAGCGAAGGGTTGCAGTCCGAGTTTGTCAGCCTATCCAATCTGAAAAGGCGGAGCGCCGCTGACAACGGGTTTAACGGCGAGACGCCGTCTGAACTCGCCAGCCTAGCCGCTTGGCGGGAGATGGACGACCTCATGGATAACGGCGATTTGAGAGGGAGCATGCCGGCGCACTCCTATGGCCTATTGTTTGGGGGTAACGACCTGACAGCCCCGATACCGTCCGAACTCGGCAACCTAGCGAACCTGCGATGGCTGTACATCGCGGACAACGATTTGAGCGGCGAAATCCCGCCGGAGATTGGCAATCTGGTCAAATTGGAAGAGTTGGACCTCTACGACAACAGGTTGGTCGGCGAAATCCCGCCGCGACTTGGCAACCTCGCCCGGCTTGAACGGATGAACATTGAACGCAACGACCTAAGCGGCGAGCTCCCGCCGGAGATGGGCAACCTAACCAATCTCAAATGGCTCGAACTCCATGAGAACTACTTGATGGGCGAAATCCCGCCGGAGTTTGGCAACATGGCGAATTTGGAACGGGCATATCTCCATGAGAACCACTTGAGGGGCAAAATCCCGCCGCAACTCGGCAACTTGGCGAACCTGGACACGCTAATCCTATCGGATAACGAGTTGAGCGGCGAGATACCGCCCCAACTTGGAAACTTGGCAAGCCTAGAATGGCTAAGCCTCGGGGGCAATGAGTTGAGCGGCGAGATACCGCCCCAACTTGGAAACTTGTCAAACCTCGTGTCGCTATATCTCGCGGATAACGATTTAAGCGGCGAAATCCCGCCCCAACTTGGCGGCATGTCAAATCTGGAACGGCTAAACCTCTCGGACAACGAACTGGTAGGCGAGTTGCCGCCGCGACTTGGAAACATAGGCAGGCTCAGGTGGTTGGACATCGAGCGCAACGAACTGGTCGGCGAGATCCCGCCGCAACTGGGCAATCCGCCATACTTGGAACGGCTAAACCTCTCGGACAACAAATTGAGCGGCGAGATACCGCCTGAACTCGGCAACCTAGCCAATCTCAGACGTTTGGACCTTGAACGCAACAATCTGGTCGGCGAAATCCCGCCGGAACTTGGCGACTTGGCAGACCTGGAAAGTCTGTATCTCGCGGACAACGAGTTGACGGGCTGCGTCCCCAAACGCCTGCACTCCGTGAGGTACAACAACTTAGCCGAGTTGGGCTTGCCGGACTGCCGTTGATAGGCGGCGGGAGGGGGGACGGTTCGCCGGCGTCGCCCGCCCGCCCGCAATTCCGCGCTACCGCGACAGAAGCGACGCTATCGAATCGCCCGCGCCGATATGCCTAAGCCGCTTGGAATACTTGCGCCGCCTTTTGTCGTCTCCCAGCGCCGCCGACGCCAGAAGCGCGAACGTTAGCAACCCTTTGTCGCTTGGCTCCAACGCAAGCCCGGATTCAAGCGTCGCGAGCGCATCGTCCAACTCGCCCAACCCCAGATTCGCTATTCCCAGCGCCTGGTAGTAGCGAGGTTCAAGCGGCCCGCAACCTTCCGGGACGTTCATCAGATGGTCGCGCGCCTCCTTGTGCTGTCCGCTGAGGACGTGTATCCAGCCGATTTCGGTCCATGGCAGTATCCAAGCCGGATCCAAGCGAGCGGCGACCCAGCACTCATGCAACGCGCGTTTCATCATGGATTCGTCGCCCGTCCGAGAAGCGATGCCGGCAAGTCCGGAGCCTAGGCTAAAGTGATTCGCGGGGTCGTTCGGGTCAAGGCGCGCCGCTTTCTCGACTTCCGCGACGGCTTCGCGGGTTCTACCCTGCATGGCGAATTCCATAGACCTTCGGTAGATGGCATACGCCCGCGGGTCGCCGACGTCCCAATCTTCTAGCAGGCGTCCGCCGGAAGACTCGATTAGGGCGTCCACTTCTTCGTTGGAAACGCCCATGCTCACCGAGATGATTCGTTCCGACCAATCGCCGCCGGCGGCTTCCAAGTCAAGTTTCCACTCGGCGTCGGGTTCGCTATCCACCATCAGGTTTAGGAGTGCCTTTCCCCACTTGGTTCGACTTCCATAAAGGTAGAACTCCAATGTGATTAGGGGAAGTTGCGACTCCAAATCCGGGTCGTTGACTGCTTGGCGTTTCAACTGGAGGATAAGCATGTCGGTCCATGCCGCGTACTGGTAAACGTGCATTTCCAAATTTTTGACTGTCTCCGACCCGATTAGGTTGGTCAGCAGGTCGGAGAGGTCCGCGAACCAGTAAAAGCGGCGAATCTCGTTTGCGAGCGCGTTGCGGCTTGCGGATTTGTCGTTCTTGGTCAACGCCGACGCAATCTTGACGATGTGCCTGTCATACGGACGAACGCCGTTGTACAGCCAGTCGTCCACGGACTTCTTGCTTACCCCGGAAAGTTCGGCGAACGTTTCCAGGGTGAGGTCGGCTTCCTCTCGTTTCCTGTTCAGATACTCGCCGCGCTTATCTCGGTTTATCCAGTCGAGAACGAGGATGTCCTCGTTCGGAACGAATCCTGTGATGTGCCAAAGCGCGCCTACGCGGAGCGCCAAGTCTATGGACGCCAATCTCGCGTAGGACGTGTATATCTTGGCGAGATTGTCCGGGTCTATTTTCGGCAGGCGCGGGCGGATGAAGGTCCTGAACTGGTCCCAATTCTCCGCCTGCATCCCGATGGCGTAGGCTATGGAATCCACCACCTCTTTCTTGTCGTCCTCCGCGCTCATCGGTGTCATGCCGAGATCGACGAGAACCTCCGCCACGGCGTCGAATATCATCGAGCGGGACTTTTCGAGGACGATGCTGTCGATGCTCCCGCCGAAGTAGCGCTGCGCCGTCTTCGTCCGCAGATGCTTGTGCGGGAATTCCAGGCTCTTTATGAAGAACCCTATCGCCTGCCCGCTGGTGGGGAAATCCGGGGTTATGTCGGGGTTGGTCATTTTTCGTCGCTCCTGATTTTGGGATTTTGTTTGGGGACGGACGGACGCCGCCTATCCGCGCCAGTCGTACAGCCCGCCGCGGTCCGCGAAGCGGTCGGCGTCTATGAACGCGGCGGACATCGCCTCGCGCGCGCCGACTTCAAGTATTGAGACGCCGTAGGCGTGTCCGCCCGCCGCATTGTCGAAGAACCGCCCGGCGGGGTCAACCATCGCGTAGCTCCCCGTCATCATCGCGTTGTCTTCGGGGACTACTTTCACGCCATGATTTTCGACGATTCGGTTGCGCTCCACATACTCATCGAACTGCCGCTTGGAGATGAGGAACTCATCCACCGCGCCGCCGTTCTGGTCTGCGACCGGCAGGACTTGGAGAATCTTCCACCGCGCCGGACGCGCCCGCAGGATGAAGCCCGTGAAATCCTCGTCGCGGTTGGCGGCGGTTACGACGGTGTTTATCTTCAGCCCGAACCCGCCTTCGGCTATGTCGGCGGCGATTCGCAGGTAGTCCCCTTCGCTCATCGGACCGCGATTCGTCGCGCGTCCGGTCGCCGTCAGTTTGGCGGGGTCGACCGTGTCCACGCTCAGCGCTATCCAGTCGAGGACGCCCTTGACGTCGCTCAGCCAGTCGGCGGTTATCAGCGTTCCGTTCGTTACGATGGACGTCGCCAGCCCGCGCGCTTTAGCGGTTCGGACCAAGTCTTTCAACCAGGGGGCAGAGCGTGGGTTCTCCGCCCGCGAAGTTGATTTTGTCGAAGCCGGCGTCCGCCAGCGCCTCCACGGTTCGGACGCACTCATCCCGATTCATGTGTCCTTTGGGCAGGATGTCCCGCTTCACGTCGAGAAACCCCGCGAAGCAGAAGCCGCATCGCATGTTGCAAGGCGCCCACAGGTGGAAGTTGACGGACGGGACTTTCGCTGTCGCAATCATCATCGCGCTCCTCTCGATTTCAGGATATGCCATAAGCATCGGCGAGCGCGGGGGGACGGTCAACCCAAGTTTGTTGGACAAAAAAGGATTGGGGCGGTCGAATATGAAATCGGAGCGCGAATTCGCCCGCAACCAAACGACAAAACGCCCCCTCCGCGTTCGGAGAGGGCGCTTCTCGCTTGTTGCGTTTCGCGGTTTAGCCGCGCGCGATGGCGGCGGGCGGTTACGCCCTAGCCGTCTCCCAGCCGTCCACCTGGATGCAGGACACCCAATGCCCCGGCGACACTTCGCGCAACTCCGGCATTTCCAGCTGGCAGTCGTCCACCATCACCGGGCAGCGGGTGTGGAACACGCAGCCGGCGGGCGGGTTCAGCGGGCTTGGGACGTCCCCCGTGAGGATGATGCGCTCGCGCTGCGCCTCGATTAGCGGGTCGGGTATCGGCACCGCCGACAGCAGGGCGCGGGTGTACGGATGCAACGGGTTGTCGTACAGCTCGTTGCGGTCGGCTATCTCGACGATATGCCCCAGGTACATCACCGCCACCCGGTCGGATATGTGGCGGACGACCGAGAGGTCGTGGGCGATGAACAGGTAGGTCAAGCCGAACTGCTGCTGCAGGTCTTCGAGCAGGTTGATGACCTGCGCCTGAATGGACACGTCCAGCGCCGAGACCGGCTCGTCGCAGACGATGAAGCTGGGGTTGACCGCCAGCGCCCGCGCGATGCCGATGCGCTGTCGCTGTCCGCCGCTGAACTCGTGCGGGTATCTGTCCGCCATGTACGGGTTCAGCCCGACGACCTGCAGCAACTCGGCGATGCGCTCGCGGAACTCCGCTTTGGAGTCCGTCAGCTTGTGGACGATGAGCGGCTCCCCCACAATGTCGCCGCAAGTCATTCGCGGGTTGAGCGAGCCGTAGGGGTCTTGGAAGATTATCTGCATCTTGCGGCGCATGGCGCGCATCTCGCCGCCGTCGAGGTCGTTGAGGCGCGTCCCTTCGAACACCACGTCGCCGTCGGTGGGCTTGTAGAGCTGCAGAATCGCCCTTCCGGTGGTCGTCTTGCCGCAACCGCTTTCGCCGACCAAGCCGAGCGTTTCGCCCTTGTTGATGCTGAACGTGACGTCGTCGACGGCTTTGACTTCGGCGACTTTGCGCTGGAAGATGATTCCCGACGTGACGGGGAAGTACATCTTCAGGTTGTTCACTTCCAGCAGAGTTTCGCCGCCGTTGGAATGGGAACCGTTGGTCATGGTTGTCATCCTGCGTCTTGCCTCCTAGCCGCCGACGAAGCCGGCGAGGTCGTGAAGCTCTTTGTGCCGCCAGCAGGCGGAAGTGTGTCCGGCGTTGGTCTCCACCAGCGTGGGGGTCTCGTCCAGGCACTGTTCGAATACGTACTTGCAGCGCGGCGCGAACGAGCATCCCCCCGGCAGATTCACCAGATCCGGCGGCAAGCCTTCGATGGCGTCCAGCCGGATGCGCTCGCTCGCGTCCAAGCGCGGAACGGAGTTCAGCAACGCCAGCGTATAGGGGTGTCGCGGGTTGTGGTAGATCTCCTGCGCGCTGCCCGTTTCGATGATTTTGCCGGCGTACATCACGTTCACGTTGTCGGCGTAGCGCGCGACGACGCCGAGGTTGTGGGTAATGATTATCATGGCGGTTCCGAAGTCGCGCGCCAAGTCCTGCATCAGTTCGAGAATCTGCGCCTGAATCGTCACGTCGAGCGCGGTGGTCGGCTCGTCGGCGATTATCAGCTTGGGGTTGCAGCTGAGCGCAATCGCTATCATCACGCGCTGGCGCATGCCGCCGCTGAACTGGTGGGGGTAGTCCACGAGCCGCCGCGCGGCGTCCGGTATGCCCACAGTATCCAGCAACTCGCCAGCCCGCTCGGTCGCCTGCTGCTTGCTCATCCCCTGATGCAGCTCCAGCGTCTCCGTGAGCTGCCTGCCGATTGTGAGAACCGGGTTCAGGGACGTCATCGGCTCTTGGAAGACCATGGCGATGCGGTTGCCGCGTATGTTCCGCATCTCGGAGTCGTCCATTTCGAGCAGGTCTTCGCCCTCGAACATGATCGTTCCGTCGACCGTCCGTCCGGGCGGCGACGGAACTAGGCGCATGATGGAGAGGGCGTGGACGCTCTTCCCGCAGCCGCTTTCGCCCACCACGCCGAGCACTTCCCCCTCTTCAAGGTCGTAGGTGATTCCGTCGACCGCCTTGACGACGCCATCCTGAGTGAAGAAGTGAGTGGTGAGGTTGTTTACTTCCAGCAGCTTCGCCATACGTGATTCCCTCCGTCAGACGCCGGCTCCGCGAACGGCGGTCGGCGCGAAGTCGGATCGCTCTGTTTCAATCGTTGGTTCAATCGTTGGTCAAGATATGCCATTGGCGCGGCGGTTGTCAAGCGGGGGCTTTTTCGCCCTTCGCTTCCCGCGGCGTCTATGAAGCGGATTGCTTCCCGCGAGGCGGACGGACGGAAACGCGCGTGTCCGCGCCCGCCTTCCGCCCCGGCCCGCTCCGCCGACCGTCAAGGCAGCGGGGATTTCTCGCACTAGGTCGTGAACAGTATCGGATTCCGCATCGGCGGCGCTATCTGGCTTTCGGAAAGCTCGTAGGCTTCCTTCTTGTACACCTGTATGCGGTGCTGTCCGAAGTCGCAGATGAACAGCCGAAACTCGTCGTCCACCCGCACGCGGCAGGGGGCGCTGAGGCGTCTCGTCGGCTCCAGGTCGGTCATCTCGCGCAGGCGGAGCGTGATTTGGTTCGCCAGAATGTACTCGCGCCCGGACTTCGACAGGTTGGCGTCTCCGATGAACTGCTCGATGAAGCGTCCGTCCGCGTTGAACATTTGGACGCGGTTGTTCAGCCAGTCGGCGACGTAAATGTCGCCGTGAGCGTCCACGTCCACCGACGCCGGGCGGTTGAACTGCCCTTTGCCGTCGCCGGATTCGCCGACGCTCATCAGGAAATCGCCGCCGCCGCTGAACTTCTGGACGCGGTCGTTGCGCCAGTCGGATACGTAGACGTCGCCCAGCTCGTCCACCGCCACGCCCCAGGGCATGTCAAGCTCGCCTTCGCCGCAACCCTGCGCGCCGCCGATGGTCTGCAGATGCTCGCCGTCCCGCGTGAAGCGCTGGACGCGGTGGTTCATCGTGTCGGACACCATTATGTTGCCGTCCAGGTCGAAATCGAGCGCGGACGGGCGGTCGAGCTGGCCGTCCCCGGAGCCTTGCTCGCCCCAAGCCGCGACGGTTTCGCCGTCCTTGTCCATGACTGTCACGCTGTGCTTCGCCTCGTCCGAGACGTACAGGTTTTCGTCCTCGTCGACCAGCAGGCCGGCGGGCCAGGTGAAGTTGCCCGCGCCGCGCAAGCCGAGGTTCTCGTCGTCCCAGTTGATGACGCGAACCTCCGACCCAAGCCCGCCGCGCGTGAGCACGTACACGTTCTCCGCGCCGAATCCTATGTCCACCGGGTTGGACGTGACCCGGCGCTGTCCCATCGTTATGTGGTAGGGAAACCCCGACCTCAGCAGCGCGTATGGTCTTGACATATTGCTCATCCCTCGCGTTGTTTAGTGGCGTGTTGGGGGAACCCGCGCCTGGCGGCGCGGTCACCCTCACCCTAGCCCTCTCCCATCAAGGGAGAGGGGATTTGTCACTCGCTATTCGGGCTTGTTTCCGTTCGACATACCCCCGCAAACTCATCAAGAGAGAAGGGATTTGCCGCTTGCGATTCGCGGTTACTTGAACGGGTTTATCTGCTCGTAGCCGCCGTTGACTATCGGCGCGGCTTCCACGCCCAGCCACTGCTCGAGAATCGTCCCGTAGATGCCGCGGTAGTCTATGGTATGCTCCAGGTCTTCCCCGTTCACCCAGCGGCTGCGCTCCAGGGACGGATATTCGGAGTAAAGCCCGCCCTCCACCGGCTTGCCGATGATGAACGCGCCGCCGCCGGAGCCGTGGTCGGTGCCGGAGCCGTTGTCGTAGATGCGCCGCCCGAACTCCGTGAACACCAGCATCACCACGTTGTCGTCCGCCTCATGCTCTTCCAGGTCGGCGAAGAAATCGTGTATCGCGCCCGACATGTCGCCGATGAGTTTGGGATGCGTCGGCACTTCGTTGGCGTGGGTGTCGTAGCCGCCGTGCTGGGTGTAGAAGACCCGCGTCCCCAAGTCCGCCGTGTGGACGCGCGCGACGTCCCGCAGGCTTTTGGCGATGGGGTTGTCGGCGTACTCGACGGTGGATTCGTAGCGCTCCGGCGCGACTTTTATCATGTCCGCGCCGGACAAGACGTCCTGCCCGGTGCGCGACAGATATTCCATCACGGGCCCCGTTCCGATGGCGGGCCCGTACATTTGCTTGAAAATGTCGAGCGCCTGGTCGCGCTCGGCGCTTTCGATGCCGGTCATCAGCCCGTAGTTGTCGAGGTTGGAGACGCTGGTGACGGGGACGCCGGGCATGGACATGGCGCGCGGCAAGCCGACGCCGAAGTTGACGCCGGTGAGCGGGTTCTCGCCCTCCGGGTCAAGTTCGCGCAGAGTCCGCCCCAGCCAGCCGACGGTCGAAACCTCATGCGGCTCGCAGGTGTGCCAAATGTCCATCCCCCGGAAGTGGGAGCGGTTCGAGTTGGGGTAGCCGATTCCCTGCACGACGGCGACCATGCCGCGGTCGTAGAGGTCTTTGAACGCCCCCATGCGCGGGTGGAAGCCGAGCGAGTCGTTTATGGGGATGACCTGGTCTTCGGGGATGCCCACTAGCGGCCTGTTGTCATGATAGACCGCGCTGGTGTAGGGGATGACCGTGTTCATGAAGTCGTTGCCGCCGGTCAGCTGCACCACCACGAACACGGGCGCCTTGTCGCTGCCGTTCGCTGCCATCTTTCGCTCCTTATGGGTTGTTGGCGGGTTTTGCGGGAATTGGCGGGTTGGCGCGCGCCGGGCTTGGCTTGTTTCGCCTCGCCCCCGCGCGCGCCGGACGCCCGCCGCTAGGCGAACTGATACTCGCGCGAGGCGACGATGAGCTGTATCATCCGCGCCACCTTGCCGGCGTTCTCCGTCCGCGCCTGGTCGTCGCTCAGGTCGACGTCGCCCACGCTGTCGGCGTAGTTGGACAGGGCGGCGCGGGTGCCGTCGCTCACTTCCATCGGCCCGACGAGGTCGAGGCAGCGCTCCACGAGGCGCTCCGGCGACACCGAGCCGTCTTCGGCGAGCCTGTCGATGATGCTCCGCAACCCCGGCGCGGACAGGTCGTTGAACTGGTTGACGGCGAAGTTGACGCGCTCGTTCAGCGCGCCGCCGTCTATCCACTCATGCCCCGTGTGCCAGCCCTCCACCGTCGGCGGGTTCATCAGCGACTGCCCCATAATGGACGTCGCGCCGCTCAGGGCGGACACCGACTGCCCCGGCGCGGGCAACAGGTCGTAAGTCCCCACCAGCTTGATCGTTCCCGCGACCAGCTCGGCGGGGTTCTTGACCTTCTTGAACCGCGCGCTCTTGAAGAAGTCCGAGTTGAACAGCGCGCGCAGGACGGGCTTTATCGCGCCGCCGCTCTCGGCGAAGGCGGACACTAGCGTCTCCACCGCCTCCGGGTCGTTGGGCGGCTCGATGTTCCAAGCCGGCACCTGCGGCTCGTCCGCCACGAAGAAGTTGTAGAGGTGGCGCGCGATGAACCTGTACGTCGCTTCCTGCCCCGCCACGATTTCTATGACGTCCTCGCCGTTCAGCTCGCCCGTGTGTCCGAGGAACGTCTTTTCGCCGCCGTCGTGGTCTTCCGGCAGGTATCGGAATTCGGATTCGTAATGTCCGAACGGGTAGAGCGGGATGGGCTGTGTGAACGTCCAGCCGGTGAAGGCGCGGGCGGCGTTTTTGATGTCGTCCTCGCTGTAGTTGCCCACGCCCATGCTGAAGAGCTCCAGCAGCTCGCGCCCCCAGTTCTCGTTGGGCTGGTCGGCGTGGTTCTCGCAGTTGTCCAGCCAGTAGTTCATCGCCGGGTCCTTGGCGAGCGCCAGCAGGATGGTCCGCAGGTCGGTCATGCCGACCTCGCGGAACATTTCGATCTGCCCGATGATGGTCGGGCTGTGTTCGCTCTTGTACCACGCGGTGGCGAAGACGTGGTGCCAGAACAGCGCCATCTTCTCCTCCAGCGGGCGGCTGGAGTTGACCATGCGCCACACCCAGCGCCCCGCCCACAGCTGGACGGCGTCGCGGTAGGACAGCTCCATGTTGTAGCGCGTGAGCGCGTCTTCCGCCAGGTCTTCGCGCCGCTCCGGGTGGAGCAGGTCTTCGACTATCTCTTCGTAAGGTTTCGCCGAGACGCTCTCGAGCTCGTCCCTGCCGACCCCGAAGCCGGCGCGCCTCATCAGATGCGAAACCAGAGCCAGGTCGCTATTCGACATTCCAAAGCCCCCCAATCGCTGATTTTCGGTTTCCGAACGCGGACGGAAAAATCGGCGTCCGCCCGCTGACGCAGAGTATTGTAACTCAGAAAGCGTCCGCAATCAAACGCCGCGCGCGGATATGCGCTAAAATGGAAGAAAACCAGACGGAGCGCCCCACAAACATGAAAATGCTCGGAATTTGCGGAAGCCTGAGAAAAGAATCCTGGAACATGAAACTGCTACGCGGGATGATGGACGCCTTCGCCGCCGCCGGGCATGACGCGCGCATTTTCGACCTGAACGGCGTCCCGATGTACCACCCGGACGCCGAAGCCGCGAACGGCATCCCGCCGGAAGCGGAGGCGCTGCGCCGGGCTATCCGCGACGCGGACGCGGTGACTGTCGCCTGCCCGGAATACAACTCGTCCATGACCGGCGCGCTCAAGAACGCGCTGGAGTGGGCGTCGCGCGGCGAAAACGTCCTGCGCGGCAAGCCGTTCTTCGTAATCGGCACGGGCCCCGGACGCTCCGCCTGCGCGAGGATGCACATGCACGCCACCTACAGCCTGGAATCGGAGGGCGCAATCGCAATCCACCAGCCGCGCGTCCTGTTGCCCGCAGTCACCGACTTCATGTCCCCGGACGGCGAGATAACGGACGAAGCCGTATCCGCCCTGCTGTCGGACGCCGCCGCGAGCGTCGCGGAGTTCGCCGAGCGTCTAACGCGATAGCGCCGGGCTTTCGGATGGTGTAGAATGTCCCCGCAAAATGGATTTTCTGCAAAACAATTGGGGCGACATGTTCAGCGCGCTTGGATTCGCGGCGAGCGCGCTGGGCTTGGCGGCGGCGGCGTGGGCGGCGCTGAACGCGCGGTCCGCCAAGCAAGCCGCCATAGAAGCGCGACCGGATAGGCAGAACGCTGACTGTGGCGGACGTCCAGAGGGCGATAAGCCTAATCGAGCGCGTCAAAGAGCGGCGCTCTGAAAACCGCTGGGACGCCGCGGCGGACAGATACCCCGACCTGCGCGAGTTGCTCTATAATATAGAGGCGCGTCTTCCCGAAGAGTACAATCGGATGCGGGAAGACTTGCTCTATGCGGCGACGCTGACGCTGGAATTGGAGAATGAAGCCGTTGGCGGCGCGCCGTCGACCGAAAACAAGATAAAAACCGTACGGTCGCTGAACGAAATGCAAGACATTCTCCAGCGCATCGCAAGCGGTTTGCAATGGGAAGGAACGCGAGGGAACGACTGATGTTTCGCAAAAAAGACCCGGTAAAAAGAGTCTTCGACCTTGACGAAAAGGGCGAACTTGAGTGGTTCACCACCATAAACCCCCAAAGGTTTCTCGCCATGATGGATCGGGAGTCCGTCGTGGTCGGCAAGCGCTCCGACGGCGACTCGGACGCCGACGTGTACACGTTGGAAATCCGCTACCGAGACGACTTGGTCGCTTTCGCGAGCTCGGAAGCGCCGGAATTGGCGCCCGCTCGTCGGGACGACCTGAAACGCCGGTTGGAGCGGGTGTTCCGCCACGCCAGCGAAACCGCCGTTTCCGACGGGCTTAGGGAGTCCATAGAGAAGATAGACCGCTTGATAGCCGAGCTGAAGATGAAGAAGGCGTGAGCCTGTCTCCGCCCGCCGAGCGGTTGGCGCGATGGCGCCGGGCTTTCGGATAGTGTAGAATACCCTCGCATGATGGACTTTCTGCAAAACCACTGGGGCGATTTGGTCAGCGTCGCCGGCTTGACGGCGTCGCTGGGAGGTCTGATATGGGCGATAAGAGCGCAAAAAGCGGCGGTCGCCGCCGAAAACGCGGCTGAAGCCGCCGAGCGCGGCGCGAAAGAGGCGGCGGAGGGCATCGGCAGAACGCTGACAGTCGCGGACGTCCAGAGCGCGATAAGCCTAATCGAGCGCATCAAAGACCGGGTCGACTCCGACAGATGGGACGCGGCTGCGGACAGATGCCCGGACCTGCGCGGGTTGCTTTACAACATAGAAGCGCGCCTTCCGGATGAGTACGGCGAGATACGTGAAGGACTGATCGCGGCGGTGGGGCAAGCGCAGGAACTGGAAAATTGGGTCAACCGTTTGAGGCTGGAATACCCGCCGCCTGAAAACTCGATAGAAATAATGGAAGCGCTAAACTACATGCAAGCCCTTCTGCAACGCATTGCAAGCAGATTGAACTGGGACAGCGACTGAGGCCGAGTTGACATGAATCAGATGGAGAGCATGCTTGAAAAAGTCTTGAATCTCACGGAGAGCGGCGGACTGAAGTGGTCAACCACCGTGAATCCCCACGCCTTCCTCACGGTGTTGGGCAGGCAGTCGGTCGTTATCTCCAAGCACGCCGCCAGCGGTTGGGATGACGTGTACATGCTGGAAGTCCGCAACAGCGGGGGCTCGCCTATAGCCGCCCTGCGGTCGCGGTCTTACGAATTGTCTCGGATGCCCCAGCACCACCATGATGGGATAAGGCTGAAGCTGGAAAAGGTGTTCGACTGCGCCAGCGAATCCGCCGTTTCCAACGGGCTTGCGGAAATCATCGATAAACTCGACGAAATGATAGGCGAGTTGGAGAAAGCGTGAACACTCCTCACTTAGCGAGGCGCCCGCCGAGCGAGCGCCCCGCGCCGCCTCCGCTACCCGCCGCCGTTCTCCCTGACCGCCTGTTCGATGGCGCGGCGGTACTGACCCTCGTCCGTGAAGTGGCCGTCCTCGCCGCGCGCGTCGCTGGCAACCTCGTAAACGTGCGTCCGCCCCGTTCTGCCGACGGTCGTGCGCTCAACGCGACCGTTCCTGTCTATCGTGAATCTCTTGGTAGTCATTTCGCGTCCTCCTTGTTTCTTTGACTCTTGACCAGTCTCGCTACTGTCCCCGCCCCTACTCATAATCCCCGCCGCGCTCGGCGAAGCGCTCCGGGGATATCGACACCTGCGACAGCGCATTCTCCGCGCCGACCGCCAGAATCGGCTCGCTGTACGTGTGCGTCCCGCGAACGTTGTCGTAGAACCTGCCCAGCGGGTCGACCATCGCGTAGCTGCCGGTCATCAGCGCGTTGCTTTCGGGGACGACCTTCACCCCATGCTCGCCGACCGCCGCGTTGCGCTCCGCGTAGCGGCGGAAGACGGCGTCCGAGACCGCGAACTCGGCGATGCGCTCGTCGTTCTGGCCCGCCACCGGCAGCGTCTGGAATATCTTCCAGCGCTCCGGGCGCGCGGCTAGGATGAACGGGCGGAAATCCTCCTCCGCGTTGAATTGGCTGACGACCGTGTTCACCTTCAGCCGGATTCCCCGCTCGCGGACGCGCTCGCAGACCGCCAGATACTCGCCCTCGCTCATCGGCTTGCCGGCGACCGTCCGCCCTATGCCGATTTGCGTATCCGCGTCCACGCTGTCCACGCTCAGCGCGAAAATGTCCAGGCTTCCGTCCAGGCCGTCCAGCCACTCCGACGAGGCGCGGGAGCCGTTGGTGACGATGGACGTGACGAAGCCGAGCGACTTCGCCAGCCTTACGGCGTCCGAAATCCACGGGCAGAGCGTCGGCTCGCCGCCGGCGAAGTTAATCTTGCGGAAGCCGGCGGCGCGGAGCAGGCGAACCAACTCCAGCGAGCGGTCGCGCGGCAGGCTGCGCGCCTTGAGGACGGTGAGCGTGTCCTCGTATGTGGAGTGGCAGTTCCCGCACGCCATGTTGCAGGGCTGCCACAGGTGATAGTTGACGGTCGACACGATGGGCGCGGCGACGCCGTTGACGGGGGAGATGTTCATGCGGTTCACCTCTGACCTTTCGGGTTCGCATCGGTCTCGGTGAAAAGACCTTCGCAACGAATCCCGGTCGTTGTCCAACCGCGCAGACGAGCGATTCTCGTTCGCGGTCACCATATTCATTATACACAAATCGGGGGATATGTCAAATCGAATTTTCCCGCGAGAAATTTCGCGAAAGGGCGCGAGTCATATGAAAAAAACCTCTGCGCTCCTCCGCGTCTTTGCGCTTCTGCGTCTCTCATTCTTTCGACCATCCGCGAATCTCTATCCTCGCTGTTCACAAACGCCCGCCCGCCGTGTTAGGATTTGGGGCAATTCCAACAAGCGGGAGCGGCAAGATGATTTACGAATTCAGGACTTACGACCTCCAGCCGAGAACCGTGCCGGAGTTCGAAAAGCGCGCGGCGGAGAAAATCAAGGAAGGGCGGCAGGACTACTCGCAGCTGTTCGGCTTCTGGTACACGGAAGCGGGCCCGCTGAACCAGGTGGTTCACGTCTGGCCCTACGAAGACATGAACGCGCGCCTGGCGATTCGCGCCAAGGCGGTGGAGGACGGCGTCTGGCCGCCCAACACCTCCGAGTTCGTGAACGAGATGCGCTCGGAGATCTTCCTGCCCGCCCCCTTCATGAAGAATCGGGGCGCGGCGAAGCTGGGGCCTGTGTACGAAATGCGAATCTACACCTACGCGGTCGGCGACATTCCGAACGTCATCGCCAAGTGGAGCGAGCATATCGAGGAGCGCGAAAAGTTCTCCCCCCTAGTCGGCGCGTGGCATTCCGAGCTGGGCGGGCTGAACACCTGGATACACATGTGGGCGTATGAGGGCTACGACCACCGCGCCGAAGTGCGCGCCGAAACGCGGGCGAAGGGCGTCTGGCCCCCGCCGGGCGGAATCGCCCCCCTGAAGCAGGAAAACAAACTGCTGCTGCCGATGAGCTTCTCGCCGCTGCAGTAGCGGGGCGGAAAACGCCGACAAATCCCCTTTCCCTTGATGGGGAGGGCTAGGGCGACGCGCGCAAGCGCGGCTTTGCGCGGACGATTCGCAATCTCGCGCCATTCTCGCCGTCCGCCGACATTGACCGGCGGCGATGCGTTGGCTATTATTGTGGAATCGGGCGCGGCGCCCGTTCGCGCCCCCTTCGGCGGAAGCATCTACGAGGAGAAAACGCCATGCCATTCGTAGGCGGCATCGGAATCCCGGAGCTGGTCATCGTGCTGGTGATCGTGATGATCATTTTCGGCGTGGGCAGGCTGACGGAAATCGGCGGCGCGCTGGGGAAGTCCATCCGCGAGTTCCGCAAGGCGTCCGACGACGAAGTCGGCGGCGGCGCGTCAACGGAGTCCAAAAACGAATCGCGGGACGGCGGCGCGGCTTAGCCGTCCATCGCCGTCAGAGCGACGAAAATCAAAACGCCGTCCCCCAAGCGGGGACGGCGTTTTCGCGTCGGGGTTAACTTGCATGGGCGCAAAGCCGCGCTTGCGCGCGGCTCACCCTCGCCCTAGCCCTCTCCCATCAAGGGAGAGGGGATTCGCCGGTTGGGATTCAAGGTTGATTTCAAGTGGCTATTCTGTCTGGGCGACTCTGGCTTCCCGCTTTCGCGGGAATGACGGGGCGGGACGTGTAGAGGGGATTTGTCGCTCGCGATTCGGCTTGGTTTCCCGTCGTTGGATTAGCCGCGCGACCTCAGGATTCCCGCTTTCGCGGGAATGACGGGGTGCAGGCGCGGAATGACGGACAGGGCAGAAAGCGCGGCTAAGGCGCTTCCACCTTAATGGACGGGTCGTTGAATCGCGAGTAGATTACGGCTATCTCCAACGCCGCCTCTATCGTTTCCGTACTGCCGGCGGCGGTCGCCTTGCGGATTAGCCGGTCGTCCGCCCCTATCCAAACATCCCCTCTCATGTTTTCGGGCTGCTCCACGTCGGCGGGCAGATTCAAGACCGTGAACGACCCGCTTACGCGGTAGGCATTCTCGCCGTTCAGGTTTTCTTCCGCCAGCTCTTCGGGCGCGAATTCGTACCGCGAACCCGTCTCGAACCAGGTGAGGAATGAGATTGCGTCTTCCAACTCCGCCGGGTCGCTCGGAACCCAGAACGGGGTTTGCGGATTGTCCGGGGCGACCAGGCTCATGTAGGCGTCGCCGCCTATCAGCGCGAATCCGCTCATGGGAAGGGGCTCGCCGCCCATTGCGATTGCCATATCCCCGCGCATCTTGTCGGGCGGCTGGAATTCGGCTTGGATTTCGGTTCTGAACTCGGCGGGCGTCCCCAGCATGTCCACGACCGCGACGTGTTCCATATCCGCGTGATAGCTCGACAGCGCGCCCATGGCGTCCACCGCGCTTTGGAACGCGGCGGCGGCGTCCGCCGGCGGCGCGGCTTCCGATGCGGCGGTCGGCGTGGGCGCGGGTTCCGATGCGGCGGTCGGTTCGGGCGCCGCAGTTGGCGCGGGCGCGGATGTCGCCGTCGGAGGGGGCGTGGACGTCGCGGGCGCGGGTTCCGGCGTCGCCGTCGGTTCGGGCGCGGATGTCGCCGTCGGCGCCGGGTTGGATGCGGCGGCGCGCGGAGGCGCCGGCGCGTCCTCTTGGGAATCCACGCAGGCGAACGCCAGAATCGCGAGCGCTACGACGGCGCGCGCCGTCCAAATTGCCGATGTTCCGAATAGCCTCATGGCGACGCCTCGCTTGTATCAGCCGCGATTTTTGGGGATAACCGCTCTTTTCGGACAATTCTAAGAAAAGTCCGAAGAAAGTGATACGCGGATTTGGGCGCGAAAATGCGAAAGCGCCGACGGAGAAAATCCCCGCCGGCGCTCGGTTGTCTGGTTGATTCGGCTGGCGGCGTCCAGTCCGCGCCCGCTAGAGGACGTGGTAGAGCAGCAGATGCTCGCGCAGGACGTCGTTGGCGAAGTCGTTTTCGACGTCGCGCCAGACCGAATGTATGTGGTTCGCGCCGTTCTGGCGGTTGTCGAACTCCACTACGAAATTGCCGCCGTGGATGCGGTAGTAATGTTCCTTGCCGCCTTCCACAGGCCCC
This sequence comes from Dehalococcoidia bacterium, assembly GCA_965242675.1. Classification (GTDB taxonomy): domain Bacteria; phylum Chloroflexota; class Dehalococcoidia; order Lucifugimonadales; family UBA1123; genus VXRN01. Next base: position 42,877 of record CBDESW010000006.1, read on the forward strand.
CCCCAAGCCCAATGCAGCCCGTCGAACCCTTCGGATTCGAGCCGCTCAAGCTTCTCGCGCGCCATGTCGGAGCGCACCTGGTTGACGTATGTCTCCACTAGGTTGCGGAGAATCGCCTTCTGCGTCTCGTTCATCTTCGCGGCGGGCAGCCCTTCCTCCGGCGGCAGCGACACGCGGGAAGCGTTGTATGTGAGTATGTCGTATGGCGCTTCCGCGTAGATGGTGGCGGCGGACGCCTGCCCCTTGTCGAGGCTGTTCATCAGCTCGAAGGCGAGGACTTCGCGGTCGTCGAGAATCCGCAGCCCCTTCTTCGGCCCCTTGCGGACTTCAGCCGGGTTCGCCCCGAAGAAGAACGGCGTCATCGAGATGAACTTGTCCCCCCAGAGGCTGAAGTTGAGCGATATGTGATGCCCCTCCACGCGCCATCCCCACGGCTGGCTGTCGTCCGTCGGGTCGCCGAAGACCGTCCAGTAGTAGAGGTCGGGGTCGCGGACGAAGCTCCGCACGCCCGCTTCCTTCTCCAGCGGTCCGAGGACGGATTCGTGTTCGATTATCAGCTTCGCCTTCTCGAAGGAGTCGGCGGTCAGCCCCGTCTCCATCAGGGTGTAGGCGAGCTGGCGCTGGTCGTCGTCCATGTCGCGCAGGGGCAGGCCGTGGCGGTTGACGGGCGGGTAGTACCAGAAGATGCGCTCGCCGTCCATGTACTCGTAGATGGTCTTGTCGCGCTGGTCGTCGCTCAGGCTGTCGACGAAACTCGCCGCCGCCTTAGCCATGCCGGGCGCGGATTTGCCGTTGTGGGCGCTCGCGGTCGTCATTACGCAATCCTCCCAATGATGATTTGGGAATGAGTATAGCGCGGTTTGGGCGCGTTGGCTAGTGGGCGCGGTCGAAAGACGGCGAAAACCCGCCGTTCCGCGATTTTCCCGCCAATCGCCATTGCATCCCGCGCTGATTGGGCGTACACTCAAAATCAGGCGCGGCTTGGCGCGGCGCCGCCCTTGAACGCTGTTGGAGGTCGTTTCGGTGAAGCGTTTTTCGGATATTCTGGCGCGAGGCGAGTTCGCCGCGACCGCCGAGCTGAACCCGCCGAAGGGGGCCGACCTCGCCCCCCTTCTGAAGCGGGCGAAAGCGCTCGGCGGATGCGTGGACGCCTTCAACCTTACCGACTCGGCGGGCGCGAACATGAGCATGTCCCCCGTGGCGGCGGCGCATCTCATGGCGGACGCCGGCCTGGAGCCGATTCTGCAGATGACCGGGCGCGACCGCAACCGCATCGCCCTGCAAGCCGACCTGCTGGCGGCGGCGGCGCTGGGCGTCCGCAACGTCCTCTGCATGAGCGGCGACCCGCCGGGGCGCGGCGACCATCCCGACGCGGCGGGAGTGTTCGACCTGAAAGCCGAAACGCTGCTGAGCGCGGTCTCATCGCTAAACGCCGGCGCGGACATGTACGGCAACCCCTTGCGCGGCGAGCCGCCCTCGCTGTTCGCCGGCGCCGTCGCCAACCCCGGCGCGGACGACCAAGACCGCGAACTGCGGCGCATGGAAGAGAAAGCGCGGCTGGGCGCGGCGTTCTTCCAAACCCAAGCGGTCTATGACGCGGCGGCGCTGGACAGATTCATGCAGTCCGCGCGCGCCTTCGGCGTCCCCGTCTTGGCGGGGATAATCGTGCTGAAATCGGCGCGCATGGCAAGGTTTCTCGACGCCAACCTGCCGGGGGTGAGCGTCCCGCCGAGCGTCATCGCCGAGATGGAGTCCGCCGAAGACAAGCCGGCGGCGGGCGTCCGAATCGCCGCGCGAACCATCCGCGAAGCGCGCGGCGTATGCGACGGCGCCCACATCATGGCTATCGGCTGGGAATCCCGCATCCCCGACATTCTAAACGCGGCGGGCTTGCCGCGCTAAACGAAAACCGAAATTCCGCGGAATATCCGAGAAAAACGCCCCCGCCCGCGCTCCCGGCGCAGTATAATAACCGAAACACGAGACGACTTTCGCGGAGAACCAAGCCATGGCCACCCAAACCGAACCGCAAGACCGCCCCGAAATCCAAACGGCGGACGACCTGCTGACCGCCATCCGGACGGGGATGGAAATAGCCACCCGCGCCGACATCGGCCAGTCCGAGCGCCGGGTGATAGAGCGCGTGGGCGAGCGTTTCGACGCCCAAGACAAGCGGATAGACGCGCGTTTCGACGCTGAAAGCAAGCGGATAGACGACCGCTTCGACGCCCAAGACAAGCGGATAGACGAGCGTTTCGACGCTGAAAGCAAGCGGATAGACGACCGCTTCGACGCCCAAGACAAGCGGATAGACGAGCGTTTCGACGCCCAGAGTGGGTGGGTAAGCGACCGTTTCGACGCCCAAGACAAGCGGATAGATGAGCGTTTCGACGCCCAAGACAAGCGGATAGATGAGCGTTTCGACGCCCAAGACAAGCGGATAGACGACCGCTTCGACGCCCAAAACAGGTGGATAGGCGACCGTTTCGACGCCCAAGACGCGCGGTTGGACGCCCAAGGCGCTCAACTGAACGCCCAAGGCGCCCAACTGAACGAGCACACGGCGGCGATTATAGAACTGAAGGCGACTGTGGAAGCCGACCGCCGAAAGAAAGACCGCACCATACAGTGGATTTCGATAGGCTTCGGCGCGCTGGGCGCTCTCGCCGCCGCTCTCGCCCTCGCCATGACCATTTTCGGCGGCTAGCCCAAGGCGCGCGCCGCGTCCAGCGCTCGGCGACTCTCGGAAAATCTTTCGGTCTTTTCGGCTTTAGCGAACAGGAGGCGCTCGCATGGCTTCCACACTCATAATAGAAGGGCTGAAAAAGCGGACCCTGCCCATCAACCTGCGCCAGAGCGGGAACAGCGACGCGCGGATGCTCATTTCCACCCGCGTCCGAAAGTCCCCCTGGTGGCACATGTCCAAGGCGGCGGGCTGCCGCTCCTACACCGTCTATAACCACCAGTACCACCCGCGCTCCTACATCGCCCCGGAAGACGGCGGGCTGATGGCGGAGTACGAATTCCTCACGAACCACGTGAGCATGTGGGACGTGGCCGTCGAGCGCCAGATCCAGGTCAAGGGCCCCGACGCGGCGGCGTTCGTCAACGCGCTCATAACGCGGGACGTCCACGCGCTCTTGCCGACCATGCGCGCGCGGTACGTCATCCTCTGCAACCAGCATGGCGGCGTGGTCAACGACCCGGTGCTCCTGCGCGTGGCGGACGACGAGTTCTGGTTCAGCATCTCGGACTCCGACGTCCTGCTCTGGGCGCAGGGCGTGAACGTGTCCGGCAGATACGACGCGGACATCCGCGAGCTCGACGTCTCGCCCCTCCAGATACAGGGGCCCAAGTCCGCCGCGCTCATGGAGAAAATGTTTGGCGCGGACGTCCGCGAAATCCCCTACTACGGGCTGACGCGCTCCAAACTCAACGGGCGCGACGTGACAATCTCGCGCACCGGCTTCTCCGCCGAAGTCGGCTTCGAGATTTACCTCCACGACGCCATGCTCTACGCGGACGACGTCTGGCCCCATATCCTGGCGCAGGGCGAGGAATTCAACCTCCGCGTAATCGCCCCCAGCCACATTCGGCGGCTTGAAGCGGGAATCCTGTCCTACGGGCAGGACATGGACATCGAAAACAACCCCTTCGAAGTCCGGCTCGGCTGGCAGGTTGACCTGAACAAAGACGAATTCATCGGCAAGGCGGCGCTCGCCCGCATAAAGGAAGAGGGCGTCCGCCAGCGGCTTGTCGGCATAAGAATGGGCGGCGAGCCGATAACCTGGTACAACGAAGACTTCTACCTGGTCAAAGGCGCGGACTCCGACGCCGACATAGGCTACGTCACCAGCGCTTTCTGGTCTCCCAACCTGCAATCCAACATTGCGCTGGCGGTCATGCCGCGCTCCCACTGGCGGCGCGGGACGCCCGTCCGCGTCCAACTGCCCGGCGACGGACTTGTGGACGGCGAAACGACCCGCGTGCCGTTCTTCGACCCGTCGAAAGACATCCCGAAAACTGCCCTAGCCGAAAGCTGACGGCGGGCGGGGCGCCGTCTCCCCCCAAAGCGCGGGGGACGGCGGCGCTCCGCTTCTTTCTCTCCAGCCCGCGCCGACTGTGCTAAAATACGCCCGTCGCCCGCTTGGGGCGTCCCTAATCCCAAACTAGGAGAAAGCGCAGTTGCTGGCGAAGGCGAAATCTTGCGCGGTCGTGGGCCTCGACGGGTTCGTGGTCGAGGTGGAAGTGGACATATCCCCGGGCCTGCCCAGATTCGACGTGGTCGGCCTGCCGGACACGGCGGTTCAGGAAGCGCGCGCGCGCGTCCGCGCCGCCATACGAAACTCCGGCTGCGAGTTCCCCATGCAGCGCATCACCGCCAACCTCGCCCCCGCCGACGTCCGCAAAGCCGGCTCCGCTTACGACCTTCCCCTCGCGGTCGCCCTGCTGAACAGCTCGGGCCAAATCGAAAGCGCGCCGGACGATTCCATGTTCCTGGGGCAGCTCTCGCTCAACGGCGACGCGCTCCACACGGACGGCGTCCTGCCCATGGCGGCGCTCGCCAAAGACGCCGGCTTCCGGCGCGTGTTCGTCCCGGAAGCGGACGGCAACGAAGCGGCGCTGGTCGAGGACGTGGAAATCATCCCCGTCCCCAATCTCGCGTCGCTCATCGCCCACCTGCGCGGCGAGTCGGAGATAGCCCCTGTGGTTTTGGACGGCGCAGCCGCCGGGAGCGCCCCGCCGCCCGCGTTCGACATATCCGCCGTGCGCGGGCAGGAACACGCCAAGCGCGCCCTGGAAATCGCCGCCGCCGGCGGTCACAACGCCCTGATGAGCGGCCCCCCCGGCTCCGGCAAAACCCTCCTGGCGCGCGCCCTCCCTTCCATCATGCCCCCGCTCTCGCACCGGGAAGCCATCGAAGTCACAAAAGTCTATTCCATCGCCGGCGCGTTGCCCAAAGATGACCCGCTCATCTCCGAGCGCCCGTTCCGGTCGCCGCACCACACCATATCATACGCCGGGCTTGTCGGCGGCGGCGGCGTCCCCAGGCCCGGCGAGATAAGCCTGAGCCATCGCGGCGTGCTGTTCCTGGACGAGCTGCCGGAGTTCGGGCACCGCATCCTAGAGGCGCTCCGCCAGCCCCTTGAGGACAAGCGCGTAGTCATAAGCCGCGCGCAGGGGACAGTCACATACCCCGCCAACTTCATGCTGGTGGGCGCGATGAACCCCTGTCCATGCGGCTATCACGGCGATTCGGCGCGCGCCTGCGTCTGCTCCGCCGCGCAAGTGACGCGATACGGCAGGCGAATCAGCGGACCGCTTCTCGACAGGATAGACATTTTCGTGGAAGTCCCCCGCGTGGAGTACGACAAGCTCACTTCCGCGCCCGCGAGCGCCGAGACTTCCGCGGACGCCCGCCGCCGGGCGCAGGCGGCGCGGCAAGCCCAAACCAACCGTTTCGCCGGAACGGAAATCCTGTCGAACTCCGAAATGGGTCCGAAAGAGGTCTATGAATTCTGCGAACCCGACGGCGCGGCGGCGGCGCTGCTCAGGTCGGCGATGGAGCAGATGAGCCTATCCGCCCGCGTCTATCACCGCGTACTGAAACTGGCGCGGACGATAGCCGACCTCGCCGGCGAAGACGACATCGGCACGGCGCACGTGGCGGAAGCCCTCCAATACAGGCCCCCCGCGTGGGGATGAGCAACAACAACGGCGCCGGCGGCTTTGGACGCGGCGTCTCGGACGCGATTCAAGCGAAAGGCGAAAGGCTATGATCTCTTCGGACGACGCGGTCAGGGCGATTAACGATCTGCGCGGGGACGCTGTGGTGGTCGGAACGATGACCCCGAACCGATACTGGGAAGCGGTTTCGGACAGGCGCGACCTGGACTTGCCGATTTTCGGCGGCATGGGCAAGGCGTCCTCCGTCGCGCTGGGCGTCGCGCTCTCGCAGCCGGAGCGCAAAGTCATCTGCCTCGACGGGGACGGCTCCCTTCTGATGAATCTCGGCGCGCTGGTCACGACCGCGGCGTCCGCGCCGGAGAATCTCGCGCATTTCGTGTTTGAGGACGGCGCCTACTTCACCACCGGCGGCCAGCCCGCCCCCGGCGCGGGGAAGACCGACCTCGCCGCCATGGCGCGCGACGCCGGCTTCGCCGCCGCCTACGAGTTCGACGACCTGGAAGACCTAGTCAGCGAGTTGCCGTCCGTCTTGGCGCGGCGCGGGCCGGTGTTCGTCTGCCTGAAAGTCAGCCATCCGCCGGAGCCGCCGCCCTTCTACATGGGCAAGACCGGCCCCGCGATGCGCGCGCTGGCGAAAAACCTGAACGAAGGCGGCTAAGGCGCGATGTACGACTTCCACACCCACACGTTCCTGAGCGACGGCGTCCTTTCGCCAATCGAGCTGATTCGCCGCGCCATCCACGCCGGCTACCGCGCCATGGCGATAACCGACCACGTCGGCCCCGGCAACATGGAATTCGTGCTGAAGACGCTAATCGCCGACTGCGCCATGGCGAGCGCCCGATGGGACATTCTCGCGCTCCCCGGCGTGGAGATAACCCACACGCCGAGCGAGGACATAGACCGCCTGGCGCGGGAATGTCGCAATCTGGGCGCGATAGTCGTCAACGTCCACGGCGAAACGATAACCGAGCCTGTGGTGGCGGGGACGAACATGGCGGCGGCGAGCAGCGAATCGGTGGACATACTCGCCCATCCGGGGCTGATAACGCCCGAAGAGGCGCGGACGGCGGCGCGCAACGGCGTGTTCCTGGAAGTGTCGGCGCGAAAAGGGCACGGCATGGCGAACGGACACGTGGTCCGCGCGGCGAAAGCGGCGGGCGGGCGGATGATACTCGACTCCGACGCCCACGCGCCCGAAGACCTGCTCACGCGCGACTTCGCCATGAAAGTGGCGCGCGGCGCGGGACTGGATGAGAATGAAGCGGCGGCGCTGCTGGACTCCGCCCCCGCGCAGCTGATGAAGCGCGTCGGCGCGAACGGAACGGGGCGATAATCGGTTTTTCACGAACAAGCGAGACGAAACGGGGTAAAATCCATTTCCCATAAACAAAAAAGGGCGGGCGGGTCGGCGGGAGAATGAAACATGAACCGCGACCCGAACGAAGACCCTCTGAATCCGCTGGCGGTGGCGCGCAAGCTGTTGCCGTGGTGTCTCGCCGTCATATTCGCCCTGACGCTCGCCTGGACGTGGTTCGCGTACTGGTACGAATCCAACAGGGGCAACCACGGCGACGGGTTCGACGTGGCGATGGCGACCGCGGACCGGGTAATGCCGGCTGTTCCGCTGATAGTCGTCGCCTCTATACTCATAGTGACGATTGGCGACATAGCGGGAGGTTCAGCGATGGTTACGGCGCGGTACTTGGGCAACAAGTTCGTCAAGCCCCTAATCGAAAAGCGCCGCGAAGAGGGGCGAGTCGAGGGGCGAGTCGAAGGCAAAGCGGAAGGCAAAGCCGAGGAGCGTCTGCTGTGGTCGGAGTGGAATCGGCGGCGCGAAGAGGCGGAAGCGAACGGCGTCGCCTTCTCCGAGCCGCCGCCCGACCGCGCCGGCGAAAACGGCGCGAACGGAACGGGGTAGGCGACAGCCATTTCCCATAAACAAAAGAGGGCGGGCGGGTCGGCGGGAGAATAAAACATGCAACGCGACCCGAACGAAGACCCTCTGAATCCGCTGGCGGTGGCGCGCAAGTTGTTGCCGTGGTGTCTCGCGGTCATATTCGCGCTGACGCTCGCCTGGACGTGGTTCGCGTACTGGTACGAATCCACCAGAGGCGGCCACGGCGACGGATTCGACGTGGCGATGGCGACTGCGGACCGGGTAATGCCGTCTGTTCCGCTGATAGTCGTCGCCTCTATACTCATAGTGACGATTGGCGACATAGCGGGAGGTTCAGCGATGGTTACGGCGCGATACTTGGGCAACAAGTTCGTCAAGCCCCTAATCGAAAAACGCCGCGAAGAGGGGCGCGTCGAAGGGCGAGTCGAGGGCAAAGCCGAAGAGCGGCTGCTGTGGTCGGAGTGGAATCGGCGGCGCGAAGAGGCGGAAGCCAACGGCCTCGCCTTCGCCGAGCCGCCGCCCGACCGCGCCGGCGAAAACGGCGCGAACGGAACGGGGTAGAGGCAACCCGCCGGCGGCGTTCGGTTCGCCGCCGGCGGGACGGATTCGCAATCCGCGCGCCTAGTCCGGCAGAACTATCGACTCCGGGTCTTCGCCGCGCAGGACGCGGGCGGCGTTGTACATGGCGAACGTCCGGCTCTTCTCGCCCGATTCCTGCGTGAACGACGCCAGATGCGGCGTCACCAGAACGTTGTCCATGTGCAGCAGCGGGTTGTCCGTCGGAGTGGGTTCCTGCTCCAGAACGTCCAGCCCCGCCTGCGCCACTTTGCCCCCCTCCATCGCGCGGATGAGGGCGGCTTCGTCCACGACCGGCCCGCGGCAGGCGTTGATGAACACCGCCGTGGGCTTCATCAGGTCGAACTCCCGGTCGCTTATCATGCCCCGCGTCATGCTCGTGAGCGGGACGTGCAGGGTGATGATGTCCGACGTCTCCAGCAACTCGTCCAGCTCGACGCGCTTGAGGTTCAGCTCCTCTTCGATGCCGGGCTCCGGGTCGACGACGTCCGAGTAGATGATGTCGCACTCCCAGCCCTGCAGGCGGCGCGCCACGCGGGAGCCGATGCGTCCCAGCCCCACTATCCCCACCGTCTTGCCGGCGATTTCGTTAGCCTGCGAGAACCACTCGCGCCGAATGTCCGCCGCCCACTCGCCGGCTTTCACCGCGTTGAATTGCAGTTGCAGCTTGCGGATGGTGCTGACCAGCAGCGCGATGGTATGCTCGGCGACCGCCACGGCGTTCCCGCCGCCGTTGTTGGACACGCGGACGCCCATCTCGCCGAGCGCCGTCTTGTCCAGCATGTCCGTGCCGGCGCTGGTGGTCTGGACGAGCTTCAGATTGGGCGCCAGCCGCGCCACTTCGACCGTCACGATTCCGCCGGCGACCACCGCCACCTGCGCGTCCGCTAGCGCCTCCGCCTGCTCCTCCGCCGGCTTGGACGAATCCACCCAGCCCACTTCCATCCCTTCGGGGGCTACGCGCTGAAAGCTCTCCAGCGCCGCGTCGCTCGGTCCGTAGATGATTGTCTGCGCTCCCATATCCGCTCCCGTATGGCTTGTTTTTGGCAGTTGGCGAACGAATTATACGGGGAAACGCGGCGGCGGGCAACTTTTCGCGGGAGCTTGCGAATTTCCAGCAACCGTTTCATAAACGGCGGGACTGCAATTCCAGAACATATTTATCGCAATAAACTCACAAAGACACCTTCGCATATGCGTGATTCGGCAACAATTCGTGGCGTATCTTGAGTGTATCACTAGCGCTAAAATCGCCCACAGTCTGCGATTTGACGCCTTCCGAATCGTGCGCCAACGTTGGGCAAGTCCGCCTCCCTTCGGGGTTCGCCGTTCGGAGCCGACCGCGTGAGACAGCGTGAAAACCGCGATGCGCGGAATCTTGATCTTGGCGCCGCTGGCGATAGCGGTCTTTTCGCGTTGACGATATTCTTTACCCTGTCCCCGGCGATATTCGGTCAAGTTCCGCCCGATTCCACGCCTGACCCGGACGACACCGGTCCGGGCGCCGCCGCCGCCCCTTCTCGCAGGGCGGCTATTCGGAATCCGGCGAATTCCATCAAGGCGGGACGCAGCGACAGATTCACAGTCAGCGCGTCCAATTTGGACAGTTCCCGACCTGTCCACTGTCAGGTTGACGCAAAGGCCTGGACAAAGGTATAAAGCGACATGGGAACGCAAATCGGGCTGCGTCGAAGAGGTCGCCATAGACAAGATATTCACCATGTGCTGGACGATTTCCTTTGGCTCAGGCATACCGGACGCTCATTACTGCCAGATAATTTTGGACGGGGAGGCTGCGTCTGTCGAGTTCCGACTAGGACTTCCATACATTCTTTTGGCCGGGGACGCGCCCTTGTCAAGATTCATCGCGAACCTAAAGCCGCGCAACCGCGAGTGCGGAGGACAGCTTTATGCAATTCCTCGTTGAGCGGATATGGGTCTTGTACATGCTGTACAGCATACCCCTCCTGCTCATGCTTTACACACTGATGGCGGGCGCCGCCTCGATGGTTTGGGCGCCTTTCGGCGCTTTGATTTGCGCGCTGATCGCTTGGCGCAGAGGGCTAAGCCCGCGGCGCTGCGCCATCGCGGGCGCGGTTTGCTCCGCCCTGTTCTTCCTTCCGTGGGTCTATTTTGCGGCTCGCGCGATGGGATGGAGCGTCCCCAAGCCTCTGGTTGTATTCTCTTACGTCCTCCTGTACCTGACATGGTGGCGCGGTCCGTTCCAGTTCAGCTATATCATATGGTCAGGGGGCCGCGACCCCTATCCAGCGCTTTGGCTCTGCGCGTGGGCTCTCATCACGCTCGCGATGGCGGCGTCTCTGTTGATGACGACCACGCCTATATTCGATAAGGTCAACCCGTTTCGGCGCGCGAGCCGGGACGACGGCCCTATGCGGGATACGTTGCCCAATCCCGTCTATCTGTTGCCGTTCGCGTTGCTTTGGGGTTCTGTCCTCATTGTTTTCGCGCTGATGATTTCGACTAGGGGGTTGGCGGGCTAGGATGACGCAAGCAAGCCTCCGCCGGCAATCGCAGGCGGCGGAAATGCGGCTGTCGCCCCGCAATCGCCTGGCGAACCGTCACGCGGACTTCATCGCCGCTGGACGGGGCGGTCTTCCTGCGCCTCGACTTCGACGACGCGACCGAGACGGGCGAAGGCGACGCCCGCGCGCTGTCTTGGCCCGTCTGCGCCCAGCCGCGGCGAGACGGCGGCCCTGCTGACGCTCCGAATCAGCGAAAGCCCATCCGACCTAAGCGGCGTCTCGCGGGATTGGGGATTGCGTATCGGCGACGGCGGTTCCGCCGCCCGCCCGCGCCTTTGGTCATCTCGGACGGGTTTGCGGACGGCGATTCGCCGTTCAGCGCCGCCCGCGTTTTCGTCCCCCGCCGCGTCCCCGCCCATTTTCTTGACAACCCGCTTGGGGCGTTGTTAGGATTTCGTTCGCCTAAACCCTTCCCGCCCCGCGCCTGATTCCCCCCGACGATTTCGCGGATTTCGCCGGCGGCGCGGAGCGTTCGGTCAGTTAGAGGAGCGAGCAGTTGTCCCACGTAAGTTGTCTGCGCTGTCGAGGCTGCGACAGGGAATACCCCGTCGAAGCCCTCAACGCCTGCGACTTCTGCTTTGGGCCGCTGGAAGTGGAGTACGACTACGCCAGCATCTCCAAAGCCGTCAGCCGCGAGAGCATCGAGCGCGGGCCGATGACCATGTGGCGCTATCACGACTTCCTCCCCGTGGACGCCGACCGCGCCCTCGACATGGCGACCGGCTTCACCCCCCTCGTCCGCGCCGAGAACCTGGGGCGGCGGCTGGGGCTGGAAAACCTCTACATCAAGAACGACAGCGTGAACCCCACCTACTCGTTCAAGGACAGGGTCGTTTCGGTGGCGGCGGCGAAGGCGCTGGAGTTCGAGTTCGACACCTTCGCCTGCGCCTCCACGGGCAACCTCATGGGCTCCGTCGCCGCGCACGGCGCGAAGGCGGGCGTCCCCACGATGGTATTCTTCCCCAGCAACCTCGAAAAGGGCAAAGTGCTGGGCGCGGGCATCTACGGCGCGACCCTCATCGCGGTGGACGGCACTTACGACCAGGTGAACCGCCTCTGCAGCGAGCTCGCCGACAACCACCGCTGGGCGTTCGTGAACGTCAACATGAGGCCCTACTACGCCGAAGGCAGCAAGACGCTCGGCTACGAAGTCGCCGAGCAACTCGGCTGGCGCGCCCCAGACCACTGCGTAGTCCCCGGCGCCTCCGGCGAACTGTTCACGAAAATCCACAAGGGAATCTCCGAAATGTCCGACGCCGGGCTTATCGGGGACGCCGACACGCGGATGCACATAGCGCAGGCGGAGGGTTGCGCGCCCATTGTCCAAGCCTATCGGCGCGGCGAGTCCCAAGTGCGCCCGGTGCGCCCGGACACCATCGCCAAATCGCTCGCCATCGGCAACCCGGCGTCCGGCCCCTTCGCCCTGCAGACCATCCGCGAAACCGACGGCTCCGGCGTCATAACCCCCGAAGACCAGGTCGTGGAGGGCATCAAGCTGCTCGCCGAGACGGAGGGCATCTTCACCGAAACCGCCGGCGGCGTGGTCGTGTCCGCCCTCAAGAGCCTAGTCGAAGAGGGGCGCGTCAAGCCGGACGAATTGACCGTCGCCTACATCACCGGCAACGGACTCAAGACTATGGAAGTGGTGGAGCCGCTGGTGGACACCGTGCGAATCGCGCCCACATACGGCTCGTTCGAAGAAGCGATGGCGGCGTCCAATGGCTAGAAAGCGAGTCAAATTCACCTTCCCCACCGCGCTCGTGACCGACCCGATCATCTACGAGCTCGGACACCGGTTCAAGATAGTCACCAACATCAGGCGCGCCGACGTGCGCGAGGACATGGGCTGGGTGACGCTGGAGCTGGAGGGGACGGAGGATGAGATAGCCAACGGCTTGGAGTGGGTCGCCGCCGCCGGCGTGCGCGTGGACCCCGTGAGCGGAGACGTGATAGAGGGATGACAACGGCGCGGCCCCGCCCGCCGGACATTCCCCCCAAACCCAACCCATCTTTTGGAGGGCATAACCAACATGGCGACAACCGTAAGGATACCCACGCCGCTGCGCCGAACCACGAACGGACAGGACAAAGTGGACGCGGAAGGGGCGACGCTGGGAGAGATAATAGACTCCATGGAGAGCCAGTTCCCCGGCATAAAAGCGCGGATCTGCGACGACGACGGCAACCTGCGGAACTTCGTCAACGTGTTCGTCAACGGCGAGGACGTCCGCTTCATAGACGGGGTGGACTCGGCGACGGCGGACGGGGACGAGATAAGCATAGTGCCAGCGGTGGCGGGCGGGCGCTAGACGGCGGCGATAAATCCCCTCTCCCTTGATGGGCTAACAGGGGTATGTTCGGCGGATTCAGGCGCGGATTGAACGCTTTTCGCCACTTCCCGCGCCCCCGTCATTCCCGCGAGAGCGGGAATCCAGAATCCCCAACAACGTCGTCCTCGCGAAGGCGGGGACAAGCAAGCCACTCGGAGCCAAGCCCGAATCGCGAGCGATGAATCCCCTCTCCCTTGATGGGAGAGGGCTAGGGTGAGGGCGCCTGCGCCGCTAGGCGCAGTTTGCGCGCGGATTGACCGCCAACCCTCAAACATGCCCCTATAACGGAGATTCAACCCATGTCCGGCATCTGGATAAGCGTCGACGGCGGCTGGCGTCCCGCGCCGGTCCGACCGTTCGAAAACGAAGCCGCCCTGCATGAGATGATAGCGGAGACGCCCGACATTCTGCCGCTGTCCGGCTCGCCGGACTTGACGGTCCTGGGGTCGCAAGTCACGCTAGGCAGGGGAAGCGCCGATATTCTGGCGGTGGAATCGTCCGGGCGCCCGGCGATAATCGAGGTGAAACTGGCGCGCAACGCGGAAGCGCGGCGAACTGTGGCGGCGCAAGTCCTGGACTACGCCGCATCTCTTCATGGATACGAAACCGCCGCCCTTGAACGCGGTCCGCTCCGCCGCCATTTGGCGAATCTGGGTTGCTCCACAATCCTGGAAGCCGCGCGAAAGACATCGGAAGACGTCGATGACGATGCGTTCGCCGAACGCTTGCAAACCTGCCTAGACACGGGGCATTTCCGCCTTGTCTTGGCGCTGGACGCCGCGACGCCCGACCTGAATCGCATAATGGCGTACCTTGATTCCGTAACCGTCAGCCCGCTTGCGATAGACCTGATAACGGTCGAACTCCACGACGTGAACGGAACTTTGGCGGCGTCCGCCAGCCGCGCGTCGCCGGACTTGAGCGAGACCGCTCCAAGCGCCGCCGCCCCGCGCTCCGTTAGAGTGAGGTCCAAACCCATCGAAACCGAAGGCGCGGACGAGTTTCTGGCGGCTGTGGAAGACGACGACGTCGACAACCGAGCCGAGTTGAACAGGCTAATGGCGTGGGCGAAGCGCGTCGTCGCCGAGACGCCCGGCGCCGGCTTGGCGTCGGTGACGAACCGCCCCTGGCCCATATTGCGGATTCTGGCGAATCGCGACGCCGGCGGAGAGCTGGCGTCCTTGTTTTACCAGCCAAACGGTCCTAAACTCTGGATCCGCCCGCGCGACTTCCAGCGTCTCGCGCCCGACTCCATAGCGCCGGTTGAACGCGCCATCGGGACGGAAATCGGCGGCGGCAAAAACGCCGAGACCCCCGTCCCCGACGTCGTCTTGGACGCGCTGGCGAACGCCTACAAAGAAGCGGCGGCGACGCTCGGCGGCGATTCGGGCTAGGCGGCGCCGGCGATGATGGGCTAACAAGGGCATATTCGGCGGATTCAGGCGCGGGTTGAACGCTTTTCGCCGCTTCCTCGCCCGCGCCCCCGTCATTCCCGCTTTCGCGGGAATGACGGGGGCGCGCAACCAAGATAGCCGCTAGGAATCAGGCTTGAATTGAAGCCAACGTGTCCCTTCTCCCTTGATGGGAGAGGGCTAGGGTGAGGGCGCTTGCGCCGCTAGGCGCAGTCTTGCCAGAGAGCTCCCCCGCTCCCCTAACCCCCTTCTTCCTCCCCGTCCCGCTCCAGGCGCTTCTCCAGCCGCACCAGCGCTTCCTGCGTGGCGCGGACTTCCCGGAGCAGCTCTTCCCGCGAAACGGGGCGCTCTATCTCGCGCAGGCGCTCCAGCTTCGCCTCGTCCAGGTTGTTGATGATGATGGCGATGAACAGGTTGATGACCACGAACGTCCCCACGATGACGAAGCTCACGAAGTAAACCCACGCCAGCGGATGCGTCTCCATCGCCGCGTACATCACGGTCGTCCACCCCTCCAGCGTGATTATGTTGAACAGCGTCAGCGTCGCCGAGCCGAGATTGCCCCAGCTTTCCGGGTCGGTCTCGTGGAACAGGTGGTAGCCCATTATCGCGTAGATATAGACGATGATGCCCATGAGCATCATCACATGCCCCACGCTGGGAATCGAGCGCACAAGGGCGGCGACGATGAGGCGCAAATCCTTGATTGTGGAGATGAGACGCAAGACGCGCAGCAGCCGCGCCAGACGCGCTATCATGGCGAACTGCCCCGTCGCCGGGATGAGCGCGAATACTATCACCAGGAAATCGAAGATATTCCAGCCGTCCCGAAAGTAGCCCGCCCCGCGCGGCGAGGCGGCGAACATCTTGAGCGCCGCCTCGACGATGAAGACGCCCAGCGCCACCTGATTCGCGAGCCGCAGCCATTCGCCGTGCCGCTCGCTGAGCGAGGGCGAGGTGAATACGCCCAGCAACGCCCCGTTCAGCAGGATGACCGCGATGATGAAGTACTCGAAGGACGGCGCTTCGACCATCCGCCGAGTGAGTTGGGTGAGCCGTGTCATGGTATCGGGATGCGTTTGTGCGCCTAGCGGGAAGTGAGCGGTCCGAAACGGCGCGCGCGGGATTTGGCGCGCCGCCGCCGACTATTATAAACTAGCGAGAGCGAATAAGGGCAAGCGCGCCGCCGCCGGCGCGGACGGTTGCGGATTAGGAGGTCGCGAGATGGCTAAAAAACTGTTTGTGACATTCGCGGGCGCGGACTCGGACAAGAAGGGCGTCGGCGTGGACTGCCTAATCGCCACGCTAAGCGCCATCCAGGACGCGGCGAGGATAACGGCGAACGACCTAGCCGCGCGCGCCGCCCCGAACGCGGCGAAGCCGTCCCAAGACGCCGCGGACGCCCAGCTCGCCCTGCGCCTGGTCGCAATCGGCGAAGGCTCGTTCGCCGCGGAGCTGGAGCTGGAACCGTCGTCGTCGGGCGATTGCGAATACGCATCCCGCGCCCTAGACGCGCTTCTGAGGTGGGACGGATATGAAGATTCGTCCCTGCCCATCGAGGCGGCGAGAAGGCTGCGTGGCGTACACCGCTCCATCCCCGCGGACACCCGCGTCTGGCTGGGCGACGGCGAAGACCGCCTCATCGTGGAAATCAAACGCGCCGCCCACGCGGACAATCCGGATTCCGAGCCTGTGAGCGCGACGCTGTACGGCTGGCTGAAAGAAGTCAACTGGGTCGAGCGGACGGCGCAACTGCACATGTACGCGGACGACGACTTCATTCGCCTAAGATTCGAGGAATCACTGGACGCCGAGATGATTCGGCTGGCTACCCGACGCGTCGAGGTAAGCGGCGTTGGCAAGTTCAACGACGCCGGAGACTGGACGACTGTCCGCGTCGACAGCATAAAATGGACTGGAACCGGCGGCAAGCCGTTCGACTTCGACGCCTTCCGAAACAACCCCAACCCCAAGATATTCCGAAGCGAGAATGTCATTCGGGCAAGCGAGCCGTACGACGTGGATGAGTTCATGCGCTTGATAAAAGAGGGGAGGGGCTGATGACTTCGCCCGACATCCCAAGAGTGGTGCTTGATACGAGCGTCGTATCAATAATCCACAACTCCGATTACCGGTCTTCGTACTACGAAAGCCGAATTGGGGGACTCCACGCCGCAATATCTTTCCAAACTCTGGAAGAAAAATTGTTCGGCGCGCACAAAGCGGGTTGGGGCAGAAGACGCATAGCCGACCTGAAGCGCCACATGGAGCAGTACCAGGTCATATGGGCGGATGACGACCTAGTGGACATCTCCGCGCGCCTGCGCAGCGAACGCATAAAAGCGGGGCGGGAGCTGAAAACCGCGGACGCATGGATAGCCGCCACCGCGATTAAGTTGGAGTGTCCGCTAGCCACCGACAACGGCGACTTCGAGGGGATTCCCAATCTGGAAATCATAAAGAGGCCGCCGGGTTAGGGCGTCCGTCCAACCGCGCCAACCGAATTAGCGCGAATCAGCGAAAGGGCAACCCAATGCAGAGCGTACAGAACGAAACCATGTACGAAATGGGGCTGACAACCGAGGAGTTGTTGGAACTGGCGCAAGGCGACATCTTTCGCGTTGAGGCGGTGGTGGAGGCGGCTCGCGACGGCCTGCCAATCGCAGGCGAGGGAGATTACGCCTGGCTCACCAACCAGGGCATAACGGTTCACGCGATAGCCCTCGCCGAAAGCGAAGTCGCGGAACTTGCGGAAGGCGACCTTGAACGGATACTCGCCATGTCGGAATCCGCCCAAGACATCGCGGATATGGAAGGCTTGGAGTGGCGGATGGACTAATCCTCGAAAAACTCGCCCAAGCCGAACTTGTGCAGGTCGTAATTCCCGCATGTGGCTTCTATCAGCTTCGGCCAGTCTATCGCCCCGGACGGTTCGCAGTACTCCGCTATGAAGTCTCGGACAAGGCGATTGGCGGCTTGCGCCTTGTTGGGCTCGTACAACTCGTTGCCCTCTTTCGCGCGAAGCCCGATTGGTTCTACGATTTCTTTGTACAGGTTGGGATTTTCGCTGATGAAGTACCAGAAGTTTTGACCGACTATCTTCGTGTACCCCCTGAGGTGCGCCGTCCGGACTTTTCCGTAGCATATGCCGAGCATTGCGCGAATGTCATCGCCCGGACTCTCTTCTCGCAAGAAGCGCACCCTGTCCGCCAGTTCGCGTTCCAACTGATTCTGTTGGGATGAGTTGCCCCAGTTGGGACCCGATTTTATCTGAACCACCCAGTAGATTCCGTCCTTGGCGAATTCCAAATCCACGCCCGGCTCTCCGGGGTCGAATCCGTCGGTCGTCTGCCGCGCCACGAACAGCGCCAAGCCCTCTAGGAACATGCCGAATCGCTGCTCTTCGGACGACGACAGGAAGGCGTCCATAGTCCCCGCCACCAGCTCGGCGGCGGTCAGGACGTTTTTCGCCCTGTACAGATACGGATTCTTCTTCAGCATCTGCCCGATGTCGAGGTTGCGAATCGAGTCTATGCGTCCCTCGTGGAACTCGCCGATATTCTCGTTCACGTACTCGCGCACCGAATCGATGTCTAGCGGCCTCATGCGTCGTCTCCCGCCGCGCTCGCCGCCGAGTATTGCGCGTTTCGCTCGGCGACGCCCGGCAGTCTGGATTGGGTTTTCGCCAGGCGCTCTTGCGACAGCCTGACGTATTCCTCGTTTATGTCGATGCCCACGAATCGCCTGCCGAGCGTCAGGGCGGCGACGGCTGTCGTTCCCGACCCGATGAACGGGTCGAGAACCACCCCGCCCGGCGCGGTGAACAGTTTGATGAACCAAGACGGCAAGGCGACCGGGAATACAGCGCTGTGGCTCTTGTTGGATGATTCGGTGGCTAGGTGCAGAACGTTGTTCGGATACACCATGTCCCTGCCGAGCCAGTTGGATATGTTCTTGCCGAATCCGCTGCCGACGCGGGATTCGTCCCGAATCTTGTCGGTTTCGCTGAGTTTGGCTAGTCGGCGCTCCGCCCAGCCGCCGACCGGAACCATCACCTCTTCCTGGTGCATCTCGAACTTGCGCCGCTTGTTGAACTGCAGCAGCCGCTCCCAATTGTCGCGGAAGCGGTTGGGCCACTTGCCGGGGTAGGAATTCTTCTTGTGCCACATGAATTCTTCCGTCCACAGCCAGCCCGCGCGCCGCATCTCCATGATGAGCTCCAGCACGTAGGTGTGCCGCTCGCCGTTGACGACGCGCTCTTTGATGTTCAGCACGAAAGTCCCCGACGGCTTCAGCGTTCGGCGGATCTGCTCCGCCTTGGGCATGAACCAGTCCACATACTCATCGGGCTTGACGCCGCCGTATGTGTTCTTGCGCTGGTCGGCGTAGGGCGGCGAGGTGAAAACCAAGTCGACCGAATCGTCCGGAATCCGCCTCAGCTCGGTTTCGCAGTCGCCGCGCATGATTGTGTCTAGCCAGTCCATGAATCGCCACGCTCCTTAGAACTGCTATCCTAACAGCGTTCCATCGGACCGCGCAAGGCGCATGACGGCGCATTTTCATCGGACCGGCGCGATTCCGCCATCCTACCCCTGCCCCTTGCTGGTCAGATGCCAGTGGCCGCAGATCGGGTCTTGGTACGGTTCGACCTCCGCGCCGTAGTCGTAGCGCGCCATCAGCGCCGCTTGTCGGGCGTCCGCCGCGCTGGGGTATATGTTCTTGGGTCTGCCCGACGCGTCGCATTTGCGGGGGACAATCGGGTAGTCGTAATCGTATATCGCCGTTCGCCGCGCCATGTTCGCCTCCTGATAACGGGTTCGCCGCCGGTATGTTTGCGATTCCGCGCGCCGATGTCAAGCGCTCGGCGTATTCCACACCGCCGCCGAATTGGGCTATACTGGTTCTGTCCGCGATTCGGCGCGGGGACGCGAAAGCGATTTAGGAGGGGCGATATGCTCGCCACAGTTCAGAAGTTGGAGGACGACCAGACAATCCGATTCGACGTCTCCGTTCTCAAAGAGGCGCGGATTGGCGTCGGCGACCGCGTGAACGTCTTCGCGATAGACGGGCGCATCGTCATCGAGCCGGCGGATGAGGCGCGCGCCAAGACCCCGGCGGATTCCAGTTCGGAAGTGGTGGACTGGGAGGCGCTTGGCGATGAGAAGATCACCGAGGCGCTGAACAAAGTTTACGCCGGCAGGGATTCTTCCATCCCGCCCGCCCTGATGAGGGCGCAATTGGCGGCGTTGCCGAGGGAGGACTGGTAGAATGTATCGGCGGGGCGAGATTTGGTGGGCTTGGTTGCCGCCCCCCATCGGTTCGGAACCGGGTTACACACACCCCGTTGTCGTTCTGCAAGGTGACAGGTTCAACCAGAGCGCCATCAGCACCGTCATAATCGTATCCATGACTTCCAACCTGTGGCGAGCGGACGCCCCTGGCAACGTTCTGGTTCCTAGCGCCGTATCGGGGCTTACCAGAGACTCGGTCGTGAACGTGTCCCAGATACTCGCCATAGACAAAGACCAGTTCCTAGAGAGAGTTGGAAGTCTGCCTAGCGGCGTCATGGCGCAAATAGACACGGGTGTGAGACTCATACTTAGCCTGTAAAACCCCAACCACCCGGAGCCGAAATGCCTTTCGACAACAAATCCCTATTCCCCTTCACCGCCGGCGTCAACGCGCTTGACCGGCTGACCATCGGCGGCTGCGACTCCGTCGAGTTGGCGCGCGAGTTCGGGACGCCGCTGCTGGTCTTCGACGACGCCACTTTGCGCGGCATGTGCCGAGGGTTCGCGGACGCCTTCGGGTCGCGCTACCCCAACAGCGGGGTTGTGTACGCATCCAAAGCGTTCGTCAACGCCGCCATCGCGCGGCTTGC
Organism: Dehalococcoidia bacterium; assembly: GCA_965242675.1. Classification (GTDB taxonomy): domain Bacteria; phylum Chloroflexota; class Dehalococcoidia; order Lucifugimonadales; family UBA1123; genus VXRN01. The sequence goes on from CBDESW010000006.1 coordinate 63,210, forward strand.
GGCGGAGGAAGGGCTGGGGCTGGACGTCGTATCCGGCGGCGAGCTGGCGGTGGCGCATGCCGCCGGCGTCGACATGGCAAACGTCTATTTCCACGGCAACAACAAGACGCCCGACGAGCTGGAGTACGCCATGGACGTCGGCTGCGGGCGCGTCGTCGTCGACAGCTTCTACGAACTGGCGCTGTTGGATTCCATCGCCAAGCGGCGCGGCGCGGTTCAGGACATTCTGCTCCGATTGTCGCCGAGCGTCGACCCGCACACCCACGCCGCCACGACCACCGGCATACTCGACAGCAAGTTCGGCTTTTCCATCGAGACGGGCGACTCTACGACGGCGATTCACCAAGCGCTCGCCGCGCCGAATCTCGACCTCGTCGGGCTGCACTTCCATCTGGGTTCGCCGATTTTCGAGCTGGAGCCTTACGCCATCGCCATAGACACCGTTCTAACCTATCTGGCGCAATTCAAGGATGAAGGGTTGAACATGCGCGAGTTCAGCCCCGGCGGAGGGTTCGCAATCGGCTACGTCCGCGACCAGCTGCCGCCGTCCATCGAGGATTACGCGGAAGTCATCGTATCGGCGTTCAGGCGGCGCTGCGATGATTTGGGTTTCGGCGAGCCGAAGCTCATCGTGGAGCCGGGGCGCTCCATAGTCGGGCGCGCGGGGGTGGCGCTGTACACCGTCGGCGCGATAAAGACAATCCCGACCGTCCGCAAATACGTGTCGCTGGACGGCGGCATGGGCGACAACATACGCCCGGCGCTCTACGGCTCGGAGTACGAAGCGGTCGCCGCGTCCCGCATGTCGGACGCCCCGGCGGAGACGGTCACGCTGGCGGGGAAGTACTGCGAATCGGGCGACGTGCTGGTGCGCGACATTGAAATGCCTATCTTGGAAGCGGGGGACGTGATAGCGATTCCGGCGTCCGGCGCATACGCCCCGTCGATGGCGAGCAACTACAACCTGAACGGACGCCCCGCCATAATAATCGCGTCGGATGGCGAAGCGCGCCTAATCCGCCGCCGCGAGACTTTCGCGGATATGATGGCGCTGGACGTGGTTTAGTTGGAGGAATGGGGGACGCAGAGGCGCGAAGACGCAGAGGGGCGCAGAGTTGGAAGTTGGGGGGAATTGCGGTAGTCTAATGGGGCGAGTTGAAACTGGAGGTTTACGGATGGCGGCAATTAGCAATGCAACAATCGACGCTCCGGGAGATAACTGGCGAGTTCTCGGCGTGGTGATGGGTGTAGCAGTTGTGGACTGGGAGGAAGTTAAAACATCTTCCGCAATGGTTGTTGCGGCGCGCGAATTCGCGCTTGATTGCATGAACGAAAACGCCAAGCGAAAGGGCGCGGACGCTGTGGTCGGGATACGTTTCGATAGCGTCATCATGCACTCGCAATCCGGGGGACTCTCCGGCGGAATCTTTGAATCCTCCGCAACAGACCATACGATAGAATACACAGCCTACGGCACAGCGGTGAAATTTGACTATCCACCCATAGCCAAACAACAACCGCGCCGCTAACAACTAGGGCGCGTTGACATACCTCGCTAACGGCGGGTTTCGGCTCGTCTTTGCCATCCGCCGCCTTCTGGATTCCCGCTTTCGCGGGAATGACGGGGGCAGAAATCGGGCGCGGCAACCGCCCACTAGCCACTAGCAACTAACCCCCGGAGAAACCCCATGCCAGACCCCAGCATCATCTACGCATCCGCCAAATCCATCGCCGCCGCAATACGGGAGAAGCGCGTTTCGGCGGTTGAGGTCGTCGAGGCGCATTTGGCGCGGATTGATGAGGTCAACGGCGCGCTGAACGCCGTCGTCCAACTCTGCGCCGAGCGCGCTTTGGACGAGGCGCGGGCGGCGGACGCGGCGGCGGCGCGCGGGGAGTCGCTCGGCGCCCTGCACGGCGTCCCCATCACGCTCAAGGATTCGCTGGATACGGAGGGCGTCGTCACCACTGGCGGCACTTCCGGGCGCGCGGGGTTCGTCCCGGACGCCGACGCGACGGTGACGGCGCGGCTGCGGGGCGCGGGCGCCATTCTGCTCGGCAAGACCAACACGCCGGAGCTGACGATGGCGGGCGAAACCGACAACATCGTTTACGGGCGCACCAACAACCCGTTCGATATTTCGCGGACGCCGGGCGGCTCCAGCGGCGGCGCGGCGGCGATAATCTGCGCTGGCGGCTCCCCGCTCGACATCGGCAGCGACACCGGCGGCAGCGTCCGCATGCCCGCCCACTACAGCGGAATCGCCGGCATCAAGCCCAACTCCGGGCGCGTCCCGCGAACGGGGCATATCATCGACTACGCGCTGGGCGCGACCGACTCGTACACCCAAAACGGGCCGATGGCGCGGTTCGTGGAAGACCTCATCCTCACCCTGCCGATAATCTCCGGGCCCGATTGGACAGACCCCGCCATAGTCCCCATGCCGCTCGGCGACCCGGCGGACGTCGATTTGGGCAAGCTGCGAATCGCCTTCCACACCTCGGCGGACGGATTCAACGACCCGACTCCGGAGACCAAAGACGCCGTCATCGCCGCCGCCCGCGCGCTGGAGGGCGTCGTCGCCTCTGTGGAGGAAGACGCCCCGTCCGCGCTCAGCCGCGTCGCGGACATCACGCGGCGAATCGGCGGGGCCGACGGACGCGCGGGGACGCGCCGCCTGCTCGCCAAAGCGGGGACGACCGAAATCTCGCCCATCCTGCTAAGCCGCTTCGACGAGGCGGAGCCGCTCCCGACCGGCGATTTCACGAAGGCGCTGGAAGACCTCGACCGATACCGATCCGACATGCTGGGCTTCATGCGCGGCTATGACCTGATAATCTGCCCGACCACCGCCTTCCCCGCCCCGCCGCACGGCGGCACATTCAAGGCGGAAAACCGCAACGCCTCGTTCACCGGCCCCTACAACCTCACCGGCTGGCCCGGAACGGTGGTGAGATGCGGAACGTCGCCGGAAGGCTTGCCGATAGGCGTCCAAATAATCGCCCGCCCCTGGCGCGAAGACGCATCATTGGCGGCGGCGTCCCATCTGGAAACGGCGCTCGGCGGCTGGCGCAAGCCGCCGATTTAGGGGGAAGGCGAACATGAACGGCGCGTTGACGACCGAAGACCCGTATCTGCTTTTCACGCAGTGCCACCGGCTCTATGTCCGGGGCGTCCGCCGCGCCCTGCGGGAGCGCTTGGAAAGCGCGTATGGCGGGGCTTGGTGGAGCGAAGGGGCGCTCGCCGCGCTTTCGGACGACCAGCGGCGAAACGTCGAGACGGCGCTGGAGCGCGAGCCGACCGCCGACCTCGAGTCGCGCTTGGATTCGCTGTACTTCGGCAGAATAGTCAGCCGCCGCTACGCCGCCGCCTTCTCGGACTTGTTCGCGGACTCGCGCTCGGCGTTCGCCCAATTCACCCGCGTGGCGCGGATGCGGAACGAGTGGGCGCACGTCCAAGAGATGCAGCCCGCCAAGACGATGAGCGCCGTCCGCGCCATGAGAAGCCTGCTGGCGTCCCTGCGCCAAGCGGAGGCGCTGGAAGTGGACAGGCTAACCCGCCACCTAGCGACAGAACCGACAAGCGCCAGCGAGGACGACGACATGGACGACCGACCAATCACGGACGCGGACGACGCGGGCGAAGATTACGCGGTGGACGAAATCTCGTCCCCATCATCCGGCTTCTGGCGGCGTCTCCACTCGCATCTGACGCTGAACACGTCGGTGGCGATAGACGAAAACGACAACGCGATCATCACGGTAGAAGTGTCCAACACCGCCCTGGCGGGCGAGGGGATGCCGACTGTCAGTTTCGAATCCGTCCAGATACACGCATACAACGTCAATCGCAATAGGGGACGAGACTCGGCAAGCCCGTTGCTCCCGGGCAATTCGTTCCAAGCCGAATACGTTTGCGCTCGCAGAGCGTTGGCGACCGCCAGCTTCAGCGTCTCCGGGCATCTGGACGTAAACAGTTTCTTCCAATTCCAGCGGCGCGGACATCTGCCCAGCGAAATAGTTGCGCCGATTCTCGACGAATTCTTCGAAAGGTTCGAGGCGTTGGACATCAAAGCGCCTTTCGAGAAGGCGTTGGAGACCATTCGGGGAATCAACCTGTCTATGACATTGGCAGACCTGCTGTCCGCGCGTCCCGAACTTGAGAGGGTCAACTCGCTTGCGGTTGACAAAGCCCAGGGCATGGCTGAATTGGTTAGAGACTTCCAACTCAACGATAGATACTCGCTGGGCAAGGAATGTTCGGAAATCGGAGGCTACTTCAACCAAGTCATAAATCATATCCAAGCCGCCGAAACCGCCATCGGCAGCATAGACTTGGACACCATATCGCAAGTAGCCGCCAATCTTGAGCAGATACAGTTGGCGGTCTTGCGCGTCGAAGACGCCGTTAGAAACATGCGCTGGCGGTAGGTGGGATGATGACCTGGCAACAAACATACGCCGACAAGCTCGGCTCCCCGGAAGACGCCGTCTCCATCGTCGATGACGGCGACCGCGTCGTCGTGCCGCTGTCCGAGCAGCCGTTGGCGCTCATTCGGGCGCTTGCCGAGCGCGCGCGGGACATCAAGGGCGCGTCTCTTTGCGTCTCCGTTCCGCAATTCGACCTCGCGCCGTTTCTGGAGGCGGGGTGGAACGTTGAGATAGAAAACTTCATCGGCCCGCACGGACGCCCTTACGAAAACGAAGGGCGCGCGCCCTATTCGCCGCTGGCGTTTTCGCTCACTTTCAAGGCGAACGACGAGCGCCCGCTTGAGGCGAAGCCCGTCGACGTGGCGCTGGTCGTCGTATCGCGCCCGAATCGGCGCGGGCAGATGACTTTCGGTCCGCAGTCTTGGCACAAGCGCGGATTCGTCAAGCGCGCGCGGAAGGCGGCGGCGGAAGTCAACCCGGCGCTGGCGCGCGTCTATGGCGACGTGGTCGTCCGCGCCGGCGACATCGACCGGCTGGCGGAATCCCCCGCGTCCGCCGGCGACCGCGACGCCTTGCTCGCCGCCGTCGCCGACCTGCCGGACGCCGACCGCCGCGCCGCGCTTGAGTCCATCATCGCGCGGGTGAACCCCAGCCGGCTGACCCCGCTCGCGCCGCAGTTCGCCGACATCGACCTGGCGCGGCTGACAACCCAGCTGGGATTGGACGCGCCCTCCGCCGAAACGCAAGCGATAGCCGACAACGTGAAATCGCTCATCCCCGACGGCGCGACCGTGCAGATAGGCGTCGGCAGGCCGTCCTCATACCTGCCGCGCGCGGGGACTTTCGACGACAAGATCGATCTGGGGCTGCACTCGGAGCTGACCGTCCCCGGCGTCGCCAAACTGGTCGAAGCGGGCGTCATCAACGGCGCGCGCAAGACCATTCACAAGGGGCGGGCGGTAGCCACTTCTTGGAGCGGCGCGAGCGACGAAGACATTGAAATCATAGACGACAACCCGACATTCGAGCTGTACTCGCCGGAGTACACGCTGAACCCGCTTGTGATAGCGCGCAACCGGCGGCAGCACGGAATCAACAACGCGCTGTCGGTGGATTTGCGCGGTCAGATAGCGTCCGAGAGCGTGTTCGGCGGGCGCATGTACAACGGCATCGGCGGGCAGCCGGACGCGCATCTGGGGGCGCTGTATTCGGAAGGCGGCAGGGCGATAACCCTGCTGTACTCGACGGCGCTCGGCGGCGCCGTGTCGCGCATCGTCCCGCGCCTGGAATCGGGTGAGATGGTCACCATGCCGCATTTCTGGGCGGACACCATAGTGACGGAGTACGGAATCGCGCCGCTGCTGGGCAAGAACCACCGCGAGCGCGCGGAGGCGCTGATAGGGGTGGCGCATCCCGACTTCCGCGCCGAGTTGCGCCGCGCCGCGCGCGGCTGGCTGATTCCTTAAGAAGGGCGAACAAGGAGCGGGATTTGTCTGGCGCGTTCCGGATTTTCACGGCGAGCGGCATAACAGTCCGCGCGCATTTCTCTTGGGCGTTCATTCTCGCGCTGGCGGCGTGGACGCTGGCGGAGTTCTACTTTCCCAGCCGATACCCGGACTGGAGCGCGCGCCTGTGCTGGGTGGCGGCGATAATCGCCAGCCCGGCGCTGTTCTTCTGCGTGATGATTCGCGAGTTGGCGCGCTCCCTCGCGGCGCTTCGATGCCGCATTTTGCCGCGCGGCATGACGCTGTTCTTCATCGGCGGCTTCTGCGACTTGTCCCGCGCGCCGAAAAACCCCGCCGAAGACCTGCGGATCTCGGCGGCGGGGCTCATAGCCAGCGGCGCGCTGTTCGCCATATACGGCGCGCTCTACCTAGCCGCGCGCCGCTTTTCGGAGCCCGCCGCCGCCGCGCTGGAGTACCTCGCGCTGGTCAACCTGGCAATCGGGCTAATCAACCTGCTCCCCGCCTTCCCGCTGGACGGCGGGCATGTCCTGCGGGCGCTGATGTGGAAAGCGACCGGCGACGCCGAGCGGGGCGCGCGCCTCGCGAGCGCGTCCGGCTCCGGGCTGGGCTTCGGACTCATGGCGGCCGGCATAGCTTTCGTGTTCGCCGTCGAAGCCCCCGTCGGCGCTTGGATGATTTTCACCGGGTGGTTCATCCAGTCCGCGTCCTCCGACTTGCGGCGGATAACGGGGGACGGCGAGCGCAAAATCGTCACCGGGCGCAAAGTGCGCGAGGCGATGGATGAGGGCGTCCGCGCCGTCCGCCCCGGAACGACCGTCCAAAGCCTTTTGGAAGACCACGCCGCCGCCCACCTCCAGCGCGCCTACCTGGTGACGCTCGGCGACACACTGCAGGGCTTGGTGACGCTCGCGGACGTGACCCGCGTGCCGCAAGAGCAGCGCCCCATGCGATGGGTGTCCGAAATAATGACCCGCGCGCCCGACCTGATAACACTAGAGCCGGACGCGCCGCTGGAGGACGGCTTGGACATGCTCGCCAACCGCGACGTCCGGCAACTGGTGGTGATGGAAGGCGGCAAGCCCGTCGGGATGCTCACCCGCGAAGGGGTCGTCCGCGTCATGGAAGTGGCGCTCCTCACCCTGCCGCCGCAAGCGGACGAGGACGAAGGCGGCGGCTAGCCGGCGCGGACTGGACGCGCGCCGCGTTCCGCTGTACAGTGCAACCAAACCCTGAGAACTTTCGGAGGCTACATTCCCATGAGCGAAAACAACATTGTCGGCGTGTCGGTGACGGCGGCGAACGCGCGCGAGGGCGCGGCTTACATTTCGCGCCTGGACGAGATGGGCGTGAGCGCGGCTTGGCTCACTTCGGGCGGCGGCGGCGGCGAGGCGATGTCCATTCTCGCGGCGGCGGCGGCGACCACGGAGCGCGTCGCGCTCGGAACTTCCATCGTGCAGACGTGGTCGCGCCACCCCGTCACGCTCGCCCAGCAGGCGCAAGTCATCGCCGACCTCGCGCCGGGGCGGTTCAGGCTCGGCGTCGGCCCAAGCCACCGCGCGACCATGATAAGCGTGTACGGCGCGGACTTCCGAGCGCCCATCGGACACCTGCGCGAGTATCTTCAGATACTCCGTTCGCTGCTCCACACGGGCGCGGCGGAATTTCAGGGGCGATGGTACTCCGCCAGCGCCTCGCTGTCCGCGCCGGCGGCGGACGTTCCCATAATGGCGTCCGCGCTCCGAACGGGCGCGTTCGAGACATGCGGCGAACTGGCGGACGGCGCGATAAGCTGGGTATGCCCCCACTTCTACCTGCGCGACCAGGCGCTCCCCGCGCTCCGGCGCGGCGCCGAAAACGCCGGGCGCCCCGCGCCGCCGCTGATAGCCCACGCGCCGGTATGCGTCACCGAAGACATTGACGCCGCGCGGGACGGCGTCCGCGCGCGGCTGGGCTACTTCCCCGCCAACCCGTTCTACGCCAACATGTTCGCCCAAGCCGGCTACGCCGACACGCCAAGCTCCGGCTGGACGAACGACATGCTGGACGAAGTCCTCATAGCCGGCGACGAGGACGCCGTGGCGAGCCGAATCCGAACGCTGTTCGAGTGGGGGGCGACCGAGCTGCTGGCGACGCCCATACCGGCGGGCGACGACCCGCGGGCGACCGAAGACCGCACACTGCGCCTTCTCGCCGAACTGTAAAAGGGGGGACGGCGAACGATGAAACTCGCTCTCGAAGAATTCGCCTCCGTCGCGGTCACGCCCAACACGACGTGGACGTTCGCCGTCTTCTCGGACGGCGAGGGGACTTCGACCGTCGCCGAGATAACGCTCGGCGGCGAATCGCGGCGGGCGGCGGACGCCGTGTCCGGCATGGTCTCGGCGCTCGCCGGGGAAGACGTCTCGGACGAATCGCAAATCGAAGCCCTGCTCGGCGTAAGCCAGTCGGAATTGCGTTCGGACCGCGTCGAGGCGACCGCCGTGAGCGGGATCCGAACGGCAATCTCCCAACTGAGCGCGTCGCGGGCGGGCGAAAGCCTAAGCGTCTTTCTCGGAGGCGCGCCGCCGCCCGACGACGGGGTAGAACTCTACGCCAACATAAACCGCTGCCTGTTCGCATCCGACCGAACGCCTGCGGATTTCGCGCGCGTCGCGGAGCGGGCGGCGCGCGACGGATTCCGAACGTTCAAGTGCGCTCCGTTCGACGAAGTCCGCCCGCCGTCTTCCCCAAGCCGGATACTGGCGGACGCCGCGCCGGGCTTAGCCCGCGTCCGGGCGGTTCGGGACGCCGTCGGGCGCGGCGCCCGCGTTCTGGTGGACTGCCACAGCCGCTTCGAGCGCGACACCGCGCCGCTGGTGGCGGAAGAGCTGGCGAAACTCGACGTGGCCTGGTTCGAGGAGCCGGTTCAGCCCACGTCGGACGCCGCCGATCTCGCGGAGATAGCCCGCTGGTCGCCGATTCCGGTCGCCGGCGGCGAATCCGGCTACGGCGCGGAGCTGTTCAATGAGTTGCTGGCTTCGGAAGCGGTTTCGATAGTCATGCCGGACGTGAAGCACTGTGGCGGCGCGGCGGAAGCCGTGAAAATCGGTCGCTCGGCGCTGGCGCGCGGCGGGGGCTTCTCCATGCACTGCCCGTCCGGCCCCGTATCGCTAATCGCCAGCGCCCACGCGACGGCGGCGGTCGGCGGCGCTATGCCGCTGGAGCGCGCCGTTTATGAAGCGGACTGGCGGCGCGAAATCGTCGTCCCCGCCGAGCGCGTGGAGAACGGTCGTCTGCGCCTGCCCCCCGGCGCGGGGCTGGGCGCGGAACTGAACCGGGACATCGTTCGGCGCTTCGGCAGGATGTGGACGCCGTAGCCCGCGTCCGCCCGCGCGCCGTTCAGTCCACCTGCAGGTCTTTATCGCTGAACGGATGCCAGTGGACTTCGCCGGAATCCATGAGGGCGCGGACCCTGTCGTCAAAAGACGCGCCGACGACGGCGGCGAGGGCGGTCTTGCCTGTGAGTTTGGCGAGATACTCCGCGTTCCGCATCGCCCTGCGGGTATCCCGCTCGTCCACAGTGAACGAGACTTCCGCGGCGACGTAGCAAATCTCGCCCCGCGCGTCCGTCGCCTCGATGAGCATGTCCGCGTTTCGGAAGCTTTGAACGTCGCCTCTCGAAACCCCGTCGTCCATCAGCCGCAGAGCGAACTCGTCCACCTCATCCACCGGCAGAATCCGCGCGGATGTCAGCCCCATGTCTCGGGTCATCCACCCGTAATCTCTGGCGGCGACGTTCCTGGCATGCGCCGCTTTCAGGATGCCTACGTCGTCCTGGAGACGCTGAAGGATGCGCTCCGTGCGGTCGGAGCGGATGTCGTTCTGGTCGAACCGTTCGTCGTTCTGGTCGAACCGCCTGTTGGTCTCGTCGAACCGCCTGTTGACCTCGGCGTCGTTCTGGTCGAACCGCCTGTTGACCTCGGCGAACCGCCTGTTGACCTCGGCGTTGGTCTCGTCGAACCTGCGCCTCGTCTCCTCGGCGAATTTCGCCAGCGCGTTTGGCATCTCCAACAACTCGCGGGTGAGCAGCCGAGCGCGGAGAGCGTCCCGCCATTCGGGGTTGTCGTCGAGAATTCGAACCAAGTCTTCAATTGTGCGGATGTCGGTTGTCGCTGTGGTCATCATGGGGGAATTATAAACCGCAATGGCGCTCATGGCAAGCCGCGCGCGGCGGACGGTTTCGCGCCGGTCGGCAACGGCGCGCTTGGACGCCTGAATGAACAAGTTTTCAACTTGGCGATTCTCTCGATTAGCGTAAAAACGGCGGTTCGCGCCGGATTCCGCGATTTCCGCCCTTTCTTGCGTCCAAATGCGCCAAACTGCCGTTCTTTCGGGGTTGACCGGGCGCGTTCGCTCTGATATTCTGTCAAAGAACATTAGTCTGCGACAAGCGGACAAGCGACGGAGGCGCATCAAATGAAGAATACCCTATCGGAGCGGCAGGATCGGATGCTCGCGTTCATCCGCGATTTCATGGACGACCGCCAGTACCCGCCGACGGTCCGCGACATACAGACCGGCTGCGACGTCAGCTCCACGTCGGTGGTGGACTACAACCTGAAGAAGCTCCAGCAGATGGGCTACCTGAAGCGCGAGCGCGAGGTGTCGCGCGGCATCGAGCTGGTGGGCGAGGGCTTGCGCGGCTCGAAGCGCGAGGTGGTGAGAATCCCCATCATGGGCAGCATCGCCGCCGGCGAGCCGCTGTTCGCCCCGGACGCCCCCGCCTACGCCGAGCAGAGCTACGACACCATAGACCTCACCGCCGGGGTCACCCAAGACAGGCAAAACCTGTTCGCCCTGCGCGTCAAGGGGACGTCCATGATAGACGCCCTCGTGGCCGACGGCGACCTGGTGATACTCGAACCAGCCAACGAAGCGCGGGACGGCGACATGGTGGCGGCCTGGCTCGACGACTCGGAAGAGACCACCCTCAAGCGCTTTTACATGGAAGGCGACGTAGTGCGCCTGCAACCCGAAAACGCGACGATGGAGCCGATCAAAGTCCCGGCGAAGAACGTCTCCGTTCGCGGGAAGGTCGTGGGGGTGGTCAGAAACCTCTAGACCCCAATCAGGGGGCGGGTTTCGCGCGGTGGGATGCGCCGACATTCCCCCGCGCGACGCCCGTTCCCCCTATCGCCGCCTTGCGCGCGCGGGTTTGGCGCGCCGTGCGGTCACGCCGTCCGCGGCTCCGCCGCCGCCTTCTCCAGCCGCTCCGCGCCTAGCCTAACCGCGTCGGCGTCCGCGAACTCGCAGACGCTCATGCGGAACTCCAGCGAGAGCGCCGCGCCGCCGTCCGCCGCGACGCGCAGAAACTTCGCCGCCGCCTTCAGCGCCGGCGCGTCGACCCCGGCTATCGCCGCCGCCAGCCGCTCGCCGCCCTCTTGGGACGCCTCCAAAATCGCCTTCACTCGCCCGATTGCTTCCCCGACCGGAGTATCCTCGCCCTCCATCGCGGGGATTCCCGACGCGTCCTCCACGACGAACCCGAACGACCCGTGAAGCGTCCCGACGAGCAACAGATCGCAGTCCTTCGCCGTCGGAGCGCCGTCGCCGTCGGACGCCGCCGCCTTCCGCCCGCCGCTCGCCCCGACGCGCCGCGTAGCGTCCGCGAAGTTCGCCAGCGTCTCGCTGAAGAACCGCGCCGACATGCCGCGCCCGCGCGAAACCGGCTTCCCCCGAAAAGTCAGCCGCGCCTGAACCACCTCCGGCGAGCGCCCGGCGTACGCTTTCAGCTCTTCCTCCACCTGATGAAGGCGATGCTCGAAGCCCATCCGGGTGATGACTTCATCCGGGCGGGTTTCGGCGATCAGCCCCTTGAGCGTCGCGCGGTCCGACAGCAGGAAGCGGTATTCGTGGATATTCACGTCAAACCTCCGTCTTCGCCGCTCATCCCGGCGAGCGCCGCTCTCGCGGATTCATCTTCGCGCGGGTCCAAATCCACTTGCAGATAGCCCTTGCGTCCGCCGTCGCGGGTGTGCGACCAAACATCATGCCAATACGCGGCGCGCCTCGCAATCGTCTCCCAATCGTTCAAATTCACCGCCGCGAGATAGGCGTCAACCCCAAAATCCCACTTCATGGCGGACGGATTGAAGAAATCCGGATAGGTGGCGGCGAAACTCTCTTCAGTATATCCCTCCGGCGCATGGAAGAACGTCACCACGTCAACATCCCCCGGCGCGCGTCCCCTCGACATCTCGACGTTCTCCACGAAACTGCCGTTAATCCACTGAAAGCCCCTGAACACTCCCGCCCCAATCTGTCCGCGCTTAGGCGAACCTCGTCGGTGTCCGAGAACTCGCAGACGCTCATGCGGAACTCCAGATTGCGTTCCTATGGCATAGGCTAACGCCGCATAGTTTGCGAGAGCCTAACTCGCCAACTGCCGCCAGTCCAGTATTACAAAGCGGGGCCGCGCCGCGCCCACGCGCCGGGCGCGAGAGTCCACTTGAACTGTCTGATTGAGAACGGAATTGATGTCGGCGTCATTTGGCGAAGGGATGACTGGGCAGTTGATTACCTCTCCTACATGTTCGCTAAAAGACGCGTCGTCCGTCGCCTCTATCAGAAACTCGGCGCGATGGCTCCTGGGCAAAAATCCCTGAAACCGTCCCGAGAATTTGACCTCACCTTCCTGAACGTTGTCTCGGTCTAGCCTGTCTCTACTGCGCTTGACTTGGAGCGCATCTATGAATCTGAATTCATCCCCCTTGAACTCCAGAGCGCAAACCGCGTCTTCTTTGGCTACGTCGTTGAGGAAATCCCGCACCGCATTTATTGCGCGGATGTCGGCGTCGCCTATTGCTTCGGCTAGTTGAGAGTCGCTTCCAACGGACGCCTCCAAGATCGTTTTGAACCCGCCGATGGCGCGCTCGACCGGCGTAGGCTCATCCAGCAAAGACGGTCGCAGAGACGCTTCCTCAACGCGGAATCCGAAAGACCCTATCGCGGTATCCGTGATCATCAACTCGTAGTCCTTCTTGTCGCGCACGGCTCCCGACGGATTCAGATTCACGTACTTCTGGCTAGCGCCTATGTAGTGGATTGCGGTGGCGAACCTCTTGGTGACGTTCGACAAGAAGTTCGCGGACCCGCCCCGAGAACCCGAGACCGGCTTCCCCCGAAAAGTCAGCCGCGCCTCCACCACTTCGGGCGAATAGCCCTCATACGCCTTCAGCTCGCCCTCCACCTGCCGCAGGCGATGCTCGAAGCCCATCCGCTCAATGACATGGTCGTGGGGGATTCGGGCAATCAGAGCATTCAGCGTTCCGACTTCCGACAGCAGGAAGCGGTATTCGTGGATATTCACTGAAGACCTCCGTCTTCGCCGCTCATTCGGTCAAGCGCCGCTCTCGCGGATTCATCCTCGCGCGGGTCCAAATCCACCTCTACAAACCCCTTCCACCGAAGGCGGTCTTTGGTATGCGACCAAACGCTATACCAATACGCCGTGTGGTTAACGACTATCTTCGCATCGGTTTGATTCAGCCCGACGAAGTACGAATCAACGCTGAAATTCCGTTTAGCGGCGATTTTGTCGAACGCGCCGGGAAAAGCGCGGGCAAGGCTCTCCCGCGTATGCCCCTCCGGCACGTAGTAGAACGTAACTACGTCAATATCCCCAGGCGCCCGCCCCCGCGAAAACTCGGCGTTCTCCACGAAACTGCCGTCTATCCACTGAAAGCCCCTCCCGCCCCGTGCAGCGCGGCGCGAAAGCCCAGCAACCCGGACATCAGCCCGCGCCTAGCCGCCGAACCGTTCCACGACGTCGACCAGAGGCGCCTGATACGGCGACCTGTTGAACGAAGCGGGGTCGCGCGGATCCATGGGAGGAATCACGCCGTCTCCGTCCCAATCCGGAATCCGCCCCGCGTTCATGTTCGTCATAGCCTTATCTTAGCCCAAAACCGCGAACAAGTCCAACCAAGAGCGCCTAGCCGCCGCCCGCCTTTGTGCTATAATCAAACGAACATCTGTCTTTTGACCGTTCCGAACCGCAGGAGGCGTCTCCCATCAACCCCTCTCTCGCTGGCTTGCGCGAATGGGTCGCGCTCGACCTTGAAACCACTGGGCTATCCAACCGCTCCGACGCCATCATCGAGGTGGGCGCGGTTCGCTTCGGCGCGCGCGGCGAAATCGCCGAGTACCAGTCCATGGTCAACCCCGGACGGCGGCTTCCCCGCTTCATCCGCCAGCTCACCGGCATCGCCCAGAGCGAAGTCGACAACGCCCCCGATTTCGACGACCTCGCCGACGATCTCGCGCGCTTCATCGACGGCGCGACGCTCATCGCCCACAACGCCCCGTTCGACTTCGGCTTCCTGCGCGCCGCCGGATTTCGCATAGACCAGCCCGCAATCGACACCCGCGACCTCGCCTATCTCGCCCGTCCGAGCGCGCTGTCTTACTCGCTTGAGCATCTGACCCGCGCCGAATCGGTCGCCAACCCGCGCCCGCACCGCGCCCTCGACGACGCCCGCGCGACCAAAGACCTCTTTCTAGCCCTCATCGCCGACTTCGCCCGGCTCGACCCCGCCGCGCTCGATGAGATGCGCCGCCTCGCCGCCCGCTCCGGCTGGGACGCCGCCGCGCTGCTTGATTCCGCGGAGGATTTCGCCCCGCCGCGCTCGGCGCTGTACGCGACCGCGTCCCCCGTCGACTACGCCCGCGCCCTCGCCGCGCGCCTGGCGCAGCCCAGACCGCTGCGCGCATCCGACGACCAAACGCCGGTGGACGCCGCCGAAGTCGCCCGCGCCCTATCCGCCGGCGGCGCGTTCGCCCAGACCGTCCCCGCCTTTGAAGAGCGCCCCCAGCAGATTGACATGGCGCAAGCCATCGCCGAAGCGGTCAACGACGGCGCGCGCCTCATCGTCGAAGCCGGCACCGGCGTCGGCAAATCCCTCGCCTACCTTCTGCCCGCCGCCCTCTACGCCGCCGCCAACGACAGGCGCGTAATCGTATCCACCAACACCATCAATCTGCAGGAGCAGTTGATAAGCAAAGACCTGCCCGCGCTACAAGCCGCGCTCGCCGAGACGCATCCCGAACTGGGCGAAAAGCTGCGATTCTGCCAACTGAAGGGCAGGGCGAACTACCTCTGCCGCAAGCGCTGGCGGCGCATGAGGGAATCCGCCGATCTGGACGCCGACCAAGCCCGCGTAATCGCCAAAACCTCGCTCTGGATGGCGGACACCGAAACCGGCGACCGCTCCGAAATCAACCTCGGCAGCCCCGCCGGCTACGCCGCCTGGAACCGCGTATCCGCCCAGCGCGCCCGCGACTGCCCCGACATGCGGGGCCCCTGCTTTCTCCGCGCCGCCCGCGACAAGGCGCAGGCGTCCCACATTGTGGTCGTCAACCACGCCCTGCTGATGTCCCAAGCCGCCGGCGAGGGCAGCGCCATACCCGAAGCCGACATTCTCATAATTGACGAAGCGCACAACCTAGAGAGCGTCGCCACCGACCAGCTGGGTTGGCGCGCCGCGCCGTCCGACCTGGACGAAATCCTAGCCGAGTTGGGCGGAGATCGCGGATTGCTGAACCAGGCGACCGCCGAAATCTCCGCCTTCGCCCCTGACAAGACCGAATCGGCGGGGCGGGGAATCGCCGCCATCCGCGACCTGGCGCCCAAGATGCGCGAGGAGATGGCGCGGCTTCTCGGAACGTCGCTCCCCGCCGCGCTGCCGGCGCTGTCGGGAAGCCGCCGCCGACAGCCCGCCGCCTTCCCGACGGACGCCCGCGCCACCGACAAAGAGCGCGCCGCGCCCGCTTGGGAAGAGCTCGAATCCGAATGGCGGAACTACGACATTCTCATGGCGGACGCCCTGCGCGCGCTTGACGCGCTAATCGCCGCCGTCGAGCCGGACGAGGACGCCGACCCGGATTCCGCCCCGCGCGCCGCCGCGCTCGCGTCCGACCTCGCCGCCGTCCGCGACTCCGTCGCCGCCCTGCGCGGGCGCGTGGGCGAATTCGTCGCCGACCCGTCCGAAAACGCCATCTACTGGGCGACGCGCCCGCCCAACTCGTCCGAAATCCTCATCAACGCCGCGCCGCTGCATGTCGGCGAGTTGTTGCGCGAAAACCTCTACGCCGACAAGAAGGCGGTGGTGATGACCAGCGCCACGCTCGCCGCCGGCGGCTCGTTCGACCACGTGACGGAGCGTCTCGGATTCGCCGACTCGCGCCGGCTCGCGCTCGGCTCGCCGTTCGACTTCTACGAATCCGCCCTGATATACGTCCCGCCGAACATGCCGGAGCCGCGCTCGCCCGATTTCGCCGCCGCCGCCAGCCGCATCATCGCGGACGCCGCCATCGCCGCCGGCGGACGCTCCATGGCGCTGTTCACCTCGCATGCATCGCTGCGCGCCGCCGCGTCTGAAATCCGCGAGACGCTCAGCGAACGCGGCATAGAAACGCTCGCGCAGGACGTCGACGGCCCGCCGCGCCGGATAGCCGAGCGATTCGTCCAACATCCCCAATCCGTCCTGCTCGGCGCGGCGAGCTTCTGGGAGGGCATAGACTTCGCCGGCGACTCTCTGACCGTACTCATAGTCGCCCGCCTGCCGTTCACAGTGCCGAGCGACCCGGTGTTTCAGGCGCGCTCCGAACTCTACGAAAACCCGTTCATGGAGTACGCCGTCCCGCAAGCGATAATCCGATTCAAGCAGGGCTTCGGGCGCCTCATCCGAACCGGGCGCGACAGAGGGGTGGCGATAGTGCTGGATACGCGCGTAACCACCCGCCGCTACGGGCGCATGTTCATCAACTCGCTCCCCAAAACCCGCGTAACCAACGGCAGGGGCTACCCGGTATCCGAGATAGTAACCAAGTGGATGGAGCGGGAACGCCCCTAGCCGCGCTCGCGGCGACGCCCGGAACCGAGCGCGTCGGGATTCGGGACGCGGCGAGACGCGGTTGCCGCGCCGCGTCCCCGCCGAGTGGGTTGTTACAAGGCAACGCAGGGTCCGGGCCTCTCTAAATCCAACCGCAAAGCTTTCTCGCGGTCTAGGTTCGCCCGGATTCGGTCGCCAGCCAAGTAACAGGCGGAAGCCCTCGCCTTGTAGAAATCCGGCATGGTCGACTTCATTGCGATGACTCGCGATATCTCATCCAGCGCAATCCTCAGCTCCACTTCGCGCTCTTCGTCATCGAGAGTCGCGAACGCTCGGCGATAGTGCGCGACGCCGACTATGCAATGGGCGGAGGCGTTGTCCGGCATCCCCCCAACCGCGTCGGTCTGGGTCACGTGGAGCTTCTCATATGCGGCGACTCCGAGGTCGACCGCCATTGTCAGGTCGTCGCGCTCGCCGAATTCAATCGCAACGCTCGAATCCGCGAAGGCAATTCGCCGCGCCCCCTCGACGAAGGAAAGCGCGCCTCGGAATCTGGTACCCCACCGCTCGGTTCGGCGCGGCGGCGACAGCGTCATCGCTGTCCTGGACGGCGCCGGGCAGGTCGCCAGCATCGAATCCGGCTACGGCGGAGATGGCCGCATTGCGGACGGGTTTCGCTTCCGCCCTCGTTTTTTCGAGAACTTCGTGGACTATCGTCATAGCAGGGTTGTACTTTTTCATCGACCAATCCCTCCGTCTTTCTAGTTTTACTCGGTTTATCATAGATTTTCGACAGGTTCAAGTGGAAAATCACTATGTATTAGATATACACATGAAACAATATCGTTGATTTCTCAAAACAGGCTTAAAGTGGTTGATGATTTCGTAAATCATAGTGATTTTCCAAAAATCATTGAATCTGTCTGACATTTGACAAAAATTTATCAGTGGGGTATAAATCTTTTGAATCCTGAAAGGAGCCGCGTTGAGATGGCGAGTCGCAAGCATGACGTTTCCGGACTCATAGAGTCGGTTGAAGAACATCTTGGGATGAACCACAAAGAATTCGCCGACTTGGTGGGAGTCAGGGAAGTCACGGACCTGATTCTGACAGGCGGCACGCCTGGAAAACTGCAAGCGTTTCTGGAAAATCCGCAAGCGGACGGTCGGGAATCTAAAATCTCCCCGGAGACCGCCGAGAATGTCAAACGCATCTATCGCGGGTGGAAGGCGAAGACGCTGGTCTCAGAGGCGTTGCCCGAGGAGACATACACGCCGCGGACCGCCCAGAGCGGGGAGGCGCACTTCAAGTCCACCTCCCTGTTCGCCAAACTCATCCGCTGGAAAGACAGGAGCGCATGCCCGGATTCCCCGTTCGCCTGCGAAAAAGTCGGCATGAAGGGTCTCGAGCTTGAGATTCCCGTATTCGACGAGGCGATTCTGTACCGGCAAGACGTCTTCCACTCTCCGTTTGACGGAGAGCTCACGATGGATGCGATAAGCAGCGGCGCGCTCGTAGTGGCCGGGTTGCGCCCTGAACAGCCCTCGCTGAACGTGGCGACTTACAAAAACACCAAAGGCGGGACGGCGCACCTGCGTTTTAGGGTTAGGCCCAACCAGAGCGAAATAATTTACGTCACCAGAATTTTCAACGGGTTCCAAAAGGGCGATGAAAACCTGGCCGTAAAGCAATTCCACAATTCGACTACGGACAGCATCCACCTGTCCGTCGATTTCGAGGAAATCCTGACTGAAGCCAAATTCTCCAAGACGCCCAGGTTCCACCAGGTTCACAGCGACGGCGCCGAAACGGAGGTTCACGGCTCCCAAACCGAAGATATGCCCCGACTGTGGCATGCGTCCATATCCCCCGACTACGATTCTCGCCTGAGACTCTCATGGTCGTTGGAATCCCGATGAGATCCTCGACAAATCAAAACTGGACAACATTCCGCCCCGGCGGCGCCCTTGACCTCAAGGCGACCTTCGACTGCGGGCAAGCCTTCAGGTGGCGCGAGACGCGCTCGGAAGAGGACGGCGCGCCCGTCTTCGAAGGCGTCATATACGGCAACTTCGTCCGCGCCCGGCAGGACGGCGATGAGTTGTCGTTCGCGTCCGAACCCGCCGCGCCTTCCGACTTCCGCCCGATTCTTGAGGAATATCTGGGGCTGAACCACGATCTTGAAGCGGTTTGCGCCGATCTGAGCGCGGACGCGCCGCTGGCGAAAATCATCCCGAAATATCCGGGGTTGCGAATCCTCTGCCAAGAGCCTTGGGAGTGCCTGGTCAGCTTCATCTGCAGCGCCAACAACAACATCAAGCGCATCTCTCAGAACGTCGAGGACATATCCGCCGCCTTCGGGGAGCGCGTCGAGACGGCGGACGGCGGGGCGCGCTGGGCGTTTCCGTCCCCGTCCGCCGTCGCCGCCGGCGGCGAAGCCGCGTTGCGCGAGCTGCGCATCGGCTACAAGGCGAAGTACGTCCACCAAGCCGCCATCATGGTCGCCGAGGGCGAAATCGACCTCCGCGCCCTGCGAAACGCGCCCTACGAAGCCGCGCTGGAGTCCGTGACGCGCTTCCCCGGCGTCGCCGACAAAGTGGGCAACTGCGTGACGCTGTTCTCGCTCGACAAGATGGAATCGTTCCCGGTGGACGTCCACATACACCGCGCGGTGTGGCGCAACTACCCCGAAACGCGCGAGTTCGTCCCGTCGCCGCATGCGGCGCCCAAGCGTAAGCCGTCCCCGCCGCAAGTCCGCCGGATGCGCCAGTGGGCGCGCGAGCGTTTCGGAATGAACGCCGGATACGCCAACCAGTATCTGTTTTACGACGATCTGCTAAACCCATGACCGGATTGCGCCCGACAACGCTTGACCGCCGCCGCCGCGAGTCGCTATACTAAGGAACGCGGTCGGGGAGTGGCGCAGTTTGGTAGCGCACCTGCATGGGGTGTAGGGGGTCGCTGGTTCGAATCCAGTCTCCCCGACCAGCCGGACGAAAACGGCGCGAAAGCCGTCGCCGTCCGACAGCGAAAATCGCCGCGCCTTTCGGGAACCCACCGCCCGGAAGGCGCGTTCTTTTTTGTCCGCGTCCGTCCGCGCGTCGGGCGACCGCCAAGACCGCTAAAAGGCGTCCTCCGCTTCCGCTATCGCGTCCAACTCCGCGCGGGTGTAGGAGCCTAGGGAGCGGAAGTCGTATTCGGTGTAGTTGCGTATCCACCGCAGCGCCACTTTGCGGGATTTCCGGTAGCGCTCCGTCATCTCGGCGAGGGCGGCTTGGGACGCCTCGTCCGACGGCGCGGCGGCTTCTCGGCGGGCGATTATGTCGTCCAATTCCTCTTGCAGCAGGCGCTTTATCAGGGCGTAATCCTGGACTTCGCCGCTTTCGTCGTCGCGCGCGGAGTGGATGATGCGCTGGGCGGTCTGCGCCACGGAGATGCGTCCGGTGGCGAGGTCTTCCATGAGGGCGGGGCGCGCGCCGGGTTGCCCTTCGAGGCTGTCTATGCCCTTGGCGCCGCGCCCGTTCAGCCAGCCTTCCACGTACTCTATGAGCATCCGCGCGTTGCGGCGCGAGCCTTCGGTGGTCACGCGCCCGCTTGGGACGGTTATGTTCACGGGGAAGTTGGCGGGGTCGTACATGTCGGGGGACGGCTCCCAGCCGGCGGCGCGCAGGCGCTTGAACGGCTCGGCGGCGGCGGCCATGTGGAATATGTGCGCCACCCAGCCGCGCAGAAAGCCGCGCTCCGCTTCCCATTCCTTGTCGGCGCGGATGGACTCGGCGGCGATTCGGTTGGTCTCGTCGTCGCGCGAAGGCAGGGCGGTCGCCATCCCGCCGATGGGGGCCGCGCCGCGCCGCAGGCAGACGGCGACCAGACGGCGGAATATGTTGGTCATGAAGTCCGTCGTCTTGATGTCCACGTCGAAGCGGTCGGGCCAAACCTGCTCCGGGTCAGCCATCACATACTCCAAGACGGACGCCTTGAAATCCCACCGCGCCGCGTTCAAGCCGGCGGCGTAGGGACCGAGCTCGTAGAGCAATTCGTCCATGATATAGACGGCGGGCAGGGATTCTATGAGGAAGATGGCGCGGATTTCGGCGTCTTCCGGGTAGCCGAGCGCGTCTTTGGAGAAGTCGAAGAACTCGCGGTAGAAGCGCGCCTCTTCCACGACTTCCACTTTGGGCAGGTAGAAGTACAAGCCCTGACCGCGCCGAACTTGCTCGCGCCCGCCGCGCGCGAGGGTCAGCCCCATGCCGAGAATCGTCGCGGGTATGGGTTCGCCGTCTATGGTGAAATCCGGCTCGTCCAGATGCGTCCCCCGCTCGCGGTGCATGAAGAAGGGCAGCTCGCCGGGCTGCAGCTCGTAAACGCGGTTGCGCGCGGGGTTGCGGAATCGGAGCGTCCCCAGCGTGGCGTCGCGCCTGTTGAGGGCGGCTTGGACGGTATCCGACAGCTGGTGTCCGCCGGAGTCTTCGTCGTCGTCGAGATACCCTGTGGCGCGTTCGCCGTCCGCGCCGGGGTTGAGCGCGTTTATCGCCATGCTGGTCACGGAGACGGGCCCCGATATTTCGATGCCGGGGCGCGTAAGGTCGGCGGGCAGCGGCGGAACGCGCCAGTCGCCGGAGTTGGCTTCGGACGGCGGCGGGAAGTCCGGCAGAGCGCCGCCGCGGACGGCGCGCCCTATCATCTCATCGCGCTTGCGCCGAATGTCCGCGATGTCCGGCGCGAAACGGTCGCATGCGGCGACTATGTACTCGAGGAAGTCGGGCGTGAACAACTCGCGCGCGCCGGGGACGTCGGCGTACTGCGCTCTTTCAATGGCGGATGCGGCGATGGCGGACGACATGGTTGGGCTGCCTCTCTGCGGTTTCGCGGACTGTTGCGGCGGACGATTTGGCACAGGCTAGTTTATTGACGGCGGCGGTTAAGTGTCAATGCGGGGGCTTTTGCATTTGACGCGGAGGCGCAAAGGCGCGGAGGAACGCGGAGGGATTTATTGGGGGGCGCATGTTCGTTCGTCCCCAAAACGCCCGGATACGCCTTAAGCGTCCCAATCTAAATCACATTCTCCGCGCCTTTGCGCCTTCGCGTTGATTTTGCCCATTCCGCCGACCATTCTTCCCCGCGATTGACCGTTCCCGCCTTTCTCGGCTACACTGTCGCAATCCGCCGCGTGCGGGCGCGGATTTTCGCGGGGAGGGATTTTACAAAATGGCGCTTCTTCTCGACAGGCAGACCATCCAGGGGCTGCTGAGCATGGACAGCATGATAGAGATACTCGAGTCGGCGTTCGGCGAGCTCGCCGCCGGCTCCGCCGTCATGCCCCAGCGGACGGCGGTGGCGGACGCCGACGTCAACGGCTGGTACGCCTTCATGCCCGCTCAGCTCAAGGGCATGGGCGCGCTCGGCGTCAAATCCGTCACCGTATATAAGGACAACCCCGCGCGGGGCGTCCCCGCCACGCTCGCCACCATCGTGCTGATGGACGGCGAGACGGGGCAGACCATAGCCGTCATGGACGGCGGCTATATCACGGCGATGCGAACCGGGGCGGTCACCGGGCTGGCGACGAAGTATCTGGCGCGCGCCGATTCCAAAACCGCCGGCGTCATGGGCGCGGGCGTCCAGGCGCGGACGCAGCTCTGGGGAATGGCGGCGGGCGCGCCGAACCTTGAAAAGGCGCTGGTCTTCTCGCTGGATCCGCCGGAGACGCAAAGGGCGTTCGCCGCCGACATGTCCGAGACGCTCGGATTCCCCGTCGAAACGGCCTCCGGCGCGCGCGAGCTGGTCGAAAGCGTGGATATCCTCTCGCTCGCCACAACCGCCGCCACACCCATCATAGACGGCGACTGGGTGAAGCCGGGCTTGCACATAAACGGCATCGGCTCCCACGCCGTGGGCGTCCGCGAGCTAGACACCAAAACCGTCGTGAAATCCAAACTGGTCTGCGACCAGGTGGACGCCTGCCTGGCGGAAGCCGGCGACGTCCAAATCCCCATAGAGGAAGGCGCGCTGAGCGCGGGCGACATATACGGCGAAATCGGCGAGCTGATAACCGGCGCGAAAGCGGGGCGCGAAAGCGACGCCGAAGTGACGCTGTTCAAGAGCGTGGGGCTGTCCATACAGGACATATCCGCCGCCCGCTACGTTTACGACCGCGCCCTGGCGGAAGGCGCGGGGACGGAATTCGCGTTTTCGTAGGGGGCGCTAACGGCGTCCCGCGCGGCTTTCTTGGGCGGCGGGTTGACGCCGCCCAAGAATCGCGCGACTATCCGCGCGGACTGCGAAAATCCACGCGGACAGAGGCGCGGCGAAGGCGATGCGATGCGAACACTCTCCACTTCCAAAAGTCCGGGACGGACGGCGGCGGCGCTTTTGCTGGCGTTTTCGCTCCTAACAGCGCTCGCGCTCGCTTGCGGCGGTCAGCGGGAAGAAGCGCCGTCGGAAGCCGCCGCGACCGCCGTCGCCCCGGCGATGGCGACCGAAGCCGCCGAGCGCGCGTCCACAACCATCACCGTCGTTCTCGACAACGTCGGCGCGCCGCAGTTCAGAAACGAAAAGGGAATCTGGCCCGACGTCGCGTTCCACAGCTTCTATGGATTCCAAGAGCCGCTTCTCGGATGGACGCCCTCGGAAGACGCCGACGGCAACCCCCTGGTCAACCTCGACACCTGCTCCGCCCCGCTGGTAATCACCGGCTGGGAGTGGGAGCTGCCCTCCAAAGACGGCATGTTCGCAATCAAGTTGGACAGGCGTCTCGAAGGCATAGACGACCCCAACCTGTCGCTCGCGGACACCGCCATACCGCTGGCGAAAGAGGACAGGGCAGACCCGGAGGATGAAGGCGTCATCACGGTGTTCATCCGAGAGGGGATAGACTTCTACCGCTCCATAGACGGCGAAGCGACGCGGATGCACGAGCTGACCGCCGAAGACGTGGTCTGGTCGATGAACGACGCCGGCTCCGACAACCCCAACACCGCCCACTCCAACGCATCCCAGCAGTATGAGTTCTACAAGCCATGGTACGTCGTCGACAGATACGCCGCCGCCGCGCCCAACAGGGCGTTCACAAGCGACGGCCTCTCGGACACGTCATCGCAATGCAGGGAAGCCGTGCTGATGCAGTCCAAAGCCCTGCAAGACGAGCTGGGCGACACCTTCGGCGTGCCGCATGGCACGGGCCCCTTCGTCGTTCACCAGTGGCGCCCCAACGAGCGCATAGACGCCGAGGCGCGCATAGACCACTACCGCGCCAACGCCCCATACGACAATCTGGTGATAATACAGGCGAACGAGGCGCGGACGCGCTCTTCAATGCTCCAAACCGGGCAGGCGGATGTGGCGCTCGCGTCCATTCAGGACGTCGCCGGGCTCGAAAGAGAGGGCTTCAAGTTCCACGACGGGTTGGACGCCATCTACGGCAACTTCTTCTACTTCGCCGGCAACTACCACTCTTTCAAAGACCCCGAAACGGGCGAGCCGGTGTTGCGGGATGGGTTCAAGCCGTCCGCCAGTTACCCGTGGATAGGCGACCCGCGCCTCGAGTGCGTAGGCGTGGACCGCGCCGACCCCGCCATTCAGGACGCCCCCGGCGCGGGTTGCGGCGCTCAGGGATTCGACTACAAAGACGCCGACAAGTTCAGCTACGAAACGCCGTCCATGCTGAGCGCGCGCGCCTTCCGCCTCGCCCTCATCCACGCCATAGACCGCGAGTTGATAGCGGCGTCCGTCACCGGCGGCTACGGCGGCGCGGTGTACGGCGGCGGCTATCCGGGGATGCCGCATCACCAGAGCCACCCCGAATACAAAGACAAGTGGGCGTATGAGTTCGACCCGGAGAAGGCGCGCGCTTTCCTGGCGGAGTCCGGCGTCCCCGACGGATTCGAGTTCGAATTCTACTGCTCGCAGGGCAACGGCACTTCGCTTGAGGTGTGCGAAGCCGCCGTCGGGCAGTGGAAAGAGCATCTGGGCGTCGTCCCCGCCCTAGACAGCCAGCAATACTCGGCGCGCCGCCCCAGCATGCTCGCGCGGACGATACACGTTCCCTGGATGACGCGCTGGGGCCCCACGAGCAAAGATGGGCGCGTCAACGACCTCGGCGGAACGCTGCCCAGCGGCAGCCTCTGGCCCATCCCCTCCGGCGGCTACAACCCCGGATTGGAAGACAACCTCTACTACGACTTCCGCGAAGAGACGCGCGCGCAAGCCAAAGGCTCGCCGGAAAACCTCGCGTCCCGCGAAAGAATAGTCGACCGGGCGCACTACTGGGGCCTCGCCGCCGGCGTGGTGGAAGTCCCCATCCTAATCGGATTCAACCCGGAGACTGTGGCGAGCTGGGACCTCAAGCCTTGGGACCTGCCCAATTCGTTCGAGACGATAACGCCGGCGGGAAACTAATCGGAGTTCGCGCGGAGCGGGAGCGTGAAAGCCTTTATGGCGCGAAGGCTGTTTATGGTTCTCACCGCCGTAATCGCGTCGCCCCTGATAGGTCTTCGCCCCGCCGCCATTCCCCGGCGTTCCCCTAACAAGGGTATGTTCGGCGAATTTGGGCGCGTATTGGACGCTTCTCGCCACTTCCGCGCCCCGTCCCCGTCATTCTCGCGAAAGCGGGAATCCAGAGTCGACCAATCAGGATAGCCACCCGAAATCAAACCTGAAATGAAGCCAATATATCCCTTCTCCCTTGATGGGAGAAGGCTAGGTTGAGGGCGCCTGCGCCGCTAGGCGCAATCCCGCGCGGATTGCCCGCCAGCCGAAAACATGCCCCTATAAACCGGCGTTCCCCCAAGCGCGAATTTCCGAGTTTTCCCAATTTCGCGCCGGGCATTTGACAAAACCTTTAAACTGTGCAATCATCTGCGCTAAGTCCGGCGGAACACGGACAAATGGCTAAGGAGGCAATCACATTATGCGATATGACTCAAAGAAAACCAGATGGGCGGCGGCGGTTCTGGGGCTTGCGCTGCTGGCGGCGCTCGCCATCGCCTGCAGCAGCCAGGAGGAAGAGCCGGCGGCGACGGTCGCTCCCGCCGCCCCCGCTCCGGCGGCTACCACGGCCCCGGCGGCTCCGGCTCCGGCGGCTACTTCGGCTCCCGCCGCGGCTCCGGCTCCGGCGGCTACCGCCGCCCCGGCGATGGCGACCGAATCCGCCGAGCGCATGTCCACGACCATCACAGTCGTTCTCGACAACGTCGGCGCGCCGCAGTTCAGAAACGAAAAGGGAACCTGGCCCGACGTCATGTTCCACGGCTTCTACGGCTTCCAAGAGCCGCTGCTCGGTTGGACGCCCTCCGAAGACGACACAGGCAACCCCCTCGTCAACCGCGACACCTGCTCCGCCCCGCTGGTCATCACCGGCTGGGAATGGGAGCTTCCGTCCAAAGACGGCATGTCCACCGTCAGGCTGGACAGGTATCTCGAAGGCATAGACGACCCCAACCTGTCGCTTGACGACACCGCCATTCCGCTGGACAAAGCAGACAGGGTGAACCCGGAGGACGAAGGCATCGTCACAGTGTTCATCCAAGAGGGGATAGACTTCTACCGCTCGATAGACGGCGAAGCGACGCGGATGCACGAGCTGACCGCCGAAGACGTGGTCTGGTCGATGAATGACGCCGGCTCCGACAACCCCAACACGGCGCACTCGAATTCGTCCCAGCAGTTCGAGTTCTACAAGCCCTGGTACGTGGTGGACAAGTACACCGCCGCCGCCCCCAACAGGGCGTTCACCGGCGACGGCCTTTCCAACACCTCGTCGCAGTGCTGGGACGCCGTGTTCATGCAGTCCAAAGTCCTGCAGGACGAATTGGGCGACACCTTCGGCGTGCCGCACGGAACGGGCCCGTTCGTGGTGCATCAGTGGCGCCCGAACGAGCGCATAGACGCCGAGGCGCGCATAGACCACTACCGCGCCAACGCGCTCTACGACAATCTGGTGATACTGCAGGCGAACGAGGCGCAGACGCGCTCCGCCATGCTCCAGACCGGTCAGGCGGACATCGCGCTGGCGTCCATTCAGGACGTCGCCAACCTCGAACAGCAGGGCTTCCGGTTCCACGACGGGCTGGACACCATCTACGGCAACTTCTTCTACTTCGCCGGCAACTTCTACTCCTTCAAGGATCCGCAGACCGGCGAGCCAGTGTTGCGCGAGGGCTTCCTGCCTTCCGCCAAGTACCCGTGGATAGGCGACCCGCGCCTCGAGTGCGTGGGCATAGACCGCTCCGACCCCGCCATTCAGGACACCCCCGGCGCGGGTTGCGACGCGCAGGGATTCGACAACAAAGACACGGACAGGTTCAGCTACGAAACCCCGTCCATGATGAGCGCGCGCGCCTTCCGGCTCGCCCTCATCTACGCCATAGACCGCGAGCTGATAGCGGCGTCCGTCACCGGCGGCTACGGCGGCGCGGTGTACGGCGGCGGGTATCCGGGGATGCCCTGGCACCAGAGCCACCCCGAATATCAGGACAAGTGGGCGTATGAGTTCGACCCGGAGAAGGCGCGCGAATTCCTCGCGGAGTCCGGCGTTCCCGACGGGTTCGAGTTCGAGTTCTTCTGCTCGCAGGGCAACGGCACCTCGCTCGAGGTGTGCGAAGCCACCGTCGGGCAGTGGAAAGAGAATCTGGGCGTCGTCCCCGTGATAGACAGCCAGCAGTACTCGGCGCGCCGCCCGACCATGCTCGCGCGCCAGATACACGTTCCCTGGATGACGCGCTGGGGCCCCAACAGCAAGCAGGGGCGCATCAGCGACGCCGGCGGAACGCTGCCCGGCGGCGGACTCTGGCCCCTCCCCTCCGGCGGCTACAACGCCGGACTGGAAGACAACCTCTACTTCGACTTCCGAGAGGAAACCCGCAAGCAAGCCAAAGGCTCGCCCGACAACCTCGCCTCCCGCGAGAAGATAGTCGACCGGGCGCACTACTGGGGCCTGAGCGGCGGCGTGGTCGAAGTCCCCGTCCTAATCGGATTCAACCCCGACACCGTTCAGAGCTGGGACCTCAAGCCCTGGGACCTTCCCAACTCGTTCGAGACCGTCCTGCCCACCGGCAGATAGCCTGACCGCCGCCCGGCGGCGGAACGGCTGAAACCGACCGACAACAAGAGTGGTCGCGTCCCCCGGACCGCGCGTCCGGGGGACGCGACCCGAAACCCATCCGCTTATCGCATCCCAAAACTCGCGCGAAAACCGCCCGTCGCCGGCGGCTTTCCCGCCTAAAAACCGCTATCGCGCTCGACCGCGCGGCTATCGGAAAACCATAAAACGCGCGGCGCGAACGCTTAGATTAAGGGAGTGTCCGGACATGAAAGTGTTTATAGCGCGAAGGCTCATTCTGGTTATCATCGCGATAATCGCGTCCACCCTGATAGTCTTCACGCTGTCGCGCTTTCAGGGCGGCGACCCGCGCTATCTCATGCTCAACGTGGGCTACACCTCGGAAGAGATTTGGGACGCCTGGGGCGAGCGCCTGCACCTGGACAAGCCGCTGGTCGTCCAGTATTTCATCTGGCTTTGGAACATCGTTTCGCGGCTGGATTTCGGCGATTCCATCAAGACCAACCAGCCGACGATGGAGATGATCTGGCAGTTCGCGCCGGCGAGCCTTCAGTTAGGCGCTTGCGCGTGGCTTTTCGTGATGCTCACCGGCGTCCCCATCGGCATCCTGTCCGCCGTCAAGCGCGGGACGGTTTGGGACGCCGTCGGGCGGACGTTCGCGCTGTTCGGGCAGGCGCTTCCCCCGTTCTGGCTGGGCATCATGCTGATACTCATATTCGCCGTGAATCTCGGCTGGCTGCCCGCCGGCACGCGCGGACACGGCGTGGATTGGCCCGGACGACTGAGCTACTACATCATGCCCACAGTCACGCTCGGCTGGCTTGCGTCCGCGACCGTGATGCGGATGGTGCGCTCGTCGATGCTCGAAGTCCTCGACTCGGAATTCATCAAGCTGGCGCGCGCCAAGGGGGTTAGCCAGACGTCGGTCGTTTGGAAACACGCGCTTAGAAACGCGCTGATTCCGCCGCTCACCGTCTCCGTGATAATACTCGCCGGCTTCATCGGCGGGACAGTCGTCACCGAAACCGTGTTCGCCTGGCCCGGGCTGGGGTTCATGGTCTATCAGGCGATCCTGAACATAGACTTCCCCGTAGTCACCGCCGCCGTGCTGATAACGACGGTGCTCACCGTGTGCGCCATATTCCTGCTGGACATACTCTACGCGCTCATCGACCCGCGAATCCGGTACACCTAATTCAGAGAGGCAGAGAGAGGCGCCAAGTTGACCACAGAGGCGAGACAGTACACCATAGCCGAGTTGGACGATCTCGGCAAAACCACGCGCGCGGGGGACGTTCTGTACGTTCTGCGCCGCTGGCCGCTGGTTCCGTTCTTCATCCTAATCGTGCTGGTGGTCTGCGCGCTGTTCGCGCCGTGGCTGGCGCCGCACGACCCGGTGGAAGACCAGCTGAGGGCGGTCATCGCCTCACCCGCGTGGTATCCCCCCTGCGCGGAGGGGCAAATCTCCAACAAAATCCAGTCCTGCAACACCAACGGCATACCGTTGGGGCGCGACCAAGAGGTTTACAACTTCTTTCTGGGCGCGGACCAGTTGGGGCGCGACATCCTGAGCCGAATCATACACGGCGCGCGCATATCGCTGACGTTCGCCTCCATCGCCATCGCGGTGGGAACCGTCGTCGGAACCCTGCTCGGATTGAGCGCCGGCTACTACGGCGGCTTGGTCGATGAGATAGTCATGCGATTCACCGACGTGTTCACAGCCCTGCCGTACATCATCATCGCCATCTCGATTGTCATAGTCTTGGGACAGAATTTCTGGGTCATCATCCTGGTCTTGTCGCTGGCGAGTTGGCCCGGAATCGTGCGCCTGGTTCGCGGGCAATCCCTTCAGATAAGAAGCTTCGACTACATCGCCCTGGCGCGCGTGGCGGGCGCGTCGACGCCGCGCATCATGCTGAAGCATCTATTGCCGGCGGTGGCGAACACAATCGTCGTCGCCATGACGCTTCAGGTGGGCAGCACGATACTCTCCGAGAGCATCCTGTCGTTCCTCGGCGCGGGCGTCCCGCCGCCGACGCCTTCTTGGGGCGCGGACATATCCAACGGGCGCGAGTATCTCGGCTCGGCGTGGTGGGTCGCCTTCTTCCCCGGCATGGCGATATTCCTCACCGTGCTTTCGTTCAACTTCATCGGCGACTGGCTGCGCGACCGCTGGGACCCGCGCCTGCGCCAGCTCTAAGCGCGGCGTCCGTCCCCAATCATGAAGTGGCTGATACTCATAGGCGTGGGCGTGGCGATTGTCATAATCGCCTCCACTGGCAGAATCCCCGGCACCGGGCGGCAGCTCGCCGTCTCGGACGAGACGCGCACCCAAGCCGCCATAGACCACACGCCCAAATACACCCGCCAAGAGGCGATAGAGACGGTGGCGGAACACATCCGCGAAACCTGCGCCGCCGCGGACGGCTACCTAGCCAACCGCGACGGCTTCGAAGCCCGCTGGATGCGACAGCCGCGAACGGACGACCACCACGAGCGCGGCTACCGCGAGTGGACAGTCACCGACCCGCTCACCGGCGCCTACTGGCGCATGTACGAAGACAACCTTGAAGTAGTGGACGTAATCGGAGACTGCTAAGACGATGGTCGCCACGCTGCGAAAGCCCAAACAGTTGCTAACCGCCGCCGACCTTCTGCGAATGGACGCCGAGGGCAAGCGCGGCGAGCTTGTGCGAGGAGTGTTCTGCGAAACCATGCCTCCGGGAAAGATACACGGAATCGTCGTCGCGACTTTGGTCATTTTTCTGGGCGCCTTTGTCAGACACAGGAGGCTGGGAATCGTGGCGACTTCGGAAATGGGCGTCTGGGTAGAGCGCGACCCCGACACCGTTCGCGCGCCGGACATCGCCTTCTTCTCCGCCGAGCAAGACCCGCCGGGCGCGGAAATCCCGCCCGGATTCTCGCGCAACGTCCCCGCCCTCGCGGTGGAAGTGGCGTCCCCAAGCGACAGCCGCCCCGCGCTCCACGACAAGGCGCTCATGTGGCTAACCGCCGGCGCGCGCATGGCGTGGAACGTCCACCCCGATACCAAAACGGTGGACGTTTACCGCCCCAACATTGCTACAATCACGCTCGCCGAGGGGGACGTTCTGAGCGGCTATGACGTCATCCCCGGCTTCTCATGCCAAGTAAGCGAAATCTTCGAGATTTACGCCGCTGACGGAGTCCGCTAAGACAATGGTCGCCACGTTGCGAAAGCGAAAAACGCCGCTAACCGCTGCCGACCTTCTACGCATGGACGCCGAGGGCAAGCGCGGAGAGCTGATAAGAGGGGTGTTCTACGAAACCATGCCGCCGGGAAAGATGCATGCATACGTCGCCTCGAAACTCGGCTTTCTGCTCCAAACCTTCGTCTTTCCGCGCAGGCTTGGGGTTGTGGCGACTTCGGAGCTTGGCGTCTGGCTTGAGAGCGGTCCTGACACCGTTCGCGCGCCGGACATCGCCTTCTTCTCCGTCGAGCAAGACCCGCCGGGCGCGGAAATCCCGCCCGGATACTCGCGCAACGTCCCCGCCCTCGCGGTGGAAGTGGCGTCGCCAAGCGACAGCCGCCCGGCGCTCCGCGACAAGGCGCTCATGTGGCTAAACGCCGGCGCGCGCATGGCGTGGAATGTCCACCCCGATACCAAAACGGTCGACGTTTACCGCCCCAACCTTGCTACAATCACGCTCGCCGAGGGCGACGTTCTAAGCGGCTATGACGTCATCCCCGGCTTCTCATGCCAAGTAAGCGAAATCTTCGAGATTTACGCGGACGACTCCGAATAGCCGAACAAGCCGCGCGCATAGGAGAAATTCATTCAATTGACCTCGCTGATGGATTTGCATGTACACACCAATCAGGGCAGCGCCGACAGCGGGCTGACGCCGGAAGAGATGGTCGAAGACGCGCGCCGTCTCGGCCTCACCGGCATCATGGTCACCGAACACGACGGCTGGCCCCGACACGATTTCGAGGCGTTCCAGCGGACGGTCGACGACATCGTCCTAGTCCGCGCCCTGGAGGTCTATACCCCGCTCGGACACGTCATCACGATGGGCTTGGAGGGGCATGTCGCGGGCTACGGCGACAGCGTGGAAGTCATCCGCAACATGCGCCGCGTGGTGGACGACGCCGGCGGCTTCATGATAATCGCCCACCCGTTCAGATTCCTCTTCGACCTGCCGCATTACACCCAAAACATGCTGTTCCAAGACGCCGAGCGCATCCCCAAGACCGCCGAAGAAGCGGCGCGCCACCCCGTCTTCGAGCTCGTGGACGAGGTGGAAGTGGTCAACGGCGGCAACATAGAGGTGGAAAACCGCTTCGCCCAAGAGGTCGCCGCCATACACGGCTACTGGGGAACCGGCGGCTCGGACGCCCATTCGCTGGACGGCTTGGCGCGCGGCGTCACCGCCTTCAAGGGCGACATCCGGCACGAAGCCGATCTGCTCGAAGCGCTCCGCGCCGGCGATTTCGCCCCCGTGGAGAGTTTCCACATAGGCAAGCCCGTCAACTACGGACGCGCCACCTGGCTGAAGCCGGAGATGCTGGCGAGCCGAGCGCCCGCCCCCGCCCGCCAAGCCGCGCCGCTGGCGGTCTAGCAAGCCAAGCGCTTGACCGACAAGCCGACCGCCAATCGCCATGAAAGCCCTGATAGCCGCAAGCCGAGCGCTTGACCGACAAGCCGACCGCCAATCGCCATGAAAGCCCTGATAGCCGCAAGCCGAGCGCTTGACCGACAAGCCGACCGCCAATTGCCATGAAAGCCCTAATAGCCGCAAGCCGAGCGCTTGACCGACAAGCCGACCGCCAATCGCCATGAAAGCCCTGATAGCCGCAAGCCGAGCGCTTGACCGACAAGCCGACCGCCAATCGCCATGAAAGCCCTGATAGCCGCAAGCCGAGCGCTTGACCGACAAGCCGACCGCCAATCGCCATGAAAGCCCTGATAGCCGCAAGCCAAGCGCTTGACCGACAAGCCGACCGCCAATCGCCATGAAAGCCCTGATAGCCGCAAGCCGAGCGCTTGACCGACAAGCCGCGCCGATACTCGCTTAGCCGCCAATCGCCATGAAAGCCCTGATAGCCGACCGCATCGCAGACCCTTGCGCCGCCCTTCTGCGCGACGCCGGAATCGACGTCGTCGAAAACCCCGATCTGCGCGGGGACGCCCTAGCCGCCGCCGTCGCGGATACGCGCGCGGATATTCTCGCCGTCCGCAGCACCCGCGTATCGGCGGACATTCTCCGCGCCGGCGGGCTGAAACTGGCAGTCCGCGCCGGCGCGGGGTTCGATACCATAGACGTCGAGACGGCGACCGCGCTGGGCGTCCAAGTCGCCAACTGCCCCGGAAGCAACGCATCCGCCGTCGCCGAGCTCGCCTTCGGATTGCTGATAGCCCTAGACCGCCGCATCCCCGACAACGCCGCCGATTTGCGTGCGGGGCGATGGAACAAGCGCCTCTACTCCGAAGCGCGCGGCTTGCGCGGCTCCGCGCTGGGAATCCTAGGAACCGGCGCGACCGGACGCGCGATGATTCCCCTAGCCCGCGCCTTCGGCATGAGCGTCGTGGCGTGGAGCCGCTCGCTGACCGAAGACGCCGCCGCCGCGCTCGGCGTGGAATGGCGCGAGACGCCCCAAGCCGTCGCCCGCGACGCAGACGCCCTGAGCGTCCATGTCGCCCTGACCGCCGACACCCGCCATCTGGTCGACGCCGCCCTGCTCTCGGCGATGAAGCCGGGCGCCTATCTCATAAACACGTCCCGCGCCGAAGTCGTGGACGAAGCCGCCCTAATCGCCGCCGTCCGCGCCAAAGGCTTGCGGGCCGCGGTCGACGTATTCGAAGGCGAGCCGTCCGACCCGCGTCCGTCGAGCGTCCGCAGCCCGCTGTTCGCGCCGTCGTTGCCGGACGTCATCGGAACGCATCACATAGGCGGCGCGACCGCCCAAGCCCACCGCGCCGTCGGAGAGGAAACGGCGCGCGTCATCATCCAATTCGCCCGAACGGGGCGCGCGGCGAACTTGGTCAACGCTGTCTAAGCCCCCGCCGCCAGGCGCAGTTTCGCGCCGCCGCTCTCGCTCTTTGCGATTTTCTCAAGTCCCGAACGAACGCCTAATCCGCCATTATCAGCGAATAACGCCCCATATTCCCAAAATGTGCCGCGTATTTTCCGCGAATGACTGTCATATATTTCTATGTTACTTGAAAATTACTCAATATAGAAATTCGTCCAATTTCCCCTTGCGCTCCGCCGCGCAATGCTGTATTCTATTCATAGAACGATTGTTCACACAACGCTCGCCGTCGCGGAACGGCGATTAGCAGGGAGGATTAAGAGCATGGACAAGAAGAAGCGCGAAGCCCTGGACATGGCGCTGGGGCAGATAGACCGGCACTTCGGCAAGGGAGCGATAATGAAGCTGGGCGACAGCCTGGCGGAGGTGTCGGTGGAGGCGATTCCCACCGGGTCGCTGGTGTTGGACATGGCGCTGGGCGTCGGCGGCGTGCCGCGCGGTCGCGTCACCGAAATCTACGGCGCGGAGTCGTCCGGCAAGTCCACCCTTTCCTACCACATCATGGCGGAGGCGCAGAAACTGGAGGGAACGGCGGCGTACATAGACGCCGAACACGCCCTCGACCCCGCCTACGCCGCGCGATGCGGCGTGAACCTCGACGACCTGCTCCTCTCCCAGCCGGACAGCGCGGAGCAGGCCCTCGAGATATGCGAGTACCTAGTCCGCAGCAACGCCATAGACGTGGTGGTGATAGACAGCGTGGCGGCGCTCGTGCCGAAGGCGGAAATAGACGGCGACATGGGCGACACCCACGTAGGGCTTCAGGCGCGCCTCATGTCCCAGGCGCTCCGAAAGCTCACGGGGGCCATCAACAGGTCGGATTGCGCGGTCATATTCATCAACCAGATACGCGAAAAGGTCGGCGTCATCTGGGGCAGCCCGGAGACGACCCCCGGCGGCAGGGCGCTCAAGTTCTACTGCTCGGTTCGGCTCGACTTGCGCCGCTCCGAATCGCTCAAGCAGTCCGGCGAGTTCGTGGGCAACCGCGTCCGCGCCCGCGTGGTCAAGAACAAGGTCGCCCCGCCCTTCAAGACCGCCGAGTTCGACATAATGTTCAATCAGGGCATCAGCAGGGAGGGCGAGTTGCTGGAGCTGGGAGTCGAAAAGAACTTCATCAAAAAGAGCGGCGCCTTCTACTCGTTCGGCGACATCCGGTTGGGGCAGGGGCGCGAAAACGCCAAGAACTTCCTGCGCGAAGAGACCGACGTCGCCGGCAAGATAGAAGACCTAATAACCGGCAAATCCAACGGCGCCGGCGAAGGCGAAGACGGCGCCGGCGACCTCGTGGTTCTGGTCCCGGAGACGGCGTGAGCGCTCTGCGGAAAGCGATGGGGAGCGCGCTGAACATGCTCGCGCGCCGTCCGCGCGCCGAAGCGGAGTTGCGCGCCCGGCTAGTCGCCAAGTTCGACCCCGAAACCGCCGACCTCGCCATCGCCCAACTGAAGGCGTGCGGCGTGGTGGACGACGCGGAGTTCGCCAAATCCTGGGCGTCCTACCGCGTCCGCCACAGCCCGCGCGCCGCCAGGGCGATTCGCGCCGAGCTCGTCCAGAAGGGCGTCCCGCGCGACTTCGCCGAGAGCGCGGTCGAAAATCTGGACGACGACTCCACCGCCCGCCGAGCCGCCGACAAGTTCGCCCGCCGGCTGGCGCGCGACGACTACGAAAAGTTCCACCGCCGCCTGCGCGACCATCTGCGCCGGCGGGGATACGCCCACGCCGCCGCCCGCCGAGCCGCCTTCCAAGCGTGGCGGGCGCGCGGCGACGGGCTATAGCGGAATCGGGCGCGCGGCGGCGCGATAGGCGTCCCGCAATCCGCTAGCCGCCGCCGCCCGAATCTCTGCTAACCTATATCCAGCATCAAGCGAGGGATTGTCAAATGTTGGATAACGCTCCGTTAAGCCTTGCCATAGTGTTCGCGCTCATGGGCATGTCCGCCTTCTTCTCCAGCTCGGAAGCGGCGTTCCTGTCTGTCCAGCGAACTCGGATAGCCCATATGATAAACGAGGGCGTCCCCGGCGCTAAGACCGTCTCCAACATGATCGGCAACCCGGAGCGCCTGCTGTCCACCATACTGCTGGGCAACAACCTAGTGAACGTCGCCTTCACGTCGGTCATCACAGTGGCGATGGTTGCGGTGGTCGGGTCAGAGAATCAGGGGCTTGGCGTGTTGCTGGCGACTCTGGTCGGAACGACTGCATTGCTCATCTTCGGCGAAATAATCCCCAAATCAATCGCCGTCCGCAAATCCGAGCGCGTGGCGCTGCTCTACCGCTACCCCCTCTTGGCGGTCGAACACGCCCTCATCCTTCTCGTAATGCCGCTTCAGTGGATAACGAGCGGCGTGAACGCCCTAGTCGGCGCGCCAGACGATGGTCAGTCGTCCATCATCACCGAAAACGAATTCCGCGCTCTCATCGACATAGGCGAAGAGGAAGGCAGATTCGAAACCGCCGAAGCCGATAGACTCGAAAGAGTGTTCCAATTCGGGGACAGGCAAGTCGTGGGAGTGATGACGCCCAGAACCGAAATGGTCTCCATTCAAGAAAAGGCGTCGCTGGGGGACTTTCTTGAAAAGTACTCTGAGCGCGCCCACTCGCGCTTCCCCCTTTACCGCGATTCCCCGGAAGACATCATCGGAGTGCTGTCTTCCAAAGACGTTCTCCGGCAGATGGCGGAGAGGCGCGACTTGAACTACGACGACGCTTTGACCGCCGACATCAGACCCGCCCGCTTCGTTCCCGAAACGAAACCCGTCTCCGAACTGTTCCATGAGATGCGCCTCGAAGGCAATCAGATGGCGCTCGTCATAGACGAATTCGGCGGCGTAACCGGCTTGGTCACGCTCAAGCGCCTGCTCGAAGTCATAGTGGGCGACGTCGGCGAGGAAGGCGACTCTCCGGAATACGAGTACCAAGAGATAGACAAAAACACCTTCGTATTCGAAGGCGGCATGAGCATCGCCGAAGTCAACCAGCAGACGAGCATGGAACTGCCGGAAGGCGATTACGAAACCATAGCCGGATTCGCGCTGTACAAACTCGGAAAAATCCCGGAACAGGGCGACCATTTTGAGCATGACGATATGACCATGGAGATAACGCGCATGGACGGGTTGAAGATAGAAGAAATCCGCGCCGCATCGTCGAAGCCGAAGGAGGACGCGGACAAGGCGGACGAAGACGGGGCGAACGGCGCTTAGCGGTTCGTCGCCGCGCCGTCGCGTCTTGGGAGGTTTGGCGTGAGCGAAAACGGCGGGCTTCTTCAGGAAGTCGCGTGGCAAGTCGAATGTCGCAACCTGCGCGGAGCGCGTCTCGCGGTCGCCGTGTCGGGCGGACCGGACTCGCTCGCCCTTCTCCACGCGCTCAACGCCCTGAAGCGCGACTTGCGCCTAGACCTGGTCGCGGCGCATCTGAACCACGGGCTGCGACCGGAATCCGCGCGCGAAGACGCCGCTTTCGTCCGCGCTTTCGCCGAGTCCATCGGCGTCCCCGTCCGCGTGGGCGCGGCGGACGCGGACGCCTTTCGGCGAGAGCGCCGCCTGTCGCTTGAAGACGCCGCGCGCCGGCTCCGATACGAATTCCTAGCCGAAGTCGCCGCCGAAACCGGCGCGGACGCCATCGCGCTGGGGCATACCGCCGACGACCAAGCCGAAACCGTCCTGATGCGGATTCTGCGCGGGACGGGGCTTGACGGTCTGGGCGCGATGTCGCCGCTGTCCGCCGCGACTTGGGCGGGGCGGCGCGTCAACCTCTTTCGCCCGCTTCTCGGCGTTTATAAATCTGAAACCGTCGCCTACTGCGCCGACAACCGCCTAACCTCCCGCGTTGACGCCACCAACTTCTCCCCGCTGATGACCCGAAACCGCGCGCGGATGGAGCTTCTGCCGGCGATGGAAACGTACAACCCCGCCGCGAAGTCCGCCTTGAACCGGCTTGCGAAATCCGCTCGGTTGGACATGAGCTTCATCCGACAGCATGCGGAGCTGGCGGCGATGAGCGTGATGAAGCGCGAAGCCGACGGCGCATCGCTCGACCGCGCGGCGTTCGCCGAGTTGCATCCCGCCATTCAGCGCCATCTGCTAAGGTTCGCCGCCGAGAGCGTCGCCGGCGACCGCGCGGATCTGTCGGAAGCGCACATAGAAGCGATGCTCGCCGTGATGCGCGGACCCGCCGGCAGGGGAATAGACCTTCCGCGCGGCGTCCGTTTCGAGACGGATTACCGCCGCGCCCGCATGTATCACGCCGCCGCCCGCCGCGCCGCCTTCCCGGAGCCGCCCGCCGCGCCCGTTCCGATGGCGGCGCTCGGCGAAACCGTCGCCGGCGGCTGGCGCGTCCGCGCGGAGCCGGCGGACTGCCGTGACGCGCTCGCCGACCGCCGACCGCCGACCGCCGCGCCGGGCGCGGCGCTCGCCGAGACGTTCGCCGCCGCCGCGCTCGCCGACAATCCGCGCGTGAGAACCCGCGCGCCCGCCGACCGCTTTCAGCCGCTGGGAATGAGCGCCGAGAAGAAATTGTCGGATTTTATGATAGACGCCCACATTCCCAGAAATCTGCGCGACAAAATCCCCCTTCTCGAAAGCGGCGGTCGGATAGCCTGGGTGGTCGGATGGCGCATCGCGGAGTGGGCGAAGGCGACGCCGGACGCGGGAAGTTGCGCGCGCGTCTCTTTCGAGCGGCTAGACGACCGCCTAAACGACCAATTGAACGATTAGCCGCCCCGCGCCCCGCGCCGTTATAATCTCGGCATCCCAGCGCGCCGAACGGCGCATCGAACGGAGCCCGAACGCCCATGTCCATCCCCGAATTCCCCAAGCTGCGCCCGCTTGAGCCGATGTGGGTGGAGCATATGGGGCGGCGGTTTCTGCATCTGCGCGACCCGATGAATCTGTCGGGCGAGCTGATAATGATTCCCGAAAGAGTCGCGCCAATCGCGGCGCTGCTTGACGGAACGCGGAATCTGGGCGAAGTCCGGGCGGGAATGGCGCTGCGGTTCGGGACGCCGCTCACGGAAGACAACGCGCGGTCGCTGGTGGCGCAGCTGGACGCGGCGCTGCTCATTGAAAACGGCGAGTATCCGCGCGCGGCAAGGCGGGCGCTGGCGGAGTACCGCGCGGCGGACGCCAGGCCCATGTCCCGCGCCGGCGCGGTCTATCCGCGGGACGCCGACGAGCTGTCCGCCCAGCTAGACGAATGGGCGCGGCGGTTCGCGCCGGACGACGACAACCTCGCGTCCAAGCCGAGCGGCGATCTCGTCGCCATGATTTGCCCGCATATAGACTACGAGCGCGGACACGCCACCTACGCCAAGCTGTGGCGCATGGCGAAGGACGACCTCGCGGACGTCGAGTTGGCGATAATTCTCGGCACCGACCACAACGGCGCGCCCGCCCAAATCACGCCCACGCGCCAGAGCTACGCCACCCCGGAAGGGGCGCTCCCGACCGACCAAGACGCGCTCGACCGTCTTGAACGCGCGCTCGGCGAATCCGCCTATGACGAAGAAATCCACCATGTATCCGAACATTCCATAGAGTTGGCGGCGGTGTGGCTGCGCCATTTCGCGCGGCGCTCGGACTTGGCGGTTTTGCCCATTCTTTGCGGGTCGTTCCACGAATTCGCGCATGGCGACGCCCATCCGAGCGGCGACGGGCGCATGTCGGCGGCGCTGGACGCGCTGGCGGAAATCGCGCGGCGGCGGCGGACGCTGGTCATCGCCGCCGGGGACCTCGCGCACATGGGCCCCGCCTTCGGCGACCCAAACCCGCTAAGCGCCGCCGACAAATCGCGCTTGCGGGACGAAGACGCCGCTTCCATAGACGCCATGCGCGCGGGCGACTCGGAGCGGTTTCTAAACATATCCAAAGCCGAATCGGACAGGCGACGAATCTGCGGGCTGCCGCCCATCTACATGGCGCTGCGCCTAGCCGAAGGCGCGTCCGGCGCGAACGCGGGCTACGACCAATGCCCGGCGGACGCGCGAAACGGGTCTGTGGTTTCCATAGTCGGAGCGCTTTTGTACAGCGGCTAACGGGCGGCGAATCTCATAACGCGGAGGTCTTTTTCGATGTCAATTTCGCTGGAAATTTTCGGCGTCGGGGGAATCCCCGAAATAGTCGGGGGCGAGTCGCTGGGCGCGCTCATCGCGGACGCGGCGGCGGCTCAGGGCGCGCCGCTGGCGGAGGGCGACATTCTGGTGGTCACGCAAAAAGTCGTCTCGAAGGCGGAGGGGATGGTCGTTTCGCTGGCGGACATCAAGCCGTCCGCCTTCGCGCGCGCCTTCGCGGACGGCGCCGGGCGCGACCCGCGCCTTGTCGAGCTGGTCTTGCGCGAAAGCCAGTCTGTCGTCCGCATGGATCCCGAAAGGGGCGTCATCATATCCGAAACGCATCATGGGTTCGTGTGCGCGAACGCCGGCATAGACCAGTCGAACGTTCCGGGCGAGGACGTCGCCTGCCTTCTGCCCAAAGACCCGGACGCGTCGGCGCGGCGCATCGGCGCGGAAGTCCGGGACGCCGCCGGCGGGCTGCGCGTTCCGGTGATCATCTCCGACACCTTCGGGCGGGCTTGGCGCGAAGGGCATGTTAACTTCGCCGTCGGCGTCTGGGGGATGGAGCCCATGGCGGACTATCGCGGGCGCCTGGACGAACACGGGCGCGAAATGCACGTCACCACAATCGCGGTCGCGGACGAGCTGGCGGCGGCGGCGGAGTTGACGCAGTTCAAAGCGGTGGGCGTCCCCGCGTCCGTCGTGCGCGGCTACCCGTATGTCCCAGCCGAAGGGGGCGGCGTGTCCGAGATGCTGAGGGCTCGCGCGCGGGACATGTTCCGGTAAGCCGCCCGCGTCCGCGCCGCGTCAAATCGCCAACGCCTCCGCTTCCGCCGGTATCTGAATGGCGGCATCGAGCGCGCCGATGCCTTTGAGGGTGTCGGACGCTATTTTCGCCTTGTCGGACACCTGCAGGCGGCGCTTGAACAGCCAGTAAGTGAACTCTTTTATCTCGGTCATGGACGCGAGCGGGCGGTTGGGGCGGCGCAGGCTTTCGCGGTGGGCGGCAATCAGG
The DNA here is from genome assembly GCA_965242675.1 of Dehalococcoidia bacterium. Taxonomy (GTDB): domain Bacteria; phylum Chloroflexota; class Dehalococcoidia; order Lucifugimonadales; family UBA1123; genus VXRN01. The sequence continues at coordinate 104,174 of CBDESW010000006.1, forward strand.
CTGGCGCGGTCCATCCTGTAAATGCGCTGAAAGGCGGCGTCCGTGTGGTCGGCAACATACTGCAAACCGCTCGCGTAGGCTTGCTTTTCAACTTCCGACTCCACCGCGCGCTGAAGCGCCATTTCAACTTCCACGCCGTAGAAAAAGTTTAGATAGGCGCTGTACTTTTCCGCGCCGAGAATGTCCTTGAAATCCGTCTCGTTCGCGCCGCCGGGGAAGCGCCCGGTGAAGAGCAAGTCCTCCAACTCGTCGGCGGGGATGAGGTCGCGCGCTTCGTTGGCGAGACGGTTGGCGAGCGCGAGCCAGTCAAACGCCTCGCCGCCGATGAGATAGACTAGGCGGACGCCGTTGTAGATTTCGCGGGGGGCGGTCCAGAGGGACATCGACTGCAAGAGCGCGACGCGCCACTCGACGCCGCGTTGGAGGGCGTCGCGCAGGTGGCTTATCGCCTGGGTTTCCGTCTCGGCGAGAACGGAGGAACGCGCGCCGTTCGCCCCGCCCCGCGTGGATTTTCCGCTGTCGCGCTCGTTAGAATTCCGCATACTCTGATAATGCACTAACGCGGCGCGATTTGTCCAGTCTTAGCCACGCGAGGAAGCGCTCCGCCGGCAGCGCGTTCGCCACATGGCGCGGCTCTACCCAGCCGCGGCGGGCGAGGCGCGCGCCGTATTCGAGGTTGCCCAGCGACTCCGTCCGATGCGCGTCCGTGTTGATGACCAGCGGCGCGCCCAGCTGGCGCACGCGGCTGGCGTGGGCGTCTTTCAGATCGAGACGCTCCAACGAGCCGTTGATTTCCAGCGCCGTCCCCGTGTCCGCCGCCGCTCGGAATATGGCGTCGTAATCCGCGTCCACCGGGCGGCGCTCGCCGATTAGGCGGGTTGACAGATGGCCTATGGCGTCCACATGCGGGTTTCGCATCGCGCCTATCACGCGCTCGGTCATCGTCGCCGAATCCTGCGACATGGCGCTGTGGACGGACGCGACGACCCAATCGAGGTTGGCGAGAATGTCGTCCGCGTAATCAAGCGACCCGTCCGCGCGGATGTCCATCTCCGTGCCGCGCAGAACGCGGATGCCGCCGATGTCGGCTTCGACGCGTTTCACCGCTTCGCCGTGCGCCGCCAGCCGCTCCGGGCTCAGCCCGTTGGCGACGCCGCGCCCGGCGGAGTGGTCGGTTATGGCGATGTACTCCAAACCGCGCGCCTTCGCCTCGGCGACCATAATCTCCATCGGGTCTCTGCCGTCGCTCCAGTCGGTGTGGGAGTGCAAGTCGCCGCGCAGGTCGGAGGCGCGAATCAGGGCGGGGATTTCGCCCCGCGCGGCGGCCACTTCGGTCGTTCCCTGCCGCAATTCCGGCGGGATATAGCGCAAGCCAAGACGGGCGTACAGGGCGGGTTCGTCCGCGAACGTCTCGATTTCCCCCGTATCGGCGCGGGTAAGACCGTATTCGTTCAGCGACAATCCCAGCGAAGCGGCTATCTCGCGCAGAAGGACGTTGTGATGCAGGTTGCCTGTGAAGTACTGCAGCATCGCGCCGAGCTTGTCGGGGTCGCAGACGCGGAGGTCGACCTGCATGCCGGAATCCAGCAGGACAGACGTCTTCTTCTCGCCGTGAACGAGAATTTGCGCCACCGTGTCCATATTCGCCAGCGCGTCCATCGCCGCCTTCTGGTCGTTCGTCACGCAGACGAAATCGAGATCGCCAATCGTCTCTTCGAACCGGCGCAGGCTGCCGCAGGCGACCAGCTCGGCGATTTCTGGACACGCCGCGCGCATATGCTCGGACACTCGCCGGGCGGTTTCCATCGCGCGGGCGATGGGGACGCGGTCGCTCTTGGAGCGCGCGAACGATATGGCGCGGCGAATGTTCTCGGCGCTCTTCTTGCCCATGCGCGGCAGGGACGCCACGCGACCGTCGTCAATGGCGGCTTCGAGCGCGTCCATCGTGGTGACGTCCAGCTCTTTCCAAAGCCGCGATACGGTCTTGGGCCCCAGCCCCGGCACTTGGATGAGGTCGAGAACGCCGTCCGGGAACTCGGCTTGCAGGCGGTCGAAGTAGCCCATGCGCCCCGTTTCGGAGAGCTCGACTATCTTGGCGGATATAGCCTTGCCGATTCCGGGGATGGCGGTAAGGTCTTCGCCGTCCCGCGCCATGCCGTCAATGTCGCGCGGCAGTCGCTCGATAGTCCGCGCCGCCCGCTGATAGGCGCGAACGGTGAACGACTTTTCGCCCTTGACCTGAAGCAGGGAGGCGATGGTCTCGAAAGTTTCGGATATTTCGGAGTTGGTCATGGGGTTAGCCGCCATTCGCCGGTTGTTAGTGGTCGGCGGTTAGTTTCGCATCCCCCGACATTCCGGCGAAAGCGTAAAATCGGGGCGTATCGGGCGGGTTTTGATTAGGGCGGTTCGCTGGTCACGCCCGTATGCCAATGGCGTCCGTCGGAACTAGGCGCTTGCCCACCGGGTCGACCGCCATGCTGAAGGCTTCGAGCGTGAACGCGCCCAGAATGGGGTTGGCGCCTTCGCCGGCGAACACTACGAGCGTGGAGCGGACGCGACCGTCTATGCGGACGGACATCTCGCCCATGTCCATGTAAATGCGGCTGCCGTCTGCGAGCCTGAAGCTCTGGCTGTCGCAAGGCGTCACGCCGAGCGAGCGCAGAATGGACGCGGGCATGGCGGAGTAAGTCGCGCCGGTGTCAACCAGCGCGTCGACCGTTTCGAACCGCTCGCGGTCCGCTCCGGCTATTTCCATTGGGGTGTAGAAGGTTCCCATGTTTTCTTTCTCCAGATGCTATGGGCTAGTCGTCAATGAGCAGGAGGCTGGGGAGGAACGCAGTCGCCTCGATTAGGCGCTGGTTGGCGTAGTCTGCTTCCAAACAGAACGCCGCCAGCGTCACCGCGCCCAAGATGGGGTGGGAGGATTCGTCCGCGAACACTACGGGCGTCGTCAAAACTTCGCCGTTCATGCGGACGGACATCTGCCCCAAGTCCCTGCAGATGCGACTGCCGTCGTCGGGATTGAAGCTCTGCCTCTTGGCGAAAGGCGACACGCCGAGCGAGCGCAACAGCGACGCGGGCATGGCGGAGTATGTCGAGCGGGCGTCAACCAGCGCGTCGACCGTCTCGAACCGCTCGCGGTCCGCTCCGGATATTTCTATGGATATGAGGAATGTTTCCATGTTTCTTTCTCCATAGGCTAACGGTCAATGGCGCTTACGCCCGTATCCCTATGGCATCCGTCGGAACCAGGCGCTTGCCCGCCGGGTCGACCGCCACGCTGAATTCTTCCAGCGTCACCGCGCCCAAGACGGGGTGGGAGGATTCGTCATCGAACACTACGGGCGTCGTCAAAACTTCGCCGTTCATGCGGACGGACATTTCGCCCATGTCCAGGTAAGCGCGACTGCCGTCGGCGAACCTGAATCCCTGCCTGTCGCAAGGCGTCACGCCGAGCGAGCGCAGAATCGACGCGGGCATAGTGGAATATGTCGAGCGGGTGTCAACCAGCGCATCGACCGTCTCGAACCGCTCGCGGTCCGCTCCGGCTATTTCTATGGGCATGAGGAACGTTTCCACGTTTCTTTCTCCATTCGCTGTTTATCGGTTGTCAGCCAATTGCTACAGGAGTTTACGTCTGTATCTTTATGGCGTACGTCGGAACTAGGCGCTTGTCCACCGGGTCAACCGCCATGCTGAACTCTTGCAACGTCATCGCGCCTAGAATCGGGTTAGCGGCGGCGTTGTCGGAGAATATCACAAGGGTCTCCCGAACGCGGTTGTCCATGCGGACAGACATCTTGCCCATGTCCCGATAAATGCGGCTGCCGTCTGCGAGCCTGAAGCTCTGCCTCCTGAAAGGCGTCACGCCAAGCGCGCGCAAAATGGACGCGGGCATCGCGGAGTATGTCGCGCCGGTGTCCACCAGCGCGTCGACCGTCTCGAACCGCTCGCGGTCCGCTCCGGCTATTTCTATGGGAGTGTAGAACGTTCCCATCTCTTTTCGCCTCGCCTTGACGCGGCGGCTAAGCCGCGCAGCACCGCTTGTATTTCTTGCCGCTTCCGCAGGGGCAGGGCTGGTTGCGCCCGACTTTGGGGCCCGCTCGGCGCCGGGAGCGGCTTCCGCCCGCGGCTCCGCCGGCGGCGGACGCGGCGGCGACGGACGCCATTTCGGAGCGCGGCGGACGCGGCGGGGCGGCGGCGGCGCGCGGGACGGCGGACGGCGGAGCGCCCCCGTTTCCGTTCGCGCCGCGCCCGGTCTCGGCGACGCCTATCATCCGCATGCCGTTTCGGAATATCTGCCGCGTCACGTCGCCCTCTATGCGGGTCTGGAGCGTCTGGAACTGGTCCATGCCCTCTTTCTTGTACATTACCAGCGGGTCGCGCTGGCCGTAGGCGTACAGCCCGATGCCCTGGCGCAGATTTTCCATCGCCGTCAGATGCTGAACCCAATTGGCGTCCACCGCGCTCAGCATCACGTGGCGCTCCAGCGTCCGCATGTCGTCGCCGAAGGCGGTTTCGAAACCTTCGTACAGATTGCGGGCGCTCTTTATGAGCGCGCTTTCGACCTCCGCCGCGTTCACGCTGTTCGAGATTTCGTACACATTCGCCAATTCGGGCGGCGGGGGCATGATGGTCGCCACTTCCATCGTCAGCCCTTCGATGTCCCAATCGTCCGGGCGGCGGTCGCCTATGTACTCTTCGATCATGCCGGACACGCGCTCGGCGAGCATGTCCTGGATGTTGGCTTTCAAGTCCGCGCCGGAGAGTATCTTCTCGCGCTCGCCGTAGATGACGTCGCGGTGGGTGTTGACGACGTCATCGTACTCCACGAGATGCTTCCGCATGTCGAAGTGGTACGCCTCCACTTTCACCTGCGAGTTTTCGACGGCTTTGCTGACGACGTTGTTGGAGATTGCCTCATCCTCTTCCATGCCGGCCCAGTCCATGACGGAGCGGATGCGGTCGCCGCCGAATCTGCGGATGATGTCGTCGTCCAGCGCCACGTAGAACTGCGTGGAGCCGGGGTCGCCCTGCCGCCCGGAGCGTCCGCGCAGCTGGTTGTCGATGCGCCGCGCCTCGTGGCGCTCGGTGCCGATGATGTGCAAGCCGCCGGCGTCCAGAACGCGCTTGTGGCTCTCTTCCCACTCTCGCGGCGAGACGCCGTCCAGGTCGGGGCTGCCGCCCAGCACGATGTCCGTTCCGCGCCCCGCCATGTTCGTGGCGACGGTGACCGCGCCCGGCTTGCCCGCCTGCGCCACTATCGCCGCCTCGCGCTCGTGCTGCTTGGCGTTCAGCACTTCGTGGGCGATTCCCATGCGCCGGAGCCGCTCGCTGAGCTTTTCGGACTTGTCTATGTCGGTCGTTCCGACGAGAACCGGCTGTCCGGCGCGGCTGCGCTCTTCTATCTCGCGCGCCACCGCGCGGTACTTGGCGTCTTGGTCTTTGTAAATCAGGTCGGGCATGTCTTCCCGAACCATCGGGCGGTTGGTTGGAATCGCCACCACTTCCAGCTTGTAGATTTTGTCGAATTCCTCCGCTTCGGTGGCGGCGGTGCCGGTCATGCCCGACAGTTTTTCGTAGAGCCGGAAGTAGTTTTGGAGCGTTATCGTGGCGTAAGTGATGGACTCCGGCTGTATGGGGACGCCCTCTTTCGCCTCCAGCGCCTGATGCAGCCCGTCCGAGTAGCGCCGCCCGGTCATCAGCCGCCCGGTGAACTCGTCCACTATGATCACTTCGCGGTTTTGGACGACGTAATCGCGGTCTTTCTCGAATATCGTCTGCGCCTTCAGGGCGTTTTCAATGTGGTGAACCGTCTCGAACTCGTCGTACAGGTTGGGGATTCTCAGCGCGCGCTCTAGTTTGGTGATGCCGTCCTGCGTGAGCGCGGCGGTCTTGTGCTTTTCGTCTATGGCGTAGTCGCTCTCGGCTTGCAGCGTGGGCGCGAGTTTGGCGTAGCGCATGTAATCGCGCGCGGACATGCTGGCGGGGCCGCTGATGATGAGCGGCGTGCGCGCCTCGTCTATGAGGATGTTGTCCACTTCGTCGACGATTGCGTAGGCGCGGTCGCGCTGGACGCGGTCGCCCCGGTCGGGCGCCATGTTGTCGCGCAGGTAGTCGAAGCCGAATTCGTTGTTCGTGCCGTAGGTGATGTCGGCTGCGTAGGCTTCCTTGCGCGTCGCCGGGCGCATATGCTCGAAGCCGCGCTCGCCGTCTTCGTAATAGGGGTCGTAGATGAGCGCGCTCCGGTTCTGGAGCGCCCCCACGCTCACCCCCAGCGCGTCGTACACCGCCCCCATCCAGTGGGCGTCGCGCCGCGCGAGGTAGTCGTTGACGGTGACCACGTGGACGCCGCGCCCGGACAGCGAGTTGAGATAGGCGGGAAGCGTGGCGACGAGCGTCTTGCCCTCGCCGGTTTTCATCTCCGCGATTTTGCCCTGATGCAGGACGATGCCGCCGATGAGCTGGACGTCGTAGTGGCGCTGCCCAAGCGAGCGCTTGGCGGCTTCGCGGATTGCCGCGAACGCTCTCGGCAGAAGCGCGTCGACGCTTTCGCCGCCGGAGGCCGCGCGCCGCAGGTTTTGGGTTTCTATCTGGAGGTCGTCGTCCGCCATGCGCTCGAACTCCGCTTCGAGCGCGTTTATCCCATCCACGCGCGGGCGGAGTTTGGCGATGACCTTCTCATCCGACCCGACGAACATTTTGACCAGTTTGTTGAACATTGCGCGGTCGCCTCTCGGTGGTTTTCGTTTTCGCGGCGCGGCGCGGGGACTTCGCAGACGCGCCCGCCCGCGCCGCGTCTTTTCATCTCATGCCGCTATTATACATTATTCGGGAACGGCGAATTTGACGCGCCAATCGCCCCCCGCCTCCGCGCCCCAGCGCCCCGTTTCAATGGCGGCTATGCGATAGTCCGGCAGGCGGACGGTTATCAGACATTCGCCGTTCGCTATGGTTCCGTAGCGTGAAAAGTCGAAGTTCATGCTCGCGTGGCTAAGCCCGCGCGCGCGCCGCTCTTGGGGGACGTTCGCCAAATCTTCGGGGAAGACGCTCAGCAGAAACCTGCCATGCGTATCTTCCGGCGCGCACTCGGCGGCGAACATTGTGAGCGTCTTGCCGTCCAGATAAACGGCGTACTCCGCGCAAGCCGCCGCCGCGCCGAACCGAGCGTCCTCGCATGCCATTGTCCGCAACCGGTCGACGCCGCGAATCCCGCGCGACCAGAGCGGCGGCGCGTCTTCGCTCGGCGTCCACTGCCCGATGGCGATGCGGTCTATGGGGTAGCGCGGCAACTCGCTCTGGAAGACGCATGCGCCGCCGGACTCCGCGCCGCTCGGAAAGTCAAAGTTCATGTTCGCGTGTCCCGCCTCCCTGAAAGCCGGCGGCAGATCGCCCGCGTCCCGCGGGAATACGCTGAGCAGAAAGCGGCTCTCGGCGTCTTCCGCGCCGCATCGGTCTTTGGCGTAAGTCAGCGCGTCCCCATCTATATAAACGGCGAAGTTCTCGCAGGCGACGGCGGTTCCGTATCGCGGATTTTCGCAGGCGATGGCGCGCAGGCGGGCGATGTCGCGCACTTCGCGCCGCCAGTCGGACGCGGCGCCTTCGCCCGGCGTCCACTGCCCTATGGCGATATGGTCTATGGAATAGGTCGGCAATTCGCGCCGGAAGACGCAGCCCGCGCCCGAATCTTCCGCGTCCGGCGGCAAGTTGAAGTTCATGCCTTCATGTTCCGCTTCAATGAATTGCGGCGGCAAGTCGGCGGCGTCATGCGGGATTACGCTGAACAGAAACCGGCTCTCGGCGTCGTTCGCATCGCATCGGTCTTTGACGTAAGTCAGCGTATCGGCGTCTATGTAAACGGCGAAATTCTCGCAGGCGAGCGCGGTTCCGTATCGCGGGTTTTCGCAGGCGAGCGTTCGCAGGCGGGCGATGCCGCGCACTTCGCGCCGCCAGCCGGGGGCGTCGCCCGGCGTCCACTGCCCTATCTCGATGTAGTCTATGGCGTAATCCGGCAACTCGCGCCGGAAGACGCAGCCGGCGTCCGAAACCTCCGCGTCTTCGGGGAAGCCGAAGTTCAGGCTTTCATGTCCCAATTCCCTGAACATGGGCGGCAGGTCGTCCGCGTAGTAGGGGAATACGCTGAAAGTGAAGCGGCTTTCGGAATCCGCCGCGTCGCATCGGTCTTTGGCGTATGTGAGAACGTCCGCCTTGAGATAGACGGCGAAATTCTCGCAGGCGACCGCCATGCCATGCTCGGTGTCGGGGCATCCGAGAAGGCGCAAGTCGCCCACGCTCGTCAGCGCGCCGTCGTAGAGATGCAAAACGCCGTTGTTCGGAGTCTCAAGCGCCGGCGTTTCCGCGTCTCGGTATCTGCTGATGATGTAGTCGGCGGGGTAATCTTTCAGATGCGGCTCGTCCTCGAACGCCAGAACGCCGCCCGCGAGGGCGTAGCTCGCGGCGTAAGTCAGCTCGCGCCCCTCGAACGCCGAGTAGCGGCGCAGGAATGTGGGGACGAACACGCTCGCGCCCTGAACCTCCGGGCGCATCTCGGAGAAATCCGCCATCAGCGCTTGGTTGAACGCGGCGCGGTCGCCGTCGCGCTCGAAGCGGCTCATCTCGAAAGCGGACGCGACGAACAGCCCGACCGCCGCCAGCGCCGCCGCCGCGACCGTCCACGCGCCGAATCGGGGCAGTCTGGGGAGCGAAATCCGCCGCGCCCAAGTGAGCGCGAACGCCGCCAAAACCATCGGAACGCCCACGAAAACGACGCTTTCATACTCCAAAAACGCCGTGCTGTGGCGCATCGGAATCGCCCAGGCGAAGCCGAACAGCGCCAGAACCGCCAGCGCGCGCCGCGCCCGTCCGCGCGCCAAAAACGCGCAAGCAGCCGCGCCCGCCGTCGCCGCCAAGCCGAGCGCCGCAATCGGCGCAGGGCGCTCCAGCGGACCGTAATCCGTCTGCCCAAGTTCAAGCGGGAACGGCGCGGAGTACGGCAGAACCGCCACGCCCACGCGGTACAACTGCTCGTTGGCGAATCGCCGCCACTCAAGGCGCTTGAATTCATATTCGGCGTACACCGAATCATCGCCCCCCGTCCGCGTAATCACGGAGCTGACGGAAGGCAGTTCGCGGAAGGGGATTTCGCCGTCGAACGCGGTGTATTCGTTCCAGAAGTTGAACGCGAGAAGGGCGATTCCAAACAGCAGGGTCGCGAATCCCAGAATCAGATAGCGGCTGAGCGCCAGCCTTGCCGCCGTTCGCGCCAAATCCGCCCAAAGCCGGCGGCGCTCGGCGAAGGCAGCTTTGATGGCGCGCGCCGCCTCGCCGCCGAATCCGAGCGCGATGAACGGCAACAGCAGCGCGTAGATGTGCCAGCCGATGAGCAGCGCCGCGCAGGATTTCGCCAGCAGCTGCCCGAAACGGCGCTTTTCCAAGAATACGACCATGCCGTGAAAGACGAGCATGGCGGCGAAGATGTCCATGACGGACTCATTCGAGATTTCGTCCGCGTGGTACAGAAGCCAGAAAGACGAAAAGGCGAACAGCGTCGCCGCCAGCGCTATCCAACGGCTGCGGGTTATCCGCGCCAGCGCCAGATAGCCGAACAGCGCCGCCCCCGCGAACATGGCGAGCATGAGCAGCCGCGCCCCGTAAATCCGCGCCGAAAGGTCGTCCCCGAACGGCGCGATGGCGAGCTTTATCAGCGCGGGCCCGCCAATCGGAAAGCGGCTGTACATTTCATAAACCGGCTCGCCGTCCTCGCCCGGCGAGCGCCACAGGAACAGCCGGAAGTTGTGGGCGGGCGACAGGTTTTCCGCCAGCGCCAAGTTCTTGGACGAGTTCCTGTCGTGGCTGGGCGAGCGGTAGAAGGAGCCGCGGTCGCCGGCGAAGATGAAAACCGCCGCCAGCGCCGCCAGCAGAAGCGCCGTCGGCAGAAAACGCGCGGCGGCGTCCCGCCATTCGACTGTCGTCCGGCTACTCATTTCCCAGCGCTATCTCCAGATTCCACAAATCATAGCCGCCGGGCATCCACTGCCCCGTCTCTATGGCGGCGATTGGGTAGTCGGGAAGGCGGCGGCGGATTACGCAGCCGCCGTCGACGTAAACCCCGAACAGGTCAAAGCTGAAATTCAGCGATTCGCTGGCGCGGTCGTCCGACAGAATCGCGGGATCTTTCGGGAACACCGATAGCAGGAAGCGCGCCCGCGTATCGTCCTCGTCGCATTCGTCCTTGAGGTAGTAGAGAACGCCGCCGTTCAGGTATATGTCGAAATGCGCGGTCGCCGCCAGTATGCGCGACCTTTCGGCGACGCGGCGCTCTTGGCGGTAGAACTCCAGCGTCTCGGCGTCCGGCGGGACGCCCGCGACGGCGTACCAAAGCGAGCGCTCGCCGGCTATCCACTGCCCCATCTCAAGCCCTTTCGCGGCGTAATCCGGGAGCGGCACGGTCACCAGGCATTTGCCGTCGAAAATCGCCCCGTAGTCGCGGAAGGCGAAGTTGAGGTCTTCGTTCGCCAGCGCGCGCCGCTCCGCGTCCAAATCTTCCACACGAACGGGATAGACGTTTAGCTTGAACCTGCCCCTGATGTCGGCGGGGCGGCACGGGTCTTTGAGATAGGTCAGCGCGCCGCCGTCCAGATGCACGTCGAAGCTCAGGCGCGCCAGCGGGACGGCGTCCGCGAGCGCTTGCGCCTTTTCGCGGAGCGCGGCGAGTTGGGATTCGTCCAGGTCTTCGTCCGTCGCCCCCGGATCCGCTTCCAGCGCCACTTCGAGCGCCGGCGGCGGGCTGACGGGCGCGCCGCCGGCGGACGCCAGCTCCGCGCTCCACGCGATTGCGCCGTCCGCGCCGCGCCGGCCCGCGCGCAAGCCAGTGAAAGGCGCGTCCGGCAGAGCGGCGCTCAGCAGGCACCTGCCGCCGAAAGCCGGGTCCGAGAACCGCTTGCCCGAACGGTCGAACTCGAACTCCCGCTGAACGGACTCGGATGACGCCAGATCGAACTCCACATAGAAGAACCCCGCCGTGTCTGCGCTTTCGCAGCTGTCTTTGGCGAAGTGGACGCCGCGCCGGTCAAGATGGACGGCGAAATCCGCCCCGTCGCCGACCGCTGTTCCCGCCGTCGCCGATTCGTACTCCGCCCAGTAGAGGTCGGCGACGTTGACGCCTTCGTAGAGGAACACGCGCTTGTTCTCCGGCGTCAGCGTCTCGAAACTGTCGTTGCCGTAGGCGCTCAGGACGTATTGGGCGTGAATGTGCGGCGTCTGCCCGAAGCTGGTCTGCAGCTCGCTGCCGGCGAGGTAGAATTGCGGCGCGAACTTCGCCCCGCCGAAGTGCAGGTCCTGCCCGCCGCCCGCGCCCGCCAAGTGGGACTCGGACACGAACACGCTCTTGCCGCGCGTGATTTCGCGGACGGTTTCGAAATCCGAAATCAGCTCGGCGTGGAACTGTTCGGCGTTCGCGTCGTGGGTTTGTTCGCTCATCCAGAGCGCCGAGAGCGCGAACAGGGGCATGGCGACCGCCGCGCATCCGACCGCCGCCCAGCGCGCGGCGCGCTCGTCGACTGACCGCCGCGCCCAGTCGACCGCGCCCAAAGTCGCCGCGCCGAACGCGACAAGGGGAATCCCGATGTAGAACATGCCCTCGAATTCGTGGAACGCCGTCGTGGAGCGCATCGGAATCGCCCAGAAGAAGCCGAAGGCCGCCAGCGTCGCGAGAAGCCGCCAATGCCGCCTAAGCCAGTACACCGCCCCAACCGCGCCGGCGAGCGCCAAGACGCCTATCGCCGATACGGGGAAGCCTGATTCGTCCGGCAGGACGTGTTCGCGCGAGTCGTCCGACCAGCGCATTAGCGCGTATGGGAGCGCCGTCGCGCCCACGCGGTAGAGCTGCTGATTGAGAAAAGTGCGCCAGTTCTGAAAATCCGCGTGGCGCGCGTTATGCTCGGCGTCCTGCCCCGTCCGCGCCAGCATGGACTGAACCGCCGGCAGCTCCGAAAACGGAACGTCCCCGCCGTAAGCCGCGTATTCGTTGGCGAAGTTGAACCCCAAGACGCCCATTCCGAACAGCAGCGTGATGATTCCCAAGCCGATGTATCGGCTGCGGACTAGGCGCGCGGCGGCGGCCCCTATCGGCTCCGCTCGCGCTTCGCGCCTTCGCCGTCGGCGACGTCTGCGGCGTCCGCCCCCCGCCGTTTCGTCATCATCGTCCGCCGGCGGCGGGGACGGCGGCGCTTGCCGGCGAATCGCCCGCCACGCCTCCGCGCCGAAGCCGATGATGATGAACGGCAGCAGCAGCGCGTAAACATGCCACCCCAGCAACAGCGCCGCGCAGGATTTCACGGCGAGTTGCCGAAACCGACCCTCTTGGACGAAAACGACCATCCCGTGAAACGAAAGCGCGACGGCGAACAAGTCCACGCTCATCTCGTTGGTGATTGTGTCGCTGTAATAGAGCGCGTAGTAGGACGAAAACGCCATCAGCGTCGCGGCGAGCGCCGCCCAGCGGTTGCCGAAGACGCGGGCGAGCGAGACGAATACCAGCATGGCGGCGGCGGCGTAGAAGGCGAGCATCAGAAGCCGCGCCGCCAGTATCTTCGCCGAAAGATCGTCCCCGAACGGCAGAATGGCGAGCTTGATGAGCGCCGGACCTCCGACGGGAAAGCGCCCGTACATGCCATAAATCGGCTCCCTGTCGCGCCCGTCGAACTCCAGCTGGCGGTAGAGCCTGAAGTAAGTGGCGGGCGACAGGTTTTCCGCCAGGGCGAGATTCTTGGACGAATCCCACCCGTCGAGTTTCGGGCGGTAGAAATGCTGGCGGTCGCCGCCGAATACGAAAACCGCCGCCAGAGCCAGCGCCAAGAGCGCGGCGGGAAGCCGCGCCCAGCGCTCCGAAGGCGGCGCGGCGAACTCGCAAACGCGGCGCGGAATCTGTGCGACTGTTTCAAGCATGTCGCATTGATTATAATAGCCCGCGCCCGCGATAGGGTAGTGGGCGCAGGTTCGCGCGAAAACGCGGAATCGCAAATGCCGCAAGATTGGGAAACGCAAAGGCGCAAAGGCGCAGAGACGCAAGGAATGGATTTGCCGTCCCCCGTTTTCATAGGTACGATGTCTCCGGCGATTCGCGTTTGTTTCGGTTGGACGCCGCCGGAGACGGGGCTTTTGGAAAGAGGGCGTCTTTCTTAGAGCGCCCCCGCCGTTATGTGCTACATTTATCCTCGAAAAATCACCCCAACGGCGGAGGTTTCGGCGAAATGTCCATTTCAGCCCAAGACGACCACCCGCGCAAGAGCGTTCTCGCGCTCGGCGCCCGCATGTCCTACGCGGACGTCGGGGAAGGGCGCGCGGTCGTCTTTTTGCACGGCAACCCCACCAGCTCCTATCTCTGGCGCCACGTCATCTCCCGCGCGGCGGGCGGCGCGCGCTGTCTCGCCCCCGACCTCATCGGCATGGGGCGCTCCGACAAGGCGCCGTCCGGCTCCTACCGTTTCGCCGACCACGTCCGCTACCTGGACGCCTGGTTCGACGCCGTCCTTCCCGAAGGCGACGTCGTTCTCGTCGGCCACGACTGGGGGTCGGCGCTCGGCTTTCACTGGGCGAACCGCAACCGCGAGCGCGTCGCGGGCTTGGCTTACATGGAGGCGATAGTCCAATCGCTCACTTGGGAGCAGTGGCCCGACGCCGCGACGCGCATCTTTCAGGGCTTCCGCTCGAACGCCGGCGAGAAGATGATTCTCGAAAACAACCTGTTCGTCGAGCGCGTCCTGCCGGGCAGCGTCCTGCGCGAATTGACGGACGCCGAGATGGAAGCCTATCGCGCTCCCTATCTCGAACCGGGCGAATCGCGCCGCCCGACGCTCACTTGGCCCCGCGAAATCCCCCTGGACGGCGAACCCCCGGACGTCGCCGCGGCGGTGGACGCCTATGCCGCTTGGCTGTCCGAGTGCGAAGTCCCCAAGCTGTTCGTGAACGCCGACCCCGGCGCGATTCTCGTCGGAAGCCAGCGCGAATTCTGCCGCTCGTGGCGCAACCAAACCGAAATCACGGCGCGCGGAAGCCACTTTCTGCAAGAGGATTCGCCGGACGTCATCGGCGCCGCCCTCGCCGACTGGCTGGCGCGGATATGAACGGCGTCCGAACAGCGCGCCTTTTCGTGGCGGTGGAGCTGCCCGCCGACTTCCGCGAGAGCGCGGCGCGTCTCGGCGCGGCGGCGGCGGGCGCGTTGGGGATTCGCGGCGTCAGCCCCGTCCGCGCCCAGAACGCCCACCTCACGCTGAAGTTTCTGGGGGAAGCGGACGCCGCCGGAATCGCGCGCGCGATGGCGGCGATGCGTCTCGCCGCCTCGCGCTCCGCGCCGTTCCGGTTGCGCGCGGGGGGATTCGGCGCGTTTCCCAACGCCGCCGAGCCGCGCGTCCTCTGGCTTGGCGCGGACGGCGACCTCGCCGCGCTCGCCCGGCTGCGCGCCGACCTCGAGGGCTGCATGGCGCGCGCCGGCTTCTCGCGGGATTGGCGCGACTTCACCCCCCACGTCACCGCCGCCCGCGTCCGCGACCGCCTGTCCCCCGCCCACGCGAAGCGCCTCATGGAAACCGCCGCCGCCTCCGTCCGCGTTCCCGACGACGAGTTCATCGTGAAGCGGATATGCCTGATGCGGAGCGACAGAAGCCTCGGCGGCGCGCCCGTCTATGTCCGCATGGGAGCAGCGGAACTGGCGCGGCGCCGCGAATAAAGGGGAATTATGGACATTGCCAGGTTGCGTTGACATTGGACTGAAACGGACGATTATCGCGCCAGAATCCCCGATTTCCACCCCGCCATTCCCGCGAAAGCGGGAATCCAGAGGGTTGCGAACACTGATGACGAACCGAAAAACGCGCCAAACCCGCTATGTCAACGCTGCCTAACAACGCCGCCCGCGAATCGGGGAAACGCCAATCGCGTCCGCTACTCCTCCGGCGCGTCCTTGTACTGGTTGTAGCCCAAGCCGCGAACGTGCGGCTCGCGGTGGAGCAGATGGCGCAGGCGCGACAACTCGGCGGCGTCCCAGCCCATCGCCTCCGCGACCGCCTCATCCCAAAGCCGGCGGACTGGCGCTTCTCCGTCGCGGAACTGCGGAACGAGCGCGTCCCGCGTCCGCTCCCAGCAGGCGGCTAGAATTCGCCGGATGCGGGCGTTCTTTATGTCGGGGATGCGGATGTTGGCGACGCCGGCGGGTCTGTATAGGGGGAATTCCAACGTCCGCCCCGCGTTTCGCATTAGCTGGAGGCGTCCGACGGTCGAGTTTATGAATACGGCGACCGCTTTCGCTTCAGTCGCTGACAATCCGATGACGGGCATCCAACCGCCGCCCACGTATTTCTCGCTGTCGGCGGTGGCTACAACTCTGGCTGTGGTGTTTCGTTGTCCCGCCGTTATCAGCAAGTGTCCCGCCTTGCCGAGCATTTTATCCGTTTCGTCGTTGCTTATGTCTTTGGCAATCCAGTATTTATCAGGCGCGCTTCGGATGGTAGTTTGGGCGTCTGCGGAGTTGGAATCCATTACGCCGAAACTGCCCGGCGTAGATTCGGCTGTACGCTCAAACGCCCCTCTGAATAGGTCGCGTCCAGTGAACGGGATGGTCTTTTTTGTCGTATCCGCAAGCGTGCGGAGGTCTGGATGATTGGCGTATCGCGCGGCGGCGTCCGCGAGTTCCGGCGAGCGCCATATCGCCGGCGTCCAGTCGCCCGCTTCAATGCGCTCGGCGTCCCAATATGACACTTCCCCCCAGCCGTTCGCTATCAGCCCTTCGGTCACATTCATAAGACAGCGGTGGAAATCCGACGCATCGTTGTCGTCCGCAGGCATCCTGTCCAAATTGATGAATCTCGTTGGCGGGTTAGGACCCTCATGCCGCCGCATCACGATGACGCTTTCGTTGATGCTTGAGTTTTGCACCATGTTGAAATTGCCGCGCTGATGGCTGGTTAGGACTGTATGGATATGCCAACGCTGCGCCAAGACGATGCGTTCTCGAAGTCCGGAAGGGTTTGTCAAAGCGATTGTGGGATGAATCATGGTGAGGACGCCGTCTTTGTTCCCAACGCATTTATCCGCCAAGGCGACGAAAAGCGGACCGATGGAATTCTTGTCCGCGAACCCGACCAGTTCGGGGTCGGATTGCGTGAGTTTCCCTTCCATTTGGTCTGTCCGTTCGCGCAACTTCTTCTGCGTCTCAGGCGCGAATTTTTCGCCCATCCTAGTGCGGTTGTTAAAGGGCGGGTTCATTATGACGATGCGGGCGTTTCGCGCGGCGTCTATGGCGTCCTCTAGGGCGGCGTCTGCGTCCCCCCAGATGGTTTGGGACTTTATGGCGTCGTCCGCCAAGCCCAGCTCGGCTGGGCGGGCGACTATGGCGCGCTGTCCCAGCAACTCGAGGGTGCCGGCGGACACTTTGGCGGGGTCGTATCTGTCGGGCCCGTAGGGCATCAGGTGCAGCCCCATTTTGCGGTAGCTGACGCGGCGGTTGCCGGCGGTGAGCTGGGAGGCGGCGAGCTGGAGCGACACGGGGTTGATGTCCAATCCCTTGACGGTCTCTTCGACGGCGATTTTCTGGAGGGCGGCTAGGGTTTCTTCGTCCGCGCCGGCGTCTTTGGCGCGGCGCTTCATGTCGGCGAGCAGGGCGGCGAGCAGCGTTCCGCTTCCGCAGGCGGGGTCGAGCGTCTTATGGTCGAGCCAGACGTCCTCATCCGACCAGTCCGCTTCCCCGACAGCGTCCAGTGTCAGGCGCGCGGCGAGAGACGCGGCGACCGGTCTTGTGAAGAAGGCGCCGTCGGACGCTTGGTTGCCCATGACGCGGTTGAAGAGCGGCCCGGCGTGGTCGGCGCCCATGTCGGCGTAGGTTTCGGCGATGCGCTCGGCTTCGGCGGCGATGTGGCGCAGAGCGCGCTCGAGTCCGGCGAGTTTGCCGGTGTCTTCGACGGCGTCGATGGCGTCGACCGCCGGCTCCAGCACGGGGCGGAAGTCGTGGCTCATGATGCGTCCCCACTGTCTGCGGACGGCGCGGACGGCGTTGGGGTCGTTTTTGACGGTCGCCATGTCCGCGACGCCCCGCAACCAGCCGCCGTTGGCGATGCGCTGGTGAAGCATGGCGGCGTTCATCATCAGCAGGGCGGCGACCGCGCAGCCGTCGGCGGCTTTGGGGTTGTTCTTGAGCCTGTCCATGCCGAAGTGGCGGTTGAGGGCGGGGAGCAGCTCGTCGTCGCGCAGGTGGCGGGAGGCTTCGTTGACGCTGTCGCGCAAGATGTTCAAGTCGCGGTCGACGCGGTTGTCGCTCAAGCCCGATTTGGCGAGCAGGTTCAGCCTAATCGCGTTGCCGAGCTCTCCCATCTCTTCAAGCTTGAGCATCGCCTGCATGCGCTCTTCCGCGACTTGTTCGGAAGTGCGGCGGGTTCGCTTGCAGGCGTCGTCGGTCTTGGTTTTCTTGCGTTTGCGGCGGCGTCGGGTCTTGTTCGGGTCGACCGGATTTCCTTCCTCGCCGTTGATCATCTTGCGGGCTTGGGCGATGGTTTTGGTGATGTTGACCGCGCCGCGCGCCGCGCCGGCTTTCGGGTTGTCGCGCGCCGCCGTGTCCGAGCGGATGTCCAGGCTGGCGTCCGCGTTCTTCTTGCCGGACACTATGCCGGACGGGGCGTTTTCGCCGTCGTAAGCCGCCGCCGCGTCGCCGATGCGCGTCGCGTTCGCCGGCGGCTTGCCCGTCATCAGCGCCTGCGCGACGGCTTCCTCCGCCTCGCCCGGCTCGCCCTCGTGGTGGAAATACTGTATGCCGGCGTCTTCGGATTCGGCTTCGCCGCCGGCGCTCTCGGCGTTGTCCGGCGGCAGGACGACGGCGAGCATGTTGCGGACGATTTCGGGCGGTTTGGGCAGGTAGAGCGAGAGCAAGCCGCCGAGTTCGTTTTCAATGCGCTCGTCGTGGGCGCGCAGGGCGAGCAGGATTTGGCCGAGTTCCTGCCAGCCCTCTTCAGGACCGCCTTCGCTCAAAAACCTTTCCGGGTCGCGGTCGGGCGGTATCAGGATGGGGCAGATGATATAGCCCATTTTCTTGCCGGGGGCGGTACGCATGGCGCGCCCGACCGCCTGCACGACGTCGATGGGGCTTTTGCGCGGCTCCAGAAACGCCACGGCGCTGAGCGATGGGGAGTCCGTCCCTTCGCCGAAAATGCCCACGTTGATGATTCCGCGCGGGTTGCCCAAGTCGGCGTTCGCCAGCCGCCCTTTGGCGGTTTCGCGCGACGCGGCGTTGCTGGTGGCGTCGAGATGCTCGAGGCGGTACTCGGCGGGTTCGCGCACGTCCGCGTTCTCGGCGAGCCAGTTGGATACCCACTCGCGCGCGGCGTCCGTCTCGAGGTCGCGCGCCATGTTTTTGGATTTGTCGACGGTGTTCATAAAGGCGATGCAAGACTGCACGTCCGCGCCTTCGCCGTCGTCAGCGTATCGCGTCGCGCCGCCCATGGCTAGGGCGAAGGCGAGTCCGCGCATGTAGTGGTCGGTGGTCAGGCGGCTGCGCCCGGCGCTCCGGGTCTGGCGCGCCAGGGCGTTGGCGGCGTCATACGCCTCCCTGTCGTTCACGCCGAGCGCGATGATGCGGTAGTCCGAAAGCCAGCCGTTGCGGACGGCGTCCACATAGCTCTCGCGGACAAGCTCGACGCCGAAAGTGGCTTCGTCTTTCATCGAGTGGACAATCCAGTCGTCGTTGCTGGTCGATTCGCCCTTGACGTTGTAGATGCGCGGGGTGGCGGTCTGATAGACGCGGTAGGTCGCCGGGAAGCGGTCTTGGTCGTGGCAGACGGTGAAATCGCGGACGCGCTTCTCTTCCTCGCTCGCTTTGGCGGTTCTCGACCTGCGCCGCTTCAGCCCGGCGGTTCTGTGGGCTTCGTCGGCGATGAGAACGCGGGCGCGGACTTCCGATTTTAGCAACGCTTCCGACACGCGGATACTGCTCTGATATGTGCCAATCAGAATCTTTATCGCGCCGGATTCCTGGCGCATCCAATCGGCGATTTCGCCGGCGTCTGTGGTGACGCGCCCCTTCACTTCATTGGCGCTGACGTTGCCGACGTCGAGCGTCGGGTCTTCGGCGGAGTTGCGGACGCTCTCTTTCTTGGGGTCGTAGCCGGCGGTGGCGTCGGAGCAGACGGCGAGGATGTCGGGCGGCGCGGCGGCGTTCTGCAGATACTCGCGCCGTATCTGCGCCACCAGCGCGATGGACGGGCAGAGAACGATGGACACCTCGCCCGGCGGCGTCAGCGCCTCGACAATCCGCAACGAAACGCGCGTCTTGCCCGTCCCGCAAGGCAGGATGATTCGCCCGCGCGCCTCGCCGACGGGGGAGCCGCCGGAGTTGGAATCGACGTGTTCGCGCAGTTTGCGGACGCTATTCTTGACCGCCTCGCGCTGCATGCATGATTTGGTCTGCCTGCCGGCGGGGTCTTCGCAGTGGGGGCAGTCGTCGGAATCGGACGCCCAAGCCGCGCGCTGGGATTGCAAATCGGCGGTTACGTTGACCAGCTTGATGGGCTTGTCGCGCATGGACGCCGCCTGATTCGCGCCGCTCCCCAGCGGGGAGCCGCCGTTGGTGACGACCCAATTCTCCTCCCAAAGAGCGCCGCCGGCGGGGGACGCGAACTTGCCGATCTCATCGCTGCCAATGGTCGCGCCGCGCCCGGTGTTCTGGTCAATCTTGCGCGCCTTGCACTGAATGGCGACATGCGCGCCGTCCGAGCGGCGAACGGCGACGACGTCTATGCCGACGTCGAGGTTCGTGGTATCCGGGAACCGCCAGGCGCGCTGGGGCCAATCGTCCCAAAGCCAGGCGTCTCGGATGTCCCAATCGCTGATGAGCGGGGCGACCTTGACAGTGAGCTTCTCAAGCCACTTGCCCTTGGTCTCTTTCCGGCTCTTCTTCGCTGTCTTGGCGATTGCGTTTTCGATGATGGCGCGTTCGTCGTCTGTCGGCATGAGCGCGTTTCCCTCTATGTAAGATGATTCAAGCGGATTCTACCCGACCGCCGCCGAGAGCGCAACCCCCGATTTCGCGGTATTCATAGCGCGCGCTGGTGATGGATTCATAACAAGCCGAGATGCGGGTTGAACCGTTTGAGTCAAGTATGAAATGCCGAGATATTCGCCCTAGCCAGCGCAATTTGGGCAGGGCAATATGAATACCAGCGCGCGCTGCGAATACCGGATACAGGCGTTATGGCGGAATAAAGTTGGCGCCGCCAATAATTCCGAATAAAAAGAACCGCCCTGTCCTTCGGATGGGAAGAAGGGAGAGAGGACAGGGCGGGGGGATTTTTCGGCGCGCGCGGGCGAGAGATTCGCCGCCCGCGCGTCCGAGGGTTTGCTTGCGGTTGGGGCGCTTCGCCTCACACCGCCGCCAGCGGCGTGGGCGAGCGGAAGCGGTGGGCGGTTCCGCCGGCCTCCGCGCCGTTGGACGGCAGAAGCGAGTTGATGCGGTCGAACATGGAGGCGACGTTCTCTATCGTCACCTCGCTTATCTCCGACCGGAGCGTGCCGTGATTCTGCAGGAAGTAGGCGGCGGGGCGGTAGGTGTCGAACTCGCCGTCGGCGATGTCGTTCTCCACGAAGTAGTTTTTGACCCGCTCGGCGACTCGCGGATTCCTGCCGGAAATCATCCGCAGGGTAATCGGCTCCGGCAACTCTTTCTTGTACGCCTCGTTGACCAGGCGCAGGTAGAAGGCGGGGTCGAGCAGGTCTTCTATGTCGGCGTCGCGCACCCGCGTCACCTCGACCCACTTCACCGGCGTTCGGTGGTCCGCCGCCATCGCCTCGTTGATGTGCTCGATGCGCTCGCGGTTCGTGGGCGTCACGTCCATCAGCACCGCCAGGCTGGTGTAGCTCTCGCCCAGCAGCGACACGAACGCCGGCAGATTCTCCGCCCTGCCCACGGGGATTATCACCCAGCGCGGGTCGAGCTTGGAGCCGCCGTCCGCCGCGCATATCTCGCCCAGCACCTGCAGATAGATCATGTCGGACGCCGAGTTGACCAGCAGGCAATGCGGCGCGAGGAATATCGTCTGCGCCAGCTGGTAGCCCAGCGCCGTCTGCAACGGGAACACCGTCTCCTGGTTGTTCTGCAGAATGTCCTCGCTCACCACCGTGCCGAGGTTGTCCATGTCCTCGACCGTCCGAACGCCCATCAGGTTGTTCAGGTTGATCATGAACGGCGAGTGCGTGGTGTAGATGACCTGATGCTTGGGCGCGAGGCGCTCGTCTATGAAGCGCAGGAAGTCGTGCTGCGCCAGCGCGTGCAGGTTCAGCCCCGGCTCGTCCAGCAGAATCACCATGTCCTGCCGCTGCTCCTCTTCCAAGTTGGAGAAGTACACCAGGAAACTGAAGAACCACACGAAGCCCTTGGAGCGCTCGTCGAACGGCACCGAGACCCGGTGGCGGTCGTTCCAGATGCGGACGTGGAGTATCGTCCCCTGGTTCAGCGGCGGCGGGTCGTTGGGGTTGGCGATGGAGAGGTCGAACTCCACACGCAGCTGGGTGTTCTGCTTCCAGAACTCGAATATCTCGTCGCTGATGCCGATGGACGCCGACTCCAGCTCCGCCTTGAGGTATTCGTAATTCATCTGCTGCTGCAGGTCGTCCATGTCGGCGCCGACCATCGAGAGCAGGGCGAGGAAGGTGCGGTCGGCGTCTTCCATGTCCTCCGTGCTGGCGCGGCGCTGCTTGAGGTCTTGTATGGAGATGCGCCCCCGCATGGCGCTGTAGTTGTCGAAATAGACGAACTCCGGCAGGCGGCGCTCCAGATGCTCCAGGATGATGCGCTGCTCCGGCTCCATCTCGAAGCGCTCCGACAGGTCGGCAAGCAGGGCGTTGACCTGGGGCGGCTTGAAGTCTAGGGACTCCAGCCGGCTTTTCAGCTCGCGCCAGTCCGCCGCGCCTTCGACGAACTGCTGGGTTTCGTGGGGCAGGTCGGCGGATTCCGCCGCGTGGCGCGCCACCGCCGCCTCGTCCACCTCGACCTCCCAGAACCGCTGGTTCTTGAAGTTCTTGGACACCTTCACCGTCGTGGACTTCAGCGCGCCCGCGCCGAACTCCGCTTCGATTTCCGAGACGTCCCTGTTGGTCAGCTCCAGCTCGGCGCGCACGACGGTCGCCGGCTCCCTCTCGTGCCTGCGGCGGTAGCGCACATAGCCCTTGCGCGGGTAGTCGCGCAGGTCGAAGTCGCTGTTGGCGCCGTCCACCGGGTTCAGCCGGCGAAGCGCCTGCAAGAACGCCGTTTTGCCGGATTCGTTCTTGCCCACCATGCAGGTCACGTTGTCCAGCGAAACCCAGCCGGAATCGTCTATGCTCCGGTAGTTGGTGACCCTCGCTCGCGTAATCTTCATGCTGCCTCCTAAGTCAGTGCGGCGCCGCCCGCGAGCGCGCGCCGATGCGAACCGCCGGCGCGTCCCGAAACCGAGACGCCGCCCATTCCGCGCCGCCGCGCCGGCATATCCAAAGGCTAATCGCAACACGCCCCGCATTGCAAGGCTTTTGACGCGCCTTGTTTTGGATTAGTTTTAGACGGCGACCAATCCGCGAGCGTCGGAATTCGCCGCCCTAGACCAGGCTGTAGCCCGACCCTTGCCTGTCCACCCCCGTCCCGCGCGCCTCGTCTATCCAGCCGAATTCCTTTAGGATTTGCTGGCTGTAAGTCACCCTTCCCGTCACCGAGTCGAGCGGCTCCGTGGCGAGCAGCAGGGCGGATTTCGCCATGAGGTCGGGATGCTCGCCGCGCGGGTCGTCGATGCCCGTCACTAGGTTGTGGAACACCGTCCCCGGCGTGGGGACGACTTGCGAGGGCGATACGCAGGTCACGGATATGCCGTAGCGATAGACTTCCTGCGCCAGCCCCTGGCTGAAGCGCTCCAGCGCCGCCTTCTCCGCCCCGTAGCAGGTTCCCCCGCCGCCGGCGGGCGCGTCGGGGTAGGGCCCGCGCCCCGGGCCTATCGCCGCCCCGGACGATATGTTGACCACGCTCCCGCCGCCGTCCTTCATGTCCGCGACGGCGAGCTGGCTCAGGATGAACGGCGCGTGGAAGTTCACCGCCCAAGAGCGCATCCAGCGCCTCAGGGGGTAGTCCTCGACGGGGATGAAGTAAGTCAGCGCCGCGTTGTTGACGAGGACGTCCACGCTCCCGTAGGCGTCATGCGCTTCCTCGAACAGCCGCTCGCAGTCTTCGGGGAGCGAGATGTTGACGGCGGACGCCGTCGCCTCGCCGCCGCCTTCGCGAATGTCGGCGACGGTCTTTTCGAGCGAGCCTTCGAGGGGATGGTCGCCTTCCCGAAGCGTCCGCGCCGCCGCGACGACCTTGCCGCCCTCCGCCGCGAAAAGCCGCGCTATCTCCGCCCCAATCCCCCTGCTAGCGCCCGTGATGACGCAGGTTTTGCCGTCCAGTTTGCCCATGCGAAAGTTCCTCCAAATTCGGTTGGATTGTTTTGGGAAATATTATAGACGCTTTCAAGAGAATTGCGAAAGCCCGCCGCCGCGCCAACCCCCGACACGGCGCAGCCGGACGAAACCGAGCCCGGCAACGGCGGCGACCTGCGTCGCTTAATAGTGGGTATTCATAGCGCTCGCTGGGAATCGTACAATAGGCTGAAAACCCGCTTGATTCCCCATTTCTAGGAGTTCCGAACATGCCTCGCCCGCGCCATGGGCGTGAGTTGCGTCGTTGCGCGCGCCTGGTTCAAAAAAAGCCCGCGAGGCGATGGCGCAATGGAGATGGATCGCGAGCGGCGCAACCCGTCCGCGGCGGAGAAGCGACGGAGCGACGGGTACAAGGCGCTCGCCCATCTTCCCGCCGCGCGTCATGAGCGGGGAAAGGGAAGCGAGGTGAATCGGAACGAGGGCTTGGCGCGAAGTTGGTGACTCGTCTGAATCGTCTGGCGCGCGCGACGAGCGGCTACAGCAAGAAGCCGGAGACGCTCGCCGGTTCGTTGGCGCTGGCGCGGCTTAGGGATGGGCTGATATGAACTACCAGCGCGTTTTAGGAATATCGATTCTCCGCGATTTGCGAGCCGCGCGCGCATGGCGGGCCGAACGGCGTCAGACCGCGAACCGCGCCAAGTTCGCAGAGCGTCAAGCCCGCGAATACGGCGAGCGAGGCAATCATGGCGATTCCGAACGTCGCCAGCTGACGGCGACCGGCGTCGGTTCCGGCGCGCTCGCGGCTATCCCCTTTCTTGGGAGCGCCGCCGTCGCCGTCGTCCCGCCGGCTGACGACTCCGCGCGTTTTTGCCCGCAGGCGCTTGAGCGCGCCGCCGATTTTCTTCATTATGCTCGCGGGCTAGAATGTCAGCGACACTTTCAGCGCCCCGTCGCCGCGCGATTCGGCGAAGTCGAAGGCGTCCTGCACGCGCCCGATGGGGAATTGATGGGTGACGAACGGCTCCATGTCTATCTCGCCGCTAAGGTTCGCTTGTCCGTCGGTCTGAATGATTTGCGAGGGGCGCGATGGGCGGAGCCGGTCGTCTAGCCGTCCCCGCCTTCAGCATCGCCGTTCTTGGCGGCGTTTCGCGCTATCTCGAGTTCCAACTCCAGCCGCGCGGCGCGTTCGGCTTCGGCTTTGCGTTCGGCGGCTTCCGCCTTGAGCTCGGCGACTTCCGCCTTATGCTCGGCGACTTCCGCCCGGCGCGACAATTCGGCTATTTCCGCCCTGCGCGTCAGTTCGGCGGCTTCAAATTTGTGCGACAACTCGCTCATTTCCCTCTTGCGCTCGGCGGCTTCCCTCTTGCGTTCTTCTGCGTCCGTCCGGCGCGACAGTTCGGCGACTTCCAACTTGTGCATCAGCTCGGCTATTTCCGCCCGGCGCTCTTCGGCGTCGATTCTGCGCTGTCTGAATAGTTCGGCGAATACCATTGCGGCGACCTCCGCTATCAAGAATACCAGAAAACCCACGCCCGCGCCTATGGAAAGGTCCGCCGCGATTTGCGAGCCGCGCGCGCATGAGGGGCCGAACGGCGTCAGATCGCGAACCGCGCCAAACTCGCAGAGCGTCAAGCCCGCGAATACGGCGAGCGCGGCAATCATGGCGATTCCGAATGTCGCCAACTGACGGCGTCCGGCGTCGGTTCCGGCGCGCTCGCGGCTATCTCCTTTCTTGGGAGCGCCGCCGTCGCCGCCGTCCCGCCGGCTGGCTATTCCGCGCGTTTTCGCCCGCAGGCGCCTGAGCGCGCCGCCGATTTTCTTCTTCATGCTCGCGGGCTAGAATGTCAGCGACACTTTCAGCGCCCCGTCGCCGCGCGATTCGGCTAGGTCGAAGGCGTCCTGAACGCGCCCGATGGGGAATTGGTGGGTGACGAACGGCTCCATGTCTATATCTCGCCGCTAAGGTTCGCTTGTCCGTTGGCATGAATGATTCGCGAGCGCCGCGCGGTACGGAGTCCAGACATCTAGCCGCCCTCGCCCTCCCCATTCTTCGCGGCGTTTCGCGCTATCTCAAGTTCCAGTTCCAGACGCGCGGCGCGTTCGGATTCCGCTCTGCGCGACAACTCGGCGACTTCCGCCTTATGCGACAGTTCGGCGACTTCCGCCCTGCGCGACAATTCGGCGGCTTCCGCCCTGTGTTCGGCGGCTTCCGCCCTGTGTTCGGCGGCTTCCGCCCTGAGCGACAATTCGGCTATTTCCGCCCGGCGCTCGGCGGCTTCTCGCCTGCGCGACAGTTCGGAAGCCTCGACCTTGCGCGACAGCTCGGACATTTCCGTCTTGCGCGACAGTTCGGCGACTTCCAACCTGTGCATCAGCTCGGCTATTTCCGCCCGGCGCTCTTCGGCGTCCATTCTGCGCTGTCTGAATAGTTCGGCGAATACCATTGCGGCGACCTCCGCTATCAAGAATACCAGAAAACCCACGCCCGCGCCTATGGAAAGGTCCGCCGCGATTTGCGAGCCGCGCGCGCATGAGGGGCCGAACGGCGTCAGCTCGCGAACCGCGCCAAACTCGCAGAGCGTCAAGCCCGCGAATACGGCGAGCGAGGCGGCCATGGCGATTCCGAATGTCGCCAGCTGACGGCGACCAGCGTCAGTTCCGGCGCGCTCGCCGCCGCCCGCTTTCTTGGGAGTGCCGCCGCCGCCGTCCCGCCGGCTGACGATTCTGCGCGTTTTTGCCCGCAGACGCTTGAGCGCGCCGCCGATTTTCTTCATCATGCTCGCGGGCTAGAATGTCAACGACACTTTCAGCGCCCCGTCGCCGCGCGATTCGGCTAGGTCGAAGGCGTCTTGAACGCGCCCGATGGGGAATTGGTGGGTGACGAACGGCTCCATGTCTATCTCGCCGCTTCGGATGAAATCCGCCGCCAGTTGGAACGCCGGCAAGCCCGGCTCGTCCTGCGCGCCGAAGACTGTGTGCAAGTCAAGCCGCTTGCGGAAGAACGTGTCCCAATCGAACGGGACGCGCTCCATTGTGGGCGGCAAGCCGAATACGGCGACTCTGCCGAGCGGCTTGACGAGCTGGAGCGACTGGTTCAGCGTCTCGACGCTGCCGCAAGCCTCTATTACCAAATCCGCGCCCTCGCCGCCGGTCAAGTCGAGAACGGCGTCCGTCGCGCGCTGTCCGACGACGTCTATCGCCTCATCGACCCCCATGCGCCGCGCGTGGTCTAGGCGCTCCGCCACCGGCTCGATGGCGATGATGCGGTGAGCGCCGATTCGCCGCAGCATGAAGTCGTGGAACAGCCCGACGGAGCCCTGGCCGATGACCGCGACAGTCTTGCCTATCAGCGAAGGCAGGCGGCGGCAGCCGAAAACGACCGTCCCCAACTGCTGCGCCATGAGCAGATGCGCTTGGGGGACGTCCGTCGGCAGGCGGAGCAAAAATTTGGGGTCGATGAGCTGGTAGCCGGCGAACGTCTTGGAACCCCAGATGTTGGGCGCGGTGAGGACCAGCTCGCCCTCAGCGAACCCCGTTCCGCCGCCGTCGACCACGACGCCCACGCCCTCATGTCCGGGGTAGCCGTGCGGCAGGGGCCACTCATAGACGTTCCAGCCCATGTAGCAGATGTGCAGGTCGGAGCCGCAGATGGAGGCGAGCGTCGTCTTGACCAGGACTTTCCCCGCCTCCGGGTCGGGGACGGGTATTTCATCGCAGCGCATCCGCGTCAGGTCTGTGGCGATGGCGGCGGGCATTGTGGGCATGATTGGGCTATCCTCCAGTGGGGGATTGGGGGCGTTGCGATTCTATGTAAATGTAGAGCGGGTATATGCGGTTGGTGTATCGGTACGCGCCGCGCCCGCCGTCGGGGTCTGGTTCGATTATCCCCGCCTGGCGGAATCTCCGCAAGAGGTTGTCGAAGACTTTGGCTTCATCGGATGTCAGCCTGGACAGCACTCGCCGGCGCGTGAAGGTCGGCTCCGTGGATTCGCCAATCTTCCCTATTATGGCGAGGTATCTGGGGCTTCGCAACGCCCTGAATACGCCCGGCTCCAGATACTTCCTTCCGATGTTGAGCGCGGCGGCTCTGATTCCGGCATCCGCGTCCGCCCTGTCCACCAGTTTGTCCGAATCCGCCCAGAAAATGGCGTCTCCGATTTCCTGCATCATAATCGGCAAGCCGCTTGAGAAGCGAACCATGACGCTCATGGCGTCCTCGGACACTCTCATGCCCGCTCGGTCGAACGCTCTGGCGAAGAAATCGCGCACTTCGTCGTCCGCTAGGCGCTCAAGTTCTATGTGGCGGAACACTCTCATCAGCGAAAGCTCGCTCCGCGCGAGCTGGTCGCGCCGTTCGGGGATGCCGCTCAGCATGATGAGCGCCGGGTACGGCCCGAAGTTCGTGTCTATCGCATCCGCCGCGCTTTTGTACCATCTGGCGAAGGCGTCCGTCTCGGCGAGTCCGTTGATGTCGTCTAGGGCGATGACCGCTCCGCTCTGGTTCTCTGCGATGCGCGCCAGCAGTTCGCCCAACTCATGGGGGAAGCGCTGGGCGATTTGCGACATGTCCCTTCGCGGGGGTTGGAACGAAACTTTGAGTCCCATCAGGCCGACTTGCTGGATGTGCGGCGCGTAACGGTCGGCGATTCGCGAGTACCACGGCTTGTCGCGGGTCGCGTCTATCAATTCCTCTAGGATTCGGCGCGCGAGCTCTTCCAAATCGGTTACGCCGCCCGCGTGGACGTGAATCCCCAGCATATCGTGTTTTCGCGCCGCTACTTCGCGCATTACGGAGACGAACGAGCTTTTGCCGATTCCGCGCTCGCCGATTACGAACACGTTTTGCTGTCTGCCCGCCGCGGCTTGCGCGAGATAGTTGGAGACTTCTTCTATCTGCCGGGCGCGCCCCGCGAACAGGTCAACGTCCACCGGGCTGTTGGGCGTGAACGGAATGTCGCCTTTTTCTATTGCGGTTTCGTGGAGTTTCTGCATCTCTTTCACGCTGTTTCCGTCTCTAATAAGTCGCCCGCCCGCCCGTTATGTCGAACGCCGCGCCGGTGGTGAACGAACATTCCTCCGACGCCAGCCACGCGACTAGGGCGGCTATCTCGGCTATCTCGCCCGTTCGCCCCATGGGGATGCGCTCCACCATGTAGGCGATTTGCTCCGGGGTGAACTCGTCCAGGATGCGCGTCTGCACCACCGCCGGCGTCACGCAGTTGACGCGGACGCCGGTTCGGGCTAGCTCTTTGCCGACCGATTTGGTCAGCGCTATCACCGCCGCCTTCGTCGCCGAGTACGGAACCATGCGCGGGTTGCCTTCCTTCCCCGCCACCGACGCCATGTTGACGACGCGCCCGTAGTCGCGCGCCAGCATGTGGGGGACGACCGCCCGCGTGAAGGCGAACACGCCGCGCAGGTTGACGCGATAGACGCGGTCCATTTCCTCCACCGGCAACTCCCATATGTTGCCGTTGACGCCGCCGATTCCGGCGTTGTTGATGAGTATGTCGATGCGCCCCCACTCGTCGAGCGCCCGCCGGCAGGCGCGCTCGGCGGTGTCCGGCTCGGCGACGTCGCCGACCGTGAGCGACGTCGGGACGCCGCGCGCCGCCAGCTCGCTCGCGGACTGCTCGCCGAGCGCGCCGTCCGAATCCACCATCGCTATCTTCGCCCCCTCGCTGCCCAGACGCCGCGCGACGCCGTAGCCGATGCCCGTCGCCGCCCCCGTCACTATCGCCACTTGGTTGTCGAATCTCGCCAATTGACCGCCTCCTGATTTTCGCTAACCCCGTCCGCGCCAATGTTAGCATATTAACGGTTGGCGGTTGGCGTCCGCTGCGCCTTCTGGATTCCCGCCTTCGCGGGAATGACGGGGAGGAAAATGCGGTCATCGGCGTTCCCCCGTCTATCATTCGCCGTTCGCCAAGTGTTACCATATGCGGGAAGCGAACAAGAACGGGGAAGGCGCGTTTATGAGCCAAGACATACTGCTATCGGAGCGCGGCGGAATCGCCACCGTCACTTTCAACAGGCCCCGGCAGCGCAACGCGATTGACTATCATGGCTGGCTGGAGTTGCGGCGCATCGCGCTGGATTTGGACGCCGATTCGGGCGTCAAAGTCGTCGTGTTCGCGGGCGCTGGGGACGCGGCGTTTTCGGCGGGGGCGGACATAAAAGACTTCGAGAACTACCGCAACGACTCCGCGAAGGCGAAGGTTTACGCCGAAGCGTTCGACGGCGCGATGGACGCCATCGAAGCCATCTCCAAACCCACCATATGCCTCATCAAAGGCTTCTGCGTGGGCGGCGGATGCGAGCTTTCCATGGCGACCGACATTCGCGTGTCGGCGGACGACGGCGTGTTCGGAATCCCCGTCGCCAAGCTGTCCATACTGGTCGGCTACAAGGAAATGCGCCGCCTCGTTCGCCTAGTAGGCACCGGCAACGCCGCGTACATATTGCTGTCGGCGCGGCTTCTTGACGCCGCCGAAGCGCATCGCATCGGGCTTGTGACGCAGGTCGTCACCAAGGATGAGGTCGAGGACGCCGTCTATGGTCTGGCGCGCGAGATGGCGCCGCTCGCGCCGCTGTCGCAGTCGCGCCACAAGCGGATTCTGCAGACCGTCCTGGACAACCCCGCGCTGAGCGGTCTGAGCGCGGACGAGGCGCATCTGCCGTTCGCCAATTTCGACAGCGAGGATTTTCAAGAGGGGCGCGCCGCGTTCATAGAGCGCCGAGCGCCGAGTTTCAAGGGGCGTTAGAAAACCATGACGACGAACGCGCCGCCTTTGGAAGGCGTCAAGGTTCTCGACCTCACGCAGATAATGGCGGGGCCCTACTGCGCCATGACGCTGGGCGACATGGGCGCGGACGTGGTGAAGGTAGAGAAGCCCAACGGCGGGGACGACGCGCGCCGCATGGGGCCGCCCTTCATCAACGGCGAATCCGCCGCCTTTCTGGGAATCAACCGCAACAAGCGCGGCATCGTGGTCGATATGCGGACGGACGACGGGCGCGGAATCGTCCAAGACCTGGCGCGGCGCTCGGATATTCTGCTCCAAAACTTCCGCCCCGGCTCGCTTGAGCGCATGGGACTGGGCTACGAGCAAGTCCGCGAGATAAACCCGGCGATTGTTTACTGCACAATATCCGGTTTCGGCTCGACGGGACCTTACGCCCGGCGCGGCGGCTTCGACCTGGTGGCGCAGGGGATGAGCGGGTTGATGAGCGTCACCGGGCATCCCGGAGCGCCGCCGACCAAAATCGGCGTCCCCATATGCGATCTGAACGCCGGCATGTTCGCCGCCGTCGGCGTCCTGACCGCCTACATAAACCGCCTGCGAACAGGCGCGGGGCAGCATGTGGACACATCGCTCTTGGAGGGCGGAATCGCCTATACATTCTGGGAGTCCGCCATGTTCTTCACCACCGGCGAAACGCCGGCGCCGAAGGGGAGCGCCCATCGCCTGACCGCGCCCTATCAGGCGTTCGCGACGGCGGACGGCCACATCAACGTCGGCGCGGCGAATCAGGCGAACTGGGAGCGCCTCTGCGCGGCGATAGGCAGGGAAGAGCTGTCGGCAGACCCGCGTTTCGCCAAGCCGAGCGACCGGATGGACAATCTGGACGCCCTAGCCGCCACGTTGGAAGAGACGTTCGCGCGCGAGACGTCCGAGCGCTGGCTTTCGGCGCTGGAGGCGGCGGGCGTCCCGGCGGGCCCCATCTACTCGCTGGACGAAGTGTACGCCGACCCGCAAGTACGCGCGCGGGAGATGATGGTGGAAACCGAGCATCCCGTCGCGGGGCGAATCCGCAACATAGGCGTCCCGATTAAGCTGTCCGAAACCCCCGCCGCCTTCCGCCGCCCCGCGCCGACGCTGGGGCAGCACACGGACGAAATCCTGCGCGAGCTGGGCGTCTCGGATGAGCGCGCGGCGTCTCTGCGGGCGGCGGGGGTTGTGGGGTAAGCGGCGGCGGACTGCCGCAGCGCGGCGCGATTAGGCGCATCCTGAGCGGCGCGTCTCAGTCGATTGCCAGGAGGAAAAGCCATCAAACGCAAAACGCGGGCGGCGAATCCGAAATCCGCGCGCCCGCGTCTGCTTGCGCCGCCGGGTCAGTTCGGATTGCACCCGGATGGGTCGGGGGCGACGTTGATGAATTGCCCGCCGCCAGCGCATACGGGGCCGAAAGTAGATACTCCAGCAGACCTTTCGCCAGCCGCGACTGAATCCCTGATGATCCCTTTTCCCGGAGTGCGATTGCCGCTGTTTACGCCAACGAATCCGCCAGCCCTGCTGTATTTGTTTACGGAGGTTGCGGGGATATTGACGGCGACGTTGCCATATGCGAACGACGCTGATATTGTCCCCCTGTTGTCGCCGACGAATCCGCCCGTTCGCGCTCCGTTTCCCGTAATGGTGACGTCGACGCCGGCCCAACTAGCGTTTATTGTTCCCGTTTTGTGGTTTTTGCCGACTAGCCCGCCGACGTGGGCTCCGGGTTTGTTGATGTCCTGTCCCGATGTGTATGAGAGGACGCCTTTGGCGCGACTGTAGCCTATATAGCCATCATTCCTCCCCGCGAGAACGCCCACATGCTTAAATGGCAAACGGCTTTCACCGGCAGGCGCGGCAAACGACACGTCCGCGTCTTTCAGCTCGACATCCAGCAAGGTTCCGCCTTCGCCGATGCTGCCGAACAGCCCCGCTATGGTCTCCTGCCTGGTCGTCCCATCTCTGGTTATCGTCATGTTGGAGATGGGGAGGTGGTTGCCGTCAAACTTCGTTTCCCATGCGGGTATCGGCGTCCAGTTCGTGAATCCGGACAGATCGATGTTGCGGGTCAGTTCGTAACCCACGCATTGCGGAGTGTCCGGAGCGCTTGGGTCGGGCGGAACGCTCGGAGCGAGTTTGCACCCCATCCCGGCAGCGGGGTTGGGAAATGCGGCGGCGTAATCGCTATGGCTGCTATTCCCGTCGCCGTCCGGGTCGTGGCGCATCGCGTTCAGTTGGGCGGGGGCGCTTATCTCTATCAACCCGTCGTCGTCGCTGTCGTAGTCTATGAGCGCGGGCGTCGCGGACGGCGTGGGCGTGGCGGACGGCGCCATCGCGCTCGTCGACCCGCCAAACGCCAAGGTCAGCGCGAAGGCGAGCGCAAGCGCGAACGCCGCCGCTATCAACGCGGTTTTGTTCATTAGTTTCTCCATGCGTTATTCATCCCCCCGCTTGTCTATCGTTGTCGCTGTTCGGCGACGGCGATTATCATAATTGTTCGGCGCGGGTTTGCCAAATCTTTTTGCCATGTCGGGAGGAGTTGACTTTTCCCCGCCGCCTTCCGCCGCCCCGCGCCGACGCTGGGGCAGCGCGCGGACGAAATCCTGCGCGAGCTGGGCGTTTCGGATGAGCGCGCCGCGTCCCTGCGGGCGGCGGGGGTTGTGGAGTAGAGATAGCCCGCTACTCCGCCGCCGGCGTCGCCTCGCGCGCCGTTCGCGCTATGGCGTCCAGCTTCTCGACAATCTCATAGTCCAACTCGTCTTGCGGGACATGCTCGGCGAGGTCGTAAAAATCTTTTTTGTTCATCAGGTTGGGCAGACCGAGCTTGTCAAAGTAGCGCGCGAAGAGCGGGGTTAGGAAGTCGTCGCTCACTTTGGCGTCCGCGCTCCACGGGGAGCCTTTGCCGAGCGTCCGCATGGCGTCCGACACTTCCGAAACCGATTCGCGCATCGCGTTTAGGCGGCGGACGCGCTCGCTCTCGGCGAACAGCGGGCTGTCTATGAAACCCGCCTCGGCGGACGCTTGGGCGTATGATTCCAACGTCCTCTGCGTGCATAGATAGTTTTCTATCTCGCGCCGCCGCCAGTAGAGCATGTTCACGTTCGGGTCGCTGGGGGGCGAATCGAGACGGTCGAACAGCGCCGCCGCCTTCAGATTGGGCAGCGCTTCCCGAAGCCCGTAGTAGTGTCTAAGCGCGTCGGCGGGGCGGTCGTTTCGCGCGTAGTGGGCGTATGGACGCTCCAACGCGCGCTCCGCGTCCGCGTGGTTCAGCCGGCGGGCGAACGAGCGCAATATGGCGAGGTCGGTCGGCCCCTCAAGATAGAGCGCCCATCCCATCTGTTCGGCTTGGTAGTAATGTTCGAATCCGATTTTGTCCAACGCCTTGTAAACTTGGCTTGCGCGGGCGTCCACGCGGTGGGGCTTGCCGACGAAGGCGATGACCATATCCCTGCCGGCGGCTTCGTTCAGCAGCGTTTCGGAGTGGCTCGCCGCGATTATCTGGCTGCCGTTTCTCTCGGCGGTTTCCGTTATCAACTGGTATATCTGCCGCTGGCGCAGGATTTCGAGATGGGCGTCCGGCTCGTCAAGCAAAAGCGCCGCGCCGGGGTTGGCGTAGAGATAGGCGAGTATCAGCAGCGTCTGCTGAAGCCCCCTGCCGCTGGAGGACAGATCGAGAACCGCGCCGCGCTCGTCGCCCTCGCGGTACGACATGGTTATTTCGCCGCGTTCGGCTATGTACCGCGCCGGGTCAAGGCGCGCGCCGAACAAGTCGTCTATGCGACCCGCGATTTCGCGCCAGCCGCCGGGGTTCTCTTCCTGTATGCGGTAGCAGAGATTCCGCAAGACTTCAGCGGTTCTGCCCTCGCCGATTCGGACGCTCACCGCGCCGACGTCCAGCCGCGTCTCCGTCGCCGCCAAGCCGGACATGGGGGGAAGGAAGGCGACTTTGGCGTCCGCCGCCTCTTTGGGGACGGGCATCCGGTCGGGATTGCGCCCGGCCCCGACGCGCAGGGGACGGCAGTATATGGACTCCGGGTTGGCGTAGTCGAACTCCATTCCGCAACGCCATACCCCGCCTTCCGATACGCCGTCCACGACAATCTCAATGCGAACGTTCTCGGTTATCGGCTTGCCGTCCATCCTGCTCACGTCGCGCGAGCGCAACCCGCGCCAAAGCAAATTGGCGCTGGGAACCGGCATCGCTATCAAATCGCGGCGGTTGAGCGTGACGCCCGGACGCCTTCCGACTTCCCCCTCGACGCCATGGCGCTCCGTCCAGCGCTTGACGCCAGTATCCCACAGCGCCAGCGCCTGCATCGCGGAAGTCTTGCCGGAGTTGTTCGGTCCGATGAAAACCACCGGCCCGCCAAGCTCGACGCTGACATCCTCAAACCGCTTGAAGTTGCGTATGGCTATGTTGGTTAGCATGATATTGATATATTGACGGACGGCGCGCGGAAATGCAACCCGCTTTCCGCGATTCAACGCAGGGGCGAGATGGCGCGATTGGCTTTTCGCAGCGCTCCGCCCTAATCGCCGACGGCTATCCGAGCGCGCAGGCTCCGCCGTCTTAACGCAAGCCCGCCGGCGGTTTTCCAAACCGTTCATGGCGATGATTCTATTCGCGGGCGCGCGCGGCAGTCAAAGGTCGGCGCCGGCGGGGGGATTCGCGCGGGCGGGCGGTTGTGCTACATTAGCGGGGGACGGATTCGCCGGCGGCGGTCGGCGGAGTCCGCGCCACATTCAACATTCGCCATCTTTCAGGGAGGTTTCACAGTGAAAGTCGGAACAAGACTCGCCGGCGGCGCGCCGGCGGAAATCGCGGAATCGGCGCGGCGGGCGGAGCGCATCGGCTTCGACACCGTCAGCTCGTCCGAGACGAACCACAACCCGTTTCTGCCGCTGCCGATAGCGGCGGAGCATACCGAGCGCGTCGGCTTGCGGACGTCCATCGCCCTGTCGTTCGCCCGCAGCCCGATGGACATGGCGTATATCGGCTGGGACATTCAGGCGATGTCCGGCGGCAGGTTCACGCTGGGGCTCGGCAGCCAGGTGCGCGGCCACATAGTGCGGCGGTTCGGCATGAACTGGTCCGCCCCCGCGCCGCGCATGCGCGAGTACATTCAGGCGCTCCGACACATTTGGAACGCCTGGCAGACGCGGACCCCCGTGAAGTTCCACGGCGACCACTACGACTTCAACCTCATGCCGCCGTTCTTCAACCCGGGACCCATCGAGCGCCCGGACGTCAAAGTGTTCATCTCCGCGGTCAACCCCTACATGCTGCGCGTGGCGGGCGAGGTCTGCGACGGCGTCCTACTGCATGGATTCTGCACGCCCAAGTACACCCGCGAGGTGATAATCCCCAACCTGAAAATCGGGGCGGAGCGCGCGGGGCGGTCGCTGGACGAAATCGAAATCAACGCCGGCGGCTTCATCATCTCCGGCGCGACCGAAGAAGAGGTCGAGTCGAAGAAGGCGGGCGTCAAGGGGCAAATCTCGTTCTACGCATCCACGCGCAGCTACGAAGGCGTGATGAGTACGCACGGCTGGCAAGACGCGGCGGCGCGGCTCTACCGCATGTCGGTCGACAACCGCTGGCCCGAAATGGCGAACGAAATCAGCGACGACATGCTGGAGACGTTCGCCGTCGTCGGAACGCACGACGAAATCGTCTCCAAACTAAGAGCGGCGCACGGCGACTACGCCACTTCCATCAGCTTCGACATACCCACGCCCGCCCCGGAGGACGAGGAGCGGCTGGCGGCGATGGTGGCGGAGCTGCGAAGTTAGTTGCCAGTGGTCGGTGTCCAGTGGTTAGTTGGCAGGGCGCTCCAACATTGACGCCAGCCGCTAATCACTGACCACTAATCACTGACCACTAACCACTAGAAACTAAGGAGCCTTCCCCGTGAAAATCAAAGACATTCGAGCCGTCCCCGTCAACCTCGCGCCGCCGATTAAGACGGAGCCGCGCGTCCCGGCGATTCCGGACGCGGGGCATTTCACCAGCCCGATGGCGCGCTACGCCGGCGAGTTCGGCGCGCGCGGTTGGACGGACGACTGGCGCCGCGCCGCCTGCGTCGTCACCGCCGAAGACGGAACGTGGGGTCTCGGCATGTCGCCGATGAGCGGGCCCGTCCTCAGTATCATCAACGACCACTTCGCGCCGCTACTGCGCGGGCAGAGCGCCATGGCGACAGAGAAGTGCTGGGACGCCATGCGCCGCGCGTCCTCGCCATACGGAACGCACGGACTCGCCAGCTACGCCATCAGCGCGGTGGACAACGCCCTGTGGGACGTCAAAGGCAAACTGCTCAACCGCCCCGTTTACGAGCTGCTCGGCGGGCCGGTGAAAGACAAAATCTTCTGCTACGCCTCCAACACCACGCTCACCTACGGGACGGAACACTATATTGACTGGTTCATGGAGCTGGGCTTCAAGGCGGTCAAGCTGTTCGTCCGCCACGGTCCGGAAGAGGACATAGCCGGTCTGCGAAAGAACGAAGAGCTGGTTGCGCGGACGCGCGAGCAGGTTGGCCCCGACGTCGAAATCGCCGTCGACGCCTGGATGTCGCTGAACACAGAGTACATTGTTCGCCTTTCGGAGGCGCTCAAGCCATACCGAATCAAGTGGCTGGAGGACTATCTTCTGCCGGAGGACATGGACAGCTACTTCAAGGTTCGCCAGCGGGTTCCGGGGCAGACGCTGGCGACGGGGGAGCATTGGTACACAATCCACCCGTTCGCGCTGGCGGCGGGGCGGGGACTGGTGGACATCCTGCAGCCCGACATATCGTGGGTGGGCGGCGTCACCGCCAGCGTCCGCATCTGCCACATAGCCGAGGCGCACGGCGTCACGGTAATCGGACACGGCGGCATGAACTACCCCTACGGTCAGCATCTCGCCTACGCCATGCCGGTAATCCCTTGGGGCGAGCGCTCCGAAGGCGTCGCCCCGCCCGGCGTCCCGCTTGAGGAAATGACCCTCCTGCCCGGAACGCCGGCGATAAAAGACGGCTATGTAAAGCCGAGCGACGCCCCCGGCTTCGGCTTCGAATTCGGCTTGGACTGGCTAGAGGAGCGGACAGTTTAGGGCGGCGAGAACGACGGGCGGGCGGGCGGCGGCGCGTCCGCCCGCGTCTCGGACACGGCGCGCGCCGAAGGCGAAACAAGTCGGACTAAGCGGCGAATTAGGACGTCGCTAGAGATTGAAACGCGGCGGGATAAGTAGTACGATTGAATTGAAGGCAAGCGAAAACGGAAGGGAGCGGTTGAAATGACATCAAGATTCTACTCGGCGAAAGTCTGCGAGCGCCCCGAAACGCCCGCGCTCGCCATCCGCGCCGATGGCGGCGCCCGCAAGCCTATCCGCGCCCCGTCGGACGACCTCAAGGTGGAGATGCGGCACTTCGACGAGGACACCCTGTTCTTCAACGACCATCACCGCGAGATTCGGCGTCTGCACCCCGACCAGTGGGTGGCGGTGTACGACAAGCAAGTCGTCGGAGCGGACGAGGACCTTAGGCGGCTCCTGAAAGGTCTGAAGGCGCGCGGATACCCGCCGGGAAAATCGCTCATCAGGCTCATGGAAACCAACCCCATGAATCTGATTGTCTAAGGGCTGGGACGATGCTCACAGGGTACTTTTCCCCAAAGCGCGACCTTCCCAACCCGCGCCCCTATCTGACCGGCTCCATCGACGTTCCCGCCATCGGCGTGGTCGGGATGCGGGTGGACTTTCTGATAGACACCGGAGCGGACCGTACGATTATCGGAAGCTCCGACGCTTCTCGGATGGTCGACGAATTCGGCGTCGACATGGCTGACCTGCAAGACGGCCCGCGCGGCAGAGGAGTAGGCGGAACCGTCCCCACCAAAACAGCCGGGGTCGCGCTGAGGTTCGACGATTTCTCGAAGAACATGCGGATGGAAATTCTCGAACCGCCGCCGGACGCCCGATTCGCCATCCCATCCCTGCTGGGCAGAGACGTCCTATCCCAATTCGCATTGTTCGTTGAGGAGCGGACGGACAAAGTCCTGCTCCTTGAACCAGCCGAGGCGGACGCGCTCGGTTTGGAATAGCGCCGCGCTGGGGCTTGCGGACGTGCGCCCGTCAGGGGACGGCAAGAAAGGCGCGGACGGCGGCTAGGCGCGGCGCGTGCGCTATAATTGAATCAAGCGACGTCGTTCGCCGACAGGCAGAGCGATGCGACATAGTGGATATGAAAATGCAAGAAACTTCCCCCAACCGCCTCTACTTCGGGGACAATCTGGACATCTTGCGAGAGCATGTCGGCGACGAGAGCGTCGCCCTGATTTATCTGGATCCGCCGTTCAACTCCAACGCCACTTACAACGTGCTGTTCCGAGAGCGCGGCGGTTCGGAATCGTCGGCGCAAATCACGGCGTTCGATGACACCTGGAGCTGGAGCCTGGAATCGGAAAGCGCCTATCAAGACGTCGTCGCGCGCGGACCGCAAAAGCTCGGCGGGCTGCTGGCGGCGATGCGCGAGTTTCTGGGCGCGAACGACATGATGGCGTATCTGACGATGATGGCCGAGCGCATGGTCGAGCTACGCCGCGTCCTGAAGCCCAGCGGAAGCGTCTATCTCCACTGCGACCCGACGGCGAGCCACTATCTGAAACTGCTCATGGATTCGCTGTTCGGCGGCGGGAACTTCCTGAACGAAATCATCTGGCACTACAGAGGCGCGGGCGTCCCGAAAAAATCCCGCGCCAAGCGGCACGACGTCATCCTGCACTACGCCAAGAAACGCGGCGCGCAATTCTTCGACCCCGACCCCATAAGGCAGCCTTACGCGGAAGCGACCAAAGAGCGCTTCAGCCACTACATTGGAAACGTGAGAGGCGGTCAAGATTACGGCGAGCAGACGCTGAACCCCAAAGGCAAGCACCCCGATGACGTGATAACCCACATACAGCCAATCGCGCCCTCGGCGAAGGAACGCTTGGGATATCCCACGCAAAAGCCCGAAGACCTTTTGCAAAACTTCATCAGCGCCTCCAGCGAAGAGGGCGACGTGGTTCTCGACCCGTTCTGCGGATGCGGAACCGCCATAATCTCCGCCGAGCGCCTAAACCGCAAATGGATTGGAATAGACGTCACGCACATTGCGATTACGCTAATCCGCCACCGCCTAAATGACGCTTTCGGCGAATCCCTGCGCCCCTATGAAGTGATTGGCGACCCGAAAGACCTCGCGAGCGCGGAAGCGCTGGCTACGGACAGCCGCAACGACGGACGCTATCAGTTCGAGCTCTGGGCGCTGGGGCTTGTGGACGCCCGCCCGTCAGGGGACGGCAAGAAAGGCGCGGACGGCGGCATAGACGGCTTCATCAACTTCTTCGACGACGAGAGCGGCAAGCCCAAGCGAATCGTCGTTCAAGTCAAAAGCGGCGGCGTCCGGCGCGCCGACGTCGCAACGCTCAAAAGCGACATGGAGCGCGAGCGCGCCGAAATCGCCCTGCTGGTCACCCTCCGCCCACCCACCGCGCCGATGATGCGGGAAGCGGCGGAAGCGGGGTTCTACGAGCCGCAAGGACTAACCGCCGCCCGCTTCCCGCGCGTCCAGATTCTCACGGTGGAGGACCTTCTCTCCGGCGCGCGCCGTCCCGAATACCCCCGCTACGCCCCGCAGACTACATTCAGGCGCGCGCCAAGAAGTCGCTCGTCAAAGGCGGGGCAATACGCGCTAGGCGGCGGCTAACGCGGCGCGGCGCGTGTGGTATAATTGGAACAAAGCCAAGCGAAAACGGCAAGGAGCGGTTCGGAATGACTGAAAGACTCTACTCGGCGGAAGTCGGAGAGCGCCCCGAAACGCCCGCGCTCGCCATCCGCGCCAATGACGGCTCCCGCAAGCCTATCCGCGTCCCGACGGACGACCGCAAGGTGGAGATGCGGCATTTCGACGAGGACGTCCAGTTCGCCAACGAAAACGCCCGCGAAATCCGGCGTCTCTACCCCGACCACTGGGTGGCGGTGTACGACAAGCAAGTCGTCGGAGCGGACGAGGACCTCGACCGGTTGCTGGACGACCTGATGGCGCTCGGATACCCGCCGGGAAAATCGCTCATCAGGCGCATGGAAACCAACCCCATGGTATTGCGGGTTTAGAGGTCGGACGATGCTCAAAGGGTATTTTTCCCCAGCGGAGGACCTGCCCAATCCGCGCCCCTATCTGACCGGCTCCATTGACATCCCCGCCGTCGGCTTGGTTGAGATGCCGGTTGAGTTCCTGATAGACACCGGAGCGGACAGGTCGATCATCGGCAGTTCCGACGCTTCTCGGATGGTCAGAAATTTCGGCGTCGACCTGACGGCTCTGCAAGACGGCCCCCGAGGCAGAGGAATAGGCGGAGATGTCGCCACCAAAACCGCCGAGATCGCGCTGAAGTTCGGCGACTTCTCAAAGAACATGCGGATGGAAATTCTCGAACCGCCGCCGGACGCCCGATTCGCCATCCCCTCCCTGCTCGGCAGAGACGTCCTATCCCAATTCGCCCTGTTCATAGAAGAGCGGACGGATAAAGTCCTGCTCCTGGAACCCGCCGAATCGGACGCGCTCGGTTTGTAATAGCGCGGAGCGGCGTTGTGCTATAATCAGGGCAAAGCCAAGCGAAAACGGCAAGGAGCGGTTGCGAAATGACAGCAAGATTCTACTCGGCGAAAGTCGGCGAGCGCCCCGAAACGCCCGCGCCCCCGTTCCGCGCAGGGGGCGACGCCCTCAAATCCATCCGCGTCCCGACGGACGACCTCAAGGTGGAGATGCGGCACTTCAATGAGGACATTCAGTTCGTCAACGACAACGCCCGCGAGATCCGTCGTCTGCACCCCGACCAGTGGGTGGCGGTGTACGACAAGCAAGTCGTCGGCGCGGACGATGACTTCAGGCTGCTCATGAAGGACCTGAAGGCGCTCGGATACCCATTGAAATGCCTGCTCGTCAGGCGCGTGGAAATCAACCCCATGAATCTGATTGTCTAGCGGACGGACGATGCTTACGGGATATTTTTCCATACTGGAAGACCGCCCCAATCCGCCGGCTTACCTGAGCGTATTCGTCGATATCCCCGACGCCGGCGTGGTCGGGGTGCGGGTGGAATTCCTGATAGACACTGGAGCGGACAGGTCGATTATCAGCGATTTCGACGCCTCTCGGATGGTCGAATACTACGGCGCGGACCTGACAAATCTGCGAGATGGGCGACCCACTCGAGGATTGGGCGGATTCACCGCCACCCTAACCGCCGAGTCGACGCTGAAAATTGACGATTTCTCGCAAGACATGCGCTTGGACATTCTCGCGCCGGCGACCGAGACATATCTAGGCGTCCCCTCCCTGCTGGGCAGAGACGTCCTATCCCAATTCGCCCTGTTCGTTGAGGAGCGGACGGATAAAGTCCTGCTCCTGGAACCCGCCGAGTCGGACGCGCTCGCTTTGGAATAGCGCGGCGCGGCGTTGTGCTATAATCAGGGCAAAGCCAAGCGAAAACGGTAAGGAGCGGTTCGCAATGACAGCAAGATTCTACTCGGCGAAAGTCGGCGAGCGCCCTGAGACGCCCGCGCCCCCGTTCCGCGCCGGGGGCGACGCCCTCAAATCCATCCGCGTCCCAACGGACGACCTCAAGGTGGAGATGCGGCATTTCGACGAGGACGTTCAGTTCGCCAACGAAAACGCCCGCGAGATTCGGCGTCTCTACCCCGACCACTGGGTGGCTGTGTACGACAAGCAAGTCGTCGGAGCGGACGAAGACCTTAGGCGACTCCTGAAAGGCCTGAAGGCGCGCGGATACCCGCCGGGAAAATCGCTCATCAGGCGCATGGAAACCAACCCCATGGTATTGCGGGTTTAGAGGTCGGACGATGCTCACAGGGTATTTTTCCCCGGCGGAAGACCTGCCCAACCCGCGCGCTTATCTGAGGGGATTCGTTGACATTCCCGCCGTCGGCTTGATCGGGATGCCGGTGGAGTTTCTGATAGACACCGGCGCGGACAGCTCGCTTATTGGCGATTCCGACGCTTCTCGGATGGTCGACGAATTCGGCGCCGACCTATCGAACCTGCAAAACGGGCCGCCCAGCGGCGGAATAGGCGGAATCGTCGCCACCAAAACCGCCGAGGTTGCGCTGGCGTTCGGCGATTTCTCAAAGAATATGCGGATAGACATTCTAGCGTCGCCGCCCGCCCCCGGATTCGAAGTCCCCTCCCTGCTGGGCAGAGACATCTTATCCCAATTCGCCCTGTTCGTAGAAGAGCGGACGGATAAAGTGTTGCTCCTTGAGCCATCCGAGTCGGACGCGCTCGGTTTAGGGTAGCCCGCCCGCGCCGCGCCGCTCTACACTATCGCGCCTTCCGCCCGCATCTTGGCTATCTTCTCGTCGGACGCGCCTAGGATGCTTTTCAGCGCTTCGTCCGTGTGTTCCGAGTAGCGCGGGGCGCGGGTCACGCGGCTGGCTTCTCCGGACATTTTGATTGGCATGCCTATCATGCGGTAGTCGCCGCGGACGGGGTCTTCCACATTCACCACCATCTCGCGGGCTATCAGGTGTTCGTTTTCAAGAACTTCGGTCGCCGATACGGTCGCGCCCGCCAGCACTCCCGCGCCCGCCAGCGTGTCCATCGCCTCCCACTTCGTGCGCTCGGACGTCCAGTCGCTAATCACTTTGGCGGCGGCGTCCGCGTTTTTCACGCGCTCGTCCTCGTCGTCGAAGCGCGGGTCGCCGATTAGGTCGGCGCGGTCGATGGCGGCTAGCATGATGTCCCAGCCGTCGCCGCGCGGGTGTATCATCACGTAGTCGTCCGGCCCGCCGGGGGCGCA
Source organism: Dehalococcoidia bacterium (assembly GCA_965242675.1). Classification (GTDB taxonomy): domain Bacteria; phylum Chloroflexota; class Dehalococcoidia; order Lucifugimonadales; family UBA1123; genus VXRN01. The sequence goes on from CBDESW010000006.1 coordinate 147,208, forward strand.
GGGGAAGACCATCGGCATGCCGCGGAATCCCATGTGTCCTTGGCGCTCGAACTTCTCGCCCGTCGCCAGCGTCCGCGTGAGGAACATTCGCATCAGGTTGACCACCGAATCCTGCATCGACACCTCGACCATCTGCCCCTCGCCGTCGCGCTCGCGCTTGTGCAGGGCGGCGAGCACCCCGATGGCGGCGTGCAGCCCGCTGCCGGAGTCGCCCACGCCGGGCGACACCGTGAGCGGCGGCCTGTCGCCGTAGCCCGTCGTCGCCATCGCGCCGCCCGCCGCCTGCGCCACGAACTCGAACCCCTTGTAGCCGGCGTAAGGCCCGTAGTTGCCGAAGCCCTTGATGGTGGCGTAGATGAGGCGCGGGTTGACGCGGTGGAGCGTGTCCCAACCCAAGCCCAGCCTGTCCAGCATGCCGGGCGAGAAGTTTTCGATGAGGACGTCCGCCCACTTGACCAAGCCGATGAACGCATCCTTGCCGCTTTCGGTCTTGAGATTCAGCGTCATCGCGCGCTTGTTGTTGTTGAAAATCAGGAAGTACACGCTGTCGGAATCCGGGCGGTGGGCGAGGTCGCTCCGCGTGCTGTCTCCGCCGCGCGTGTCTTCCACCTTGAGAACGTCCGCGCCCAGAAACCCCAGCATCTGCGCGCAGGAAGGGCCCGCCTGGACATGGGTCAGGTCTAGCACTTTGAGGTCTGAGAGGGACTGTTCCATAGTTGTCGGCTCCGGGCTTGGGATGAGTTAGCCGGTTGGCGGGAATTATAGCGCAAAGCGGGGGGTTGCGGTTGGCACGCCGCCTATTCGCAGACGGGAAGGTCCGAGCGGAAACTCCAAACGCCGCTTAGCGCTGGCGAAACGCATCCCGTCAGCCGGTTGTTGGTGAGGTCAACGTATCCCAGCCTTCTGCTGTCGCCGGCTACAAGTCTGTCCAATTCCGGCGGGATGCGTCCCTCCAAGCGGTTGCCGCTGAGATTCAGTTTATTCAGGTTCATCAGATTCGCGAATTCCGACGGGATGGGGCCGGTCAACCCAGACCCAACGCCGCCGCCGCCGCCGCCGCGCAAGTCCAGCTCTCGCAAATTGGACAAGTCGCCGAGTTCCGGGGGGATGCCGCCGGTCAGCGACGCGCCGACCAGCGAAAGCTCTTCCAATCTTTCGAGGCCGCCGAGTTCCGGAGGAATCGTCGTATTCATTCGGCTGTCGTTGCCGCCCAGGTACAGCGCCCGCAGATTGTTCAGATTTCCCAATTCAGGCGGAATTCCCCCTTGGAGCGGATTCGATTCAAGACGCAACTCTTCTAAACTCGATAGGCCGCCCAACTCGGCGGGGATTTCGCCTTCCAGTCCGTTGCCGCTCAAGTCCAAAATTCTCAAGTTGGACAGGTTGCCCAATTCGGGCGGGATGCTTCCCGCAATGCGGTTATGCCCCGCCCACCAGTCGCCGATGTCCAAAATCTCTAGTTCGGGCAGACTGCCTAGTTCAGGAGGAATCCCTCCGACCAGTTCATTGTCTTCGAGATTCAGCGTTCGCAACCCTCTTAGGCGGGCTATCTCCGGCGGGATGGTTCCGTTAAGTTGTACGCCAGGCACGGATTCCAAAGCGCGGACTCGACCGTCTTTCACGGTGACGCCGGGCCATTCTGAAATCGGTCGGTCGCCCGACCAGTATAGAACGGCGTCGCCGGCGAGGGCGTCTCTTATTTCAAGAAGCGTCCGGCAATCCTTCGCCAATCCGCCATAATTCCCGCCTGCTTTGGAACACTCTTCGCCGGGGTCGACGACTTCTGAGATTGGGGGGTTCGCCGCCACAATGCGGTTGTTGACGATTCTCGCTAGAACCGTCTCATCCGACCCTCCCCAGGGCGCGGTTGCCAGTATCCACCCCTTCAACTCCGGTTCCACGTTGGACCTGTCCATTTCCGCGTATCGGACGATTCGCTTGGGACCGCTTCCGCGAACCCTATCGCTCCATCTCAGGTAGTCGTCCATGTCTTTTTGGACCAACCGGCGCAGGTCGGAGCCGTCGGCGGATACGCTGTACACGCCGGCTATGGGATGCCAGTTCGCGCGGTCTAGCCAGGCGATTCTGCCAGCCTCGAATCCGATGCGCGAACCGTCCGGCGACCAGGCGATTTCAAGTATCGAATCGTCGGCGTCGGCTTCGGAATCCAATATGTCGGCGAGGTCGAAAACCCGCCGAACGGATGAAGCGCCATCCGAGTCCGCGACATACACGCCGTCTTTATCGCCGTAGCGTCTCGCGACGAACGCCAAGCGCTCGCCGTCCGGAGACCACTGGAACGCGGACACCCCTTCCTCCGGCGCGCGCAGTTCGTAGCTTCCGATGCGCGTCTTGGGCGGCGCGTCAGGGTTTTCGGACCACGCCAGCTCGACAAGCCCCGAACCGTCGGGGTTGACGGTGTAGATGGACTGGCGGCGAAACACGTAGTTATCGGCGACCTCGCGCGTATGATTGGAAGAGTCGTATGTATCCACCCATTCCAGCGGTCCAGTTTCGCGCCGTTCCCCGATGAATGCCAGACGCCCGCCGCCGCGCGACCACGCCAGCGTACAGCACAGGGCGGAGACGGACGGGGCGAGCCCGCGCTCCCCGGAGCCGTCCGGGGACATGGCGAAGATGCGGTAGCCTTCCCGATAGGCGACTTCCCCCCGCGCTTTGGGCGACATGAAGGCTATCAGCGAACCGTCCGGAGACCACGACGGCGCGATGTCGTCGCGGTCGTTTTCGGTGAGCCTGACGCGCTCCCCGCCGTCTATGGGTTGGACTACTATTTCGTATGTATGCTCGTGCAAACCGCCCTCGGCGTATCGCAGAGTGGCGTAAGCCGCCCGCGAGCCGTCGGGCGACAGCGCGGGCGAGAAGTCTATCTCGGTCGTTTCGCTGAAAGCCCCGGCGGGTTCGTATGAGCCGGATAGAGACGTCAGCTCCGTTCCGTCCGCGTCCACGACGTATATCCCGCCGGCATGGGAGAATAGGATGCGGGAGCCGTCGGGAGTCCACAGCGACAAGTCCGCGCCGCGCCCTCTGTGCCAGCGGTCCGAAAATTCGTGGGTCTGGTCGTAGGGACGGTTGTAGATGTCCGAGCTTCCGCAGAGCGAGAAGCCCGCCGACGACCCAAGCAGAGCGCCGCCCGCGAGCAGAAGCGCGGCGAGCGCCCAGAGTTTTTGAGGGATGACGGCGCGGACATTTTGCATGCGAGATATGTTCCTGCTGTTCATTCCAGACGAGTTCAACGGCGATTATAGCGCAAAGCGGGGGGCGGCGATACGCGGTTGGCGCATCGAAAGTCTTGCCAATTCCGACCGCCTTGCCTATCATAGCCGCAGTTGTCCAACCGGCGGCGACAATACGCAAGCGGAAGGATGAGCGCAACATGAAGAAACTGATTAACCGAACCGCGCTGACTGCAACGGCGTTCGCGCTGGCGCTCGCCTTCGCGCTGACGGTCGCGCTCGGCGGGCAGCAGTCCGCGAAGGCGCAGTCCGCGACGCCTACCCCTACGCCCGTTCCCAGGGGACGGACGCCGACGGCGACGGGTCAACAACGGAGCGGGCAAGGTCATAATATCGTACTCGACCGGAAGCGCAACCGCGCCCGGAACCAACCAATTCGGCAGTTTCGTCCACGCCTACCAGCGGGGCCACTCCGACGCCGACATCGCGGATTCCTATTGGGATACGGACAAAAGCGGACTCACGCACGACAACAACGGCGGTCGTTGCAGTTCCCCGAATGGCAAGACGACCGCACAGTTGCGGGAAATCAAGCGCACAGGCATAGACCCCGACTGCCCAGGCTATGAGGACCATCATCGCCCCGCGCCGACGATGACGCCGACCCCAACTCCGACCCGATAGGCGCAAACAGACGCGGGCGCGCGGATTCCGATTTCGCCGCCCGCGTCTTGGCGTCCGCTAGGATGAGTTCAGCGGCGATTGCGCCGCAAAGCGAAGGGGGCGGATATAGGGCGGCGGAACGGGCGCAGAAAACCGCTAACGGCGAAAAGACCCGGTGGGCGGGTTGGATTGACCTAAGTCGTTCAATCCCCAGCACTCAGCCGCGCCATTCTCTCGCAACGCGCAGGTATGCAACCAGCCGGCGCTAATGGCGACGAAAGAAACTTCGGGCGGGGTGGATATATCGTCGTCGTTCAATCCCCAGCACTCCGCCGCGCCATCTCTGCGCAACGCGCATGTGTGCTCTAGACCGGCGCTAATGGCAGTGAAAGCCCCGGTCGGCGGGTCGGATTGACCCTGCTCGTTCCATCCCCAGCACTCCGCCGCGCCGCCTTCTCGCAAGGCGCAGGTGTGACCTTCGCCAGCGCTAATGGCGGTGAAAGCCCCGGTTGGCGGGTTGGATTGACCCCACTCGTTCCGTCCCCAGCACACCGCCATGCCGCTTTTCCGCAACCCGCAGGTATGCTCACCGCCGGCGCTGATGGCGACGAAAGCTCCGGCGGGCGGGGCGGATTGACCGGCGGAATTACCTCCCCAGCACTCCACCGCGCCATCTTTAAGCAACGCGCAGGTGTGGAAGTCGCCTGCGCTAATGGCGACGAACGTCATAGCGGGCGGGTCGGTTTGCTCTTGAATGTCCCATCCCCAGCACTCCGCCATGCCGCTCTCACGCAGTCCGCATGCATGTTCATAGCCAGCGCTAATGGCGACGAAAGTCCCGCCGAGCGGGGTGGATTGGCCTCCGCTATTGTGTCCCCAGCACTCCGCCGCGCTATTTTCTCGCAACGCGCAGGTGTGGAAGCCGCCTGCGCTAATGCTTGCCCAGGCGGAGGATACGTCTTCCTCGACGCTGTAGCCTTCGACCGTTTTCAGCGTCCATGGGGCGTCACGGTAAGACGATGGCGCGTCCGGAGGCGTTTCGGTTTGATTATTGCGGTTGTATCCCCAGCACTCCACGCCGCCGCTCTCGCGCAACCCGCAGGTATGCGCCCCGCCGGCGCTAATGGCGGCGAAAGACCCGTCGGGCGGGTCGGTTTGACCGTACTCATTATCTCCCCAGCACTCCGCCGCGCCGTTTTCCCGCAACGCGCAGGTATGCGCCCCGCCGGCGCTAATGGCGACGAAAGACCCGTCGGGCGGGGCGATTGCGCCGGTATCTCCCCAGCACACCGCCGCGCCGCTATCTCGCAACGCGCAGGTACGAAGGAAACTGGCGCTAATGGCGGCAAAAGACCCGTCGGGCGGGGCGAATTGACCGTCCTGCTCCAATCCCCAGCACACCGCCGCGCCATTTTTCCGCAACCCGCAGGTATGAAACTGGTCGGCACTAATGGCGGCGAAAGACCCGTCGGGCGGGGCGGATTGACCAAAGTGGTCATCTCCCCAGCACGCCGCCGCGCCATTCTCTCGCAACCCGCAGGTATGCGCCGCGCCGGCGCTAATGGCGGCAAAAGACCCGTCGGGCGGGTTAGCGACGCCAGTCCATCCCCAGCACTCCGCTACGCCGTTCTCGCGCAACGCGCAAGTATGATTCCCGCCGGCACTAATGGCTGCGAAAGAGCCTGCGGGCGGGTCGGATTTGCCGTCGAAATTACTTCCCCAGCACTCCGCCGCGCCATCTTTACGCAACGCGCAGGTATGCCGATCGCCAGCGCTAATGCTAGTCCAGCTCACGGAGTCGTTTTCCTCGCGGTTGCCGCCTTCAGACGTTGAAGGGCGCGGCGCGGGCGAAGGCGTATTCGTTGGCAACGGCGTACTCGTCGGCAACGGCGTGTAAGTCGGCTGAATGGGGTACGGCGTGGGCGTGGGCGTCGGCAACGGCGCACTCGTCGGCAACGGCGTGTACGCTAATTGAACGGGGTACGGCGTAGGCGTGGGCGGCGGCGTACTCGTTGGCAACGGGGCGAGCGCGAGCGACGGCGCGCTCGTCGGCGCCGGCGCGCTGGTTGGCTGAGCCGAGTATGGCGTAGCCGTGGCAACGGGCGGGCGAGCGAAGCCGGATGAGGCGCGCGGCGGCGCGGTCGGCGCGCTTGTCGGCGGCGCGACCACTGCAACGCGCGGCGGCAAATCCGGCGCGGAATCGCCGGATTGGGATACTGCCAACAACGCCAAGACCGCCACTATCAGCGCCCCCAAGCCGGCGGCTATCAGCGGCAGCCGATTCCGCAAGGTCGGCGGCAGTTTGTCGAAAATCGGCGCGCGGCTCTGTGGGCGTGAAGAGGGCGCGCGGCGCGTCCGGCTCGCTTGGACGGGCGGTATCGACGCGGTCGGCGGCGCGTCCGGCGCGGCGAATCCGAACATCGCGCCTAGCGCCGCCGCCAGCTCGCCGGGCGTTTGGTAGCGCTCCGACGGCGATTTCGCCATGCACTTGGCGACGACCGCGTCCAACGCCTCCGAGACGTCCTCGCGAACGGAGCGCAACGGCGGCGCTGCGGTTTGCTGGTGTTGGCGGGCTATCTCGGTCTGCTTGACGACGTTGTTCGCCGCGTCCGAGTCGAACGGCGGGCGTCCGGCGAGCATGTGGTATAGGACGACGCCAAGCGAATAAATATCCGACCGCGTATCGCCGCGCTCCCCCGCCCACTGCTCCGGCGGCATGTAGAGCGGGGTTCCCCACTGCGAACCCTCTTGGGTTATCGAAGTCATGCCCTCCGCGTGGGCGATTCCGAAGTCTATGAGCTTGACGACCGCGTTGGCGTCTAGCGAAGTGAGCAGGATGTTGTCGGGCTTGACGTCGTGATGCGTAATGGCGTTTTCGCTCGCCCGCGCCGCCTCCAGCGCAAGGGCGGTTTGGTAGGCGACGGACGCGGCGAGCGTCACGTCGAGAGGGCCGAGCGCAATCAACTCGGCGAGCGAGTGGGGGACGTACTCGACTGCGATGTAGTGGTAGCCGCCGCTTTCGCCAATCTCGGAGATTCCGGCGATGTTCGGGTGGGGTATGGACGCGATAATCCGCGCTTCGCGCCGAAAGCGCTCTACCATGTCGGGCGTCGCCAGATGCGGATGCAGAACCTTGAGCGCGACTTCCCGCCCCAGCGTCTCGTCGCGGGCGCGATAGACCGCGCCCTGGCTGCCGCCGCCCAAAGTGGCGAGGATGCGGTATTTGCCTATCGTATCTTGCGGCGCGTTCGCCATTGCTTTCCCCTAAATTGGTTTGCGACGGTTATGTTTACGGGTTGGCGGGCAACCCTCATCTACCCGCCCCCCATCCCCATCACTATCGCCGCCACTTGCTCCGCCGCCTTTCGCGGCTCGCCTTCCGCGTTGACGATTCGGCGGTCGAATCGCTCCGCTTCGCGCAGCTCGGCGCGGGCGGCGGCTAGTTTGCGCTGGATGTCGGCTTCCGACTCGGTCGCGCGCCTTCGCAGGCGGCGTACTAGGGCGTCCGCGTCTGGCGGGTCTAGGAATATCAGAACGGCGTCCGGGAACATGCGGCGGACGGTCGCCGCGCCTTGCACGTCTATCTTCAGCAGCACATTCTCGCCGCGTCCCAGCGCGTCCGTCACTTGGCGCTTGGGGACTCCGTAATAGTTGCCGTAAACCAGCGCCCACTCCAGCAGCCCGTCCGATTCGATGAGCGCGCGGAAGGCGGCTTCGGACAGGAATATGTAATCCGCCCCGTCGCGCTCGCCGCGCCGCATTGGGCGCGTAGTGGCGGTGACGGCGAAACGGCAGTCCAAGCCGTCCATCTCTTTCATTATCGACAGCACGGCGTCCTTGCCCACGCCGGAGGGGCCGGAGAGGACGAACAGTTTGCCGTCTTGGGGCGCGCGTTCGCTCATCGCTAGCCGGCGGGCGCGCTTAGGGCGGCTAGGGCGTCCCAGAAGGCGGGGTATGAGACGTCAGCGGCGTCCGCGCCGTCTATGGCGGTTTCGCCGTCGGCGGCTAGGGCGGCTACCGCCAGCGTCATGGCGATGCGGTGGTCGCCGAAGCTGCGGACTTCCGCCCCGGCGAGTTTCGCGCCGCCCTCTATCGCCATGCCGTCCGCCGTCTCGCGCACTTTCGCCCCCATCGCGCTCAAGCCGGCGGCGGTGGCGGCTATGCGGTCGGATTCCTTCACCCGCAACTCGGCGGCGTCGCGGACGGTTGTGATTCCGGCGGCTTGGGACGCCGCGAACGCCAAAACCGGCAGCTCGTCTATGACGCGGGGGATGATGTCGCCGCCTATGTCGATTCCGCGCAGGTCGCTGGACTCGGCTATCAGGTCGGCGGACGGCTCGTCGCCGTCCTCGCGGACGTTCTCCACGCGGATGTTCGCGCCCATCTCGCGCAGGACGTCCAAGACGCCGGTTCGGGACGGGTTGATTCCGACTCCGCGAACGGCTACGCGGGCGTTCGGATGCGCCGCGCCCGCCGCCAGCCAAAACGCCGCGCCGCTGATGTCGGACGGCACCCGAATGTCCATCGGCGACAACTCGGACGGGCGGACGGCGATTCGCAAGCCGTCCTTGCGGACGTCCGCGCCCATCGCGCCCATCATGCGCTCGGTGTGGTCGCGCGATTCGGCGGGCTGCACTACGGCGGTTTCGCCGTCCGCGAACAAGCCCGCTATCAGGACGCAAGACTTGAGCTGGGCGCTGGCGACGGGCATCGGATACTCGATTCCGCGCAGGTTTCCGCCGCGGAAGGCGAGCGGGGCGAGCGAGCCGCCCCCGCGCCCCATCACCGCCGCGCCCATCATCTCCAACGGCGTCAGGATGCGCCGCATCGGGCGCTTGCGGAGCGAATCGTCCCCGGTGATGACGCTGAAGAACGGCTGGGCGGCGAGCAACCCCGAAACCAGCCGCATGGTGGTGCCGCTGTTGCCGGAGTAGAGAGCGTCTTCCGGCTCCGCGAGCCCGCCTTTGCCCCTGCCCTCTACTATGAAGCGCTCGGATTCGCCGTCCCCGCGCCGCTCGATGCGGACGCCCAGACCTCGCAGGCAGCCGAGCATGGACGCGCGGTCGTCCCCGACGCAGAAGTTGGTTACGGTCGCGTTTCCGTCCGCAATGGCGTTCAGCAGGGCGGCGCGGTGCGATATGGATTTGTCGCCGGGCGGCGTTACCGCGCCTTCCAAACGGGCGGCGCGCTTGACGGTTCGGTTCATCGCTTTGGCTACCTTCGCCTTCCTGGCAGTCTGAACTTCCGGCTGTCGTCGTCATCGTCTCTGGGCTTCAGGCGGCTCGCCAGCCGCTCGCCCAGAAACATGCTCATTATGGAGTCGCCCGCGCTGGGGATGGGGTTGTTCGCCTTGGGGACGACATCATCCGCTTCCCACCGCGCGCGCAGCTCCCAAGCGCGGGTGAAGCGCTCCACTAGGGCGTCCCCCCCGTCTTCGTTTATCTCGTTGCGGTAGTTGTAGAGCTCCAGAATCAGCTGGTCTATCCAGTGGGTGAGCGTCCGCGGGTCGGCGAGGCAGATGGCTTCGTTGTCTTCGGGATGGTTGGCGGCGTGCTTGCCGAAGGCGTTGAATTGCGATTCGGCGAGCTGGTGCATCTCGCGCCATCCGTCGCTGCCGGCGGTGGCGGTGACGAAGGCGGCGGACATGACCACCGGCAGATGGTGCATGGCGGCGGCGTATGAGTCATGCTCGGCGGGGTCGAGAAAGACGGGATGCGCGCCGAGCGCCTCGACCAAGCCCACGACGGTGCGGATAGCCTGCTCGTCCGCGCCCTCGGACGGCGTCACGGCGTACTTCGCGCCCCTGAACGCGGCGGGGTCCGCGTCTTCAAGCGAGTCGGGGACGGATTTCAGCAGCGGATGCCCGCCCACGAAAGCGGCGTCTTTGGGCAGGAATTCGTCCGCCCAGCGCATCACCGGGCGCTTGACGCTGGCGGTGTCGGTCACGACGGCGTCTCGCTCGACCATGCCGCCGATGGTTTCCAAAAGCCCGCGCGTCTCGCCCACAGGCGAATCCAAAATGACCAGTTTCGCGCCGGCGAGGGCGTTGGACAGGTTGCTCTCGACCTTGTGCGCCGCGCCGAGCTTGGAGGCCGCCGACAGAACGCCCCTATCCGCCGAGGATATGACCACTTCCGTGCTTTTGAGATTGCGCTCCATGAGCGACCGCCCGATGGACGCGCCGATGGGACTGACGCCGATGATGGTTATTCGCTCCAAACTACTGTCTCCCCGCGCATCTTGTCGCCGCCGCGCCGGGCGGCGGCTCGCGCGAACAAGAATATCATAAAACGGGCTAACCTATCAGAATCCGCGTGGCGAATGTCACAGGAGTGCCGATTATCCACTGAAGCGGGCTGAAGGGGATGCCGGGGAAGAATCCGATGGCGACTACGGCGAGCAGAATCCCGATTCCATACGGCTCCGTCCGCGAAAACGGAATCGCCAGATCGCGCGGCAACAAGCCGAGCGCGACCTTGAAACCGTCCAGCGGCGCTATCGGAAGCAGGTTGAATATCGCCAAAATCAGGTTGAATTGGACAAGCAGGCGGAGCGTGAGATTGACCAAATCGGCGATGTTTTGTCCGAACAGCAAAATGTCGGGAATCAGAGCGTCCGCCAAGCCGAGCCGAATGAGCGCGGCGAACAGCAGGGCGGCGATTACGTTGGAGAGAGGCCCCGCCGCCGCCACCAGCGCCATCCCCAGCCGCGGGTCTCCCCGCAGAAATCGCGGGTCGACCGGAACGGGCTTCCCCCAACCGAAGCCGGCGAGCAGTATGAGAACCGACCCGATGGGGTCAAGATGCTTGACCGGATTCAGCGTGACGCGCCCCAGCGCGCGGGCGGTGTTGTCGCCGAGCTCGGACGCGACATAAGCGTGGCTGAACTCATGCACCGCGATGCAAATGGCGAGCGAGACGCAGAGCGACGCGACAACGGCGACCGCGATGAGCGGGTCGCGTGAGAACAGGTCTAGGAACTGGAGCAGCAATGTTCAGCGGGCGCGCGAAAGGCGAAATGGGGCTTGCAGGGGCATGTTTGGGGGACGCGGGCAATCCGCGCAAGACCGCGCCTAGCGGCGCAGACACCCTCACCCTAACCCTCTCCCATCAAGGGAGAGGGGATTCGCTGGTTGCGATTCGGGCTTGGTTTCCGCGAACATGCCCATGCAAGCCCATCAATGGAGCGGGGATTTCCTGGTCGGGATTCAAGCCTGATTTCGCTCGGCGCGCCTTCGCGGACGGAGCGGCGAGCGAGCCGCCGCCCCGCGCTTTTTCGGTTCGGTTTTTTTCGGGCGCGTTTCGCGGATCGGACGGGCTAGCGCACGCCGCAGGCGCAACCGCCGCCCCCGCCGCCGCAACCGCCGCCCGCGCTCTGTCCGCCGCCGCCGCAGCCTCCTCCCCCGCCGCCTCCGCAGGCGCATCCCCCGCCGCCGCCGCAACCGCCGCCGCCCTGCAGGTTGGGGTTGCTGATGACGAATCCGCTCCGCATCAGCCCTTCCATGTAGTCGATTGTGGAGCCGTCAAGCAGGGGGGCGCTGTCGGCGTCCACCAGCACCTGGATGGGGGCGGCTTCGACCACGAAGTCGTTTTCTTCGGCTTCGTCCTCCACGCTCAGCATGTACTGGACGCCGCCATGCGAGTCCGCCATGACCATGACGCGGAGCATGCCGTCGCCGCCCTCTCCCTGCTCGTTGATGATGTCCTTGAACTTCTGGGCGGCCAGGTCGGTCACTTCCAACAGTTTGGTAGTCGTCACGCGCATCGCCTCCGGCGGACCGGCCTGCGCCGGTCGGTTGAATGTATCCCCCATGCTATCACGCCGTTTGTCGGCAGTCAAGATTTCGGGCGAAACGCGGCGTGGCGTCTGGACAACGCCCCCGGCGAGGGCTAAAATGGCGCGCGTCGGGAGGGTAGCGCATATGGCGAAAAGGTTTGCGCCTAGCGGTCGAAAGGGGCGGACGGCGCTGGCGGCGATTGTCGTCTTGGCGACAATCGCGGTTGCGTTCGCGGCTTTGGCGGTCTGGTCGGACGCGGCGCGCCTCAAGGACGCCGCCGGCGTCATCCAAGCGCTCGCCGCCGCGACCGCCATAGGATTGGGCGGCGTATTCGCGCTGTTCAAGCTGCAGGTGTTCAGGGACTTGACGCCGCATCTGACGGTTTCGCATGAAATCGGCCACAGGCATGTCAGCCGGCAATACACGCTGATAGACGTGACAATTGAACTGCACAACACATCCAGAGTCCACATAGAGTTGCGCGAGGCGATTTTCCGACTGCAGATGGTCGCGCCGCTGTCTGATGAAGAGGCGGGGCGCCTTTATGACGACATGCGCGCCGACCAAGCGCAGGCGACATGGCCTCTGCTGCTCAGGACTCAGCGCAACTGGGACGAAGGCGAGTTGGTAGTGGAACCGGGGGAATCGCGCCGGGAATCCTATGATTTCCTAGTGTCATCCGACGTTTCGGCGGCGCGCGTGTACACGTTCTTTCACAATCCGAGCTTCCGAGAAGGCGGCGGGGCGGCGAGAGGATGGGGCGCGACCACCGTGTACGACATGCGCTATTATGGTATAGTGGAACAGGACGATTGAACGCTCTCTCACAAGGGGGAATGAAATGCCGATAAGAATTCGGGAAGACGGGACTCGCGTTTTGGTCATCACGGGGACGGGGCCGGAACCGGAGCCGCCGCCGTACTACATGAACAAGCCCGGCATACCGCCCGGCCAGGTTCCGGACGAAGTGAAGGAGCAGATGCGGCAAGCGATAAAAGACCGGCGCGCAGGGCGGCCAACCAAAGCGCGCGAAGCGCCTTTGACGAGGAGGCACGAAATGGCGAAAGAGACTCCAAAAGTCGAACCCCCGCCCCTTTTGATAATCAGGGGGACGGGTCCGGAGCCGGAGCCGCCGCCGTATCACATGAACAAGCCCGGCATACCGCCCGGCCAGGTTCCGGACGAAGTGAAGGAGCAGATGCGGCAAGCGAGAAAGGACAGGCGCGAGTGGCAGGGCTAATCCAAGCCGCGCGGCGCGTCTGACGCGGAGGGGTGAAATGGCGATAAAAATTCGGAAAGACGGGACCCGCGTTTTGGTCATCACGGGTACGGGGCCGGAGCCGAAGCCGCCGCCGTACTACATGAACAAGCCCGGCGTGCCGCCCGGCCAGGTTCCGGACGAATTGAAGGATCAGATGCGGCAAGCGATAAAAGACCGGCGGCGCCCAGCGAAGCGGCCACACCAGAAACGGGAGGACTACGTGACTCAGGAAATCGGGCTTTTCGAAGCCATGCACTCGCAGAGGGCTATACGCCGCTTCAAGCCGGACGCCGTGCCGGACGACATGGTTCGCCGGCTCATCGAGGCGGGGACGAAAGCCCCCAGCGGCGGCAACCGGCAGGGGTGGAAGTTCATCGCCGTCACCGACCAGGCGCTGAAGGACAAGATAGGCGAGTACTACGAGCGGGGCTGGGAACACGCCTACGGCGCGCGCAACCCCGCGCCTTCGGAGCTGCAGCCGCATGTCCGGCGGTCGGCGGAGCATCTGGCGCGGACCATGGCGCGGGTTCCCCTTCTGCTCGTGGCTTGCGTCGAACACGACGGCGGCGCGTCCACGATGGGGCGCGGCGGCTCCATCTTCCCGTCCGTCCAAAACATCCTGCTGGCGGCGCGCGGCATGGGGCTTGGCAGCTGCCTCACCAGCCTGCACAAGCGCTATGAGGACGAGATAAAGGCGCTGCTGGGAATCCCCGAAAACGTCGAGACGGCGGCGATTCTGCCGGTGGGCTTTCCGGCGGACGGCGCCCGCTACGGGCCGACGCGCCGCGCGCCGGTGGAGGAAGTGGCGTACCGCGAGCGCTGGGGAGATGCGTGGGAATGAGACTGACCATCGCAAGGCACGCCGAAAGCAGCGGCAACGCCGCCGGACGCTGGCAGGGGCGCGACGACACGCATCTCACCGACTTGGGCAGGCGGCAGGCGGCGGCGCTCCGAAAGCGCCTTCTCGACGAAGGCTTCCGCCCCACTCATCTCTACTCCAGCCCGCTCGCGCGGACCTATGAAACCGCAGAAATCGCGTCCGCCGAATGGGACGTCCCCATAGTCCGCTGGGACGACCTGATGGAAACCGACGTCGGCGTATTCACGGGGCGCACTTGGGAAGAGATCGAGACCGAGATGCCCGAACTCGCCCGCGCTTTCTCGGAGATGCGCGACATGAGCCTGGTCGAGGGCGCGGAGACTTACGCCGAACGCCGCGAGCGCGCCGGGCGGGTAGTCGACCGCCTAATCGCCGACCACTCCAACGAAGACGACGTCATGCTGGTGTCGCACGGCGGCATCATGCAGGTAATCTTCGCCGCGCTCATGGGGGCGGAGCGGCTTTGGGGATTGGGAATCCGCAACACGGCGCTTTTCCGATTCGAGATAGACGTCGACCGCTGGCGTCTCGACGGGCCGGCGCTCGCCAACCAAAGCCTTTGGCGCATCGAGCTGTTCAACGACGCGCGGCATCTGGACTAGGCGCGGACGTCCCCTCGACCGCCGCCGGCGTTTCGTACAAAGCGCAATAAAATTCCCGAAATCTAACCAACCGCAGGCTGGCGGCTATTCGCGCGCCCGCCGTATTATGCGCTCCTACATGCAAAACGCAACATGTTCCGGGGGGAAATGCACATGCAGCGTATGGAAGCGCGTGAGATCAAAATCGGAGGCTACGAGAGCGCCTACAAGTGGGGGTCGGAAGAAGAAGACTTCGTCAACGCGCTGATGAGCGCGGCTTGGAACCACCACGTCAACCGCTGGGGCAGGTTCAAGATGCTCGTCCGCGACATGTTCCGCAGGGGCTAAACGCGGCGGCGGCGCGGTCAGCGAATTCCATCTCGCTTGACGGGATGGGGCTACGGCGAGGGCGTCCGCGCCAACCATAAACATACCGTTCCCTTGATTGGGATATGCCGAGCCGCGCGCAAGCGCGGCTTTTTGGCGTGTTTCGCGAATACGCGCAACCGCGCGCCGCCCAAAGACGCGCGCCGCGAAAATCCTGTATAATCCCGCGAACCCCGATTCCGACAACCGAAACCACGGAGAAACCCCGATGCAGCAAGAACCCACCGCGCTGAGAATGGCGGACCCCGGCGTCCGCGCGCTCTTTTCGGAAGACGCCCGATTCCAGTCTTGGCTGGACGTCGAAGCCGCCCTCGCCCGCGCGCAGGCGGAACTCGGCGTCATCCCCGCCGGCGCCGCCGACGAAATCGAGCGCAAGTGCCGACTCGAATACCTCGACCGAGACGCCGTGCGCGAAGGCTTGGCGCGAACGGGACACGGGCTTGTTCCGCTCATCTGGGAACTCGACCGCGTCTGCGAAGGCGACGCCGGCGGATTCGTCCACTGGGGCGCGACCACGCAGAACATCACCCAGACGGGCAAGTTGCTGCAGTTGCGGAAGGCTCACGGAATTTATCTCGCGCAAATCGCGGGGATTTTGGGCATGCTCGCCGACCTCGCCGAGCGCTCGCAAGATTACGCCCTGCCGGGGCGGACTCACGGACAGCACGCCGTCCCCGCCACATTCGGGTTGAAAGTCGCCGTTTGGATAGACGAGCTCATCCGCCACGTCGAGCGCCTGCGGCAGGCGGAGCCGCGCCTGTTCGTCGCCATGCTCGGCGGCGGCGCGGGGACGCTCGGCTCGCTGGGCGAAATCGGGCTGGACATCCAAGACGGCATGGCGCGGATTCTCGATATGCGCCCCATGTCCATGCCGTCCCGAACGACCGCGGACCACATCTGCGAGTACGTCGTCGTCTTGGCGATGCTCGCCGCCACCTGCTCCAAAATCGGGCGCGAAGTCTATACGATGATGAAGCAGGAATTCGGCGAAGCGGAAGAGCCAGTCCCGCCGGGGACGGTCGGCTCCAGCACCATGCCGCAGAAGCGCAACCCGAAGGTGAGCCAGGACATAGTGGCGTCCGCCGCCCAGCTCCGCGCGCTGGTTCCGCTGGCGCTCGAGGCGATGATGACCGAACACGAAGCCGACCGAACCACCAGCGTGATGATGGACCGCGCGCTCACCCAAGCCGCCGTCCTCATGGGCGACATTCTGCAGTATATGATAGACCTGTTCGGCGGCTTGCGCCTGTTCCCCGACCGGATGCGGCGCAACCTTGACCTGTCCGGCGGGCTGATAATGTCGGAGGCGCTGATGCTGGAGCTCGGACGCCGCATCGGACGCCAGCGCGCCCACGACGCCATATACGACGCCGCCCAGGCGTCCGTGAACGAATCCAAGCCGTTCACCGCCGCCCTGTCCGAAATCGCGGACGTGACCGACAACTTGGACGCCGCCCAGATAGACGCCCTTCTCGACCCGACGCGCTACACCGGCGCCAGCGCCCTGCTGTCGCGCCAATTCGCCGAGAAAGCGCGGGCGCTGGCTTCCGAGTTGACCGCCGCCGCCGGCTAGGGCGCGCGCGCCATTCCCTCGCTCAGCGCCGCCATTCCCGCCCCCGCTTCCGCGATGGTGGCGTTCTTTCGCGGGAATGACGGCGTTTCAGCTGGGCGCCGTTAGAGAGAGAACTTCCGCGATTTTCTTCCTAAAACCCAATACTTGATTCTCGGCGCGGTTTGGGTGACAATGGGGGCGAAAACGGCTTCGGGTTGAGCGACCGGCGAGAAGGAGACTGGCATGAGATTCGGAATGTTCGACGTCATACGGTGGCATCAGGATATGACGGACAGCGACACGCTGACGGGGGCGCTGGAGTGCGTTGAGTACGCGGACGCGCTGGGGATTCAGGACATTTGGCTGGGCGAGCATCACTTCTCGCGGCACGGCATCCTGTCCGGGATTTTCTCGTACATGGGCGCGGTGGCGGCGCGGACGCGGAACGCGCGGATCGGGACGTCCATCGTCATACTGCCGTTCCACAACCCCGTTCAGGTGGCGGAAGAGGCGGCGACGCTCGACATACTCTCCGGCGGCAGGTTCAACCTCGGCGTCGGCGCGGGCTACCAGGCGCAGGAATTCCGCGGCATGGGAGTCGACATAACCAAGTCGCGCGAGCTCTTTAAAGAGTATCTCGACGTCGTCCAGAGATGCTGGGAGGACGGCAAACTCACCTACAAGGGCGAGTTCGTGGACGTGGAAGACCTTTGGGTGATACCCAAGCCGATTCAGAAGCCGGGGCCGCCCATCTACATAGCGGTCAGCACAAGCCCGGAGAGCGTGGACTACGCGGCGAAGTTGGGAGCGCCGATACTGGTGGGCGGCCCGACGACCACGCTGGGGCAGACGCCGGGCGTCGTCCGCATGTGGCGGGAGCGCATGGAGCGCTACGGCAACCCGACCGAAGGCGTCGACCTGCCGGTGAGCGCGAACGTCTATGTCGCGCCGACTATGGAGGAAGCTGAAAACGACATCGCCGGGCTGGAGGCGCTCATCAACGAGGAGTTCTACCGAATCGGCAATCCGGCGGACAAGGACGGCAACATACCCGAAAACTACAAGCATTGGGCGCATCGCGACCGCGACAGGCTGGTAGCCGCCGAGCGCGCGCGGCAGGAAGGCATCCGCCCGCTGGTCGGGACGCCGGAAGTGGTGTGCGAGCGCCTGGAAGTCTTGCGCTCGAAGGGGATAAACCGCATCTTCGGCAAGTTCGGCGCGGCCGGCTTGGAGCGCGAGAAGACGCTCCGCTGCATTGAAATGTTCGCCAAAGAGGTGATGCCGGAGTTCGCCGAAAGCGCCGTCGCGGCGGATTAGCCGAAAGGCGGCGCGCGCGGAAGCCGGCTGGCGGAGGGGGCGGGATTCGAACCCGCGATGCGCGTTTCGTCACATTCCTGTTTTCAAGACAGGCGCCTTAATCCACTCGGCCACCCCTCCGCGTCGCTTGCGATTGTATTCTAGCGTCAAAGCGCCGCGCCTGCCAACCCCCGCCGGCGGAAAAATCGCGAAAGTTTCGTTGGAATGGGGAAACGCGAAGGCGCAAGAGGGGATGGGGTTCGCCGGTTGCGGTTTTTGGTTGGACGCCGCTAGGCGGGGACTTTTCGCGGACTTCCCGCGCCGGCGAAATGAGGTTGACCGCCCGCCCAGCCGCCTATACACTCAACCGAACGAACGCCAATCAGCGATTTTCAAGGAGACGATTCCGATGGTAACGCCGAAGCAGTTGGGGCATCTGGTCATCCGCGTGCGCGACCTTGAGAAGTCCGAGCGGTTCTACGCCGACATACTCGGCTTGAGCGTGACGAACAAGCGACCGGGCGAGATGACGTTCATGAGCGCGAACGCGGGCATGTCGCACGAGTTGGCGCTTGTGCCGGTGGGCGCGGACGCGCCGGGGCCGCAGGAAGACCGGGTCGGCCTGTTCCACTTCGCCTGGGAGATGGAGTCGTTTGAGGACTTGAAGCGGCTCTACGCCGTCATCAAGGAAAGCGACGTGCCGGCGGCGCGGGTGGGCGACCACGGCATATCGCTCGGCGTCTATTTCTCCGACCCGGACGGCAACGAAATAGAGGCGTACTACGAAGTCCCCAAGGGCGAATGGCCCAAGGACGGCGACCTGTTCGCGGGGGAGTTCCCCGGCAAGCTGGAGTAGCGGCGGGGCGGCTTTCGCGGCGGCGGCGTCACGCCGGCAACAGCGCGTCGATGTCCGCGTTGGCTTCCAGCATATCTGCGAATCGGGCGGCTTTGGGCGGCGTGGCGGCGGGGGGGTTGGCGGTCGCTTCGTTCAGCGCGTCCATAGTCGCCAGCGTGTCCGATTCAACGACCATGACGGGCGTTTCCTCTTCGCGCGCCTCGTACATGATGTACTCGATGGGGTCGATTCCGCCGGTGAGGGTCAGGCAGGCGACGGACGAGCCGAGCGCGGACATTTGTATGTCGGGCCTGTCGCCGCGCACCACCACGGCGTTGTTTTCGTAAAGCCCGAAACGGAGCTCGCCGGGGTCTAGGCTCATCACGCCGACTTGAAAGCGCTCGATGGGCTTGCGGATGTCGCCCTCTTCGACGACGTATCTGCCGCCGAGCGCGGCGCGAAGGTCATCGACCGTGACGGACAGCATGAAGCGGTCTTCGGGAATCATCCCAAGGCAGGGGACGCCGGACGCCGCCAGCGACGGGGCGAGTTTCCCGCGCGATTCGCTCCCCAGATAGCGCGTTACGCCGTTTATCAGAACGCCGGCGAGGCTGTCGCCGAGCGCGTCCCGCCAGCCGGCGAAATCGCCGCCGGCGAGGCCGCGCCGATAGCCGGCGACCAGCAGAACGCGGGCGCCGAGCGCGTCCGCGGCGGTCTTGACGCCCTGAACGCCGACGGACGCCGGCAACTCGATGAGGGCGTCGCCGTTCGCCGCGCCAAGCGCGTCTGCGACGGGGCGCCAGTCGTCCGCGCTCGGCGGGCGCTCGCCGACGGGGACGGGGTCGGGCAGACCGTCGACGGCGGACGCGGCGACGCGGGACATGTCGAGCGGGTCGGAGTCGCCGGGGCGAGACGCGAACGGCTTGAGGGCGGCGACATCCGCGCCGCGCCGCCGCGCCGATTCCGCCAGCCCCAGAACCGCCGCCGTCTTGCCGGCGCCGTCCCGGTCCGAAGCCACAATCAAAACAGCCATCCGCGCGCTCCTGCCAATCTCGGTTTTGCGAAAAAATGCGCTCGGCAATCGGAATTCCGAGCGATGGGGATTATAGCAAATCGGGCGGGCGGGCGGCGCTAGTTCTCCGGCAGCCTCAGCCAGCGGGCGTTTTCTTCATGCCCGTAGATTAGGATTAGGTCGGTCTCGGATTGCGGCAATTCGAAGCAGACGTTGCCTTCCCCCGCTTGACCGCCGGACACGGAACCGGTTGCGAGCGGTCTTTTTCGCTTCGCGTCCGCGGCGGGCAAAACGCGGGGGCTAGGCGGCTATTAGCCGTCAATATATCCAGAACGCGGCGAAGGCGTTGTACGCCAACCAGAAAAACTCCTCCGTCTCAAACGCGTCGGCGCGGTCGTGGATGAATGAGTATATAACGTCCACCGATTCGCCGTTGTTCAGCGGATGGCTCATGTGAACATAGGCGGCGTCGCCCAGCCAGTACTCGAACATGACGGCGAGAGCGCCCTGCTCGGTTTCGTGGATTGTTCTCAAGACGCCTTCCGCGCCTTGCGCCCGCAACTCGGACTCGACCAAATCGGCGAAATCCGACAAGGAAGATGCGTCATCCCGATAGACGCTTATGGACACTTGACCGCTCCCGTTCGGGGCGTAAGCGAGGAACACTTCGCCTATCGACGCATCCGGCTGCGCTTCCAACCAAGCTGCCGGCGCGTATGCTCGGAATGAGCCGGACGGGTCTTCGTAAGCCGCGAAAATGCTTTCGTCCGGGGGAGAAATCAGATAAAACTCCCCGTTGCCGCTCGCGTCCTCCGCCCACATGCCCTGCTGATAGGCGATTGGCTGACCGGATTGGTCTTCGAATTCGAGAAACTCCAGTTGGAAGACGGGGTCCTGGACGAATTCCACTACGCCGCCCGTCTCGAACCATCTATCCAGGCTTGGGTCTTCCAAGTGAAAGCCCCAATTCCAGAACTGAACCGCGTCCCCCGCCGCTATGCGGAAAGTCGCCTTGTCAAACTGAATCGAGCCGGTTTCGTCTTCCGGGCTGGTGTAAATGTATTGGTAAGTCTGGATTTGGTGATTTACCACCTCCATATCCTCATTTACGACCAACGTCATTACGGCGTAGTCGGCGGTGGATGAATCCCCTCGCCAGTAGTCGATTTCGGATGCGTAAGTCGTATATTCCCGACCGTCCGCGCCAACGAAACGTTCAGAGAACGCGGCGGGTATCCAAGCCGTGATTTCCCGCGAATCGTACTTCACGGTGAACCATCGCTGGTCCCAAGCGTCCGCAAAGTACTCGCCCGCGTTCCCCGTTGGGAAAGCGTCCAACTCGGCGACGACCATGAAGTAATCTTCGGATTCGACCGTTTCCGTGAATCCGTGCAGAGCGTTGACTCCGGCAAGGTTTTCGTCTTCGAAAACGACCGTCAACCCATCTGAAGCCGTCAACTTAGGCGCTTCCTTGTCGCTTTGGCGGAAGGCTTGGAACGTGTTTTGGAAGTCCAGCCATGTATCGTTGACTTTGTAAGCCGCGTATTCCTCGTATTCCTCGCCCGCGTTTTCTGGCGCGTCTATGGCGACGCCGTAGGAGTTGGGTCTGGAGCCGTCGTGTTTGGAGTGAACGACAAAGCGATCAATCGCGGCTATCAAATCGTTTAGGGGCGGGGCGGCTTCCGAATCCGGGGGCAGGTTCGCCAGCAACAGTTGGGCGAAGTGCTTTAGATCTATGGAAAGCCTCGAGTCGTCCTTTTTCCCTTCGTTGTAAGACCGGGTTTGCCTAGAGGCGGAGATTAGGTTGTTGGCATACTCGCGATTTGAGAGCATCCGCTGACCATAGGCGGATACTACCGGATTCAGTGCCGCTTCTAGTCCGTCGTACTGGCTCAGGTCAAGAAGCGAGAGGGTTTTCCCATCGTCTCTGGGCTTATGCACGTCTTGGACGAAGTTGTCCACCATCCGCTTGCCGGTCTCTACAATGTCGTCCTCGTCGGCGTAGATTTGGATTACCGCGCTCCAAAGCCATCCATGCCCCGGCTCCGTTTCTTCCGAGGCAATCATGTACTCCGCATGCGGTTTGATTATTTTCGCCACTTCGACCGACGCCATTAGGCAGGCGTCGAAGCCGATGAGGTCGAATACGCCGATTTGACTGCGCTCGAACGCCCGCGTCATCTCGTCTAGCAACAATCCATCTTTGTTGAAATTGGTATCGTTGCCGAACCCCATATAAGAACCGCCATGGTCCCAGAGGGTAAGAAACCGCTGGTCGAAGTTCGCGTAGCCGTCTCTCAAGTAATCAAGAAACAGTTTTAGCGAGCTTTCATCGCCCATGTTCGCGTAGTCGGCTTGGTAGAGGTAGGCGTCAGGGTGCGTTTCGTTGCCGAACGCTCCATCTTGGGAGTCGGCGAGAATCTGGGACATGTTGACGAATTTCATGCCATGCCAACCGTCCTTGTCCGCGCCGCCGAAGGCGACGATGACTTCCACTTCACCCTTATCGGTCAGATTGTTGTAGCCCGCTATCAACTCCTCAAAATCATTTGTGCCGGCTGGGTGTCTTGGGTTTTCTTCCAAGTCGCTGCCCACCATGTAGATGGCGAGCAGTTTTCTTCCCGTCCCGTCAATCTCGACTGGCGTGATATAGGGGCTTAGCACGCCGGGGTCGCTGGAAAACCCGCGTTTGGATGTTGGCGCGGTTGTGGGAACGGGCGTCGGCGTCGGTTCGGGCGTGTTTGTGGGCGCGGGCGTCGCTGTAGGTTCGGGCGTTGGCGCGGGCGTCGCTGTAGGTTCGGGCGTCGGCGCGGGCGTCGCTGTAGGTTCGGGCGTCGGCGTATTCGTGGGCGTGGACGTAGCCGTCGGTTCTGGCGTACTTGTGGGCGCAGACGTCGCCGTTGGCGTCGGTTCGGGCGTATTCGCGGGAACGAGCGTCACCGTCGGTTCAAGTGTCGCAGTTGGTTCCGGCGTATTCGTTGGCGCGGGCGTCGCCGTCGGTTCCGGCGTTTGCGTTGCGCTGACCGCCGCCGCAACGACCGGCGGCTCGGCGGGAACGGACGTCGGCGCCGACGGCGAGCCGGCGCCGCAAGCCAGCGCGAATACCGCGATGAGCGAGCATAGCAACCCAACCGTCGAGAACGTGAGTCGCGGAACGAATCTTCGCGGGTTTATGGGCGATGTCTCGCTGTTCGGTTTCATTGCCTTGTCTCCGAGTATTGGTTAGGGCGCACTCACGCATCGCGCTCGGCAATCGGAATTCCGAGCGAGGGGGATTATAGCAAATCGGGCGGGTTGGGCGGCGCTAATTCTCCGGCAGCCTCAGCCAGCGGGCGTTTTCTTCATGTCCGTAGATTAGGATTAGGTCGGTCTCGGATTGCGGCAATTCGAAGCAGACGTTGCCTTCCCCCGCTTCGCCGCCGGATAGCGTGAGGTTCAGCTCGTCCGGAATCGCGCCGCATCGGTTGTCGAGCGTTGGGGGGAATACGACAGCCGACGAACCCACTAGGGCGAACTGGTAGAAGTCGAAAGGCGTGAAGTCCGAGACGTTTCCGCCGATCCATTCGACTCTCACCCGCGCCATTGCGAAGCGCATGCCCTCGGAGGGCGGGCTGTTGGACGGGTCGTAGCTCAGGATTTCGTCCGCGGCGTCAGGGGGTGAAAGACGTGATTGTGAGCGCGAGGCCGTTGTCTGCCACGATTGTGGAACCCGCCGGGGCGGGCGCGTCTTGGTCGCCGCGCGGCGTAGGTTCGGGCGCGGGCGTCGGCTCAGAAGCGGGTTCGGGCGTCGCCGTAGGGTCTTGCGTCGGCGCGGACGTCGCGATAGCCGTCGGCTCTTGCGTTGGCGCGGGCGTTTCCGTCGGGTTGGAAGCCGCCGTCGGCGCGACCGCGATTCTGGGCGGGAGGTTCCCGGATTCAATCTCGCAGGCGACCGCCAGCGCCATGAGCGCCAGCGAGCATGTCAGCCATGCGATGCGCTGTATCACGGGGGGGGGGGGGTGAAAAATCGTCAAGTCCGCAACCTTGCTTGGTTAGATGGGATTTCGCCGAATGTCGCGGGCAGTTTATACGATGGCGGGCTTGTTCTCAAACGGTTTTGGGGCGGGCGGATTACATCCCCTCCACCCCATCCTCCAGCGTCGACCACGCCAGCAGGGCGCATTTGATTCTCACCGGGAACTCGCGCACTTTGGATAGGCTTGCCAGGTCGTCGCCCAGCGATTTCAGCGTTTCGGCGCGCGGGCGGGTTGGGGGATTGGAGCATCCGGCGGAACTCGTCCGCCAGCGCCAGCATTTCGGGCGGCGTCCTGCCTTTGACCGCCTCGGACAGCATGGAACCGGCGGCTTGGTTGATGGAGCATCCCTCGCCCTGAAAGCCGATGGCGACGGCGCGTCCGCCGGCGTCCAGCCTGATTTGCAGGTGGATTTCGTCGCCGCAGAACGGGTTTACGCCGTCCGCGATTATGTCGGCGTCCGCCAGGCGCGCCGGGTTGCGCGGGTTGCGGCGGTGGTCGAGTATCGCGTCGTCGCGGTAGATTTCGTCCAGATTAGCGAGCGCCATCCGAGAAATACCTCAGCGCGCGCTTCACCGAATCCACTAGGGCGTCAATCTCGCCTTCCGTGTTGTACAGGTAGCAACTGGCGCGCGCGGTGGCTATCACGCCCAGCTCGCGCATCAGCGGCATTGTGCAGTGATGCCCCGTCCGCACCGCTATGCCGTCCATGTCCAGGAATGTTCCGAGGTCGTGCGGATGGACGATTTCCGAGTGGAACGAGATTATCGCGCCGCGCCGCTCCGGGTCGCGCGGCCCGAATATGTCGACGTCCTCTTCCAATTCCTTGAAAGCGTCCAGGGCGTACTCCGTAAGGGCGATTTCGTGGGCGCGGACGTTGTCCATGCCGAGCGCTTCGAGGTAGTCAATCGCCGCGCCCAAGCCGATGGCGTCCGCGATGTTGGGCGTTCCCGCCTCGAACTTCATCGGCAGGTCGTTCCAAGTGGCGCGGTCGTACCAGACTTCCAAGACCATCTCGCCGCCGCGCATGAACGGCTCCATGGCGTCCAGTATCTCGCGTCTTCCGTACAGCGCGCCGATTCCGGTTGGTCCGAGCATCTTGTGGCCGCTCAGGGGTGAGGAAGTCGCAGTCCAACTCGCGGACATTCACCGGCATGTGCGGGACGCTCTGGGTGGCGTCTATGAGGACGGTCGCGCCCACGCCCCGCGCGCGCCGCGCCAATTCCTCGACGGGGTTGACGATGCCGATGCCGTTGGACATGTGAACCGCCGCGAGCAACTTCAGGCGCGGCGTGAAGAACTCGTCCAAGCGCGACATGTCGAGGCTCTGGTCGCTTTCAAGCATCGGCAGGACGCGGAGCTTCGCCCCGGCGTCCCGCGCCACTTTCTGCCACGGCACGAGGTTGGAGTGGTGTTCGTAGGGCGTGACGACAATCTCGTCGCCCTCGCGGATGTTGTCGCGCGCCCACGTGTGCGCCACGAGGTTGAGCGATTCGGATGCGTTGCGCGTCCAGATGATCTCTTCCGGGCGCTCCGCTCCGATGAAGCGGGCGACTTTGGCGCGCGCCGCCTCGTAGCGGTCGGTCGCCTCCTGGCTGAGCGCGTGGACGCCGCGATGGACGTTGGCGTTATAGCCCTCGTAGTAGTCCACCAGCGCGTCGATGACCTGTCGCGGCTTCTGCGTCGTGGCGGCGTTGTCGAGGTAAACCAGCGGCTTCCCGTGAACCTCGCGCGCGAGGATGGGGAAGTCCGCGCGGACTTTTTGCAAGTCGTACATGCGAAACTCCGTCCTTACGCGTCCAGCTCTATGTCGCCGCCTTCCACGCGGACGGGGAAGGTGTCCACGGGGACGACAGCGGGCAGCTCGGTGGCTTCGCCGGTGCGGATGTCGAAGCGCGCGCCGTGCAGCGGACACTCTATCTCGCAGTCCTCGAGATAGCCCGACTGAAGGGACGCCTCGGCGTGGGTGCAGATGTCGTCAATGGCGTAGAGCGCGCCGTCGACGTTGAACACGGCGATGGAGCGGTCTCCGACTTCGTAAACCCTGCCGCCCCCGGCGGGGACTTCTGAGGCTTTTCCTACTTTGGTGAATGGCATTTTGGGGGGTCTCCTAGTGGTTAGTTGCCGGCGGGCGGTGGTCAGTTGTTAGTGGTTAGTGGTTGGCGGGCGGATACGGTCATCGCCGCCCCCATCCCCCGGCTCCGCCCCGCCAAGTCCCCTATCGTGTGGGATTGCAGCACGCGCTCCACCGCCTGCTCCACTTCGCGCCAGACTTCGCGCTGGGCGCAGCAGGCTGAGTGGACGCAGGCGGCGAGGTCGTCCAGGCAGGCTACCAGGTTGTCGTTGGGCCCGAGGCAGTCCATCACCATGCCGAGCGTGATTCCGTCCGGGTCGACGGCGAGCGCGTGTCCGCCTTGCGGTCCGCGCTGGGATTTTACCATCCCCGCCTTGCCGAGCGCGTGGAGGACTTGCGCCAGATAGGGTTCGGGGATCATCGTTCTGCCGGCGATTTCGCTGGCGCGGACGGGGGCGGCGCGGTCGCGCGCGGCTAGGTCGACCAGCGCCCGAACGCCGTAATCCACTTTTATGGGTATGTGCATGTTGTCCGCGCCCTCCCTGAAAATCAAGCCGTCCGCGTCCGCGCCGCCGCCGCCCGCTACTCGGTCGTCACCTTGCGCGCGCCGTTGCCCTTTCCGTCGCCGTCCGACAGGGCGGACGCCAGCGTGTGGAGCGGCAATGTGGCGCATTTGACGCGCGTCGGATAGCCGGATACGCTCTCGAGAATCTCGAGGTCGCCCAGAAATTCGTAGTCGAAATCTTCGGGGATGTCGCGCGTGATCATGCGGCGGAAGTCCGCGATTACGCGGTCGGCGTCCTCGGCGCTTTTGCCCTTGACGGTTTCGCTCATCATGGACGCCGCCGCTTTGGAGATGGCGCATCCGGCGGCTACGTAGGCGATGTCGCTAATCGTCGCGCCGCCGTCGGCGAGGTTGAGATAGACCGAAATCTGGTCGCCGCAGAGCGGGTTGAACCCCTCCGCCTCGCGGTCCGCGCCGTCTATCTTGCGGAAGTTGCGCGGACGGCGGTTGTGGTCCATCACCACCTCGGCGTAAAGGTCTTGCAGGTCGTTCATTTTTGGCGGTTCGTCCTTATTTGGCCCCCCGTCAAGGGAGGGATGATTTGTCGGTTGCGTTCCCCCGCGTCCCCGCCGATCTGGATTCCCGCCTTCGCGGGAATGACGGGGAGGGAAACAAGGGAGATGGGATTTGTCGGTTGCGATTCGCGTTTGTTTTCGGGGAATTGATTTGGTCGCCTTCCCCCGCGTCCCCGCCGCTCTGGATTCCCGCCTTCGCGGGAATGACGGGGTGAAAACGGCGGGAAAGGGGATTTGTTGTCGCTAAAACTCGAATTCGTATCTCGGCACGGCGTCCAGGAACGCGCGCTCTAGGCGGTCGCGCAGTTCGGGGATTTCCACCGCGTCTATTATCTCGGACGCGAAGCCGAAGATGAGCATGCGGCTGGCGGTTTCGAGGTCGACCCCGCGGCTGCGCATGTAGAATACTGTTTCGGCGTCTATGTTGCCGGCGGTCGCGCCGTGTCCGCATTTGACGTCGTCCGCCCAGATGAATAGTGCGGGCTTGGAATCCACTTCGGCTTCCGGCGACAGCAGAAGGTTCTTGTCGGACTGGATGGCGTCCGTCTTGACCGCGCCTTCGCGGACGAACACCGTGCCGCCGAACACCGCGCGCGAGCGACCGGACAGGATGCCCTTGTAGTAGAGCGCGCTGGTCGAGTTCGGCTTGGCGTGGTCTATGTTGATGAAGTTGTCCACATGCTGAGCGCCGGCGGTGACGTACAGCCCGTCGAGTTTCGTCTCGCAGCCGTCGCCGATGAGGGCGTAGAGGTCGTGCCTGCCGAGTCCGACGCCCCTGTAGAAAGCGCGCGAGGCGAAGGCGCTGCCGTCCATCTGATGAACGCGCGCCACGCCCACATGATATGCGGAGTCGCTTTCGTCCATCAGTCGGTAGTGGTCGAGGCGCGCGCCCTCTTCCACCAGAATCTCGGCGACGCCGTTGTTGAGATAGGCGTTGCCGCCCAGCCCGACGTAGCTTTCGATGACCGTCGCTTCCGATTCCGCGCCGGCGACGATGAGTATGCGCGGATGGGCGGCGAAGTCGCCCGCGCCGGTGGATACGAACGCGATATGCGCCGGACGGTCAAGCCGAGCGCGCGGCGGGACGCTGACGACCGCCCCATCCGCGACGAAGGCGGTGTTGAGCGCGGCGAAGCCGTCGTCCTCAACGGACGCCAGCCCGCCCAGCCGCCGGCGGACTACGTCGGAGGCGTCGCCGTTGGAGTCCATCGCGCTCGGCAGGCTGGTCACGGTCACGTCGTCCGTCTCGCGCAGATTCGAGAGCGCCGGCGAGAAGCGCCCGTCGACGAAGACCAGCGTAAGCCAGTCGTCCGACCACGGCATGGCGTCCCGAACGGCGTCCGCGTCCGGCGCGGCGTCCGCGCTCGGAACGGAAAACGGCGTCCGCGCGATGGGGGCGACGTTGGTGTACTTCCAAGCCTCGTTCCCGCGCCGAGCGGTGGGGAATCCGAGCCGCGAGAAGGCGGCGAAGCCGCGCTCCCTGAGCGCGTCAAGCCAGCCGGGCCCCGTCCCGCGAACGGCGGCGTACCGCTCGGCGTAGTTGTCGTGAGTGGCGAGATTCTGAGTCATCTCTTAAACGTGTATCTCCTCTATCGGAACCAGCCGCTGGGCGACCGGGTCCACGGACATGAACAAGCCGTTGAGAGCGTAAGCCCCCAGCAGGATAGTATTCCAAGTTCGGTTGAACAAGGCGAGAGTAGTTATCTCCTGACCGCCGAACCGCAACCCAATTTGGGCATACTCCATTACCCGAACGTCGTCTTTCCCGAACCGAACGCGCCGTTTGCCGATGGGCGATACCCCCAGCGAGCGCAGGACTGACGTCGGAACGGACGAGATGAACGCGCCCGTATCGACTATGGCGTCCTTGGCAACCCAGACCTGGCGGTTTGGGTCGCCGACTTCGATTTTTACGTTTAGCCCCGGCAGGCATTTGCGACAGATTCGCAAGTTTCTGCGCCCCGTCGCTTTGGCGCAATTCAGAGCGCTTTCTATGTCATCGAATGGTCCATGCCACTCGCCGTTTTTTGTTCGGTCGCAGACCCTGTTAATGTAGTGCTTGCATGTGGACACATGAACGGTCGCGGCGTTGGTGGGGTAGTTTTCGTAGAAGACGTATTGCACGTTGCCCTCTTTACTCCCCTAAAAACACCGCCCGCATTTCCGCGCCGACGGGCCCGCCGCCATCAGCGCTTCGCGCTCGGAGTCGTATCTTTCCCAATTCGGGTTGTCGGTCAGGATGTCCACGCGCAGACACGTTTCCTTGTGGATTACGATGCCCGCGCCTTCGTAGTTCACCCAGTAGTACATTTCGCGATTTCCGCCGCCGATTAGACCGCCGACGCCTCTTTGATTATCCAGTCGTAGCCCTTCTCCTCCAACTCCAGCGCCAGCTCTTTGCCGCCGGAGCGGACTATGCGACCGTCCACCAGCACATGGACGTAATCCGGCGTTATGTAGTCCAGGATGCGCTGGTAGTGGGTGACCAGCGCTATCGCCTTGTCCGCGCCCTTGAAGGCGTTGACGCCGTTGGCGACCACGCGCAGGGCGTCTATGTCGAGGCCCGAATCGGTTTCGTCCAACAACGCCAGGCGCGGGTCGAGCAGGGCGAGCTGCAGGATTTCGTTCCGCTTCTTCTCGCCGCCGGAGTAGCCTTCGTTCACCGAGCGGCGAACCAGGTCGTCGTGGATGTTCACCAGCTCGCGCTTGGAGTCGAGCAGGCGGTCGAACTGGCGGACGGACAGCTCGGATTCGCCCCGGCTTTTGCGGACGGCGTCCACCGCCGCCTTGAGGAACTGCCAAGTGCGGACGCCGGGCAACTCCACCGGGTACTGCATGGCGAGAAACACCCCCGCGCGGGCGCGGTCTTCGGGGAACCACTCGACGATGTTTTCGCCGTCGTAGAGTATCTCGCCGTCCGTCACGGCGTACTCCGGGCGCCCGGCGATGACGTTGGCGAGGGTGCTTTTGCCGGAGCCGTTCGGCCCCATGATGGCATGCACTTCGCCGGCGTTGACCGTGAGGCTGACGCCCTTGAGTATTTCGGTGTCTTCTATCGAAACGCGCAGGTCTCTGATTTCGAGCATTTTTGAGTTCGACCGTCCGTCTTGTCTTATTTGGGATTATGGGTTGGCTTTCGCTGTCCGCGTCCGACGCGCGTTCAGGTTGTCGAATCGGTAGGTTGCGTCTCCGATTTTCTTGGTGAACGGCATTGAGGACGGACGCGGCGAAATCGGCTGTTTGGAGCGGCTTTCCAACAATCCGACCATTTCGCGGGCGGAGGCTATGCCGTTCTCGACCATCCAATCGGACGCTCCGCCCGTGTAGCCGGTCATCGTTATGCCGTTCAGCGACGAAAACAGACGCTCCGCGCGTTCCGGGTCGTCCGTTTCCCGCGCCAGGTCGTATGCGGCGGCGTACAGGTCGCGGTGGCTTTCGCTTTCCCATCCGCGCTCATCGGCGACGGCGCGGACATAGTGGGATACCGCCATCCACACCTTCCCCGCCGCCTCTTCCAAGAATCCGTCCGCGAACCATTCTTGGGCGGTCCGCAGATAGCGCTCGCTCATTTCGGGATGGCTCGCGGGCAGTCGGCGGTTCGCGGACGGCTTGGAAGGCGCGCGGTCAAGCGCTCGCAGGAAGAAGCGCGCGTCGTTCAGCCCCGCTTCGCGCAGAGTGTCGGAAAGCCAGCCCTCCATCGCGTCCGTTCGCAGGCAGTTAGCCGCCAGAAACAACTCTTTCGCCGCGTCTGGATATTCCGCGTCCGCCGCCAGCGCGAAGGCGATGTTGCACAGGTCGTTGTGCGTGTCCGTTCGCCAACCGCGATTTTCGCCCGCGAATCGCAGATAGCCCGCCACAGCGTCCCAAGCGATTCGGGACGCGCGGATTGCCGCGCCCTTGTCGAGCTCCGCTTTGGCGTCGCGGAGCAGGCGCTCGCTTTCGTCTATTCGGCTGTCCGCTTGCGTCGTAGTCATTTCATTTCCAGCGGATTGGGCGCGCGTCCCGCCGCAGGTACAGCGGATGTCGCGGCTGACTGCGCTGGGTCAAACCCAAGTGGCGCATCCTACCGGACAGCCCCGCTTCCCTCAGCGCTCTTTCTACGCGCCTTCCTCTGTTCATAATTTCGCCATGATTGCCCCACGCGCACACTATTGAATCGGCGGCGCGCGCGGCTTTCATTATGTGTCGGTCGTTGTCCGCCCCGACCGGGTCCGCGCTCGCCGCCAGCGCGGCGGGGTCGGTTGACCTGAGCGCGAACAGGTTGCACACGCTCAGAGCGCCGTATCCCCATCGCGCCGCGAACCGCTTGCATCGCGTCACCGTCGGGTCGGATTGGGTTTCGTCCGCCTTGCTTGGGTTGAGCATCAGAAACATGCAGACGCCGGTAGCGTCCGACAGATTCGCTTCAAGCCGATAGCGGTATCGGCGGTCGGGCGAGAATTCGGCTTTGTGAATTGCGTTCATCGGATGGGACGGTTGGGGCGTATGGGACGCCTCGGCGCTTGCGACGGCCTGGGGTCGCGTATCTCAGGCCCCCTTCGGTTTTCCAAACGCGAAATCAACTCAGCCGCCGCGTCTATGCCTGACGAAACTTGTCGGGGGCCGAATCGGTCTTCGTAGAAATTGACGTGCATCTCGCCCATTGCGAAAAACAGCACGTCCACCCTTTCGGGGTCGTCCGTCTCAAGCGCCAAGTCAAAGGCGATGTCGACCAAATCGCGGTGGGACCGGTTGGACCACCCCCTGAACTTGGCTTCGGCTTTCAGGTAATGCGCCGCCGCGCCCCACGCCTTTTCGGACGCCTGCGGCAAGTCGCCCCGCTCGAATTCGAACCGGGCGTCCTGCAGGAAGCGGTCGGACACTTCCAGGTGGTTGTCTATCTCGGCTTGGGTCGTCATCGCGCTACCCCACCGTCCCCTCCAGGCTCACCCGCAGAAGCTGGCTGGCTTCCGCGGCGAACTCGAACGGCAATTCCTTGAAGATGCCCCGGCAGAAGCCGTTGATTATCATGTAGTTGGCTTCCTCCTGGTCGATGCCGCGCTGCTGGAGGTAGAAGATCTGGTCGTCGTTGACTTTCGACGTGGTCGCTTCGTGTCCCATCCGCGCCGTCGGGTTGCGGACTTCGATGTACGGGACGGTGTGCGCGCCGCACTCGCTCCCTATCAGCAGGCTGTCGCACTGCGTGAAGTTGCGCGCGCCGGAGGCGGACGGCATGACGCGGACCATCCCCCGATAGGTGTTCTGCGCCTTCCCCGCGCTGATGCCCTTCGCCACGATTGTGCTTTTGGTGTTCTTGCCCATGTGGATCATCTTCGTCCCGGTGTCCGCCTGCTGGTAGTTGTTCACCAGCGCCACCGAGTAGAACTCGCCCACCGAGTCGTCGCCCTGCAGTATCACGCTGGGGTATTTCCACGTGACCGCGGAGCCGGTCTCGACCTGCGTCCAGCTGATTTTGGAGTTGCGCCCCCGGCACGCGCCGCGCTTGGTGACGAAGTTGAACACGCCGCCGTTGCCGTCCTTGTCGCCGGGGTACCAGTTTTGGAGCGTGGAGTACTTTATCTCCGCGTCCTCCAGCGCCACCAGCTCGACCACCGCCGCGTGCAGCTGATGCGTCTTGCGGATGGGCGCGGTGCAACCCTCCAGGTAGCTCACGTAGCTGCCCTTGTCGGCGATTATCAGCGTGCGCTCGAACTGCCCGGAATCCAGCGCGTTGATGCGGAAGTACGTCATCAGCTCGATGGGGCAGCGCACGCCGGGCGGGACGTAGCAGAACGACCCGTCGCTGAACACGGCGGAGTTGAGCGTGGCGTAGAAGTTGTCGGTGTAGGGGACGACCGAGCCGAGATACTTCCGCACCAGCTCCGGGTGCTTCTGCACCGCCTCCGAGATGGGGCAGAAGATGACGCCGGCGTCCTCGAGCATCTTCTGGTAGGTGGTCGCCACCGAGACGCTGTCCAGCACGGCGTCCACCGCCACGCCGCTCAGCTTCTTCTGCTCTTCGAGCGGGATGCCGAGCTTGTCGAACGCCTCTAGGATTTCGGGGTCGACCTCGTCCAGGCTCTTCGGGCCTTCGTCTTGGGACTTGGGCGCGGCGTAGTAGACTATGTCCTGGAAGTCGATGTCCGGGTAGCGGACGTTCGCCCAAGTCGGCTCTTCCAGCCCCAGCCGCTCCCAGTGGCGGAAGGCGCGCAGGCGCCAGTCGAGCATCCACTCCGGCTCCCCCTTCTTGCGGGAGATGAAGCGGACGGTGTCTTCCGACAGCCCCTTGGGGGCGGTTTCGGATTCGTAGTCGAAGTCGAAGCCCCACTTGTACTGGGATTCCTCTATGCCGGTTTCCCTAGAGATGACCGTCTGCGTGGTCATTGCGAAAATCCACCCCCGCGCTTTGTTGAGTCAATTGGTCAAGAATCGCCTATGCAAGAAACAAGTATAGCGAACGGCTTTCGGGCGGGTCAAATGGTTTCGGGGCGATGAGGGGGGAAGCCGCCCGCGAGACGCCATGCCGGGTTGACCGTTGGCGCGATGGCGTAAAATCGGACGCGCGGCGCGCGTCCAAAAGCGGCGTCGCCGACGCGGACTCCGAAATCGTCAAAAAAGCCATACCGACATTCGCGGGGAGCGCCTTGATATGACGCGCAATCGCAGTTTCGCCTTTGAAGCAGTGTTGACATTAGAGAGAAGAGTGAGCGGGGGCGGGGGTCAAACCGCGCGGGACTGCACCTAGCGGCGCAGACACCCTCACCCTAGCCCTCTCCCATCAAGGGAGAGGGAATTCATCGCTCGCGATTCGGGCTTGTTTTCCATGAACATACCTTTGCAAGGGGGGAAATTGGAGATTTTGGCGCGAGAATCTTCCAAACTATCCTTATGTCAACACTACCTAGTTGCCCGTTCGCACCCGCCCGTTCGCCGCGCGCGCCCGCGTGAACGCGACTCGCCCTATTCGTCCCAGCGCGGGGCGGGCCGTTCGCCGCGCGCGTCCGCATGAACGCCCTCCGGCGCGCTTGACGCTGCGCCCGCCCTTCCGCGAAGAGGACGTCCGCTGGACGGACGCCCGAATCGCCCGAATCGCCGCCGCGATTGCGGAATGTCCCTGGCTCGCCGGCTACGGGTTCGATGACTGACGCTCCCGCGCCCGCGCCCGCCGCCTAAAACCCCGCGCGCTTGTCGCAGATGTAGATGAACGGCTCGTTGGCGAGGAAGCGGCGCAGGTTTTCGCGGAAAATCTCGCGCCTGCCTTCCCACATTTCCACCGTGAGCGCGGATGCGTGGGGGGATATGATCACGTTGTCCAAACCCCACCAGCGGCTGTCGGGCGCCAGCGGCTCCGTCTCGAAGGCGTCTATGCCCGCGCCGGCGATTCGGCGGTCGGCTAGGGCGTCGTAGAGCGCGTCTTCGTCCACTATGCCGCCGCGCGATATGATGATTACGTGCGCCGTCGGCTTCATCAGCGCGAGGCGGTTGGCGTCTATCATGCCTTTGGAGTCCGGCGTGTAGGGCGCGGTCACCACGAACCAGTCGGACATCGCCAGCAGGTCGTCCAGTTTGTCCAGCCCCCACACCGCTTCGACGCCCGGCGGCGCGGGGTAGGGGTTTTTGTCCACCGCGCAGACGCGCATGCCGAAGCCGACCGCGCGCCGCGCCACCGCCGCGCCGATTCCGCCGAGCGCCAGAATCCCCATCGCGCCGCCTTCCATCGGGGTGAACGAGCGGTCGTACTTGCCCATATCCCAGCGCCGCGCCTTCTGGTCTTCCATCATCTCGTTGGAGCGGTGGGCGAAGGCTAGGCACATGCCCATGACGTGGTCGGCCATCGGCGCGGCGTGCGGGCCTCGCGCGTTGGTGAGGACGACGTCGCTGTCGACGATTTCGGGAATCTCAGCCAGCTTGTCTATGCCCGTGCCGGGGCAGTGCAGCCATCGCAGGCGGTCGGCGGCTAGGAAGACGCCGCGACTCGGCGACCCCAAGAAGGCGTCGGCGTCCTTTATCTCGCGCGCCTGCTCCTCGGCGGACGGCGCGAAGGCGAAATCCACCTGCGGGAACTCGGCTGTGAGGCTGTCTTCGAATCCGTCTCCGAACAGGCTGGCTACTACTATTTTCATGGGGGAATCTCCTTGATGCGGTGTCTTGGGGATAGCGGTCAATCGCGCGCCAACCCGCCGCTACGAATTTCCAAGCGCAGCTTTCGCCGCTTGGAGCATGACGTCGACCGGCGCTTCCTTCCCCGTCCACAGGCTCCACGCCGCCGCGCCCTGATGGACTAGCATGGGCAAGCCGCCGACGGTTTGCGCTCCGGCGGCTTCGGCTTGCGCCAGCAGGGGCGTCCGGGGCGGGTTGTAAACCATATCATAGACCACGCATCCGCGCCCTATCGCGCCGGGCGGGACGGGGGACGCGCCTTCGGCGGGGCCCCCCAGCATGCCGACGGACGATGAGTTGACTATCAGCGCGGAGTCGGCGCAGGCGGCGGCGAAATCCGGCGCGTCCAAGCCGATTCCGCGCGCCGAGATTCCGCGCGCGGTTATTTCGGACGCCAGCGCGTCCGCGCGTTCGGGGGTGCGGTTGGCGATGGTGAGCGTCCGAACGCCGGAGTCGGCGAGCGCGAACGCCGCCGCCCGCGCCGCGCCGCCCGCGCCGATTAGAGCGGCGTCCGCGCCGCTCGGCGAGAAACCCGCTTCGACGCGTAGCGATTCGAGGAAGCCGTAAGCGTCCGTGTTCGTTCCGAGCAACCGCCCTCCCCGCTTGACGATTGTGTTCGCCGCGCCTATCTCGGACGCGACGCCGTCTATTTCGTCCAGATGGTTCATCACCGCGCGCTTGTGGGGGACGGTGACGTTCGCGCCTAGATAGCCGTCGCCGCGCAGTTTGGCTACGGCGTCCGCGAGCGCGTCGGGATGCGTTTCCCACGCCTCATAGGATGCGTCCACGCCGGCGCGGGCGAAGGCGGCGCGGTGCATCGCCGGCGAAATGGAGTGTCCGATTGGGTATCCGAAAATGCCGGCTTGGAGCGTCACGTCAATGCCTCATGGTTGCGCTGGGGCGCGTCTCTCTTATATCCGCCTTCCCAACATGTTAACATGTTGCGCGCGGGCATGTTGAATCAGGAGGCGCGCCGTGAAATCCGAACCGAAATCCATCGAGCGAGACCTCATGTACGCCGTCGTGAAACAGCGCTACGGGCATCTGCTGGACGACGAGCAACTGGAGAAAGTGCGCGAATCCGTCATCGGCATGGCGGATTTTCTGCGCCCGCTGCGCGAAGTTCGGCTGCCGAACGACGCGGAGCCGTTTTCGACATTCGCGCCGTTCAGGGGGGATGACCATGATGACGACGAGTAGCGGCGGCGGCGGCGGTTTCGCCTTCGCGACGATACGCGAGATGTCGGCGCTCATCGCGCGGCGGCGGGCGTCGCCGGTGGAAGTCGCCGAGCATTTTCTGGCGCGGCTGGAGACGCTCGGTCCGCGGTACAACGCCGTCGCCGCCCTGACGCCGAAGCGCGCGCTGGCGACGGCGCGGCGGGCGGAGCGCGAAATCGCAGGCGGCGAAGCGGCGGACGGCGGCGGGCTTCTGCGCGGCGTCCCCTGGGGCGCGAAAGATCTGCTCGCAACCGCCGGCGGAACCCCGACCACTTGGGGCGCGCCGCCGTTCGCCGAGCGGCGTTTTGACTACGACGCGACCGTTGTGGCGCGGCTTGAATCCGCCGGCGCGCCGCTGGCGGCTAAGCTGGCGATGATAGAGCTCGCCGGCGGCATGGGCTACAACCAGCCGAACGCCTCGCTGACCGGCCCGCCGCGCAATCCGTGGAACATAGACCGATGGACGGGCGGCTCATCGAGCGGCTCCGGCGCGGCGGTGAGCGCCGGGCTTGTGCCGTTCGCCATAGGGTCGGAGACGTTCGGCTCCATACTGTCGCCGTCCAACAACTGCGGGCTTTCGGGGTTGCGCCCCACTTACGGCAGGGTGTCGCGGCATGGCGCGATGGCGCTGTCTTGGACGCTCGACAAGCTCGGTCCGATATGCCTGACCGCCGACGACTGCGGCATCGTCTTGGACGCGATAGCGGGTCCGGACGGCAAGGACGCCACAGCGCATCCGCGCAAGTTCGCCTACGATACGGAATTCACGCCCAAGAGGGCGGGCGGCAAGTTCCGAATCGGAGTCCCGCGAGACGCGGACGCCGGCGCACAGGACGCCGTCAGAGCCAACTTCCGCGCGGCGCTGGAGGCGCTTTCGGACGTCGCGGACGTCGAAGAAGTCGTCTTGCCCGATTTTCCGTATGCGGAAGCGACGCGGACTATCCTGATGGTGGAGGCGGCGAGCGCGTTCGAGGATTTTCTGGCGGACGGAGGCCCGCAAAGCCTAGCCGCGCCGGAAGACCGCTATGGTCCATACGCGCGGACGGCGATACTCGCGACGGATTACGTGAAGGCGCTGCGACTGCGGGGCGTCATGGCGCGGGCGGTTGACAAGGCGATGAGCGCGTTCGACGTCTGGGCGGCGCCCGCTTCGCCGACCGTCGCCACGCCCATAGACGAGCCGTTCCGCCGAACGACGGCGGGCCCCGGCGACGCCATGGGCGCGATTGGCAACGGCTGCGGCTTGCCGGCGCTGTCCGTCCCCAGCGGGTTCGACGCCGACGGGCTGCCCACCGGCATGCAATTCATGTCCCGCGCATACGATGAGAACGTCTGCATCGCCATAGGCAGGGCGTACCAAGCGCGGACGGACTGGCACAAGCGCCATCCGGCGGGCTTGGCGGACTAAGGCGCGATGGACGATCTCGCCGCCGCGCTTTCGGACGCGCTCCGCTCGGATACGCTCGCGCTGGCTATCGCGCTGATTTGCTTCGGAGCCGGCGCGTGGCTTGGGGGATGGTTTCCGGACGTCGACCTCAAAATCCGCTTCCTGCGCCACAGGTCGGCGGTGACTCACGGCTTCGTTCTGCCGGCGCTGATGCTTCTGGCGGTCGGCGCGGCGCGGAATGAGCGGGTGGACTGGTTCATCGCCGGCTTCTCGGCGGGCGTGGCGGCGCATCTGGCGTTTGATTTGTTCCCCGAAAGCTGGCGCGGCTACGCCCTGATAAGCGCGCCGATATTCGGGAGCATGTCGAGAAGGGCGTCCAAAGCGTGGATAGCGCTGAGCGCGTTCGCCTGCCTGTCGGCGTCGCTGCTGCTGGCGGACGGCGTGGCGGGCGCAATCGCCTGCGCCGTCGCGCTCGCGGCGCTGTACATTCACGGCGTGGCGAGGCAAAACGAAAGCGCCTTCGGACCGCTCATCGCGCTGACGGTTCTCGGCACGGGCGCGTGGGCGCTGGCGCAAAACGCCGAGCGCGTCCGCGACATGCTGCCGCTGTGAGCGCGGACGCCGCGGCTAATCCCCCAACGCTATCACGGCGTCCCACAGCCTTTCGCCGCTGTCGGGCATCCACTGCCCCGTCTCTATTCTCTCGATTCCGTATTCGGGCAGCTTGACCTTCGCCATGCACTTGCCGTTGAATACCGCGCCAGTGGGCGGGGCGAAGTCGAAGTTTAGGCTGGCGTGTCCCAGCTCCCGCCGGTCGGCGGGCAGGTCGGCGACGTCGATGGGATGCACGCTGAGGAAGAACCGCCCGCGCGCGTCGCTCTCGGCGCACGGCTCTTTGAGATAGGCGAGCGCGCCGCCGTTCAGATACAGGTCGAAGCCGGCGCGCGCGGACGGTTCGCCGGCGGCGACGGCGCGATAGGCGTCTTCGTAGAGCGCCAGCGCCTCCGCCGTCAAAGGCGGCGCGACGAGCGTTTCCCAAATCCGTTCGCCGCCCCGCGCGCCGCGCCACTGCCCCGTTCGGACGGCGGCTATGGGGTAGTCGGGCAGATTCAGCGTCATAAGGCAGGCGTCGTCGAAAGCGCGGCCCCTGTACCAGAACGGCGCGTTGTCTATGGGGAGAAAGCCGTCTTGCCGATGCTCCGGCGGCAGGTCGTCCGCGTCCACCGCGTGCATGCGGGCGAAGAACGTCGCTTCAGTGTCCGACCGCGCGCAGGGGGTTTTCAAGTAACTGATGACGTTGTCTTGGATATAGATGTCGAACTTCGCGCGCGCCGCCGGCTCGGACGCCTCAAGTCGCCGCCGCTTCGCCCGGCATATCTCCAGCGGCTCGCCGCGATGCAGAAACGCGACGCGGTTTTCGGGCGTGAGCGAATCCAGGCTGTCGTCCCGAAAGAAGCTGACTTCGTAATCCGCGTCTTCCCGCGCGCATATG
Organism: Dehalococcoidia bacterium; assembly: GCA_965242675.1. GTDB lineage: Bacteria > Chloroflexota > Dehalococcoidia > Lucifugimonadales > UBA1123 > VXRN01. Next base: position 186,049 of record CBDESW010000006.1, read on the forward strand.
AGGCTCGGATTTATGAGTCGCTCCCCGCCGGATAGGTGCGAGTAAAAAAACCTGCCTTCGGCGCGATGTCTTATGTATCCGACGTTCTTCCCCCGCGTCATCTCGCGGATGACTTGGAAATCCGCCATCATCGCCTTGTTCAGTCGCGCCTCGTCCGGGTCTCGGTCGCGCTGTCCGGCGAGGAAGACCGAGAGGGCGAATACGGGCGCGGCGAGGGCGGCGGCGGCGATTAAGACGGCGGCTCCGAAGCGTTCGCCCAGCAGACGGCGCGCGCCGAGCAGAACGAGCGCGAACAGCGCCATCGCCAGCGCCGCGTACCACAGCCCCTCGAAAGCGTGTCCGCCGTGAAACGTCGTGTCGTGAAACGGCAGCGACCAGCAGAAGCCGAACAGCACGGCGGTCGCCGCCAAAGCGCGGCGTTTTCGGCGGACGAACGCCAGCGCGCCCAGCGCCGCCGCCGTCGCCGCCGCTCCCAAGACAATCGGAGCGACCGCCAAATCCCAAGTCGGCTCCGACATGGGAAGCTCCCAGCCCGCCGCCCGGATGAGCGCGTAGGGAACGGACGCCGCGCCCACGCGGTAGAGCTGCCGCCTGAGCATGTCGTCCCATCCGCCCCCATACGCCGCCGGCGTCTCCGTTATCCACAATATCCGCGTTATCGAGCCGAGCGTGGGCAGTTCGCCCGTTTCATCCGAGTATTCGTTGGCGAGGTTCAGCGCCAGAAGAGACGCGCCGAACGCAATCGAGACGGCGGCGAGCGCGACGTATCGGCTGCGGAGCGCCGCCGTCGCCGCCGAGCGCAGCGCGGCAGCCCGCCGTTCGCCGCCCGAAAGCGCCGTCCGCAAGAGCGCGAGCGCTTCCCCTCCGAAACCGAACGCGATGAACGGCAGAAGCAGGGCGTAAACATGCCATCCGATGAGCAGCGCCGCGCAGGTTTTGAGAAGCAACTGGCGGAAACGCCCCTCTTGGACGAACACCGCCATGCCGTGAAACGCCAGCGCGGCGCCGAACATGTCCATGACGCCCTCGTTGAACACGCCGTCGGAATAATAGAGCGCGTAGAAGCCGGAAAATCCGAGCGCGGCGGCGGCGAAGGCGACAAGGCGGTTGCCGGCGATTCGCGCGATGGCGAGATATGAGAACAGCGCCGCGCCGCAGAACATGAGCAGCATCAGAACGCGCGCCGCCATTAGCCTCGCGCTCAGGTCGTCCCCGAACGGCATGGTCGCCAGTTTCACAACGGCGGGGCCGCCGAAGGGGAAGTTGTTGTAGAGGACGTATCGCAAGCCGCCGTTTTCGTCCGACTCGACGCGCCGCGCCAACTTGAGATTATGTCGGAAGGACAGGTTGTCGGCGACCGCCAGCGTCTGGGCGGTGACGAAATCGTGGCTTCCGCCCGGACGGTAGAAATATCCCCTGTCGCCGCCCAGCGCCAGCAGCGCGGCGAACATGGCGAGAAACATAGCCGACGGCGGCAGCCAGCCGCGCCATTCGGCGGCGCGAAATCGTCTGAACGCGAAAGTGAACATGGCGACAACATTATAATATCCGGCGGCTTTCAGCGCGAAATCCGCCGACCGCGCCCGAAACCAGCGCCCCAAAACGGTTGAATTTCGGCGCGGCGGCGGCGCAACATGGGCTTTATGAATACGAAAGAATACGGCGGCGGCGCGCGTCTGTCCGTTTACGCGCGCATCCTGGACGCCGTTCGCCAAGTTCCGCGCGGACGGGTGGCTACATACGGGCAAATCGCGCTCATAGCCGGGGACTGCTCGCCGCGAATGGTCGGCTACTGCCTCGCGTCGCTCGAATTCGGCTCCGACGTCCCCTGGCAGAGAATCATCAACCACAAGGGCATGGTAAGCCCCCGAAGCTCCGGACACGGCAGCGAGCTTCAGCGAGAGCTGCTCATCGCGGAGGGCGTGGAATTCGACGAGCGAGGGCGCGTCAATTTCCGCGAATACGGCTGGCTGGAGCCGGAATCGGCGCGGAACGACGACCGATGACGACCGATAACGGAGGCGAATGAGATGCCGGAGGCGCCTGAGCTGCAAGTGGCGGCGGAGTTCCTAAGCGAGCGTCTGCCGGGCGCGCGGGTGGAGTCGGCGCGCATCCTCAAGCCCATCGTCCGCTCCGTCCCCTACGACATGGAAGAGGACGCCGTCGGGCGCGCGTTCGAGGGCGTCGAGCGGCGCGGGAAATTCCTCATCTTCGCGCTGTCGGGCGAACGGCGGGCGGTGGTCAACCCCAAGCTGACGGGCGGCTTGCGCCACTGCCCGACCGGTCTGCGCGTCCAAAAGCGAACCTGCGTCCGCTTCGTCTTGGACTCCGGCGACGACCTGCGCTACACGGACGACCGCATGATGGGGCAGTTCTACTACATCCCCGCCGCCGGCTTGGACGGCGTCCCCGGCTTGGCGGAGCAGGGGCCCGACGTCTTGGACGACTTCAGTTTCAATGAGTTCCGCGAGCGCCTCAAGCGTTTCAACGGGGAGATAAAGGGCGTTCTCACGCGCGGCGGGGTAGTATCCGGCATCGGCAACGCATACGCGGACGAGATTCTGTTCGCGGCGCGCGTCTATCCGTTCAAGCGGCGCAAGGCGCTGACCGAAGACGAGACGCGGCGCGTTTACGAATGTTCGCGCCAAGTGACGCTGGACGCCGTCGAATCCGTCCGCGAGCGCGTGGGCGAGCGGATAGACCGCAAAGCGCGGGATTTTCTGAAAGTCCACAACCGCAAGGGCGAACCCTGCCCGCGATGCGGCAAGGCGATCACCGAGCTGCGCGCCAACCAGCGCATAACCAGCTACTGCCGCGCCTGCCAGCCGGGGATGCTCATTAGGAATTGACCGGGCGCGGATTTCGCCCAATCCCAAGCCGCCCTTCGCCCGCCGAATTCGCGCGGAGCGGTTGACCGCCGGGCGCGGGGTTCATATAGTTGGGGAAAATCGGGGCGCCGCCTTTCGGCGACTCGCGGCGATGAGCGATGAACGGAGGCTTGCGAACATGAACCCGCCCGCGCGCCGCATCCGTTCAACATAATGGCGCTTGAAGCGCTGCGCCAAACGATGAACCCATGAACGACAGACGCAACCATCCGCCCGCCGACCGCGCGGTTTTCAATGCCGCCCTGCGGCTGGGGAGCGCCGTCCTGTTCCTCGCGATTCTCGCGCTCTGGCTCATTCTCTGGCTTTTCGCGTCTGACGGGTGGTCCGCCCCGAACTTCGTTCTGGACGCGCTGTTCCCGCTATTGGCGCTGTTCGCCCTGCTCGCAGTCTTCAAGACTTGGCGGACAGGGTTAAGAATGGGGGCGAGTCCCGCAAGCCGCGATCATCCGCCCGCTGTCCGCGCGCTTGGCAAGGCGTGGGACAACAGGGCTTTCAAGGGCGTCTTGTGGCTGGGGATTGTTGGATACCTAGCCTTCGCGCTGCCCGCAACCGCGCTGGTTTGGCTGTTCGCGGGCGTAGCGGAGGGACCTCGGGAGCCGCTTCCGAGTCCGGCGGATCCATTGGTCACTCCAACGCCTTCGCCAGCGCCCGCGTCCGGCGCAATCCCGGCGGCGTCTTCGGCGGTTGCGCCCCCAAGCGCGTTCGCAAGCGAATTCGCCCCGTCTTCGCCAATTGGCGGCGGCGCGGTCTTTGTCAGAATCAGGATTCATAGGATTGGCGGGATTTTCAGGATTTCGTCCGCTAAATTTGCGTTTGCTCTGAGAAAACGCGCGCCGTTAGGAATCCTGAAAATCATATAATCCCGTAAATCCTGATTCTGACAAAGGCGCGCGCAAAACTGCGCTGTTAGGCGCAGTCCGCCAACCAGCGACATGCCCCTGCAAGTCCCACCGCCATTCCCGCGAAATCGGAATCCGAAACACTGCGGACGCCGGCGCTATATAATGAAGCCCGCAATCGGCGAGCGCGCCGGTTTCGGCGCTTGATGAAAGATAGACGGGAGGTCTGCCCTATGAACCCGCTTGATACCGCGATGATTGGCTCCACGAACGTCCGCGTGACGCGGCTCGGTCTGGGCGGCGCTCCGCTGGGGGCGCTGTCGGGCGCGGACGGGGCGCGGAGGGCGGCGGAAACTGTTAGGCGCGGATACGAGCTCGGAATCCGCTTCTTCGACACCGCCCCGCTGTACGGGCGCGGCAAGAGCGAGCGGTTCTACGGCGCGGCGCTGGGCGAGTTCGAGCGGGACGGCTTCGCGCTGTCCTCCAAAGTCGGGCGCGTTCTGAATCCGAACGGAAGCGGCGGCGCGCTGGGGGAAGAGCCGCCGTATGACGTCGTTTTCGACTTCAGCCGGGACGGCGTCCTGCGCTCCGTTGATGAAAGCCTGGAGCGGACGGGGCTGGGGCGGTTGGACATCGCGCTGATTCACGACCCGGACGACCACTGGGAGCGGGCGATAGGCGAGGCGTATCCGGCGCTGGCGGAGTTGCGCTCTCAGGGCGTCATCGGCGCGATAGGCGCGGGGATGAACCAGTGGGAAATGCCCGCTCGGTTCGCGGCGGAAGGCGATTTCGACTGCTTCCTGCTCGCCGGACGCTACACGCTGCTCGACCACTCCGGGCTGGACGAATTCCTGCCGCTTTGCGAGGCGAAGGGGATAAGCGTCATACTCGGCGGACCCTACAACAGCGGCGTGCTGGCGTCCGATTTGGGCGCGGACACCACGTATTTCTACCAGCGGACGCCGCCGGAAGTTCTGGCGCGCGCTCGGCGTCTCAAGGCGGCTTGCGACCGCCATGAAACCCCGCTGAAGGCGGCGGCGCTGCAATTCGGCTTGGCGCATCCGGCGGTGGCGGCGACCATCCCCGGCCCGCGAACGCCGGCGGAGGTCGAGGAAAACCTGAAAATGGCGTCCTTCCCCATCCCGCCCGCGCTGTGGGATGATATGATGGACGCGGGGCTTCTGCCCCCGAACGCGCCGACCCCGAAAGATTGACCCGGTGAAAGACGGCAAAAGCGACAACAAGAAAAACGGCAAGAAAGACGACAAGCGGATATCGATATGGAGCGTTCTGGTCAAGTACTGGTCGCTGTTCGTATGGACTCTGGTCGTCTTTCTGGCGATTTGGACGGCGCTCTTTGTGGCGGCGTATGACTTCGCGCGCTACACTAATGGGGCGTCGCTGGCGAGCGGCACCCCGTTCGCGGAGGGCGCCCGCTTCGGCGCCGCGCTGGTCTTCTTGAAAGACTACGGCATCTTCACAATACCCATCATGACGCTGGCGACCATAACGCTGGCGCTAATCTTGGACGCGCAGGAGAACGCGAGAATGACCATATCAAGATGGCTCCGAATGAAAGCGGACGAAGAAATCAGGGCGGAAGGCAGAGAGGAGGGCAGAACGGAAGGGAGAACGCAAGGCATAGCGGAAGGCATAGCCGTGGGCGAGACGCGGGGCATAGCCGAGGGCATAGCCGTGGGCGAGTCGCGGGGCAGGGCTGAGGGCATGGCTGAAGGCATAGCCGCGACCAACGACGCCTGGGACAGCTGGCTGCGCCGGATGCGCGAGGCGGAGCGGGACGGCAAGCCCTTCAACGAGCCGCCGCCCTCGTCCCGCTAGAGCGGCGAACGCCATTCGGTCAACGGACTGACTGCGCCCGCGCTTGTTTCGGGCGTGAAAGGAGAGCGCGCCAATGATCATATCGAGATTCCTTCACATGAAGGCGGAAGAGGAAAGACGGGAAATCGCCAGGGCGGAAGCCAGGGAAAAGGCGAGAGCGATAAGCAGGATAGAAGAGAGGGCTAGGGAGACCGGCTTGGCGGCTGGCATCGAGATAGGCAAGACGCTGGGCAAGGCGACTGTCCAAGAAGCCTGGCTCGGCTGGCTGCGCCGCATGCGCGAGGCGGAGCGGGACGGCAAGCCGTTCAACGAGTTGCCGCCCGACTTCTAGCGGCGACTGCCGACAAGAAAATCGGCGCTGACAATCAGCGAGCGCCGCGCGAAAACCCGAAAATCATGTCGGGCTTTCGGCGGCGCGCGGACGCATGGAAAGAGAAGAAAGGAAGGCGAACGAACAATGCCAACAATGCAAGCGGACCGGCTCGCGGAGATAGCGGCGGCGCTTTTGCGCGGCGCGGGGGCGAGCGCGGAGGAAGCCGAAATAGTCTCGCGCCACTCCATCGGCGCGAACCTCGCGGGGCATGACTCGCACGGAATCATCCAGATTCCGACCTACATAGACCGCGTGAAGCGCGGACACATCGTTCCCGGCGCGGAGTTCGAAATCGTCCGCGACACGCCGACGACTACGGTGGTCGACGGACATTGGGGGTTCGGCTACGTCGTGTCCGAGCGGCTGATGAACATGACCATCGAAAAGGCGCGCGCCGGCGGCGTGGCGGCGGCGACGGTGTTCAGGCAGAGCCACGTCGGGCGCGTCGCGGACTACCCCATAATGGCGGCGCGGGCGGGGATGATTGGAATTATGACGGCGGATTCCGGCAGGTCGTCCAAAGCCGTCGCCCCCTTCGGCGGGCGTGAGCCGCGGCTGGGAACCAACCCCATCTGCATCGCCATGCCGTCCAACCTCGAAGGAACGATGTTCATAGACATGGCGACGAGCGCGGTCGCCGCCGGCAAACTCGGCGTCGCGGTGGCGAGAGGATATTCCATCCCCGAAGGCTGGATACTGGACGGCGACGGCAACGCATCGACCGACCCGAACGACCTGCGGAACGGCGGCGTCATCCTGCCGCTGGGCGGGCCGGAGGGGCATAAAGGCTACGGGCTGTCGGTGATGGTCGAGATTCTTTCGGGCATCCTAACGGGATTGGGCTTCGGACACGACCCGTCCGGACGCCACAACGACGGCTGCTTCATGGCGGCGTTCGACGTCGGCGCGTTCCGAGACGCGGACGAGTTCAAGGCGGAAGTGACCGAGTTCGCGCGCTATCTAAAGGAAACGCCCCCGGCGTCGGGCTTCACGGAAGTGTTCTACCCCGGCGAGCTGGAGCATAAGCGCGAGCTGGAGTTGTTGCGCGAGGGCGTTTTCGTAGAGGACTCCACTTGGAACAGCCTGCGAGAGTTGGCGCGAGAGTTCGGAACGGGCGAAGAATTGTTCGCGGGCGTCGGGTAGGGCGCGGCGGGGGAGCGGGGGGAATACCCAACGATGCCCGCCGCCTTTTTGGTTCCCGATTGCGCGGGAAAGATAGAGTAGAAATCGGGGATTTTGGCGCGCTAATCGTCCGAGTTGTTCTAATGCCAGCATTATCTAACGCGATTTCGCAACTCGCGCTTGCCGCCTCAAAACTTCCGCCGCTTCCATGCCGTCCGCTCAAATGGTTTTACGGCGGGACGCTGATGTGATACGATTGCGTTTGACTATTCCCAAGTAGAAGGGAGCTTCCGGATGGTCGTACCCGTACACTGCTTGCCGCGAAGAGTCGGGCAAGCTATCGCAACCGTCGCTCAGGAACACGCCGCCGACATATTCTTCGTGGCGGGCAACCTAACGGACGAGCTGGGACACCGGTTTGTGGATGCGTGTCCGCCGGCGTCGGGCGCGAAAAACTGCATCCTGTTTCTAACCACGCACGGGGGAAGCATGGACGCGGCGTACCGCATCGCTCGGCGCATAAAAAGCGGATACGCCGAAGGCGACTTCATTCTAGTCGTTGGCGGGCTTTGCAAGAGCGCGGGGACGCTGGTCGCATTGGGCGCCGATACGCTGGTCATGACCGACCACGCCGAATTGGGACCGCTCGATACGCAGGTTGGAGTGCGCGATGAGTTCGGAGAGCAACAGTCGGGGCTGATTGACAACGACGCGCTTCGCCACCTGAATGAAGAAGTTTTCAACAGCTTCCGAGTGCATCTTGGCAGGCTTCTGTCTCTGGGCAACAGCGAATTGACAACGCAAACCGCTTTGCGCGTCGCGTCGGAACTGACGCTTGGGCTGTTCGGCGGGATATACAGCCAGATTGCCCCAATCAGATTCGGGGAAACTGCGCGCGCCATTCAGGTGGCGTTGGAGTACGGTTATCGCATCAACGGCTCCAACGTTCAAGAAGGCGCGCTCGAAAAACTAGCCACCGGATACCCTTCGCATGGATTCGTAATCGACAGGCAAGAAGCGGCGGACCTGTTCTTCAACGTTTACGGACCCGATGAGGGAATCGCCGAGATTTCGGAATGGTTGCGCTTGTTGGTGGACTATGGCCTGACCGATCACGGATCCCCGATTTTGGAGTATCTGAATCAAGGACTTTCGGAGCATCTGGTTAGGGTGCTTCAGATTCTTACGAACGAAGTCCCCTCTTCCGATGATTTGGAGGATGATTCCCCCGATTAAGCGCTGTACGCCGCCATCGTCAATCGCATACGCTCGCCCGCCGCCCGATTCGACGGCGTTCGCGCTCATGCGTCCCGACACACTTCCTCGGCGAGTGTCGCCTCAAGCGCATCGATTAGCGTCGGGATTTCGTTTTGCAGGACGTTCCACGCGGCGTTGCAATCGCTCCGACCGTATTCGTCGCTAGCCAGCCGGTTGCGGAAGCCGCGCGTTTTGTCCCAAGCTATCTTTGTGATACAATGTCCGCGTTTTGGCAAACGGCGGCGCGAAGATGGCGATTTTCAGTACAACAGTTCCAACCTGCTTCCTAGATGGTCCGCTGAATGCCGAAGCACCGGACCCGTACAACGAGCGGCTAATCCCGGTGAATGGGTTGTTGAAGCGGAGCGAGGTTCAATGAGCGCGACTGCAATAGAATCCGTCCGTGTGCGCGGCTTCAGGTCGCTCGCCGACGTGGAATTCTCGGCGATGCCCATGGCGACGGTCATGATCGGCGCGAACGGGTCGGGCAAATCCAACGCAATCCGATTCTTCGAGATGCTGAGTTGGATGATACGGTCGCGCCGACTCGGAGATTTCGTCGCGCGCAACGGCGGCGCGGACGACCAGCTGCACGGGGGAGCTCGCCATACCCCGCGCATGGAAGCCGAAATAGCGCTCCGAACCGACGCCGGGCTAAACCGCTACAAATTCGCGCTTTTCCACGCCCATCCCGACCGCCTTCTGTTCGGCGACGAGAGCTTCAAGTTCGACAGGGACGGCGTGGTTGGACAAGCGGAATGGCAACATCTCGGCAGCGGACACGCGGAAGCCCGCATTGTGGAAGCCGCCCAATTCGGACCTCACAACGTCAACAGCGAGACCGCATGGGTAATCGCCAACCTGTTGCGCGCCTGCGCGGTGTATCAGTTTCACGACACTTCCGACAGATCCAATTTCAATGTGAAATGGGACGCCGGCGACGACTCGATTCTTCGCAGGGACGGCGGCAATTTGCCCGCCATCCTGCGCCGCCTGGAGCTTGAAGACGCGCGGCGCTACGAGATGATTTGCCGGCAAATCGGCAGAATTCTGCCGGGGTTCGACCGCTTCGATATAGAGGAAACCTACGGCAAGGTCGCCCTTAGATGGAAAGCCAAATGGTCGGACAAAACATTCGGCGCCCACCTCACATCCGACGGCTCGCTGCGCTTCTTCGCGTTGGCGACTCTGCTCAACCTTCCGTCCGAGATGCTCCCGGACGTCATAATGCTGGACGAGCCGGAGCTCGGCTTGCATCCCGCCGCCGTCGAGCTGGTGGGCGGCATGATCCAATCGCTCGCCGCCGAGCGCCAAGTCATCGTGGCGACGCAGTCGCCCCTGCTTGTCAGCGCGTTCGAGTTGGACGAAATTTTCACGCTGGATTTGCAAGACGGCGAAACGAAAGCCCGCAAACTGTCGGCGGACGATTATCAAGTCTGGCTCGAAGACGGTTTCACGGCGGGGCAACTGTGGCAAACAAATCTTCTGGGGGGAAGACCTTGACGCGCGTCGCCATATTGGTGGAAGGGAAAACCGAAGAGGAATTCGTCAGAGAGATACTCGCGCCTGAGTTGCAACCCGCCGGCGTCTATCCGTATCCAATCCTGCTTAACGGAAACGTCACCGTTGGCAGGCTTGCGTCGTACATGTCGAATCTCATTCTGTCGTTCGATTTCGTCACGTCGCTGGTGGATTTCTACGGATTCCGCGACAAGGGAAGCGACGCGCCGGAAGACCTGGAGACGCGCGCGCGGGAAGCGGCAATCGTCAAAATAAACCGCCCGATGGACGCTTCGCGCATATTCCCATATGTCCAGCGGCACGAGTTCGAGGCGTTGCTGTTCTCGGACGCGAGCGCGTTCTCCATCCTGCCTCGCGCCGCCAACGCCGCCGTGGACGCCCTGCTATCAATCCGTTCGCGGTTCAATACCCCGGAAGACATCGACGACAGCCCCGATTCCGCTCCAAGCAAGCGCATCAAGGCGCTGATTCCCCGATACGGAAAAGTGACAGACGGCGCGCTTGTCGCGGAGGAAATAGGTTTGGAGAAGATTCGCGCCGAATGTCCCGGATTCGCCGCTTGGATGACGCGCTTGAGTTCCCTAGCCGTCGCCCCATCCCCCTAAGCGTGCGCCAGCGCGCCGCCGTCTATGAAGAATGTCTGCCCCGTCACGAAGTCGCAGGCTTCGGAGGACAGGTACACCAGCAGGGCGGCTAGGTCGTTCGGGTGTCCCTTGCGGCGCGAGGGCAGGTAGCGCACCAGCAACTCGCGCGCGTCTTCTTCGGACGGCTCTTCGGTCGACATCCACCCCGCGCCTATGCCGTTGACGCGGATTCCGTCGCGTCCCCACTCCAGCGCCAGCGATGAGGTCATCTGGTGTATGGCGCCCTGGGCGGCGCAGGCGGCTACCGAGTTCCACAGCCCGCGTTGGGACAGCGCCGTGCCAATGTTGACGATGCGCCCGCCGCCGCGCGCGAGCATCAGCCTGCCCGCCGCTCGGCAGGTCAGGAACACCGATTTGACGGTGAACGCCATGTAGCGCTCCCACTCGTCTTCGGTGATTTCCTCGAATCTCTTGCCGAACTGGGCGGCGGCGTTGTTGACTAGGATGTCCACCCCGCCGAGCTCGCCGGCGGCGGTCTGGAGCATCGCCTCGACGCTGGCGGCGTCGGTCAGGTCGGCGGCTATGGCGAATCCGGCGCGTCCGCGCGCTTGGACCGCCGCCGCCGCGTCCGCCATGTCCGAATCCGCCGCGCCGGATACCGCCACGTCCGCGCCCGCCTCCGCCAGCGCGCCCGCCAGATAGGGCGTCCAACCCCTGCCGTCCGCCGTTATCACCGCTTTTCTGCCAGTCAGATCCCACTCGCTCGGTATCGCCATGATTTTCGCGCCGCCTCTCTGAAGTGTTGTTTGGAATTCGTTTTCGTCTCGCCGACGTTAGCCTAGACGGTTGGCGAACCCGCGCCTGGGGGCGCGGACACCCTCACCCTAGCCCTCTCCCATCAAGGGAGAGGGGATTTGTTGTCCCCGCTAGAAGCTCAGCGGAATCTCCGGCGCGTGGCCCGTTGGGGCGATGCCGCCCGCCAAGCCGCCGCCGTCTATGACGAACGCCTCGCCGTTCATGTAATCGGACGCGCCGGACGCCAAGAACACCGCCACCGCGCCCATTTCATGCGGATGCCCCACTCGCCCGATGGGGATGAACTCGCCCCTCGGAAGGGTCAAGCGCGATTCGTCCGTCCCTTCGGTCGGGATGAAGCCCGGCACTATGCAGGAGCTGGTGATGCCGTATCGCCCCAAACTGGTCGCCAAGACGCGGGTGAGCTGGACAATTCCGCCCTTGCCGACGCAGTACATATAGTTGTCGCGCCCGCCGCGATAGCCGAAGCCGGATGAGACGTTGATGATCTTGCCGCCGCCGCGCTCGACCATGTGCTTGGCGATGGCGCGGGCGCAGTAGAAGGCGCTGGACATGTTGACGTCTATGCCCACGCGCCAGTCCTCATCGGTGATTTCCCAAATCGGAATCGCGCCCTGCCCGCGCACTATGCCGGCGTTGTTGAGCAGGACGTCCACCTTGCCGAATTCGGCGATGGCGGATTCCATGAGCGCGGCGACTTGGGCGGCGTCCGTGACGTCGGCGGACTTGGCGACGGCGTTCGCGCCCAGCTCGCGCGCCGCCGCCGCGACCTCTTCGATGGGCCCCGTCCGCCGCGCGGCTATCATCAAGTCAGCCCCGGCGCGCGCCATCGCCAGCGACATCTCGCGCCCCAACCCCGTGCCGCCGCCGGTGATGACGACGCTCTTGCCCGCTAGACTCAGCTTCTCTTGCAACATTCTGTCGCCCTCCGAAATCCGATAACCGATTTTGTTGGGGCATTATAGCGGTTTCCGCGCGCTTTGGAAATTCGCAAAAGGGCGAAAGAATGGGGAAACGCAATGACGCGAAGGCGCAAAGGGCGCAATAGTGGGATTTGTTGGTTGGGGTTTGGGCCTGGCTTCGTGTGGCGGGCTTGGCTGGGCGATTCTGGATTCCCGCCTTCGCGGGAATGACGGGGTTAGGGACGGGGCAAGGGAGAGATGATTTGTCGGTCGCTATTCGGGCTTGGTTTCGATTGCCCAATGGCGCAACGGACTTTTGCGAATTTCGCGCCCGTCAAATCTGCGAAGTCACTTCCCCCGCCGCGACGGTTTGGCGCGCGCCGTCGTCGCGGACGATTGTCAAGCCGCCGCGCTCGTCCACCGATTCGGCGATTCCTTCCACTACGCGCTCTTTCCAGCGCAGGCGGACGCGCTTGCCGAGCGTCTCTAGGCTTTCCGCCCAGCGGTCGGCTATGCGCTCGCCGGATTTGGCGCGGCGATGCCATTCGTCGAAGTTGCGGAGCAGCGATTCCAAGACCGACTCGCGCTCGAATTCGCGTCCCGCCACCGAGCGCAGACTCGCCGCCGTGTCCGCTATCTCCGGGTGGCGCGAGACGTCCAGATTCACGTTCAGCCCGATTCCGACTAGGGCGAAAGACGGCTCCCCGCCGTCGAATTCGGATTCTATGAGTATGCCCGCCAGTTTGCGCCCGTCGACGCGGACGTCGTTGGGCCATTTCACGGCGGGTTTCGCGCCGGTCATGTCCGCCGCCGTTTGGCGGACGGCGAGCGCCGCCGCCATGTTGACGGACGGCATCAGCGCGCGGTCGGGGCGCAGGATGACCGTCAGGTAGAGGTTCTCGAACGGCGGCGACACCCACGCGCGCTGAAACCTGCCGCGCCCTTTGGTCTGCTCCTCCGCGACAATCGCCGCGCCCTCCGGCTCGCCGCGCTTGGCGAAATCGCGCGCCAAGTCCATCGTGGAGCCGACGGTGTGGCGGTAGCGGATGCGATTCCCGACGGTCAAGCCGGCGAGCGCCGCTTGGACGCGGGCGGCGTCTAGCGGCTTCATTGGGGAATCAGCTCCACGAGTTTGCTTCCGCGCGTCCACGATTCGACGTCCAAGCCCTGCCCCTGCCGAAACGCGGACTGCGCCAGAAGGCGCGCGAAGGCGGCGCGCCGCTCGGATTCGCCGAGTATCGGGCGGGCGCGGACGCGCAAATCCGGCGCGGACGGCAGGTTTTTCAGATGCAGCGACACCGAGTCGGGGTTGGCGACCATGTTGGCGTACCAGCTCCGCGGACCGGGGGACGCGGCTAGGATTATCGCGCCGTCTAGCAGATGCGCCCAGATTTCAATGCGGCGCGGCTGTCCGGTTTTGCGTCCGATAGTGGTGATGTCCACCACCATGTCTATGCTCAGCGCGTCCAAGTTTTCGTCCGCCATGTTCGGGCAACCTCCGTTTCGTTCGTCTCGCGGGGGATTTTCTCATAAGCGCCCGCGCGATTCAACCGCCGTTCGGCATTGAACTCGGCGCGATTCGCTGATAACATTCGGGGCGGCGGACGATTGGGACGCCGAAGACGACGACCGAACGCGACAGGAGGCGACGCATGATTTACGAATATCGGGTTTACGAAGCCGCGCCCGGCAAGCTGGAGGCGCTCAATGCGCGGTTCCGCAACCACACGCTCGGCATATTCGAGCGGCACGGCATCAAGAACATAGGCTACTGGACGACCGCCGTCGGCGACTACTCCGACCGCCTCATCTACATAATCGCCTTCGAGGACGAAGGGCACCGCGAGCGCGCCTGGGCCGCCTTCCGCGCCGACCCGGAGTGGAACAAGGTTCGCGCCGAATCGGAAGCCGACGGCGCGCTGGTGGCGCGGGTGTTCAACTCGCTGCTGTCGCCGACCGACTACTCGCCGCTGGCGTAGCGCGGCTGGCGCGCCCACTCGCTAAAGCTCGACGGCGTGCGGATGGCGCGCCGTCCTGAACATGCCGTCCGCTTTGGCGAGCGCGGCGGGGGACGACGCTTCGACTCTGCCCGCCCGCGCCAGCGCGGAGAGCGCCGCGCCGCCTAAATAGACGGCGGCTAGGTCGGACGCGCCAAGCGCGATTTCGGCGCCGGACGATTCGGGCAGGCGGCGGACTTCCGCGCCCGCCGCGCCGCCTTCCAGGGCGTAAACGCCGTCGTTCCACGCGCAAAAACGGTCGCGGACGCGCAGGCGCAAGGCGCCCTCCGCGCCGTATTTACGCGCCCGGAGCGCGGCGGCGACATCGACCGGACGCAGCCACATATGGTCGTGGACGGCTCTTTCAAGACGGCGCGGGTCTTCCAGACGCCAGACCAGCGGGTCGTCCGTCGGGCGGTTGACGGCGCGGATTTCGGTTTTCAAGTCTATGCCGAAGCAGTAGCGCCAAAGCTCGGCTTCGACTTCGGAATCCTCGCCCAGCAGGAATATCGCCAAGACAACGCCGCCGTCGCGTATGCGATAGGACGCCACGCCCGCGATTCGCCCGCCGCGCTTGTAGGCGACGTGGAAGAAGGCGGACGCGCCGCGCCGCTGATGCTCGGCGTCCGCGAGCGCGAAACGCCAGTATTCATCGCGGTGCAGAACCATGCCGGGACGGTCGGAAGCCACTCGTCGGTGGAGCGAAGGCAACTCCGCCCGCGCTTCGTCGGCGTCGATGAACTCCAAGACGCCGCCCGCGTTCGGTTCAATCTTCATCTTGGCGCGGTCGCGGGCGATTCGCCAGCGCTCCGCCCATGTCGCCGCGCCGAAGCCGAACCGTTCGTAAATCAGGCTTTCGGATGCGTGGAGCGCCGCCAGCGGTTCGCCGCGCTCGCGCATCTGGTCAAGTTGCGCGAGCATCATCCGAGTCATAATCCCGCGCCGCCGATGCGTGGGCAGAACTGCGACGTCGTCCACGAACCCAAGCGCCGCCCGCCCGCCGGGGACGACTATCTCGGATGTCCGCGTCGTGGTCGTTCCGACAATGCGCCCCCCGTCGAAGGCGGCGAACGTCCTGTCCGGCTCGCACAGCGGGCGCTCCAGGGCGACGTCTTCCGCCGTCGTGTGAAAGCCGAACCCCAACCCGCCGGCGCGCCGCCACTCGGCGAATTGGTTTTCGGATATTGTTTGGATGGTTATGTTCATGTTCGCCGTCTCCGATTGAAGTGTTGACAGTCTCTCAACATATATCTATAATCAAATCCGCATACTGAACAAACGATCAACGCGGGAGCGTAAAATGGCGTTTTTCGACTTTGACTTCGACGACGAACGACCCAAGACCAAGCGCAGGCAGTTTAGCAAACGCGAGAAGGAATTGCTCTTTGTCGACCAAAAGGGCAAGTGCATGTACTGCGGCAAGAAGATGGAGATGTCCTACTTCGACATAGACCACAAAAAGCCGGTGGCTAAGGGTGGGAAGAACCGAATGACCAATCTGCAACTCCTCTGCCGCCCGTGCAACACGCGCAAGGGCAAGATGACCGACGGGGAGTTCAGACGCGCTTACAAGCTGACGCCCGCGACAAAGGCTAAGGGGCCTCCGGCGAGAACCATACCCCAGAAGCACTTCGAGGAGATAAGCGCGACAAGGTCCAAGCGCAAAGCGAAAGCGAGCGCCAAGAAGCGCAAAGAGGAAGAGGACGACGACTTCTTCTTCGACTGGTAGCGCGACAATTCTCGCGCCATAGGTCGCCGGGCTTGTCCGGACACTCCCATTGTCGCTAGACCGCCCATCCATACAGCGCCGCGATTTCGCGCGCCAGCGCCAGGGCGCACATTGCGAGAATGGCGGCTACGGTGACGCGGCGGAAGACGGCGTCGCTCATTCGGCTGGCGATGCGCGAGCCTAGCGCGAATCCGCCGACCACGGCGGGAACGGCGATGATGATTGTCAGGGCGCGCTCCCACGTGAACAATCCGACGGCGGCGTAGGCGGCGACGCCGGCGGCTTCGACGAACAGAAAGTAGAGCGCCAGAGCGCCCCGCGCCGCGTCCCGCGACCAGCGCTGGGCGAAGACGTACAGCGCCATGACGGGGCCGCCCACGCCGAGCGCGTTCAGCGTCGCCGACACCGCGAAGCCGACGGCTATCCCCGCCGCCTTCCCGCGCGGGACGGGCGTCTTGTCGCCGGAGACGACCACAAGAACGGTGAGCGCTATCGTGAGCGCGGCGATGGCTATTTTGAGCGTCGCCGCGTCCAAATCCCGCAACGCCAGCGCCCCGACGGGGACTGCGACGAGTCCGCTGACCGACCACGGCAAGACGCGGCGAAACGGCAGCTCGGCGCGGTTGCGGTGAACGATGAGAACGAACAAGGCGATGGACACGGTGTTGACGACCACGACGACAGTCTGGGCGTCAAAGACAAACAGCAGGGCGGGGATAGTCGTCATCCCAATGCCGAATCCGATTGTGGACAGCACGGTGGAGCCGACGAACAGAATGGCGGCGGCGAAGGCGCGGTTTAGCAAGAGGGGCATGGGCGGTTGGCGATTGGGCGGCGCGGACATCGCGCGTTCGCGGGAATGGACGGCTTGCGATTCGGGATTGGTCTTCAGTTGCCTAAATCGGTCGCCCCCGTCATCTCGCCTCTATCAAGTCGCGGATGGACTCCAGTATGCCCTCTCCGATTCCGCGGACTTCCATTAGGTCGTCCACGCCGGCGAACGGTCCGTTGGCTTGGCGGTGTTCGATTATCGCCCGCGCTCTGGATGGACCTATGCCGGGCAGGGTTTCCAGGCTGTCGGCTTGGGCGCTGTTGATGTCTATTTTGCCGGCGGGCTTTGGAATCGCCGCGCCGCCGTTCGGTCGGGCGTAAGTCGGCGGGAGTCCGTTCGGGACGGCGTCGAGCGACGCGGGCTCGCCGCGTCTCGGAACGCGGACATGCTCGCCGTCGCTCAGGCGCTTCGCCAGATTCACGCGCTCCAGGTCGGCGTCCGGCGACGCTCCGCCGGCGGCGCTCAGGGCGTCGTCCGCGCGGGCGCCGGACGCCATTTCGTACACCCCCGGCTCGCCCACCGCGCCGGACACGTACACCGCTATCGCCGCCGGCGTCGGAGTCTCGAGCGGCGCGTCCGGCGTCTCGGCGGGGGCGCGCTCCGGCGTGGCGATTATCACCCCCTTCGGCGCGCGCGAGTCCGCGAACAGCAAAACCAAGCCGCCAATCAGCGCCGCGACGACGCCGACCGCCAGCGCGACGTTCAGCCCCAGATTTGCGCTCGCTCTCATGCCGCGCGCGATTTCCCGCTATACCTCCGCAATCCGAATCCGGGCGACCGCGCCGCCGCGCCGGATTTGGCGCGAGCGAAAGGCAACTTGCCCGAATCCAGTTCCGACCTGATTGGCGGCGCCGAACCAACGCGACCGAGACCCGCAACGATGATTTTCATGACTGGCGCGAAGACTCCCATCTCCCAAACCGAGCGCGCGGACGCCCGTCAATTGTTATGTCGGCGGGCGCGTCAAGTCAATCGCCGGCGGCGGAGGCGCGAATTCCCTATCCCGTATCGCCGCCGCGCCGCGTCAGTCGCGGCGTTTGCGGTCGCGGTCTTTTTTGGATTTCTCTTTCGTCTCGCTGTCGTCGCCAAGCGCGTCCCATTCCGCTCGGCTCATTCCGAGTTCCTTCAGAATCCACGTCCGGTTGATCCAAATGGCGAAATACACCGCCCCAAGCATCGCCCCCGTGACGACAGCGGCGATGGCTATCAACTTGACCATGACGAGATTCGAAAGCTCGCCCCCCATTCCCATATCATCCGCTCTGACGAAGATATAGACGACGGCGAACACGAGGCTAAGCCCCATTCCCGCATATGTTTCGTAGATGTCCCAGTGTCCCCTGGCGTCTCTGTCGCTGAAAAGCGTCATGGACACCCCCGCCAGCGTGATGAGAAAGCTGCAGACGGCTATCAGGATAAGGTGGATTATCATATAGTCGCTCCCTGTTTCCTTTCCGCCGCGCGGCTTTGGCGGGCGGCGCTCGCGCCGGTTGCGCCGATTATAGCAGATGGGGCGGGCGGGCGAACCGGCGCCGCGCGGCGGAAAGACGCGCGGCGCTTATCGAGTCCGCCGACCGCCGTTTCCGCCGCTCTACTCTTCCACAATCCGAATCCGCGTGACGACGTCGCCGGGGGTTTGGGCGGTACTCGGATCGCGCAGGGCTATGCCGTTCACGACGTCCATGCCGTCAGTCACTTTGCCGAAGACGGCGTGTCTTCCGTCGAGGAATGACGTTTCTCCGAATGTGATGAAGAACTGGCTGCCGTTCGTGTTCGGTCCGGCGTTCGCCATGGAGACGACGCCGGCGCTGTCGTGGCGCAGGTCTGGGTGGAACTCGTCGGCGAAGCGATAGCCGGGCCCGCCGCTCCCCGTTCCGGTCGGGTCGCCGAACTGCGCCATGAATCCCTCGAGAACGCGGTGGAACGTCACGCCGTCATAGTAGCCCTCGCGCGCGAGGAAGACGAAGTTGTTGACGGTGTTCGGAACCTTGTCCGCGTAGAGCTCGATTGTGAACTCGCCGCCCTTCTCCAGCTCGAACACGGCGCTGTAACTCTTAGTCGCGTCTATGACCATCGCCGGCGGCGAGTCCCACTGCTTGGGACCTTCGCGCTCCGGCATGGCGGTGGGCGGCGGGGGCGGCGTGGCGCGAACCGCCGGCGTCGGGGCCGCCATGTCCGTCGTGGACGCGGGCTCTTCCGTATCCGGCGACGAGCAGGCGGCGAGGGCGAAGACGGCGAGCGCCGAGAGCGCGACCGTCAGAATCTTGGCAATCATGGTTTGTCGACCTCCGATGCTTTCACTGTGAAACCGCCCGCAATTGTACTTGGCGCGGCGGGGAATGTCACCTTTTCGCCCGCGCTTGGGGAATTTTCGCGGAGGACGGAGCGCTTCATCCCACCCGTCTTCCATCAAGGGCTTGGGGGGGACGCTCGGAAGCGATGGTCGCGGCGCAGAATCGCGCATCCCGCCTAGGGGCGTTGCGCCCTCCGAAATCCGCCCCGATTTTCCCAATCGTTTGCGAAACGATTGCCCCGCCGCCTTTGATTTGACATTCCGCGCGGCTGCCCCATATAATGCTTGTCGCGCTTAATGATTCTAGGTATCAATAAGCGCGGCAACCGAATCAAACGACGCTTCTCGCGCCCGCGTTCGGGACGGCATCGCATGCCGGAGCGCGGCTCGCGGGGGAGCGGTCATCTTAACAAGGAGCGTAATTCAGTGGCTTTGATGCAGTCGAAATTGATACTGGCTTTCGTCATGGCGTCCGTCTTGGCGCTGTTGGCGGCTTGCGGGAGTTCGGACCCCGAGACGCCTGACGCGCCTGTGGCGGCGGCGACGGCGTCCGCGCCCGCGCCGGCTTCGGCGCCGGCGGCGACCGCCATGCCGGCGGCCACGGCCATGCCCGCGGCGACCGCCATGCCGCCCGCGCCGGCGGCGACGGCGATGCCGTCCGCCATGGCCGCGCCCACCGCGACGCCCTTCCCCACTCCCATGGCGATGATGGACGCGGAGCCGCTGGAAATCGTCGCCACCACCGCTTTCGTGGCGGACTGGGTGCGGAACGTCGCCGGCGACAGGGCGGAAGTGACCTCGCTCGTCCCGCGCAACGCCGACCCGCACTCGTTCCAGCCCGGCGCGCGCGACATCGTCCGCGTGGCGGAAGCGGACGCCATTTTCGGCATAGGGCTGGGGCTGGAAGACACCTGGCTGGTCGACCTCATCGAAAACGCCGCGCCCGACGACGACGCCTTCGTATCGCTCGGCGACGGGGACGAAATCGACCCGATAGAGTTCGGCGAGGACATGCACGACGACCACGACGACCACATGGACGAGGACGAACACGACCATGAGGACGGCGACGACCACATGGACGAGGATGAACACGACCACGAGGACGGCGACGACCACGACGAGGACGAACACGACCACGAGGAAGACGCCGACCACGACGAAGACGAAGATGAACACGACCACGAGGACGGCGACGACCACGACGAGGACGAACACGACCACGAAGAGGACGCCGACCACGACGAAGACGAAGATGAAGACGAACACGACCACGAGGAAGAGGGCGACCACGACGAAGACGAACACGACCATGAGGAAGAGGGCGACCACGACGAGGACGAGCATGAGGAAGACGCCCACGCGGGTCACGACCACGGCGACCTAGACCCGCATTTCTGGTTCGACCCGATTCGCGTCGCGCAGGCGGTGAACAACATCGCCGAGCGCCTGTCGGAGATCGACCCCGACAACGCCGATTTCTACGCCGCCAACGCCATCGCCTACGCATCCGAGCTCGCCGCGCTGGACGCTTGGGTGTTCGAGCAGGTCGCGACCGTTCCCGCCGCCGACCGCAAGCTGGCGACTTCCCACGACGCCTTCCGCTACTTCGCGCTGCGGTACGGCTTCGAGATAATCGGCACGGTCATCCCCGGCGGCGGCACGGAGATAGAGCCGTCCGCGCAGGAAATCGCCGCGCTGGTGGACAGCATCCGCGACGAAGGCGTCAAGGCGGTGTTCACCGAGACGACCGTCTCCGACACCCTCACCCGCCGCGTGGCGGAGGAAGCGGGCGCTAAAATCGTCAGCGGCCTGTACACCGGCGGCTTGTCCGCCGAGGGCGGCGAAGCGGAGACCTACCTCAAGTTCATGCGCTACAACACGTCGACCATCGTGAACGCGCTGAAGTAACGAAATCCCATCGGCGGCGCGCCACCCTCTCCGGCGCGCCGCCATTTAGCCGCCCAGCCGCCGCCGCAAGAAGCGGACGGCTCGGCGATGAATCAGGAATACGGAGCGCGGCAGTGAACGAACAGACGAAATCCCATCCCGGCGGCGCGCCCCCATCCTCCTCGGCGCGCCGCCATCAGCCGCCGCCGCTCGAAGCGGAGGGCTTGACCGTGGAACTGGGCGGCGTCCGCGTGCTGGACGACGTGTCCTTCGAGGCGGGCCCCGGCTGTCTGATGGGCGTGGTCGGCCCCAACGGCGCGGGCAAAAGCACGCTGTTCAACGCGCTCACGGGGCTAATCCCCCTGAGCGGCGGGCGCGCGATGATTCACGGCAAGCCCATAGCGGACGCGCGCGGCTCGGTCGCCTACGTCCCGCAGAGCGAGAAGGTCAACTGGCGGCTGCCGATGAAGGCGCGCGAGGTGGTGATGCTGGGAAGGGCGCGGCGCGTGGGCTGGTTCCGGCTGCCGAGCCGCGCGGACCGCGAGGCGGCGCGGGAGGCGCTCGAGCGCGTGGACATGTGGGAGCGGCGCGATTCGCTGGTGTCCGAGCTGTCCGGCGGACAGCGCCAGCGCGTCTTCGTGGCGCGGGCGCTCGCGCAGGGGGCGGACGTCCTCTTTCTCGACGAGGCGTTCAGCGGCGTCGACCCGGCTTCGCAGGAAGCGCTGGTCGCCGCGCTCCGCGACCTGCGCGACCAGGGGAAGACGATTCTGCTGTCGTCCCACGACGTCAACCACGTCGCCCACTACTGCGACGAATGTTTGTGCCTCAACTGCCACGTCTGCGCCTGCGGAGCGCCGCGCGACGTTTTGACGCCGGACGTGATGCGCGAAATGTACGGTCCATACGGCGCGGAGCCGGTTCACGGGAGCGGGCGAGATGGGCATCGTCCCTGACATTCTCATCACGGCGATAGCCGACCCGCTCCAGTACGGCTTCATGGTTCGGGCGCTCATCGTGTCCGCCCTCATCGGAATCGCGTGTCCGGCGCTGGGGGCGTATGTGGTCTCGCGCGGTCTGGGGTTCATGGGGGACGCGCTCGCCCACGCGGTCTTGCCGGGCATGGTCGCGGCGTTTCTGCTGGGGCTAAGCCCGCTGCTCGGCGCGCTCCCGGCGGCGGTGGCGTCGGCGCTGCTGATAGGCTATCTGGTGTCGCGGGTCGGGGTCAGCGAGGACACCGCCATCGGCATACTGTTCGCCGGCCTGTTCGCGCTGGGCTTGACGATGCTGACGCTGGTTCGCGGGATATCGATAGATTTGGAAAGCATCCTCATCGGCAACGCGCTGGGGGCGTCCGGCGGCGATGTGGTCGTCACGCTGGCGCTCGCCCTGTTCGTATGCGCCGCGATGCTGGCGCTGCACAAGGAATTGGTGTTCGCCAGTTTCGACCCGGTGGGCGCGGCGGTGATAGGCTTGCCCACGCGCCTGCTCGACTACGCCCTGCTCACCCTGCTGGCGGTGGTGACGGTCATCGCGCTTCAGGCGGTGGGGATAGTGCTGGTGGTGGCGATGCTCATAACGCCCGCCGCCGCCGCGCAGACGCTCGTCCGCAACTTCACGCGGGCGCTGCCGCTCGGATGCGCCATAGGCGCGGCGTCCGCCGTCATCGGGCTTTACATATCCTATCACTACAACCTGTCGCCGGGCCCCGCGATGGCGCTGACGGCGACGGCGTTCTTCATCTTCGCCGCCTCGTGGCGGGGGATGCGCCGAAGGGTGTTGCGCGCGCGAGCGGCGTAGAATAGGGGACGCAGAGGCGCAAAGGCGCGGAGGATGGGGAGGAATGGCGCAATGGATTTTTCGCATAACTCGCGCCCGCCCGCCAAAGACGGGCGCCGGGGGAATCCTGATTCTGACAGGACGCCCGCTCCCCGCTCAAACCTTGCAGGGGTATGTTCAAGGAAACCAAGCCCGAATCGCGAGCGATAAATCCCCTATCCCTTGATGGGCTTGCAGAGGTATGTTTGGCGAATTTAGGCGCGGATTGGACGCTTTTCGCCACGTTCGCGTCCCCGCCGCCGTCATTCCCGCGAAGGCGGGAATCCAGAGTGGAGCGACCAACCCAGAGCTTGGAAGCCAAGCCCGAATCGCGAGCGACAAATCCCCTCTCCCTTGATGGGAGAGGGTGAGGGTGAGGGTGCCTGCGACGCTAGGCGCAGTTCCGCCAGCCGCCAACACCCCCTATAAGCCCCCGCCAACCCCATCTCCGCGGATAATTCTCCGCGAATTTGAAAATTCGCCCCGAATTCGTCCCAAATCCCCCCGAATTCGCCCGAAAAGGGCTTGCGCGCCTTATTATTGATATGATAATTTATATTCAAGTTAGAAATATCAAGCGGCGAAACCGCCGGAAGGAGACAAAACCATGACCGCTCTGCTCACTCTCACCGCCGCCCGCGCCCGCATCGGCAGGCTGGCGCTTGTCGTCGCCGCCCTAGTCATCGGCATAGTCGCCTTCGGCGCGCCCGGCGCCGCCGAAGCCGCCGGCGGAGCGCCGATAGCCGCCGCCGGGTCGTCCGAAAACTTCATCATCCATCTACTCGCCCTCATGTTCGGGCTGATAGTGGCCGGAGCGACTACGGCGGGCGACGCCATCGCCGGCATAGCGAGGCTGGCGGGGCTGTAATGCCATCGACCGCCCAGCCGCCCGCTCAGCCCAATCGACCGCCCCGCGCGCGCCAAGACGCGAACGGGGCGGTCTTTTCGCGAATCCCCCTCGATTTTCTCCGAATCCCAAAATCGCCGCCCGAAACCCTTGACAAGCCCCGCGCGCCTTGATATTCTTAATACAGATAAACAATATCGTTGAAAAGAACGCAAAACCCAACCCCGAAATCTCGCCGAAAGAGGTGCTTGAAAATGACACTGATACGCAACCGCAACCGCCTTCTGCGCTTGGCGGGCGTCATGCTGCTGACCGCCGCCCTCGCGCTCATCCCCGCCGCCGCCTTCGCCGCCGACGGGTCGCAAGCCGCATCGGATTCCCGGTCGCCGCTTCTGCCGCCGACCGCGGTCGACAGCATCGCCGGATCGTTCGACGACGACAACACGAGGGGGCAAGTCCGGCTGAGCTGGGAAGACTCGCAGGCAACCATCAACCCGCTCTGCTACGGGCCGGTGTTCTTCATCTGCTTGTGGGCCGCCTTCTCCGGATACAGCGCGGCTGACATCGACACTCCGACGGAGTACGTGGTCGAGCGCCGCCAGCTGCCGCAGCAGGGACGGACGAACGGCTACCCGATAAGCGGCGCGCACGACTGGACGGAGATAGCCAGAATCAGCGGCGCGAACGGCGCCCCGCCGGCGATGGGACACACCGACCCGCAGACCGGAACGCCCAGCCGCTCGATGGATTACCGCGTCAAAGCCTGCAACGACATGGGCTGCAGCGGATGGTCCGAGACCGTCTCGGTGTACATCAGATATCCGTGGTGCGCCTCCCAGCCGAATCTCTGCGACTAGGCGCGGCGGCAACCCAAACCAGTCCATCCAATCGGGGGGCCGGAGCGCGAACCAAGCGTCTCGCGCCCGGCCCTCCTAATTATTGGCGCTCATAGAGACCGCGAAGCCAAACCCCCGAAAGCCCAACGCCTAGAATCCCAACAAAAGAGGAGCGCGAAAATGATGACCATGATACGCAACCGCAACCGCCTTCTGCGCCTGGCCGGCGTCGTTCTATTGACCGCCGCCCTCGCGCTCATCCCCGCCGCCGCCGCCTTCGCCAGCGACGGATCGCAAGCCGCCGGCTCCGCCCGGACGCCGCTTCTGCCGCCCACGCCGGTGGAGGACTTCGCAGGGAGCCGCACCGCCGACAACGAAGCCGCCCTGAGTTGGGAAGACTCGGCGAGCGCAATCAACCCGCTGTGCTACGGGCCGACGTTTTACATCTGCATGTGGGCGGCCTTCTTCGGATACAGCGCGGCTGACATCGACGCCCCGACGCGGTACGCGGTCGAGCGCCGGCTAATCAACAGCAGGGGAACCGCCGGCGCGTGGTCGCGGATAGCCGCAGTAAGCGGCGCGAACGGCGCCGCGCCCGCCGCCGCCTACACGGACAACCCCAGCGGGGGAAGCCAGGGACGCACATTCGAGTACCGCGTCAAAGCCTGCAACAGCCAAGGATGCAGCGCGTGGTCGTCCAACGTCTCGGTGACGGTCATGCCGAGCAGGTCGGCTAGCCATGACGGGGACTGGCATCTCTAGGCGGACGCCGACGGCAACGGAAAGCAAGCCCGAATCGCAACCAACGAATCCCCTCTCCCTTGCGCCGCCCCCGTCATTCCCGCGAAGGCGGGAATCCAGATTCGCCCAACAACGTCATCCTCGCGGAAGCGGGGACAGGATAGCCGCCCGAAATCAACCTTGAATCCCAACCGACAAATCCCCTCTCCCTTGCGCCGCCCCCGTCATTCCCGCGAAGGCGGGAATCCAGAGTTTGCCAACAACGTCATCCTCGCGAAGGCGGGGACAAGATAGCCACTAGCAACCAATCCCAAATCCCTGCCAACGTGTCCCCTCTCCCTTGATGGGCTTGCAAGGGTATGTTTGTGGTTGGCGAGCAATCCGCCCAGGACTGCGCCTAGCGGCGCAGACACCCTCACCCTAGCCCTCTCCCATCAAGGGAGAGGGGATTCGTTGGTTGCAGTTCGGGCTTGGGTTCCAGTTGCTAAGTCGGTCGCTCCACTCTGGATTCCCGCCTTCGCGGGAATGACGGGGCGGGACGCCGGGGAAGTGGCGGAAATAGTCCAATCCGCGCCTAAATCCGTCAAACATACCCTTGCAAGCCCTTGATGGGAGAGGGCTAGCGCGCGGGCGCCTGCGCCGCTAGGCGCGGTCTTGCGCGCGGATTGCCCGCCGCTCCCAAACATGCCCCTATCCGTCGCCCGATAGCCCTTGACAGCCCCCAGCGCCCCTTGATATTATTATTTCATATAAGCAATATCGTTCACAGCGTTGCAAACCCCGACCCCAAATCCAACGAAAGAGGAGCGCGAAAATGATGACTACGATACGCAACCGCAACCGCCTTCTGCGCTTGGCGGGCGTCCTTCTACTGACCGCCGCCCTTGCGCTCATCCCCGTCGCCGCCTTCGCCGCCGACGGCTCGCAAAGCGGCTCCGCCCGGACGCCGCTTCTGCCGCCCACGCCGGTCGAGAACCTCGCCGGGGAACTCACCCGAAACAACGAAGTCGTCCTGAGCTGGGAAGACTCGGCGGACACAATCAACCCGCTGTGCTACGGGCCGACGTTCTACATCTGCATGTGGGCGGCCTTCTTCGGATACAGCGCGGCTGACATCGACGCCCCGGCGGAGTACGCGGTCGAGATCAGGCAGCGCTACGGCGGCGGAAACTACGGCGGATGGTCGGAGATAGGCAGAGTGAGCGCCATGTCCTATACGGACAGCCCATACGGGGGCAAATGGGGACGCGTCTACCAGTACCGCGTGAAAGCCTGCAACAGCCAAGGCTGCAGCGCATGGTCGTCCAACCTCGACAGGTGGGTCAGGCCCACCTACACGCCCCCCAGACCCAGCAACTCGCCGTTCTAGCCGGACGGCGGCAATAACCGAAACCAAGCCCCAAGGGGCCGGAGCGCGAACCTTCCGCGCCCGGCCCCTTTTTTCGTTCGAAGGGCGCGGGGGGCGGCATGCGCTTTTGGGGAATCAAGCCGGCGGCGGGGGCGTGTCGCGGGCAATCCGCGCAAGACTGCGCCTGGCGGCGGCAGGCGCGCTCATCCTAGCCTTCTCCCATCAAGGGCTTGCAGGGGTATGTTTGACTGATTTAGGTTCGGATTGAACGAATTCCGCCGATTCCTTGTGTCACTGCCGTCATTCCCGCGAAAGCGGGAATCCAGAGTTTGCCGACCGAGATAGCCACTAGCAACCAATCCCAAATCCCAACCAACAAATCCCCTCTCCCTTGATGGGAGAGGGCTAGGGTGAGGGTGAGCCGCGCGCAAGCGCGGCTTTGCGGCGGATTGCCCCCCAACCGCAAACATGCCCCTGCAAGCCCATCAAGGGAGAGGGGGATGCGTTGGCTTCAATTCAAACCTGATTTCAAGCGGCTACACTGGTTGTCGCTTCTGGATTCCCGCCTTCGCGGGAATGACGGGGGCGGGGGCGCCCTCATCCGTACTCCGCGCCTAGCAGGCAGGCTACTAGGGTTTGGTCGCGCTCGGCGCGCTCGAACGCCTCGCCGATGCGGTGGGCGTCCGCGTCCGTCTCGACCATATAGTAGTCGATTCCCCACGCCTTCAGAATCGGCTCCGTAAAGACGCCGGCGGAGTCGGTCATCTCGCCGCCCTCGCCCGTCCAGCCGCGATAGCCGACCATCATCACCAGAGGGATGCCCAAGTCTATGCCCATGCCGCGAATGGAGTCGCCCGCCTCGAACATGCCGGTGTTTTGGATGAGAACGACGGGCTTCTTCCCCCCAATCCACAATCCGGCGGCGATGGGCAGGGATTCCCCCTCGCGGCAGATGGGGACTAGCCGCAACTCGCCGTCCGCGATGATGCGGTTGTACATGAAGTTGGTTTCGGTGTCCGGCAGCCAGACTATGTGCGACACGCCGCTGCGCTTGAACTGCTCGATGATGGCGTCCGGGCTGATTCTCTCTTGCGTCACGCTGTATTCTCCTTGCCCCTCTGCGTTGCTTCGCGCCTTCGCGCCTCCGCGTCTCTTATTCTTCCGGCGTTCCGCGAATATCTCGTCAACCGACCGCGAACAAGCCGCCGCTTTCCGCGCGCTCCCACGTCAAGCGGCGATAGACCGTCGCGCCCCCGACGCCCAAGACGCGCCAGTTTCCGCCGCCGGGTTCGCTGATTATCCCCGTCCGCCCGTCCAAGCCGACGGCGGCGGCGAGGCTGTCGGGGGCGGACTGGCGCAACTCGTCGAAGACGTCGTCCGCGTCCATGCCCGCGCGCTCGTGATGCGGCAGGACGGCGACGCCCACCGCCAAGCCCAGCGCGGGCGTCCACGCGCCGCGAAAGCGCATGAAACCGCCCAGAACCATCGCGCCCGCGCTGGAGCCGGCGAGAACCATCCCGCGCGACAATCCGCGCCGAAGGGCGTCCAAAAGGGCGGATCCGCGCAGAGCGCCGATTAGATGCGCCGGGTTGCCGCCCGTGAAATACGCGATGTCGGCGGCGTCCATCTCGGCGGCGATTGCGGGGTCGTCGGCGTCTCGGCGGTCGAGCGCCATGAGGGGGGCGGCGTCCGCGCCGAGCGCGGCGAAGTGGCGGACGCCGTTATCCGCCGCGCGCGCCGGGTTCTCGAACGCCGCCGCCGTCGGGACGATGAGCGCCGTCGGCGACGCCTTCCCCGCCGCCGCGACAATCGCCGCGTCCATATCCTCGCAACCCGCCCTGAACTCATCCCCGCCGACCAGCGCCAAGCGTCCGTTCATGCTCGATATCCTCCGAAAAGCGTTTCGCGTACAGCATACACGCGAAGGCGGGCGGCGGCAAAGGCGGCGCCGCCCGCGCCTAATCCCCAAACGACACTGCGGCGTCCCAAACCCTTTCCCCGCCGGGGACCCACTGCCCGGTTTCAATTCGCTCGATTGCGTAATCCGGCAACTCGCGGGACGCCATGCACTTGCCGCCGAATATCATGCCCGCCGGCGGCTCGAATGTGAAGTTTAGGCTTTCGTGTCCCAACTCGCGGCGGTCGGCGGGCAGGTCGGCGATGTCGACGGGGTGGACGCTCAGATAGAAGCGCCCGCGCGCGTCGTCCGCGCCGCACGGCTCTTTCAGATAGGTTAGCCGCCTATCGCCGTCCATGTACAGATCGAACTCCGCCCGCGCGGCGGGTTCGCCGGACGCGGCGGCGCGGTATTTATCTTCGTACAGCGCCAGCGTCTCGGCGTCCAAAGGCGGGGCGATGGAGACGTCCCACAGCGTTTCGCCGCCGGATACGTACTGCCCCGTTTGGACGGCGGCGGTCGGATAGCCGGGCAGGTCGGCGGCGAGCAGGCAGGCGCCGTCGAAAATCTCCATCCCGGTCACGAAGTTGAGCGTCATGCCCTCGAAGGCGAACGGGTCGTCCGGGTTCGCCGCGTAGAGGCGCAGGAAGAACGGCCTGGCGAGATCGCTCGGAGCGCATGGGGATTTCAGATAGCGCAACGATTCGCCGTCGAGATAGACGTCGAACGTCGAGCGCGCCGCCGGCTCCGACGCCTCAAGCCGCCGCCGCGCCGCCCGGTACAGCTCCGCCGGCTCCGTTCGCCCGTACAGAAACGCGAAGCGGTTGTCGGGCGTGAGAAGGTCGAAACTCTCGTCGCGGTATCGGCTGATGGTGAAATCAGCCGCGCCGCGCCGCGATTCGTCGCCGCTTCCCTTGAAATAACTCCCGGATAGCCAGTATTCCACCCCGTGCATCGGCCTGACGTTGGTGTTCCACTGCCATATGTCGGACGCGACGGCGACGCGCTTTCCAGTCGTGATTTTCCGAATGGCTGTGAAATCCGCCATTATCGCCTTGTTCAGCTCGGTTTGGCCCGGGTAGCGCTCCGCCCGCCCTTCTTGGAAGACCGATAGCGAGAACGCCGCCAGCGCCACCGCGCCGAGCGCCAGCGCCGCCCGCTCGCCGATTCGCGCCCCCAGCAACCCGCGCGCGCCCGCCAGCGCCAGCGCGAACAGCGCCAGCGCCAACCCCATGTACGGCAACGATTCGTGTGCGTGCCGGAAGTAATCCGTGTTGTAGCGCAGGGCGACCGCCCAGCAGAATCCGAACAGGACGGCGCTCGCCGCCAGTGTCCAATGCCGCCGCCGGACGAACGCCAGCGCGCCCAGCGCCGCCAGCGCCGCCGCCGCGCCGAATACTATCAAGGCGACGGGCGGCTCGAACGGCTCCGGCATGGCGAAATCCCCGCCAATCGCGCGGACAACGGCGTAAGGAGCGGCGACCGCCCCCACGCGGTAGAGCTGCCTTTGGGCGAAACCGCCCCAGTCGATTCCCGCATCCTCCGCTATGCCCAGACGCCGCGTCATCGAGCCGAACGCGGACTGCTCCGACAGCGCCCGCTCCGCGCCGTAAGCCGCGAACTCCTGGGCGAAGTTTGCCGCCAGCAGCGCCGCGCCGAATCCGACCGAGACGGCGGCGAGCGCGGCATAGCGGCTGCGGACGAGCGAGCCGACCGCCAAGAGCTCCGCCCGCGCCCGAAGCCCGCCGCCCGTCCGAACCGCCGAGCGCGCGAGCGAAAGCGCATCGCCGCCCAATCCGAGCGCGATGAACGGCAACAGCAGGGCGTAAACGTGCCATCCCAGCAGCAGCGCCGCGCAAGTCTTGACGAGCAGTTGGCGAAACCGCCCCTCTTGGACGAATACGGTCATGCCGTGAAAGACCATCGCCGCGCCGAACAAGTCCATGACGCCCTCGTTGAAAACGGCGTCGGCGTAGTAGATGGGATAGAACCCGGAGAATCCGAGCGCGGTCGCGGCGAAGGCGACGTTGCGGCTTCCCGATATTCGCGCTATGGAAAGATAGGCGAAAGACGCCGCGCCGCAGAACATCGCCAGCGCCAAAACGCGCGCCGCGAGCAACTTGTCGGCGAGACCGTCGAAGGGCGTGGCGGCGAGTTTCGCCAGCGCGAAGCCGCCGATGGGAAAGCGGCTGTAGAGCGAATAGACGAAATCGCCGCCGTCGTCCCGCCAAACGCGGCGCGCCAGGCGGAAGCCATGCTCCGGCGACAGGTTTTCGGCAATCGCCATTGTCTTGGCGGTGGCTTGGTTGTGAATCCCGTAAACGCGGTAGAAATACGCCCTGTCGCCCCCCAGCGCGAGCAGGGCGGCGAACATGGCGAGCGGAAGCGCCAGCGCCGGCAGCCAGCCGCGCCGCTCGGCGAAGAAGCGCGGAGGGCTGAACGCGAAAGAAAACATGGCGCGGCGATTATAATGTCGCCTAGCCGCCGCTTGCCACTTGCCGGCGGCGCGAACCGCAAGCGAGGCGCGAAGGCGAAACCGCGCCCCAAACACACTCGAAAATCCATGCCCGTTTGCGCTATCATAGTTAGACAAGATAATTGTCTAGGGGAGCGCGGCATGTTTGGAAACACCATCGGAACGGCGATAAAAGTGGCGGCGGGCGCGGCGCTCGCGGCGACGGCGGTTCACGCCTATCGAGAAGGCAAGACGCACGGCAACTACTACGGCGTCCCGTTCGACTTCCGCGTCCCCAGCGTCGAGAAAGCGCGGCGGCGCCTCTGGAACCCCGACGACCCCCGCGTCTTCACCCCGCCGGTCTTCGGCGCGGGCTGGTCCATCAACTTCTATCAGGCTGTCCAACAGATGCGCGCCGCGATGCCGGAGGACGACGACGAGGCGGCGTAAAACCCGCCGCGACCGACCGCCCCCCGACCGCCGCGCGCCTGCGAACGCCCCCTTACTGCCCGGTGGTGTAGTGGCAGCACAGAGGACTTTGGATCCTCTAACCCAGGTTCGAATCCTGGCCGGGCAGCCACCCCCTTTCCGCGCCCGCGCGCGTCCTCCCGTTCTTTCGCCCCTTCCGCAATTTCCCAAACTTCGCCCAAATCGCTTGACATGCCGTCCGTTATGGTCTATCTTAGCCGCGAGGCGATTTTAGAATCGTTCTAATTCGCCGAAATTCTCACGAAAGGCGGGGGAAGGGAGACGCTTTTGGACGAACAAGCCGCGAAGCGCGTCGCGGAGATGCGCTCTTCGCTCTCGGAGCTCGGCGTGACCGTCACGCGGCGGCGCGCCAAAGTCCTCGAGGCGCTCGCTTCCGCCGACGGACACCCCAGCGCGAACGAAATCCACGCCGAAACGCGCCGCTGGTATCCGTCCACCAGCCTGGCGACCATCTACAACACCATCGATCTGCTCAAAGAAGCCGGGCAGATTCTGGAGCTGGAGTTCAGCGGCGCGGCGAACCGCTACGACGGACGCCGCCCGCGCTCCCACCCCCATCTGGTCTGCCTCGACTGCGAAGCGATAGAAGACATGGACGACGACCGCGAAAGCGCGGACGGCGAAGACGCCCTAAACCGCGTCTCGCGCGCCACCGGCTACAAACTGGTTCGGCAGCGCACGGACTACTACGGCGTCTGCCCGCCATGCCAGCAAGCGCGCGCGGAGTAGCCGGCAGACCGGAAAAGACCCGCTCCGCCCCGGAGCGGAAAGGAGGAAGAAAAGGATGGCAAACAGAGAAGACATCGCGCTCATGTCCCACCTGATGCGGCGCGCCGGCTTCGGCGCCTCGCGCGAGGAAGTCGAGCGACGCTGCGAAATCGGATACGAGGAGACGGTCGAAGCCCTCCTCAACCCGCAGAACGACCCGCCGGTGGACGAGTACGCCCTCTACCGCTACCACCCCATCACCGAGGTGCCGGGCGGCGCGGCGGCGCCGGGGCAGGCGAACTGGCTCTTTTGGATGGTCACCACCCAGCGCCCCCTCGAAGAGAAGATGGCGCTGTTCTGGCACCACGTCTTCGCCACCGGCAACTCGAAGGTGGACAACTGCAACCACCTGCTCGAGCAGATAAGCATGTTCCGCGAGCGCGGCATGGGCAACTACCGCGACCTGCTCATCGAACTGGCGAAGAACCCGGCGATGATCTACTGGCTCGACAACAACGAAAACCACAAGCGCGCCCCCAACGAAAACTGGGGACGCGAGTTGCTCGAGCTCTTCAGCCTCGGCGTCGGACACTACACCGAGACGGACGTCTACGAATGTTCCCGCGCCTTCACCGGCTGGACGATTGACGCCAAGATGCCGCGCTACCCCTACGGGCGCCACCCGTGGAAGTTCAGCTACCGCCCCGAAGACCACGACCACACCGAAAAAACGTTCCTCGGACACACCGGCGACTTCAACGGCGAGGACATCATAGACATCGTCCTGCAGCAGCCCGCCTGCCCGCGCTTCATCACCCGCCACCTCTACAACTTCTTCGTGGCGGACGAGCCGCAAGTGCCGGCGTGGAACATCGAGCCGCCGCGAAACCCGGACGCCATCGAAGCGCTGTCCCAAACCTTCGTGGAGAGCGGCTTCGAGATAAAGCCCGTCCTGCGCCAGCTGTTCAACTCCGACTTCTTCAAGGAAGCGCAGTACCAGAAGGTCAAAAGCCCCGCCGAAGTGGTCGTCGGAACGCTCCGCGTCACCCAGGACATGACCGGCCCCGACCCGCGCCTCGAGGCGCTCGGCAAAGAGCCGGGCTACATGGGGCAGGACATCCTCGACCCGCCGAGCGTGGAAGGCTGGCACACCGGGCGCGAGTGGATAAACAGCGGCTCGCTGGTCAAGCGCGTCAACTTCGTCGCCGACCGCGTGAGCGACCCCAGCCTGCCGGGCGTCAAGTCCATGCTCGACTACGTCGGCGACAACGGCGCGACGATGAGCGCGGAAGAGCTGGTCGACCGCTGCCTGGACATCATGGGCCCCATGGAAGTGGACGACCGCTCGCGCGGCGAGCTGGTCGCCCACGCCGCCGCGGACGGCGCGGAGATAACGGTGGACTCGGACGACTTCGCCGAGCGCGCCACCCAGACCTTCGCCCTCATCGCCGCCACCCGCGAGTACCAGTTCGGCTAGCAGAGAGACTATCCCCAGGAGGACAAACGAAATGGCTGAGACTAACGGAAACGGAAAGCCCCCGGTCCTGGTGATTCTCCAGCTCACCGGCGGCAACGACTACTTCAACACGGTCATCCCCTACAACGACGAGCACTACTACGACAGCAGGCCGTCGTTGCAGATACCGCAGGAGCGCGCGCTGAAGCTGGACGGCGAACTCGCCTTCCACCCGGCGATGGCGCCGATGAAGGACATCTACGAGCGCGGCGACATGGCGGTGATACACGGCGTCGGCTACGCCAACTCCCCCCGCTCGCACTTCCGCTCGATGGACATCTGGCACACCTGCGAGCCGGACAAGGTCGGCACGGAAGGCTGGCTGGGGCGCGCCCTGCGCGAACTCGACCCCAACGGCGAAAACCCCGTCACCGGCGTCAACATCGGCCAGGCGCTCCCGCGCGCCCTCGTCGCCCCCGGCGTCTCCGTGGCGTCCGTCGCCGACCTCTCCACCTACGGCCTGCTCACCAGCATCGAGCAGGAAAAGCAGCGCTTGATGATGCTCGACCGCTTCGCCAGCATGTACGGGCCCGCCGTCGGAACCGGCCCCGTCATGGACTACCTCGGACAGACCGGGCTGGACGCCCTCAAAGGCGCGGACATCCTCAAAGTCGCCCCCGACAAGTACGAATCCAGCGTCGAATACGGCTCCACCCCGATAGCGAGCAAACTGCGCGACATCGCCCAAATCCACGCGGCGGACGTCGGAACCCGCGTCTTCTACTGCGACTACGGATCCTTCGACACCCACGCGGCGCAGGCGACCACCCACGCCAAACTCTGGCAGGACGTCTCCGAAGCCGTGCAGGATTTCTGGGACGACCTGCGCGAGCATGACGCGGACGACAACGTCGTCATGCTCATGTTCAGCGAGTTCGGTCGGCGCGTCCGCGACAACGGCTCCGGCACCGACCACGGCGCCGCCGGCGTCGGCTTCGCCCTAGGCCCGAACGTCCAGGGCGGCATGTACTCCGAATATCCGGAAACGCGCCCCGAAGCGCTGGAGCAGGGCGACCTCGTCCCCAACCAGGACTTCCGCGGCGTCTATACGACCATCCTCGAAGACCACCTCCGCCTGGAGGCGTCGCCGATAGTCAACGGACAGTTCGAAGCGCCGCGCTACCTCAAGGCGAACGGCAACGGACACTAGCCCGCCAACGCTTCCGTCCGCGCCCAACGAACGCGGACGGAAGCGAAATCGGGCGCGACAACAAAACGCGCTCGCCCGGCGTCCCGCCAAGCGCGGGACGGGCGGGCGCGGTTTTCGCGCATATCCCCAAACAGCGGAGGAAGCGAGCGACATGGCAACCGCCATAAACCACACCGCCGAAAGCCGCCTCGCGCTTGAACGGGCGAGCGCCGCCCTAGAGCGCGACGACGTCCCCGGCGCCGCCGCCCTCATCTGGGACGCGGCGGCTTGCGCCATGCGCTCCATAGCCGAAACGCGCGGCTGGGAGCGCGAAGATGAACACGACCTAGTCAACGCGGGGTTCATGCTGGCGCGGGAGACTGGCGTGGGCGACATATCCACATTGGTGACAGTCGCCCATACCACGCCCTGGCTCGTGGACGAGGGCTGGATAGACAAGAAATGGGTCGCGTGGGACGTGGAGGAAATCGAAAAACTGTTGAGGATTCTTGACAGTCTGGACATAGCGTGAAAAGCGACGGGGGGTTGAATTCACACTCCAATGGCGAACGGTCTGAATCACTGGGAAACTAGCCGACGCTTCATCCTTCAAGCGGACGCGGAGCTCGCCGCCGGCGACCTGCTTCAGGCGTCCGAAAAGGGCTGGGGCGCGGCGGCTCACGCGATGAAGGCGATAGCCGAAGAGCGCGGTTGGCGGCACGACAACCACTCTGTGCTGTTCAACATAGCGGACAGGCTGGTTCGGGAAACGGGACGCTCCGAAATTAAAGAGTTGTTTCACACAGCGAGCTCCGCCCACAAAAACTTCTACGAAGGCAAGATGGCGAAAGAAGCCGTTGCGGACAGTTTGTCGGACATCCGAAGGCTTTTGGAAATCCTGAGCGGTCTTTCGACCGACGCGAATTAGGGAGGCAGCGACATGGCAACCGCGATAAACCACACCGCTGAAAGCCGCCTCGCGCTTGAACGGGCGAGCGCCGCCCTAGAGCGCGACGACGTCCCCGGAGCCGCCGCGCTCATCTGGGACGCGGCGGCTTGCGCCATGCGATCCATAGCCGAAACGCGCGGCTGGGAACGCGAAGATGAACACGACCTAGTCAACGCGGGGTTCACGCTGGCGCGGGAGACCGGCATGGGCGACATTTCCACATTGGTGACAGTCGCCCACACCGCGCCCTGGCTTGTGGACGAGGGTTGGATAGACAAGAACTGGGTCGCAAGAGACATGGGGAAAATCGAAAAACTGTTGAGGATTCTTGACAGGCTGGACACAGAATGACGCGATGCGCGGGGTTGAATTCACACTCCAATGGCGAACGGTCTGAATCACTGGGAAACTAGCCGCCGCTTCATCCTTCAAGCGGACGCGGAGCTCGCCGCCGGCGATTTGCTTCAGGCGTCCGAAAAGGGCTGGGGCGCGGCGGCGCACGCGATGAAGGCGATAGCCATAGAGCGCGGCTGGCGGCACGACAACCACTCGATCCTGTTCAGCATAGCCAATAGATTGGCGTTGGAAACGGGAGGCGATGAGATTGTCGACCTCTTCAGAACAGCCAGCGAGGCGCACAAAAACTTCTACGAAGGCACGATGACGGAAGAAGCCGTTACGGACAGTTTGTCGGACATCCGAACGCTTTTGGAAATCCTGAGCGGTCTTTCGACCGACGCGAATTAGGGAGGCAGCGACATGGCAACCGCGATAAACCACACCGCCGAAAGCCGTCTCGCGCTAGAAGGCGCGAGCGCCGCCCTAGAGCGCGACGACGTCCCCGGAGCCGCCGCGCTCATCTGGGACGCGGCGGCTTGCGCCATGCGCTCCATAGCCGAAACGCGCGGCTGGGAGCGCGAAGGCGAATACGACCTAGTCCGCGCGGGCTACCGTCTGGCGCGGGAGACTGGCGTGGGCGACATATCCACATTGGTGACAGTCGCCCACACCGGTCCCTGGCTCGTGGACGAGGGCTGGATAAACAAGAAATGGATCGCAAGAGACGTGGGGGAAATCGAGAAACTGCTGACGCTTCTCGACGACCTGGACATAGCGTGAAAGCGACGGGGGTTGACTTCATACTCCAATGGCGAACGGACTGAATCACTGGGAAACTAGCCGCCGCTTCATCATTCAAGCGGACGCGGAGCTCGCCGCCGGCGACCTGCTTCAGGCGTCCGAAAAAGGCTGGGGCGCGGCGGCGCACGCGATGAAGGCGATAGCCGAAGAGCGCGGCTGGCGGCACGACAACCACTCGATTCTGTTCAGCATAGCGGACAGGCTGGCTCAAGAAACGGGGGGCAACGAAATTGTCAGACTGTTCAGAACAGCCAGCGAGGCGCACAAAAATTTCTACGAAGGCGCGATGACGAAAGAAGACGTCGCGGACCGGTTGTCGGACATCCGAACGCTCTTGGAAATCCTGAACGGTCTTTCGACCGACGCGAATTAGCGGTATTCAATCCGCGGATACGCTCCACCCAGCATGAACCGGAGGTGAAACAATGCTGACCACAACCGTAGCAGGACGCACTTGGAACTTCAGCCACGCCATCGGCAGGAACGCCGCCGCCGGCAATGGGTTCACCCAGCCGGTGGACGTCGCCGCCGGGCCGGAGGGCGAACTCTACGTCCTCAGCCGAGGCAACGACGGCGCCGGGGGCGTCGTCGCCGAAAACAAGCGCATCGGCAAGCTCACCATGGACGAGCGCTTCATCGGCGACTTCGGGCGCGGGCGGATGCGCTGGCCCGCCGGCATCGCCCTCGACTCCGAAGGCAACCTCTACTGCTCCGAGGAGTACGAAAACCGCATCCACATCTACAACGAAGACGGCGAGCCGATAGGGACATGGGGCGAAACCGGCGCGGCGGACGGGCAGCTGAACGGCCCCTCCGGCATCGCCTTCGACAGCCAAGACAACATCGTAATCGCCGACGCCAAAAACAACCGCGTCCAGAAGTTCACCAAAGACGGCGGCTTCATCGCCTCCATCGGCGCGGGCGCGCTCAACCAGCCCTGGGGCGTCGGACTGGATTCGGACGACAACATCTACGTCGCCGACTGGGGCAACAACCGGGCGGTCAAGTTCTCCCCGTCCGGCGAGTTGCTGATGGCGTTCGGCGGCGGCGCGGGCGGCGACCTCGACCATCCCGCCGACGTCGCCGTCGACAGCGAAGGCGACGTGTACGTGTCCGACTGGGGCAACAAGCGCATCCAAATCTACGACGCCCAAGGCTCCGTCATCACCGCCCTCTACGGCGACGCCGTGGAGTTCAGCAAGTGGGCGGCGGAAGTCATCAACTCCAACCCGGACGCCCAGAAGGCGTACCGCCGCGTCAAAGACCGGACGTCGCTCGGCTTGTTCGAGCGCCCCGTCGGGCTGACGGTGGACTCCGAAGACCGCATCATCGTCACCGACTCCACGCGCGGACGCCTGCAGGTTTACGCGAAGGAAAAGGACTACATGGACCCGCAGTTCAACCTGTAGCCGTCCACGGCGACAAGTTGACAGCGGCGCGGACGGCTCCCTCGCGCGCGTTCGCGGGGAGCCGCCCGCCTATCGTCCCCGTGAAAACGGGGCGGCAAATCCCTTCTCCGTTGATGGGTTTGCGGGGGCATGTTCATGCGGTTGGCGAACCTGCGCCTGTCGGCGCAGTCGCCCTTATCCTAGCCTTCTCCCATGATAAGTTGATTGCATTGGATTGCAGGGGACGCTTCGCCCTTTCCCAGATGCGAAACAGGGGGTTTCGACATGGCGGTTTCGGAACATTTTTAGGGGCTATGTTGCGTTGGCATATCGCGCGCGCGGCGATTTTCGGTTCGCCGTTGGCGTCCGCCGCCTTCTGGATTCCCGCCTTCGCGGGAATGACGGAATGGAAATCGCGCGCGGCGGCGCGATAAACGCCCGTTCTAGCCTATGTCAACACGTCCTAGACCGCACAAGCTCTGCGACAGCGCATGCCGCAACCGCCCGAGTCGGGCGGGGAGTCGCGTTCAAGGCGAAGAAGAGGCGGATTCGGGCGACGGCAATCGCCATCCAGATTGAAGGACAGTCCGACCCTTGGATCATCCTGACTGGCTTGGAGCCGGAGAGCGCCGGGGCGTCGTGGCGCTCGCTTCGGTTCTGGATAGAGGCGGGATTCAAGGCGCTCAAGAGCGTGGGGCGGCAACGGCGGAAGACGCGGCAACGCGACCCGGCGCGGGTGGAGCGTCCATGGCTGGTCTTGTCGATTTCGACGCTGTACGCGCTCGCCTACGGCAACCGGGAGTAGGAGCGGAGGCCGCTGAAGTGGTTGCCGAGCGCGTTGCGGTCGCCGCCGAAAGCGGCGCAGGTGGATGTCCGGGCGCCGCTGTCTGCTGAGCGTATTCAGCCGCGGCGCGGAGGCGCTGAAGCGGCGTCTGGTCAAGGGCGCGACGTGGCGCAGAATCTGGCTGTTGCAGGAGCCGTGGCCGCCCCCGCCGCCCGGACGGAGTGGTGGTCATATGCCGCCCCAAAATCGCAAACATGCCCCTGTAAGTCCGTCAAGGGAGAAGGCTAGGATGAGGGCGCCTGCGCCGCTAGGCGCAGTTTCGCCGGCCACGAACATACCCCTAATAACCTTTGGAAAGGCTAGGATGAGCGCGTCCGCGCCGTCAGGCGCAGTCTTGCGCGCCTAGCCGTTAGACGCCGCCTCAGACGCCGCCGCCGCCGCTTTTAGCGCGGTCTCGTCACGCCCTCGAAACCCAGCGCCCTCGCCTCTTTCGCCGCGAACCGCCAGCGCTCTTCCGATTCTTCCCACTTCTCGTCTTCGTCAAACTCAATCGCCGCGCTGATCGCCTGATGCAGCGCGGCGGCTGGCGGATGCTCGTCCCAGCCGGAGTGCAGCCAGTCTTCGAGCATCTCCCACTCCGTAGCCGTGATTTCCGTGTCCGCCGCGCCTGTCGCGGGGGGGGGGTTATTTCCCATTGATTCATCTCCCTTTTCTGTTCGCGTC
Source organism: Dehalococcoidia bacterium (assembly GCA_965242675.1). Taxonomy (GTDB): domain Bacteria; phylum Chloroflexota; class Dehalococcoidia; order Lucifugimonadales; family UBA1123; genus VXRN01. The sequence goes on from CBDESW010000006.1 coordinate 225,696, forward strand.
CCCGCTTTGTTTGGGCGGACGCCGGAATAAAACGCGGGGGTTTGTTTGTCCGCGACAGACTGCGAACCGACCGTCGTCTCCATCATATTTGTCGCCGCCGCCATGCGCGGTTTGAGGCGGGGCCGCCCATTCTGCGGCGAAGCCCGCTTCTCTAATCCTCGCGCTCGAACTGCTCGATTCGCGGCAGCTTGTCGGACGCCTTCAGCAAGCCTATCGCCTGCTTTTCCAACTGGCGGACGCGCTCCCGCGTGACGCCCAGCTCGCGCCCCACTTCCTCCAGCGTGCGCGGGCGGTCGTCTATGAAGCCGAAGCGGTACGCCAGCACCATCCGCAGGCGCGGCGGCAGGACGTCGTCCAGGGCGTTCACCACGTCCTCGCGCATCAGCATCTTGACCGCCACTTCGTCCGGCGTCCACGCGCTCGTGTCCTGGATGAAATCCTCCAGCGTGGACTCTTCCTCGCCCACCGGGGTGCCGAGCGAAATCGTGTGCTGGCGCTGGCGCATCAGCATCTCGACCTGCGTGATGGCGTTCGTCGTCAGCCGCTGCATATGCGCCACCGCCCTCTTCTTCCACCTCAGGCGCTCCGACAGCTCCGCGTTCGTCGGATGGTCGCCCCACTCGCGGATGAAGGCTTCCTCCGCGTCCGCCAGCGTCTTGGCGCGCTCTTTCACGTCCGCGCTCAGCAGCGCTTCGCCTTCGGCGCAGGGGGGCCACCACCCGTCTCCTTCCTCATCCTCCGACAGCGGCTCGCCGTCGATGGTGACGTTCGGCCACCACTCCAGCTCCAGCGCCAGCTCTTTGGTCGTCGGGTCGCGGTCGCCGTCGCGCATCAGGTTGCGCTCCGCCGTGTTCAGCTGCTGGAGGCGCTCGACGACGTGAACCGGCAGGCGAATCGTCCGCCCCTGGTCCGCCAGCGCCCGCGTGACGGCTTGGCGTATCCACCAAGTGGCGTAGGTGCTGAACTTGTAGCCGCGATGCGGGTCGTACTTTTCCACCGCGCGCATCAGCCCCAGGTTGCCCTCTTGGATGAGGTCGAGAAGGGGCAGTCCGCGCCGCAGGTAGCGCCGCGCGACGCTCACCACCAGGCGCAGGTTGGAGCTGGTCAGCCGCTCGGAGGCGTCCTGCCCGCGAACCGTGATCTCGTTCCACCGGCGTTCTATTCGCTTGCGCTCCGGCTCGATTGCCCGCGCCAGCTCGTCCGCGTTCAGGTCGTCGTCGTAAAGGCGCGCGCCCAGCTCGCTTTCGGCGAGGCTGAACGTCTCCACCGGGATGACTTTCGCGGAGCGCGACAGCGCCGCGATGAACTTGCCGGTTTCCTTGAACGGGTCCTTGTCGATGTCCTTGACGACGACGTTCAGCGACTTGCCCACGCGCTCTTTCTCGGCGTCCGGCAGGGCGGCCATCGCGGACGCGATGCGCTCTCGCTCTTTCATGGCGTCCTGCGGCGGGGCGTCGAGAAGTTTCCAGACCTGCGGGTCCGCGAGCAACGCGCTGGTCGGCGCCTCGAGGGGCAACTCCATGTCCGACTCCGCGCCGATGGTTCTCAGCAGAGCCAGCGCGCCGAAGGTGGACATCATCATCGCCGCCGCCAGCTCCGGCGTGTCCGGCTCGCGCCCCATCTCTTCCGCCATCTTGGCGCGGGTTTCCTTGAGCAGCATCCAGCGCTCGACGTCCAGGCCCAGATCGAGCTCTTCCGGCGCGGTGAGAAGGGCGTGCTGGCCGATGGAGCGCAGATACTCGCGCACCGTGTCGGTCGGCTCGTCGCGCATCTCTTTCTCATACGCCAGCATCAGCTCGTTGGAGCGCTCGCCCGCCGTGCGCCGCGCGAAGCCCTGCCCGTCCAGCGAATCCTGATCCAGACCCGCGTCCGCGCCGTTCAGATAGTCTTCCCGTTCGACCATGTTCAATCCTCTTCCGACCCCCGTCGAACTTCATTCCGCCGTCCGCGCCGAGACGCCGCGGCGGATTTCCCAAACATCTCGCATAATATAGTATCATATGCGCGCCAAACATTCGCCCGCCTATCGGGGCGTCTATCAGGGAGTACGACAGAATGACCAAAAAAGTTCTCATCACCGGCATGAGCGGGCTAATCGGCGGCTTGCTCAAAGACCATCTCGCCGAATCCGGCGGCTACGAGTTGACGGCGCTCAACCGGAGCGCGGTGGAGGGGGTGCGAACCGTCCGCGCCGACATAGCGGACATGGACGCCATCGAGCCCGCCTTCGAGGGGCAGGAAGTCGTCGTCCATCTCGCCGCCTATCTCGGCGGGGGGGACTGGGAGATGCAGCGCGACGTCAACGTGCTGGGGACGTACAACGTCTTCGAGGCGTCTCGGCGCGCGGGCGTCAGGCGCGTGATATTCGCGTCCAGCGGCAACGCGATACGCGGATTCGAGCTCGTGCAGCCGTACTCGGACATCGCCGCCGGCGACTACGACCGCGTCCCCGCCGATTTCCGCAAGCTGACGCATCTGGACGTCCGCCCGGAGGCGCTTTACGGCGCGGCGAAAGTCTGGGGCGAGGCGCTGGCGCGGCACTTCTCGGACGACTACGGGATGAGCGCGATAAGCGTCCGCATCGGCTCTGTGACGGCGGGCGACCGTCCGCGAACCGTCCGCGAAAACGCGATTTACCTGAGCCACCGAGACGTCGCCACGCATCTGAAAGCCTGCATAGACGCGCCGGAAAGCGTCCATTGCGACACATTCTTCGCGGTGTCCGACAACAAGTGGAACTACCGCGACCTGAGCCACGCGGAAGAAATCCTAGGCTGGCGACCGCAAGACAGCGCGGACGACAAAATGTTCGCGGGATGACGAGCGCAGTTCGGGGGGATTGGAAACGCGAAGGCGCGAAGACGCGAAGGCGCAAAGGGTTTTATCCTGTCATTCTCGCGCAACCGACCGCCAACCACTGGCAACTAACCACTGACCGCTAGGAAACCCCATGACCCAATTCATCAGCATCGACCGCTCCAAGCGCCTCCGGGAGCAGCCGGAGACGGGGCATAACCGCTGGCACCCGGACATCCCGCCGATACTGGAAGTCGGCGAGAATGAAAACGTCATCATCGAGACGCGCGACGCCTCGGACGGGCAGGTGACGTCCGCCACCGTCGCCGCCGATTTCGAGGGGATGGACCAGAAGGTGAGCCATCCGCTCACCGGCCCCGTCTATGTAAAGGGGGCGAAGCCGGGCGATCTGCTTGAAATCGAGTACGTCGACATATTCCCGCAACCATACGGCTGGACGCGCTTCCGCCCCAACGCCGGATTCCTGCGGGACGTCTTCGCGGAGCCGTTCGTCGCCCACTGGACAATCAAGCATGGCGTCGCGGTGTCCGAGTCCATCCCCGGCGTCCGCATCCCGGACGGCTCCTTCATGGGGACGGCAGGTCTCGCGCCGTCGCGCGAGCAACTGGAGGCGTGGACGCGGCGCGAGCAAGACCTCATCGAGCGCGGCGGAATCGCCCCGCCGCCGGACATTCAGGACGCCGTCCCCGCCGGCGCGATAGGGCGCGAGGGGCTGCGGACAGGCCCCCCGCGCGAGAACGCCGGCAATATGGACGTCAAGCAACTCACCCGCGGCTCCCGCCTGTACATCCCCGTGGCGGTCGAGGGCGGCTTGTACTCGGTGGGCGACGGCCACTTCGCGCAGGGCGACGGCGAGGTCTGCGTAACCGCCATAGAAATGGGGGCGACTGTGGGAGTCCGCTTCAAGGTTCACGCGGGGGAGGCGGAGCGCAAGAGCATCCGAACGCCGCGCTTTTCGCATCCCGGCTACTTCCTGCCGCCGCGAGACGCCGTCCCCGCGAACTTCATCGCCACAGTCGGCTACCCCATCCGCGCCGACGGAACGCAAGAAGGCGAGGACGCCACCCTAGCCGCCCGCAACGCCCTGCTGGCGATGATAGCCCTGCTGGGCGAACGCGGCTTCAGCGCTGAGCAGGCATACGCGATATGCTCGGTGGCGGTGGATTTGCGAATCAGCAACATAGTGGATTTGCCGAACGTAACGGTGTCGGCGTTTCTGCCGGAGGGGATTTTTGAGTAGGGGGGGATTCCGCCGCGCTTCTTTCTACTCCGTCATTCCCGCGAAAGGGGAAGCCGGAAAGTGCTTGCGTTGCGGTCGGTGAATTCCCTTCCCCGCTCCAACCCGTCATTCCCGCGAAGGCGGGAATCCAGAAAGCGCTTGCCCCGCGTCTGTGGCGAATCCCCGTTTGTCAGAATCAGGATTTATAGGATTCGTGGGATTTTCAGGATTGCGTTTCGCCCAACTTGCGCTTTCCCTGAGAACGCGCGCCGGTGGAATCCTGAAAATCCTATAATCCCGCAAATCCTGATTCTGACAAAAGCGCGGCTATAGCGTTGAGACTTCTCGCCGCGAACGAATGTCCGAGCCTAGGAAACCATAGCCATGCCTAAAAACCTCGAGTACAAACGCGAGTACCATACCCTCGCCAACATTCCCCCCCATTCCTTGCGTTCCTACGTGGAATCGCGTGGGTGGCGAAAGGTGGCGACTTACACGCACCCCGGAACCGCCCACATTTACGAATTCGGCGACAACCGCGATGGGATAACCGTGATGGAGTCCACCCACTTCGCCGACTACCCGTTGCGAATGTGGGAAGCGATTTGGGCGCTCGCCGACGCCGAAAACCGCGAGTGGAGCGCCGTCTTGGGCGACCTGCTGATGAGCGATTTCGACGTCGTTCGCGTCCGCTGGTCGGGCGATTCCGATGACGGCGCGATTCCGCTGGACGCGGGCGCGGCGCTCATTCAAGGCGCCCGCGACATGCTCCTGGCGGCGGCGTGTTCCGCGCAGCGCTCGCAACCCGCGTTCAGGATGGGAAGCAACAAGGAAGCGCAACGCTACATAAAGCGCGCCAGCCTGCGCCAAACCCAGCGTGGAAGCTTCGTCATCAACATCGCGTTGCCTGTCGCAAAGGAACGCGACGGCTTCCCCGACGAGGTGATTCACAAGCTAATCTCAGGCTTGAGCGCTGTTCGCGAATCCGCAACCGATTTGGGGGATTTCGAGAAGGTGATACATAAAGGCGTCAGCGTCAACCTCTGCGACGCGCTCGCGGGGATGCTTGGCGCCCCCACCGAAAGCGTGGATATATCCGTCAACTGGGCGCTCTCGCGCTCGACTGCGCGGGAGCCGTTCGGAATTCGCTTCGACAAATCCATGGTCGAGACACTTGAAAAGACATCCGAATTCCTCAAACAAATGCAAATGAGGAGCCGCCGCGCTGCCAAAGCCGCCCCCTAAAACGCCCCCATCTCCGCCCCGTCAAACGCGAACTTCCCCCAATGCTCCCCGCCCAGCCAGCCGAGCGCTTCGCGCCATGCCGACATTCGCTCATCGTCCCAAGCCGATTCTTCGTCCGCCGCCCGCAAGTGGGCTAGGAAGTCCGCCCTGAAATCGGCGGGGGTTTGGTAGGCGCGGCGTCCGATGCGGTCTAGGATATGTTGCGCCGTATCCGCGCGGCGGACGCCGGCGGCGCGCGTTGAAAATTCGTCCGCCAGGGTCCGCGCGCGGCGCTCTATGCCGCCGGAGAGACGGACTTCGCGGACTTCCAAATGCCCCGCCGCCGTTCGCGGGGCGGCGTTCGGCGTCGTGTACGCGGCGAAGAACTCCAGCAGGACGTCGTTGACGTCCAGCGCCTCGCGCCGCCGCGTCGCCGCGCGCGGCTTGGTTATGCCGCCCAAATCGACGACGGTCGTCCGCCGCTCGGACGGGTCGTAGAAGACGTTGCGAGGTCCGAGGTCGAGCGCCAAAACGCCGCGCTCGGCGCAGAATTCCATGAGGCGCAGAACCGCCATCGCCGGCGACTTCGCCCGCGTCCCCGCCGGCGGATTGAGCGCGAATAGGCTCATCGGCAACCCGACGGGACATCCCCGAACCTGATCCGCCGCGCTTCCGACCAGCGGAACGCCGCGCGCCCGCTCTTCCGCCAGCGCCATGTAGGGGTTGCCGAGCGCGTCTCCGAAAAGCCACTCGAAACCGTCCGCCCGCGTCGCCGCGAGAAGGCGCGGCAGAGATTCCGGCGCGAACTCACGCCGAAAGCGCGCCTGGGCGACCATGCGGCGCTCGACCGCGTCGTGCAGTCCGCGCGTTGTCAGAGACGGATGCGCCCGCTTGAGGACGACGGCGTCGCGGACATGGTCTTCCCCAAGCGAATCGGACGCCAGAAACGCTTGCGAATCCGCCCCCTCGCCGAGAAGCGCGCCCAGCGAAAGCCGCCGCAAATCCGAAGGGTCGTCTAGGGCGAAAACAGAATCAGTCATAAAGCCGCCGTCCGCCGTTCCAAGCCGCGCCTTGACCGCCGCGCCGCCCGCTTGCTAAACTAATGGCGACTCACCCCAATCTCGTGGGCGGTTAGCTCAGTGGTTTAGAGCGCTGCGTTGACATCGCAGAGGTCACCGGTTCAAATCCAGTACCGCCCACCACCTTCTTCTTCCCTCTCTCCCGTCGTCTTTCCCCCCGTCGTCGCTTGAATCGCAACCCGCGAATCCCTCTCCATGCCCCGCCGCCGCCATTCCCGCGAAAGCGGAAAACCAGAGTCCCCCAACAACGTCATCCTCGCGAAAGCGGGGATAGGATAACCGCTCGAAATCAGTCTTGGACTGAAGCCGACATATCCCCTCTCCCTTTGGGAGAAGGCTGGGATGGGGGATGCCTGCCGCCGCTAGGGGCAGTTTTGCGCGGATTGGGCCGCCAACCCCAAATATGCCCCAACCGATTGATGGGAGAGGGCTATGATGAAGCCGCCCGCGCGGATTGCCAGCGAACGGCGCCGGGACGATTGCCCGCGCCGCCGGCTAGAATCCGTAGTCCGCCGAGCGCGACTTCGCCTCGAAGTACTTCTGCCAGGCGTCCGCCACGGACTGCTCCGCGTCCTGCTCCACCTCGACGACCAGCTCGACGCCGTCGTACTCGTCCTCGCGCATGGCGGAGCGCGCGTAGGGGAAGGCGTCTTCGGCGTCCTCCCCCACGTCGGTCAGGTACTGCAGGAACCTGAACGCGGTCGGCAACTCGCCGTCCGGCAACTCCTCCACTAGCCGATGCAGGGTTTCTTTGTTGACCATTCTAGTCGCGTCCTGAGCCTTTTGACTTGTTGGGGCTTCCGTCCAATTGCGTACTATATCACAAATATCAAGCCGCGTGTCGCCTGCCGGGGGCAATTTGCGGGGCAATCCGCCCCTAATTTCAGGTTTTCCAGCGCGGCGGGCGGGCAATCCGAACCCAAATCCCCCCGCGTTTCCGCGCAACCGACCGATTCGGGCGCGCGGGGCAATCCCATCGCGCGGCGATTTCCTGCTATCCTATCCCCATTCAACTTAGCGGGAGAGAGTGATAAGGCATGGTTCCCCCAGGCGACTTGTTCGGCGTCATTCCGGTTTGGCTGGCGGTGTACGCCCTTAGCGGCGCGGCGTTCGCGGCGGCGGGCGTGATACTCCACCGGCGCGTCTTTCGGCTTGTGCTGCTCGGCAAGAACCCGGAGCGCTTCGACCAGCCCGCCAGACGGCTCTTCGGCGCGCTGCCGTACATCTTCGGACAGCGCAAGGTGCTTCAGAGCGTCTCCCTGCGCGACCGCGCCGGACTCGCCCACTTCGTCATCTTCTGGGGATTCCTCTCGTTCAGCGCGAGCTACGTCCTCTACATATTCGGGGATTCGGTTTGGCCCCACTTCTCCGAAACCGTCCTGACGCCGACGGGGGTCAGGATATTCACGGCGTATCTGGACATTCTCGCGCTCGCCTTCTTCTTCATCCTGGTCTGGGCGGCGGTCAGGCGATGGGGGATTCGCCCGAACCGGCTCAAGTTCGACCTGACGCAGAAGGGCGAGGCGGCTATCATCCTGCTGCTCATCGCGGCGCTGATGCTGTTCACGCTGCTCACGGAGGCGTTTTACGCCGCGTCGGGCGGGACGGGGCCCCACGCGGACGCGCTCATCGGGCGTCCGCTGGGCGAGGCGCTGTCGGCGGCGGGCGTCGGGGGCGACCTCGCCAACGCCCTGCACGGCGTCTTCTGGTGGCTGCATCTCGCCATCATACTCGGATTCGCGGTTTACATCCCCATGTCCAAGCACATGCACTTGGTCGGCGCGCCCATCAGCTTCTACGCGCGCAAGTTGGAGGAGCGCGGGACGCTGTCCACGCCCGACCTGGACGCCGCCTTCGAAAACGAAGAGGCGCTGGGGGCGAGCAAGATTCAGGATTTCACCTGGAAAGAGCTGCTGGACGGCTACTCCTGCGCCGTCTGCGGACGATGCACCGACAGCTGCCCCGCCAACATCACCGGCAAGATTCTCTCGCCGATGCACATTGTCGAGAACATGAAAGAGCATGTCCTCGAGCAGGGCGCGGGCGTAATCGCCGGCGCGGACGCTCAGGACGACAAGCCGCTAATCGGCAATTGGGTGGCGGAAGAGGCGCTGTGGGACTGCCTGACTTGCGGCGCTTGCGTGCAGGAATGTCCGGTCGGGGTGGAGCATATAGACTCCATAGTGGACATGCGCCGCTTTTTGGTGATGGAGCGCGCCGAGATGCCGGAGACGGCGATGGGGGCGCTGATGAGCATGGAGCAGCGCGGGCATCCGTGGCGCGGGACGACCTATTCGCGCTCGGATTGGGCGGACGGTCTGGGCGTCCCGACGCTGGCGGAGAAGCCGGACGCGGAGGTGCTGTTCTGGGTCGGATGCACCGCCGCCCTTGAGCAGCGCAGCCAGAGCGTGGCGCGCTCGATGGCGTCCGTGCTGAAGCGCGCCGAAGTGGATTTCGCCATTCTCGGCGACGAGGAGACCTGCACCGGCGACCCGGCGCGGCGCATGGGAAACGAGTATCTCTACCAGATGCTCGCCCAGCAGAACATCGAGACGATGAAATCCTACGACGTCAAGAAGGTCGTGACCATCTGCCCGCACTGCTTCAACGCGATTAAGAACGAATACCCGCACTTGGGCGGCGATTTCGAGGTGGTTCACTACACGGAGTTCGTCAGCGGGTTGATGCGCGAGGGCAAAATCCGCCCGCTGGGGCGCGTGGAGACGACCATCGCCTATCACGATTCCTGCTACTTGGGGCGTCACAACGGCATCTACGACGCCCCGCGCGAGATAGCGGCGGCGATACCGGGGGCGCGGGTGGTGGAAATGTCGCGCTGCCGCGAGCGCGGCTTCTGCTGCGGCGCGGGCGGCGGCCACATGTGGATAGAGGAATCCCAAGGGCAGCGCATCAACCACGCCCGAACCGAGCAGTTCTTCGAGACGGACGCCGAAACGGTGGGGGTATCCTGCCCCTTCTGCCTGCAAATGTTCGAAGAGGGCATCGGCTCGCTCGGCAAAGAGGGCGAGAAGCGGACGCGCGACCTGCTGGAGATACTGGACGAAAGCCTGTCGAAGGCGGGGGGTTAGCGCAAAGGCGCGGGCAGGTTTTCAACGCAATGGCGCAAAGACGCTAGGGCGCGATGGGGGGGGTGATTTCGGCGCGGATTGGACGTTCCCCCGTCATTCCCGCGAAGGCGGGAATCCAGAGTGGAGCGACCAACTTAGCAACTAGAAACCAAGCCCGAACCGCAAGCGACAAATCCCTTCTCCCTTGATGGGAGAAGGTTAGGATGAGGGCGCCTGCGCCGCTAGGCGCAGTCTTGCCCGCCAATTCCCTAAAATCCTGATTCCGGCGAAGAAGCGCATTTCTTCGCCCGCCGATTGCGAAACGATTGCCCCGCCGCCGAGCGCGGCGAGCGCGAAAGGAGACATCCGAACATGGCTAGCAGAGACCCCAACCGCCCCAACCTCATCTTCATCCTGAGCGACGACCAAGGCGCTTGGGCGATGGGATGCGCCGGCAATTCCGAGCTGGACACCCCGAACCTAGACCGGCTCGCCGCGACCGGCGTCCGGTTCGACAACTTCTTCTGCGCCTCGCCGGTATGCTCTCCGGCGCGGGCGTCCATTCTGACCGGGCGCGTGCCGTCCCAGCACGGCGTTCAGGACTTCCTGCGAAAGGGCAACACGCCGCATCTTCCGCAGGACGGCGTCGAAATCGAGTACATGCGCGGCGAGCGCTCGTATGTGCAGACGCTCGGCGAGAGCGGCTACGCCTGCGGGCTTAGCGGCAAGTGGCATCTTGGGCGCTCGGCGTTGCCGCAGCTGGGGTTCGGCTACTGGAACGTCCACGCATCCGGCGGCGGCGACTACTACCGCCCGCCGATGGTCGTCGACGGCGCCTTCCGCCGACCGGAGGGTTACGTCACCGACATCATCACCGACAACGCGCTCGGATTTCTGGCGGACAACCTAACAGGCGGCGGCGCGCCGTTTTCGCTGAACGTCCACTACACCGCGCCGCACGCGCCCTGGGGACGCGAGCATCATCCCGCAGAGCGCTTCGACGCCCGCCATGAAAGCGCGGCTTTCGACTCCGTCCCCGACCTGCCGATTCATCCCCGCCAGTTGGCGAAAGAGCCGGGCGCGGCGACGCTCGGCGACACCCCCGAAAACCGCCGCCTCGCCCTGAGCGGATACTTCGTCGCCATCGAGGAAATGGACCGAAACATCGGGCGCCTTTTGGACTGGCTCGAAGAGAGCGGACTGCGCGAAAACACCCTAGTGATATTCACGTCCGACAACGGCATGAACATGGGGCATCACGGAATCTGGGGCAAGGGCAACGGGACTTACCCGCCCAACATGTTCGACACGTCGGTGAAAATCCCCGCGATAATCTCGCGCCCCGGACACGTCCCGCAGGGCTTGACATCGGACGCGATGCTCAGCCAGTACGATTTCGCGCCGACCCTGCTCGGCTACTTGGGCGCGGACGCCGCGCCGTCCGCCGGCGACGGGCCGGGGCGCGACTTCTCCCGAATCCTGCGCGGCGAGCCGATGGAGGGCGGCTCCCCGGTGTTCGTCATGGACGAATACGGCCCCACCCGCATGATGCGGACGCGGTCATGGAAATACGTCCACCGCTACGCCGCGGACCAGCCCAACGAGCTGTACGACCTGATGAACGACCCGTCCGAGACGCGCGACCTCGCGTCCGACCCGAACCAAGCCGCCCGCGTCCGCGCCATGCGCGCCGAGTTGGAGGCGTGGTACGCGCGCTACGCCGACCCGCGAGTGGACGGCGCCAAAAACGCCGTGACCGGCAGAGGGCAGATAGGCTTGGCGGCGCGCGGCGAATCCGAAAAGCCCTTCGCGGACGACATCGCCATGTTCCGCGGCGGCTAGCGACGCCCCTTCCCCCCATGCACGGACGGCTCCGCGCACCACTTGGCGGCTAGGCGGCGGACGGCGTCATATGTCCCCTCGTCCAGCCCCAGAACGCCCGTCAGCAGAGCGCGGTCCAGCAGGGCGCGGTTCGGGTCGATGTCCGCTTGGTAGGCGGGCATCAGCTCGACGTCGCGGAAGTCCTCGAATACGCGCTCCGCTTCCGACAATTGGGCGTCCGTCAGCGCGCGGAGGTCTAGGATGGGGAGGCTTTCCGCGGCGCGGATTGTCGTTCTGCCCCTGCCGTCTTGCTGTCGGCTGGAGTGCCACCAGTGAGAGAGCAGTCCTAGCGTGGAGTTCATCCAGATTGCGAAGGCGTGGTCGAAGCGCGGGTCGTCGAAAATCGCGTTGGGGCCACGCGGTTCCGCCGATTGATTCATGCTCCGTAAACGCAACTGCCAGCGGTTGGGAGTTGAACCTGAAATCCATGTTGAGATGCGAGCGGCTGGCGGTGTTCCAAACGGCGAAGGCTTTTTCTTCCATGCCCATTTTGACATGGAGTTGGGAATCCGGGTCGCAGACGATGCGCGTTTCGTTTTTGGCGTTGTGATTCCAAAGGGCGGGATACGTCGCCGTCGGGCTTGCCGCCGCTTTTGTGAAAGGACCCCTCGGCGACTCGCTAACGATGTCCAGGTGATACACGCCCATTCTGCCTATATCGCCCAAAGGCGCGATTTTCAGTTCTGAAGGCGCGGGTTGGGTTGGCAGCCACAGATTGGATTGCGTCAGGGCGTGGGCGGTTTGCGCCAAAGACGCATCCAAAAGGCGAACCGCGTTCCACTCGCCTCCGTCGGTTTGCGGCGCGCCGATGGTTTCGCCGATGGTTTCGTCGCCGACCAAAAGTTGACGCCCGCCATAGGGTCCGCCGCCGATTTCTCGGATTTCGCCTTGGGCGCTTATGGAGTTCGCCGCCATAGCGGACTCGACGAATCCTCTCGGACGCTGTCGCAGAGACGCGAAATGAATCCGACTGGATTTTGGGGAATCATCCCAGCGCTTTCGCGCCACGACCAGACACTCCGCCATGCCGGTATCGGACGAAAACGACAGGTCCATGCCGTTGGCGGCGATGCTTACGACGGTCAAATCCGCGTAATTATCCGACATCATCTTTCGAAATGCCTGCCACGCGCTGCCGGACGCCGCCGACAAGGGCAGCACGAGCGCCAAGACGCCGCCGGGTTTCAGTTTGCGGTCTCCGAGCGCGGCGAACGCGGACGCGACCCCGGCGTTGCCGTGATAGCATGTGTCTTTCTTGAGAATCGCCATGCGCTTGATCATGTCTCTTTGGTCGGCGTCGGATGCGTCAAAAGCGGCGAACGCGGCGGCGACTGCGTTCGCGGTGTCCCCCTCGCGGGTGACGTTTCGTGTAAACGGCGGATTCATAATCACGAGGTCAAAACCCGCGTCCGGCACGTCGGCTATTATCTGCGCCGCCGTTTCCTGCCCGGCGCTGCCCGTCCGCAACGCCGGGTCGCTCGTGTTGAACAGCGTCATAGTAGAGGACGACCGGAGCAACTCCAGCGAGCCGATGCGGACGTCGCCGTCCTTCTGCCGTCCGTAGGTGAGCGTGTACAGGCGCGATTTGTCGAATCCAACCGTCGGCTGAGCACCCGACAAAGCGGAGCTGGTTATGTGTATGGCGGACGGCATCACGTCGCATCCGTACAGGACGTCCTGCATCATCGCGGGGTGAATCGCCGCCGGGTCGCCGCCGCCGCGCTCATGCAGGGCAGCGATTCGCTCATAGACGGACGACAGCAACGCCCCCGTCCCGCAGGCGAAATCCCCCACGCGCAAGGCGGATACGGCGTCGGCGTCCGACCAGTCGACGTCCATGCGCGCCACCGCCATCCTTGCCAGCAACGACGCGGACGCGGGCAGCGTGTAGAACGTGGCGAGGAACTTGCGGTCGACGATAAGGCGCTGAAAGATGCGCCCTATCAAATCCTGCGCCTGATTCGCGCCGGACGCCTCTACCAACTCCACCGTCGCGCGCATGTTGACGAGCAGGCGGGACGCTTCCGCGGCTGGCAGGCGGTGGAGAATGTCGCGCGCGATGGCGAATATGGACCAGTAGTTGATTTTCAGGATAGCGTTCCACGCGGACAGCGCGTCGCCTTTCGGGTTCGGCGAGCCTTCCCCGCAAATCTCGGACAGCTGCGGGATGTCCGGCAGCCCGCCGGATAGCCGCTCGTGGAATATCATCGCGTTGGCGACAATCGCGCCCGCCATGCGGTAGGTCTGGACGTCGCGCTCCATGCCGAGCAAGCCGACGATTCTGTCGATTGCGAACGGGCGCGATTCGGCGAGTTCGCTAAGGATGTCCGACGCGCGCTCGATGCCGCGCTCGAGGGCGTCCGCCGCCTCTTCCACCGCCTTCTGCGGGACGGACACCAATCGGATGAGGTCGGACAAATCTCCGACTCCGCCCTCAAGCCAGCCGGATTGGGGGAATCGGGAGCCGTCGTCGTAAAGAACGGCGTAAGAGAGCGCGGCGTTGCGAACGGCGGCGGCGAGGTCGTCGGCGTCGGCGACGGCGTCCGGGTAGCGCAGGGCGATGGCGGCGTCGATGCTCCGACCGCCGACGCCGACCACTTCCAGCCCCAGCCGCTCGCGGGCTTCGTCCTCGGCTGTCCGCGCCGGCATGAACTCGGCTTCCACGACGACGGGCGACCGCCCGCGCGCGACGATGAGGATGTCCGGGCGCAGGTTGGGGCGCCCGGCGATCTGCCGCGTGTTCTCGGAGCGGACGTCGTAAGACGGCAGCATCTCGCGCAAAGCCGCGCCGAGGGCGTAGTTGGCGTTGGGCTCGGTGTGTCGGGGCATGGTTTGGGCATTGTAATGGCTATCGGCATGGGGGCGCTAGGGGTTTTTTGACGCGCTGGGCCTGACGCGGGATGAGCGCGACGCGGTCTATGAGGCTGTCATCGAGCTGGTGGAGAACCGCCTGCGGCGGGCTGAGAGCGTGTGATATAATTCAACCGACATCGACCCTATGCGGAGGCTGACGCATGTACATGCCCATCTCGCAACGCGAACGGCTTGCGGACCTGCTCGAAATGCTGGTCAAGAAAGAAAACGGCGACCCGGAAACGATAGCCGAAGAACAGAGGCGCATGACGTCGTATGACGATATGACGCTTCTAACCCCAGACAGCCAGGAAAACCGCGACATTCGGACGCTGCATGGGGCGGGGTTCATACGCAGTTCTCGCGTCCATGACCCCAGTAGTCACTTCACACTCTCCGGCATCTTCGCTTACTCGATAACTGAGGATGGGCGCGGATTCTTGGCGGAACAGCGGGGGACAAGACCGGAACGGGAACGGCAAACGGCAAACGCAGACCAGCGCCGCGTTGCCAAGAATCCCCCGACCGCGTTCATCTCATACTCTTGGGATGATGAAGCCCACATGGGTTGGGTGAAAGACCTGGCCGCCCGCCTTCGGAAAGACGGGGTGGACGTAAAACTCGACAAGTGGGAAATGCCTCTTGGCGGCTCGACAACGAAATTCATGGAGACGGCGGTCCGAGAGAGCGATTTCGTTATCATCGTCTGCACGCCCCGCTACAAGAAGCGCGCGGATGAGCGCGCGGGAGGGGTGGGATACGAAGAAAGCGTAATGACGTCGGAATTATTCACTGGACAAAGCGACCTCGAGAAGTTCATTCCCGTCCTCAGAAGAGGCGAATGGACGGACGCCGCGCCGTCTTGGATACTGGACAGCGCTTACGCGGACCTTTCGGGGATGGCGTATTCCGAGCGGGTGTACGCCCTTTTGCGGGATACCCTGCTTGGACGGACGGAGAGCGCTCCGCCAATAGGCGGCGGGCGGTGAACCGAGGCGCAGGCGGGCGGCGCGGGGGCCGGCGGGCTGGGAGCGTGGGGTAGGGCGGTGAAAGGGGGACGCAATCCCCCCGTTGCGCTACCGCGCGTGCAGTTTCATCAGGACATAGAGCGCGAAAGCCCGCTGGTCGCCGGCGTCCGCGTTATCCAGATAGCGAACGGCTCGCCGGGCTTCTTGAACGAACTCGGCGGCGCGGTACCGCGAATATGGCATGTCGGGTTCGTAATCCGCCGCCTCGCGCTCGCGCTGAAGAGACGCGAAAAGCACGGCGAATTTTCGCATGTCCTCGGAGAACCTGTGGACCACGGTTCTGTTTTCGCAACGGTTTCTGACGAGCCTGTGTTCCAGCGACGTGTACGTCTGCCGCCAAGCCCGCCGGCTTCTGGACGCGGGCGTGGCCCCCGCCAGCCTGTCGGCGCAACAGTTCGCTAGGGCGTGGAACACCGCGTAGTAAGCCGTGCTGACGGCGCGGGCTAGGTCAGCCCGGCGCGGCCTGCCCAGACGACCTGACCCTCGCGCCAGACCGTCTGCTATGTCCAGCAGGTGTTCAGGCCTCACGGGTCCCCTCCGCTATCAGCTCGTCCCACTCGTTTTTTTTGGATATCGAGTGGCTAAGCACCTTCTTCACGCCGAGCTTGTCCAGGTCCGGCCCTATGAGCCATTCGTTCCCCACGTCCCATTTGGCTTCGAACACCTCTTCGGGGCCGTCGAAGACTATGTAGATGTGCATGTAGTCCTCGCCGTAGAAGTCGAACTTGCGCTCGACGAACACGGGGTCGAATGTCAGGCTGTCGCCGTAAACCTCATGCAGGCGGATTTTGACAATCTCCCCGATCTTCTCGAGCAGTTCTTCCGTTATGTCGTCTCTCACCACGTAGTAGTCGTCTCTCATTATCATGGCGGGCTCCCCGTTCGCATTTGTAGGATGGTCAAACGATTGTGGCAAAGCCAATCTCGGATGTCAAGGCGCGGTTCGGCTGCCCCGCGATGGCGAGGCGGATTCATATTGACCCCGCGTCCGCGCGGGGTGTAACCTGAGTTGGCGCGTCCTCCGCGCCTCATTTCCGCAATCCCCCCCTTCCCCATTGGTGAAATTTGGACCAGCGCGCGACCGCCGAGAAAACCGCTCCCCCCGCCGTTTCCAAGCCCGAATCTTCCGAATCCGAACCGCAGTCCCAATCCAAACCCTCTCGGCTGTCTAGCCGCCACGCCATGCTGGAGTCGCTCCAGTACCGCGATTTCCGCTGGATGGTCGCCGGCTCGTTCGTGTCGTTCATCGCCATGAACATGCAGATGATCACGCGCGGCTGGCTGGTTTTGCGCCTGACGGAGGATTCGCCCCTCGCGCTGGCTTGGGTCATGGCGAGCTTCGCCATGCCGATGACGTTCGTGTCGCTCATCGGCGGCGCGCTCGCCGACCGGATGCCGCGCAGACGCCTCGTCATACTCTCGCAAGCCGGCAACGTCGTGATGACGTTCGTGATGGGGACGCTCGACATGACCGGCGTGGTGGAGTTCTGGCACGTCATCCTCATCGGCGTGGTCAACGGGTCGTTCATGGCGTTCAACATGCCCAGCCGCCAGGCGATGCTGTCGGAAATCGTCCCCGAAAAGGGGCTGATGAACGCCATAAGCCTGAACAACTCCGGCATGAACCTCACGCGCATCATCGGGCCGGGAATCGCCGGGCTGCTCATCGCCGGCGTCCATTTCGCCTGGTTGCCGATGGACGTCCCCGCCATAGGCACTCACGGCGTCTTCTACATAGTCAGCGCCACCTACGTGTTCGCCATCATGACCACGCTCATGGTCAACGCCGGCAAAAGCCCGGCGGCGTCTTCGCGCAAGAGCGTGGCGGGGGACATGTGGGAAGGGCTGAAATACGCCGCGTCCGACTCCGGGCGCTTCGGGCTTGTGGCGGTGGTTCTGATAAGCACGCTGTTCGGCTTTTCGTACTACGCGCTGATGCCCGCGTGGGCGCGCGAGGCGCTGGACGTGGGGGCGGACGGCTTGGGGGCGCTGATGACGATCATGGGCTTGGGAGCGCTGGTCGGGACGCTCGGCTTGGCGGCGCGGGCGCGCGACATGTCGCGCAGAGGGCTGGTTCTCATCGTGACGACCATTCTCTGGGGAATCTGCCTCGCCGCCTTCTCGCAAGTGACCAGCTACGCCCTGTCGATTCCGTTCCTGCTGGCGATAGGGGCGATAAGCGCCGTCTCGATGTCCATGTCGATGACGATGATGCAGACCCTAGCCGCCCCCGAAATGCGCGGGCGGATGATGAGCATCGGGATGATGACGTTCGGCGCGATGCCGCTCAGCTCGATACCGTTCGGCTGGCTGGCGCAGGGAATCGGCACGCCGAACTCGCTGACGATAAGCGGCGCTCTGCTGGCGGTTGTCACGCTGATATTCGCCGTCGCCGCGCCTGGATTCAGGCGGCTGAAATAGCGGCGCGGCTATGCTACAATGCGACCAATCCAACCCCGCCGAGCGCGGGACGAGAAAGGGGAGGGCGAGATGGCAATTAAGTTTTACCCGAAAATCTCGGACGCGGGGGCGGCTGATTCGCTCCCGCTGGCAACGGAAATCGCCGCTTACGAGCGCATGGAAGACGAGCTGGACAGGGACTACTACGGCAAGTGGGTCGTCTTTCACGGCGAGGAGATGGTAGGGGCGTTCGACGACTTCCGCCGCGCGGCGGGCGAGGCGCACCTCCGATTCTGGCCCAGTCGTTGCCTGATTAGGCTGGCGGGCGTGGTCCGCTACGGAACCTCGCCGTCCAGCGAGATGAAAAAGGAAGAGGAGGAGAGAGCTAAACTGGCCCCGGAAATCGCCGCTTACGAGGGCATGCAAGACGTTCTGGAGTCGGACTACTTCGGCAAGTGGGTCGTCTTTCACGGCGGCGAGTTGGCGGGCGCGTTCGACACCGACAGCAATGCCGTGAGCGAGGCGAGCCGCCGTTTCGGGCGCGGCCCCTACCTGATTAGGCAGGTGGGCGCGTCCCGCTACATAACCCTGCCGTCTTACGCGATGCCGCCGGTTCGCCAAGATGCCGACCGCTAACGCCGGGTTCAACGATGGCCTGAGCGGACTTCCGGGCCGCGAGCGGCTTGCGCGCGAAGGCCCCGTTCTGTATGTCCATGTGGGATACGACCGCGCGTATCGAGACGGCCAGCCTGGCCGCCCGAACATTCCCGCCATCCCGCTTCAGGCTCTGGTGGACACTGGCGCGGAGAATAGTTGCGTCGACTCCAGAATAGCCGAGGGCTTGGGCTTGCCCGTGGTTGAGACTCGGATGATGTCCAGCCCGCACGGAGTCGCCGCGGTCAATGTCCACTCGGCGCAGATATACGTTCCTGACCTGGATTTCGTCATGAGCGGAAGTTTCACCGCCGCCCACCTCACCGCCGGCGGACAGCCGTACTTCGCCCTGCTGGGAAGGGATTTTCTCAGCAACTTCACCATGGTTTACGAAGGCGGAACGGGGTTGGTCGCCATCTCCAACGATTAGGGCGCGGGGTTTTATGCGGACGCCGTCCACTCCGCCGAGATGGGTTCGCGCTCCGCGTCCTTGACCGGAACCAGCGCCGCGACTCCAAGATAAGATTCCGATATTATAGCGCCCCGACTTGCTTTCGGGTTTGACCGATTGCCAATCCTCGCCCGCGCGTTCGCGGAAAATGTGTATAATGCCCGCGCGCGGCGGAAGGCGCGGGACGCTTTGCGCCGCCGACCGGAACAAGCCGCAACACGAAAGGAACTACCCCATTGCCCTGGAACTTCACCAACGTAAACGGACCGTACGGCGGAACGACCGAAGGACCCGTCTGGGACGGCGGCGCTCTGCTGTTCACATTCATCCCCGCCGGCTACATCATGCGCTACGACCCGGCGGCGCGGGCGTCCGACATCCATAAAGAGGGGACGAACAACGCCAACGGGCTGGCGCTGGCGGCGGACGGCGCCCTGCTCGCCTGCGAAGGCGGCGCGCGGCGCGTCGTCCGCTACGAAGCCGACGGGAGCGCGACCGTCCTCGCCGACAACTTCGAGGGGCGCAAGTTCAACGTCCCCAACGACCTCGCCGTTGATCCGAGCGGGCGCGTCTGGTTCACCGACCCGTTCTATGAAGGCGCGGGCGGCGCGTGGTCCGAAGACCGCTCCAACAAAGAGCTGGAACACGATTCCGTTTACCGGCTCGACCCGGACGGCGCCGGCGGCTGGTCGGTCGCCCGCGTCACATTCGACACGACGCGCCCCAACGGGTTGCTGTTTTCGCTGGATTACAGCGTGCTGTACGTCGCCCAGAGCGGGCGGTTGCCGGACGAGAAGCGCGAACTCCGCGCCTACCCCGTCAAAGACGGCGGCGCGCTGGGCGAAGGCGAAGTGCTGCACGACTTCGGAGCGCATCGCGGCATAGACGGCATGTGCCTGGACGCCGAAGGCAACATCGTAGCCACCGCCGGCTTCCGCGAAAGCGGGCCGGGGCCGATGATATACGTCTTCTCGCCGTCCGGCGAAGTCTTGGAAACTCATCCGCTGAACGTCGACCGACCCACCAACTGCGCCTTCGGCGGCGAAGACCTTTCGACCCTGTACGTGACCACCGGCGAGGGGCATCTGCTGCGGGCGTTCACCGACAGGCGGGCGCGCGGGTAGCGTCCGCGAAACGCGCGGGGGGAGCGGGGACATGTCCGAATCCGAAACGCTCATCATCGGCGGCGGAATCGCGGGGGCGGCGGCGGCGCTCTATCTCGCGCGGCGCGGGCGCGACGTCGCCCTCGTCGAGCGCGGCGAAATCGCGGGCGAAGCGTCCGGCGCCAACGCGGGCCAAATAGGCGCGGCGGGATGGGGCGACGTCCCCGACCTTGAAGCATATCTCACAATGGGCAGCCTGCAGCTGTTCATTGAGTTGCAGTTCGATCTGGGATGCGACATTGAATTCCGCCAGTCCGGCGCGCTCACCGCCATACAGACCGCCGCGCAGCTCGACTACATGGGCGAGCGCGTCCGCGAGATGCGCGGGCGCGGGCTGAGCGTGGAAATCGTCACCGCCCGCCAGGCGCGCGCCATGGAGCCGGAGATAAACCCGAACCTTCCCGGCTGCATGTTCACGCCCCTTCGGGCGCAGGCGGACCCGGTGAAAGCCACCCGCGCCTTCGCCCGCGCCGCCGAGCGCGAAGGGGCGCGGATTTTCACAGGGCGCGCCGTCGAGTCCGCGGCGCCGACTTCCGACGGCGGCTGGCGGGCGTCCGCGAACGGCGGCGAAATGCGTTGCCGAACGCTGGTCATCGCCGCCGGCGCCTGGTCGGCGCGGATTGGCGAGATGATGGGCTTGCGTATCCCAATCCAACCAGTACAGGGGCAAATGTGGGCGACGGACGCCGTTCCTCCGAGCGTCTTCCAAACCATATCCGCCGCCGAATCCGCCCGCGACTGGAGCGCGGACGACGGACGGGACGAAGACACGCCGCCCGACCTCACCCACCGAAACGGCAATCGCCATACGCGCCATCTCTACGGACGCCAGCGGCGCAACGGCGAAATCATTTTCGGCGGAGACCGCCGCCCTGTCGGTTTCGACAAGACTGTGGACGCCGCCGGCGTGGAAGTCAACCGAGGACACGCCGCCGAGATTCTGCCGTTCCTATCGCGCTTGCCCATCGCGCGGACGTGGTCGGGGCTGATGCCCTTCTCGCTGGACGGCGACCCGCTCATCGGGAAAATCCCCCTGCGCGACAATCTCTACATAGTGGGCGGCTTGGCGAGCTCCGGCTTCGGGCGCGGGCCAATGGCGGCGAACATGCTGGCTGATCTCATCCACTCCGGACACAATCCCCCCGCGCTGTCGGCGGCGGACCCGACGGGGCGCGTGACGGAAATCGGCTGACGGCGATTCGCCTATCGGCGGTTCCCCCGTCATTCCCGCGAAAGAACGCCGCCCTCGCGGAAGCGGGGGCGGGAATCGGGGGTTTGGGCGCGATAATCTTCCAATCCATCCTTATGTCAACGCTGCATAGGGGAACGCGAATGAAAATCGTCGGAATAATTGCTGTCGCGTTGGTCGCGCTGATAGGGGCGGTCGCTTGCGACAGCCGGACATCTGAACTTGAAGCGCGGGTCGCGTCCCTGACGTCGGAGTTGGAGACGGAGCGGGAAAAGAACGCCGCCGCGGACGCCGAGCGGCAGAATGTCGCGGCGCTGGCGACAGACCTCGCCGCCGCGCGCGCGAAGATAGCCGAGTTGACGACGGAGTTGAACGCCGAACGGATGAAGACCTCCGCCCTCGCGACCGCGTTTGAATCCGAGCGAACAGCGAACGCAACGAAGGTTGACGAAATGGAGTCTGCATCGGACGCCGCGCGGACAGCGAGCGCGGATACGGATACGGCGTTGGATTCCGACCAAACGAAGGTTAGCGAGTTGGAATCGTCGAACAGACAGTTGGACGCGAAACTCCAATCGGCGAACCTGCAATTGGAATCCGAACGAATGGCGAACGCTGAATTGCAGACCGCCTTGACAGCGGCGAACTCCGAACTGGAGACGGCGAACGCGGCGCTTGACGCCGAACGGACGGCGCGCGCGACAACGAACTCCGAACTTGAAAGCGCGCGCGACGGACGCGCGGGGCTGGCAGATGCCCTGGACGCCGAGCGGATAGCGCATGCGGCAACGAACTCCGAACTAGAGA
Organism: Dehalococcoidia bacterium; assembly: GCA_965242675.1. GTDB lineage: Bacteria > Chloroflexota > Dehalococcoidia > Lucifugimonadales > UBA1123 > VXRN01. The sequence continues at coordinate 247,529 of CBDESW010000006.1, forward strand.
CGGCGAACGCGGCGCTTGACGCGGCGAAATCGGATTTGACGGACGCCCGGGCGCAAGCCGATGGATTCGAGTCCGAACTGGAGACGGCGAACGCGGCACTTGACGCGGCGAAGTCGGATTTGACGGATGCGCGGATGCAGGCAGAGGGGTTGGAATCCGAACTGGAGACGGCAAACGCGGCGCTCGACTCAACGAATTCGGACTTGAAGGCGGCTCTCGACGCGAACGCGGCGCTGAAGGCCGATAACGCGGACAAAATCAAAGCCATGAATAACTGGCGGGAGCAGGCGACGGATGCGAACGCAAGGCGCAACATGTGCTCTGAAGAAGTGAGGCTTTTCGTAAGGGACTTGGGAAATGCGTTGGACATCGTCGAAGTCTCAGCTTTCTGGCGGCTTGCAACAAACAAGGTGAGGGAGCGTCTTGAACAGGGATGGGAACACTGCTAGGCAGTGTTCCCATAGCGATTTCACCGCTATTTTCGGTTCGTAATCGGCGCCCGCCGCCTTTTCTGGATTCCCGCTTTCGCGGGAATGACGGAGGGGCGGGGGCGCGGAATTAGCGAAAAGCGTCCAATCCGCGCCTAAGTCCGCCGAACATGCCCCTTGCAAACCCTTAACCGGAGAAGCATATGATGAGGGCGCCCCCGCCGCCGGGCGCGCCCGCGCCCGCCCTTGACACCATCCCCCCGTCTGGGCTAGGATTCATACTGCCACTCGCGCCGCCCGACGGCGGTCCGCGCGGGCCTGTAGCTCAGTGGTAGAGCGGTCGGCTCATAACCGATTGGTCGCAGGTTCGATCCCTGCCGGGCCCACCAACTTCTTTCTTCCCCCTTCTCGGCTTTTGCGCTCGGATTCATCCCGCTCAGCGAGACGCCCGTCTCCGCTCCGCGCGATTGTCCGCGCGCGGCGATTTCTTCCGTCGCGCCGTCGCGGCGGCGAGCGGGGGAGCCGCCGTCAGCAACGCCGCCTGCGCCACTACCGACAGCGCGATGAGCATTGTGGCGTCGAAGAAGAACCCCTGCGGGAACATCGCTATGAGGTAGTCGCGCCTGGGGTCGAGCATCCAGAGGTCGTTGCTGAAGCTGATGAGGTGGAACGCCAGAAACAGACGGTCGAAGCCCAAGACCGCGCCGATTCCGACGGCGACCGCCAGCGCCAGCGTCGCGCCGCCGCCCCACGCGAGCAGGCGCGCCAAGACCGGCGCGAAGGCGCGTCCGCGCTCGGCGAACCCGACGGCGGCTATCAGCGCAATCAGCAGACCGCTTATCTCCGACGCGCGGTACACCCCTCGCACAAGCCCCTTGACGTCGCGCATGTGCAGCACTTCGCGCTCGTTGTACAGGTTGCGGACGCGGACGCCGCGAACGGTCGCGGGGATTGTCAGCAACTCCGAGCCGTCGCTGAAATAGTCGCGTATCCGCTTGCCGGCGGCTATCAACTCGTCCCGCTCTATGCCCGTGTAGTCCGAGACGCCGTATCGGTCGAAACCGTATGAGTACAGCGGCGGGAAGTTGATGACCCACCGCGCGTTGAAGGCGATTAGAAACAGCGGAACCAGCGCGATGAACGCGGCTCCCGCCGCAATCCGAACCGGAGGGGCGATTTTCAATCGGGGCGACATGGTTTAGCATGTTAGAGACGCGCCCGATTCGGTGTCAAACCCCATTGCCTGAATCATAAGCCCGCAGGAGAAGAAAATTGCCCGACCGACCGCAGTTCCCGCCCACTTTCGACGGCTTGCGCCAAGTCGTCGCCGCCCTGCTCGGACCCGACGGCTGCCCCTGGGACAGAGAGCAGACCTTCGACACCCTCAAGCATCTCTTTCTTGAAGAGTGCTACGAGCTGGTGGAAGCGATTGAGGAAGGCGACGACGCCAAGATAATGGAGGAGATGGGCGACGTCCTGTTCCATATCGCCTTTCAGACCAAAATCGCCGAAGCCGGCGGACGCTTCGGCGGCGCGGAAGTCTGCGGCGGCGTCATCGACAAGCTCGTTCGGCGGCATCCCCACGTGTTCGGGGACGCCGAACTTGCGGACGCGGCGGAAGCCGTCCCGCGCTGGGACGCCCTCAAGCGCGCCGAGATGAAAGAGGAAGACCGCTCCATACTCGACGGCGTCCCCAAAGTCATGCCGGCGCTCGCCTACGCCCAAGCCGTTCAGGGCAGGGCGGCGCGAATGGGGTTCGACTGGGACGACGCGGAAGGCGTCCTCCGGAAGGCGACGGAAGAGCTGCGCGAGTTGGAAGCCGCGGAGTCCGATTCGGAGCGCGAAGCCGAGCTGGGCGACCTCATCTTCTCCGTGGTCAACGCCGCGCGCTGGATGGGCATCGAAGCCGAAACCGCCCTGCGCGGGGCGAACCGCAAGTTTTACGCGCGATTCACCGGCATGGAGCGCGTGGCGAGGGAGCGCGGATTGGATTTCGAGTCGCTCCCCATGAGCGGCAAAGAGGCGCTGTGGGAAGAGGCGAAGCGCGCCGAGTCGGCGGCGGGCGCTCCGCCCCAAGTTTCCGGCTAAATCTGTCGCCACAGACGGCGGAACTTCCAAGCGACGAACCCGACCGCGGCGATGAGCAGAACGCCCGCTATCTGCGTGGCGTGCGGCGCGCCCAGACGGTCGGCTAGATACCCGCTGGCGAGGCTTCCGAACGGATACAGCCCCCAGGTTATCATGTAAAGCCCGGAGACGCGCCCGCGGAACTCGTCCGAAACCGTCCCCTGCAGCACGGCGCCGCTGACCGAGAACGAAACCATCGTCGCCGCGCTGAGCAGCATCAGGTTGACGTAGGCGGTTTGGAACATGCCGTTGACCGAGAAGGCGAGGGCGGCTATGGACACCGCGAAGGCGCTCGCCAGAATCGCCGCGCCCTTCGCGCGCAAGTCGCCTATGGACGCCAGCGCGAACGTGCCGAGCGTGGAGCCCGCGCCCACCGCCGACAGCAGCAGCCCAAGCCCGCGCGCGTCCACCCCGAACACCTCCGCCGCGTACACCGGCATCAGCCCCTGTATGGACGGCATCACCAGAACCGCGTGCAGCCCGGTGAAGGCGAACAGCATGAGCATCACCGGCTGCCCCATCACGTATCGCGCGCCTTCGGCGAGGTCGCGGAAGACGTCTTTGGCGCGCAGGGCGGCGCGATGGGACGCCGAGACGCGCATCGGCAAGACCGCCGCGACCGCGCAGAGCTGGAGGGCGACTTCCAGCGCCAGGGCGTACCCCGCGCCGGCGCCGGCTATCAGCAACCCGCCGACCGCCGGCGCCGCCAGCCGCGTCACGCTGAACGCCATCGAATTCAGCGCGAAGGCGTTGACCAGGCGCTCGCGCGGCACGATGTTCGGTATCAGCGACATGCGCGCCGGGTCGCTGATGACCCAAGACAGCCCCATGAAGAAGATGAAGGCGAAGATGTGCCACGTCTGCAGCGCCCCCAGCAGCACGACGGCGGCGAACGCCGTCGTGACGGCGGCTTGGTAGGCGTAGATGCCCGCCATGAGCTTGCGGCGGTCGAACTTGTCCACCAGCAGCCCGCCGAGCGGGCCCACGAACAGAATCGGCAGCGCGTCCAAGCCCAGCGCCAGGCTCGTCCAAAGCGCCGAGCGGGTGACTTCGTAGGCGAGCCAGCCCACTATGACCTGCTGAAGCCAGAAGCCGCCCGACGAGAACGCCGTCGCCAGCCACAGCAGAACGTAGTCGCCGTACTGGAACGAATCGAAGGTGCGGACGCGCGCCGGCATGCGAATCGGGCGCATTTTGGGCTTCGGGACGTGGACGCGGGGCGTCCGCAGGCGCCTCTTGGGGCGCGGCGGCGCTATGACCGCCGGCGGCGCGGGCGGCGACGTGTCTATCGCCCCCGTCAGCTCCGCCGCCGCCGAATCCGCCGAGACCAGGCTTTTCACCTCATCGAGCAACTCTTGGGGCGACGGCGCGGGCGCGGACGGCGGCTCGATGCCCGCCACTTCCGGCGGGGCGACCGCCTCCGCGCCGGGCGGCGGCACAAGGCTCAGGACGTCCGGCGCCGCGCTCAAGTCGGCGTGGATTTCGGGCTGGACTTCGGCGCGGATTTCGGGCAGGGCTTCGGACTGGACTTCGTTCTGGAGCCGCTCGTCGGTCGGAACGGCGATAGGCGTGGGGACGCCGCGAGAACGCGACGTTTCTCGGATGTTCAAGGAATCATGCTCCGCGTCAAACTCAACCTGTCCATCGAACGGGGATGGCGCGCAGAGCGTGTTCCTTGAGACACGTTACGAGCCGTCCGCTAAGGGGCGAATCAGAAGATTCTTGAATAATTATTCATGCTTGACGGCGCGAAATCAAGTCCAATTTTGACGATTTTGCGGGCGAATTTTCGGAAGTTTCCAAAAATTCGGGTAGCCGAAGATACGCCGCGCTTCGGCGAACGGACGCCCCGCCCCGGCGAACGGGCGGCGCGCTTAGGCGAACGCCAGAATCCGCGCCGCGTTGTCTTGGGTCAGAGCGCGGATTTGCGATTCCGAGAATCCGCGCCGCCGCATGCGAGGGACGATGTTCTCGAACAAATGCCCGTAGCCGTGTCCGCCGTAGCGCGTCAGGCGGTGGCGCGTGCAAATGTCCTGCGCGAGAACGACGCGGTCGGCGCAACCCAGCTCGTCAATCGCGCGCTTTACGGCGTCCATGCGCTGGGCGTCGGACGGCATGTCCATGTTCGCCAGCGGGTAGTGGCTGGATTCGTTGCCGAACAGATCCCACTCAAGAAAGCAGCCCGTCGCGGCGAGCGAGCGCAGCGTCTCGAAATCCGAAACCGTGCGGTCTAGGTGTCCCATAATCACGCGGCTTATGTCCGCGCCGGCGTTGTCGAGAACGTCGAGTATCTCCATCGGCGCGGTCTCATGGCGTCCGGGATGAATGAGAATCGCCGCGCCGGTTTCGCGCTGGGCGGCGGCGGATGCGCGGAGCGATTTGCGCTCGTTCGCCGCGAGCGGCCAAGTGCAGCCCACTTCGCCGATGACGCCGGCGCGGATTCCCGTATCGTCCGCGCCCTCGCGGATGTCGGCTATGATGCGGCGCGCCAGGTCGTCTTCGGAGCGCGAATCCATGTCGGCGGGATGGACGGCGTCGACGTAAAACCCCGCGCCCATGACGACGTGGATTCCCGCCTCGCGCGATATTCGCGCCAGCGCCAGCGGGTCGCGCCCGATGCCGATGGTCGTGGCGTCCACAATCGCGCCGCCGCCCGCCCGCTTGAAGGCGCGCGCCTCTTCGACCGCCACGCCCTGCTGAACCACCCACAGGTTTTCGATGTTCGAATAGTGGTTGTAGGCGACCCAACCCCTGTTTTCGAGCGTTATCGCCTCACGCGCCTTCGCCGCGTCCGCCGGGTCGTCCGGCGGCTTGTACATGAAGCGGAAGTCGATTATCAGGTGTTCGTGGGTGGTGGTCGGTCCGAGCGCGGACGGCTCGACCGCGCCCAAGACGGTCTGGACTTCGCCTGGCTTGGCGGCGGCGTTCGGCATGTTTTCACCCCTCGGCGTCTGCTTTATCCGAGATGGGATTTTAACGCAAAGGCGCGGAGGCGCAAAGGGCTTGGCGGCGGGCGAGAATCGTTCTCGGATGGACGCTTCTTGCGGGGGCGCGTTTGGGGATGGTTGTTGGCGGCGGCTGAGGGCGTTCAGCCGGCTCCCCCAATCCGCCGCCGTTCGTTTCGTCCGCCCGCGCCCGCGCTAGATGACCTCTTCCGACTCGCCCACGTCCTCCGCGGCGACGCCTTCCAACTCCGCGCCCACCGCTCTGATGCGCCCGAAATCCTCGCGGAAGCCGTTGTGCATCTCGCGCGCGTCCGAGCTGTACAGCACGAATCGGACGCCCTCGCGCAGCCATTTCGCGGTCAGCTCCACCGTCTGATGGTGAAACAGGTTGGGGACGCCGTGCTTTTGGCAGAGGCGCAACACCTCGCGCAGCGCCGCTTCGTAATCGGGATGGTCGTACTGGTCGGGGATGCCCAGCGTGATGCTCAGGTCGTTGGGGCCGACGAACACCGCGTCTATGCCGCCAACTTGCAGTATGTTGTCCAGATTTTCAATCGCAGCCACGCTTTCGATGCCGATTATGCAGACGCTGTTTCGGTTGCGCTCTTCCAGATACTCTTTGGTCGCCTGCGAGGGGAACTCGCCCGTCTCCATGACTTGGCGAACCATGGCGCCCTTAAGCGGGCGCCACTTCGCGGCGGCGACGACTTCGCTCACTTCGTCCGCCGTCTCGCAGTAGGGCGCGAGAACGCCGTGCGCGCCGGCGTCCAGCGCCATGGTGACGTAGTGCGAATCGGGTATCGGAATCCGCACAATGGGCGCGACGCCGCTGAAAGTGAAGGCGGCGATGAAGTCCGCCATTTCGGAGCGGCCCCTGGGCGAGTGTTCGCTGTCGATGATCACGTAATCCAGCCCGAAGGCGGACATGGGGGCGGTCCAGCGCGGATTGCGGCTCACGCTCAGCATCGTCCCATAGACGATGCCGCCGGCTTTGGTCTTTCGCTTCAGTTCGTATCCGTTCACGCTTTCCCTCCCGCGCCGTTCGGCTTTTCGGAATTGTCGGTTTGGAGTGTAGCAGTTTGTCGGGATGCGGGATAGGCTTTTGGGCGGTGGGCGGCGCGGGGCAATCGCATTTAAACAAAACAAAGTACAAGAAAAGCGCTGGAATGGCGGCGGCCCGCATCGGAAGGAGCCGCCATATGGAAAAGACTCATCCGGCGCGCATGTCCATCATAAAGCATTTCGCGGACGTCGAAGACCCGCGAGCGGAGCGCGCCAAAAAACACAAGCTGCGGCGACATCGTCGCCGCAGCCGTCTGCGCCGTCATCCGCGGAGCGGACAACCGGGGCGACATCCAAACCTTCGGAAACGCCAAAATCGACCGGTTCAGGGATTCCTCGAACTGCCGAACGGAATCCCGTCCCGCGACGCTTTCGGGGGCGTTTTCGCGATGCTCGCCCCCAAGCGCCTTCATGAGCCGTTCATATCCTGGACGAAGGAGGTCCGCCAACTCCCGCGCGGAGAAGTCGCCGCCATAGACGGCAAGACCGTTCGCCGCTCCGCCGACCATGCGAACGGCAAATCCGCCGTCCGCATGGCGAGCGCGTGGGCGTCCGAGAACGTCGCGGCGCTCGGACAAGTGAAAACCGGCGACCGCTCCAACGAGACAGCCGCCATCCCCAAGCTGCTGAAGTCGCTGGAGCTCGAAGGCCGCGTAGCGGCGATAGACGCCATGGGCTGCCATAATACGGTGAACAAAGGGCATGGGCGCGTGGAAAAGCGCGTCTGCTGGGCGGGGGCATGCCCGCCGAAAACAAGAGCGTATCGCAACCAACGCATCCATTCTCCCCTGACGGGAGAATGGCTAAGATGAGGACGCCCGCCCCTATCCGCTTATGGACAGCGCCCCCGCGAACCCCCTATCTTATGATAAAATCTAGGGGGCGCGAACATGAACCGCCAAACGAACGACGACGAAAACCGACAGACAGAAAGTTGGCTATCGTCCCTGGCGCGGGTTTACGGACCCTGGCATCTGGGCATAACGGCGATTCAGAGCGCGGCGTGGACCGCCTTCGTGTACTGGAACGAAAGCGGCAAGCAAGACGCCTGGGCGGACGTCGTGCAGACGACGGTGGAGAAGATGCTGCTGGGCGTCCCGGGCAGCTCCATACTTTCCATAATCACCCTAGTGGGAATCGAAAAGGTAGGCAGAATGGCTTTCACATTCCTAGACGAGCGGAGAAAGAGAATAGAGACGGCGCGCGAAGAGGGGCGCGAAGAGATGCGCGCCGAGATGCGCGCCGAAATTGAAAAGATGCGCGAAGAAATCGAAAAGGCGCGCGCCGAGGAGCGCGCCGCCTGGACCGCCTGGAACAGCCGCCGCATCCAAGCAGAAAAGCGCGGCGAGCGCTTCGACGAGCCGCCCCCCAGCATCAACGGACGCTGAAACCCAAAACCAAACCGGGCGGGCGAGACAATGATTCCCCCCGCCCCCATTTCTATTTATATAACCCCCCTTTGCGCCCTAGCGTCATTGCGCCCTAGCGTTAAAACCCCCTCCGCGCTCCCTCCGCGCCCCCGCGCCTCCGCGTCAAAAATATGCTACAATCCCCACCGGGAGGCTAACGACATGCAGAACACCGCAAACCCCGACGACCGATCCCGACAGTCCATGCTGAGCGTCCCGTCGAACTGGAGCGACCTCTACTTCGACATATTCGCCATCTTGTGCGCTTTGGGCGAGTTTTTTGTGATATGCTATGTCATACTCAGACCCCCGCCGAGCGGGGACGCTCTGGACATGGCGGCGAACATCCTGCTCCGCCTGGCGGCTGTCCCGGTGGCCGCCGGCTTGCAGGCGTTTCTGATAATGAAAGGGAGGGACTTGATCATGAGGACGTGGGAGCGCTTCGCCCAAGAACGGCTCGAAAGGGGCAGAAGAGAAGGCAGGGAAGAAGGCAGGCGCGAGGGCGTCGAAATCGGCGCCCAACTCGCCGTGCGCCGCATCAGAGAGCGCCTCGCCCAGCGCGACGACGACGAGAAGGGCGACCGCGACGCCTGGCTGGACGAAATCCTGTCGGAACTCAGCGAGAACGGCAACGGCAAGAGCGAGTAAGCCGCCCCTCGCGCGCCTCCGCGCCAAAAACCCCATTGCGCCCTCGCGCCTTCGCGCCATTGCGTTGAAAACTCCGCGAACATCCTGCTCCGCCTGGCGGCTGTCCCCGTAGTCGCCGGACTGCAGGCGTTTCTGATAATGAAAGGGAGGGACTTGATCATGAGAACGTGGGAGCGCTTCGCCCAAGAACGGCTCGAAAGGGGCCGGGCGGAAGGCAGGGAAGAAGGCAGGGAAGAGGGCTTGCAAGAAGGCAGGCGCGAGGGCGTCGAAATCGGCGCCCAGCTCGCCGTCCGCCGCATCAGAGAGCGCCTCGCCCAGCGCGACGACGACGAGAAGGGCGACCGCGACGCCGACGCCAGGCTGGACGAAATCCTGTCGGAACTCAGCGAGAACGGCAACGGCAAGAGCGAGTAAGCCGCCCCTCGCGCCCCTCCGCGCCAAAAACCCCATTGCGCCCCCGCGCCTTCGCGCCGTTGCGTTGAAAACTCCGCGAACATCCTGCTCCGCCTGGCGGCTGTCCCGGTGGCCGCCGGCCTGCAGGCGTTTCTGATAATGAAAGGGAGGGACTTGATCATGAGAACGTGGGAGCGCTTCGCCCAAGAACGGCTCGAAAGGGGCCGGGTGGAAGGCAGAGAAGAAGGACGCGCCGAGGCGACCCAAGAAACCCACGCCGCCTGGACCGCCTGGAACAACCGCCGCATCGAAGCCGAAAGGCGCGGCGAGCGCTTCGACGAGCCGCCCCCCAGCCTCAACGGACGCTGAAACCCAAACCCAAACAGGGCGGGCGAGACAATGATTCTCACCCGCCCCCATCTCTATTTATATAACCCCCCTTTGCGCCCTAGCGTCATTGCGCCATTGCGTTAAAACCTTCCCCAAACCCTCCGCGCCCCTCTGCGCCTTTGCGCCTCCGCGTCAAACCCCCCGCCCCCTCCGCCCCTAAAAACCAAACCCAAACCGCATTGCCATCTTCCCCCTTTCGCGTGTATCATACAGTGGGATAAATCATCATCAATGCTTCGCCGCCCGCTCGGTTTCTGTGACGCGGGGGGGGGGGGGGGGGGAATTTTTATCATGCCGTCCTTTCGTGGCGTAATCAAGGCTTCCATCGCGCTCGGACTCTTCGCCGCCGTTGTTTTCGGCGGCGGGGCGCTGTTCGTCGACGCTCCGCCGTGGGGCGCGGACGAACCCGCCCCCGGCGCGGAGACCACAAACCCTGCCGGCGAACCCGCCGCGCCCATCGCCGCCGTCCGCGACTCCGCGCCGCCGGACGACGCCGACAACCCCCGCGCGCCCGCCCGCGCCGCCGACGACCTTGACCCGGCGCTCTTCGGGCCCAAAGCCGCGCCCGCCTTCGCCAATCTCGACTCGTCGCTGGACGCCGTCGCGACCGGCGCGAGAATGGGCGGCGGAGCGCTCCAAGACGCCCTCGCCAACGCCCCGCTGACGGACGGCGATTCGGTCGCCGTGTCCGTCCGCGCCCAAACGGACATCTCGGACGCCCAAGCCTTCCTGGAAAGCAACGGCGTCTCTATAGATTACAGCGGGCGGACTTGGCTCGAAGCCTACGTCCCCGCCGGCTTGCTGGGGGCGCTTTCCGAGCGCGCGGACGTCATCGGCGTCTCCCCCATCATCCCGGCGGCGGCTACGCAGACGACTTGCGCCCTCACCGACCTCGGAACCGTCTCGGCGGACCTCGCCGACCAGACGGGGACTTGGACTTCCACCTGCTCGACGCAGTACTACCAGTTCACCACGACGGCGACCGCCGCCGTCAACATAGGCCTCGAAGCCAACGGACCCTATCTCATCCTGCGGAGCGGCGCGGACGAGCGGACCGCCGCGCCCCTGTTCGAGGTGGACGGCGGCGCGGAATCCGACATCGGCATCCACGAAATCCTGCCGGCGGGGACTTACACCATCGCCGCCACCACCGCCAGCGGAGCGACCAGCGGCAACTTCACCCTCACGATGGGCTACAGTACCGTCAACATAACCGGCGCGGACTGCGTGAACGACCTGGGAACGGCGAGCTCGTCAACAGCCTGGACGGAATACGACCAGACCTGGATCGCCGACTGCGACTCCGCCAAACTCGGCGGCAGACACGCCAAGTTCTACACATTCACCGTCTCCGCCACCCATCACTGGTTCGCCTCAGCCACCGTTCGGGGAAGCGAAACCCAGCTGTTCCTCACCAAAGGCGGCTCCGGCGACGGGACGGAATACGTCGAAGGCTTCGACGTGACCGACCCCGAACGCATCCCGCCGATTGGCGGGCAGAAAAACCGCGAAAGAATCGAGTGGTTCCTCGGCGCGGGCGACTACACCATCGAAGTCGCCAAAGACGCCCCCGGAACCGAAGGCGCCTTCAACCTCGACGTCTCATTCGTCGGCACTGTGGCGAATTCGGGCGGAGTCGGCTGCGCGCAAAACTTCGGCGCCAGGGGCAACGGAACGTTCTACGCCAGAATCGACTGGAACACTTGCGCCAGCAGCGGCGACGACGAACTCTTGAACTTCTCCACCTCCGCGCGGAGGCTGATCACAGCCGAAACCTTCCCCTACGACTTCAACCAAAAAGTCGAGCTGTCCATCCGCAGATCCACCGGGGTGCTCTTCCCCAGACACGGAGACGCGCCCGTCGGCGTAAACGTCTCCCACTCCATGGTGTTGCAGAACGGCGATAAAACCATCATCGCGAAGGGCTCCCCCAACAGAACCAGCACCGGCCACGTCGGCGTGCGGGTAACCATCGCCAACGTCCCGTCGGGCCAAGCCGCCACGCCGGTCAACGACCTGCCGCGAACGCCCACGCCGCACCCGGACGCCTGCGACGGCGCGACCGAAGTGACCGACCTCGGAACCGCCGGAACGACCGCCACCGTGACCAGCACCCACTCGCTGGGAACCAGTTGCGGCTCCCGCAACCGCCCGGACGCCTACGGCAATCTCTACGAACTGACGATAGCCGACCCGAACACGCATCTGACAGTCGCCGCCGATTCCACCGCCGTCAACCCGTACATCTACCTGATGGAGGGCGCGGTCGCGGACGACGGCGACATAATCGCCCAAGACGACGACGGCGGAGCCGGAATCAACGCCCAACTCGCGGGCGTCCCGCTGGAGCCGGGGACTTACTCGCTGGAAGTCACCAGCAACGGCGCGCGGGAAACCGGGGCGTTCACGCTCACGACTTCCGCCGCGCCGGAGACGCCCGCCCCCGCCGCCGCCGAAGCGGTCGCGAACGCCTGCTCCGTCAAAGCCCATCTGCGCGAAATCCACGGCAGCCTGACGCGCTCCGGAACCTGGTCCGGCGACTGCCAGTCCGAAGAGCCTTCCCACGCGGACGCCGAAACCGGCGCCCGGATGCACGCCGACTACTACGAAATCAACCTGCCCGTCCGCTCGTTCGTCTCCATCGACGCCAACGCCGGCGGCGCCAATCCGCGCCTCTACCTGCGGAACGGCTACAACGCCAAAACCGGCGGATACGTCGCCCAAGACGCCAACGACGGCGCCGGCGCCAACCCCGACCTCGCCCGCATCCGACAAGTCCTGAACGCGGGGCGCTACACTATAGAAGTAGCCCAGCCGGACGACGCGGACCTGGCGAACGACTACGACCTCACAATCGGCGTGGCGAACGTCGCATCCGGCTGCTCCGGCTCACTCGGAACCTTCGGTCCCCTAGACGGCGGCTTCGCGCGCGCCGGAAGGGGCTCTTGCAGCTACTCGTTCACATTGAGCGAGCCCGCGCGGGCGGCTTTCTCGTCCGTCGGATCGGCGACCGTTCGCCTCAGAGCCGCCTCGAGCAACCAAAACCGCATCGCCGACTACACGACGCGCGCCCGCGACTGGTCCGAGACGGTCTATCTGCCCAAGGGCGGCTACACGCTGAGCGCGTCCGGCGGCTCCTACACCGTCGCGGCGGCGCTTTCGCCGCCCGCCGGCGAGGGCGCGCCGGACGTCCACAACGTCGACGAATGGCGCGCCGCCGGCTACGGCGGCGAGGGCGTCAAAATCGCCGTCCTCGACGAGGGCTTCGCGGGCTACCGCGCCCTAATCGGCGCGGAACTCCCCGCCCCCGCCGGCGAGCGCTGCGCCTCCGGACCCTCCGACTGCCTCAGCGCCGCCGCGAGCGGCTCCTCGCACGGCGCGTCCGTTGCCGAAGCCGTTCACGACGTCGCCCCGGACGCCGCGCTCTATCTGACGCGCGCGACAACCCCCGGCGAACTGGCGGCGTCCGCCGATTGGATGATAGCCAACGACATCGACATCGCCAACGTGTCGCTCACATTCCCCTGGGACGGCGCGCCGAACGGCGACTCGCCCAGCGAAAACGCCGTCAGCCGCTCCGTCGCCAAAGCCACGCGCGCCGGCGTCCTCTGGGTCAACGCCGCCGGCAACGGCGCCGTGTCATCATGGAGCGCCGCCTACGCCGACGCCGATTCCGACAACCTCATCGAATTCGCGACCGGCGACGAAACCAACGCGGTCAACATCGAAACCGCCGGCGTCTATACCTTCGAAATGCGCTGGGAAGACGTCTGGCGCGCGTCCAACAGGGACATGGATTTGTTCCTGGTCGACACGCTCAACAACGTCGTCGGCAAATCCGAAAACTTCCAGACCGGCGCCGCCGGCCACCGCCCGCTGGAGGCGATTACCGTTTCGCTTCAGCCGGGCGGCTACCGCCTAGTGGCGCGCCAGGTCACGGGGACGGACCCCGCCTGGGTGCAAGTCCGCAGCTTCGGCGGCGCCCTGCCGCTGGAGGTCGCCGCCGGCGTTCGCTCGGTCGGCGCGCCCGCCGAGTTCGGCAACCCCGCCGTGGTCGCGGTGGGCGCCGCGCCCTACTACGCGACGGATTCCATAGCCCCCTACAGCGCCAGGGGCCCCGCGGCGGACGGCAGAACCAAGCCCGACGTGGTCGGCGCGGAATCGGCGCTGTCCGCCGCCGCCGGCGGAGCGCCCTTCGCCGGCACAAGCCAAGCCGCCGCGAACGTGGCGGGGCTGGCGGCGCTGCTGAAGCAGAAATACCCGACGGCGACGCCGATGACGCTGGCGGCGCATCTGCGCGACTTCGCGGAGCGGCGCCTGGCGTCCGGAGACGACCCGGCGACGGACGACCCGGACGTCAACAACGAATGGGGCCACGGTCTGGCGCGGCTGCATGCCGCCAAGCTCGACCCCGCCGCCCGCGCGTTCACGCGCTCCGATTCGGCTTACGGCTCTCGCGCCGGCTGGTCGGTTTCCATGCGGTCGAACGGGACGGAGGCGGTTTACGGCGCGCCGGGCGACGCGGGCAGAAGCGGCTTCGCCTATGTGAACGACAACAGCAGCTGGGGCGACGCGGCGATTGAGCTATCCCCCGCGTGGGCGCTTCCGCCCGACGATTTCGGCTACTCCGTCGCCATGAGCGGCGACGGCTCCGTAATCGCCGTCGGCGCGCCCGGCTATCCGGGCGACCACACCGGCAACGTGTTCGTATTCGCCAGACCCAACACCGGCTGGGCGGACGCGAGCTCGTCCATCACCCTAGAGGCGACTAGCGCGGACGCCAACGACGACGACCGCTTCGGCGCGTCCGTCTCGGTGAACGCGGACGGCACGCGCATCGCCGTCGGCGCCCCCGGCGACGAAAGCGGCAAGGGCGCCGCTTACGTATTCACGCGCTCCGGCGGGACTTGGGCGGCGTCCTCGGCGCCCACAGCCAAGCTCACCGCCGGAACCGGCGCGGCGGACGGGGACGCCTTCGGGACTTCCGTCTCCATCAGCGGCGACAGCACCACGCTAATAGTCGGCGCGCCGGGCGAGAACGGCGGCGCGGGCGCGGCGCATATCTTCGTGGCGTCCGGCTCCCCCCTCGCCTGGCCCACCTCGGCGACCGGCGCTCTGACCAACGCGCGCGGCGCGCCGGGCGACCGTTTCGGCTTCTCTGTGTCCGCCAGCGCGGACGGCGAAGAGATAGCCATAGGCGCGCCCGCGGACGCCCACGGCGGAACCGGCGCGGCGCATGTGTTCATCAAGGGCAGCGGCGCGTGGAGCGACCGCTCCGCCCCGACCACGTCGCTGCTCCCGTCCGACCGCGCATACGGCGACGAATTCGGACGCTCCGTCTCCATGGGTTCGTTGGGAACCGCCGTGGCGGTGGGCGCGCCGATGTCGCTCGGCGGCGGCGGCGCCGTCTATCACTTCGCCCGCGGGACGTCCTGGTCCACGGCGCCCAGATCCGCAACCGCGCTCCGCGAATTCAGCGGGGACCTCACCGGCGCCGGCTGGTCGGTGTCCGCCAGAGACAGCGGCGACGCCATTGTCTTCGGGTCGCCGCTGAGACGCAACGCGGAGGGCAACGCCATCGTCGCGGAGTCCATCTCGTCCACCGTCTCATACACCGCTCTCTGGACCGCCTTGGACCTGATCGAATCGGACGCCTTCGGCTCCGCCGCGGCGATAAGCGGCGACAAGAGCGCCGCGGTCGTGGGCGCGCCGAGGGCGGTCGGAACGGGGTTCACCGTCGCCAACTATCAGGACGCCGGCGCCGCCTACGTGTTCAGCGGCGCGTCGCCGTCCGGCGGACTATCCACCGAGACGCCGACCAAACTCGCGCCGGGGGTGGACGGTCAAGGCAAGGAATTCGCCGAATCGGTCGCGGTCAGCGGCGACGGCGGAATCATCGTCATCGGCGGCGGGGACCGCCTGGGGACGGGCGCCGGCACGGCGTATGTCTTCACCAAGCCGTCCAGCGGCTGGGGAAGCGGCGGCGCTATCTCCGGCGGCTACGCGAGACTGATAAGCGGCGGGTCGGGCGACGGATTCGGCAACGCCGTCGCGATTAGCCGCGACGGAAGCCTGATAGCGGTCGGCGCTCACCTCTACCACGCCGACAACTACGGCGCGGCGTATGTGTTCGCCATGCCGTCCGGCGGCTGGGGAACGTCCCAGCTGAGCGCCTCCGACGCCGCGCGGCTGACTTCCAACCGAGCGTCGTCTTACAGCGGTCGCGCGCTCGCGGTCAGCGCCAACGGCGACACCGTGGCGCTCGGCGCGCCGTCCGATTCGTCCTTCGCCGGAGCCGCCTATGTGTTCACCCGACCGAACGCCGGCTGGGGAACCAACGTCGAGATAACCGACTCCGCCCGCGTCACAGTGACCGAAGGGACGGGGGCGGAGCTGCTGGACATGATGGGCGAATCAGTGGCGCTGAGCGACGACGGCGGACTGCTGTTCGTCGGCGCCCCCGACGACAACGGCAATACGGGCGCGGTGTACGTGTTCGCGCGCCCGAACGCCGGCTGGGGAACGTCCGCGATAGCGTCGACGGCGTCGAACACGCTATACGCCCGAAAGATAGTTCCGGAAGACGGCGCGGCGGGCGGCTCTTTCGGCGCGTCCCTGGCGGTCAGCGCGGACGGCGCGCGCCTGGCGGTAGGAGCCTACAGAAGGGGAGTCGACGTCCGCAACCGCGTCGGCGCCGCCTACCTGTTCGAGTCGCCGCCCGCCGGCTGGTCGACGGAGACGTCCACGTCGACCGCCGCCTATCTAACCGCGCCGCGAACGGACGAATTCCCCCGCGCCGTCTCCGACATGGGCGCCGCCGTCTCGCTGAGCGAAGACGGAAGCGCCGCCCTGGTCGGCGCCCCCTACTACGACCTGGCGAAGGGCGCGGCGTACATCTACGACCTGAACGCCCCCGACCTGCCGAGCGTGAGCGTGGCGTCGACGCGGCGGGCGGAAACCGCCTCGTCGGGCAGGTTCTTCAACTTCCCCGTGAGCCTATCCGCCGCCGGCGAAGAGCGCGTCACGGTGGAATACCGCACGACGGACGCCGGCAGCGCCGCGGCGGGCAGCGGCTACGCGGAGGCATACGGCACAATCTCATTCGCCCCCGGCGAAACGCGCAAGACGGCGCGCGTGCGCCTGCTAAGCGGCGTCCGCGCCGGCGAAACGGTCGGAGTCGCCCTAAGCGCGCCGACCAACGCCGAGCTGGGCGCGAAAACGGCAACCGGAACGGCCCCGCAACCCCCGCGCACGCCCACGCCGGGCGGAAGCGGCGGATCCAGCGGCGGCGGCGGCGGAACCGGCGGCGGCGGAACCGGCTCCGCGCGCATAGGCTTGTCGACGACCAGCCTATCCTTCGGGGTGGACTTGGACGGCGACGTCCGCGCGTCCCGAACCATAGAGGTCTGGAACGCGGGGAGCGGCAGACTGTCGTTCACGGTGTCGTCGAGCGCCCGCTGGCTGACGGCGTCGCCCAGTTCGGAGGATTCGACCGGACGCAACAACCGCGAGAGCGTCCGAGTGACCGCCAACGCGGAAGGGCTTTCGGAAGGCAGATATCGGGGTACGCTGACCATCCGCGCGAGCGGGACGTCCGATAGGGAAGTCTCGGTGCGCCTGGACGTGACGCGGAGCGAGAGCGAGCGCCAGCCCGTGGCGCCGCCGGTGGTGGTCGCGCCGCCGCCGCCCGCCGCGACGCCGGGAACGACGCCCGCGCCCGCCGCGACGCCGGCGCCGCAGGTGTTCACGACGCCGGATAGGACGGTCTATGTGGTAGTCCCGCAGGGCGCCACGGACCAGCCGGTGGAGATAGCCGTCGCCAGCCGCGCCGCCGCGGACTTGGCGGGCGCCCCGCCCGAAGGCGAGCGCGTCGCCAACGCCGTCAGCCTGGACACCTACGCGCTCGGCGGCGAAACGCCGCTGGAGATAACGTACTCCCAGCGCGTCAACCTGCGCTTCGCCATGCCCGTCGGCTTGGGCATGGCATGCGCCGACGGCAGAGCGCGAGTCTATCGCGTAAGCGCCGACGGCGGCTGGCAGCGCGTCAGCCACCACTGCGAAACGGACGAGACGGGCGCGGTGTACGCCGTCGTCAGCCTGAACCGCTTCAGCGAGTACGTTCTGACCATAGCCCAAACCGCCCCGCCGACGGCGACGCCGACGCCGGAGCCGACCGCGGTTCCGACCGCGACGCCGGTTCCGACGCCTATGCCGACAGCCACTCCGGAGCCCACCGCGCCGCCCATGCCGACGGCGACGGCGACGCCGTGGCTGCCGACGGCGACGCCCACGCGCCAGCCGACCGAGCCGGCGGCGACCTGGACGCCCACGGCGACCCCAATGCCGCCGACCGCGACGCCGGAGCCGACGGCGACAAGCGTTCCGCCGACGGCGACGCCGCCCATCATAGTGGCGCAAGCGACGGCGACGGCGGCTCCCGCGACGCCGGTTCCGCCGGCAGTGGCGGAAGTCAACCCGACGCCGACCGCCGCCCCGCCCCCGGCCCCCGCGCCGGAGCCGGAATCCGGCGGCGGCGCGAACGTCGCGCTGATAGCGATAATCGCCATCGCCGTCCTGGCGGCAATAGGCGGCGGCGCCTACTTCACCCTAAGACAGCGGGGGATGCTGGGGTAGCCTAAACCGCCAAACAAGCAAGGGCGGGGGACGAGCGAAAAAACTCGCCCCCCGCCCTATATTATTTTCCCCATTGCGCCATTGCGTTAAAAACCCCACAACCCTCTGCGAACCTCCGCGCCTTCGCGCCTCCGCGTCAAAAAACCATTGCGCCCTAGCGTCTTTGCGTCATTGCGTCAAAACCTATGCCACAATAAACCCAACATTCACAGGAGCCGCTCGACATGGCAACCGACAACGCGAAATTCTTGGGGATTGAGAAAAAGCAGATTCCCGCCATGGCCTTGCTCTTGCTCTTCGGAGTCGTCATGATCACCCTGCAACTTGAAATGTGGAGCGACATCAAGGCGTTCGGGGCGGAGGTCAGGGCGTCCACAGCGGAGGTTGAAGCGCGCGCAGCGGCAAGCAAGGCGCGCGCCGCGGAAATCAGGGCGGAAAGCGAAGCGCGCGCCAACGCGATTAGGGCGGACATGATGAACGACCTCAGAGCGGACTTCTACGCCCTAACCGTCGAAATGTCTGAAATGAACGCCCGCCTGGACGCCCTGGAACTCGCCCAGACATCCCTATCCGACCGCCTAGACGCCCTAGCCGCCGCCCCGCCCGAATAGCCCTAATTAGTTATGGACAGCGCCCCCGATAACCCCCTATCGTTATGCTAAACTCAAGGGGGCGCGAACATGAACCGCCAAACGAACGACGACGAAAGCCGAGAAAACCGAACGCCGGAAAGCTGGCTATCATCCCTGGCACGGGTTTACGGACCCTGGCATCTGGGCATAACGGCGATTCAGATCATCGTGTGGACCGTTTTCGTTTACTGGAACGAAAGCGGAAAGCGCGACGCCTTGGCGGACGTCATCCAGACGACAGTGGGGGAAGTCGCGGTAGCCGTCCCGGCGGTCTCCATACTTTCCATAATCATCCTGGCGGGAATCCAGAAGGTGGGCAGAATGGCAATCACATTCCTAGACGAGCGGAGGCAGAAACTGGCGAAGGAGCGCGCGGAGGGGCGCGAAGAGGGCCGCGCCGAGGAGCGCGCCGCCTGGACCGCGTGGAACACCCGCCGCACTGAAGCCGAAAGGCGCGGCGAGCGCTTCGACGAGCCGCCACCCAGCCTCAACGGACGCTGAAACCGAAACCCAAACCCCCAACCGGGCGGGCGAGACAATAATTCTCCCCCGCCCCCCATCTCTATTTACATAACCCCTTCTGCGCCCTAGCGTCATCGCGCCATTGCGTTAAAACCCCCTCTGCGTTTCCTCCGCGCCCCCGCGCCTCCGCGTCAAAACCCATGCTACAATAAACCCAACACCCCCCCATCCGACCGCCAACTAACAGGGAGTATCCATTGACAAACCCCGCCGACCAATCCAGACAGTCCATGCTGAGCGTTCCGTCGAACTGGAGCGACCTCTACTTCGACATATTCGCCATCTTGTGCGCTTTGGGCGAGTTTTTTGTGATATGCTACGTCTTGCTCAGACCCCCGCCGAGCGGGGACGCTCTGGACATGGCGGCGAACATCCTGCTCCGCCTGGCGGCTGTCCCGGTGGCCGCCGGCCTGCAGGCGTTTCTGATAATGAAAGGGAGGGACTTGATCATGAGGACGTGGGAGCGCTTCGCGCAAGAACGGCTCGAAAGGGGCCGGGTGGAAGGCAGAGAAGAGGGTCGCGCCGAAATGCGCGAAAATCACGCCGCCTGGACCGCCTGGAACGCCCGCCGCATCGAAGCCGAAAGGCGCGGCGAGCGCTTCGACGAGCCGCCCCCCAGCATCAACGGACGCTGAAACCCAAACCCCCCAAACGGGCGGGCGAGAATCCCCCCATCTCCAGCCCGCCCGCCCCAAAAACCCTCATCCGTCTCCAACCCCCTTTGCGCCCCCGCGCCAACCCCCTTTGCGCCATTGCCCCATCGCGCCTTTGCGTCAAAACCCCCCCGCGCCCCCTCCGCCCCTCTGCGCCTCTGCGTCAAAAAACCCCTCCGCCCCAAAAAACCAAACCAAACCCGCATTGCCATCTTCCCCCCTTTCCCTATATCATACAGTGGGATAAATCGTCATCAATGCTTCGCCTTCCGCTCGGTTTCTGTGACGCGGGGGGGGGGGGGGGGGAATTTTTATCATGCCGTCCTTTCGTGGCGTAATCAAGGCTTCCATCGCGCTCGGACTCTTCGCCGCCGTTGTTTTCGGCGGCGGGGCGCTGTTCGTCGACGCTCCGCCGTGGGGCGCGGACGAACCCGCCCCCGGCGCGGAGACCACAAACCCTGCCGGCGAACCCGCCGCGCCCAGCGCCGCCGTCCGCGACTACCCGCCGGACGACGACGCCAACCCGCGCGCCCCAACCAAAGCCGCCGACGACCTCGACCCGGCAATCTTCGGCGTCAAGGCGTCGCCCGCCTTCGCCAACCTCGACTCGGCGCTGGACGCCGTCGCGGTTAGCGCGCGGATGGGGCCGAACGCCCTGCAAGACGCCCTGTCCAACGCCCCGCTGACGGACGGCGATTCGGTCGCCGTGTCCGTCCGCGCCCAAAGCGACATCGCGGACGCCCAAGCCTTCCTCGAAAGCAACGGCGTCCCCATCGACTACAGCGGGCGGACTTGGCTCGAAGCCTACGTCCCCGCCGACCTGCTCGGCGCCCTTTCCGAGCGGCGGGACGTCATCGGCGTCTCCCCCGTCATACCGGCGGCGGCTACGCAGGCGCCGCCCGACCCATGCCTGACAGACCTCGGAACCGTCACGGACGACCTCGCCCCGACGTCCGGCTCCTTCTCGGCGACCTGCCTCAATCAGTACTACTCCTTCACCACGACGGCGACCGCCGCCCTTGATATACGCATGTCGTCCGACGACCGCGCGTTCTTTGGAATCCGCGTGCGCAGCGGCTCGCAGACCGGCGCTTCCCTGCACGACGACAACGGCAGAATCGGCGAACCCGCCCGCATCTGGCGCGTCCTGCCCGCCGGCTCCTACACCATCCAAGCGCTCTCCGCCGGCTCCACCGACGGCAACTTCACCCTCTCCGTCGGCTACAGCGCCGTCAACATCTCCGGCGCCGACTGCGTTACCGACCTGGGGACGCTCGCCGCCGGCACCGCGAGCAACAACAACCAGACATGGAGCGAAGACTGCGACTCCGCCCGCATCGGCGGCAGACACGCCAAGTTCTACAACTTCACCATCGCCTCCACGCATCACTGGTTCACGATAATCACAGTCAGAGGAAGCGGCAACCGCCTGTTCCTCACCAAAGGCGCGTCCGGCGACGGGACGGAGTACGTCGAGGGCTTCTCCCTGTACGACGCCGACCGAATCCCCACGGCGGCGGGGCAGAAAAACGCCCAAAGAATCGAGTGGTTCCTCGGACCGGGAACCTACACATTGGAAGTCCTCAAAGACGCCCCCGGATTCGACGGCGCCTTCAACATCTCGCGCCAGCACATCACCACGTCGGTAAAGTCCTCCGGAGTCGCCTGCCAGCATGGTTTCAGCTCCAGCATGATCGGCTTGAGCCACGGCTCGACCACCTACGCCAGAGCCGCCTGGGACACCTGCGGCACCAACGCCGGCAACGAATTCGTCGCCTTCCGACCCAACGCGCGCTCGCTGGTCAAAATCGACTTCTTCCCCTACGACTTCAACCAAAAAGTCAACCTGACTTTCCGCAACGACACCGGCACAACCTACTCCAACGGCGGAGACGGCGGAACCGGCGTGAAGCTCTCCCACTCCATGGTGATGCAGGGCTGGGGATCCGGCTCCCGCCGCCAGCACATCTACCCGATTCCCAACCCCAAAGTCCAAACCGGCTCCTTCGGGATGCGGATAAGCGTCAACGCCGTCCCCTCGGGCCAAGCCGCCACGCCGGTCAACGCCCCGCCGAGAACGCCGACGCCGCACCCGGCGGTCTGCGCGAGCTCGCCCGACGACCTCGGAACCATCGGCGCAACCCAAGTCGACCGCGCCACCGAATCGCTGGCGAACACATGCGGCTCACGCAACCGACCGGACGCCTACGGCAATCTCTACGAGCTGACGATGGACGCCGGCAACCCCCTGCTGACCGTGACGTCGACATCGACCGCCGTCAACACGTACATGTATCTGATGGAGGGCGCGGTCGCCGACGACGGCGAGGTGATCGCCCAAGACGACGACGGCGGAACCGGCGTCAACGCCGGCTTGACGCGCATCGAGCTGGAGCCGGGGACTTACACGCTGGAAGTCACCAGCAACGGACCCGCGGAAACCGGCGCGTACTCGATTTCGGCTTGGGGCAACAACCCCAGCGCGTTCACAACCACTCTCGAACCCGTCGCGAACGCCTGCTCCGTCAAAGCCCATCTGCGCGAAATCCACGGCAGCCTGACGCGCTCCGGGACGTGGTCCGAGGACTGCGAATCGGAAGAGCCTTCGCACGGGGACGACTTCACCGGCTCCCGCTTCCACGCCGACTACTACGAAATCAACCTGCCCGTCCGCTCGTTCGTCTCGCTCGACCTGAACGCCGGCGGCGCGAAGCCGCGCCTCTATCTGCGGAACGGCTACAACGCCAAAACCGGCGGGTACGTCGCCCAAGACGCCAACGACGGCGAAGGCGCCAACCCCAATCTCGCCCGAATCCGCCAAGTCCTGAACGCGGGGCGCTACACCATAGAAGCCGCCCAGCCGGACGACGACGATTTGGCGAACGACTACGACCTCACAATCGGCGTGGCGAACGTCGCGTCCGGCTGCTCCGGCTCCTTGGGGACTTTCGGTCCGCTCGACGGCGGCTTCGCGCGCGCCGGAAGGGGCTCCTGCCGCTACTCGTTCACTTTGAGCGAGCCGGCGCGGGCGGCTTTCTCGTCCGTCGGCTCCGCGACCATTCGCCTGAGCGCCAGCTCGCGCAACGAAAACCGCATCGCCAACTACACGACGCGCGCCCGCGACTGGTCGGAGACGGTCTATCTGCCCGCCGGCGGCTACACCCTGAGCGCCAGCGGCTCCGGCTCCTTCACCGTCGCGGCGGCGCTTTCGCCCCCCGCCGGCGAAGCCGCCCTCGACGCCATGAACGCCCAAGAATGGCGCGCCGCCGGCTACGGCGGCGAGGGCGTCAAAATCGCCGTCCTCGACGAGGGCTTCGCGGGCTACCGCGCCCTCATCGGCGCGGAAGTCCCCGCCCCCGCCGGCGAACGCTGCCCCTCGGGACCCTCCGACTGCCTCAGCGCCGCCGGCGGCTCCTCGCACGGCGCGTCCGTTGCCGAAGCCGTCCACGACGTCGCCCCGGACGCCGCGATTTACCTGTCGCGCGCCACCACCCCCGGCGAGCTTTCGGCGTCCGCCGATTGGATGATAGCCAACGACATCGACATCGCCAACATGTCGCTCACATTCCCCTGGGACGGCGCGCCGGACGGGCTCGAGACGACTGGCGAAAACGCCGTCAGCCGCTCCATATCCAAAGCCGCCCGCGCCGGCGTCCTATGGGTCAACTCCGCCGGCAACGACGCCCTGTCATCCTGGAGCGCCGCCTACGCCGACGCCGATTCCGACAACCTCATCGAATTCGCGACCGGCGACGAAACCAACGCCGTCAACATCGAAACCGCCGGCCTCTATACCTTCGAAATGCGCTGGGAAGACGTCTGGCGCGCGTCCAACAGGGACATGGACTTGTTCCTGGTCGACACGCTCAACAACGTGGTCGGCAAGTCCGAAAACTTCCAGACCGGCGCCGCCGGACACCGCCCGCTGGAGGCGATTACCGTTTCGCTTCAGCCGGGCGGCTACCGCCTGGTGGCGCGGCAGGTGACGGGGACGGATCCGGCTTGGGTGCAAGTCCGCAGCTTCGGCGCGAATCTGCCGCTTGAGACCGCCGCCGGCGCGCGCTCGGTGGGCGCGCCCGGGGAAACCGCCAACCCCGCCGTCGTCGCCGTCGGCGCGGCGCCCTACTACGACACCGATTCGGTCGCCCCGTACAGCGGCAGGGGCCCCGCCGGGGACGGCAGAAGCTACAAGCCCGACGTGGTCGGCGCGGAATCCGACTTGTCCGCCGCCGCCGGCGAAACCCCCTTCGCCGGCGCCAGCCAAGCAACCCCGCACGTCGCCGGAATCGCCGCCCTAGTCAAGCAGAAATACCCGGCGACGCCCCCCATCGCGCTCGCCGCCTACCTGCGCCAGACCGCCGAGGGCAAATCCCCCGTCGCCGACTGGGGACACGGACTCGCCAAACTGCCCGCCGCCGACCCCGTCAACCCCGTCGGCAGCCGCTTCCTGCCCGAAGGCATGTTCGAAGGGCAGTACGCCGGCTTCGCCGCCGCCATCGACTCCGCCGGCACCACCGCCGTTTACACCGACCGGCTGGGTCAGGGCGCGGCTTACGTCAAAACCAGCGGCTCCAACTGGGGAACCGCCGCCGCCGTGCTGCAGCCGACAAGCGCCGCGAGCGGCGACGAATACGGCTACTCCGTCGCCCTCGCCCCCGACGCCAGCGTCATAGCGGTCGGCGCGCCCGGACACGACGGCGGAAAGGGGAAAGTGTACGTATTCACCAAGCCCAGCGGCGCTTGGGCGTCCGTCACGGCGGACGACGCCATCCTGCAGGCGGCATCCGCCGACCAGAACGCCGGCGACCGCTTCGGCGAATCCGTCTCCATCAGCTCCGACGGCGGACACATCGCAATCGGCGCCCCCGGCGACGGAAACGGCAAGGGCGCCGCCTACGTCTTCACCAAGCCCAGCGGCAACTGGGCGGACACGACGACGTCCGTCAAAATCACCAACGCCGGCGGCTCGGACGGCGACGCCCTCGGAACTTCCGTCTCCATCAACGGCGACGCCAACATCGTAATCGCCGGCGCTCCGGGCGCGGACGGCGGCGACGGCGAGGCGCTTCTCTACATGGTGGCGCTCGCCACCCCCGTCGACTGGGGCTCGACGCCCAAGACGTCCCCGACCGCGACGCTGACCAACGCCGGCGGCGCGGACGGCGACCGATTCGGCATCGCCGTATCCGCCTCCACCGACGGCGACGAGATCGCCGTCGGCGCCCCCTCCGACGCCTACGGCGGGCCCGGCGCGGCGCTTCTCTATCTGAAAGGAAGCTCCGACTGGGACGACCGCTCCGCCCCGACGCTCGCCATCCGCCCCGGCGACGGCGGCTACGGCGACCAGTTCGGGCGCGCCGTCCGCATAAGCGGCGACGGAACCGACGTCATAATCGGCGCCCCCATGAAGAGCAGAGGCGGCGGCGGGGTTTACGAAGCGGCGCGCGGAACCGCCTGGGGAAGCGCCGACCGCGTCGTCTCCCAAACATCCGCCAGCGGAGCCGGCGGACGACTCGGATGGGCGGTCGGATACAGCGACGACGCCAACGAGCTCATCTACAGCTCCCCCAACAACGACTACCGCAAAGGGCTGGCGCGGGTGATCGACTCGTCCAACACGACGCGCAACATCTCCGCCGCCAACCGGAAGACGGAAGCCTTCGGACGCTCCGCCGCCCTCAGCGGCGACAAGAGCGTCGCCGTCGTGGGCGCGGCGAACACAGACAACCCCGTCCCCAACCTCGCCGACGGCGCGGCTTACGTCTTCGCCAACCCGATGGACGCCGGCGACTCCGCCCCGGCGGCGAAGCTGTCGCTCGGCTTGACCGACACCGGCCAGCAAGCGGACAGACATCGCACCAACTTCGGAATAAACGCCGACGTGAGCGCGGACGGTCGCGTCATCGCCATCGGCGCCGGCGGCACCCACGTCATCGGCGACACCCACGCCGCCGCCGTTTACCTGTTCGAAAGGCCCGAAGGCGGCTGGGGAAGCGCCTCCATCAACAGCGGCTACACGATGATTGTAGGCGACAGAAACGAGAACAAAGTCGGCCCCGCCCACAGCGCCCCCTTCTTCGACATGAGCGCCGACGGCACCGTCGTCGCCTTCGGCAGCCCCTATGCCGCCGGCTCGCCCGTCGGCTACAGCCGCAACGGCTCCGTGGAGGTGTACGCCATCCCGGAGTGCATGGACGCCGAAAACAACCCCACCGGCGAGTTCAAGTGGTCTTGCGCCCCCCCGTACCCGGGCCGAACCGCCCCCCCGACCATGCACTGGGACCTCGGCGCCTCCCTGCATCGCGGCTCCGCGCCCACCGGCGGCAACCGATACTTGGGCAGGAGCGTGGCGGTTAGCGGAGACGGCAACACCGTCGCCGTCGGCGCGCCCAACGCGAGAAGGGCGTCGGACAACGGCGGCAACACCGACATCGGCGAAGTGCTCATCTTCACCAAGCCAGAAGACGGGTGGAAAACCGACCAGTACAACGCCGGCCACACCCAGTGGGCGCAGATAACCTTCAACCAGCAAATCCAGCTGGGCGGCGGCCTCGCCCTGAGCGCGGACGGCGACACCCTGTTCATCGGCGCGCCCCGCGAAAACAACTGGCGCGGCGCTGTGTACGTCTTCGACCGCCCCAACCCCTACTACGACGAAAACGGCGTCAAAAACTCCAACGGCGGCTGGGGAACCGGCGGATTGGTCACGTCGTCCTACACCTACTCGCGCAAAATAGCCCCGGCGGACCTCGGCGTCGGCGACGTCTTCGGCAGGCGCATGGACATAAGCGATGACGGACGCCGCCTGATAGTGGGCGTCCCCGACCGGGACGAGCCCGGCAACAACAGCGTCGGGTCGGCGTACATATTCGACGCCCCCGCCGGCGGCTGGACGACGACGGGGACTCAGGCGACTTCCACCGCCGCCATCATCCCGCCCAAGCGCGGCGGCGAGCTGGGCGGCGGCGAGCGCTTCGGCGACAACGTCTCCATCAGCGCCGACGGACGCGCCGCCCTGACCACCGCCCCCCTCAACGACTGGGGCATCGGCGCGGCGTACATCTACGACCTGAGCGCCGACAAGCCCAGCGTCGGCGTGGCGCGGACAAGAACGGTTGAAACCACCGGCGCGGGGCGCTTCATGAGCTTCCCCGTGACGCTCTCCCAAGCGAGCGACGCGCGCGTGACAGTGGAATACCGCACGACTGAAGACGGCAGCGCCAGCAAGGGAAGCGACTACATAGAGGCTTACGGCACAGTGTCGTTCGCCCCCGGCGAAACGCGCAAGACGGCGCGGGCGCGCCTGCTCGGATCCATCCGCCCCGGCGAAACGGTCGCCGTCGCCCTAAGCGCGCCGACCAACGCCGAGCTGGGCGCGACGACGACCGCCATCGGAACAGTCCCCGAACCGCCCCGAACCGGCGGCGGCGGGTCCGGGTCAGGCGGCGGCGGAACCGGCGGCGGAACCGGCTCCGCGCGCATAGGCTTGTCGACGACCAGCCTATCCTTCGGGGTCGATTTGGACGGCGACGTCCGCGCGTCCCGAACCATAGAGGTCTGGAACGCGGGGAGCGGCTCTTTGGACATCCGCGCCTCCTCCGGCGACCGCTGGCTGTCGGCGACGTCCGGCTCGGTCAACTCGAACGGGCCGAACGACCGCGAGCGCGTCCGGGTGACCGTCAACGCGGAAGGGCTTTCGGAAGGCAGATACCGCGGAACCGTAACCCTGCGCGCGAGCGGGGCGGCTGAGAAGACCGTGAGCGTCCGCATGGACGTGACGCGGAGCGAGAGCGCGCGCCAGCCCGTGGCGCCGCCTGTGGTCGTCGCCCCGCCGCCGCCCGCCGCGACGACGCCGGTTCCGGGAACGACGCCCGCGCCCGCCGCCACGCCCGCCCCGCAAGTGTTCACGACGCCGGATAGGACGGTCTATGTGGTAATCCCGCAGGGCGCCACGGACCAGCCGGTGGAGGTATCCGTCGCCAGCCGCGCCGCCGCGGACTTGGCGGGCGCGCCGCCCGAAGGCGAAAGCGTGGCGAACGCCGTCAGCCTGGACACCTACGCGCTCGGCGGCGAAACGCCCCTCGAGATAACCTACGCCCAGCGCGTCAGCCTGCGCTTCGCCATGCCGACCGGCTTGGAAATGGCATGCGCGGACGGCAGAGCGCGAGTCTATCGCGTAACCGCCGACGGCGTCTGGCAGCGCGTCAGCCACCACTGCGAGACGGACGGCGCGGGGGCGGTGTACGCCGTCGTCAGCCTGAACCGCTTCAGCGAATACGCGCTGACCATAGCCCAAACCGCCCCGCCGACGGCGACGGCGACGCCGGTGCCGACCCCGGTTCCGACCGCGACGCCGGTTCCGACGCCCATGCCGACAGCCACCCCGGAGCCCACCGCGCCGCCCATGCCGACGGCGACGGCGACGCCGTGGCTACCGACGGCGACTTCGGTCCCGCCGACCACAACCCCGGCCCCCCCGCCTGCGACGGCGACGCCAATACCGCCGACGGCTACCCCAATGCCGCCCGCGACGGCGACCCCGGAGCCGACCGCCGCGCCGCCCATCATAGTGGCGCAAGCGACGGCGACGGCGGCGCCCGCGACGCCGGTTCCGCCGACGGCAACCGCCGTCCCGGAGCCGACGCCGACCGCCGCCCCGCCCCCGGCCCCTGAGCCGGACGCCGGCGGCGGCGCGAACATCGCCCTGATAGCGATAATCGCCATAGCCGTCCTGGCGGCGATAGGCGGCGGCGCCTACTTCACCCTAAGACAGCGGGGGATGCTGGGCTAAGCCAAACCGCCAAACAAGCAAGGGCGGGGGACGAGCGAAAATCTCGCCCCCGCCCTATATTATTTTCCCCATTGCGCCCTAGCGTCATTGCGTTAAACACCCCCAACCCTCTGCGAACCTCCGCGCCTTTGCGCCTCCGCGTCAAAAACCATTGCGCCTTAGCGTCATTGCTTCATTGCGTCAAAACCTATGCTACAATAAACCCAACGTTCACAGGAGCCGTCCGGCATGGCAACCGACAACGCGAAATTCTTGGGGATTGAGAAAAAGCAGATTCCCGCCATGGCCTTGCTCTTGCTCTTCGGAGTCGTCATGATCACCCTGCAACTTGAAATGTGGAGCGACATCAAGGCGTTCGGGGCGGAGGTCAGGGCGTCCACAGCGGAGGTTGAAGCGCGCGCAGCGGCAAGCAAGGCGCGCGCCGCGGAAATCAGGGCGGAAAGCGAAGCGCGCGCTAACGCGATTAGGGCGGACATGATGAACGACCTCAGAGCGGACTTCTACGCCCTAACCGTCGAAATGTCTGAAATGAACGCCCGCCTGGACGCCCTGGAACTCGCCCAGACATCGCTATCCGACCGCATAGACGCCCTCGCCGCCAGCCCGTCTGAATAAGCGCCTCCGCGTCAGAACCTACGCTGCAATCAACCAACAACCCCGCAGGATGCGTCGACATGCCAAGCGCCGAAAACCCCACAGACATCATAGAAATCGGCAAGGCAATGTACGAAAACGACGTCTTCCCCCGCATCGCCCGCGTAAAGAGGGGGAAGGCGATAGCCATCGACATAACCAGCGGCGACTACGAGATAGACTCCCTAATCCTGGAAGCCGCCCGCCGACTCAAGCGCCGCCGCCCGGACGCCGTTATGTATGAAACGCGGGTAGCCACCCCGGGGGCGGTCACAACCGGCTACCTGCAGCCGTCTCGCTGATGACCATTAGATGCCTGTAGGGGTATGTTCGGCGGATTTAGGCGTGGATTGGACGCTTTTAGCCGCTTCCGCGCCCCGCCCCCGTCATTCCCGCGAAGGCGGGAATCCAGAGTTTGCCAACCGAGATAGCCATTGGCAACCAATCCCAAATCCCAGCCAACGTGTCCCTTCTTCCTTGATGGGAGAAGGCTAGGATGAGGGTGTCTGCGCCCCCAGGCGCAGTCTTGCGCGGATTGCCCGCCAACCATAAGCATTGCCCCTGCAAACCCTTGATGGGAGAAGGCTAGGACGGGGGTGTCAGCCCCAACAAAGCCCCAGACACCAAAAAGGCGGGCTTCCGCATTTCCGCGAAAGCCCGCCCTTTTTGTGTGTTGTGCCTTAGTCCGCCATTCCGCTGTCCGCGCCGTTGGCTAGTAGTCCATCGGCGGCATGGCGGGGGCGCCGGCGGCGGGGGGTTCGGGGACGTCCGTTATCAGCGATTCGGTCGTCAGCACCATCGCCGCCACGGAGGAGGCGTTTTCGATGGCGGCGCGCGTCACCTTCGCCGGGTCCATGATGCCCTTCTCCAGCAGGTGGCAGTACTCGCCCGCCTCGGCGTCGTAGCCGTAGTCGCCTTCGCTTTCGAGGCTGTTGGACAGCACCACTTCGCCGGAGACGCCGGTGTTTTCGGAGATCAGCTTGACCGGGCGCTGGAGCGCCGTCCGCAGAATCTCCGCGCCGGTGGCTTCGTCGCCGGCGATGTCCAGCCCGTCCAGCGCGGAGCTGGCGCGCAGAACCGCCAAGCCGCCGCCGGGGACGATGCCCTCTTCCACCGCCGCCCGCGTCGCCGAGAGAGCGTCTTCCACGCGGTTCTTCTTCTCTTTCAGCTCCACTTCGGTCGCCGCGCCCACCTTGATGATGGCGACGCCGCCGGAGAGCTTGGCGAGGCGCTCCTGCAACTTCTCTCGGTCGAAGTCCGAAGTGGTCTCGTCCACCTGCGCCTTTATCTGGTTGATGCGACCCTGTATGGCGTCTTCGGAGCCGGAGCCGTCCACGAACGTGGTTTCCTCTTTGGAGGCGACGATGCGCCGCGCCCGTCCGAGGTCTTCGACCGTCACCGAGTCCAGCTTGCGCCCGACTTCCTCGCTGATGACCTGGCCGCCGGTGAGTATCGCCATGTCCTCGAGCATCGCCTTGCGGCGGTCGCCGAAGCCGGGGGCTTTGACGGCGACGCAGTTCAGCGTGCCGCGCAACTTGTTGACGACCAGAGTCGCCAGCGCCTCGCCCTCGATGTCCTCCGCCACGACCACGACGTTCTTGTTGACCTGGAGTATCTTCTCCAGCGCCGGCAGGACGTCCGAGACGGCGGAGATTTTCTTGTCGGTGATGAGGATGTAGGGGTCGTCGATGGACGCTTCCATCCTGTCCTGGTCGGTGATGAAGTAGGGGGATATGTAGCCCCTGTCTATCTGCATCCCCTCGACGAATTCCTGCTCGTAGGAAAGCCCTTTGGACTCTTCGACGGTTATGACGCCGTCTTTGCCGACCTTTTCCATGACGTCGGCGATGAGCTCGCCCATCTCGTCGTCGTGGGCGGAGAGGGAGGCGACCTGCGCTATCTGCACGCGCCCCTCGACGGGGGTGGACATTTCCTCGACCGCGTCGCGCATGGCGACCACGCCCTTTTCGATGCCTCGCTTGAGCGCCATGGGGTTGGCGCCGGCGGCGATGTTCTTGAACCCTTCGTGGATTATCGCCTGCGCCAGAACGGTGGCGGTGGTGGTGCCGTCGCCGGCGACGTCGTTGGTCTTGCTGGCGGCTTCCTTGAGGAGCTGGGCGCCCATGTTCTCGAACGGGTCTTCGAGCTCAATCTCCTTGGCGATGGTGACGCCGTCGGAGCATACCTGGGGCGGGCCGAACTTCTTGTCGAGCACCACGTTCCGACCGCGGGGGCCGAGCGTGACGCCGACGGTGTCCGCCATGATGTCTATGCCGCGCTTCATCGCGGCTCTGGCTTCTTCGCTGAACTGAAGCTGCTTCGCCATTCCGAATCAGTCCTCCTTCTTGTCAATTCGGTTCGAGGGCGGGTTTGGGACGCCGCCCTACTTCTTGAACAGTATGTCGTCTTCCCGCAGGACGAGGTACTCGACTTCGCCCTCTTTGTACTCGGTGCCGGCGTACTTGGAGTAGATCACGGTGTCGCCGACTTCCACTTCCATGGGGATGCGCGTCCCGCCGTCGTCCGACAGCCGCCCCGGGCCGATGGCGACCACCACCCCTTCCTGCGGCTTCTCTTTGGCGGTGTCGGGGATGTAGATGCCGCCCGCGCTCATCTGCTCCTCGCCTTCCTGCGGCTCCACCACTACGCGGTTGCCCAGGGGCTTGAACGAAACTCCATTAGCCATTCTCGTTGTGACCTCCCGATTCTACGGT
This sequence comes from Dehalococcoidia bacterium, assembly GCA_965242675.1. GTDB lineage: Bacteria > Chloroflexota > Dehalococcoidia > Lucifugimonadales > UBA1123 > VXRN01. The sequence continues at coordinate 279,510 of CBDESW010000006.1, forward strand.
TTGTTCGCGCCGCGAGATTCCGGCGTTAGCAGTCTCAACGCCAGACTGCTAATAAAGATGATAACCAACCGCTTCCGAGCGTGTCAACGACAGGTTGACCGACCCGCCGCCGCCGTTATACACTTTCGCCCACACCTCTTAGATGACGGGAGCGTTTACGCTGGAACAGAACCTCAACACCCGCCGCCTTTGGACTTACGTCGCCGCGCTTCTGCTCGCGGGCGTTCCGTCGTTCATTCTCGGAACGCCCGCCGAGTTGCTGGGGTTTCACATTCACTTGAACCCCATCGCCGCGTCGCTGATATTCGGCGCCGGCATAGTGGCGGGGGCGTTTCTGCTCTCGTGGGCGGCGGAAGTGGCGCAGATGGACGTGTCGGCGGCGCTGGCGATAGCGGCGCTGGCGCTCATCGCCATTCTGCCGGAGTACGCCGTCGAGGCGGTGCTCGCCTGGAACGCGGGGGCGTCTTTCAACCCAGCGACGGGCGAGATAACGGAAGCGATGGGGCTCGCCGCCGCCAACGTCACCGGCGCGAACCGGTTGCTCATCGGCTTGGGATGGGCGGCGGTCATACTCATCTACTGGCTCAAGCGCAGGCGCGCTCTGGACGCGCGCGGCGAAATGGGAATCGAGATTCCCCTTCTCACCGTCGCCACGCTCGCCGTGCTGCTCATCTTCTTCATGAACCAAGTCCACATAATCCTCGCCGTCGCGCTAATCGCGCTGTACGTCGGCTATCTGTGGATAAGCTCCAGAAAAGAGGTTGAGGAGCCGCATCTAATCGGCGCCGCCGCGATGATAGGCGCGTTGCCGACCGCCAAACGGCGCGCCATGGTGCTGTTCCTGTTCATCTTCGCCGCCGCCGTCATACTCGCCGCCGCCGAGCCGTTCGTGCATGGGTTGCAAGAGACGGGGCGCGAGCTCGGCATAAACCAGTTCCTGCTCATCCAGGTGGTCGCGCCGCTGGCGTCGGAGTCGCCCGAAATCATAATCGCCGTCCTGTTCTGCCTCCGCGCGAACCCGGTGGCGGGGCTGACGACGCTCATCTCGGCGGAAGTCAACCAGCTGACGCTGCTCATCGGCAGCATGGTGGTGGTCTTCAGCATAGCGGCGGGCGAGGTGCTCAGCTTCCCGCTCGACTACCGCCAGAGCGTCGAATTCCTGCTCACCGCCGCCGTATCGCTGGCGGGGCTGTTCCTGATAGCGAGGCGGGTGGTGAACTGGAGCGCCGGCGTCATCCTGCTGGGGCTGTACATCCTCACTATAATATTCTCCGACCCGCAACAGCGGTTGTACTTCACGTTCATCTACATCGGCGTGACGCTGGCGCTGGTGGCGACCGACTGGCGCAGGGTTTGTTTCCTGTGGCGCGAAGAGGCGCAGGAATTGGAAGACGCTGGGGACGCCTAAATTTTAACGCAAAGGCGCAAAGACGCGATGGCGCAATGGGGGGGTAGAAGTTAGCCGCCGACTGGCGCCGTTGGATTCAACCCATAAAACCTTTGCGCCCTTGCGTTAAAAACGCGCGCGCCTACCCCCCAATCCAGTCCGCCGCGCGCTCGGCTATCATTATCGTCGTGGCGTTCGTGTTGGCGCGGACTACGTCGGGCATTATCGAGGCGTCCACCACCCGCAACCCTTCCAAGCCGTGAACGCGCAGGTACTGGTCGACGACCGCCATCGGGTCGGACGCGGGCCCCATTTTGCAGGTGCCGGACGAGTGATGCTGCGTTCCGACGTTCGCCATCATCCAGGCGTCCAGCGCCTTGTCGTCCGCCAGCTCTTCGGCGGTGGGCGTCACCGGGTCGGCGACGGCTTCGGACAGCGGCGGGCGGGCGGCTAGGTCGGCGCAAGTCCGCAGCGCGCCGCGCATCCGCTCGCGGTCCCACGGGTCGGTCAGATAGCCGTAATCAAGGCGCGGCTGGACGCGGGGGTCCGCGGAAGCCAGGCTAAGCCGCCCCGCCGACGTCGCCTTCTGGAGCGCGCAGCTGAAGCCGGCGTATGATTCGCCTTCGGGAATCTCCACATGCGCCGGGCGGTGTTCGCTGGTGAACAGAATGGGGCTCATCTGCATGTCGTTGCGATGCGGCGAGCCGGGCGTGGTGTAGCGCATCCCCGCCTGTATGCCGGGGGTGTTCGGCGGCGGCGCGCCGACATTCGCCTTGAACAGCATGAAGCAGGCGGGATGGTCGCGCAGATTCTCGCCGACGCCCGGCAGGTCGCGGACGACCTCGATTCCGAACGCCGCCAGACGCTCCGCGGGTCCGACGCCAGACAGCATCAGCAGATGCGGCGAGTTTATCGCCCCGCCGGACAGGATGATTTCGCCGCCCCGCACTTCGAACGCCTCGCCCCCGCTCTCGGCGGCGACGCCGACGGCGCGATTGCCCTCGAACAGGATCCTATGCGCCAAGACGCCGGCGCGGACGGTCAGATTCAGCCGATGCCGCGCCATGCTGAGATAGGTGAGGTTTGTACTCATCCGAACGCCGTCCACATTGTTCAGCGGGCGCGGTCCGACGCCCTCCGATTCCGGGTGATTCTGGTCGAGCGACTCCGGGTAGCCGGCGGCTAGGCAGGCGTCCCAAAACCGGCGGGGGATTTCGGTCATGTCGTCTTTGGAGTAGCGGCGGACGGGGATGGGACCGTCGCCGCCGTGAAAATCGTCCGCGCCGTAGGTGAGGTCGTTCTCGGACTTTCGGAAGTAGGGCAACGTCTCGACGAAAGCCCACTCCGGGGAGCCCAGCTCCGCCCATTCGTCATAATCTTCGGGGATTCCGCGAAAGAAGACCTGGCCGTTGACGGAGCTGGAGCCGCCGGTCAACTTGCCGCGCGGAAGGGGGAACGGCTCGCGGTCGGGCGAGGCGTTGGCGACGTATCCCCAAGTCTCGGCGTCGGGCCCGTAAGCGGCGTCCCAGACGTTGTTGCCGAACTTCACGTTGTCCGGCATGGAGTCGAAATCGGAGTAATCCGGCCCCGCCTCCAGCAACAGAACGGACTTGTCCGGATTCTCGCTAAGGCGGGACGCCAAGACCGACCCGGCGGAGCCCGCTCCGATTATTATGTAGTCGTACTGCATAATCGCATCTTCTCCCGACATGGCTTTTAGGGATGCCGCCCGCGAACGCGACGCGGGGCGGAACCAAAGATATATCCAACGGGAGAAAATTGCAAAAGCCCCGCGCCTCCGGCGGCGTCCAACTGAAACAACGTCTGATGGGCTAACAATGGAATGTATCTTGTCGGAATCAGGATTCGCAGGATTCTCCCGGCGCGCGTTTTCGGCTTGTCGGAATGTCCCGTTATGGCGAAAAGCGCGGGGCCGGCGAAACGGAATCCTATAAATCCTGATTCTGACAAAGGCGCCCGCGCTGCATAAGCGTCTGAAAATCCCCGCCGAGATTCTGCTTCAGGAGCCGGACGCGGGCAAGCAAAGCCGCCGTTCCCGGATTCGTTCGGATAGCGCCCGCCGCCCCTCACCATATCGCGCGAAGCGCGGCGGCATGCTATCATCATCCGAGCGCCGTGGCGAAACCCAATTCGGCGGCGCGGGAGAGGTGACAGAGCGATGACTGACAGAATCCGAGTCGGCAACGTCGAGATAGTCGCGGTTTTGGACATGGTTCCGCCGCCGCGAGACCCCACCGTATTCATTAGGGACTACCCGCGAGAGGCGTGGGCGCCCTATGAGGACGAAGTGCTGGAGGACGGCCTGCTGCAGCTCTACTACGGCAGCTTCTTCGTCCGCTCGCGGGGGAAGACCGTTCTGGTGGACACCGGCATGGGCCCCGGTCCGCACGCGCATCTGGAGAACCGAACCGGCAACCTGCTCGGCGCGCTGAAGGCGGCGGGCGCCGGCGCGGACGAGATAGACGTCGTCCTCCACACCCACCTGCACCCCGACCATGTGGGTTGGAACGTCGACGACTCCGGCGCCGCCGCCAAGCCCTTCTTCCCCAACGCGCGCTATCTCGGACCGCTCAAGGATTGGGAGCATTTCACCCAGCCCGAAGTCCTGCCGACCGCGCCGCATATCTCGCAAAACGTCGTTCCGCTGGACGAGCTGGGGCTTATCGATTTCATCGAGGACGGCCATAACGTCACGGACGAGATAACCACGCTGGAGACGCCGGGGCATACGCCTGGGCATCAGGTAATCCTCATCAGCTCCGGCGGCGAGAAGGCGGCGATAGTGGGCGATTTGATACACAATCCCGTCCAGATTTACGAGCCGGACTGGTGCGCCTTCGTGGACACCAGCCCGGACGACACGCGGCGCTCGCGCAAGGCGTTCATGGATAGAGCCGAGCGCGAGAACATGCTTGTCGCGGCGGGGCATTTCCACCCGGAGCGGCACATCGGCAGGTTCGCGCGGATGGAAGGAAAGCGCTATTGGCGGGCGCTCTAGCCGTTCGCGGGTTCGGGGTTCGGGCAACGACAGCATGAGCGGACAAGACAAGCGGCGGGGCGGCTCGGTGGAGTACCGTCCGACCGACGAGGGCTATTTCGAGCGGCGCGGCTTGCGGCGGTACGCCGGGACGTGGTCGCTCTGGGCGCTCGGCGTGGGCGCGGTCATATCCGGCGATTTCTTCGGGTGGAATTACGGGCTTGCCGTCGGCGGTTTCGGCGGAATGGCGATAGCGACCGTGATAATCGCCGCCATGTATGTGGGAATCTGCTACTCCATCGCCGAAATGTCGCCCGCTCTGCCGCACACCGGCGGCGCGTATTCGTTCGGGCGCACGGCGATGGGACCTTGGGGCGGCTTCGTCACGGGCCTCGCCGAAAACATGGAGTACATACTCACGCCCGCCGTCATCGTGGTGGGAATCGGCGGCTACATGGGGGCGGTGGTCAACAGCCTGCTCGGAATCGGGATTCCCGCCCCCGTCTGGTGGCTGGTTTTCTACGCCGTTTTCGTGGGCGTCAACATAATCGGAGTGGAGACCACTTTCAAGTTCTCGGTCGCCGTCACCGCGCTGGCGCTGGCGATTCTGGCGGTGTTTTGGATAGGGGCGATTCCGCATTTCAGCTGGGACTTGGCGCTGAACATCGCGCCGGCGGCGGAGGGCGGCTCGCGCTTTCTGCCGTTCGGATGGGGCGGCGTGGCGCTGGCGTTGCCGTTCGCCATCTGGTTCTATCTCGCCATAGAGCAGCTGCCGCTGGCTGCGGAGGAATCGCGCGACCCGCGCCGCGACATGCCCAAAGCGCTCATGTGGGGAATCGCCACGCTGATAATCGCCTCCGCGCTCACGCTGACGCTGAACGCGGGAATCGCGCCCGGCGCGGCGGAAGTGGGCGAGTCGGACGAGCCGCTCTTCCTCGCCTTCACGACCATCTTCGGCGGCGGAGCGGGCGCGGCGGCGCTGTCGCTGGTCGCCGTGGCGGGGCTTGTCGCCAGCTTCCACACCATCATCTACGCATACGGGCGCAACATCTACTCGCTGTCGCGCTCCGGCTACTTCCCCCACTGGCTTTCGGTGACCCTGCCCCGCCGCAAGACGCCCCACGCGGCGCTGATAGCCGGCGCGGTCATCGGCTACTGCGCGGCGCTGCTGATCTATTTCAGCGAGGACTGGTTCGGGGACGTCCCTGTGGCGGCGGTTCTGCTGAACATGGCGGTCTTCGGCGCGGTGATAGCCTACGTGATGCAGATGGCGGCGTTCGTCCGTCTGCGGCGGAACTTCCCGCGCATCGAACGCCCCTACGTCAGCCCGCTGGGAATCGCCGGCGCCGTCTTCGCGGCGATTGTGGCGGCGGCGACGCTGCTGTTCATGTGCCTGAACGCGGATTATCGTCTCGGCATAATCGGCTGCGCGCTCTGGTTCGCGGCGGGTCTGCTGTGGTTCGCCCTGCGTGGGCGCAAGAACCTAGTCTATTCGCCGGAAGAGGAATTCGCCGCGCGCCATTCGCGTGGGGACGGGTAGGCGGGGCGCGCCGCGCGAGTCCAAAGTAACCGTTTCATAAACGGCGGGACTGCAATTTCAGAACATGTTTATCGCAATAAACTCACAAAAACACCTTCGCATATGCGTGATTCGGCAACAATCCGCGGCGTATTTTGAGCGCGTCGCCAGCGCTAAAATTCGCCCGCCGTCTGCGAAACGCTTGCGAATTTCCGCCCGCCCTAGCAACCCGCCGCCGCCTTGCGTTAATATGGCGGTCAATTCCGAACGACAATCTCATGGGAGCCCCAAGTTGCTTGAACACGTTGAGAAATTCGGCATCTACCTGAACGCGGCGGAGGGGAAGGTGGTGAGAATCACGTCCCCGTACTGGTTCCCGGAGGAGCCGGACTGGGTCTATGTGACCAGCGAAGTGAACGCCACCCTGCTGGCGATACGCGACCTGGTGCGCGAGCGGTCGCTGTCCGACGACCCCGACGGGGTGACGTGGGGCAGAATCCCCCTGCGGGAGTGATGCGTGAAGGGCATCGCGCCGGCGCTGAAACTGCCGCCGGCGCTGCGCTATCCGAAATACCGCGCTTACTGGCTCGGCACGCTGGCGTCTGTGGGCGGCTTTCAGACGCTCATGTTCGCGCAGGGGTGGCTCACTTTCGAGCTCACCGGCTCGCCGCTGGCGCTGGGGTATGTGAGCCTCGCCAACGCGGTGTCGGCGATTGCGCTCAACCTGTTCGGCGGCGTGTTCGCGGACAAGCTGGACAAGCGCAAGCTCATCTTCGCGGCGCAGTTGGCGACGGCGGCGCTCATATTCGCGCTGGGGGCGCTGACGGCGCTGGATTTGGCGCGGGTGTGGCACATCGTCGCGCTGGCGTTCGCGGCGGGGGCGGTCAACGCCTTCGACCAGCCGGCGCGGCAGGCGCTCTACCCGCATCTCATCGACCGCAGCGCCATGATGAGCGCGGTGGCGCTGAACTCCGCCATCTGGCAGGGGACGCGCATCGTCGCGCCGGCGGCGGCGGGCTTCATCATACGCTTCGCCAACACCGAGACGGCGATTTTCGCGGCGGGCGGCGGCTTCCTGATAATGGCGGCGGTCATCTTCGCGCTCCGAATCCCGCCCATTGAATCGTCCGGCGGCGGCAACCCGATGCGCGATTTGGCGGACGGGCTGAGATTCATCGGAAGCAACTCCATCTTCTGGTTCCTCATCGGCATGACGTTCTTCAACAGCTTCTTCGGCATGGCGTACATCCCGATGATGCCGGCGTTCGCGGTGGATGTGTTGGAAGTGGGCGCGGAGGGGCAGGGGACGCTGATGAGCGCGGGCGGCGCGGGCGCGCTGGCGATGATGGCGGCGCTTGGCGCGATGGGAAATACGCGGCGCAAGGGACTGTTGATAGTCGGCGGCGGGTTCGGATTCGGGCTGGCGCTGGCGGCGTTCGCGCTCACTTCGGAGTACGTCGGCTCGTTCGCGCTGGCGCTGGCGCTCATGGCGGCGATGGGGGTCGCCAGCTCAACCTACATGATAACCATAATGAGCTCGCTGCAGCTGCTGACGCCGGACAAGATGCGCGGGCGCGTGATGGGGTTTTACGGGATGACTTGGAGCATCATGCCGATAGGCGGCTTCTGGGCGGGCGGCTTGGCGGAGGCGGCGCGCGTGGGCGTCCCCGTCTCTGTCGCCATAGGCGGCGCGCTGGTGTCGGCGTTCGCGCTGGGTCCGGCGTTGCTGAATCGGCAGGTGCGGAATCTGGGCGGGATACTGGCGGGCGCGGAGCGCGAGGCGGTCGGGGGGAGGTAGATGGGCGGGACGGCGCGCGCTATGTCCGTCGCTTAGCCGAGAAGCCTGACGAGAAGGGTTATCGCGGCGATGGCGAAGCCGCCGATTGCGAGCGCCCACCTTATCGTTTTCGCCCGGGATTCGGCGATTTCCGTCCGCAATTCGGCGACGCTCTGCGCCGCGCGGATTTCGGCTTTCTCGCTCTCGGCGCGCACTTCGGCGATGAGCTGGATTACGCGGTTCTCAAGCCCGTCGATGCGCTGAGTCAAGCGGTTATCGACTTCGTCGACGCGCTGAGTTACGCGCTTTTCGGATTCCGCGTTCTCGGCGCGCACTTCGGCAATGAGTTGGATTACGCGGTTATCGACTCTGGCGATGTGCTGTGTCAGGCTGTTTCCGGATTCCGCGTTCTCGGCGCGCACTTCGGCGATGAGCTGGATTACGCGGTTATCGACCCCGCCGATGAGCTGGGTTACACTGTTCTTGGATTCCGCGTTCTCGGCGCGCACTTCGGCGATGAGTTGCTTCACGCGGTTATCGACCCCGTCGATGCGCTGGGTCACGCGCTTTTCAGATTCCGCGTTCTCCGCGCGAACTTCGGCGATGAGCTGGATTACGCGGTTGTCGACCCCGCCGATGAGTTGGATCATCTGCTTGTCGCCATCCGCGCTCTCCGCGCGCGCGTCGGCGATGCGCTGGGCTAGGCGACTCTCGGACTCGGCTACGTCGGCTTTGGAGGCTAGGAAGCCGTATGCGCCTTCGAGATGGCTGACTCGCTCTTCGGTGGACATTCTTTCTTCGGTTCGGGTCGTCATGTTTCGCTCTCCAAATCTTCCCGGCGGCGGTTCGGCGGGGCGTTGCGCCCTTATGGTATCATACTTGGCGGGCGGATAGCGGACGCGCGCGCGGCGTTTCCGAATCCGAAACAAATCAAGCGGGGGCGAGACTGCATGAACAACGACGGTTCGCAACGAATTTCAGCGGCGGATGCGATGCGCGCGCGGGCGGCGGCGGTTGGGCTTTCGCTGGCGCTCGACGACGGCGCGGCGCAAGCGCTGGCGGAGCGCGCCGCGGCGGCGTCCGCGGATGTCGAGCGCATGGGCGAGCTGGGACTTGACGGGCGTGAGCCGGCGGTCGAGTTCCGACCTATCTCGGCGCGAAAGGAGCGGCGATGACTTCCGACGACCTTTGCTTCCTCACCGTCGCGGACGCGGCGGCGGAGATAGAATCGCGGCGGCTTTCCCCCGTCGAGCTGACGGCGGCGCATCTCGACAGAATCGGGCGGACGGAGCCGGCGCTCAATTCGTTCATCACCCTGACGGCGGACGCGGCGATGTCGCAGGCGCGGGACGCCGAGCGCGAAATCGCCGCCGGCGGCTATCGGGGCGCGCTGCACGGAATCCCCGTCGGGTTGAAAGACCTGTACTACACCCGCGGCGTCCGGACGACCGTCGGCAGCCGGATTTTGCGCGATTTCGTCCCCGACTGCGATTCGGCGGCGGCGGAGCGCTTCGCGGCGGCGGGCGCGGTTCTCATGGGCAAGCTGCAGATGCACGAATTCGCGCTGGGCGCGACCAGCGTCAACCCGCATCACGGCGCGGCGCGCAACCCTTGGGACGCCTCGCGCATCACGGGCGGCTCCAGCGGCGGGTCGGGGTCTGCTGTGGCGTCCGGGCAGTGCATGGCGGCGCTCGGCAGCGACACGGGCGGCTCCGTGAGAATCCCCAGCGGGCTTTGCGGAATCGTCGGGCTGAAGCCCACTTTCGGGCGCGTGTCGCGGCGCGGCGTCCATCCGCTGGCGTGGAGTTTGGACACCGTCGGGCCTATGACGCGCTCGGCGCTCGATTCGGCAATCGTATTGAACGCCATCGCCGGATACGACGCGCGAGACCCGTCGTCCGCCGACGTTCCGAGCGAGGATTTCACGGCGGGAATCGACGCGGGAATCAAGGGCATGAAGATAGGCGCGCCGACCGATTTCTTCTACGACGTCATAGATCCGGAAGTGGCGGAGGCGATTTGCGACGCGACGGGCGTCTTGGAAGGGTTGGGCGCGACTGTGGATAAAATCCCCCTGCCGGCGCTGAATCAGGCGCTGGGAATATCGGGGACGCTGCTGGTGACGGAAGCGGCGGAAACGCTGTTCGAGCATCTGCGCGACAATCCGGAGGACATCGGCGAGGACGTCCGCGCGCGGCTGTATCTGGGCGCGATGACGCCGGCTGTGGATTACATAAAGGCGCAACGCGCGCGGCGGGCGTACAACGAACAAATCGCCGACGCCATGCGCGAGTACGATCTGCTAGTCGCCCCCGCCGTCGCGACCGGCGCGCCGCGCGTGGACCAAGATACGGTCGAGATAGCCGGCAAAACCGAAAACGCGCTCTCGCTCATGTCAAGACTCACAAGACCGTTCAACCTGACCGGGCAACCGACAATATCCGTCCCATGCGGCTTCACGTCGGAAGGGTTGCCCATCGGCATGCAGCTCGCGGGGCGCAATTGGGACGAGGCGGCGGTCTTGCGGGCGGCATACGCCTATGAGCGCGAGACGGAGTGGAGCGGGCGCAGGCCGGCGGTGGGGTGAGTCGGGCGGTTTCCAAAATGTGAAACGCAAAGGCGCAGAGGCGCAAAGGGCGCAATGGGAAGGGATTTGTCGACTGCGATTGGCGCTCGGTTTCGGCTGGACGCCGTTAGAGATGGGACTTCCGCGAAACTTCTCGCATCCAAACATCCCAAACAAAACTCTGCGCCCCTTTGCGCCTCCGCGCCTTTACGTCTTCATTTCCCCGTTCTTTATCTCGGCTATCGCCATCCGCGCCCCTTTTCGTGTAGCATGCGAATGGCTTGCAAAACACCGGCATCACAAATCTGGAGGATAGCATCGTGGCGAATACGGTTTCGGGCGGTTTGTCTTTGCATGAGGCGGCGCGGGCGCAGGGGGTCTCCTTCGAGCGCGAGGCGACGCCGGAGGACAGGTTCGCGGAGGCGAACGGGATGAGATTCCACTATCTCGACTGGGGCAACCCCGACGCGCCCGACATGCTGCTCCTGCACGGATTCGCGCAGACCTGCCACTCTTGGGACTTCGTGGCGCTGGCGTTTTGCGACAGGTTCCACGTCGTGTCTCTCGACCAGCGCGGACACGGCGACAGCGACTGGGCGCCGGACGGCGACTACTCCCCCGAAACCCAACAGGCGGACATCGCCGGCGTCGTCAAAGCCGTCGGACTGCGCGACTTCGTGCTGATGGGGCTTTCGATGGGCGGGCGAAACTCGTTCACCTACGCCGCCAACCACCCGGACGACGTCAAGGCGCTGGTCATCGTGGACGCGGGGCCCCAAAACATGCGGGCGGGCTCCCAAAACATCCGCGACTTCGTCCAGCAGGACGACGAGTTGGATTCGGTGGACGACTTCGTCCGGCGCGTCCTCAAGTACAACCCGCGACGGGACGCCACCCAGGTTCGCGGCTCCATCATGCACAACCTCAAGCAGCTACCCAGCGGCAAGTGGACTTGGAAATACGACAAGCGCTTGCGGCAGCCGGGCGGACGCCGCTTCCAGCAAGACCCGGCGGCGACCGAGCGGCTTTGGGGATACATCGAAAGCCTAGCCTGCCCCACGCTGGTTGCGCGCGGCGACCAGAGCGACATCATCGCCATGGACACGGCGGACGGCATGCACAAGCGCATCCCCAACGGGCGGCTGGCGACGGTGGAGAACGCCGGGCATCTGGTCATGGGCGACAACCCCGCCGGCTTCGAGCGCGCGGTGACGGAGTTTCTCGCCGAAACCGTCGGGGCGTAGCCGTCGGACGCGGGACGTCGCCGCGCGCCGCGTTTCGCGGCGGTTTTCGGACCGCCGCCGAGTTGTCCGACAGCGGCGGCGGAAATCGGACGCCGCATCCCCGGCGCGGGCGAGGCTTGGCGGGCGAGGATAGGAAGATCGATGATTAGCCGAGCAAAGGCGGCTATGCCGTCTTTCGCGCGCCCCCGCCGCCCCGACCGGCTCGCGCTGGCAATCGCCGCCGTCGCCATTCTGGGCGCGGCGCTGGTCTTATATCGCCAATCCGCCTACGGCGTATCGCTGAGCGCCGATTCGGTGAGCTACATATCCATGGCGCGGAACGTCCTGGCGGGGCATGGTTTCATGCCCTATCACGGCGCTTATGTTTCAATATGGCCGCCGCTGACCTCCGCGCTGTACGCCGCCTTCAGCTTCGGCGTCTTCGACCCGATGGCGGTCGCCGGCCCACTGAACGCCGCCATGTTCGCGCTCGCGGTTTTCACCGTCGGCATGTGGCTCCGGCGGCGGGTTGAATCGCCGTTCGTCGCGGCGTGGGCTTGCCTTAGCCTGGTCTTCGCCGTATCCGCCATTCGCGTATTCGATTGGATATGGTCGGAGCCGTCGTTCATCCTCGCGACGACGCTGGCGCTGCGCTGGACGGACAAGCATTTGGAAGACGGCAAGCGCTCATCCTTGGCGTGGGCGGCGGCGTTTTCGGCGTTGGCTTGCCTGAGCAGATACTTGGGCGCGGCGCTGGTCGTGGCGATAGCGGCGATGATTCTGCTAAGAGGCTGTGTAAAAGCGTCATGCGGTCAGACGGCGGAGCATCAGGTGAATCATCGCCGTCCGAACCCAGCTCTCCCACACCTTGGACAGATCCTCGTAATCCTTGCTCAGCCTGCGGAAGTTGCCCAGCCGCGCGAACGTCCGCTCAACCGCCCAACGCCTAGGGATAACCGCGAACCCGCGTTCGCCCTTCGGCTTCCTCACGACCGCAAGGTCGCAGTCCGCGTTCTCCCGAACCCAGTCCGCGAACTTCCCCGCGCAACCGCCGTCCCCCCAGATGAGGCTCAGTTTCGGGAATCGCCCTGCCAACTTGCCGACGACCTGCTTCGCCCCGTCCCTGTCCTGAATGTCCGCCGGGTGGACGACCGCGTCAAGCAACAACACTTGGGCGTCCACGATGATGCGCCGCTTCGCCCGTTCGCTTTCTTGCCCGCGCCGTATCCGCGAGCCCCCCTTTTGCGTGGTTTTCACGCTTTGGCTGTCGATTATGGCGGCGCTGGGGCTGGCGTCCCGCCCCTCGGATTCCCGGACTTTGGAGCGCGGGGCGTCGTGGATTCGCTCCATGGTTCCGTCCCTGAGGATGGCGACATGGTGGACATAAATGTCCAAGACAACCCGAAAGGGGACGGATGCGTTCGCCTCTGCGACTTTGGGATGACGCTGATGAGGCTGTCATTCGTTCGACGTGTCCACGCCGGCGCGCGAGCGGATGCTGGAAAGCGCGCTAATCAACAACGGCGTGAAGCGCGGCGATGACGGGCTGTATCTGGACGCGCCGATTGGCGTTGTCTATCAGAGCGTACTCCAATTCGCGGGGTGCGTTCAGAAAGTTTGCAACTTGCGCTACTGGAGCAGGGAGACCGTGCGCAGCGCGTTCTACGACGACCTGAACGAATACGTCGCAACCGAGATGAAGCGGTTTTCGCCAGTCCAAAATCATGCGCCGCTGGCGGGATATGACGTTCTCGGCGTGGACTGGTTTCTGACGCACAACGAGCGCAACATTTACCTGTTCGGGGTGCGCGGAGACGACAAGGCTAAGAACGTCGCCATAAGCCTGCTGGAGTTCCAGAAAGCCTGCCTGCCGTTCATCAGCATCGTGGCGCATGAGGATATGGACGATTTGGGCAAGAGGGCGAAATTCTACCTCACGAACAACGCCGACATTCAGTACTCCGGATTGGACGCATTTAAAGAGCGGAGCGTCGCGGATATTCAGCGGGTCGCCGCGTAATCGCGCGTCGGCGGTCTGCCCCCAACCCGCCCGCCGCACGAATCCCGAAAAAATCCCATAATCCCGCAAATCCTGATTCTGACAAACCGCTCGCGGGCGGCGTTCCCGCTAGCCGCCGTCTCTCGCTGTTCCGTCTTTTCCCAGAATCGCCAACAGACGCGCGTCTGAGCCGTCCGGGGACATGACGAAAACGCCGGCGTCCCCTTCCTCCGCATCTGGCGGGAATGGGAGAGGCAGCGTTCTCAAGTCCGAGTTGAACCGCATCCAGCCGCCGATTTCGACAACCGCCGCCACTTTCGAGCCGTCAGGAGACCACGCCGCGCGGCGCGCGCCGGATATGGTGAGGACGCTGGATTCGTCAATGTTCACGATGTACGAAATGGATCCGATGGACGCCAAAAGCAGCGAGGCGTCGACGGGGTTCCAAGACAAAGAGCCGATTCCGCCGCGAGTCGGGATGTCCACGCCGGCGCTCAATCCGCGTCCGTCGCGGTTTATCGAGTGAAGTTTCATATCGCTTTCGTCTCCCATCAGAAAAGCGATGCGCTCCCCGTCGGGCGACCACGCCGGCGGGCTTTTTATCTTGCCGTCCACGTTGTCTGAGAGAGCGGTGAACAACCTGGTCAAACCCGAACCATCCGGGTTGACGGCGTAGATGGACGCCTCCACCGCTTGGGAATCGCGCTCCGCGTCCGAGGGTTGAACGCCCGCGAAAGCTACGCTCCGGCTGTCGGGCGACCAAGTCCAACCTCTGTTGTACGTCGCTTCTTTCCCGTTCAGCGTCATGCCGGAACGCGCGATGGCGCGGACTTGGGAGCCGTCCCGCTTCATTGCGTAAAGCCCCTTGTCCGGCGCAGCTGTGAAGAAGAAAAACGAACACTCGCTAGCGCCTTTCCGCTCGAACGCGATGCGTTCGCCATCCGGCGACCAAGTTGGCGAAAAAGCGTAGCCCCTGCCGACGGCGAACCTGCGCGGCTCAGACCCGTCCGGAGAAGACACGCTGACGCCGCCATCATCGGGATACGCGACAAGCAAGCCGTTTGGCGAGACGCTCTTGTAAACCATATCCGCGTTGTCCAGCGGCGACAGGCGCGCGCCGTCTATAGACGCCGCGTAAGCTCGCGTTTCCAAAGACCTGACGACGGTATTCTCGCCAGACCAATAGCCTATGTCTCTGAACACGGTTACGCCAAACATGACGCGGTTGCCGTCAGGCGTCCACTTTGGAGACGTCCATTCGATTTCGACAGATGGGGGAACCGGTATCCGCTCTATCGTAAGAGCGAAGGGATCGCCGTAACATTCCTGCCAGCGGAGAATCATCGAGCATCCGCCCGCCAGTCCGAGGATGGCGGCTATGGGAATCAGGAACGCTAGAAGCAGGCGTTTCCGCGCGGTTTCGCTTATTCTCATGGGCGAGTCTCCGTAGATCGATACAAGGAATGTATCGCCGTCGCGTCCGTTTTTTAGGCGGATTTTGCGGGCATTATACTTGAATCGTCCGCCTTCTGGATTCCCGCTTTCGCGGGAATGACTGGGGCGGAGAACGGCTAACGCTCCGCCGCCGTTTTCGCCTTCCGCGATTTTCCCGCCGCACTCTCGCTTTGACACCCATCCCCCCCGATGCTATTCTGCCTTGCGCGGGGTTCGCCGATGGTTGCGTTCCCCCTAAACTTGATTCTCTCTCGCGGGCGTTTTGGAGCATGGTCGCTGATATACTTTCCCGCGTCGTCGGCGGCGTGATTCTCGCCAGCGGCGGGTGGGGCGTCGCCGCTTATGTCGCGGACGTCTGGGGGCCGGAGGCGTTCATCCCCTGGGCGCTCGCCCTTGTGGGCGGCGGGGCGCTTGTGGGGCTCGCCGCGACGCCGCTTTTCACCCGCGCCGTGGCGCGGGGCATCGCCGACCGCGCCCAGCCCGTCCCCACTTCGCGCCTGCTCTCCGGCGCGCTGGGGCTGATTCTGGGGCTGCTGACGGCGCTGCTCGTCTCGATTCCCTTCTTTCTCAGCTCCGGCGGCTGGCTGGCGTTCGCCTTCCCCATCGCCGTCAGCCTCGTTCTGGCATACGCCGGCGCGACTCTGATGCTGGCGCCTTCGCGCGATGTCTTTCGGAAGATAATCCCGCCCGCCCAGAGCGGCGCGGACGGCGGCGAAGAGGGCGAAACGGCGGCGGACGGCGGCGGCGGCGGACGCGCGCGCGCCATGCTGGTCGATACCAGCGCGATCATAGACGGGCGAATCAGCGCCATTTCCAAGACCGGGTTCATACAGTTCACGCTGGTGATTCCCAGATTCGTTTTGGACGAATTGCGCCATGTCGCGGACTCCGGCGATTCGCTGCGGCGCGCCAAAGGCAGGCGCGGGCTGGAGACGCTGAACGAAATCCGGCGCGACGAGAACGTCCGCGCCGAGTTCCCGGAGGTCGACTACCCGCAAGCGGACGAAGTGGACGCCAAGCTCATCGGACTCGCCAAGCGCATGGACGCGGCGATTCTCACGACCGATTTCAACCTGAACCGCGTGGCGCAGATAGACGGCATCACAGTGCTGAACGTGAACGACCTCGCCAACTCGCTGCGCCCCGTTCTCATCCCCGGCGAAAAGATGCGCCTGCGGGTGCTGCACGAAGGCAAGGAATTCGGGCAGGGCGTGGGCTATCTGGAGGACGGCACGATGGTCGTGGTGGAATCAGGCGTCCACCACATAGACAGCGATTTGGACGTGACTGTGGCGCGCGTTTTGCAGACGTCCGCCGGCTGCATCATCTTCGCCAATCCGAGTTGACGCCGTGACTCGCCGACCGACCGCCGCCGCAATCGTGCTAGCCGCCGGGGAAAGCCGGCGGATGGGCGGCGTCGACAAGCTGTTCGCGCCCGTCGGGGGCGTTCCCGTCCTGCTCCGCTCCCTGCGGGCGTTCGCGCGCTCGGAGGCGGTGGATTCCGTCGTCGTCGCGGCGGCGCGCGGGGGACTGGAGCGCGTCCGCCGTCTGGCGCGCGAAGTCGCCCTTGACGTCGTCGGCAAGCCGATAATCGCGGCGGAAGGCGGCGCGCGGCGGCAGGATTCGGTAGCCGCCGCGCTCGCGCAAATCGAGGACGCCGAGATTGTTCTGGTGCATGACGGCGCGAGGCCGTTCGCGGGCGGGCGAATCATCTCGGACGCCGTCCGAATCGCCGCCGAGTTCGGAGCCGCCGTCCCCGCCGTCCCGGTCAAAGACACAATCAAACTGGCGGCGGCGGATATGACCGTCGCGGACACCCCGCCGCGCGCCCGTCTCTGGGCGGCGCAGACTCCGCAGGCGTTTCGGGCGGACATTCTGCGCGAAGCCCATCGGCGCGTTTCGGCGGACGCCACGGACGACGCCGCGATGGTCGAGGCGATAGGCAATCCTGTAAAACTTTTCATGGGCGACGCGCGCAACATCAAGATAACCGAGCGCGAAGATTTGGCGGCGGCGGACGCCATAGCGCGGACGCTCGGCTACGGCGGCGATGATGATGATGGCGAAGGCGGCGCGGCGTGAACTTCCGAACGGGCATAGGCGTCGACATTCACCCGCTGGTCGCCGGGCGCGAGCTTGTGCTGGGCGGCGTGGTCGTTCCGCACGACAAGGGGCTTGATGGACACAGCGACGGGGACGCGCTGACGCATGCCGTGATAGACGCCCTTCTGGGCGCGGCGAATCTGGGCGACATCGGAACGCGGTTTCCGTCTTCGGACGAGCGCTATCGGGGAATCCGCAGCCTTTCGCTGCTTTCGGAGACGGTTCGCCTTCTGGCGGCGCATCGTTGGCGCGCGGCGCATGTTGATGCTACAATAATCGCCGAGCGCCCCGTTCTCAGGCGTTTCACGGGCGACATGCGCGCGGCGATTGCGCGGAGCCTCGGAACGGACGCCGAGAGCGTGAGCCTGAAGGCGACCACCGCCGACGGGCTTGGGCTGGTCGGGCGCGAGGAAGGGATATGCTGCATGGCGATAGCCACAATCGCGGAAACATGAAACTGTACGACACCCTGAGCGGACAGGCGCGCGAGTTCCGACCGTTGGACGGTCGCGTTCGCATGTACGTCTGCGGAATCACGCCATACTCCTCATCGCACATCGGGCATGCCATGTCCGCCGTGTCGTTCGACGTCGTCCGGCGCTGGCTCGCCTTCAAGGGGTTCGACGTCCTTCACGTCCAGAACTTCACGGACATAGACGACAAGATGATAGCCGCCGCGAACGAGCGCGGCATAGAAGTCGCCGAGCTCGCGCGCGAGAACATCTCCGAGTACATGGACGCCATGGGCGCGCTGAACGTCCTGCCCGCCCACGAGTACCCGATGGCGACGGGCGAAATCGACAAGATAGTCGAGATAATCTCCGCGCTAATCGCGGACGGCTGCGCCTACGAATCGGGCGGCGACGTCTATTTCCGCGTGCGGCGCGACGACGACTACGGCAAGCTGAGCCGCCGAACGCTGGACGACATCCAGTCCGGCGCGCGCATCGAGATAGACGAGCGCAAGGAAGACGCGCTGGATTTCGCGCTGTGGAAATCCCAAAAGCCGGGCGAGCCGGCTTGGGAAAGCCCCTGGGGAATGGGGCGCCCCGGCTGGCACATCGAATGCAGCGCCATGTCGATCAAGTATCTGGGCGAAACCATCGACATACACGGCGGCGGGGAGGATTTGGTCTTCCCGCATCACGAAAACGAAATCGCGCAATCGGAGTCGTTCACGCGCAAGGCGCCGTTCGCACGCTTCTGGCTGCACAACGGCATGCTGCGTCTGGGGACGGAGAAGATGAGCAAGTCGCTCGGCAACATCATCTCGCTGCCGGAGGCGCTGTCGCTCTACGAGCCGCAGGCGCTGCGGCTGTTCTTCCTGAGTTCGCACTACCGCTCGCCGCTGTTTTACAGCGAGGAGACCGTCCGCACCCAAGAGCGCGCCCTGCGCCGCCTGCGCCAGGCGACGCGGGCGGAATCCAACCAAGACGGCGCGCCGCTGGACGCGTCCGAGCATCGCCGGCGCTTCATCGAGGCGATGGACGACGACGTCAACACGCCGCGCGCGCTAGCCGCGCTGTTCGACCTGGCGCGCGACATAAACCGCGCCCGCGACGAAGGCGCGAGCGCAACCGCCGCCCAAGAGGAGCTAGCCAACCTAGCCGCCGCGCTGGGCATAGAGTTGCGCGAAGAAGAAGAAGCCGCCGGCTCCGCGTCCGCCGCGCCGTTCATCGACCTGCTGACAAGCGTCCGCGCCGAGTTGCGCTCCGCGCGCCAATTCGCCCTAGCCGACCGCATCCGCGACGACCTAGCCCAACTAGGGGTGACGCTGGAGGATACCCCCGACGGCACGGAGTGGCGCATGGAGTGAGGCGAGAGGGTATATAAGGAAGGGGGAAAGAAGGGGATTGGAGCCAACGGGCGGACTCGAACCGCCGACCTGCGGTTTACGAAACCGCTGCTCTGCCTGCTGAGCTACGTTGGCAAGGGCGCAAAGGCGTAAAAACAGCATAAGGGATAGATGCGCTTGGATGCAACCTTATGCTATACTGAATGAAACCCAATCGGCGGGAACGCCGAACCGACGCTTTCAGGAGCATAAAACCGGTGGTCGTCGACCGCGAAAGCCGAATAGCCGCCCCGCCGACGCGCTCCCAACTGCGCGCGACCGAGGGCCTAGCCGCCAGCCTGCTCCGCGACAGGGCGGAAGTTTTGTCGTGGAAGGACGAAAACCCGTTGCGGCTGGTGGCGGCGGCAATACTTGACGTGCCGCGCGACGAACTAAAGGGCGGCAGAGCCACCAAGAAATCCATCGGGGAACGGCTCGTTCCCGCCGTCATGGATACGCCCAGAGAATGGGATAACTTGTGGGAGAAGATTCGCCCCGCGTTGGGCGAGTCGCCCCATTTCGACTACGACCTGGAAAATCCGAGAAACGGAATCAGGCGCAGGTCTAGCCCATCGAACATACCGCCGGTGAGTCTGAGCGAACTTGCGCCGTCCGCGCGGACAAGTCGCGGCGACAAGACTACGCCCTCGCCCGCTGATTCCGTCACTAGGCCGCCTGGGCTAAGGGTGGTTGAATGGATAAGCTGGGCGCAGTCCGAGGAAGACATTTCCACCCCTAGGGGAATACCCCCCGAAGGATTGGCGACGTACTTGCGCCAACAGCCCGGCGATGTCGTTCCAACGACCATTGGCAAACTGTCGGGCGCGATAGTGGAGAAAATCCTCAACGTAAACCCGTCGTCCAGACCGTCGCCGGGCGCGTGGATAGATGCGCTAGCCGCGTCCCACGACCGCTGGGCGGAGTTGCCCGACAACGGTCGAGTGTCGGTGTCGGAGACAATCCGATTCTACGCGCGTCTAGCCTCCGAGTTGGGGGAAAGCGCTTGCCAAAGCCTAGTCTCGCCGCTGGCGAAATACGCCTCGGCGAACGCGGACAACGCCGGCGTCATGGCGGACGCCATACTGACGGCGTCGCGCGTTGACTCGCTCAAGACGCAATCCATTCTCGAAAAAATTCACACACTGCTGGGCGAATCCGCTAGAATAGCGCTGTGGCGGCATCTCATAACCGCTCGCTCCGGGCAGATGAGCGACTGGCTAAGCGCCCGCTGGCGGAATATCCCATCCGCCGCCGAGAAATCGGAAGTGGCGACAAGCCTGCTAATGGCGTCCCGCGACGGCGGCCTCATCCGCAACGTGGATTCCCTGCTAAGCGGCGATTGGGATTTCGCGGACGCCGAAGAGCGCCGCCACCTGTTCAACCCGATTCTGTTCGGTCATCTCATGCGCCGAGAACTGATGCCCGGCGCCAAGCGCATAATGCAAGAGCTTGCCGAACGAGTAGGCGAAAACGGAGCGTCCCCAAACGGTCGGTCGCTGATGTCCGACTACGAAGAATTCATAGCCGCCGCCGCGAAGGACAAGCTCAATCATCAGAAGAGTGAACACAAACGCGGGATAGATGAGAAAGACCGGCAGTTGCAGTCTGTCAGGTCGGAACTGGAAAACACGACAACAAAACTGACACATCTACAAAAAGGGAACCGTACTGAGCGAAGTGAAGCCACTTTGGAAATTACGGGTAACGCCATTGAGATTCTCGGCGAGGCTCTGCAAGAATTGGCTGTCTCGGACATCCCGATACCACACGAAGCTAGAAATCTTGAAAACAAAGTCATACTTGCGTTGTCAACGCTTGACGCAAGGCCGTTTGGAGAACGAGGCGAAATCGCGCCGTTTGACCCCAGTGTTCATCATGCGGACATACCGCCTGAAATAGAAACTCCGGTCAAAGTGGTGGCTCCTGGGTTGAGATATTCCAGGGGAAATGACGTCTCTGTACCTGTTCTAATGAAGGTTCAGCGGGAGGCATAACCGTGACAAAGATAGTTGGAATAGACTTCGGCACCGCGAATGTCCGGATAACCCAATGGGACGTTGAAAGCGGAACAAACCCCGTTAACTTCCCGATAGGAGAAGGCGGCGTTTCGTGGATGCCGTCGGTCATCGCCTTCCAAAAGCAGGCGGATGGCGAAATCGGCGTTGAAGTCGGCGAGGTTGCCGATAGCCTCTGGGGCGTCCCGAACACCGAAGTAATCCGCAACATAAAAAGATGGGTTCTGGCGAGCGACCCCCACCTTCAGGGCATCATCGAATGGACTTTCCCGAACGAAAAAGAGCGGTGGCCGGAATGGCTGGACCGCGATACGCGCTCAATTCGCTTTGGGGACGAAACGGCGATGACGTTGCAGGAAGCCGTCACGCAAATCTTGAAAGTCGCCATATCCAGGGCCGGGCTTGCGGGCGCGGCGGCGGAATGGAGAGCCGGTTGCCCTGTTGAAAGCGACCTCATCTACCGCAAAGCCCTTGTGTCCGCGCTGAACGAACTAGGTTGCGACGGACAAATAAGGTGGGTGGCGGAGGAGCCGCTTCTTCTTCTCGCTCTTGGCAGGGAAACTGGAGCGCTCCGAGATGGACGTTATCTCGTGTACGACCTGGGGGGCGGTTCGTTTGATTGCGCTGTGGTCGAGGTCCGTGACAACGCCCTTGTAGTCCTCGCGGAAGAAGGCTTGATGCTGGGCGGAACGGATGTGGACGACATGCTCATGGAAAAACTCAGAGAGGACGGTTACAAAGGGTCGCCGCAGATTGCGCGAATCGCCAAGGAACAACTGACCTCCGAAAATCCGGCAATCGATCTAGGCGACGGTCACCAACTCACCCTAGACTACGTCGAAGGCTTGATCGCAAAAGGCGGCTTCGTAAGCAAAACCACGACAGCCATGGTAAACGCATACCGCAAGGCGCGCATACTGATCCACGGGACATATCCGGTTGGCGGATGGCGCGCAGCCGTTGACGAAATGGTCGAAGACATAGACGGAGTGCTACTTGTAGGCGGACCTACGCGGATGGACTACTTCACGCGGGAGTTGGGAAAAATCTTCGGCACCGAGAAGGTCATAACCACCGGCGAACTGGTACTAGCCGCGGATCGCCGCGACATAGGCGACCCTGAGCTAACTGCCATCTCGCACGGAGCGGCATATCTGCATGGCGACACCTACACGCCGCTGATGGTGGACAGAATACCCGTCAACATAACGCTCGTGGTGACGGACGGGCGTGAGACCGCAGAGGACGCCTATGTCGCCTTCAGCAGACTCCCCTTCCGAAATCCGCTTGCCCCCCATGAAGGTCGGTGGGTTTCATTGGATACGGAATCGAGCAAGACTTACTCGGTTCTGGTCACAGACGCCGATGGCAAATCCCTATACGAGTCGGGTCCTCAAAGCATGCGTATGCCGCGAGACGGCTACCTGGGTCCGCTCGCTGACCGCGCCAAGCTGCTCATAGACCGTTTCGGCAGCGTATGGGTGCGGCTCGCGGCTGGACCGTCCGACGTTCCGCAACCGCTTGAGGACAACGTAGTCATCCTGAGAAACCCCATCTGGCAGACCGGACTCCAGAAAGAAGTCATGGAAAAACTGGAAGAAATACAGCGCCGACGCGAAGTAGTGGCGAGAGCGGTGATGCTCCGCAACCTGAATCCCAAAGCATACCAAGTCTCATAACAGCCAGGGCGATAAACCCCGGCTAATCCCCCCAAGAAGGCAACCCCATGCCCACCCCAGACTATACCCTAATCACCGCCGACCGGCTCATTGACGGCGGGGGCGGGGCGCCTGTTGAGGGCGGCGCGGTACTCGTTCGCGGCTCCAAGATTGAGGCGGTCGGGCGCGTTGGGGCGGTTGGGGCGCCGGAGGGGGCGGCGGTCGATGTCCATCACTACCCCGGCGCGACCGTTCTGCCCGGCTTGGTGGACTGCCACACGCATCACAACGGCTTCGGCGACGGGCGCGTGGGGGACGACCTCGCCATTCTGCCGGACGAGCTGCTCACCGTCCAAGCCGCCCGCAACGCCCGCGCCAGTTTGTACTCCGGCGTCACGACGATACGCGAGAATGGGCCTAAGAACGTCACCATGTTCAGGTTGCGCGACTCCATCGAGGCGGGGCTGGTCGTGGGTCCGCGGATGCGTCTTTGCGGCGCGCCGGTGTCCATCATCGGCGGGCATATGGGCTATTTCGGCGGCGAGGTGACCGGCGCGAACGAGGCGCGCGCCTTCACGCGGCGCCTCATCATGCTGGGCGCGGACTACATCAAGATAACCGCCACCGGCGGCAGCACGCGGACGTCCTTCCCGTTGCGTCCGTCGTTCGAGATAGACGAGTTGGCGGCGGTGACGAACGAGGCGCGCAAGTTCGGCAAGCTCACCGCCACGCATTGCCTGTCGTCCGAGGGCATCGCCAACTCGCTGGAGGCGGAGGTGGACATGATAATCCACTGCGCCTTTCGGGAGGCGGACGGCGCGAGCGTCTTCCGCGAGGACATCGCCGAGCGCATCGGCGAGAGCGGCGCGTATGTCAACCCGACGCTGCACGTCGGTCGCTCCGCCGCGTGGACGCTCGCCCAGAAGCGCGACGAGGGCGGCGGGCTGACCACCCAAGAGCGCGAGCGTCTGGATACGACCCTGCGCGGCATGGAAGCGCGCATGGACGACACCCGCCGGATGATAGAGATGGGCTTGCGCGTCATCACCGGGTCGGATTCGAGCTGGGGCGACTACAAGCTGGGCAACACCGTTTACGAAACCGAGTTGCTGGTGCAGGCGGGCTACTCGAACATGGCGGGGATAATGTCCGTCACGAGCTGGGCCGCCGCCGCGCTGGGGATGGACGATTTGGTGGGAACGCTGGAGCCGGGCAAAGAGGCGGACATCCTGATAGTCAACGGCGACCCGGCGGACGACATCAACGCGCTGTGGAATGTGGCGGACGTCTTCTTCGCCGGCGAGCGCGTGGAGCGCGGCTCGGAGGGGTCGCTGACAGCGGTGCGGCAAACGCCGCGGGCGCTTCCGTAGAGGGCGAAATCCGATGATGCTGAACGTCTCGGTCACGGAATACCGCCGCGAATTGACTCATCTGGAGATCGGCCTTGCGCGGGACAGGCTGACGGTCGCGACGTTGCGGAGGGAGCATGTCCCGAAGTGGTTCGCGAATCCGACCAATTTTCAGATGAAAGCGGACTTCGGCGCGGACGGTCGGGGGTTTCAAGCATACGTTGACAGGTACTCCGAGGTCGCCACGAGCGAACCTTGGAAAGACATAGAGTTGTACTTCGAAAGAAAAGAGGGGGTTGGCTACGCTCCGGCTGGCGCGCTGTTTTACTCCGACAATCGTCCGATTCTGAACACCGCGGCGCTGGCGAGCGCGACGGAGGCGCTGGCGGGGTGGTTTTGCGAGGAGCGCTACGGCTGGACATTAGCCCATCGCCCTCAAAGGGTGTCGCCCGATATGGTGTTCACGGACAACGCGAACGACCGCCTCGCGTTGGTGGAAGTGAAATCGTCAAGCGTCCAAGTGAACGTCATTGGCAGGCTAACCGCCAATATGATAGACCTTCTGAGGATACTCGCGTTCACCAAATACCTTAGCCCGGCGCGGTACTTCGCGGCGCTGATAATGGTTCAGTTGGTCGGGCCGGACAGCGTGAATCTGACAAGTCTGGTTTTGGAGGAAACATGACATGAACGGCGCGAACCACAAAGGTCCCATAGACCTCATGCAGCAAGGAAGAATCCCCGAAGCCGCGGAGGAGTACTTGAAACTCTACGTCAAATCCGCGAAAATCGGCGACCACTTCCTGGGCCCCATCGCGCTCGCCCAACTCCACTACTGCGTCGCCGGGATGACTCCGGGCGTTCGCCCAGAGAACGCCACCGCGCGCGTGGAAGTCATGGCGCGGGAGCGGTTGCGCGAAGAAGGCGTTGAAATCGTCGAAGAAAGCGTCAGGCTCGACATCTCGCTCGCCGAGAACACCGTGCTGGGCGAGAAGGAATACGCGGATGAGCGCAATTCCCAAGTGGTCTGATTGCGGAATCCGCGATACGATTCATCCCAAGACGCGCGCCAAGCGCGGGGGAGTAAACTAGAAATAACGTGAAACGCGAAAACCGCGACGGCCCCGTGGACCTGATGCTCGACGGGAAGATGGTCGAAGCCGCCGAGGTGTATCTGGACCTTTACGTGGAAGCGCTCGCGGAAGGCGACAGATTCATCGGACCCTATCTGCTCTCACCGCTCCATTCCTGCGTGGCGAGCGTCAAGGGCGGGGAGACGCTGGATGACGTTTCCAAGAACGTGGAAGCGATGATCTGGGAAAAGGCGGGCGAGCGCGGCGTCAAGAGAAACAAAGAAACCGAAATGGACGTGTCGGACGACATCTCGATTGCGAGGGAGTACATGGCGTTCGCCGCCAAAGGTTTCGCAGACGACGGCGACGATTGGATTTAGCGCGAAAAGTCCGGCGTTGGCTTTTCCGCGGCGGAGGCAAGCATGATGACTGACAGCATAGAGCGTCCCCAATTCACCATCATACGCGCGGCGCGGCTTGTTGACGCGACGGGGGCGCCGGTCGCGGAGCGGGCGGCGGTTCTGTTCGAGGGCGACCGGATTCGGCGCGTCGGGACGCATGAGACCGTCCAGCCGCCGGAAGGGGCGGTGGCGGTCGAGTACGATTACCCGGACGGAACGCTGCTTCCGGGGCTGGTCGACTGCCACGTCCACCTCATCGGAATCGGCGACGGGCGGGCGGGGGATGAGCTGGTGACGCTGCCGGACGAAGTCCTGACCGTTCAGGCGGCGCAGAATGTTCGGCGGCATCTCTACTCCGGCGTCACGACGGTTCGGGACTGCGGCGCGAAGAATCGGACGGTTTTCGCTCTGCGCCAGGCGGTCGAGATGGGCGTCGTCCCCTCGCCGCGCCTTGTTTTGGCGGGCAGGCCCATCGCCATCATCGGCGGGCATTTGGGCTATTTCGGCATAGAGGCGACGGGGGCGACGGAGTGCCGCGCCGCAGTTCGGCAACTGGTCAAGGAGGGCGCGGACTTCATCAAGATAACCGCCACCGGCGGCAGCACGCGGACTAGCCACCCGTCGCGCCCGTCTTTCGACGTCGACGAAATGTCCGCCATATGCGCCGAAGCCCACAAGTTCGGGATGCACGCCGCCGCCCACTGCGCTTCTTCTCAGGGCATGGTCAACGCGCTCGACGGCGGCATTGACACGATAATACACGGCGTCCACAAAGAGGCGGACGGCGCGGACGTCTATCGTCCTGAAATATCGGAGCGCATCGCCGAGCGCGGGGTTTACGTGAATCCGACGCTTGGGCAGTCGGTCGCCAGAATCCGCATGCTGGAGGACGCGGGGGATTCGCTGACCGCATCCGAGCGCGCGGAGTTGGACGCCGCGCGCCGAATATCGGAAATCCGCATGGACCACTTCGCTCGGATGCGCGACGCCGGCGTCGTCATGGCGGCGGGGTCGGATTCGGCTTGGGGACACTACCGGATGGGCGATTTCCAAACCGAGATAGAAGCCCACGCGATGGCGGGCATGTCCAACATGGAGGCGATAATCTCCGCGACGCGAGACGCCGCCGAATCCTGCGACATAGCAGATCAGGTTGGAACGCTTGAACAGGGAAAGAAGGCGGACGCGCTGGTTGTGGAAGGCGACCCGACGCGCGACATAGCCGATCTGCGGCGGGTGTCGGACGTGTTTCTGGGCGGAAGGCGGGTTGACAGGGGCGCGCTGGTGTAGGGGGCGGAAGCGCCGCCGCCGACCGCGCTAAATCCGCCTGTCCAGGCGCGGGTTGGCGGTGAGTCCGGGGATTCGTCCGCGTTTGGCGATGGGTCTGCCGTCCACTTCGTGGATGTCGGCGGTGAAGTTGTTGGGGTTCGCGCCGGATATGTAGGCGCCGACTATGAATCTGTCGACGGGCGCTTTGGCGTCTAGGAATTCGCGGATGCGGTCGGGGCCGAAGCCGCCGCTGACGGTGATTTCGACATGCTCGGCGCCGGCGAGGTCGAGGCGCGCGCGGACTTCTCGGACTAGGGGGATGGACACGCCGCCGCGCTCCACGGGGGTGTCGAGGCGGACGCCGCGAATACGGTCGCGCAAGGCTTGGGCGACGTTCAGGGCGTCTTCCGCTTCGTCCTTGAATGTGTCCACTAGGGCGACGCGGGGGACTCCCTGCGGGATGTAGCGGTCGAACGATTGGATGGCGCGCACGGAGTCGCCCAGGATGAGCGGCAGGGCGTGGGGCATGTCGCCTTCCGGGGTGACGCCGGCGAGGCGTCCGCCGACGGTGGTGGTGCATGAGACGCAGCCGCCCTTGACCGCCGCGTAGTCGATGGTCGCGGCGACGTTCGGATGCGCGTGGCGCGCGGGGGCGGCGATTACGGGGACGCCCTCCGAGCCGCCGGCGGCGTCCACGCAGTCGCGCGCCGCCGTAGCCCAGGCGGTGCAGGAAGAAAGTATGCCGCAAAGGGCGGTTTCGTAGATGCCGTATGAGCTGTAGGGCGCTTTGATGCGGAGCGCCACTTCGCGCGCGTCTATGGACGCGCCCTCTTCCAGCGCCCAGACTTCCGCGCCCGCGTCCGGCAAGACTTCCTCGAGCAGGTTTAGGGATTCCTCGACTCCGCAGAGGACGCCGGGCTTTTCGGGGGCGAACTCGGTGGTGACCAGGGGGTTGACGCCCTCGCTGCGCAACACGGTCAAGGCGCGCTGGAGATAGACGTCGGCGGTTTCGCCGACGCGAATGGCGGGGCGCAGTTCGAATTCAGGCTCGTTTCGGTTGGCGGTCGTCATTGGGACACTCGGAATTTAGGCGGGGGTTTCGGTCGGCGGCGTCAGTTTGACGCCCAGGATTTCTTTCATGTGCTTGAGGGCGTATTCGTGGGCGGACGGGTCGAATGTCGCCACGCAGTCGGCGGGGGTTTCGACGGCGTAGTCGCGGTTTCGGGCGTCGGCGGCGGTGTGCATGACGCATATGTCGGTGCAGACGCCGCAGATGATGATTTTGTCCGGGTCGGCTTCGGCGAGCAGGCGCGCCAGGTCGGTGTCGTAGAAGGCGCTGTAGCGGCGCTTGCGGATGACCGTTCCGCGCTCGGCGAGGTCGGCGAGCTCCGGGATGATTTCCGCTTCCTCCGTTCCGCGAACGCAGTGGACGGGGAACATTTGGAATTCGAGGTCGTCCGGGTCGTGGGTGTCGCAGATGAAGAACACGTCCGCGCCCGCCGCCAGTTCGCGCTCGACCAGGGCGCGGACGCGCGGGATTATTTTGCGCGAGCCGTCCCCGCAATACAGGTTGCGCCCCGGCTCTAGAAAGCCGACCACCATATCCACTACAAGCACCGCGCCGCTCATTTAGTCCCTCCGAAACGCGCCATGTCGCCGCCGTTCGTTCCAAGAATGTTAATGGGGAAGGCGCTCCAAACGCAACAGCGCTTTGTTGGGAAGGGCTTGCATGGATGCTCTCCCCGGTTGGCGAGACTGCGCCTGACGGCGCAAGCGCCCTCATCCTAGCCTTCTCCCATCAAGGGCTTGCAGGGGTATGTTCGTGGTAGGCGAACCTGCGCCTAGCGGCGCAGACACCCTCACCCTAACCCTCTCCCATCAAGGGAGAGGGGATTCATCACTCGCGATTCGGGCTTGGTTTCCGCGAACATACCCTTGCAATCCCATCAAAGGGAGAAGGGACACGTTGGCTGGGATTTGGGATTGGTTGCTAGTGGCTATCTTGTCCCCGCTTCCGCGAGGATGACGTTGTTGGCAAACTCTGGATTCCCGCCTTCGCGGGAATGACGGGGGCGGGGCGCGGAAGCGGCGAAAATCACTAAATCCGCGCCTAAATCCGCCAAACATACCACCCGCAAGCCCATTAAGGGAGAAGAGATTTGTTGGCTGAGATTCGTTGAAAATGCCCCCGCAAGAGCGAAGGCGGGGGAAACGCGCCGCCCCGCCGGTTTCGCGGCGGGGCGGATTCATGCGGCGGGCTTCGGCGCGGCGCGGGGTTTCAGCCCGGCTTGTGCTTTTCGACGAGCGCGACGACGCGGGCGTCTATCTCGGCGGGGATGTTCCGACCGGCGTCGTGCAGGGCGATTGCCAGGTGGGCGTCCCGATGGAGCTGTTCGCGGTCGGGGGTCTCTTTCCAGTTGGCTTCTATTTCGCCGAAAAGGGCGTCTATTTGCGGCTTTCTGAACATGGGCATGGGAGCGCGACCTCGCGGGGATTCAAGGCGGGACGGGCGGCGGGAAGCGCGGCGCTGGGCGTCGCTGGCTCCCCGCCGCCGTTTCAGGTTGCGGGAATCGGGGTTGCTAGTCGGCTACTCGTCTCCGCGCGTGGTGTGGCCTATGGCGAGGATTTCGTCGAGCTTTCCGACGAACTCGTCGACCTCGCCGCGGTCGGGCTTGTCCTCGCTCTGGAGGCGCGCCTTGAATTCCTCGAACAGCCACTCTTCCTTGGTGCCGTGCGGGATGTCGAAGAACTCCCTGTCGAACTTGGGCAGCTTGCCGGGGCCGAAGTAGCCCTTGTCGCGCAACTCGTAGCCCTCGAGGTTGTCGGTTCCCTTGCCGAGGATTTCGCCGGTGTCGACGTAGTGTTCCATGACCGGCTTCATGCCGTAGCGCTGCACGGGGCAGACTTTCATGCACACGGCGCAACCCTCATAGACCGCCATGACGGGGCGGCAGCGGTCGTAGATGAGTTTGTTCTTCTCGACGCCGCGCCACCAGACCTTTTCCTTGACCAGAGCGCGTCCGGGGCAGCGGTTGACGCAGACCTGACATTCCTGGCAGAACTGGTGTATGCCGTAGTCAATGGGCTCGTCGTAGGTGACGGGCGCGTCGGTGGTGATTATCATGAGCCGCGCGCGCGAGCCGAAGTGGGGCGAGAGCAGCTGTCCGTTGGCGCCGAGCTGGCCGAGGCCGGCGGCGACGAACATGGGGATGTACGCCGCGCTGTTGTCGTTGGGGCTGTGGACCTGGGCGTGGTAGCCCAGCTCGCGGATGTAAGCCGCCAGCTCCAAGCCCTTCGCGCCTTCGATTTCGTAGGTGCCGAAGTGGGCGAACTCGGCGTCCAGGCTGGGAATGGTCTGGGTCTGCCAGTAGTCCTGCTCGAGGGCTAGGCAGATGGCGTGTTCGTACTTTATCCAGCGGCGCTTGCTCTGGTAGGCGTAGTGGCGGTCGAAGCGGGTGAAGCCGACTTCGCCGAATCCCAGCTCGCGGGCGCGCAGGCGTATCGACTCGGTCATGTCCTTGCCCGGCTCCGGCGTTCCGGTGGGTTCGATTTCCCCCGTGACCATCGCCGCGTCCACTAGGGGCTGGTTGACCCGGTCGTGTTCTTCGCGGTACTCGCGCACTTCCGGGGTATAGACCGACCAGACCCACTCGCGGTCCGCCGCCTTCTCGATGTTCTGCGACTCCAGCGGGTAAACCCGGCTGTAGAAGGAGACGTCCCCGTCGCTTTTGCGGATTCCCGGCTCCGTCGCCAAGTCTTCGGCGACGGGGATGGGGTAATCCTCGAACCCGTGCAGCCTCCCGGGCCGCGTTACCACATGATGAACGACTTTTTCGGCTACCATATAG
This sequence comes from Dehalococcoidia bacterium, assembly GCA_965242675.1. Taxonomy (GTDB): domain Bacteria; phylum Chloroflexota; class Dehalococcoidia; order Lucifugimonadales; family UBA1123; genus VXRN01. The sequence continues at coordinate 309,984 of CBDESW010000006.1, forward strand.
ACAATCCCCCCGTTTTGGAGTGTTTCTTGCGCGTACTTTACTCCGATTCATAGAACAAGTCAAGACTGAGAATACATGAATTTTGGGCGGCTGGGGCGATTGGACGCCGCTAAAACGCCCTCAAGACGCGATTTTGGGCGCGCGTTCGCCGTCAAAGGGCGTTTTCGCGCAGTTTTTCGCCAAACGCGGCGCGGGCGGGGGCGCTTAGGAATCGCCGGCGGCGGCTTGGGGCAGGACAGGGCGCCTTCCGGGGACGCCGGGCTTGCGCGGATAGCGGCGCGGGGTGGGCTTTATCTTGTCCACGATTGCCAAGATGCGGCGCGAATCCGGGTCCGGCGAATATGGGACGGCGCGGGTTATGGGACTTCCGCCCATTTCGGCGGCGGCGCGGGCGGCGGAGCGCAACTCGGCGTCCGCTGATTCGGTTTTGTGGAATATCGCCCGCCCGCCGACGCGGCAGAGGGGCAGGGCGAGCTCTAGCAGGGTCGGCGCCTTCGCCACGGCTCGCGCGAATACGAAGTCGAATCGCTCGCGCATGTCCGCGCGCCGGCCTATGTCCTCCGCGCGACCGTGAACCGCGCGCAGATTGGACAATCCAAGCCGGCGCGCGGCGCTTTCCAGAAACTCCACTTTTCGCGCCCGCGAATCCATCAGAACGCCGCGCGCGTTGGGGAAGGCGATGGCGAGCGGAATCCCCGGCAAGCCGGCGCCGGAGCCGACGTCCGCGAAAGACGCGCCGTCCAGCGAGCCGTTCGGCAGCGCATCGACCACCGAGAGCGATTCCAGAAAGTGGCGCTCGACCAGCGTATCCCAGCCGGCGTCGGAGATGAGGTTGACGCGGGCGCTCCCTTCTCGGATGGCGCGGTAGAAATCCCTGAACGACTCCAGCATGCCGTCGTCGAGCGCGACGCCGAAACGCGCCGCGCCGTTTCGGAGGGCGTCGGCGCTCAGGGGTTCCCCGACGCGATTTTGTTCCGTTCGCTCGTCGTTCATAACCGCATCCCGCCTTCGGGCGTTATATCCACTGGAGTGAATCGTACACGAACGGCGGCGCGCGGCGACAGGGCGGGCGGGAAGCCCCCTAAACGCCGCCGCCGATCCGAGCGGTTGGCTTATATAAAGGAAAGAGCGCGGGGCAGTCCGCGTCCGGGTGAGAGATGAATTACGACAAAGCGGAAGACAAAGACTTGATAACCGCCATCCGCGACAGGGACAGGATGGCGCTGGAGGCGCTGTACGCGCGCTATTCGGGGGCGGTGTACGGCGTGGCGATGCGGATGCTGCGGGACGCGGGGGCGGCGGAAGAGGTGGCGCAAGACACGTTCTTCAACATTTGGCGGCGGGCGGGCAGCTACGAGCCGCCGCGCGGGAGCGTGACGACTTGGCTGTTCGGAATCGCGCGCAACCGCGCCATAGACGAACTGCGGAAGAAGCGGCGGAGCGCCGACCGCGTCCAGAGCGGCGTGGACTTGTCCAACAGACCGTCCGAATCGCGCCACGACGACCCGACCGAGTACGCCGCCGTCCAGCACGAAGGCAGGCGGGTGAGGGCGGCGCTCGCCACTCTGCGCCCGGAGCAGCGGCAAGTGGTGGCGCTCGCCTACTTCGGCGGGATGACGCACACGCAGATTTCGCAAGAGCTGGATCAGCCGCTGGGGACGGTCAAGACGCGCATGCGGCTGGCGATAAAGAAGTTGCGCCGCGCGCTGGAGCCGTCGGAAGCGGGGGGGTAGCGGGGGCGAAGCGTTCCGGGCTATTCCGCGCCTGGCGGCGCTGGCGGGCTTGTCCTAGCCTTCTCCCGTAAAGGGAGAAGGGATTTTCCGCTTGCGGTTCGGGCTTGGTTTCTAGTGGCTAAGTCGGTCGCTCCATTCTGGATTCCCGCCTTCGCGGGAATGACGGGGGGCGAGAAAGCGGCGGAAAGCGTCCGGTCCGCGCCTAAATCCGTCAAACACGCCCTTGTTAGCCCGTCAAGGGAGAAGGGATTTGCCGCTTGCGGTTCGGGCTTGGTTTCCAGTTGCTAAGTCGGGCGCTCCGCTCTGGATTCCCGCCTTCGCGGGAATGACGTGGGCCAGGGCGAGAACGCGGCGGAAAGCGTCCGGTCCGCGCCTAAATCCGTCAAACATACCCTTGTTAGCCCGTCAAGGGAGATGGGATTTGCCGCTTGCGGTTCGGGCTTGGTTTCCAGATGCTAAGTCGGGCGCTCCGCTCTGGATTCCCGCCTTCGCGGGAATGACGGGGGCAGGGGGCGGGGAAGCGGCGAAAAGCGTCCAGTTCGCGCCTAAATCCGTCAAACACGCCCTTGTTAGCCCGTCAAGGGAGATGGGATTTGCCGCTTGCGGTTCGGGCTTGGTTTCCAGTTGCTAAGTTGGTCGCTCCGCTCTGGATTCCCGCCTTCGCGGGAATGACGGGGGCGGGGCGCGGAAGCGGCGAAAAGCGTTCAGTCCGCGCCCTCAAGCCGCGTGCGGGCGATTTTGGCGCGATTCCGCCATTTTCCCCGCCGCCGGCGCGCGGGCGTCGCGCTCGGCTGAACAGATTTCCCATTTCCCGCCTTCGCCGGTTTCCCCGTTCTCTCGCCATTTTGCGAATTTTGCATCCGGCGGGGATTAGACCGAGCGCGTCCAAACTGCTATCATACATGCGCCTTTCGTTCGCGATGGGCGGCGGGGCGGGGCGAAACCCGTTCCGCGAGGGCGATTCGGCGGCGGATTCGCCGTCCGCCGTCCGCGTTTCAGGGCGCGGCGGTTGGAATTGCCGGTCAAACCTAGCGTAGAATCCCCTATAATTGGCGGGCGTTTTATGTTAGGGTTGCAATGGTGTAAAATAACAGTCGCCATCCATATCATCCAAGTGTCAACCTGTAAGGAGGGAGTCGCTCAACATGAACAGGTCTAAGTTCTTCGCAGTCTTGGCCTTCTTGTTTGCGCTAACCGCGCCCTTCGCCGTCGGGACGGCGGCGGAAGCGCAATCATCGTCTTTCGGGGACGGCTTCGCGGTCGTCTTCGATGACGGGGCAGTGAACGACGGCGTCAACATAGACATCGCCGGAGTCGCCGCCGCGCCGCAAGGCAAAGTGTACGTCGCCTGGCTGGTGACGGACGACAGCGAGGGCTTCCTCAACCTTGGAACCCTCCCCGTCGAAAACGGCATGGTCAAGCATACCTTCGATGGGGAATCGACAGGCTACGGCGGCGGGAACCTCATCCAAATGTACAGCGGATGGGCAATCACCGTCGAGGACGCCGGGATAGGCCCGACCCTGGAAATGCCGTCCAATCAGGGAATCGTCTATGACAGCATTTCCGCCGACTCCATGGCGGAAGTCCGAAAGCTCGACATGGCGGCGCGCCAGACTTCGGATCAGGTCGGATTCGCTCTGACCTGCGCCCAGCGCGCCGAGGCGGCGCCCGACATCGAAACCGTCCACGCCAACCTCCAGTGCGTGGTCAACCTGCTGGAAGGGACGGAGGGCGACAACTACGACGCCGCCGTCGGGGAATCCGGCGGGGACGGCATGGGCGTCCTCAACCACATCGCCGCTCTGAGAGCCGCCGCCGAAACCCTGAGCGGCATGGGCGAAGAGCGTCCCGAACTGGGCGCGCTCGGCGGCAACGCCGCCATCGCCAGCGTCAACGTCGGCAACTGGGCGGAAGGCGCCCGGAACTCGGCGCTCGAGGCGCTGAGCAAGGGCGAAGTGGACATCGCCAAACTGTTCATCGGACGCGACCAGGGCAATAGCGTGATAAGCCTGCTCCAAGCGACGATGGACGGCTACGACGTCAACGGCGACGGCGTGCTGAACGAAAGGGCGCTCGCCGAAAAGAGCGACGAGGACGAAGACTCCGGTCCGCCGGAGCCGGGCCCCGCCGAGACCGGCATGGTTCACGTCCTCCGCTTCACCCAGCTGGCGGCGACGCTCAAGACGGTTTCCGCCGAGTTGCCCGTAGTGGCGACTCCGACGCCGCTTCCGACCGCGACGCCTCTGCCGACGGCGACCCCGGTTCCGACCGCGACGCCCGTTCCGCAGCCGGCGGGTCCGGGACTGCCCGGAGTCGGCGGGCTGACGCCCAGCGCGAGCGCGATGGCGATGCTTCTCGCCGCCGCCCTCGCCGTCACGATTGGCGGGCTTACCGCCGTCCGCGCCAATCGCTCCAAGACTAGGCGCGAAGCCGCCTAGCCGAGCGCGCGGCGAAACGGCGACAGTCGAATAAACAGCGCAGTCCCCGCCGAAATCCCTCGGCGGGGACTGTTCGCGCAATTTGCGGGCGGGCTAACCGCGCCCCATCGCGCGCGGCGCGCGGCAGATTCCCCCGCGCCTTGATAAGGTTCGCAGGGTTATGTTCGCGGCTGGCTGACCTGCGCCTAGGGGCGCAGACGACATCATCCTAGCCTTCTCCCATCAAGGGCTTATAGGGGTATGTTTGGAGTTGGCGGGCAATCCGCGCGGGACTGCGCCTAGCGGCGCAGGCGCCCTCACCCTAGCCCTCTCCCATCAAGGGAGAGGGGATTCATCGCTCGCGATTCGGGCTTGGTTTCCAGTTGCTAAGTTGGTCACTCCACTCTGGATTCCCGCCTTCGCGGGAATGACGGGGGCGAGGCGCGGAAGTGGCGAAAATCGTCCAATCCACGCTAAATCCGCCGAACATACCCCTGCAAGCCCATCAAGGGAGAAGGGATACGTTGGCTTCAACTTCAAGCTTGATTTCTAGTGGCTATCGTGGTTGGGAGATTCTGGATTCCCGCCTTCGCGGGAATGACGGGGGCGGGGACGCGAAAGTGGAGAAAAGTGTCCAATCCGCGCCTAAATCAGCCGAACATACCCCTGCAAGCCCTTGATGGGAGAGGGCTAGGATGGTTGCTAGTCAAGGTTGATTTCGGGTGACTGTCTTGTCCCCGCTTTCGCGAGAATGACGTTGTTGGGCGACTTCTGAATTCCCGTCCCCGATTACGCGCGGGCGACGCTTCTTCACGGGAATAACGGGGGGAATTCCGGAGCGATGGCAGAGTAATCATCCTTTGGGTCTAGCGACGACACTACCTAGATTCGCGGCTTCCCGTCTGCGCGGGCATCTGCCGGCGGCGCTGCTTCTGGTCGCGCTGGCGGCGCTGATTCCGTTCGGGGGCGACAGGGGGTATTTCTACCGCGACAGCAACCTGCATAACCGCAACACCGCCAAGACGCTGTCGCTGGCGGAGAACCTGTCGCCCGCCCACAACTTTCGGCTGTTTCAGCGCGCGTGGCTGAACGAAGACGGCGAGCTCGAATATACCCTTTACAGCCGGTTTCCTGTGTTCGGGCCGGCGCTGGTCAAGCTGGTTGGGCTTCCGTTCGGGGACGATCTGTCGGCGAAGTTGCTGGCGGCGCGGGGGCTGATGCTCGCCATGTACGGCGGGGCGGCGCTGTTCGCCTATCTCGCCGTCGCCCGTCTCGCCGCCAGCCGCTGGGCGGCGCTCGCCGCGTCGCTGTTCGCCTTCTCCGGCTACTACACGCTCTATCACAGCGACGGCGTGTCCAGCGAAGCCACGATGGATTTGTTCGGGGCGGCGCTGGCGTTTCACGGCATGGTCGCATTCGTCCAAGAGGGGCGGTTTCGGCAACTGCTAATCAAGGTTTGCGCGGCGCTGCTGCTGGGGTGGCATGTGTACGCGCTCTTGCTTCCGTTCATCGCGCTGGGATTCGGAGGGGAAGCGATGGCGCGCTTGCGTCCGCTAGTCGCTTCGCGCTTGGGGCGGCGCTCCGGAGGCGGAATCGACAACGGCGGCGGCGGAAGTTCGCGCTCGGCGCTCGGCGCGCTTGTTCGGAGCCGATACGCGGCGCTTGGGGCGGTTTCGGTCTTGTTCGGATCGGCTCTGCTAGCGTTCAACTTCGCCAACGATTACGCGGCGTTCAGGGGCGAGTTGCCGCTGTCGGAGCTTCCGATGTCGCGGGTTTTGCTGGCGCGGACGGGCGGGGACGCGGATTTCAACGCGCGCTTCGCCGAGTTGCGCGATTTTCCGCAGTTCATAAGCCGCCAGTTTCTGCGGGCGGGCGGGCAGGCGCTGCCTTACGCGCTGACGCGGCTGTCGGGCTGGTATGAGTTTCCGGAGCCGAGCGGACTTTCGCTGCCGCCTGTTCCGATAGCGGTCGGGGTTTTGACGACGGGGGGCGCGCTGGCGTGGCTGGCGTTCGCGCGTCTGCGGGGGGCGCGGACTTCGCCGATTCGCCGATACTGCCTGCCGCTGGCGGCGCTGACGCTGTTCGGGTTCTGCTGGACGCTGCCGTTCCGCAACAATACGCTGTTCCCCGAACACGACCATGAGGCGGTGTTTTATTTCTGCGTTCCGCTGGCGCTTGCGGCGATGGCGCTGACGGCGGCGCGCGGGCGTCTGGGGGCGCGGGCCGGCGAGCGGCTGGCGATTGGCGCGGGGGCGGCGGCGGCGGCGCTGTTCGCCCTGTCCGCCTTCCACATAGGCGCGCTCGACCAAGACGCGGCGATAGCCGAATTCGAAAACGGCTTCATGTCGGAAATGGCGGCGATGCGGGAAATCACGCGGGGGAAAACCGTCCTGATAGCGGACGACGTGGCGACTTCCACGCCGGGGGCGCAGACTTTCTCGATGTACTACTACTTCGCGGGAAGTTACGTCGCGCGCCCGAACAACGCGGCGCGCGAGGTGGATTTCATCGTCAGCCGATACCGAGACGGCGGTTTCGGGCTTCTGACGCCGGACAATCGGTTCGCCTTTCTGTACGCGGGCGGCGACTTGGCGGCGCTGTACAGGGCGGAGCGGCAATGGCTTCTGTCGTCGGAGCCGGACGCGGAAGGGGTTTGGGACGTGTACGCGGACGGCGACGTTCTGCGCTATCTCAAAGAGCCGTGCGCGGAGGGCGACGCGGAGGCGCGCTTCTTCGCCCACATATTCCCGGCGGACCCGGATGACCTGCCGCCAGACCGCCGCGCCGCCGGATTCTACGGGGTGAATCCGCATTTTACATTCACCGGCAAAACCTTCGACGGCGCGTGCGTGATGCTCATAGACACGCCGAGCTACCCAATCGCCAGCGTCCGAACGGGGCAGTACGTTTCGGGCGAGGGCGAGATATGGAGCGTAGAGCTGAAGCCGCCGCCGGACGCGGAGACGCTGGCGGTTTATGAAAGCGATTACGCCGCCATAGCGTCATCGCCGCCCGCCGCGCGGTCGGGTTGGGACGTGCATCTTCTGGACGGCAAGACGCTCGCCTATCTCAAAGCCCCCTGCGCGGAAGAGGATAGGCGCGGGCGGTTTCTGCTGAGCGTCCATCCGAAGAATCCGCGCGACATTCCCGAAAGCCGCCGCGAGGTGGGACACGACAGCCTGAATTTCGATTTCGAGCGCTGGGGCGTCGAGTTCGGCGACAAGTGCATGATTCGGCGGGCGCTGCCGGATTACGCCATTTCGCGGGTGGAAACGGGGCAGTGGATCCCCGGCGGGGAAACGCTTTGGACGGCGTCGATTGCGGTTGGAGATTAAGGGGGATTTTCAACGCGAAGGCGCAAAAGAAGTTTGGATGGGACACGCCACTAGCCGCCAACAGCCGCCCGCCACTATAATTCCTCCCGCTATGGTCTCTTCCGCGCTTGGACGCTTGCGCTCCGCCGACGCGCTCCGCTGGCTGCCGATGGTCGTTTTGCTGGCGTCGCTGGCGTCGCTGTTCGCGCTTGGCGGCGACAGGTCGTATTTCTACCGCTCCGGCAACCACAACTACAACTCCGCCAAGACCATGGCTATCGCGGAGAATCTGTCGCCCGCTCACGGCTTTCGGCTGTTTTCGCGGGTGAGCCTGTATGAGGACGGCGGCGCGCGGTACAAGTTTTATAGCCGCTTCCCGGTCGGCGGCTACGCGCTGGTCAAGTTCGCCGCGTTGCCATTCGGGGACGATCTGACGGCGAAGATATTGGCGGGGCGCGCGCTGGCGCTGGTCTTGTTCGGCGGGGCGGCGCTGGCGGCTTATCTCGCCGTTCGGCGCGTCGCGTCCGACGGATGGGTTGCGCTGACGGCGACGTTGTTCGCCTTCTCCGGCTACTACGCGCTCTATTACAGCGACGGCATTTTCAACGAAGGCGTGATGGATTTGTTCGGCTTGACGCTGGTCTTTCACGGCATGGTCGTATTCGCGCAAGAGGGGCGGTTTCGGCAGCTGCTGATAAAGACGGTCGCGGCGCTGCTGCTGGGGTGGCATGTGTACGCCCTTCTTCTGCCGTTCATCGCGCTGGGGTTCGGCGGCGAGGTCTGGGCGCGGATGCGTCCGTTCGTTTCGCGGGCGCGGGATTCCGAATCGGGCGGCGATGATGAGGCGCCGCCGAGCGTTCGCGCCGTCTTGGGGACGCTCGTGAGTAGCCGCTATCTCGCGCTGGGCGCGGTTTCGTTGGCGCTCGGCGTCGCGCTGCTGGCTTTCAATCTCGCCAACGAATACACCGCCTTCGACGGCGAGCGCTCGCTGACGGAGCTGCCCACTTCCGAATCCATACTAAAACGGTTCGGGCAGGACGCGGATTTCAACGATTTCTGGGCGGACGAGCTGGCGTGGGGGCCGTTCATCGCGCGGCAGTTCATGCGGGTTGGCGGGGTGTCCACGCCATACGCGCTGGCGGAGTGGACGGGCGGTTTCGATTTTCCGCAACCGCGCGCCGTTCCGTTCGCCGCCGCCGCTTTGGGGGTTTTGATTGTGGCGGGGGCGCTTGCGGGCGCGGTTGGCGTCCGGCGGATAAGGGCGATGCCGGCGTCCTTTCGCCGGTGCCGCCTTCCGCTGGTCGCGGCGACTCTGGCGGGGTTCTGCTGGGCGATTCCGTTGCGCCACAACACATACGACCGGACGCAGGATTTCGAAAGCCTGTTTTACGCGGGGGCGCCGCTGACTTTGTTCGCGCTGGCGCTCGCGTTCGCCAAAGCGCGGCTCGGCGAGCGGTTCGGGAAGCGCGCCGCAGTCGCGTCGCTCGCGGTCGCGGCGGCGGTCGCGGCGGCGCTTTTCGCCGTATCCGCCCATCAAGTGGGGCAACTGGAGGCGGACGCCAGCAACGCCGCGTTCCAAAAGGCGCTGATAGCGGAGTTCGCCGACATGCGCGGCGCGGTTCGCGGTAAAACCGTCACGCTGTCTTCAGACATAGAGAGATGGGCGGACGGCGCGAGATATTTCGCGGTTTACTACTATCTCTCCGGGAGCTTCCTCGAGCACGATGTGACGCTCTACGAATCGGACTTCCCGCAAAAGCCGCCGCGCGCCGCCGATTTCATGGCGAGCCGATACAGGGACGACGACTTCGGACTGCTGACGCCCGACAACCGAACGGTCTTTCTCTACTCGGAAACCGACCTGGACGATCTGTACAGGGCTAAGATTCGCCGTCTGGAGTCCGCGGAGCCGGCGGCGCGGGCGGATTTCGACGTCTATGCGGACGGCAAGACGCTCACCTATCTCAAGCGCGACTGCGTTTCGGAGGAGGCGGAGCGCTGGTTTTTCCTTCACGCTTTTCCGCTGAACCCGTGCGATCTGCCCGACGAGCGCCGAGCGAGCGGGTTTTACGGCGCGAATTTCCGGTTCGCGGACAGGGGGAAGGTTGTGGACGGCGCCTGCGTTCTCATGGCGGATTTGCCGATATTCCCAGTCGCGACTTTCACGACGGGGCAGTACGTCCCCGGCGGGGGCGAGATTTGGAGCGCATCCGCCAAGCCGCAACCGGACGCGGAAACGCTGGCGGCTTATGAAGACGCTTACGCGGCGGTGGCGTCCTCTCAGCCCGCCGCGCGGTCGGATTGGGACGTCTATTTGGACGGCGATACGGTGGCGTATCTCAAAGCGCCGTGCGATGAAGACGATACGCGCGGGCGGTTTCTGCTGAGCGTCTATCCGAAGAATCTCGGCGACATTCCCGAAGACCGCCGAGCGCTGGGACACGAAAGCCTGAATTTCGACTTCGAGCGCCGGGGGGCGATGTTCGGCGGCAAGTGCATGGTCATGCGGGCGCTGCCGGATTACGGCGTCTCCAGGGTGGAAACCGGGCAGTGGGTGCCGGGCGGCGAAAGGCTGTGGACGGCGGAGTTGGCGGTTGGGGATTAGGGAATTCGCGGAAGTCCGGGATGCAGGCGCGCTTATCCCATCAAGGGAGAGGGGATAGGTTGGCTGGGATTTGGGCTTGGTTGCTAGTGGCTATCTCGGTTGGCAAACTCTGGATTCCCGCCTTCGCGGGAATGACGGGGGCGGGGCGGACGCGAGAAGGGATGCGTTGGTTGGGATTCGGGATTGGTTTCGGGCGGCTATCTTTGTTGGGCGATTCTGGATTCCCGCCTTCGCGGGAATGACGGCGGCGGGGCGGGCGCGAGAAGGGATGCGTTGGTTGGGATTCGGGATTGGCTTCGGGCGGCTATCTTTGTTGGGCGATTCTGGATTCCCGCCTTCGCGGGAATGACGGGGTAGAAATCTGGGATTCCGGCGCGATAATCGTTGTTCCTGTCTAATGTCAACACAGCCTAGTGGCTATCTTGGTGGGAAACTCTGAATTCCCGCCCCCCGCTTCCGCGAGGGCGGCGTTCTTTCGCGGGAATGACGGGGTGGAAATCGGGAATTGTGGCGTTGCAATCGCCCTTTCAAGTCCAATGCCAACGCTGCCTAGCCGCTAACAATCAACCGCCGACAACTACTATAATCATGGCGCAATGTTCTCTTTCGCGCTCAGACGCATCCGTTCGGTCGGCATCGCCGGTTGGCTGATTTGGGCGGCTCTGCCGCTGATTGTGGCGGCGATGTTCGCGCTGGGGGGGGACAGGAGCTATATCTACCGCTCCGGGCTGCACAACTACAACACCGCCAAGACGCTCGCCATCGCCGAGAACCTGTCGCTGTCGCACAGGCTCCGGCTGATTCACAGGGTGAAGCTGCACGCGGACGGCGATTTCGCCTATACGCTCTACGCGCGCTTCCCCGTGACCGCCTACGCGCTGGTCAAGGCGGCGATTCTGCCATTCGGGGACGATCTGGCGGCGAAGATACTCGCCGGGCGGGCGCTGATGCAGGCGATGTTCGCCGCGTCGGGGCTGCTCGCCTATTTCGCCTTCGTCCGAATCTCCGGCAGCCGGCTAGTGGCGCTCGCCGTCGTTCCGCTGGTCTATTCCAGCTACCACATGGTCTATTACAGCGACGCCGTCGTCAACGAGGGGACGATGGATTTGTTCGGCGTCATGCTGACTTTTCACGGGATGGTCGTGTTCGTTCGGGAAGGGCGGTTCGGGCAACTGGCCGCCAAGACTTGCGCCGCGTTGCTGTTCGGTTGGCATGTGTACGCGCTGCTTCTGCCGTTCATCGCCTTCGGATTGGGCGGTGAGATTGTCGCGCTGATTCGGCGGCGGTTGGCGGAGCGGCGGGCTTCTCGCGAAAGCCCCAGAAGCGCGCTCGCCGAGTTCGCGCCGCTCGTCCGCAGCCGTTACTTGGCGCTGGCGGCGGTCGCGGCGATTTTCGGCTCCGCCCTGCTCGGCTTCAACGCCTTCAACGAATACGACACGCTCAAAGACAGCCGCGATTCCCCGCTGGATATGTCGCTGTTCCACGCGATGTCCAGACGGATTTTCGGGCAGGATGAGACTTTCAACGAAAAATACGCTTACGCGCTGGCGTGGGACAACTTCGCCGGGCGCCAGCTCATGCGGGTGGGCGGGATGTCGCTGCCTTACGCGGCGGCGCGCTCGACGGGCGGGTTCGATTTTCCTGAGACGCGGGAAGTTCCGGTCGGAGGGGTCGCCATCGGCGCGTTAGTCACTGTGGGCGCGCTTGGGGGAATCGCGCTTGTTCGGCGGCGGCGGATTCCGCTGTCGCCGGTTCATCTGCACGCGCTTCCGCTGGCGTCCATCGCGCTCATGGGGTTTTGCTGGGCGCTGGTGGCGCGGTTCAACACGGCGGACGAGACGCACAATTTTGAGAGCGTATTCTACGCGGGCGCGCCGTTGACGCTGTTCACGCTGGCGCTGTGCGGGGCGCGGGCGGCGCTGGGGAAGCGAATCGGCGACGGCTTGGCGTTCGCGGTCTTCTGCGCGGCGGCGGTCGCGTTCGCCGTCTCGGTGTTTCAGGTCGGAAAGCTGGAGCGCGACCCGGTTCGGACGGAATTCCGCAAGAATCTGGTCGCCGAGATGAGCGAAATCCGAAAAACCACGCGGGGCAAGACAGTCCTGCTGTCCGCCGACATCGCGAAGTATCTTGACTTCCCCAGATATTTCGAAATGTTCTACTACTTGGCGGGCAGCTACATTCGATATCAGGGGGACGTTCCGCCGCCCAAGCCGTTCGCGGACCACGACTTTGTGATAAGCCGATACCGCGCCGACAGCCTCGGCCCGCTGACGCCCGACAGCCGCGCGCTGGTTTTGTACGGAGCGATAGACCGGCAAGACCTCTACCGGGCGGAAATGCGCCGACTCGCCGAAACGGAGCCGGCGGCGCGGGGGGCGTTCGACGTGTATCTGGAGGGCAAGACGCTGAATTACGTCAAAGACCCCTGCGGGCAGGCGGACGCGGAGCGCCTCTTCTTCCTGCACGCCTACCCGGCGGACGGGCGGGCGCTGAGCGGACGGCAAGAGCGCCGGAGCGGGTTTTACGGCGTGAACTTCTATCTGGCGGACAAGGGCGATTCCTTCGACGGCGTCTGCTTCACGGTGGAGGATTTGCCGGGCTACCCCGTGGCGTCGTTCAGAACGGGGCAGTACATATCGGGCGAGGGCGAGATTTGGAGCGAGGACGTGAAGCCGCCGCCGGACGCGGATACGCTGGCTTTCTACGAATCGGCGTACCGCGCCGCCGCGGCGGCGGAGCCGGCGGCGCGGGGCGCGTTCGACGTGTACGCGGACGGCAAGACGCTCGCCTATCTGAAAGAGCCGTGCGCCGAAGAGGATACGCGGGGGCGCTTTCTGCTGAGCGTCTATCCCAAGAATCCGCGCGACATTCCCGAAGAGCGGCGCGAGTTGGGACACGAAAGCCTTAATTTCGACTTCGAGCGCTGGGGAATAACGCTCGGCGGCGGCAGGTGCATCATCCTGCGGACGCTGCCGGATTACGACGTCGCGAAGGTGGAAACCGGGCAGTGGATACCGGGGGGCGAAAGGCTGTGGACGGCGGAGTTCGCGGTTGATGATTAGGGGGCGGCGGATATAAGGATGATTTGGACGGTCATCGCGCCGCAATCCCCGATTTATGCCCCGCTAACAGGGGTATGTTCGTGGTTGGCGGACTGCGCCTAGCGGCGCAGGCGCCCTCACCCTAGCCCTCTCCCATCAAGGGCTTACAGGGGTATGTTTGTGGTTGGCAGACTGCGCCTAGCGGCGCAGGCACCCTCACCCTAGCCCTCTCCCATCAAGGGAGAGGGGATACCTTGGCTTCAATTCAAGCCTGATTTCGGTAAACATACCCCCGCAAACCCATCAAGGGAGAAGGGATGCGTTGGTTGCGCGCGACGCTTGTTTTCCGTAAACATACTCTTGCAAGCCCCCCCCCCAGTCATTCCCGCTTTCGAGGGAATGACGGGGGCGGCTCGGAAGCGGCGAAAGGCGTCCAATCCGCGCCTAAATCCGCCGGGCATGCCCTTGTTAGCCCTTGATGGAAGATGGCTAGGCGCGGGGTGTCCGCGCGCCGGCAAGCCCCTATTCCCCGTCCACAACCTCCGCGCCGTTCAGCGGGTATATCTCGCCGTTGGCGGGGTGTACGCCGATGCCGCCGGCGATGAATACGCCGCCGCCGTTGGGCAACAGGGTCGCGGAGTGCGACATGCGCGGCTCGGACATGTCGGGGCCCGCCGTCCATTCGTTGGTCGCCGGGTCGTATATCTCGGTGGTCGCGTAGATGGAATAGTCGCCCGTTCGCGGGTCTTGCCCGCCGGCGGCTAGGACTCTGCCGTCCGGCAGAAGGGTGAGCGTGTGGGACGCTCGGAACTCCAGCATCGGGGCGGTTTTCGTCCATGAATCCGTCGCGGGGTCGTAAATTTCGGCGGCGAAGGCGGGGACGGTTTCGATGCCGACGGCAGTCAGGCTGTCTATCTTGCGCCGCTCCGCGCCCGCGCCGGCGACTAGAACTCTGTCGTCCGACAGCAGAATCGCCGTCGTATCCGCGCGGGATATTGCGGGGCGCGAAGTCGCCGTCCAAGCGTCCGTTTCCGGGTCGTAGATTTCGGACAGGACGGCGGGTTCTTCCCCTGCGCCGTCGTCGTCCAAGTCGACCGAAACGCGCCCGCCGTCCTCCATGCCTTGCAGGGCTTCGCGGGCGTCGGCGTCGGGCGACAGCGCCAGGGCGCGTCCGTCGGCGAGCGCGACCAGCGACATGCCGGCGGACGCGGCGCCCTCCCGCGCCGCCGCCGTCCGCCACGAATCGGTCGCAGGGTCGTAAATCTCCGCCGTCTCCACCGTTCGCGGCTGGGCGTCGCCGGCTATGAGGCTTTCCAAATCCAGCCCGCCCGCCGCCATCAGCGCGCCGCCAGTCAAGAGCGCGAGAGCGGGGGACGCCCGCGCCGTCTCCATGCCCGCCAGCGTCCGCCACTCGCCCGAAACGGGGTTGAACTCCCTGACCAGGCTCGACAATTCCTGGGCGTCTTCGTCCGCCAGGATTCCGACCGTCGCCGCCGCGCCGCCTTCCAGAGCAATCGCGGAGTAGTAGAAGCCGGCGGGGAACATGATGTCCTCGTTCATGTCGGCGTCGTACAGCTCGGCGGAAGTGAAGCCCAGCGACCATGTGGAATCGGCGAAGTCGTAGAACTGCGGCAGGGGAATCGGGAACGGGGCGATGACGTTGTTGTTGGCGATTCCGCCGACGCCGCCGAGAACGGCGACGCGCCCATCCGCCATGGCGACGGCGCTGTGTCCGAACGCGGGGAATATCATTCGGGGGGACGCGAGCGCGACGGGCTTTCCGAAGTCCGAGAATGCGACGGTCGCCTCGACGGGACGCGGACGCCGCGCCCAAGTCGCCCAGCGCGCCCGCCAGCTCGCCGGCGGCGATTTCGCCCTCGACCCGGACTTCGCGGAGTGCGCCGTCTTGGGAGTCGAACAGATAGAGCGCATCGAACTCCGCCGCGCTCCAGTAGGGGGCGGTCTTGCCGGACACGGCGTCCGTTTCCGCGCCGGCTGAAGAAACCATGCGCCCGGCGTCCTGCAGGCTTTCGGCGCCGGCGAGCAGGGCGGCGGCGTCCGCGAACATGTCGAACGGCGGCGGGACGTCCAACTCGCGCCAGTCGTCATCGTCCGACGACATGGCGTAGCGGGTCTCTTCCATTCGGGCGAGGCGCAGGTTAAAAGCGCCGCCGTCCGCCGTCTCGGCGGAGCCGTCGGCGAGCATGAACGCGCCGTACAGGTAATCGCCGGACATTTCGAAGCGGACTTCGCCGCCGTCCGCGCCGGTCGCGACGACATTCACGTCGAACGCCCAGCTACCCGCTTCCGGCAACGCCTCCCGCGCCGTCGCGACAAGCGTCTCGGCGGGGGAAGGCGCGGGCGTGGGCGTGAAGGGAACAGCGGTCGGCGTGGATGCGGCGACGCGGGTCGGGACGGGAATGTTGGACGCGGGCGCGGGCGTCGGGGGATCCGCCGGCGCGGGGGACGGGGCGACGGTCGCCGCCGCCATCGCCTCGGCGGTCGGCGACGTCTCGGCGGGCTGGGCGCCGCCGTCGCCGCAAGCCGCGATTAGCAAAACGGCGGTTGCCGCCGCCGTTGCGAGAGATTTCATGTAGCCCATAGGCGTCGACGCCGCATCCTTTCCCGTTCCGACATGCCAAGGTGAAAACCGAATGGAGTCCATGTTAGCAGAAAACCGCTCTTGGGCGTGGGAGCTTCGGTTTTCGCGGACCGCCGCCCGGCAAATCGCGGCGGATTCGTCCGCGCGCTTCCCAAGCCAGTCAAGAAGCTGTCCGAATCTTGCCCGACCAGCGCGTCCATGCCTATGGCTTGCCAGGTTTGGGCGTCTGGCGCGAATCCGCCCGATTCGGGATTCCTTGCAGGCAATGCCTGAATGTCCTTTCGCAACTTTGGAAAAGGCATACGCGGGCGCTCCTGTTTGGGACTGGCTTCGCTGTTCCCAATAATAACGGGATTTCCCGCCCCTTGTCTTCGCCCGCCGTTTGCGAAGCGATTGCCCAAAGGGGGCAACGGCTTCGGTTCGCGCTCAGGCGTACATGAGGCGCATTGCTTGGAGGACTTTTCGCGGTCGGCTGCGGTTTCGGTGGCAGGCGTACCACCAGGCGCTTTCGCAGTTGTGCATGTCGGCGACGGCGGCGGCGATTCGGGACGCCTGCTCGCGGTTCGGGGCGTCTTTGACGGCTTCCATGAGAAGCATCATCTGGATGGCGCAGGTTTCGCTTATGGGGTGGTATTCGCCGGGCGGCAGGTCGTCCGCGACGGTTCGCAGGGTCTTTCGGCGGTAGTTCCAGAGGATCGCCGAGAGGTGGCGGTAGGCGATGTCGCGGTTCGCTCCGCTGAGGGTTTTGAGTCGCCGTCCGCCGCCGCGCCGTCCGCGCCGCGCGAGGGTGACGCTGACGCGGGGGACGCCGTCGGGGGTCTGGTCAAGGTAGATGGCGTGCGTGCGGTCTTCGGGCATGGCGGGGATAGTCCCTAGCCGCCAGTCGCGGGTTGGCGGTCGAATTCGGCGTGGAGTTCAATGTCGCGCCTGTTGTCGAACGATTTGACTATGGCGGCGAAGTCGTCCGGGGCGCAGTCGGCGCGGGCGAACGCCATGCGGCAGTCGACGATTGGGTTTTGTGAGTAGCCGATGATTCGCTTGACGGTCGTTTCGCGCCGCTTCCACTGCTCGGCGGTCTGGCCGCTCAGGGTGAATGTCAGGCTGCCGTCCATCGCGGCGACTTCGATTCGGAAGGCGGCTTTGGCGGCGAGGGGGGCGCCCATTTTGTCGGCGATGTAAGTGAGGTCGTCCGGGCGCTTGGAGACGATTTCGAGTGTCGCCACGTCGGCTCTGCCGGCGTTGTGGCTCGCCATGTGGTTGCCGAGCGCGGCGGCGGCGAGGCTCGCTTTGTCGGTTTCGCTTACGAAAGGCGGGATTTCGCCGGGGGGGCGGGGGAACGGGGATGTCGGGGCCGGGCGTGGGCGGGACGACGGGGCCGGGGATCGGCTGGACGGGCGGCGTCTCGTCTCGGCGCGGCTTTTCGCCGTATAGCCAGACGCGGAAGTCGTCCTCCATTCCCACGTCCGCGTTTTCGGATGTTATCGCCTGGCCTGTGGCGGATTCCATATATAGGTCTTCGTTGCGGACGGCTTCGATGAGGACGGCGCGGAAGGCGTTTCGGTCAAGCATCATCATGCGGGCCGGGCTTGCGGTGAAGAGGCGGTGGACTTCGGCGACGGTTTTGCCTTCGCGCCTGTTTCCTTCGACGCCCAGGGGGCTTCCGTCCCAGAATCTTGGGCTGAGGCGCGGGCGCTCCGGGTTGGGGATTTTGTGTCGTTCGATGAGCTTGGCGATGACGGGCGCCTGCCCGCTGCCTTCGCTATCGGTGGCGGCGGTGAGGGTTTCGACCGCGAGATGCGGCGCGGCGTCTCCGAGGTCGTTGCGGTCGGCGGGGTAGATCAGAGTCGTCCACTTGTTTTGGACGGACTGGCTGACCGCCTTTCGCTCGCGGGCGATTATCTCGTCGAGAATCTCTTTCTGGTGCTTTTCTAGTTCACCGGAGCGCTCTCTTTTGACGGCGCGCGCCGCCATGAGCGCGGCGACGTGTTCGCGGATGTCGGATAGGTTGTCGTCTTGGGCGACTAGGAAGATGACGTTGTTGCGGTGTTCGCGGTGGGCGCCGGACGCGCCGCTCTTTTCGCGGTGCAGCTCGGCGATTATCCGCTCGTTCCCATCGCGGTCGCGCCAGTTGAAGTTGGCGGGGGCGATTATGCAGAGGTGGACGCTGTCGCGGATGTCCGGCGCGTTGTTGGCGCGGCTGGGGTAGAGGACGACGGGGAGCGGGTTGTCGACCTTGCCGGGGGCGCTTTGGTCGTATTCGGAGCGGACGGCGTCGCGCAGGGCGTCTTCGATTTCGTTGGCGCTGAGGTTGCCCCTGCGGTCGTTGACCATGCGGCGGACATTGGGCTGGCTGGTGAAGCGCTCCCCGCGCCGGCTGGGGTTTTCGTCCAGGAAGAGGGCGCGGTTGGCGTATTCGGCGAAGGCGGCGCGCGCCACGGCGGGGTCGGGATGGTCAGGCGAAAGCACGGCGGACACGGTTCGGGCTTCGTCTATGCCGTTGACGGATTCGGGGGCGAGGCTGGCGAGCAGAATGACGTTGGCGACGCGGCGGGCGAGCTCCGTGCCGATGCGCCCGGCGACGCTTCTTTCGCCGATGACGTCGGTGGTGATGGCTGGGGCGAGTCCGGTGTGGCGCAGGCCGGCGACGAGGTGGTCGTGCAGTCGGGGGATTGACATGTCGGCGTGGTGCGGGTGCATCAGGGCGGCGTCGCCGAGGTCGCCGCCAGAGACGATGTTGGTCATCATGCGGATCGCGCCGCGAACGCGCTGGAAATCGCCGTTGGCGAACAGCCAGTTTCGGATGATGTCCATGAGGTCGGGGTGGAAGGGGTAGTCGTTGGCGAAACGGCTTTCGGCGTCGGCGTCGGAGGGGTCTAGGCGCTTGGCGATTTCGGCGTAGGCGCGGGCTGTTTCGGCGCGGGCGGCTTCGTCGCAATTCCTAAAGAGGCGCTGGCGCAGTATGGCGGCGAGGTCTCCGCTGGCGGAGGGGGTCATTTCGTGGGATACGCGCGCCAGTTCGGATGCGATTCTGTCCATCACTCCGATGACGTCTTGGTCGGTCTTGAAGGCGTCGTGTCCCTCTTCGGGGGCGGTGATTACTAGGACGGTTCGCGGGCTGGCGTCTATGGCGTGTGCTAGGGCGGCGATGGCGAGATGGATATTGTTCGCGGGGTTGACGCCTTCGGCGCTCTGCTCGATGGCGCGGGCGACGTGGTGGATGAGCTCGTCCACGAGTATGAGCGTGGGCTTGTCGGAGAAGAGGCGGGCGTACCAGGCGGCGCCGGGGTCGGAGAGTTTGTCGTCGTATTCGCGGATTTCCGCGAGGGCGCCGGGGCCGCCGAGCCGGTAGGCGACGAAGCCGGCGAGGGATTTGGCGCGGGCGCCGGAGTCGTCCAGGTCGACGCCGCGCAGGGTGTCGCTGTTTCTGCCGTTGAAGCTGATGACGCGGACGCCGTCGACGGCGAGTTCGGGCGGGATGAGTTCTTGCGCGGCGGCGCTCCGGACTAGGTTCGGGTGGCGCGCGGCGGCGGCGAGGGCGATGAGGGTGTGCGTCTTGCCGCCGCCGTAAACGGATGAGAAGCGATAGACGCCGGGCTGTCCGCCGGCAGCTCCGCTCTTGAGGCGGTCGAACACCATGCGGCAGGCGTCTTTCATCGCCTGAGTGGGGTAGGTTGACGCGAAGAAGTCGGCGGCTCCGCTCTCGGTCGCGATTTCGTCCGCGAGCGCCTTGTCTAGGTTGGCGGCGTATTCTTGGGCGTCGCCGAGTTCGGGGCGCGGCGGGCAGGCTTGAAGGACAGGCGCGAGGGTCGTCATCTTGGGAAGGTCTCCGTGTTTGTCGGTCGCTAATCGCAGGCAGTCGGCTGCATTTTATCATGCGCGGCGGCGGGATAGAATGGCGGCTCGGCGCTTGTAATCGTTTCATAAACGCTGGGCGAATTTTAGTGCTGGCGATGCAATCAAAATACGCCACGAATCGTTGCAGAATCACGCATACACGACGGCGCCCCTGTGGGTTTATTGCGATAAATATGTTCTGAAATTGCAGCCCCCCGTTTATGAAACGGTTAAAAACCCGAATTGGGCATGACGGTCGAAGGCGAAGAAGGCGAGTACGACGACGCCAACCCCAGATTCGAGGGCAAAGGCGTCCTGCGCGTCCGCGGACCGAATCGGTTGCCCACGCGAAGCGCGGGGGACTCCGACGCCGAATCCATGCGGCTGCCCGTCAGCCTGCCGGAAATCAAGTTCCGCCAAAAGCCGCTGGAAAGCGGCGATGAGATATGGCGGGCGTTCGTGGACGAATGGGGAACGGCATGCTGGTACTGCGGCGACCAAAGACGCGCAGAGCGCCCCGACCTCCATCTCGACCACATAGATCCGAACGCGGGCGACGACACAAACGACGACTGCTGGAACCGCGCGCTCGCCTGCCCTTCGTGCAACCAAGCCAAAAGCGACAATCTCACCCCGGCGGAGACGATGGACAAGGCGCTTGAGGCGGGGCGCATCCAAACCCCAGCCATACGCGACGAGATAGGCAAGTCGTTCGGCGCGCGCCGCAAGTGGGCGCGCGAGCGCTATGCTGCGCTTCCGAAGGCGCGAGAGTTTGCCGAATTGGAACGCGAACGGAGTCCGGAGCCATCCTGATTTACCGCCCCGCTTCCGCAAGCGCGACGCTCTTTCGCGGGAATGACGGGGGTTGAAAGCCGGAAGGCGGCGCGGCAATCATCTATAATCCAGTTTAATTCACGCCGCCGCGTCCCGGAACGGCTGCATGCGCCATGCCAACTTTGTATCTAGTCCCAACGCCCATCGGCAACATGGAGGATATCACGCTCCGCGCGTTGCGCGTTTTGCGGAGCGTCGACCTCATCGCCGCCGAGGATACCCGCGTGACGCGGGGGTTGCTGGCGCGATACGAAATATCCGCGCCGCTCGCTTCGTTTCACGCCCACAGCGGTCGGCGCAAGGCGGAGCGCCTGCTGGCGCGGCTCGCGGACGGCGAGGACGTCGCCCTCGTGTCGGACGCGGGGACGCCGGCGGTCAACGACCCCGGGCGCGAGTTGGTCGCGGCGGCGGCGGCGCGCGGCTTCCGCGTGGTCGCCCTGCCGGGGGCGTCGGCGGTGACGACCGCGCTCGCCGTCTCCGGAATCGCCGCCGACGCCGGCTTCGTCCATCTCGGCTTTCTGCCGCGCGGACGCGCCGCCCGTCTGCGCGTCTTGCGCGAAGTCGCCGCCGAGCGCAGGGCGCTGGTCGCCTTCGAAACGCCGCATCGCCTCGCCCGCGCGCTGGCGGACATCCGAGAGGCGCTCGGCGACAGGCGCATCGCCGTCTGCCGCGAGCTCACGAAGATGCACGAGGAAGTGTTCCGGGGAACCGTCTCGGACGCCATCGCCCATTTCGCGGAGCCGCGCGGGGAGTTCACGCTGGTCATTGAAGGCGTGTCCGAAACGGCGCCGTCCCAAGCGGAAGCCGCGCCGGACGTCGCCCGGACGCTCGCCCGCCTGAAGGGGGAGGGCGTCAGCGCCAGGGACGCCATAGCCGCCGTCGGCGAATCCGCCGGAGCGCCGCGCCGCGAGCTGTACGCGCTCTGGCTGACGCTTGAACCGAGCGATCCGAGCGAGTAGAAAAAACGCCCTTCCGCGATTTTCCGAAATCGGACATACCCACATGCGCCGCCCATGTGCTACCATTGACCGCGAAATCCGTTTGCGCGCGCTTGGGGGCGGCAATTTGGCTGATAAAATACTTGTTTGCGTCGCTTGGCCCTACGCCAACGGCTCCATTCACGTCGGCCACGCGGCGGGGTGCTACCTGCCGGCGGACATTTTCGCGCGCTTCCAGCGGATGCTCGGCAACGAAGTCGCCATGGTCTCCGGCAGCGACGCGCACGGGACGCCCGTCACAATCACCGCCGACCAGCGCGGGCTGTCGCCGGAAGACGTCCTCGCGCAGTATCAGAGCGAGTTCCTGCGGACTTGGGAGCGGCTGGGAATCAGCTTCGACCTGTTCACCACCACCCACACCGACAACCACGCGGAAGTCGCCCAAGACATGTTCGCGCGGATGCTCGCGAACGGCAACATCTACAAAGACACGATGGAGCAGCCGTACTGCGAATCCGACAACCGCTTTCTGCCCGACCGCTATGTCGAGGGCGAGTGTCCCCACTGCGGCGCCGGCGGCGCGCGGGGCGACCAGTGCGACGCCTGCGGACGGACGCTCGACCCGGAAGAGCTGATTGGGATGATTTGCCGACTCTGCGGCGCGTCGCCGGAGATACGCGAAACCGAGCACTTCTTCATGCGCCTGAGCGCCTTCGAGGGGCGGCTGCTTGAATGGGCGCGGCGGCAAGACCATTTCAAGCCGAATGTCCGCAACTTCACAATCGGCTTTCTGGAGGGCGGCTTGAAAGACCGCGCCATTACGCGCGATCTCGATTGGGGCGTTCCGTTGCCGATTGACGGCTACGACGACAAGCGCATCTACGTCTGGTTCGAGGCGGTCATCGGCTATCTGTCCGCGACCAAAGAGTGGGCGGCGCGCTCCGGCGAACCCGACCGGTGGACGGATTTCTGGCAGGACCCCGACGCCCGCGCCTACTACTTCATGGGCAAGGACAACATACCCTTCCACACCGTCATTTGGCCCGCCATGCTCATGGCTTACGGCGGGCTGAACCTGCCTTACGACGTCCCCGCGAACGAGTACATGAACATTGAGAGCGACAAGGTTTCCACAAGCCGCAATTGGGCGGTGTGGATTCCCGACATGCTGGAGCGGCACGACGTGGACGCCGTCCGCTACGCGCTCGCGGCGAACATGCCCGAAACCAGCGATTCGGAGTTCAACTGGGCGGATTACGTCCGCCGAAACAACGATGAGCTGGTGGCGACATACGGCAACCTTGTTCACCGCGTTCTGAGCATGGTGGCGCGCAACTTCGGCGGGGAAGTCCCCGATCCGGGCGAGTTGGACGCGGAGTCGGAGGCGCTTTTGGCGGCGGCGGAGGACGGCTTGGGCGAGACGGCGCGGCATCTGTCCGCCTGCCGATTCCGAAACGGCTTGCGGGCGGCGATGGGCATAGCGCGGGCGGCGAACCGCTATCTGGATTCCAAAGCGCCGTGGCGCGCCGTCCGAACCGACCGGCAAGACGCCGCGCGGACGCTGTGGACGGCGATGGCAACCATCGCCTTTCTCAAGACCGCGCTATGCCCGTTCATGCCGGGCGCGTCCGAGCGCGTCCACGCCCTGCTGGGATTGGACGGCGGCGCGGAGAGCGAGGGATGGCGGGCGGGACGCGAAGACTTGCGCCCCGGCGCGCCGCTGCCCGCGCCCAAGCCGCTGTTCGCCAAATTGGATGAATCCGTCATAGAGGAAGAGAGGGCGCGGCTTGGCGCATAGTCCGCAAACGGCGGAGGTCGCCGAGATTTACGCCCCCGTCCGCGAACGGCTGGACAGGGTCGAAACGAAGCTCGCCGACCTCGCAGACGTCAACTTCCCGTTCCTCGCCGGCGCGCTGTCGCATGTGTACGGCTCCGCCGGCAAGCGCGTTCGCCCCGCCGTGACGCTGCTCGCCGCGTCCTTCCACGCGCACGACGAGCGCAAATCGGAAGTGATGGCGACGGCGGTCGAGCTGCTCCACATCGCCACGCTGATACACGACGACACGGTGGACGCCTCCGACGTCCGGCGCGGGCGGGCGACCATATCGAGCATGCACGGCAACGACCTCGCCGTTCTAGTGGGGGATTACGTGTTCGCGTCGTCCGCGACGTTCGTCTGCGACACCGAACACGTCGGAGTCATCCGCCGCTTCTCGGAGACCATCATGGAGCTGTCGAGCGGCGAGTTGCGCGAGCGGGTGAGCGCATACAACCCGAATCAGACGCTTGAAGACTACTACCTCCGCATCTACAACAAGACGGCGTCGCTATTCAGGACGGCGGGCGAGACGGGGGCGACGCTGAGCGGCGCGCCGGACGCCCAAATCGACGCCCTGCGCGAATACGCCCGCGAGCTGGGGATGGCGTTCCAGATAGTGGACGACATACTCGATTTCGAAGGCGACGAGCGCGAGATAGGCAAGCCGGTCGGCAACGACCTCGCCCACGGCATAATGACGCTGCCGGCGTTCATCGCCCTAGAGCGCCATCCGAAAGACAACCCGATAGCGGCGTACCTAGCCGCGCCGCCGGACGCCGCCCCCGCCCTGCTAACCCAAGCGGTGGAGACGGCGAGCGCTCCCGCAATCATCGACGCCGCCTACGCGGAGGCGTCCCGCCGCTGCGAAAGAGCGCGGGCGGCCCTGCGAACGCTCCCGAAAACCCCGTCGCGCGATTCGCTGGAGACGCTGCTGGAGTATGTGGTTAGGCGGCGGAGTTAGGGGCGGGCATGGGTGGAATTGCCGAATCCGCTTGTCAGAGGGTATCGTTCCACCGCCTGAACAACAGTACAGCAATAACCCAGCACCCAATCGTGGCGACTATTAGCAAAACCGCCGCCAAGGGGTCTGATGATGCAAGGTCTGGCACCGCTGTTAAGCATGTCACCGTGATCGCCACTAAGATTATTGCTCCAATCACACGGATCAACCACATTTTTTCTACTCCTTTGCCCTAGCCCCCGAACCCCGCCAGCGCCGCAAGTATTTTCTTCTGCCCGCCGTTGATATTCGGTTCGCTGGCGAACAGAAGGCGGTAGTGGGCGAGCATCGCCTGAACCCCGGAATCCGCCGGATTCAATCCCAGCATCTCCGCCGCCGCGTTGTCTATTTTGTGGCGGGATTCGTCGCGGAAGCAACGCGCGAACGGCTCCAGTTCCAGCCGGCTGAGTTCGCCGAACCGCGCCGTTGCGGTTTCTCTCGCCTTGCGCGCCGCGTCGGAATCCGCCGCGAAGTTCGGGCAGGGCAGGCCCGGAATCGCGCCGACTTGAACGTTGCCGCGAGGGCCCTGTTGGGGCGATTGCCCATACGCGCGCATCGCGAACGCGCCGAATACGCTGTTGAAGAATAGGGCGACGCAGGCGCCGGTGGCGTCGTCGAATCCCTGAAGCGCGTTCCACGCCCTGCCGCCGTGCCGCTCTTGATTCGTTTTCGCCACAAGCAACGATTGGGACGTCCAGGATACGCCCTTGTTGATGAACCACCGGCTTTGTTTGCCGATGACGCCTTCCGCCTTGGCACGGTCGAACAGCTCGCCCGCGTGGGTCGGCTCGACTATCATGCGGGTTTGCGCCTTGCCGTCCGCCGCCCACATGCTCATATGCGCGGATACCCCGCCGCCGAACGCATCCAGCGGAGTCCACTTGAACGCGCCCCTGGTATCCGTCCCGCCGCCTGACGGGTGTCCCAGCAGGTCATGGGTAGGGCCCGCCCCGCCCATCGCGCTTATCGTCGCCATGTTGAGCGCCATCTCGCGCCGTTGGAAGGTCAGCGGGTTGTAAATCTCGCCCCTCAGCAGGGCGCACACTACGCCGCTGACTTCGTTGCTGGCGTTGCCGATGCAGTACCAGGGGAATCCGGGCGAGAGGGTTCGCATCCGAACGAAATTGAGATTTTCGGACGAGCCCATGAGCGCGTCCGGGTCTATGTCCGCGATTTCTTTGGCGAGAGCGTAGCCTTCCGACAGAGCGGCGGGGGCGGTTCGCAGATTCACGCAGAGGACGCTCGGATTGTCCCAAGACGGGGGGTTCTGCGCGGGGTTGTCCGCCGGGGTTTTCCTAGTCGCCACGACCAGCATCTCGCTCATGTTGGTGTCGGCGCTCATGCTGGTGAGGCGATGTTCGCCGGTGTTGGTGATGGCTACGATGTTTTCGTAGTTGGATTCGATTCCCTCGCGCCACGCCGTCCACGTTCCGGAGTACGCCGCCGTCATCGGCAGAACGTGGGACAGGACGCCGCTTTTCTTCGTCCGCATCATGCTGAGGTTGCCGAAATCGGTGGCGAGGCCCGCCTGCCCGTTGGACATGGCGTATCCCTTCCGCTTCGCCTTCGTCCTTAGTTTGGCGAGTCCCTTCGTCGGCTGGGAGCGGCCCCTGCGCGGGCGGCTGTACGGCGGGTTCATCAGCGCCCAATCCACGCCGCTCTTCCCCACGCCGATATGGAACAGCCCCACGTTGCCGTGTTCGTCCGCTTGTTGGGTCACGTCGCGGTAGCCCAAGATTTGCGAGATGGCGGTGTCGTCCGGGTCGAGCAGGCTCAGGCTGCCCGCCTCGTGGCTGGTCACGGCAATCTTCGCGCCCGCGTATGTGCGCTCGACGTCCATGTCAGTAAGGCGCTTGGCGGTGAGCGTCCCCGCGATGCCGTTCACGTCTATGGCGATGATGTGGTTTTCCATGCGCTTGCGATGCAGGTCGGCGGCTTCGCCCCCGTTGAATCTGTGCAGGCGGCGCAGCGCCCGCTCGCCCGCGCCGACGAGGGTTCCCGTGCCGCAGGCGGCGTCCATGAGGTCTATCGCCGCGAGCTCCGGCGCGCTTCGGTCCGCGAACCTAGCCGCGCCGAGCGTGGCGAGCATCTCGGCGACTTCGGGCTTGGTGTAATGCGCCGCCCGCTCTTCTCGGTCGGGGACGAGCAGCTGCCAGAGTTCGCCCGCGAAGTTGTATATGTGCTTGGCGTGCAGCGCGCTCAGCTCCTCGCTAAGGCGCGCGAGTTCTGCGAGAATGTCCGCAAGCCCGCTCGTTGTCGCGGGGATGGCTTCAAGGCAGGGGATGGACATTTCAACCACCGGCAGGTAGTCGACCCGCTTGATGGTATCCCACGCTTCGAGCGTCTTGCTTTTCGTAAGCGTTCCGAGCTCCTCCGCGCTCTTGAGTCCCAAATCGCGGAGACTGTCGCTGTGCGCCGCCAGGTCGTTCTGCAGGTCTATGGCGATTAGCCAGATGGCGCAGACGGTTCGGGCGGCGGCGGACAGTTCGCCGGCGCCCACGATTTCCGTGAGTTTCGCGCCAATCGCGTCGCCGTCCCGCATCGTTCGGACGGCGTCGCGCAGCCTTCTGCCCGCCGCCTTCACCCTGTCGGCGACTTCGGCGCTTTTGGCGTCTATGACGGATTGCGGCGCTTGAGCGTATTCGCAGTAGGCGACCAGATCCGCCGGCGTCGCGGACAGCGGGCTGGGGGGCCAGACGCGGGCGTTCTCGGCGCTCGTTCCCGAAACGAATTGAACCGTGAAAATCCCCGCGTTGGCGTCCAGCAGTTCGATAAGCGACCGGTCCGTGGATTTTCTGACGCTCTCGTTCGTGCCAAGCGCGATGATTTCGGTGAACGTCCTGGGCTCGACCGTCAATCCCCTCCCAAGCCTGCTTTTGGCGTCGTCCACGGCGGGCCTGCCGTATTCGTTTTCGATTATGACCGGCATCCGGTCTTGCTGGGTGATGATTATGTCGGGGCGTTGCGAGCTTCCCCGAATCGCGCCCACCGGCTCGCCGTGCGCCGCCCAATCGCCGCGCGTCGCCAGCCAGTCGGCTATCGCGTTGTTGGCGTCTTGTTCGTGCAGTCCGCCCAGGACGCTTGCGTCGCTTTCGGATGCGGGAAAGAGCGTCATTCGATATTTCTCCCAAATAGCGGCGCGGCTTCCGCAAGCGGCGGTTCAGTGAAGACTGGAAGGGTTTGGCGAATTTTAGCCGACATTATACGAACATAATATCGGCTAAAGTCATTCCAGTCAAGGGATTTTGGGGCGCGATTTGCGAATTATTTGGACGCGGCGCATCTCCGAGCGCAGGCGTTCGAACGCCGGCGGCGCGAACGACCGCGCGCGGAGACGCGGAATCACCCCTTATAATTCACCACCTGGCGCAATACCGCGCGCGTTTCCACCAGGTCGCGCTGGTCGGACATTACCGTCTCGATGTCTTTGTATGCGTTGGGGTGTTCGTCGAGCAGGTTTTTGGCGTTTCTGGCGTTCCAGGCTTTGCCTTGCATCATGGCGGCTAGGGACTCTTCGTCGAAGCGGCGGCGGGCTTCGGAGCGGCTGTACATTCTGCCCGCGCCGTGCGCGCAGGACGTGTATGAATCCGCGTTGCCCTTGCCCTCCACTATGTACGTCGCCGCGCCCATGGAGCCGGGGATGATTCCCCTGTCGCCGACGCGGGCGCGTATCGCGCCTTTGCGGGTTATCCAGAGCGTCCGTCCGAAATGCTCCTCTAGGGCGGCGAAGTTGTGGTGGCAGTTGATGGTTTCGCCTATCTCGAAATCGCCCGCCGAGCGGCGCAGGTCGGCCAGCATCGCCGCCAGCATGAACTCGCGGTTGGCGTAGGCGTAGGTCTGCGCCCACTGCATCATGGCGATGTAGAGGTCGAACGATTCGCCCCGGAGCGCGGCGGTGTCCGGGTCTTCCAGCGGCTCGCCGCCGCGCGCGGCATGCTCGTCCGCCGCCGTCTTGGTGAAACGGCGCGCGATGGCGTTGCCGACGTTGCGCGAGCCGCTGTGCAATAGGCACCAGACGCTGTCTTCGCGGTCTAGGCAGACTTCCACGAAGTGGTTGCCGGAGCCGAGCGTTCCCAACTGGAGTTTGGCGCGGTTCAGCATGCGCGTCTGTCCGCGCTTCACGAATCCGTCGAAAACCTCCGGATGCGGCATCGGGTTGTCGGCGAACCAGCGCTCGACGCGCTCCGAGACGCTCTTGTGGTCGCGCCCGACGCCGGCGGGGATGGAGCGGCTGAAGCGGCGGTGGAGGTCTGTCAGGTCTAGGGCGGCGAAGTCCAGGTCGGTTTTGCAGGCGACCATGCCGCAGCCGATGTCCACTCCGACGGCGGCGGGGATGATGCGGTCGGCGGCGGTGGGTATGACGCTGCCGACTGTCGCGCCCATGCCCAAGTGGGCGTCCGGCATGAGCGCGACATGCCCCGCCACGTCCGGCGCGCGGGATATGACCTCCGCCTGCCGCCGCGTATTGTCGTCCAGTATGGACGCCCAGCTCTTGACGCCTCTTTCAAGAATGGCGGCGGTTGTCATGGCGTTCGCCTCCGGGTTCGCGCGTCGCGGTTGGCTTGCTCGCCCGCGTTCGCGTTCGGCGGCGGGCGAAGGGGGTAAACCTCAAGTTTAGCGCGGATTGCCGCCCGCGTACAGTCCAATTTTTCGCGCAATTCCTGGTGTTGTCACCCGACCGCCGTCTGCGCTACACTTGCCCCACATTCACAGGCGTCCCCGCCGTTCGCCCGCGCGGGCGGACGCGCGGAAGCCGAAAAGGATTCCAGACTTGACGCTTCGAGCGGCGCGCTCGCCGATTTTCTACGGGTGGTACGTTCTCGCCGCCGGCTTCTTCGCCCTGTTCGTCTCGATGGGAGCGCGAAACGGCTTCGGCGTGTTCGTGGTGCCGATGGAGGGCGAACTCGGCTGGTCGCGCAGCGAAATATCGTTCGCCATCGCCATCGGAATCCTGGTGAACGGGCTTTCGCAGCCGTTCCTGGGGCGGCTGTACGACCGGTACGGCGCGCGAATCGTCATATCGCTTAGCCTGCTCACGCTGGGCTTGGCGACGATACTGCTCGCGCTGACCAGCAATTTCGGGACGAATTTCGCCATCGGCTTGCGGGTCGGGGACTTCCTCAACATTCAGTTGACCGCCAGCCTGTTCTATCTGATAGCCATATACGGCTTCATCATGTCCACCGCGTCCAGCGGCGCGTCGCTGGTGACGGTTCACGCCGTTCTCGCCAAGTGGTTCTACCGGCGGCGCGGCATCGTTCTGAGCATCAGCACCGCCGCCATGTCGGTGGGCGGGCTGATTCTGACTCCGTTCGCCGCCATACTGATAAGGTGGCAGGATTGGCGCGCGGCGTGGTTCGTTCTGGGCGCGCTGGTTCTGGTTTTGGCGTTGCCGATGATGGCGTTTTTCATGCGCGACAAGCCGGAGGATATGGGCGAGGCGCCGGACGGAGACCGCGCCGCGCCCGCGCCGTCGTCCGCCGGCGGTTCGCGCTCCGCCGCCCCGCCGCGCCAACGCGCCGCGCCGCTGGAGTCCGAAAACTGGCGAGATTCGTTCAAGTCGCCCCCGATATGGCAACTTTCGGGCGCGTACTTCGTCTGCGGCGTGACGACGCTCATCATCTCGACGCATTACGTGCCGTTCGCCATTGAGATGGGCATAACGCCCACAGTGGCGGCGCTGGCGTTCGGATTCATGCAGGGGCTGAATGTGGTGGGAGTGCTGATAGTGGGCGTGCTGGCGGACAAGTTCAGCCGCAAGAACCTGCTGGGGACAATCTATTTCATCCGCTTCTTCGCGTATGTCACGCTGGTGGCGCCGGGGGTACTCAACTCGGCGTTCGGGATGAGCGTTCCGCCGTCCATCGGCATATGGTGTTTCGCGGCGCTGGCGGGGATGTCGTGGGTCGCCACGCCGCCGCTCACGTCGTCGCTGACCGCCGACATATACGGCTTGCGGAATCTCGGCACGCTGGGCGGGTTCACGACGTTCGCGCATCAGATAGGCGGCTCGGCGAGCGTCTTGGTGGCGGGCGTCCTGCGGGATTTGACCGGCGCTTACTACCTGCCGTTCGGCTTGGCGGGCTTGACGCTGCTGGGCGCGACGGTGGCGAGCTGGGCGGTGAAAGAGCGCAAGTACTCGATTCGCTACCAGCCGGCGGCGGCGTCTCCGGCGACCGCCGCGACCGCGTCCGCCGCCGGGGACTGAGCGCCGTGCCGCCGCCGATTCCGCTTCTCGCCGTCCCCGCCCATCACGGCGAGCCGGGCGACCCGGTTCTGCTGGGGTGGATAAACGACCAGATACACGCCGTTCTCGGCTTGGGCGATTTGGGGCTGGCGCTGGTTTTCGGCGCGGCGATATTGGCGATACCCGTCGGGGTGGTCGCCTTCTTCGCGTTTCAGCGCGTTCGGGGCGGCTGAGACTGGAATCTTGGCTCAGAAAGGCGGGATGGGATGTCGCCTACCTATTCGCAGTTAAAATCCCATTGCGCCCTTTGCGTCTCCGCGCCTTTGCGTTAAAATCCGGAAGCGCGACGGGGCGGATTCCTAAAACAGCGTCTCCGCGATGCGGCGGCGGTGGAAGCGCGGGTCGCCTAGGCAGTGGTAGAGCGTCCGCGACATGCGGGTGTGCAAGGTAAGCCCGTATTCGCGCGTCACGCCCATGCCGGCGTGGACTTCGTGGGCGTGGTTGCAACCCTGATAGTAGCTCTCGCTGGCGACGGCTTTGGCTAGATGGACGCTCGCCGCCGGGTCGTCGCGCCCGGAATCCAGCTTCCACAGCGCTTCGTAGGTCGTCCAGCGGGCGGCGTCCAGGTGGTTGACCATCTCCACGATGTGGTCTTGGACGCGCTGGAATCTGCCGATGGGGGTGCCGAATTGGACGCGCGTCCGCGAGTATTCGAGGGTCATGTCGAACACAGCCTGCGCCGCGCCGACTTTGTAGGCGCAGAGTATGGGAATCGCCTTGCGTATGGCGCTTTGGAGCGGTCTCCAGCCGTCGCCGACCTCGCCCAGAACGGCGCCCGACGGGACTGCGACATTCTCGAAATCGACCTCGCCTACCCAGCCCATGAAGCCGGACAGCGGGCGAACCGAGACGCCCGGCGCAGCGGCGTCCACCATCATCAGGGAGACGCCGTCGCCGCCTTGGACGCGGATGGCGCAGATGAGCGTCGTGGCGGCGAGCGCGTCGTGGACGAACAATTTGGTTCCGCTAAGCGCGTAGCCGTCGGGCGTCGGGCGGGCGGTCATGCGAACGGCGTCCGCGCCCCATCCGTAATCGGGCTCTGTGAGGGCGAGCGCGACTATTTCCCGTCCGGCGGCGATGTTCGGAAGCCACCGCGCGCGTGCGCCGTCGTCGCCCGCCTCGTTCACGATGAGCGCGCCGAGCGCGCCGGACGAGAAGAAGGGGCCGGACAGCGGACCCGCGCCGAGTTGTTCATAGACGGCGGCGGCGTCCGTGAGCGAACTGCCGGAGCCGCCGTATTCGGTCGGCGTCAGCATGCCCAGCCAGCCGATTTCCGCCGCCGTGCGCCAGACGCGCTCGGAGCAGCCGAAGGCGGGTTCGCCGTCATCGAACGCCAGCAACGTCTCGCGCCCCGCCTCGCGCTCCATGAAATCGCGCGCGGTGGATTTGAGCAGCTCTTGTTCTTCGGTTAGGGACAGGTCCATGTTTGGCGATCCTCTAATTCGGTTAGCGGTGTTGCCGATTCCGCCACGCTTGCGACAAGTTGGATGGCGTCAGGCTTCATGGACGTAGAACGGCGTCCGAGTCTTTTCCACTCGGCGCTTCACATGCGGGTTGGAGAGTGCGTCAACGCTGATGTATCCGATTTCCCGGTCTTCCTCGAATATGCCTTCGAGGGCGCGCCGCAGACCGTGATGCGCTTCCACATTGTGCCACGGCCCGTATTCTAGGAAATCCACGAGAAAGCCGATCCGCTCCACGCCGTTCTCGCCTGAGTCGAACGTGTCGAGCCGCTTGACCTTGAACCGCTTGCAAATCGCCGCGATTTCAGGGCGCCTAACGCGCAGGGCGTCGTCTATTTCGCGTTTTGGGAACTGTCCGTTACTCATCTTCGCACTCCGCCAGCAACGCCCGCGCCTCGCTGAGCAGGGGCGGCAGGTCTTCGACAGTGTGGTTCCACACCTTTTCGTTGTCTATCGCAGAGTATTTGTGAACGAGGACGTTCCTGAAGTTTATCACCGCCCGATGGTTCGTGAAACGGTTGGCGATGTCCGGCGAGCGCCGCGCCAACTGCGCCATCGCTTCGCCGATGTTCGTGAACAGGCGCTCGGTCGAAAGGCGAAGCTGGATGTCTTGCAAGTAGTCGGCGAATGTCCTCCCGGACGTTATGCTTTGCAAAGTCTCCGCGTTCTGCACTATGTCGCGCAGAAGGGAGCATTGCACTCGGCGCATTATCACGGCTTTGTCTCCTCGTCCGTTCTTTCGCAGCTGAGTTGCCGCCGCCGATTTGGGATAGACGGGTTCGCGCGTATCCTCGACGTTGGCGCGGAAGTAGGGGTTGGTTATCGAGCGCTCCGGGATGACGTCCACTTTGCGCCCGAACAGGTCTTCGAGCGCGTGGGCGAGGTCGAAGCGCTTGTGCAATTCGCCATCGTCCGCCGGGTCGCGGAATGTTACCAGAAAGTCCAGGTCGCTGGTTTCGGGGTTGAAATCCCCCGTGACCGCCGATCCGAAGACGTCGAGGCGCGCGACGCGGCGCTCTTCGCACAGCCGCGCCAAGTCCTCCATGCGCTCGGATATTACGCTGTTCATGCTCTAGTCGCTCCGTGTCCGGTAGTCGTCTTCACATTCCGCCAGCAGCGCCCGCGCTTCGCTAAGCAGGGGCGGCAGGTCTTCGACAGTGTGATTCCACACTTTTTCGTTGTCTATCGCAGAGTATTTGTGAACGAGGACGTTCCTGAAGTCTATCACCGCCCGATGGTTTGTGAAACGGTTGGCGGTGTCCGGCGCGCGATGCGCCAACTGCGCCATCGCTTCGCCGACGATTGTGTAACGGCGTTCGACGCTGTCTCTGAGCGTTCCGTCTCGCAAGTAGTCATCCAGCGTCTTGTTCGCCATCCTATCGCATATCACCTCCGCGCTTTCAACTATGTCGCGCAGAAGGGAGCATTGCACTCGGCGCATTATCACGGTTTTGTCTCCTCGTCCGTTCTTTCGCGGCGGGGTCGCCGCCGTCGATTGGGGATAGACGGGTTCGCGCGTATCCTCGACGTTGGCGCGGAAGTAGGGGTTGGTTATCGAGCGCTCCGGGACGACGTCCACTTTGCGCCCGAACAGGTCTTCGAGGGCGTCTGCGAGGTCGAAGCGCTTGTGCAATTCGCCATCGTCCGCCGGGTCGCGGAATGTTACAAGGAAGTCCAGGTCGCTGGTTTCGGGGTCGAATTCCCCCGTGACAGCCGAGCCGAAGACGTCGAGGCGCGCGACGCGACGCTCTTCGCAGAGGCGCGCCAAGTCTTCCATGCGGTCTGCTACTATGTTGTTCATGCCCTAGTCGCTCCGCGTCCGGTGGTCGTCTTCACATTCCGCCAGCAACGCCCGCGCCTCTCTGAGCAGGGGCGGCAGGTCTTTTACGGCGTGGTTCCACACCTTTTCGTGGTCTGTCGCGCGGAAATAGTGAAGCATGACGTTTCTGAATCCTACCACAGTCTGATGGTCTGTGAAACGTTCCGCCAGGTCTGGAGATCGCTTTGCCATCTGCGCCATCGCTTCGCCAGCGGTTATGTAGCAACGTTCGACGGCGGCGCGAAGCCACTCGTCTTGCAGATATTCGTCCAGCGTCTTGTTCTCCGTACCCTTGCGTATGATCTCCGCGCCCTCAATTATGTCGCGCAGCAACGAGCATTGCACTCGGCGCATTATCACGGCTTTGTCTCCTCGTCCGTTCTTTCGCGGCTGGTCAGCCGCCGATTTGGGATAGACGGGTTCGCGCGTATCCTCCACGTTGGCGCGGAAGTAGGGGTTGGTTATCGAGCTCTCCGGGACGACGTCCACTTTGCGCCCGAACAGGTCTTCAAGCGCGTGGGCGAGGTCGAAGCGCTTGCGGAGTTCGCCATCGTCCGCCGGGTCGCGGAATGTTACTAGAAAGTCCAGGTCGCTGGTTTCGGGGTCGAATTCGCCCGTGACCGCCGAGCCGAAGACGTCGAGACGCGCGACGCGGCGCTCTTCGCAGAGGCGCGCCAAGTCATCGATGCGGTCTGACACTATGCTGTTCATGCCCTAGTCGCTCCGCGTCCGGTAGTCGTATTCACATTCCGCCAGCAACGCCCGCGCCTCGCTAAGCAGGGGCGGCAAGTCTTCGACGGTGTGATTCCACACCTTTTCGTTGTCTATCGAGCGGTAGTAGCGAATCATGACGTCTCTGAATCCTACCACAGTCTGATGGTCTGTGAAACGTTCCGCCATATCCGGAGAGCGCTTTGCCAACTGCGCCATCGCTTCGCCGACGGTTATGTAGTGGCGCTCGACGCCGTCGCGAAGCAAGCGGTCACGAAGGTAGTCGCTTAGTGCCTTGTTCTCCGTCTCCTCGCATATGACCTCCGCGCTTTCGACTATGTCGCGCAGCAGCGAGCATTGCACTCGGCGCATTATCACGGCTTTGTCTCCTCGTCCGTTCTTTCGCGGCTGGGTTGCCGCTGATTGGGGATAGACGGGTTCGCGCGTATCCTCCACGTTGGCGCGGAAGTAGGGGTTGGTTATCGAGCGCTCCGGGATGACGTCCACTTTGCGCCCGAACAACGCTTCAAGCGCGTGGGCGAGGTCGAAGCGCTTGCGGAGTTCGTCGCCGTCCGACGGCTCGCGGAATGTTACCAGAAAGTCCAGGTCGCTGGTTTCGGGGTCGAAGTCGCCCGTGACCGCCGAGCCGAAGACGTCGAGGCGCGCGACGCGGCGCTCTTCGCAGAGGCGCGCCAAGTCTTCCATGCGTTCCGTTACTATCGGGTTCATAGCCCAATCACTCCAAGCGTCCGGCTTGTTCGCGGGATTGCCTGCCGATGCCCAAGCGCCGCGCCATGATTACTTTCTGAATCTCCGCCGTGCCGCCGGGGTGCATGGCGACTATGCTGGAGCGCTGGAACACCTCCATATGCCCGTCCGAGCCGTCCCATTTCGGGGAGTTCGCGAGCGCGTAGGGGCCTAGCGCCTTGAGCATCGCCTCCGCCGCGCGCAAGCCCGATTGCTTGCGGTAGAGCGAGTGTTGGGGGCCTTCGTGCGCCATTTTGCGCTTCGTGTGGCGCATCCAGTAGTTTCGCAGACCGAACAGGCGCGAGATTTCCGCTTCCGCGAACACGTCCACAAGCAGGTCTTGGATCGCCGGGTCTTCCGCGAGCGGCTTGCCGTCCGCGCCGCGCAGGGTGGCGGCGGCTTCGAATAGCTTGTCGACCATGCGGTTGCGCCGTATCGCGCCGCCCGCGCCGTGTTCAAGCTCCAGATGCGTCGTGGCGACCTGCCAGCCGTTGTTTTCGCCGCCGATGAGGTTGAAGGCGGGGACGCGGACGTCGTCGAAGAAGATCGTGTTTTTCGTCCCAGTCCCCGCGCCGCCCTCGCCGCTTGTGATGAGCAGGTCCATGGGCTGGATGACGATGCCTTCGGAGTCGGTCGGCACCATGAACCAGCTCAGGTTGCGGTGGCGCGCGCCGTCCGGGTCGGTGCGCGCGATGGTCCACAGCATCTCCGCGCCGTGCGAGCTGCCGACATAAACCTTCTGCCCGTTGAGGACGTAGTCGTCGCCGTCGCGGACTGCGCTCATCTGGACGCCGGCGAGGTCGGAGCCCGCGCCGGGCTCGGTGAGCAACTGCCAAGTGCGGACTTCGCCCCGGAAGATGGGCGGCAGAAAGCGCTCTTTCTGGTTGTCGTCGCCCCAGACCAGAACGCTCGCGCCGCCCAGACGCCCGCCGCTGTCGTAGTAGGGCGGCAGCGACAGCCCGCGCGCGTCCAGCTCTTCCTCGATGACGATGGCGCGGTCGATGGACAGCCCGCCGCCGCCGTACTCGGTCGGCGCGGAGGGCCAAAGCCAGCCTTCCGCGCCCAGACGCCGCCCAAGCTCGCGCAACTTGAGATAGCCGCCGTAGCTCAGGTCGTCCGAATCCGCCGGGAACTCCAGCCCGTCGGGGAGATTGTCGTCCAGCCACCCCCGCACCTCATGGCGGAACGCCTGCTGCTCGGCGGTGTAACGCGGCTCGAAATCCATAATGGCGCGGCTCCTTAATTTCATGTGCAACTCCGATTGTAGCGCGAGACGGCGGGATGGGCAACAGGAAATGGGGACGCGCGATAAAAAGGTTTCCAACACGCTTGACATTTCTTTTGGGATTTACGATAATGGGATTATCCGTTCTATCAAAAGCCGACAATTCGGAGAAAGCGCTTGTGAGAACCATAGACGCCGGCGACCCCGAAAGCCGTTCCCCCGATCTCGCCGCCGACAATTTGGAGCGGATGAGAGGCATTTTTCCGCAGGCGTTCGGCGAGGGCGGGATAGACTTCTCCATCCTGCGCCAGTTGCTCGGCGACGCTGTGGACGACGGCGATGAGAAGTACGGCTTGAGTTGGAGCGGAAAGCGCCGCGCGCGCCGCCTCGCGCTCACCCCCAGCGCCGGAACCCTGCGCCCGCATCCCGAAGAGAGCGTCGACTGGGACGCGACGCAAAACATGCTCATAGAGGGCGACAACCTCGAAACTCTGAAACTGCTTCAGCGGAGCTACTCCGGCAAAGTGAAGCTCATCTACATAGACCCGCCTTACAACACTGGGAGGGATTGGATATACCCCGACAACTACAAGAACGGCGTCAAGAACTATCTGAGACTCACGGGGCAGATAGACGGCAACGGACAAAACGTCTCGTCCAACCCCGAAACTTCGGGGCGGTTTCATACGACTTGGCTCAACATGATGTATCCGCGTCTGCTAATCGCCCGGAACATGCTTCGCGACGACGGAATTCTCGTCGCGTCAACGTCCGATTCCGAAATGCACAACTTTCGGTCTTGTCTCGACGAGATATTCGGCGGCGACAACATGATTGGGTGCGTAGTGTGGAACTCCACTAAGACGGTGACGAACACGGCGCTGCTCTCGGTCTCGCATACTTACAACCTGATTTACGCCCGCGACCGCGAGCATTTCGTGAGGAATAGACACCACTTCCGCTTGCCCGAAAACGGGAATGGATTTTCCAACCCGGACAACGATCCTAGGGGTCCGTGGAAAGCCGACCCGTTTCAAGTGGGCGGCGAGCGCCCCAATCAGA
Source organism: Dehalococcoidia bacterium (assembly GCA_965242675.1). Taxonomy (GTDB): domain Bacteria; phylum Chloroflexota; class Dehalococcoidia; order Lucifugimonadales; family UBA1123; genus VXRN01. The sequence goes on from CBDESW010000006.1 coordinate 347,398, forward strand.
TGTACCCCATCACCAACCCCAAAACCGGCTCGGTGTACCGCCCCAATCCCGGCAACAGTTGGAAGAACGAATTGCGGGTGTTCGAGGAACTGATGGCGGACAACCGCATCGTCTTCGGCGTACACGGCGAAGCGGGTCCGCAACGCAAACGGTTTCAGACGGAAGCGGAAGACCGAGGCAGAGTCGCGAAGACATGGTGGGACGACGTCGACGCTACCGCGAACGCTACAACAGCCGCAAGGAATCTGATGGGCGAATCCGTATTCAGCAACCCCAAGCCCGTGTCGCTCATTCGCAGATTCATACAACTCGGCGCGCACGACCCCGATTCGTCCATCGTAATGGACTTTTTCGCGGGGTCAGGCACTACGGCGCTGGCGGTTCTTGAAGAGAACATAGCCGAAAGCGCGAATCGGAAATACATTCTCGTGCAGTTGCCGGAGCCGCTGGATCCAAGCAAAAGCGAGCAGAAAATCGCGGCGGAATACTGCGACGGCATCGGCAAACCGAGAAATCTCGCGGAGCTGACCAAAGAGCATCTGCGGCGTTTTAAGGCGTCGCAAATGGGGAAGCTGGAATCGTCGACCGACCTCGGCTTCCGCGTGTTCAAGCTCGACAGCTCCAACATTCGCGCTTGGGAGCCGAACCGGGCGGACTTGAAACAGTCCATGCTGGACAGCCTAGACCCCGTCAAGCCGGACAGGAGCGAGGATGACATTCTATACGAGCTTCTGCTGAAGCTGGGCGTGGACTTGTGCGCTCCGATGGAAACGCGCGTCTTCGCGGGGAAGCGCGTCGTCGCCGTCGACGGCGGGGCGCTGATAGCCTGCATGTCCGAGGAGATCGACGAAGACGGCGTCGAGAGCGCGGCGACGGGAATCGCCGAATGGCTTGAAACGCTGGAGAACACCGACGACGCCACAGTCGTTTTCAGGGACGGCGCGTTTTCCAACGACGTAGCCAAAGTGAATCTCGCCGAGATTTTGCGCCAGAGCGGCGTCAAAGACGTTCGCAGCGTCTAGGGAGGGCGCGATGAAGTTTCAGTTCGAGCCGGATTTGGATTACCAGCTGGACGCGATTTCCGCCGTCTGCGACCTGTTTCGCGGGCAGGAATTCGGGCGCGGCGAGTTCTCATCGAACGCCGCCCCCGCCGACGGCGATACGCAGCTGGGCTTCTCCGAGAACGACTTGGGCATCGGCAACGCGCTGAATCTGCCCAAAGAGGCGATGCTCGAAAACCTGCGGGAAGTCCAGCTAAGAAACGGCTTGCGCCCGTCGGACGCGCTGGATTCGCTCGATTTCACGGTGGAAATGGAAACGGGGACGGGCAAGACATACGTCTATCTGCGGACGATATTCGAGCTGAACAAGCGGTACGGATTCACGAAATTCGCCGTGGTCGTGCCTTCCATCGCCATAAAAGAGGGCGTCAACAAGTCCATTGAGATGATGGGCGACCACTTCCGCGCGCTCTACTCCGGCGCGCCGTTCGACCATTTCATATACGACTCGGCGCGGATGGGGCGCGTTCGCGCTTTCGCGTCCAGCCCGGACATTCAGATAATGGTGGTGACGGTCGGCGCAATCAACAAGCGCGACATCAACGCGATATACCAAGAGAACGAACGGACGGGGGGCGAAAAGCCCATAGACCTTGTTCGGGCGACGAACCCGATTCTGATTGTGGACGAGCCGCAAAGCGTGGACGGCGGCGTGTCCGGGCGCGGCAGAGAGGCGCTGGCGTCGATGAACCCGCTCTGCGCGTTGCGCTACTCCGCCACGCATGCGGACGAGCGTCACATGGTCTATCGCCTAACCGCCGTGGACGCCTACGAGCGCCGGCTGGTCAAGCGCATAGAAGTCGCCGCCGCCACCATCGCGGATGACTACAACGCCCCGTACATACGCCTGATTGAAACAAGACGCCGGCGCGGGCTGTTCACGGCGAAGATAGAGGCGGATGTGGAAACGGCGTCGGGCGTCGTTCGGCGGCGGGAAATCATCGTCCAAAGCGGAGAAAGCCTTGAGCGGCGAACCCGCCGCGCGGTTTACCGCGACCACGCCATCGGCGAGTTGCGCGTCGGAAGGGACGCCTTCATGGAGTTGGAAGTCCCCGGCGATTACGTCTGGCTGCGCCCCGGCGACGCGCATGGCGCGGTTGACAACATGGCGGTGCATCGGGAGATGATTCGCCGCGCGATAAGAGAGCATTTCGACAAAGAAAAGCGGCTCGCCGGCGAGGGCGTCAAAGTCTTGACGCTGTTCTTCATCGACCGAGTGGCGCTGTACCGCGACCAAGACGCGGGCGGCGACCCGGTCAAGGGCGAATACGCGCGCGTTTTCGAATCGGAATACCGCCGCATCGCCCGCCATCCCGACTACGCGGCGCTGTTCGCGGGCATGGATGACGTCGACCTGGCGGACGCGGCGGAGCGCGCGCATGAGGGCTACTTTTCCATAGACAGGCGCGGGCGGCTGTCGGACACCGCCGAGAACAACCAAGCCAACCGCGACAACGCCGAGCGCGCCTACAACCTGATTATGCGCGACAAAGAGAAGTTGCTGAGCTTTGACGAGCCGCTGAAGTTCATCTTCTCGCACTCCGCCCTGCGCGAAGGCTGGGACAACCCCAATGTGTTCCAGATATGCGCCCTGCGCGACATTCACAGCGAGCGCGAGCGCCGCCAATCCATCGGGCGCGGCTTGCGCCTGTGCGTCAACCAAGACGGCGAACGGCAGCGCGGCTTCGAAATGAACACGCTCACAGTCATAGCCCGCGAAAGCTACGAAGAATTCGCCGAAAACCTCCAGCGCGAAATAGAGAGCGAAACGGGATTCGGATTCGGCATTGTGGAACCCCATCAGTTCGCGTCCATTAAGTTCGAGGGAGCGGACGGATTCCCGCAGTGGCTCGGATTGGAAAAGTCGCAAGCGCTGTGGGAGCATCTGAAAAATCAGGGCTACGTCGACGCGCAAGGCAGGGCGTCGGATTATCTCCGGGACGCGCTGAAAATCGGCAATCTCGTTCTTCCGCCGGAATTCGAGGCTATGCGAAACCCCATCGTCGAGATTCTGCGAAAGTCGGCGGGGCGCATAGAAATCGCGAACGCCGACGAGCGCCGAACGGCGAATCCGCGAGAGGCGGTTCTGAACGGGCGGGATTTCCAAGAGCTTTGGGAGCGCGTCAAGCACAAGACGTCGTATCGGGTGCGTTTCGACAACGATGGACTCATCCAAAGATGCGCCGATTCGCTGTCGGAATCCGCGCCGATACCGTTCGCGCGCCTTCAGTGGGATTCCGCCGACGTCCGCATCGAGCGCTCCGGCGTCCGCGCAGACCTCGCCGCGACCGCCGCCCCCGTGATTTTGGACGGCGCGAGCGTTGAAATCCCCGACCCGCTGACCGAGCTGCAAGACCGCACGCAATTGACGCGGCGCAGCCTTTACCGCATCTTGGAACGCAGCGGGCGGCTCGGCGAATTCGGGCGCAACCCTCAGAAATTCATCGAGAACGCCGCCGAAATCATCAATCGGGGCAAGCGGGCGTCTCTGGTGGAGGGCATAAAGTACCAGCGACTGGGCGACGACGAATACTTCTGCCAAGAGCTGTTCGAGACCGAAGAGCTGACCGGCTATCTGAAGAACGCGCTCGCGTCCCGGAAATCCGTCTATGACCAGGTGATATGCGATTCGGACGTCGAAATGGATTTCGCCGCCGCGCTTGAGCTGAACAGCGCGGTGAAGGTTTACGCCAAGCTGCCCAACTGGTTCAGCGTTCCCACTCCGCTGGGGGATTACCGCCCCGATTGGGCGGCGCTGATAGAGGACGATTCCGGCGAGCGCCTCTACTTCGTGGCGGAAACCAAAGGGACGGCTTTTCTGGACGACCTGCGCGACGCCGAGCGCGCCAAAGTTGAGTGCGGCAAGGCGCATTTCCAAAGCCTGCGGGACGCCGCTTCGACACCCGCCGAATATAGAATCGTCCGAACATTGGACGAGCTAACGGCGGGGGGGTGACACGCCCGCTTACGCCCCGCCGCCGCCGTCATCCCCCGCGTTTGCCCAGCCGCGCCATAGGGCGATGCCGATGGCGGTCAGCCAAATCAGGAACGCCAAGCCGCCGATTCGATGGGCGGTCTGCGCCGTCTCGAACCATATCGCCTGCATCAGCAACCCGATGAGGGCGGACGCCACAGCCGCGAGGGTCATCGCGTTGCCGCCTGTCTTCCACTGGTGGCGCGCGGCTACCAATAGCGCCAGGCCCGCTGTGGCGAATCCGACCACGCCGGATAGACGTCTGCCGTATGCTACGGCGGCGTCCGCCCCGTCCGGCGCGATTGCGGCGTAGAGGGCTAGGGCGCAGAGGCCGGATGCGGCGGTGAAGATTCCAGACGCGCCGAACAGGGCGGGGGAGAGGGGGGAGCCGGAGCCGTCCCACGCGAGGCGCGTCCCCGAAATCAGGCGCGCCGACATGAATAGGCCTACGCCGGAAGCCAAAGTCCCCGCGCCCCAGACGGCGGTCAGGGGGGATGATGATTCGCCGTCGCCCGCCGCGAGGCGCGCCGTTACGCCGAGCGCCGTCGCCAGCGCCGTCAAGACAAGCGCGGCGCCCGCCCGCCGCGCGACAAGGCGCGGCGAGAAAAACGATGCGTTTGATTGCGCGGTCATGCGGGGTCGGCGCTCCCATGCGCGGGTTTGGTCGGGCGTTGCGTATCCGCATTGTACAGCAATCGGGGGGATTAGGGCATGCGGCGCAGGCGCCCTCGCCAGAATCAGCATTTATAGGATTGGGGGATTGACAGGATTCCGTTCGCCAAACCCGCGCTTCCCAGGAAGAAAACGCGCGCCGAAAGCATCCTGAAAAATCTTGATTCCGACAAAGACGCGCGCCGCCGATAGAACCCTGATTATGGCAAAACGCCTTCCGCGAATACGTGTTTTACGCGGGATTCCATCAGATGCGATGATTGGCGGTCAAGGGCGGCTAGCGGCTATAATTGCTTAGTTAAGCGGCGGCGCGCGGCTGGCGCGCGAAAACGGCGGGGCATTGGAAACAGCGCATGGCAACCGAAATAAACGCGAACGGCGGCGAGTACGCCCTTGAGCTGTCGGGCGTGTCCGTCCGCTACGGCGGCGTGACGGCTTTGGACGGGGTGGATATCGGCGTCCGCGAGGGCGAGGTGGTGGCGGTGATGGGGCCGAACGGCGCGGGGAAGTCGACCGTGCTGAAGGCGGTCATGGGGCTGGCGCCGGTGGTCGGCGGGCGGACGCTCTGGCGGCGGCAGCCGCTGCCGGCCGCCACGCACGAAATCGTCAAAGAGGGCATCGCGTTCGTCCCGCAGGGCAGGCGGGTGTTCACGCATCTCACAATCGCCGAGAACCTTGAGATGGGCTGCCTGTATCTGGACGACCGAGCGGAGAAGGCGCGGCGGCTGGAGACGGTCTTGGAGCTCTTCCCCGTCCTGCGCGAAAAGCGCGCCGACCTCGCCAGCCAAATGTCGGGCGGACAGCAGCAGATGCTGGCGCTCGGAAGGGGACTCATGGCGAACCCGGACATGCTTCTGTTGGACGAGCCGACGCTGGGACTCGCCCCCATAGTGGTCAAAGAGGTTTTCCAGAAAGTCGCCGAGATAAGCGAGGCGCTTGGCGTGACCATCGTCGTGGTCGAGCATAACATCCGCGGCGCGCTGGACATCGCCGACCGCGCCTACGTACTCGACAAGGGCAAAGTGGCGCACGCGGGGACGCCGCGAACCGTCCGCGAGACGGACATTCTGACGCGGGTCTTCCTAGGGCGGTCGGCGGATTGAACGGGAACGAGGCCGGCGCGGCGCGCGGGCCTGTTCCAACACTTCGCGGGAAGGGCGCGCTTGGCGGGCGTTTAGGGGGGAGGGTGGCGGTTGGCTGAGCGGAAGGCGATGCGGGGGCGGCATGAGGCGCGTCTAGGGGATTTCGCAAGCGGCGCGGGCTTGGTAGCTGTCCATACGAACGCCCTATATCTTTCCCGCATTAACCTACTTGACTAACGTCCCCAACGCGAAAAGGGCGCGCGATTGTCGCGCGCCCTCTGGGGGCGGCTCGTCGCCGGAGGCTATTCTCCGGCAGGCCGCTTTAGGAAGGCGAGCCACTCCGCGCCCGCCGGCACGACGCTCACCAATTCCCAACCGCCATCGCGCGCCCACTTGTTCAAGTCGGAGACCGTCTGCCTGATGTCGACGACCTCGCTTTCGTAGTTTGCCATCGAAGGCGAGATCGAAATCACCCGCAGACGTTCTATCCTGTACTCGTAAGGCAATGTGAACCTCCCTGACTCTGTTCAAGTAGTCTTACTCCCAAACCGGGCCGATAGTCAACCCAACCGCGGCGCACTTTAGGACAAGGGAGCGGCAATTAAGCCCCAACAAACCGCTTCCCCGTAATCCCCGGCTCCGACGACAGCGCAACGCGCAACGTCTCCATTTCGTCCCAAGACACCCCCAGCGCGTCCGAAATGGCGCGGTCAAGTTCAAGCCTCGCATCGCAATCCATCATCTCTCGCAACGGCTTGAAGGGGCGGTCGGCTAGATTTTCGTATGCCGCCGCCATTTCGCTTATCTGCGATTCGGTCAAAGACGCCCATTTCGGAAATGGGATTTGCCGGGTGTCGTCCACTGACCATTTGGGATAGCAGAGTATGTTGTTCGACGTCACGCCCAGCAACGCCACTCTCCCAATTGAGGAATTGAGGTATGCGACGCACGCCTTATCCACGAGACTCTGTTCGTAGCCGCCCGATTCCGGGGTGTACGGCACGAAGGCAGACCCAAGCGTTGGTTTGTCGGCATAGAGCGCGACCGCCCGATTTGTCGGCAGATACTGATGCGTGGGCAGCATCACGCTCGCCCTTTTTTCCCAATACGAATCGGCGATTTTCGTTTTGGACTCCCTAGCCCTGATGAATGTGTACGATTCGTCCTTGGCGCGCATGGTCGTTTGGATGTCCGATTTCTGGTACCAGATGGCGTGGCGGGGTTCCGGTTGCGGCGAGGGCGCGTACGCTCCGCGCACTCCTTGTCCCGCGGGTCCCTGCTTGCCCGCGAATTCATGGGCGCAAACCGGGAACCATTCGCCGCTTGCCAGACGCAGAAAGAATGACTCGCACTCGTTCCGAACGAATTGCGTCGGAAGCCAATCCCCTTCCCTCATTCGCTCCTGCGGCCAATCCGAGATGATGTATTCTCGGCGTTCCTCTCCCCGCAAAATCGACTCTCCCATGCTTAGCGCTTGGGCTGCCGTCCTTGGGTTGCGCAGGATTTTCACGAATCGCGTGGACGCATGAATGTCAGGCTCTCCGTTTGCCGCTATGACAATCATCTCAGGGATGCCCGTGTTTTCGGAGTACGCGGGAGATTCGGGGTCTTTGATTGTGACCACGAATTCAACGTGCATGTTCCGAGCCAACGTCTTTTTTCGGATAGGCTCGCCTGATTTGTTTTGCGCTCCCACCGACGGCAGTATCACCGCCAGGCGACCGCCTTTCTTCAATTTTCTTTGGGCGAGCACGAGGAAGCCGCCGGCGGCGTTGGAGCGATGCGCGGGCGTGTCGGCGAGCAATTCCTGTTCCCGATTCTTGATTTCCAATTCCTCTTCGCGGCTGAACTGGTCGAACCGCAGACTGTCCCGCGTAAACGGCGGGTTCATTACGAACAGGTCCGCGTCCGGCATCTCATGGGTGACTTCCTCATCGGAATCCACTTGTTCCGCAAGACCCGGCATAGGCCAGCCCTCAAGCCTGTGTTGCTGTCTGGCGAGCCATTCCAAACTGCCCACCGCAACTTTCCTTTTGCGCCGCTTCCCGTCCAATCCCATTTCCACCCGCGTCGGACCAAGCCGAACCCGATGGACGTTCATGCGCTCGAATTCGGTGGTCGGCGACATTAGCCCCATTGTGGTTGCCGCCATGTGAGTGGCGGTAAGGTTGATGTCGTATCCTCGCAGTATGTCTTCGACCAGCATCTTGGACAGGGCGTCCTGATGCGCGTCGGATTGCGGACTGAGGTCGCGGACGCGGGCGGCGACGGCGATGGGCAATGTCCCCGTCCCTACGGCGGGGTCTATCACTACGAAGTCGCCGAGTTCGTTCAGGTTTTCCCAGTCCCTGTCATCGGGCCTGACCGCCAGCGCCGCGAGCAACGCCGCGCCCGCCGTTCCGGTGTAGAAAGAGCCGTCGTAGCGCGCCGTGTCCAGCACGCGGTGGAATAGCCTGCCCATCACGTCCTGCCGTCCGCCGGCGATGTCGCGCGCTAGGGACAGGGCGGCGTCCGCTACTATGCGGACGGCGGCGCTCCAGCTCGGTTCCGCGCCCGGCGCGTCCAAGCCGGCGATGGCGGTCTGGAACACGGGCTTGTAATCGAGCGCCAGTATGGTGTCCCACGCCCGCCGATACGCGCCGATGACGTCGCGGCTGTTGGCGCAGTCTTGGGCGGACGGCGGGGGCCAGTCGCCGGCGTACTTTTCGCGTCCGCCGGTTCGCGCGTCCATATCGGGGCGGCTGTCGGCGAGATGGCTATCCAACCGAGCGTGAAACATTACGGCGGACGCGATTACCAGCATCCCCCTAATGGCGGCGGTGTCGTATCGCTTGTCGCCCCGTCCGCCGGCGGGCAAGTCCAGTTTTTGGGAAAGCGCGCGCTTCTGCGTCAAAGTCAATTGTTCAATCGCCTTCGCTATCTCGCCTCCGAGGACGGCGGCGGCGAGGTCGGCGTTGCCGAGTTGGGCGGGCGCGCGACGCATGTAGGCGGCTAGGTTTTCGGGGGTTCCGGAGTTCCAATCAAGCGCCGCGCCTTCCCCCGCGAAAGTGTCCGCGTCTATCATGCAGTAATCGAGCATGTCGGACTGCAGGGAAATCTCGTTCGCGCCGTCCGGGTAGCAGAGGGCGATGGAGGCCTGGCAGTGGTTGTTTTCCAGTCGGTCGCGGCACTGCGCGACGGCTTCGGCGCTTTTGGCGTCGGTCTGCCCGCGCTTGGCTTCGATGATGATGCGGTGGGGCGGCATGCGGATGAGGACGTCCGCCTGCCCGGCGCCCTTGCCCCTAAGGCGGACTTCGGCGCGGGCGTCCAAGCCATGCCCGCGCAAATGCCGCGCGAGCTCCGCGTTGAGGGTGGTTTCGACTGCCATTGATAATCTCCTGACGCAAAGCCGCGCTTGCGCGCGTCACCCTCACCCTAGCCCTCTCCCATCAAGGGAGAGGGGATTCGCCGCTCGCGATTCGGTCTTTTTTTCGGGCGGCTATCTTGTCCCCGCTTCCGCGAGGATGACGTTATTGGTCGACTCTGGATTCCCGCCCCCGCTTCCGCGAGGGTGACGTTCCCGCGCGGGAATGACGGGGGCGAAACGGAATCCTGATTCTGACAAGGTGCATGCACCCGCAAGCCGCTTTTAGGAATACATGTTCTTGACGGATTCTATCAACAATGACAATTGGCGGTCAAGGGCGCTTGGGAGATATAATTGCCCAATCCCCGTTTGACGCCCGCCGGCGCCTATGCGCTAAAATCATCCGCGTTATGACGACTCTTTCCCCCGCGCTTTCACGCCCGCAGACGCCGCCCGCAGACGCCGCGCCCGTTCAGGCGCCGACGACCGCCGGCGGCTATAGCGAGTGGCGGGATGATGACGGGCGCGTGCGTCCGCATTACGCGGGGGTCGCCGACGCTTTCGGGCGCGTTGGGGCGGATGAGTTGGGGCGGCGGTGGCGGGACGCCAATCGGCAGGCGGATTTCGACGCCTTCACATTCTATCTCGACCCGCGAGAGTACCGCCCCGCGCCGACGGATTGGATTCCGCGCGTCATTCCCGGCGGGCATTGGCGGGGGATAGCCGAAGGCGTCGCGCAACGGCTTCGTGCGATAAACCGCTTCCTCGTCGAGCTGTACGACGGCGAGCAGAGCGTCGTTCCGCCGGACGCGGTTTACAGCTCGCGCTACTTCTATCCGGAAGCGCTGGGGTTCCGTCCGCCGCGGGATGTGTTCGTCCACATTTACGGCGCGGACCTCGTCCACATGGGCGGCGGGCGGTATGTGGTTCTGGAGGACAATCTGCGGATTCCGTCCGGCGTCGCCTATCAGCTCAAGGCGGCGGAGATGGCGGCGCGGCTGTTCCCGGAGTTCGCGGAGGGGCTGGACATTCCGCCATACGACGTGCGCGAGACGTATTTGGACATGTTCCGCTCCGTCGCCGATTCGGATTCGCCGGTGTGCGTTCTGCTGACGGACGGCAAGTTCGGCTCGGCCTTCTTCGAGCATCGCTACTTGTCGGACCTGCTGGGGATTCCGCTTGTGGAAGGGGCGGACCTCTATGTCGGGCGCGATGGGCGGGTTTATGCGCGGACGCTGGGGGCGGACATTCCCGTCGACCTCATCTATCGCCGCGTGGAAGACCTTGAGATGTTCGTGCCGGGGCTGCGCGAGGCGTATCTGGGCGGCAAGGTGGCGCTGGTCAACGCCATCGGCTCCGGCGCGGCGGACGACAAGCTCGCCTTCCGATGGGTGCCGGAGATGATCGGAACCTATCTCGGCGAGACTCCGATTCTGGAGCAGGCGAAAACCTACAACCCGCAAGACCCGGCGGAGCGCGTCTTCATTCTGGAGAATCTCGAAACGCTGGTAGTCAAGTCGCGGCAGGGCTACGGCGGGCTGGGGGTTCATGTGATGCCAGATCTGGGGCCGGAGCGCAAGGCGCGGGTGGCGCGGGAGCTTTTGGAGCGCCCGGAGCTGTTTGTCGCCCAAGAGACTATGGACTTTTCGGACCATATGGTTTTCAATGAACGGACGGGCGCGCTGGAGCGGCGGCATGTGGATTTGCGCGTGTTCGCCGTCCAGAACGGGCGCGGCGAGACGACCGTCTTCCCCGGCGGACTGACGCGGGTCGCCCTGCCCGGCGGACGAATCACCAACAACTCATCGGGTGGGCTATGCAAACCGACTTGGGTGGCGGGCTAGGCGACGGGAGCGCCGTCATCGCGTCCTACACATACGCGGCGCGCTACGGCTACTCCGGGGACGTACTGCACAACGACAACCAGATTCGGCTGCTTCCGCGAGAGGGCGAGGGGCAGCGGCGCCTCTCGGCGACGGTGTGGACGCTCCCGAAAGGCAGGGGCGTGCAGTACGGCGACCGCTTCGGGAACGACGTCCACCGGACGCGGGTCGTGGACGTCCACACCAGCTTCGTGATAGCGACCTCCGGGCGCGTGTCGCTGTCCGCCATCGCGCCGGAGCCGCCGGACGCGCGTCTGGAAGACGCCCGAAACATGCCGCAAGGGATGGAGTTCCTGTTCCCGTCCCCGATGGTCGATCCGGACAGCGTATCGGAGCTGGCGCGGGACGTCGCCGGCGGGAGCGGCTCGCTGCTGGAAACCGTCCGGCGGACGACGGATTGGATATACCGCGAAATCCTGTACAAGCGCGGAACGACGGGGGTCAACACCACCGCCGCGCAAGTGGTCGAGGCGATGGAAGGGGTGTGCCAAGACAAGACGCATCTGGGGCTTGGGATGCTGCGCGCGCTGGGGGCGCCGTGCCGCTATGTGAGCGGGCTGCTGACGGGGCAGGTGGGGGAAACCCATTCTTGGGTGGAGTTTCTGCATCCGCAAGCCGGCTGGCTGGGCGCGGACCCGACGCGGGGGCTAATCTGCCCGCCGGCGCGCGACTACGTGAAGTTCGCCGCCGGGCGCGACTACACGGACGTCTCGCCCATCATCGGCTCGTTCCTGTCGAAGGGGGAGGCGACCGACTGCGCCGCCATAGCGTCCGTGAAGTTCGAAGACCGCGAAGCGGATTTGTCGGAGGCAATCGAGTTGCTGAAAGACGCCTATGTGGTGGCGAGCGCGTAGCGGCGGCGTCCAATATCGCAAGTGACGAAAGAATTAACGCAAAGACGCAAAGACGCGAAGGCGCGATGAAAGGGGTTTTTGCGAATCGTTGCGGCTATGAGAGAAAATCGCAAAAGCCATTGCGCCCTTTGCGCCTCTGCGCCGTTGCGTTTCCCATTTTCGTACATTTCGCGAATCGTTACGACTAGGAGAAAAGACTTGACTACAGAAACGGAACCGAGAACAATCGCGCTGGGGGCGGATAGGTGGCTGACCGATTCCCGCGTTTACAACCTGCTGTGGCTGGGGCGCTGGCTTGAGCGCGCGCAGGATGTGGGGCGGGCGATGCTGTGGGCGGCGCGGCGGAGCGGCGACGACGCGGAGCTGTTCGAGCAGTCGCTGGCGATGGTCGCGACGGTGCGCGGCGTGACGACGGCGGCGGGCGAGACGACGCTGGACGCGCTGCTGTTTCGGGACGGCGGGGCGTCGTTGCGCGGCTGTCTGGCGGCGGCGCGCTACAACGCCACCCACGTCGCGCCGGTCGAGGTGATGCGGCGCATCGGCGAGGCGATTCGCGGTCTGGACGCCGCCGGCGCGACGCCGACGACGCCCGCTCAGGCGGCGCTCCTAGTGGGCGGCGCGCTGTCCGCGCTCGACGACCTGCATGAGTGCATCGAAAAGGCGTGGTTCCAATCCGGCGCGCTGTCGGAAGAAGAGGTTTACCGGCGGTTCATCCAGCAGCAGCAACAACAGCAGTAGCGGCGGGGCGGGCTTATCGGGGGCATGTTTCTGGCTGGCAGACTGCGCCTAGCGGCGCAGTCACCCTCACCCTAGCCCTCTCCCATCAAGGGAGAGGGGATACGTTGGTTGCGCGCGACGCTTGGTTTCCGTGAACATGCCCCTATAAGCCCATCAAGGGAGAGGGGATTTGTCGCTCGCGGTTCGGGCTTGGTTTCGTTGAGCATGCCCCCGCAAGGCGCGCCGCGCTAACGGCGGCGGCTGCTTATCATGTTGGCGAGGTCGAACGCCTTGCGCTGGTTGTACTCGAAGGCGAGCTTCTTGTGGGAAACCAGGTCGACGATGGTTCCGATGAAGCAGAGCCCGGCGGTCAGCAGGTAGAGAATCCCCATGCCGATCTGGCCGAGGTAGAAGCGCTGAACGCCGCCGATGACGATGAAGCCTATCAGCGTCAGCAGCATCACGGTGGTCGGGTCTCGGCGCTGTCCCCTGTAGGCGGCGGCGAATGTTGCCGCCTGGTCTTCGGGCATCGGGTCGAGCAGATTCTGGACGTACAGCATCTCCTCGCCCTCGAGTTCGGGCATGTGTCGAAGAACGTCAGCCATTGGCGGTTTCTCCCATGTTTCTGAATTTGCGGATTTGCAGCGCGGCGATGCGCCACATTAACACACCGGCGGCGGGCGCGCCTAGCCAGTGGGTCTGCAGGGACGATTGGAAATCCCCCCTGAAGAGGTAGCCGATGGAGTGTCCAAGCCCGCGCCCTGGGCTTTCGATTCCGAAAACCCATTCGGGCCAGAACAGCGTAAAGTGGAAATCCGAAGCCGGGTCGCCCGCCGCGAGCGCGATAAGTCCAAGCGTCCAAATCAGCGCTTCGGAATCCACCCATCTTCGGATTTTGGCAATCGCGCCAATCATCGGCTTGTTCAACCTTCCGCGCAAAACCGTTTGGAATGAACGCTACCAGAATCCGGCGGGGTTTGCAATGGCGGGGCGGGGCGCGAAAATCGCGGAAGGTTGGAAGAATGGGAAACGCAAAGGCGCAAGGGGGGATGATTTTCAGCGGCATGAAGAAATCTCTGCTAGTATAAGTCCGCGAATGGCGCGGTTCGGCGCGCGGATTTGGAAAGGGAGAGCGGAACATGGCGAAGTTCATCACTCGTCCGGTCATCATGGGGACGCGGGGGGCGGCGGCGTCCGGGCATTATCTGGTGTCGTCCGCCGGCTTGCGGATTCTCATGGGCGGCGGCAACGCCATTGACGCGGCGGCGGCGATGGGGTTCTGCGAAACGCTCATCGAGCCGCAGAGCTGCGGAATCGGCGGCGAAGTCCCCACGCTCGTCCACTCCGCCAAGCACGGCAGGACGTTCGCCATATCCGGCGTGGGATGGTCGCCCAAGGCGTTCACCGCGGACTGGTGCCGCGACAACGGCATCGATCTGATACCCGGCGACGGCTTCCTGCCCGCGACCGTTCCCGCGCCGGTGGACACTTGGGCGGCGGCGCTGGCGCGGTTCGGGACGATGAGTTTCGGCGAGATTCTGCAGCCGGCAATCGAGTTCGCCGAAAACGGCTTCCCCGCTTACGAAGGTCTGCGCCGCGCAATCGCCGCGAATCTGGGCAAGTTCGCCGAGCGGTATCCGACCACCGCCGCCATTTACTGCCCGGACGGACGCGCGCCGGAAGTGGGCGAAATCGTCCGCAACCCGGATTTCGCCGAGATGCTCCGCGTCATGGTTCGCGCCGAGCGGAACGCAAGCGGACGCGGCAGAATCGCCGGAATCGAGGCGGCGAGGGACGCCTTCTACAAGGGCGAGATAGCCGAGAAAATCGCCGCCTTCATCCAGAACAACCCGGTCGAGGACGCCAGCGGACGCTCGCATGCCGCCCTGCTTTCCTACGACGACATAGCGGAGTGGCGCGCGGAAGTGGAAGACCCCGTCTCGCTTGAATACGGCGGCGCGCAAGTCCACAAATGCGGCGCGTGGACGCAGGGGCCGACATTCCTGCAGCATCTGGCAATCCTTAATCAGTTCGACATGCGGGGCATGGGGCATAACACGGCGGACTATCTGCACGCATGGATAGAATCCGCCAAGCTCGCCTTCGCCGACCGCGAGGCGCATTATGGCGACCCGAAGTTCGACGCCGTTCCGCTGGACGTTCTGCTGTCGGAGCGCTACAGCGCCGAGCGCGCGGCGCTTGCGGGCGGGCGGGCGTCCGCCGAGATGCGTCCGGGCGACGCCGGCGGCGGCTTCCCGGAGTACGCGGCGCGAGATGTGGGCGACGACAACCGCCGAGCGCTCGGAATCGGCGCGAGCGCAGTGCGCGATCTGGGACTCGGACACTCCCACATGGGCGACACAACCCATCTGGACGCGGCGGACGCGGAGGGCAACATGGTGGCGTCCACGCCGAGCGGCGGCTGGATAGGGACGTCGCCGGTGGTGGCGGGCTTGGGCTTTCCGCTGGGGACTCGCGGGCAGATGTTTTATCTGAACGCGGAGCGTCCGAACGCGCTGGAGCCGCGCAAGCGTCCGCGCGCCACGCTCACGCCGACGCTGGTCACGCGGAACGGCGAGGCGTCCCTAGCGTTCGGCACCCCCGGCGGCGATTCGCAAGAGCAGTGGACGCTGCAGTTCTTCCTGAACCGCGCCGTATTCGGCATGAACCTGCAAGAGGCGCTGGACGCGCCCACTGTCCACACGACTCACTTCCCGTCATCGTTCTACCCCCGCGCGGCGTACCCGGCGCGTGTAGTAGCCGAATCCCGCATCCCCGCCGAAGTCCTGGACGCCCTAGCGCGGCGCGGACACGAAATAGAAAAGACCGGCGCATGGTCGAACGGCAAAGTGACGGCGGTCAGCCGAAACGCCGAAAGCGGTGTCCTATCGGCGGCGGCGTCGGCGAAGAACAATATCGGGTACGCGATGGGGTGGTGAGATGGGGGGACGCTGGACTGCGGGCGTCCGCAAAATGGGGGCAGAGATACAAATCTCCCAACGCCTTGACACGGTATGATAGAATAGTTGACCATACGCGGGGGCGCGATGATTGGCTTAGCCCCTGCTCTACTGACGCAAATTGGGTGAATTTGATAATGCCGACTGTGATAAGCCCGAAAGTTTACGCGGTGGACGTGTTTTGCGGCATCGGCGGTTTGACTCGCGGGCTTAGCGAAGCCGGCATTGAGGTCAAGGCGGGCTTGGACCTGGACTCGGCCTGCCAATACCCCTATGAAGCGAACAACAGCGGCTCGGCTTTCATCGCGGAGGACATTCGCAATGTCCACTTTGACAACCTCGCCGGGTATTACGAAGGCGCGGATGTCACGGCGTTGGTCGGATGCGCGCCGTGCCAGCCGTTCTCGGCGCATAACGTGAACAGAAAAACTCAGGCTCCTAGAACGGAGGACTACTCGCTTCTTGACGAATTCGCCAGGCTCGTTAGAGAAGGCGTCCCCGACCTGGTTACGATGGAAAACGTCCCCGGTCTCGTCAAACACGAGGCGTTCAGGGATTTCGTTTCTGAGTTGGAAAAGCTGGGCTACCGGCATCGCCAAGTTGCTGTTCTGCGGTGCGCCGATTATGGCGTTCCCCAAAACAGAAGGCGGCTTGTGTTGCTGGCTTCAAGGATAGGCGAAATCTCATTGCCGAGTCCATTGGGGACGAAGATGACCGTCTCGGACTTCATACGGGGGTTGCCTGAAATCGAAGCGGGGAAAGCGTCGTCAGACGACCCTGCCCACGCTTCAATGGCGTTGTCGGAGAAGAACAAACGCAGAATTCGCCAGTCGAAGCAAGGCGGCACTTGGAGAGATTGGGACGATGAGCTTGTCAGCGAGTGTCATCGAATCGCCAACTTTTCGTCGTCATACGGAAGGATGCGCTGGGACGCGCCCGCTCCAACCATAACCACGCAATTCTGCTACTATAGCGCAGGTCGGTTTGGACACCCGGAGCAGGACCGCGCTATATCCGTTCGCGAGGCGGCTTTGTTGCAAACCTTCCCGCCGACGTACGAATTCGCGCAAGCTGGCGAATCCATCGCCATCACCAAAACGGCGCGGCATATCGGCAATGCGGTTCCGGTTAAACTAGCCGAAGCCATAGGAAATTCGCTTAGGGAGGCGGCAAATGGTCGCTGAAGACAGATACGCGATGAACATCAGCCTGAACGTGCTGAACCACCTGGGGCTGAACTTGTACAGCAACACCCCCGCCGTGCTTTCCGAAGTGATAGCCAACTCTTGGGACGCGGACGCGACCGAAGTTTGGGTTGAATTCGACCGAGGCAAAAACATAGTGACTGTCCGGGACAACGGTCACGGAATGGACTTGGCCGACGTCAACGACAGATACTTGTTCGTCGGTTATCAGAAGAGAGGGCAAAACAACCGCGCCTTTCATACCCCCGGCGGCAGAAAGCCGATGGGCAGAAAGGGAATCGGGAAGCTTTCGCTGTTCTCGATAGCCAAGAAAATCTCCGTATATACTCGCAAAGCCGACTGCCAGGGCGAGGCTTTTTTGATGGATGCGGACGAAATTGAAAAGGCGATTGCAAGTGAAAACCCTTCGACATCGTCGAGATACCTGCCGACTCCTCTGGCGTTTGAGGATGCCAAGATTGACGACCAGGGAACGACGGTGAAAATCGAGGACCTGAAAAAGGTCAACCTAACAGCCAATTCCATCATCAGCCTGCGCAAACGAATAGCCCGCAGGTTCGGGCTCGTGGACGCCACCCCTTTGGGGTTTCGCATTTTCGTCGACGGAAAGGAAGTGACTTTCGAGGAACGCGATTACTTCCACAAAGCTCGCTTCCTGTTTCAGTACGGCGGTTACGATTACTCCCAGCACTGCCTCAAGTTGGACGAGGACGACGATGGCGAAAAGTTGTCGTTTGTCCGAGACTGGCGATTCGGCTCGGAAGGCGAATTGGACAAGAACGGCGAATACTCGGCAAGCGGCTGGATAGCCGTCGCGCGCTCTTCTACCGACCTAGACGGTCAGGGCGGCGAGGACAATCTGAACAAAATCACCATCGTCGCGCGCGGCAAAGTCGCCCAAGAAGACATCTTGTCCGAGTTCCGAATCGGCGGGATGATAACCAAATTTCTGTTCGGAGAAATCCACGCCGACTTCCTAGACGAAGATGACAAAGAGGACATCGCCACATCAAGCCGTCAAAGGCTTGTAGAGGACGACCCGCGCTATCGGGCGCTTTCGAAATTCATGGATGGCGAGTTGCGCCGCATATCCACCGAAGTCGATGCGCTGAAGGAAAAGAAGGCGGTGGAGGAAGCCATTAAACAAAACCCCCACATTAAAAAGTGGTACGACAACTTGCATCCACCTCAACTCAGAGCGACCGCTAAAAAGGTGTTCGCGGTCATCGACCAAGCGGGCGTGGACGATCAGCACAAACACAGCCTGTACGCCGACGGGATAATGGCTTTCGAGTCCCGAAAGATAGAGTTCGCCCTGCAAGCGTTGGGAAAAGTCGACCCCGAAAACATGGCGGCGCTTCTCAGTTGTCTGTCGAGCGTCGACGAAATAGAAGCCGGACACTACTACAAGATAGTGCAAGGCCGCCTCGACATAATTCACAAACTGAGGGGGCTGGTCGAGTCGAACGTGTACGAAAAAGAGTTGCAGAATTACATATTCGAGCATCTGTGGTTGCTCGACCCCGCGTGGGAGCGCGCAACGGAGTACAAATACATGGAACAGCGTCTGCAAAGGGTTGTGGACGGAGTTCGCGCGAGAAACAAAGCGGTTCGGACAGACATACGATACCGCAGAGTATCCAGCGCGCACGTCATAGTCGAGTTGAAGAGACCCGACAGGCGTCTAGGCAAATCGGAGATTGAAGACCAACTTCGCATGTACTCTGAGGCAGTCGAGGGTGATTTGCAGAAATCTCCTGAAGATCCCCAGTTCCCAATTGAGTCTCTCTGCATCGTGGACGAATTGCCGAGAGATTGGGACAACCCTCGCATCAGGGAAAGAGACGAAAGGTCGTTGGCGGCATACAACATCAGAATCCTCACCTATACGCAGCTGATAGACAGCGCATACGCTGTTTACTCAGCTTACATCAAGGCGTCCGCCGACATGGACGACCTGCGGGCTTTGCTTGAGAGAGTGAGGGATTACAAAACACCAGAGAAGGCTTAACCCGACCAAACGCGCGCCATGCTTGCGCTGGCGAATCCTGCAAATTCCCGTCGGACTCGCTAAGAACCAACACGGGCCTTCGCCTAGATGAACTGCGTTCACCAGATTGGCGGCGCAAAGAAGTCAACGTCGTGTCGGCGAATATAAACGACCCGAACGACATAGAGCTGTTCGCAGGCCCCGTTCAATCCAAAAGGGGCGAAGCTTGCTGGGCGGAACTTCTGAACGCTCCGGGCATGCCGAAGTTGGAAAGGCTCACCGACAACCTCGCGCCTAATGCCGCCATCGCCACGCTGACTTTGTAGGCTCGGCGAAGGGTATTCATAGCACTCGCTGGAAATCGTATAATAGTCTGAAAACAGGCTTGAATCCCCGTTTTTAGGAGCTCCGAACATGCCTCGCCCTCGCTCATACCGACACGACATCCGGTGCCCGCACTGCGGCTCCAACTGGATGCCCAAGGACGGACATTCCTACGGCAAGCAGACCTACCGTTGCGGGGAGTGCAAATACCGATACACCCCGGACGGCAACCGCCATTTCCACCCGGAGAAAACCGTCAGCCGCGCTCTCGACTGCTACAAGGAGGGCATGAGCGTGTCCGCAATCGCCCGCGCCATGGGCGTGAGCTACGTCACCGTGTACGGCTGGGTCAAAAAAAGCCCGCGAGGCGATGGCGATAATGGACATGGAGCGCGAGCGGCGCAACCCGTCCGCGGCGGACGTTCCCCACTCGGTGAGAGCGATTCGGGGCATGGACGCCGAAAGGCCGAAGGCGAAAGTGATCTCATTCGATGAGATGTGGTCGTACGTCAGGGTTCGGAAGGGGAAGAAGCGCCGTTCGGTGTGGGTGTGGACGGCGATGGTCGAGGAGGCGGACGGCAGCGTGTGGTTCGACTTCGAGGTTGGGGACCGGGACTTGCTTACGTTCCACCGGCTTCTGAGCCGTCTGCCGGCGGCGGAGAAGTACAGGAGCGACGGGTACGAGGTGTATGGGCATCTTCCCGATGACCGCCATAAGCGGGGGAAGGGGAGCGAGGTGAACCGGAACGAGGGGCTTCACACGAAGTTGCGGACTCGGCTGAATCGTCTGGGTCGGGCGACGAGCGGGTACAGCAAAAAGCTGGAGATGCTCGCAAATTCGCTGGCTTTGGTGTGGCTCAGGGAGGGTCTGATATGAATACCAGCGAGTGCTATGAATACCCGGCGAAGTTTCACTTGACGCCGGCTCGCGGCTACTTGCAAAATGGGCGCGCGAAACCATCATCATCATCATCATCTTAGGAAGCCCATCCCATGCCGCCGGACAGCGCAGACGCCAGAAAAGACCCGCCGGGGGAGGCGGAGGACTTTGAGTTCCATCCTCTCAAGCATCCCATAATGCTGCATGGAGACGTGGTGAGAGGCGTAGAGAACGTTCCGCACCTTAACAAGCGGCTGGGTCTTGTCTTGCAGCATCTCGCGGCGCATGGGCGGACGAGCGTGGTGAAGGGTTGCGCCGGCGTCAATAGCGGTTGGCGGCGCTCGCCGCTGGGCGGCAACGGCGGGATGCAGTTCTATCTCTGGTGGGCGCCGGACGGCAGCCCGCCGACCGCCGATAGGGACGAAAATCTGGGCAGAATCTGGGCGCGAAAGGCAAGGCATCACGACGACCATGACCGCCTTCACATCGAAAGCGAGAGCGAATACGAGCCCATCGGACAAGAGGAATTCGCCGCCGAATTAGTCGGCCTGCCGGACACGGACGAGCAAAGGAAGTTCGTCCAAGACGAATCGCCCATCCGGGTTGTGAAAGGGCATCCGGGTTCGGGCAAGACTACGGCGCTTTGGAAGGCGGTGGAAGCGCGAAGCGGCGAGCGGGTTCTTTATGTGTCTTGGTCGGGCGAGCTAGTCAGTCTTGCCGAAGAGCGTCTGAGCGCCTTCGCGCCGTCCGACGTCGATGTCTATGGGCGCGATTTTCTGACGCTTCTCGGCGTCATTCTCGGCAAGGACGTTCGCAGGGTCTCATACGAACGCAGCCGCGCTGCGTTCGATGAGGCGGTCGCGCACTCTCACGTCTCGGCGGCGGAGATGGGCGCGTGGTCTTCCCGCCGCGACGCCCTTTACGCCGAGACGCGGGCAATCCTTCTAGGGCGCGCCATCCCCGCCAGCGAAAACTGCGATTGGATAACGGCGGACAATGGCGAGAAACTGGCGCGGCTGACCGATGCGGAGTACATGCGCCAGCGAGGCGGCGTCGACGGGGTGGGCGAAGGCGCGGCGCGCGACATGCTGAACATTGCCGAACGGCTAAAACGGCGGTCGGCGGCGATTCTGATAGATGCGTTCCCGGAGCTCGCGGCGGCGGCGGAAGCGGTCGAAAGGCTGACAAGCGGGCGCCCCCTTCCGCGCGCGCTGGCGGAGCTGGACCGCGTGGCGGTGGACGAAGTTCAGGATATGACGCTCGCGGAGACGGCGGCAATCGTCGAGCTGTGCCTCGCCGTCGAAAGGCAGAGCGGACGCGCGCCCTTTCTTCTCATAGCCGGCGACGAAGGGCAGACGGTTCGCCCGTCCGGTTTCGAATGGGCGAGTCTGAAACGGCTCATCTCCGTCCGAATCGCGGACGCGGCGGAGTTCGCGCTGTCCGAAACCCTGCGCTCTCCCCAAAAAATCGCGGCGGTCGAGGAACGCGCGTCGGAGTTGTACGCGAAGTTGGGGCTGCCCAAAAGCGAGCGTCCGGCGGGGCAGTTCAACATAACCGGCGGCGATTCCGTCAACGCCCAGCTGTTTTATGTGAACGCGCCGAACGAAGGCGAAGCGGCGGCGCTTTTGGGGCGGCTCGGCGAAATTCCGGAGCTGGCGGTGACGACGCCCGAACGCGACGTTGCGGACTGGTTGCCGGACAACCTGAAAGACGCGGTTTACACGCCCGCCGTCGTCAAGGGTCTGGAGTATCAGACGGTGTGCGTTCTGGAGCCGGGACGGACGCTCAAGCGGCTGTTCGACGAGATGGACGCGGACGCCTCCGAACTGCCCGCCGAGTGGCGCAGAGTCGCCATAGATGGCTTGCGCGTGGCGCTGAGCCGCGCCACCGAAAATCTGGCGTTCATAGACGTCGGAGCGGATGAGTCCGTTCGGGAAAAGAGCCTGAAGTTGCTGGGCGATTCGACGGCTTACAGCCCGGAGGAGCTTCTCGACTATCTCAAAAACATGGACGCGGACGCGGAAAGCGTGGTTTCGCAACGCATGAACGAGGCGCGCGGCGTAATAGACTCGTCGCCGGGCAGGGCGTGGCGACTGGCGCTTCAGGCGGTGAACCGTCTCGGCGCGTCCGACTCCACCGACGCGATAACGGACGCCACACTGCGAACCGAAGCGCATACGACGTTGCTGAGAATCGCCGCGAAAATCCTGGTGGAAGGGACGCCGGACAGAGTGGAGCGGCGGGATGTCGTCGCGCGGGCTAACGATTCGGTCGCGGACATGGGAAGCGAACCCGTCCGCGACGGCTTGGCTCGGTTGGAAGAGTGGACGGCGGCGCTGGGGGACGGCGGCGACTGGCTAAGAAGAGCGCTGAACCCGAATCTGCAAGCGCTGCTGGAATCGCTTGCCCGACACGCCGGGGACGCGGACGCGGCGGACAGGTTCAGCGGCAATGTCGAGATATGGCTCGACATATGCGAGTACGCGGACGACCGCGCCGACCATGCCAGAGGGTTGCGCCGCAAGGCGGCGAAGACACTGCTAGCCGCCGACCGCGCCGAGAGCGCGGGGCCCGTCATCGAAAAGATAGACCCGGAAGACTTGCGCCTAAGCGCGCTCCACGCCGAAAAGCTCGCCATGTGGGACAAGGCGATAGAGCTGTACCGGAAGGACGGAGCGGACGACGACGTCCGGCGCGTCGAGCAACAGGCGGCTAAAACCTATTTCGACAGGGGAATCTCCAATGTGGAAAAAGGCAACTTTGACGCGGCGATAGACGATTTCACAAACGTCATACGCTTCGACGCGGACTACGAGGACGCCCATTATAACAGGGGCGGCTCGCGCTGGCGAAAGGGCGACTTCGACCTCGCCATAGACGATTTCAACGAAGCGGCGCGGCTTCGCCCCGACGACGTCCGGGTTTACAACATACGAGGACTGGCGCGGATGCAGAAGGGCGAGACGGACGCCGCCATCGCCGATTTCACGACCGCCATAAGCGTCTCCCCGCGTTTCGCGGACGCCTACGAACACAGAGCAGCCGCCTACTCCAAGAAATCCCAAGCGGACAACGAAAGCGCCCGCCGAATCAGACGCGGGCGGGATCCGGTCTAGGCATGGGGCGGCTCCGACCTGGCGCGAGCGAAGGCGCGGATGTCCGCCAATCGGCTAGCGTCCGCGAGTAGCTTGGCGGCGGAGTCGTTTCCGAAGGGCGCGGTTGCCAGCTTCAGCGGGGCGTAGCCGCCGATGGGGAAGCGTCCGTAAAAGTCGTGCCTGAAGCCGCCGTCTTCGTTTAGCCACACGCGGCGCGCCAACGGGAAGTCGCGGGCGGGGACAGGTTTTCGGCTATCGCCAGACTCGCGGCTGTGTTAAAGAGCGCAATGGGCGGCAGGCAATCGCGCCATTGGGCGAGGGCGGTCATGATAGCGGGCAGTGGCGGCATAGCGGTTTCAACGCGGTTTTCGGGGGCGCGCTTGGGGCTGGCGGGCAATCCGCGCGGGACTGCGCCTAGCGGCGCAGGCGCCCTCACCCTAGCCCTCTCCCATCAAGGGAGAGGGGACACGTTGGCTGGGATTTGGGATTGGTTGCTAGTGGCTAGGTTGGTCGCTCCACTCTGGATTCCTGCTTTCGCGGGAATGACGGAGCGAAACGGGGAACAGGGATTTGTCGCTCGCGATTCGGGCTTGGTTTCCAGTTGCTGGATTGGGCCGCTCCAATCTGGATTCCCGCCTTCGCGGGAATGACGGAGTGAAACGGGAAATGGATTTGTCGCTCGCGATTCGGGCTTGGGTTCCAGTTGATGGGTTGGGCCGCTCCAATCTGGATTCCCGCTTTCGCGGGAATGACGGAGTGAAACAAGTAAAATGGATTTGTCGCTCGCGATTCGGGCTTGGTTTCCAGTTGCTGGGTTGGTCGCTCCACTCTGGATTCCCGCCTTCGCGGGAATGACGGAGTGAAACGGGGAACAGGGATTTGTCGCTCGCGATTCGGGTTTGGTTTTGTCATTGCGTCAACGGCGGCTAATCGTCCGCGAGCGCCAGTTTCAGCTCGTCCAGCTGCGCCTGGTCGACGGGGGATGGCGCGCCGAATAGGGGGTCTATGGCGTTTTGCGTTTTGGGGAAGGCGAT
Source organism: Dehalococcoidia bacterium (assembly GCA_965242675.1). Classification (GTDB taxonomy): domain Bacteria; phylum Chloroflexota; class Dehalococcoidia; order Lucifugimonadales; family UBA1123; genus VXRN01. Next base: position 371,475 of record CBDESW010000006.1, read on the forward strand.
TACGTCCCGAATGTTGTCGGTTCCGGTGAGAACCATTATCAGGCGGTCTATGCCGGGGGCTATGCCGCCGTGCGGGGGGGCGCCGTATTCGAAGGCGGTGAGCAACTGCCCGAAGCGCTCGGCGACGTCTTCGGGGGTGTAGCCCAAGATGGCGAATACGCGCTCCTGAAGCTCGCGGGTGTGTATTCGGATGCTGCCGCTCGCCAGCTCGAAGCCGTTCGCAACCAGGTCGTAGAGACGCCCGATTACTTTGGACGGGTCGCTTTCGAGGTATTTCTCCGTGCCGTATTTGGGCATGGAAAAGGCGTGGTGCATCGCGTCCCATCGGCTTTCGTTGTCGTTCCACTCGAACAGGGGGAAGTCGTTTATGAAGGCGAAGGCTATCGCGTTTGGGTCGGCTAGGTTCAGGCGGCGTCCCATTTCGTGGCGCAGTGCGCTGAGGGTTTGGTTGGTCGTCTTGGCGTCCCCCGCCACTATGAGCATCATGTCGCCGATTCGGGCGTTGAGTCGGCGGGCGACGGTCTTTATTTGGTCGACGCTCAGGAAGCGCGAGGCGGCGGAGCGGATTTGGTCGGAGGTCAAGTCGTCCAAATCGCCCTCGCCGTTCAGGGCGATGGTGACCAGTCCGCGCGCGCCCCACGATTTGGCGTAGTCGATGAGTTCGTCTGTCTGGCGGCGGGAGTAGGCGGCGCATCCGGGCGCGCTGAATCCCTTGACGATGCCGCCGCTTTCGACCGCGCCGGAGAACACGCGGAATCCGCTGTCGGCGGCGAGGTCGGATATGTCCGCCATTTCCATGCCGAAGCGCAGGTCGGGCTTGTCGGTGCCGTAGGCGTCCATCGCCTGCGCGTAGGTCAGGCGCTGGAAGGGGGTTATGATGGTCTTGCCGGGCGCGACGCTTTCGATTAGGGCGGCGTACAAGCCTTCTATGAGGTTCAGGATGTCGTCCTCTTCGACGAAGCTCATTTCCAAGTCCAGCTGGGTATGCTCCGGCTGGCGGTCGGCGCGGGGGTCTTCGTCTCGGAAGCAGCGGGCTATTTGGAAGTATTTTTCGACGCCGGACGCCATGAGCAGCTGCTTGAGCTGCTGGGGGGATTGCGGCAGGGCGTAGAAGCTGCCGGGGTAGAGGCGGCTGGGGACTAGGTAATCGCGGGCGCCTTCGGGGGTGCTTTTGATGAGTATGGGGGTTTCGACTTCGAGGAAGCCGCGCGCGTCTAGGTAGTCGCGGATGAATTTGACGACTCGGTGGCGCAGGATGATGGTGTCGCGCATGCGCGGGCGGCGCAGGTCTAGGTAGCGGTAGCGCATCCGCAGAAGTTCGTCCACTTCGGAGTCTTCGTTGACGTAGAAGGGCGGGGTGAGGGATTCGTTGAGGACTTCGAGGCGGGCGGCTCTCAGTTCGATTTCGCCGGTGGAGATGTTGGGGTTGGCGGTTCCGTCGGGTCGCGCGGCGACTTCGCCTTCGACGCGGATCACCCACTCGGCGCGGAGGCGCTGGGCGGTTTCGCAGGCGTCGGGGGCGTTTTCGGGGTTGAAGACGACTTGCGTGACGCCGTCTCGGTCGCGGACGTCGATGAAGATGAGCGAGCCGTGGTCGCGGCGGCGGTTGACCCATCCGGCGAGGGCGACGGTTTCGCCGGCGTTCCGCGCTCTGAGGTTTCCGCAGCTTGTGGTTTTAAGCAAGTGGACGCGCCTCCTGTGAGGGGGTTGGTCTTTGGCGTAGATGATAGCAGATTTGGGGATGGGTTTCTCAAAGGGTTGAAAGAATGAGGAAACGCAAAGGCGCGGAGACGCAAAGGGCGCGGGGATGGGATGCGCCTTTGGTCAAGTCCAATCCCATCCCATCCTATCGCGCCCGGAGTTAGAATTTGTTGATTGCGAGGTAGAATCCGACCAAGCCGCCTATGAGCAAAATCGGGTTGTAGCCCGCTCCGGTGAAGTACGCCCCAAGCGAGAAGGCTACGAGCATGCTGAGGCATGAGAGGATTTTGAGTTTGGTTCCGCGCTTGCGGTTTGCGACTCGGCTGACCGCTTCGCTGATGAGGTATCCGAGCGCGGCGAGAAGGGCGGCGCTCGCGATGAGGAATACGCGCCAGGTTTCGGCGGTGAGCGGGATTGCGAGCGCGATCATGATTCTCGGCGCGAGCCAGAACAAGCCGCCTCCGAGAATGGCGATTCCCAAGCCGACGACGGCGGCGCGCAGGAGCATCGCCAGCGGCACGTCGAATATCGGGTTGACGGCGGCGCGTCCGCAGTCGGGGCAGCGGACGCCGACGGGGGCGTGGACGAGACAGCGCGGGCAGACGCGGTCGCCGCATCGTCCGCAGGATACGCTGGTGAGAAAGTCGGGGTGGCGCTTGCAGGGCGCGGCGCTTTGGGCGGTCATTTTGGGGTTTTTTCGCCTTTCAACACGGGCTTCCGCCCGTCCATTTCGGTTTCTTGCCTCTCGACAGGGCGGGCTTCCCCCCGTCCATTTCGGTTCTTTCGCTTCTTGACGGGGGCTTCCGCGCCCGTGTCCATTTCGGGTTTATTGCTTCTCGACCGGGCTTCTGCCCGTCCATTCTACCCGCTTGGGGACGTCTCTGTCCCAGATGAGTCTATATAGCAGTACGTTTCGGAGCGGGTATTGGGTTTTGGGGCGCTCCCAGTTGGCGGTTAGGCGCTTGGCGGCTATCAGCAGGACGATGACGGCGGCGGATTGGACGGTTTGGGCGGGCTGCCCGAAGGCGAGGGCGGCGAGCGGGAGGGCTATCATGGCGGCGAGCGTCCATAGGGCTGTGTCGCGGGTCATCAGTCTGCCGATTATGAAAATGCTCACGCCGAGCAGCAGGATTTCCGCCCACATTCCCAAGCCGACCGCCGCGCCGATGCCGGTCGCCACTCCGCGCCCGCCGGTGAAGCCGAGAAAGGGCGACCAGCAGTGGGCGGCGACGGCGGCGAAGGCGGCGGCGCTGAGCGTCCAGCCGTCCATCCCCAGCCGGCTCCCGATTAGGACGGGCAACGCGCCTTTCACAAGGCAGTCGAAGGCGCCGGTTAGAAGGCCGTTCCATACGCCGACGTGCCGGATTACGTTGGACGCGCCGACGTTGCCGGAGCCGTAGCGCCTGATGTCTATGCCGCGGGCGAGTCGGGCGGAGATGTATCCGCTGGGGATTGCGCCCACTAGGAAGGCGGCGGCGATTAGGAAGGCGGATGGCAGCATCGGACGGGCGAACGGGCAGGGGCCGGGCTAGGCGCGCGGGCGGGCGGCGGCAATCGCGCGGTGGGCGTCCCAAAGGCGGTCGACGGTCTCCATCGGGGGGCCTACGAAGCCGGGCTCCGGTTCGCCGGGGTTGCCGGAGCGGTGGTAATCGCTGCCGCCGCAGGGGATGAGTCCGAGGTCGTCCGCGATGGCTTTCAGGCGGTCGACCTGCTCCGGGGTGTAGTCGCCGTAGAACACTTCCACGCCCATCAAGCCATGCTCTTTGAGTCCGGCGAGCGCGTCGCGCAGGCTGCGGACTTCGCCCCTGTCGGTTTTGACTTTGGAGTAGGTGGGATGCGCCATGACGGGGACGGCGCCGTTTTCGCGCAGAAGGCGGACGGCGTCTTCGGGCGTGAGTTTGGCGCGCTCGACGTAGGCGGCGCCGCTCCGTCCGATTAGGGTGTCGAAGGCTTGGTTGGGGTACTTGAAATAGCCGGCTTCGACAAGGGCGGCGGCGACATGCGGGCGTCCGATGGAGGCGTCGCCGGCTATTTCTTGGACGCGCTCCCAAGCGATTTCGTAGCCGAGTTCGTTCAGTTTTCTCACCATGCCCAGCCCGCGCTCGGAGCGGCCTTCCCTGAATTGGGCGAGGGTTCGCTGAAATACGGGGTCGGCGACGTCCAGGAAGTAGCCCAGCATGTGGATTTCGGAGCCGGGGATGTCCGTGCTGAGCTCGATGGCGGGGATTATTTCGAGGTTGCCGAGGGAATCGGCGGCGGCTTGGGCTTCCGGCAAGCCTTCGGTGGAGTCGTGGTCGCTGACGGCGATGACTTCCAAGCCGCGCTCGGCGCAGAGGTTGACGAGCTCGGTCGGCGTCATGGTTCCGTCGGACGCGGTGGTGTGGAGATGCAAGTCCACGCTGATTGTCAATTTGAGTCGGCTCCGGCGGTTGGTGGCTGTCGGTTTGGACGCGGCGGGACACTGTTGGGACGCGCCCGCGCTCCCAAGAAACCGCCCTCTCAATCGTTCGCCGATGTAGAGGGCGGTTTTGGGGCTGTTGGTCAGCGCGCGTATTCCACGCTTCGGCTTTCGCGTATGACCATGACTTTGATCTGTCCGGGGTAGGTCAGCCGGTCTTCGACCCGCTTGACGATGTCGCGGGCGAGTTTGGCGGCTTCGACGTCGTCTATGGAGTCGGGCCTTACCATGACGCGGACTTCCCTGCCGGCTTGTATGGCGAAGCAACGCTCGACGCCGTCGAAGTCGCCGGCGACGTCTTCAAGCTCTTTGAGGCGCTTGACGTAGTTTTCGACGGTGTCTTTGCGGGCGCCCGGTCGGGCGGCGCTGACGGCGTCTGCGGCGGCGACGATGAAGGCTTCGGGCGAGGACATGACGTCGTCGTGGTGTTCGGCGATGCAGGCGCAGACGCGGCGGGCGACGTTGTGTTTGCTGGCGACTTCCGCGCCGATTTCGGCGTGGGGTCCCTCGACTTCGTGGGTCAGGGCTTTGCCGATGTCGTGCAGCAAGCCGCCGGTTTTGGCTATTTTGACGTTCGCGCCCACCTCGGCGGCGAGCATGCCGGCGATGTGGCAGACTTCAAGGGAGTGCTGCAGCACATTTTCGCCGTAGCTGTATCGGAACTTGAGCCTGCCGAGCAAGCGGATGATTTCGGGGTTCAGTCCGCGGACGCCGGCGTCGAAGATGGCTTCTTCGCCGGCGGACCAGATGGAGTCTTGGACTTCCTTCTCGGCGCGGTTGACCATGTCTTCGATGCGGGCGGGGTGTATCCTGCCGTCGGAGACGAGTTTGGTTATGGCGAGTCGCGCCACTTCCCGCCTCACGGGGTCGAAGCACGAAAGGGTTACGGATTCGGGGGTGTCGTCGATTATCAGGTCGACGCCGGTGCTTTTTTCGATGGCTCTGATGTTCCGTCCTTCTCGGCCTATCAGACGACCTTTCATGTCGTCGCTGGGAAGGGGGACTGTGGAGACGGTCAGTTCGGAGACGGTTTCGGACGCCATGCGCTGGATGGTGGTCGCGAGTATTCTCGCGGACACTTCGCGGGCGTCCTCGCGCGCCTGCTCCTCGATGTCGCGGTAGCGCCGGGCTATCTCGTGGCTCATCTCGTCCTCGCTTCGCGCATCACGACGTCGCGCGCTTCGGAGAGGCTGAGTTCGGAGATTTCCTCGAGTTTGGCGATGGATTGCTGTTTGGCGTCTTCGAGCTCGTCCTCTATTTTTTGAGCGCGACGCTCTTTTTTGGTGATTTGGCTTTCGCGGCGGTCGAGGTTGCCGGAGCGTTTTTCGAGGTTTTCTTCGCGTCTGCCGAGTCTGCGCTCCGTCTTGGCGATTTCGGCGCGGCGGTCTCGGAGTTCGGTTTCCCATTCCGAGCGCAGTCCGATGACGTTTTCTTTCGCCTCGATTACGATTGCGCGGCCCTCGTCCCGCGCGGATTCGATGATTGTCGACGCCTCTTGGAGGGCGCCGTCCATCCGTCTGCGGGAGATGAGTCGGCGACCGTAGAAGCCGATTCCCGCCCCTGCTGATAGGCCTATGAGGACGGCGAGTAGCGCAATTGCGATTTCCATGCGGCTCACCTTCCTGTGTGTTGTCCAAAACGCGCCGCAAGGCGGTTTGGGGAATGGACTCATGGTATAACTAAACAGCAAATATGTCAAGCGTCAATTTCGCGCGGGACGCTGGGTTCCGCTTGCGGGCGGCGCGGGAACGGGGCGGTTTGACACCGCGCGGGGCAGGGGCGATACTTTGGCGGTCGACGGACGGAACAACGGATATACGGAGGCGCGCGCCAAT
>CBDESW010000007.1:0-150205 GCA_965242675.1 Dehalococcoidia bacterium
TTCCATTACGCCGGAGTGGTTTCCGCGCCTTACTCGGTCGCGGGGTTTCCGGAGTACGCTTCGCCGCCGTTGGAGCCGTCGCCGTCGGCGGCGTTCGCGCGGGCGGCGGGGGGAGTCGCGGCGGCATGCTGGGCGCTGGCGGCGCTGGCGCTCGTCCCACGCCGATTCCGCCTTCCGCTGGCATGCCTCGCCCTGACCGGGTTCATCTGGGCGCTGACGGCGCGGGGCAACGCGGCCGCCTACGCCCATAACCACGAGGGGATGTTCTATATTGGGTTGCCTTTGGCGCTGTGGGCGGGAGCGTTGATTGGGGCGCGCCGTCTGATGGGCGCGCGTCTCGGCGGCGCGCTCGCAATCGCAACCGCCGCGCTCGCCGCCCCCGTATTCGCGCTCTCGGCGTTCCACGCCGCCCAGATAAGAGCGGAGCCGGACGCGGCGAAACGGTCGAAGGAACTCACGGCGGACATGAGCGCCGTCCGGGAATACGCGAGCCCGGGAAATGTCGTGACCGTCTCCCGGGGGGCGGATTGGCTAGGGTTCGAAGAAGGACATTCCCTTAAATCGAGGCACTACTACTTGTTGGGAATCCACTGGCAACGCGCCGCGCCGGACACGCCGACCGCCGGCTACGCCCTCAGCCGCTACCGCGATGAGAGCTTCAACCTTCTCACGCCCGACAACCGCCACGTGTTCCTGTACGAATCCATCGACTTGGAAGACCTGTACCGAGCGGAGCGGCGGCGGATCGAATCGTCCCCGCCGGACGCCGAATCGTTCTTCGACGTCCATCTCGACGGGTCGAAACTGGCGTACTTGAAATCCCCCTGCGTTCGGGATGCGGACGCCGCTTCCCGCCCCTTCTTCCTGCGCCTCTACCCTGCCGGCGCGGGCGAGCCGAGCGAGCGGGACTTTCCGTTTTCGCACCAGGGCGTCGCCTTCGACGACGTCTGCATGACGGTCGCGGAACTGCCCGACGGCTATCCGACAGCCGCCATCCGAACGGGGCAGCGCGCGCCGGACGGCGACGCGCTGTGGGAAGCGTCCATCTTCCCGCCGCCGAACGCGGAGGCGCTGGCGGCTTACGAAAGCGCCTATCAAGCCGTCGCCGCCGGCGGCGAGCCGGCGGCGCGCTCCGGGTTCGACCTCTACCTAAACGCGGACGGCGGCGTTCTGTCTTATCTCAAGCGGCCCTGTACGCAAGAAGACGCGCGCGGACGGTTCTTTCTAAGCGTCCACCCCGCCAACCCCGCCGACCTGCCCGCCGAGCGCCGCGAAATCGGGCATGAAAGCCTGAACTTCGACTTCGCCCCGCCCCCTGGGCGCGGTGTTCAACGGCAAGTGCATGGCGACCATCCAACTGCCGGACTACCCCATAGACCGCATCGAAACCGGGCAGGACGCCCCCGCCGCCGGTCGGCTATGGTCGGAGGAGATAACGGTGGGGGGCGAGTAAGGGGTTTTTTGACGCGAAGGCGCGAAGGCGCAAAGGAACGCAGAGGGGTTAGTCAGAATCAGGATTCGGGGGATTGGGGATTTTCAGGAATCTTCTTCATCCCATCTCCGCGTTTCAATCCATTATATCCCCATCGCGCCATTGCGTCTTTGCGCCATTGCGTTAAAAAAACCCCTCCGCGTTCCTTCGCGCCTTCGCGCCTCCGCGCCAAACCTTCCCGCGCCCCATAGAGATATTCCCCCCGCCGTTAGTGTATCCTTGTCCCCATGAACCTGCTCAACATCTACTTTCACGAAGCCGCCCAATGACCGCGATTCAGCGAAAGCGCCTGCGACACGGCGGCGGCGACATACCGTACCGAATCCGCCGCAGCGCCCGCCGCAAGAAAACCATGCAGATCAGCGTGGACGACGGCGGCGTCCTAGTAGCCGCCCCGACCGCCGTGCCGGACGATGAAATCCAGGCTTTCGTGCGGCGAAAGGCGGACTGGATTCTCGAGACGCTCGCCCGGATGAAAGCCGTCGCCGAATCGTCCCGCCTGGTCGACGGCAACTCGCTTCCGTACAGGGGCGCGCCCGTCCGCCTTGAAATCCGAACCGCCGCCGCGCGCGGCTTTCAAGTGGAAGTCGACGCGGGCGTCCGCGTGGAGTACGGCGAGCGCGGCGGCGACCGCGTCTTCCGAATCGCCGTCCCGGAGGGCGTCGCGGATGATGAGCGCGAAGACGCCATCCGCCGCGAGCTGGCGGCGTGGTACTGGCGGCGCGCCGAAGAGCTGATAGGGGAAAGCGTCGCGCGCTGGCTGCCCAAGTTCGCCCCCAAGCGCGAGCCGACAATCATCGTGCGCGACCAGAAGCGGCGATGGGGCAGCTGCTCATCGGACGGCGTCCTGCGCTTCAACTGGCGCCTGGCGATGCTCCACCCCGACCTGCTCGACTACGTGGTAGTCCACGAGCTGTCGCATCTGTCGGTGATGAACCACTCGCCCAAATTCTGGGCGGAAGTGGAAAAGCGCCTCCCCAACGCCCGCGAGCTCCGCAGCCGAATCAAAGAAGAAGGCGGGCGGCTGCCGTTTTAGAGGCTTGAGGTTTTGACGCGGAGGGGGGATGAGAAGGTTCCTGAAAAATCCCATAATCCCCCAAATCCTGATTCTGACAACCTCTCTGCGTCAAACCTTCCGCGCCTTTGCGCCGCCTATTTCACCCCCTCTCCGCGTTCCTCTGCGCCTTTGCGCCTCTGCGTTAAACCCCCTAGCCGATAGTGGATAGCGGCGTTCGCAATTCTTTACAATCCGTTGCGGTGACCACATGCTTCCGATTCCGCCCATTCCCCGCATACGCCCGCTTCTCGCCCGCCGGCGCGAATGGGCGCCTTTGGCGATTCTGATTGTCGCGCTGGCGTCCGCGCTCGCGCTGGGCGGCGACAGGGGATACTTGTATCGACCGTTCGGAATCCACAACGAGCTCACCGCCAAGAATATGGCGGTTGCCGAGAATCTGTCGCCCAAGCACAACTTCCGCTTGACGACGCGGATATGGACGGATGAAGACGGCGGCTTTGAATATCGTCCATACGGGCGCTTCCCCATCGGCGGATACGCGCTCATAAAGCTCGCCATTCTGCCGTTCGGGGGCGACTTCGCCGCCAAGCTGATCGCGGCGCGGCTTCTCATGTTGCTCATGTTCTGCGGCGCGGCGTTGCTCGCCTATCTCGCCCTCGCGCGAATCGCGGGCAGCCGATGGATCGCCCTCGCCGCCGTCCTGCTCGCCTTCTCGTCGCTCTATTCGCTGTACTACTCCGACTCGGTGGCGGGCGAAACCGCCATGGACTTGTTCGGAATCATGCTCGTCTTTCACGGCATGGTCTTGTTAGTCCAAGAGGGGCGCTTCCGACAGCTGCTCGTCAAGACTTGCGCGGCGCTGCTTTTGGGCTGGCATGTTTACGCGCTGATTTTGCCGTTCGCGCTTTTGAGTTTCGGCGGCGAAGCGCTGGCGTTCGTCCGCGCGAACGCCGGTTCCAACGGGGGGGGGGGGGGGGGGTAGAATACGCGCGTCGCTGGCGGCGCTCCCGTCGCTCGCGCGCAGCCGATTCGTCGCGCTCGCCGCCGTCTCGGTTTTGTTCGGCTCCGCGCTGCTGGCGTTCAACTTCGCCCACGAATACGCCGCTTACGGCGGAAGCCGCGATTTCCGAGACCTGCCCTCCGTCAATTCCATGATAAAGCGTTTGGAGCTGACCGATGGTTATGGAACCAGTCAGAACCCGTTGTCGGACGACTTTTTGTATCGGCAGTTCCATTACGCCGGAGTGGCGTCCGCGCCTTACGCGGTCGCGGGGTTGCCGGAGTACGATTCGCCGCCGTTGCAACCGCCGCTGGAGCCGTCGCGGACAGCGTTCGCGCGGGCGGCGGGGGGAGTCGCGGCGGCGTGCTGGGCGCTGGCGGCTCTGGCGCTCGTCCCCCGCCGATTCCGCCTTCCGCTGGCATGCCTCGCTCTGACGGGGTTCATCTGGGCGCTGGCGGCGCGGGGCAACGCGACCGCCTATGCCCATAATCACGAGGGGATGTTTCATATCGGGCTGCCGTTGGCGCTGTGGGCGGGAGCGTTGATTGGGGCGCGCCGCCTGCTTGGCGCGCGTCTCGGCGGCGCGCTCGCAATCGGAACCGCCGCCCTCGCCGCCCCCGTATTCGCGCTCTCGGCTTTCCACGCCGCCCAGATAAGGGCGGACGCGGGACGCGGCGAAACGGTCGAAGGAACTCATGGCGGACATGAGCGCCGTCCGAGAATACGCGAGTCCGGGAAATATCGTGACAGTCTCCCGGGATGCGGATTGGCTAGGGCTCGACGAAGGACATTCCACCAAATCGAGGCGCTACTACTTGACGGGAATCCACTGGCAACGCGCCGCGTCGGACCCCGCCGACCGCCGACTACGCCCTCAGCCGCTACCGCGATGAGAGCTTCAACCTTCTCACGCCCGGCAACCGCCACGTGTTCCTGTACGAATCCATTGACTTGGAAGACCTGTACCGAGCGGAGCGGCGGCGGATCGAATCGTCCCCGCCGGACGCCGAATCTTTCTTTCGACGTCTATCTCGCCGGGTCGGAACTGGCGTACTTGAAATCCCCCTGCGTTCGGGGAACGGACGCCGTTTCCCGCCCCTTCTTCCTGCGCCTCTATCCGGTCGGAGCGAGCGCGCGCCGCGAGTGGGACTTTGCGTTTTCGAGTCGGGGCGTCGCCTTCGACGACGTCTGCATGACGGTCGTGGAGCTGCCGGACGACTATCCGACAGCCGCCATCCGAACGGGGCAGAGCGGGCTGTGGGAAGCGACCATCTTCCCGCCGCCGAACGCGCAGGCGCTGGCGGCTTACGAAAACGCCTATCAAGCCGTCGCCGACGGCGGCGAACCGTCGGCGCGCTCCGGATTCGACCTCTACCTGGACGCGGACGTCGGCGCGCTAAGCTATCTCAAGCAGCCGTGTACGCAAGAAGACGCGCGCGGGCGTTTCTTCCTAAGCGTCCACCCCGCCAACCCCGCCGACCTGCCCGCCGAGCGCCGCGAAATCGGGCATGAAAGCCTGAACTTCGACTTCGAGCCGCCCCTAGGCGCCGTATTCAACGGCAAGTGCATGGCGACCATCCAACTGCCGGACTACCCCATAGACCGCATAGAAACAGGGCAGGACGCCCCCGGCGCCGGGCGCCTGTGGTCGGCGGCGATAGCGGTTGGGGATTAGAGGGTTTTTGACGCAAACCCCCAAACCTTGACCCCATCCCCCCCGTTCGCTATACTCCATTCACAGGCTGAGAACGGGAATAGTACGCCCCTGCGCGCGACCCCAGAGAGCCGGCGGACGCTGAAAGCCGGCGCCGACGACGGGGCGGAATGGACCCGGGAGCCGCCAACCGAAAGCGCCGACGCCGGAAAATGGCGCGCCGTAGGCTTGGCCGGGATGGACGCCGTTATCATTCGTCCGGGACATCGGCGAGCGCAATCGCGTTTCCATTCGTCCGTGTCCGGCAGAGGCCGCCTCGCGCGAGCGGGCGGCGAATTAGGGTGGCGCCGCGGTCATTGTCACAACCGTCCCTATGCGAGGGGCGGTTTTTTGCGTCTGGGGAATTCGCCGGAAATCCCCCCATTCCGCCAACGGCGGCGTCCGCCATGGTTGCAACCAAATACGAAAGAGGCGATTCAAGATGAGCGAGACAATCCAAGCCGCCGCCCCCGCCGGGCGCCCCCGCGTCTTCAGCGGCGTCCAGCCGAGCGGCGACCCGCAGCTCGGCAACTACATCGGCGCGTTCAAGGGATGGGTCGAGCGGCAGGGCGAGAAGGAAAACTACTTCTGCATCGTCGACCTCCACTCCATCACGGTGGACATTGACCCCGAAGACCTGCGCCGGCAGACGCGCGAGCTGGCGGCGGCGCTGTTCGCCTGCGGAATCGACCCGCGCAAGAGCGCCCTGTTCGTCCAAAGCCACGTCTCCGCCCACGCCGAAGCCTGCTGGATACTCAACTGCGTCACCCCCGTCGGCTGGCTTGAGCGCATGACGCAGTACAAAGACAAATCCGCCGGCAAAGAGCGCGTTTCCACCGGCCTGCTCGACTACCCCGTCCTCATGGCGGGCGACATTCTGCTGTACAGCGCCAGCGAGGTGCCGGTGGGCGGCGACCAGAAGCAGCACGTCGAGCTTTCGCGCGACATCGCCACGCGGTTCAACCACCGCTACGGCGAGACTTTCGTCGTGCCGGAAGCGGTCATCCCCGAAAGTCGGCGCCCGCGTGATGGGGCTGAACGACCCGAACGTCAAAATGTCCAAAAGCTTCGCCCACATTCGCGGACACGCCATCCGCATACTGGACGAACCCAAAGAGATAGAGCGCTCGATAATGCGGGCGGTGACCGATTCCGGCAACGAAATCGCCTTCAGCGACGACCCGGAGCGCGCCGGCGTCAACAACCTTCTGGGAATCTACAAGGCGATAACCGGCGGCTCAAGCGAGGAAGTGGAGCGCGACTTCGCCAACGCGCGCGGCTACGGCGACCTGAAGCGGCGCGTCGCGGAAGCGGTGATAGCCGAACTGTCGCCCATCCGCGAGCGCTACTACGAGCTGATGGACGACGTCGCCGAGCTCGACAGGCTGCTGTCGGCGGGCGCCGAGCGCCGCGCGGGCGGTGTCCGAACCCAAACTGGACGAAATGAAGCGGCGCGTGGGATTCGTCCTGCCGTCCTAACAGCCTATCCACTGCCGCGCCCCGTCATTCCCGCGAAGGCGGGGAATCCAGAGTCGCCCAACCAGGATAGCCGCCGAAAAACCAATCCCGAACATCAACCAACGTATCCCCTCTCCCTTGATGGGAGAAGGCTAGGATGAGGGTGTCCGCGCTGCTAGGCGCGGTTCCGCCAACCCCGAACATACCCCCTATAATCTTCCTAGCGCGAGACGCGCGCGGAGGGAAAATAACAATGAGCAACCCAACCCCGGAGCGCGCCGCGCTTGTCCCCGTCCGCCGCGAGATACGCGCCGACCTGGAAACGCCCGTCTCCGCCTATCTGAAAGTGGCGCGCGGACCGTATTCCTATCTGCTCGAAAGCGTCGCGGGCGGCGAGAGCATGGCGCGGTACAGCTTCATCGGCGTGGATCCGCTTGAAATCGTCAAGACCGGCGCGGGCGAGCCGCTGGGCGCGGTTGACCCCCTCAAGCCGGTCGAAGAGATGCTCTCGCGCTACGCGCTCGCCGACTCCGACGGCGCCGAGAAGTTCAACGGCGGCGCGGTGGGCTATATCGCCTACGACGCCGTCCGCCATTTCGAAACCCTGCCGACGCCGGACGCCGACGCGCTCGGATTGCCCGAATCCGTGTTCATGCTGTCCGCGACGTATCTGGTGTTCGACCATCTGCGCCAGCGCATCACTGTGGTCAGCCACGCCGTCTTGTGGCGAAGGCGCGGACGAAGGCGCGGCGCGGCGAGAGGCGAACGCCCGCATCGACGAGATAATCCGCCGGCTGGACGCCCCGCCGATAATGCCGGAGCCGAATCTGGAATCCGAAACGGACGCCGACATCCGCTTCAACATGAGCCGCGAGCGCTACGACGGCATGGTCCGCAAGACGCGCGAATACATCATCGCCGGCGACATAATCCAGGCGGTCGTCGCCCAGCGCATGTCGCGCGAAACCTCCGCCCACCCCTTCCAAATCTACCGCTCCCTGCGCGCCATAAACCCGTCGCCCTACATGTACTATCTGGATTTGGACGGGTTCCAAATAGTGGGCGCGTCCCCTGAGTTGCTGGTTCAGGTCGTGGACGGCAAGGTAGCCGTCCACCCCATCGCCGGCACCCGGCGGCGCGGCGCGAATGAGGAAGAAGACCAAGCGCTGGAGGGAAGAGTTGCGGACGGACGAGAAAGAGCGCGCCGAACACATCATGCTGCTCGACTTGGGCAGAAACGACGTGGGCAGAGTGTCCAAGCCCGGCACGGTGGAAGTGACGCAGGTTTTGGACATAGAGCGCTACTCGCATGTGATTCATCTGGTTTCGCACGTCACCGGCGAGCTGATGGACGGCTTCAGCAACTACGACGCCATGCGCGCCTGCTTCCCGGCGGGAACGGTGTCCGGCGCGCCCAAAATCCGCGCCATGGAGATAATCGCCGAGCTGGAGCCCGACAAGCGCGGGGTTTACGCCGGCGCGGTGGGCTACTTCGACTTCTCCGGCAACATGGACACCGCCATAGCGATACGGACGACGGTAGTCAAAGACGGCGTCGCCCACGTCCAAGCCGGCGGCGGCATAGTGTACGACTCCAACCCCGAAGACGAATACGCCGAAACGCTGCACAAGGCGTCTGCGATATTCTCGGCGATAGACGAGGCGGAGAGAATGTCGGATAGGTAGGGATATTGTCAGAATCAGGATTCGCGGGATTAAAGGATTTTTCAGGATTCTTCCGGCGGCGCTCGTCTTCACTGGCGGGCGCGGATTGGGCGAAGCGAAATCCTGAAAATCCCACAAATCCTATAAATCCTGATTCTGACAAACGCGCGCGACCGACCCACTAACCACTGACCACTGACCACCGACCACTGACCACTGACCACTAACCACTAACCACTAGCCACTGGAAACTCAAAACATGCTCCTCCTCATAGACAACTACGACAGCTTCACCTACAACCTTTACCAGTATCTCTGCGAGCTGGGCGCGGAGGTTGAGGTCGTTCGCAACGACAAAATCACGCTGGAGGGCGTCGAGGCTATGCGCCCGGAGCGCATCGTCATATCACCGGGCCCCCGCGCGCCGGCGGACGCGGGGGTGTCCAACGACGTCATCCGGCGCTTCGGCGGGCGCGTGCCGACGCTCGGCGTCTGCTTGGGGCATCAGTGCGTGGGCTACGCCTTCGGCGGCACGGTCGGCGGCGCGGGCGAAATCATGCACGGCAAAATGTCGCTCATCCACCACGACGGGCGCGGACTCTTTCGCGGGCTGCCCAACCCCTTCGAGGCGATTCGCTACCACTCCCTCGCCGTTTACCGCGAAGACCTGCCGCCGGAGCTCGAAATCACCGCGTGGACGGACGGCGGGCTGATTATGGGCGTCCGCCACAAAACCAAGCCCATAGAGGGGATTCAGTTCCACCCCGAATCAATAATGACCAAATCCGGCAAGGACATTCTGCGGAATTTCCTGAACATGCCGGCCCGTCGACAATGGCGAAGGCGATAAGGAGGCGAGATGATGACAATGTCGACAATCATTCAAGACGCCATCCAAACAGTGGTTGGCGGCGGCTCGCTGAGCGTGGGCGAAGCGGCGGCGGCGATGGGCGAAATCATGTCCGGCGGCGCCGCGCCCGCCCAGATTGGCGCGTTCGTCACCGCCCTGCGGATGAAGGGCGAGACGGTCGACGAAATCGCGGGCATGGCGGCGGCGATGCGCGAGAAATCCCTGCGCGTCCCCCCGCTCGCGGATGGCGGCGGCGTAATCGTGGACACCTGCGGAACGGGCGGCGATTCGTCCGGCAGCTACAACATTTCCACCACGGCGGCGCTCATCGCGGCGGGCGCGGGCGTCAAAGTCGCCAAGCACGGCAACCGCGCCATGTCCGGCTCCACCGGCTCGGCGGACGTTCTCGAGGCGCTCGGCGTCAAAATCGCCCTCTCGCCCGAATCCGTGGCGCGGTGTTTGGACGAAATCGGCTTCGGATTCATGTTCGCGCAGGGCTTCCATCCGGCCATGCGCTTCGCCGCCGCCCCAAGGCGCGAAATCGGAATCCGAACAGTGTTCAACATCTTGGGTCCGCTGACGAATCCGGCGGGGGCGGCGCGCCAGGTGATAGGCGTGTCCGACCCGTCCATCGCGCCCAAGATGGCGGGGGCGCTCGCCCTTCTCGGCAGCGAAAAGGCGCTCGTCGTTCACGGCGCGGACGGCATGGACGAGCTGACCATAACCGGCCCCTCCACAGCGCATCTGCTGGCGAACGGCGAGACGAGCCGCTTCGAAGTCTCGCCGTCCGATTTGGGCTTGCGGGAAGCGCCGGCGGACTCCATCCGAGCGGACGGGCCCGCCGACAGCGCCCGCGTCGCGCGGTCGGTCTTGGAGGGCGAGCGAGGCCCCGCGCGCGACGTCGCCCTGATGAACGCGGCGGCGGCGCTTTGGGCGGCGGACGCCGTACCCGACCTGAAATCCGGCGTCGACCGCGCCGCGCGCTCCATAGACGAAGGCGCGGCGAGCGATACCCTAGCCAACCTAATCGCGCTCACAGGAGAGCTCGAATGACGCGGACGCCGCCAACGCCGGACGCCGCCGAACTGCGCCCCGAATTCGCGGACGCCAAAGCCGTCCTGTTCGATTTCGACTTCACCCTAGCCGATTCGTCCGAAGGAATCATCCCATGCGTCCAATACGCGCTGGAGCGCATGGGGCTGCCCGCGTCGCCGCCGGACGAGATAATCAAGACAATCGGCTTGTACCTTCCCGAAACGCTGGTCGCGCTGCACGGGGAAGGCGTCCGCGCGCGGGGGATGGAGTTCTTGGCGCTGTTCACCGAAAGAGCGGACGAAATCATGGAAGACGCCACATGGATATACCCCGCCGCCCCGCCGGTCTTGCGGGCGATAAGCGCGCGCGGAATCCCCATCGGCGTGGTGTCCACAAAATACGGCTACCGAATCGCGTCCATACTGAAGCGCGACGGATTGCGGGATTGCGTATCGGTCATAATCGGCGGGGAGGACGTGGAGAATCACAAGCCGCATCCGGAGGGCTTGTTCGCGGCATGCCGACTGCTTGGCGTCGCGCCGTCGGATTGCGTTTACGTCGGCGACAGCGTAGTGGACGCGCAAGCGGCGGCGCGCGCCGAAATCCCATTCGTCGCCGTCCAAACGGGCTCCGCCCCCCGCGAAACGCTCGCGGCGCTCCCTCACATCGCCATGCTGCCGAGCGTCGCTGATATTCTGATTCCGCGTTCTGCTAAAATGTAAAAGGGGGTTCGGAAAAATCCCATATCCCCGTTCCGCCCCGTCATTCCAGTGAAGGCGGGAATCCAGAGTCGCCCAACCAGGATAGCCGCCCGAAACCAAGCCCGAATCGCGAGCGATAAATCCCCTCTTCCCGTTCCGCCCCGTCATTCCCGCGAAAGCGGGAATCCAGAGTCGCCCAACGAAGATAGCCGCCCGAAATCAACCCAGAATCCCAACCAACATATCCATTCTCCCTTGATTTCTACCCCGTCATTCCCGCGAAGGCGGGAATCCAGAGTCGCCCAACGAGGATAGCCATACGAAACCAAGCCCGAATCGCGAGCGATAAATCCCCTCTCCCTTGATGGGAGAGGGCTAGGGTGAGGGTGCCTGCGCCCCAGGCGCAGTCCCGCCGCCCCCAAATCCAACCCCAAACGAAAGACCCCCGCCGCCATGACTGTCAAAGCGGATTCCCCCGACATTCTCAAAAAAATCGTGGAAGTGAAAAGCCGCGAAGTCGACCGCCTCAAGAACGACGCGCCCCTGACCGACCTGCTTTCCATGATAGAATCGCGCCCCGCGCCTTTGGATTTCGCCGCCTCCCTCGTCGGCGACCGCGTGAAAATCATCGCCGAAATCAAGCGCGCCTCGCCCTCTCGCGGCGTCTTGCGCGAGAATCTCGACCCGGCGAAACTCGCCGCCGAGTACGCCGACAACGGCGCCGCCGCCATATCCGTTCTCACCAACGCCGACCACTTTCAGGGCAGCCTGGACGACCTGGAATCCGCCGGCGCGGTGGCGCGTCGGCGCGGCTTGCCCGCTCTGCGAAAAGAGTTCATCTTCGACCCCTATCAGGTTTACGAAGCCCGCGCGCATGGCGCGGACGCCATCCTGCTCATCGTCGCCATGCTCAGCCCGGACAGGCTTTCGTCCCTCAAGGCGCTCGCCGAAACGCTTGGGATGCAATGCCTAGTGGAAGTCCACGACGAAGCGGAGATGCGGACGGCGGCGGAAGCGCGCGCCGAGATAATCGGAATCAACAACCGCGACTTGCGGACATTCCACACCACGCAGGAAGTCACCGACCGCCTCGCTCCGCAGGCGCCGGCGGGTTGCGTTCTGGTGAGCGAAAGCGGCATGCGGACGCCGGCGGACATCGCCCGCGCGCGGCAGGCGGGCGCGGCGGCGGCGCTCATCGGCGACGCCCTAGTGACCGCGCCCAACCCCGGCGCGCTGCTGAAGGAGCTGGCGCGATGACCGTTTTCAAGATATGCGGACTGCGCGACGCGGGCGACGCCGCCATCGCCGTAGAATCCGGCGCGGGCTTTCTCGGATTCGTGTTCGTGGACGGCGTCCGCCGCCAGCTGTCCCCGGAGCGCGGCGCGAATGTGATAGCGGAATTGCGCGAATCGCCGTCTTGGACCGCGCGCGCCGCCGCCGACCGCCCGAAAATCGTGGGATTGTTCGCCAACCAGCCGCCGGAATTCGTCAACCGAATCGCCCGCGACTGCGGCCTAGACTGCGCCCAGCTGTGCGGCGACGAAACCCCCGCCTTCTGGGACGCGCTGGAGTTGCCCGTCATCCGCCAAGTCAAAGTGCGCGAAGAACTGGGGCGGGAAGGCGCCGTCGACCTCGCCGCGCGGCAGGCGGCGGACGCGCTCGACGCCGGGCATCTCGCCGTCTTGGACAAGCACAAGCGCGGCTTTCTGGGCGGCACGGGCGCGGCTTTCGATTGGACGCTTGCATCCGAAATCGGCATGCGCGAAGGGCTGCTCCTAGCCGGCGGGCTTGACCCCGAAAACGTGTCCGCCGCCATCGCCGCCGCCGCGCCTTGGGGCGTGGACGTCTCCACCGGCGTCGAGACGGACGGCGCGAAAGACGTCGCGAAGATACGCCGATTCGCCCAAGCCGTCCGAGACGGCGGACGTTGAGCGCCCCCATGCGCCCGAAGCCGACGGCGGCGGCGGCGATGGACGCGCGGACGCTCCGGCGGCGGGGTCCGAAATGAGCGCCGAATCCCAACCCCGCCGAGACGACTCGCCCGACATAGAGGGCGTGGCGGCGCAGGCGGCGCGCCTTCTGCGCCAAAACCGCAGCCTGGAAGCGGTGATGCTCATGTCCGCGTTTCTGCCGCCGGACCAGGCGGACGTCTATCTGCGGATTCCCGACCGCCTCAAAGCGCGGCTAGTCGACCACATGCCGCCGCCCGCGCTGGCGTCGCTGATGGAAAGCCTGGACGTCGAAGACGCCGCCCGGCTCGCCCTGTCGCTTGACCCCCGCGAGCTGCCCGCCGTTCTGGACGCCGCCAGCCCCAACGTCGCCGCAGACGTCCTGCGCCACATTCCGGAGCCGGCGTCCGCGAGCGCCGTCAGCGCCATGCGGACCGGCGGCGAAGTCGCCCCCCTTCTCGGCTACGAAGACGACGACGCCGGCGGCCTGATGACGCCTGAATTCATCGCCCTGTCCCAAGCCATGACCGTATCGCAGGCGATGGCGTCCATCCGCGAATGGTCGCGCGAATACCACTCGGACGACATTTCGCAGGCGTATGTTCTGGACGCCGACGGCGCCCCGGCGGGCAGCGTCGCGCTGGCGGCCCTCGCTTTGGCGCGCCCCTTCCAGCCCGTATCGCTCATAATGGATCCCGGCGTCATCTCCGTAACCGCCGAAACCGATCAGGAAGAAGTCGCCCGCCTCATGGAGCGCTACGCCCTCCGGCGCGTCCCCGTCACAGACGCCAACGGCGCGATGGTCGGCGTCATCGGCGTCGAGGAAATCATGGACGTCATAGAGGACGAAGCCACCGAGGACATGTACCGCATGGTCGGCGTGCCGGAGGGCGAGAAGGCGGCGGGCCCCTTCTGGCAATCCGTTCGCGGACGCCTGCCCTGGCTGTGCCTGAACCTGCTCACGGCGCTGCTGGCGGGCATGGTGGTGACGCTGTTCGAGAACACCATGGCGAGCGCCGTCGCCCTAGCCGCCTTCCTGCCGGTGATAGCCGGGCAGGGCGGAATCGCCGGAACGCAGACGCTCACCCTAATCGTCCGCTCGCTGGCGCTGGGCGAGCTGGAATCGGCGTCCAAGTGGCGGTTGTTGGCGAAAGAGCTGGGCTTGGGGCTGATTCACGGCTTGGCGGTCGGCGTCTTGGCGGCGGCGGTCGCCTACGGCTGGCAGGAGAACCAATACCTAGCGGCGGTGGTCGGCGTGGCGATGATGTCCAACATGATAATCGCCGGCGCGAGCGGCTTGGCGGTCCCCCTGCTGTTCCGCGCCATGAAAATAGACCCCGCCCTGGCGTCCGCCGTCGCCGTCACGACGGTGACGGATGTCTGCGGCTTTCTCATATATCTGGGGCTGGCGACGGTGTTCATCGCGTATATCGCGGGGTAGGGGATTGCATATGGGCATGTTCACTCGGAATCAGCCTTGAATCGCAACCAACGCATCCCCTTCTCCGCGCGCCGCCCCGCCGTTCCCGCGAAGGCGGGAATCCAGAGCGGAGAGACCAGTCTAGCGATAGGAAGCCAAGCGCGAATCGCGGGCGGCAAATCCCCTCTCCCTTGATGGGCTTGCAGGGGTATGTTTGTCGGATTTAGGCGCGAATTGGACGCTTTTAGCCGCTTCCGCGCGCCGCCCCGTCATTCCCGCGAAGGCGGGAATCCAGAGCGGAGAGACCGGCTTAGCGATAGGAAGCCAAGCGCGAATCGCGGGCGGCAAATCCTCCCCTTCTCCCTTGATGGGCTTGCAGGGGTATGTTTGTCGGATTTAGGCGCGAATTGAGCGATTTTCGCCACTTCCGCGCCCCGCCCCGTCATTCCCGCGAAGGCGGGAAGACAGAGTAGAGCGACCGGCTTAGCGATAGGAAGCCAAGCCCGAATCGCGGGCGATGAATCCCCTCTCCCTTGATGGGAGAGGGCTAGGGTGAGGGTGACTGCGCCGCAAGGCGCAGTTTCGCCAGCCACGAACATACCCTTATAAGCCTTTGATGGGAGAGGGCTAGCGCGCGTGCGTCCGCGCCGCTAGGCGCAGTCTTGCGCGGATTTGCGTTTGACACGCGCCCGCGCCGTTGATACCGTTTGGGCGGGGCGAATATCCCGCCGCCGCGATTCGGCGCGGGCGCGAAAGAAACAAGGGGCGAAACAGATGACTTGGCAAGAAGCGGTTGGGCGCGCCGCCGGCGCGATGCTGGGTCTTATCGTCGTCGGCGTCGCGTCGGGGGCGCTTGTGTTTTGGGCGGTCGAATTGAACGGAGGTCTGGCGGGAGCGGCGATTTTTCTCGCGGGCGTTCTCGTATTTTACATCGGTTCGTTCGCGATTGGCATAAAAGTGTTCGCGGACGCGGTTTCCGATAAGGTCGTTCAGCGCTTGCAGTCTCAGGTTGACGACATTGGACGCGCCCCTCGACAAGCCGCGTCGTCCCATGCGCGGGCGGGCGAGTCGGCGAATGTTCGGGATGCCGTCGTTGGCGTGAAGTTCGACCCGAACGCCGCCGGCAATGTGATTTTCACCCCCAATCCGCCGTTCGAGTTCAGCGCGTCCGAAGACGGTCAACTGAGCATGGAGATAACTTGCGGCGAAGAAGTGGCGTGGGAAATATCTTTTGCCGGAGGAAACGCCGCCGGTTTTGCGATACGTCCCAACTCAGGCGTTGGCGACGGCGCCGCGAGAGTATTGCGCGCCGCGCCCGGAGCGGATGATTCGCGCCGCGCCCTTGACAGGACTTTCTTTCTAAAAATCGAATTCGACAACGGCGAGAAATTCAACAGAGTCGCGCAGTTCGGGGTCACTCCCTGACAATGAGATACCGCGTAAATCCCCCTAAAACAAGGCTAGAGGTTGAAACAAAACCCATGACCACCCAAGACAAACTCCAGCGGGAAATCGACCAGTTCATCGCCGACACGCCCGAATCGCGGCGCAAGCAGGCGGAGGCGGAGCGCTATCTGCCCGGCGGCAGCTCGCGGGGGACGGCGTTCTTCGCGCCCTATCCCCACTTCATCGAGCGCGGCGAGGGGCATTACGTCGAGGACGCCGACGGCAACCGCCTGCTCGACTTCATGATCAACGCCACCAGCCTGATTCTCGGACACGCCCACCCGGACGTCACCCGCGCCATTCAGGAAAGGGCGGCGCGCGGAACGGCGTTCACCGGCCCGACCGATGAGCAAGTCCGCATGGCGAAGCTGCTCGTCGACCGCGTCCCGTCGGTGGACACCATCCGCTTCACCAACTCCGGCACCGAGGGGACGATGATGGCGATTCGCGCCGCGCGCGCTTTCACGGGGCGCGAGAAAATCGCCAAGTTCGAAGGCGGCTACCACGGCGCGCATGAGTACGTCTCCGTGAGCGTCCGCCCGCCGCTTGATAAACTAGACCCGTCGGGTCCGACGCCCATCCCGGAGCATCCGGGGATGCCCCAGAGCGTGCTGGAGCAGGTCATCGTCCTGCCGTACAACGATTTGGAATGGTGCGAGCGGGTCTTGCGCGAGAGCGCCGATGAAGTCGCCTGCCTCATCATGGAGCCGGTCGTGTCCAGCTTCGGCTATCTGGCGGGGGAGCCGGAGTTCCTGCGCGGGCTGCGCGAGTTGACGGCGGAATTGGGCATAATCCTGATTTACGACGAGGTGCAGAGCTTCCGCATCGCGCCGGGCGGCGCTCAGGAAGCGCTGGGGGTGACGCCGGACATGACTTCGTTCGGCAAAATCATAGGCGGCGGGACGCCGGTGGGCGCGTTCGGCGGGCGCGCCGACATCATGGCGCTGTTCGACCCGACGCGCGGCGCTCCCATCGCCCACGCCGGCACGTTCAACGCCAACCCGCTCACAATGGCGGCGGGCGAGGCGGTGATGACCCGCCTGACCCCCGCCGTTTACGACCGCATGAACGCGCTCGGCGACGAGTTGCGCGCCAAACTGCGCGCGGTGTTCGACGAGTTCGAAGTGGACGCCCAAATCACCGGAATCGGCTCGCTGTTCGGAATCCACTTCACGGCGGAAGAGATAACGGACTACCGCAGCGTAGTCCGCGCCGACCAGCGGACGCGCCGCGCGCTGTTCACGGGGCTGCTGAACGAAGGCGTCCTGCTGCAATCCGGAACGGCGGGCGCGATGACGGCGCTGACGACCGAATCGGAGATAGACGCGCTGGTGGACGCCGTTCGCGCCGTGACGCGGAGAAGCCTGGCGTAAGTGGCGCGGCGGGCGGGCGTTTGTCAGATTCAGGATTTATAGGATTGGCGGGATTTTCAGGATTCCGATTCGCCCAACTCGCGCTTTTCGCCACAATCGCGGAATCCCGCCAATCCGAATATGGACAAGCCCCCGCCGTCGCGGACGCGCGCGCGGATTGCCCGCCAACCCCAAACATGCCCTCATAAGGCGCGAGCAATGCGAAAACCGCTCTTCCGCGCCTCTTTACGCCCTTGCGTCCCCCATTCTCTCGCCCTTTTGCGAATTTCCCGCCCCCAAATCCCCTTGACACGCGATTAAATGTTCTATACAATGTCCGCGCCATTCCAACTTGGGGGAGCGCGAAATGAACGACATCGCGAATCCGAAACCCGCCGCGGACGCCGCCGCGCCGCGCATGAGTCTAGTTTCGGACAAGACCGAGACGCCGCCGTCGACTTCGGACGCCGCCGGCTTGGGCGGATTGCTGAACGCCGTCCACAACGCGGACTGCGTGGAGCTGATGCGCTCCATGCCGCCGGAGTCGGTGAGCGTCGTGTTCGCCGACCCGCCGTTCAACCTGAACAAGAAATACGCTTCCTATAAGGACAACCTGCCGTTCGGCGAGTACATGTCTTGGACGGCGGAATGGCTTTCGGAAGCCTGCCGCGTTCTGAAGCCGGACGGCTCCATCTTCGTGTACAACATCCCCAAACTGCTCACATACACGGCGGCGATACTGAACGAACTCGCCGAATTCAGGCACTGGATAGCGTGGAACTCCAACGGCCAGCCGCTGGGCAAGACGCTCCAGCCGGCGCACTACGGCATACTCTTCTACACCAAAAACAGAAGAAGCAAGTTTTACGACGTCCGAGCGCCGCACAAGACTTGCCGGGTCTGCGAAGCCTATCTCAAAGACTACGGCGGCAAAGAGCGCCTGCGCCACGAATTCGGCTACCAAGTCAGCGACGTCTGGGACGACATCCACCGCGTCCGCCACAGGTCCAAGCGCATAGACTCCCACCCCTGCCAGCTGCCCATACATCTGCTTGAGCGTCTGATTCTGATGACGACCGACGAGGGCGACGTGGTCTTCGACCCGTTCTGCGGCGGCGGCGCGGCGGCGGTGGCGGCGAAACAACTCGGACGCGGCTACATCGGCGCGGACATAGACCCCGGCTACTGCGCCGCCGCCCGCGAACGCATGGAGCAGGCGGCCCCCGTGAAAGTGAACGGCGCTTACGCGTCGGTGTTCAGGGGCAAAGTGGTGTCCATTAGGGACATAGACTTGAGGCGCGCCCTCCGCCATGCGAGTTGACATTCGACAATCAAGCGCGAACCGCAACCGGCAAATCCTTTTCCCCGTGATGGGCTAACAAGCGCATGCTCGGCGGATTTAGGCGCGGATTGGACGCTTTTCGCCACTTCCGCATCCCCGCCGCCGTCATTCCCGCGAAGGCGGGAATCCAGAAAGACCAACAAGGATAGCCACTCGAAACCAGTCTCGAATCGCAACCAACGAATCCCCTCTCCCTTGATGGGAGAGGGCTAGGGTGAGGGTGTCTGCGCCGCTAGGCGCAGTCCCGCGCGGTTTGCCCGCCTAGCCCGCTCACTCTTTTCTCTAATGTCAACACTGCCTAACAAGCGCATGCTCGGCGGATTTAGGCGCGGATTGACGCTTTTCGCCACTTCCGCATCCCCGCCGCCGTCATTCCCGCGAAGGCGGGAATCCAGAGTCTCCCTACCAAGATAGCCACTACGAATCAGGCTTGAAATGAAGCCAACGCATCCCTTCCCCCTTAATGGGAGAGGGCTAGGATGAGTGTGTCTGCGCCGCCAGGCGCAGTTTCGCCAGCCACAAACATGCCCCCTATAAACCCTTGATGGGAGAAGGCTAGAATAAAACAAGCCGAGCGCAAGCGCGCCGCGCCGCCTAACCCCCAACCAAAAGAAACCCATGAACCCCCACTGGACAACTTACGCGGTATCCCCGGATTCCACCCATCACATCGCCGCCGGCGGGTTGCCGGCGTACTCGGCGCGGTTTTGGGAAGTGCTGAAGTTCCACGCGCCGGGGCTGGCGCCGGTTTTGGACGCTTCCGGCGCCTACCACATATCGCCGGACGGCGCGGCGGCGTATTCGGCGCGCTTCTCGCGGACTTTCGGCTTCTACGAAGACCGCGCCGCCGCCGCGTCTCCCGAAGGCGGCTGGCTGCACATACTCCCCGACGGACGCCCCCTGTACTCCGAACGATTCGGCTGGGCGGGCAACTTCCAGGGCGGCCTATGCCCCGTCCGCGACCGAGACGGCGGCTATTTCCACATCCGCGCGGACGGACGACCGGCGTACTCCGAACGCCATGCCTACGCCGGCGATTTCCGCGACGGCTTCGCCGTGGTTCAGTACGCCGACGGGACGCATACGCACATAGACGCGAACGGCGCCCCCCTTCACGGACGGCGGTTTTTGGATTTGGACGTCTTCCACAAAGGACACGCCCGCGCGCGGGACGCCGGCGGCTGGCATCACGTGGACATGGCGGGCGAGCCGCTCTACGCGGCGCGCTTCGCGCAGGCGGAGCCGTTCTACAACGGTCAGGCGCGGGTCGAGGAATTCGACGGCGCGCTGTCGGTGATAGACGAAAAGGGCGAGCGCGTCGCGTCCCTGCGAAAGCCCCTTCGCTCGCCGCTGGAGCGCCTGTCGAGCGAGATGGTCGGCTTGTGGCGGACGCAGACGATTCGCGCCGCCGTCGAGCTGGGCGTATTCGAGCGCCTGCCGGCGTCCGCCCAAGAAATCGAGCGCGACTTGGGCTTGGCGCGGTCGGCGGGCGCGCGCCTGACGCGGGCGCTGGCGGAGTTGGGGCTGGTCGAGAAGAACGCGCGCGGGATTTGGTTCGCCACGCCGCTCGGCGCCCATCTGCGCCGCGACCATCCGCTGTCGCTCGCGGACGCCGCCGCCCACTGGGGACGCGACGCCTACGCCGCATGGGGCGAAATCATCCACGCCCTGCGCTCCGGGCGCTCCGGGTTCGAGAAGATATACGGCAACGGCTTCTTCGACCGGCTAGGCGGTCGGCGGGACGACCTCCGCGCCTACCACGCCGCCATGTCCGCCTACGCCCGCCACGATTACCAAACCATCGCCGAAAGCCTGGATTTCGCCGCCCACCGGAGCGTTCTGGACGCCGGCGGCGGCTTGGGCGAGCTGTCGTTCGCGCTCTTGCGCTCTTGCCCCTGGCTGACCGCGACGGTGATGGACCGCCCGGAAGTCGTCGCGGACGCCCGCCCGCCCGCCGACCTCGCCGCCCGTTGCCGCTTCGCCGCCGGCGACCTGTTCGCGGAGTGGAGCGAAAGCGCGGACGCGATAATACTCGCCCGCGTGTTGCACGACTGGAACGACGCGGACGCGCTGAGAATACTGCGCCGAGCGCGCGAGGCGATGCGCCCGGATTCCACGCTCTATATAGTGGAAATGACCCCGGACGAAGATTCGCCGTCCGGCGGCTTGCTCGACTTGCACATGCTGGCGATGACCGGCGGCGCGGAGCGCTCGGCGAGCCACTTCCGCCGCCTGCTCGCCGAAGCGGGCTTCGAGATGACCGGCGTCGCCCCGACCGCGTCGGTCAGCTCGGCGATAACGGCGAAGCCGGCGCGGGGCTGACGGGGGTGAAGCCGCCCTAATCCCCGTCCGTCCCCACCCAGCCGGACTGCGATACGTCTATCATTATCCCTTCCGGCCCGGCGTACTTCGTTTCGACATTGCGCCCGCCGTGTCCGTTCCCCATGCTGGAGTGGAGCGCCTTGTTTATGTCGTCGCGGGGTTCGGATTCCTTCTCGCGCAGCCTCAGATCGGTCGCCTCGGCGTCTTCCACCTGAAAGCCGATGTGGTGTATGCCGGCGTACTCCGTGCCGAACTCCGCCCCGGCGACCACGTCGCTGCGGAAGTTCAGAATCGCCAGATTCACGTTGCCGTCGCTCAGATAGTAGCCGGCGGCGTTGTCGTTCTCCACCCTGCCGACCTCTTTCAGGTCGAACACGTCCTTGAAGAACTCCGCGGTCTTGTCCGGGTCTTGGCTCGCTATGGCTATGTGCTTTATCTTCGCCATGATGCTCCTGATTCGGGGCGCTTTTCCCCGTCGGCGAGAGCGCCGCTTTTCGTCTTTCGTATAATCATTGTCAAAAATATAGCAAGCGCTCGCGGGCTGTCAACACCGCGCGCGTCCGCCGAAACGGCGAAAAGCCAAGCGCGTCCCCGCAATCCCCCGTTTCGGATTCCCGCTTTAGGCGCTACAATGCGGAACGAATCCAACGCGAGAGCAACGATTTTAGGAGGCGGCAAGATGAAATTCGCATACGCATTTAGGCGCGGGACGTTCTACCCCTTCGCGGCGGGCGCGGCTTGGGACATTCCGAGCGACCCCAAGACGCGCGCGGAGTATCTCGGCAAAGTCAACGACATGGGCTTCGCCGGCTTGGAACTGGGCTTCGAGGCTTTCGGCGGCTTCGAAGCGACCGAGACGCGCGCGAAAGAGTTTCAGAGCGTCCTCGCGGACGCCGGCGCGCCATGCGTCGCCATCCGCGCCGGCGGCGGACTCTGCCAGCCCAAAGTCGCCGCCGAAAACCGCAAGCGGCTCGAAAAAGCGGTCGAGATAGCCGGGTGGACAGGCGTCGAAATCGTCAACACCGCGCTCGGCAGCCCGCCGCGAGACGCCGCCCACGACACGGGCCCTAGCGGCGAGCCGTCCTCCCACGGCTCCAGCGCGCTGGCGACCGAAGAGGATTTCCTCCGAACCGCCGCCGCCCTGCGCGAAATCGGCGCAATGGCGGGCGACGTCGGCGCGGACATCACCATCGAAGTCCACCAACACTCAATCGCGGACAACTCATGGTCGACGCTCCATCTGCTGGAGCTGACCGACAGCGACAACGTCTTCGCCAACCCCGACTTGGGCAACGTCCTCTGGACTTACGAAGAGCCGGAAGAGAGCGCGGAAGACTGCATAACCGCGCTCGCGCCGC
Source organism: Dehalococcoidia bacterium (assembly GCA_965242675.1). GTDB lineage: Bacteria > Chloroflexota > Dehalococcoidia > Lucifugimonadales > UBA1123 > VXRN01. Next base: position 22,102 of record CBDESW010000007.1, read on the forward strand.
GCTCCAAATACTGGCACTGCAAGAACCTCCAGCGCGTCCACATTCCCGAACTGAGCCACTCATACTATATTCGGACGCCCCTGCCGGACGGGGACGTCGATTACCGATTCGCCCTGTCCGCGATGGTCGACGCGGGCTACGACGGCTATTTCGCGCTGGAAGGGACGAACACCGGCGACCAGCTGCACAAAGACAAGCGCAGCGTGGACTACATTCGGGGCATACTGGCGGAGCTGGAGGATTAGCGCCGAGCGCCCCCGCCTAGCGCAAAACAACCCCCGTATCAAGCCGCGCAATCGGCTGAACGCGGGAGAAGTACGGCGTGGCGACGAGCGTTCCGCTGGGCGACGTTTCGATATGGAACAAGTCTTCGCTGAAAATCGCCCCGCCGCCGTCGACGGCGAATCCGAGCGCGCCGAGTTCGTTCTGGGCGATGATTTCGACCGTCCGCGCCGCGCCGCGCGGGGACGGCTCGCCGATTAGACCGACGACGCCGGCGACGGAAGGCGGCAGCCCCTCGCCGTCGCCCAGCGCGGGCGTCAGCGCGCCCAAGACGTCCGGCTCCAGACGGCGGATTAGCCCGGCGAGATCGTCCGTCCCGGCGTCCGCGACCAGATGCGCGGGGATTCCCCGCCGGATGAGCGCGGCGCACATTTCCGCGCCGAAGTATCGCCGCGCGGCGGTGGACGCCACCAGCGCGGTCGGTCGGTCGACTCCGCTCGGAACGGCGCGGTCAAGCGCGCGGCTTAGAGCGCGGATTCTCGCCTGCGCCTCGTCCGCCCCCTCCGCCACCGCCGCGCGGCGCGGCGACTGCCCCAGAAGCGGCCCCGGAATCCAGCCCACGCCGCCGGGGTCCGCCAGAATGTCGCCCAACCCCTGCCGGCGGTACTCGGACGCGGCGGTTATGGGCAACGATTCGAAATCCGCCAGCGAGCGGATGGGGCGGTCGCCGAGCCTGCGCCTCCAGAACGGCGCGCGCCGCGCGGCTTCTACGACCGCCGACAGCGCCTCCGCGGCGTTCGCCGGGCGCGCGAACGGCTTGGCGTCGCCGGCGCTCATCGCAGACGAACCGCCGCCAAGCCCATGCCGTAGCCCGCGCCCTCGAACCGTTCGTATCGCCTCAGCAGATGGTCTTGGGATTCCAAAACGCCGCGCGCCGCCTCCGGCTCCCCCGCCGCGAACGCCAATCCGACCGCCCCTTCCAGACTCCACTCCGGCGAAGCGTCATGCTCCAAACCCAGCGGCGCGGCTAGTTCGCCGTAAAGGCGCTCCAAATCGGCGTATTCCGCTTCCGTCTTGTACGGAATCGGCGCGATGAGAAAATTCTCGGCGATGACCAATCCCAACTCGTTGTCGAAAACCTGTACGAGGTCTATCTCCGGAACGTAATTCTCCATCGCGTAAAACAGCGCCAGCGCCAGGTCGTCCGGCGCGCGGCGGTAGTAAAAATCTTCCTCATAAGTCCCCATGCGGACGCGCAGGGGCGCGGGCGCGGGCTCATTCAGCAACCCGTCCAACTCGCGCCCTTCGGCGAACAGGAAGGGGATGTTGCCGTTCGTGGCGTCCACCAGAAAGCGCCGCCCGTCCACGTCGTACTCCAGCGCGGTGTGCTGCCAGTGGCGCATGGCGGGGCGCGCGCCGTCGAAGTCGAGACGGTCGAGAATGTCGCGCAGGCGGTCGGTCGGCAACGGCCCCGCCGCGCCGGGGCCGGCGAAAACATAGCGCGACTCGAAGCCATGCTCATCGGATAGGAATTTCAGCGCCTGCACCTTCTCCGAGCATATCCCCCCGCGCCCGGCGATGATGTTCAAGACGGTCTCATCGCCCGTCTTGTAGGGGATTTCGCGCCCGGTGAATCGCGAGTGGTTCTCGAACGGCGCCCGCCAGATTGCCAGCGCGAGACGGCGCAGGAATTCAACCCGCCCGCCCGCCGTATCCAAAGACGGCGGCGGACGCGAATCATCCGCGCGCGGCGCGGCGAACACGGCGCTCTCGACGAAATCTTGGAAGGCGGCTCGGTTTCTATCCCATCGCCGCCGGGCGAACCCCGTCCAATTGCGCGGGGATTCCACTTCGGAGCGGTCTATGGATATGTCGATTAGCGAGACGGAGACGCCGTCCAGCTCAGCCGCCGTCTTGGGCGGCGGACGGTCGGCGCCCAACTCGCGCAGTCCGCTTCTGAAAACCGCGCCGGGCTGCATGCCGAGAAGCGCGCCGCCGTCCGACAGCGAGAAGGCGAGGTCTTGAATCGTCTGAAGTCCGTCCGCGGATTCGGGAAGCGCCAGCCCCGCGTCCGCGAGCGTCCGCGGGCGCTCGACGGCGAGATAATTCTCGACCAACTCGCCAAGCGCGGCGTCCGCGTGGGCGTCCGCCGTTCGGAGCGTACAGGCGCGCCCTGTGAGAGAATCCGTCCACCGCAAAAAGACGGGGCGGCGTCCGGCGTGGGGTTGCGGCGTGGGCATGGCGCTGGGAAATGTCCGCGCGCGCCAATCTTAGGGCGGCGCGTCGGGGGGAACGGAAAAGCCGGCATGCGGCGAACGCGAAACGGGGGGGAAACCGCTGGCGACCCCGACCGGATTCGAACCGGCGATCTCTGCCTTGACAGGGCAGTATGTTGAACCGCTACACCACGGGGCCGCGCAGTTCAATAATTCTACACGGCGGCGCGCGCCGAGTCAATGGCTATCGGAAGGAATTTTAGAAATTGCGCGAAAACGCCCGCCGCGCCATTCCCGTCCGCGTTCATCCTGCCGCCGCGCCATCCCTTTTGCGTCTCATCTCTTCCGCGTTCCCATTCTTTCGGCGCATCGAAAGTTGACACCCCGCCCCGCCGCGTATAGGATTCATTCACGCCCCGCGATTCGGCGGGCGCGGCGCCGCCGCCGAGCGAAGAGGAGTTGACCGTGATCGGATACCGATATTCCATGTGGGACGGCTCCCAGCATCCGTTCGACCTCGATGAGGACGACATCCTGGAAGAACTGTCCGAAGACATAATGAACCACGGCGACGTCAACCGCGCCGTGCGGGATTTGATGCGGCGCGGACTGACGCGCGGGGACGACGGACAGCGCGTCTCCGGACTGCGCGACCTGCGCGAGCGCCTCCAGGCGATGCGCGAACAGCAACTCCGGCGCTACAACCTAGAGTCCGCCATGGACGACATCGCCGAGCGGATTCAAGACGTCATAGACACCGAGCGCGGCGGCATCGAGCGTCGAATGTCCGAAGCGCGGAACGACCTCGCCCAAGCCGGGGACGACAACGAAATCCTGCGGAACGCCATGGACCTCATGGAAAAGCGCGCCGAGAACAATCTGGAGAAGCTCGACCTGCTCCCCGAAAGCCCGGCGGGGCGCCTGCGCGAGTTGTCGGAGTACGACTTCACCGACCAAGAGGCGCGCGAGAAGTTCGACGCCATCATGGACGAACTCCGCCAGCGGATGATGCAAAACTTCTTCCAGGGCATGAAAGACGCCATTCAGAACATGTCCCCGGAAGACATGCGCCGCATGCAAGAGATGATTCAAGCGCTGAATCAGATGCTCCGCGACCGCGCAATGGGCGAAGACCCGGACTTCGAAGGCTTCATGGAACAGTACGGCGACTTCTTCGACCCGAACCGCCCGGCGAGCCTGGACGAGCTCATCGAGAGCCTTCAGCGGCAGATGGCGTCCATGCAGTCCCTCATGGATTCCATGTCCCAGGGCATGCGCCAAGAGCTGGAAGACATGCTCGGCGCGACCATGAGCGACTCGATGATGCGCGACATTGGCGAGCTGGCGTCCATCATGTACGACATGTTCCCGTTCGACGGCATGGCGAACGAATACCCCTTCATGGGCGACGAATCGGTTACGCTCGACCAGGCGATGCGCCTCATGGAGCAGTTGCAGGACATGGACCGTCTGGACGACCAGCTGGAATCCGTAATGCGGCGCGGCGGCGCGGAGGACATTGACCCCGACCAAGTGGAGGAGCATCTCGGCGAAGAAGCGCGGCGCGAGCTGGAGCGTCTGCAAGACCTGATAAAGCAGCTGGAAGAGGCGGGCTACCTGCGGCGCGACGGCGACCGCCTACAGATGACCGCGCGCGGCATGCGAAAGCTGGCGCAGAACGCCCTGCGCGAAGTCTTTTCCGAGATGAGCAAAGACCGTCTGGGAAAGCACGACGTGTTCACGCGCGGCGACGGCGGCGAGTACACCGGCGAAACGCGGCAGTACCAGTTCGGCGACCCGTTCGACCTGGACTTGCACAGGTCGCTGTTCAACTCCGTTCTGCGGAACGGCCCCGGCAAGCCCCTGCGAATGTCGCCGGAAGACCTGGAAGTCCGCCACACCGAGCATCTGACGCAGACGGCGACCGTCTTGCTGCTCGACCAGAGCAAGTCGATGGGCATGTTCGGCTACTGGGGATCCGCCAAGAAAGTGGCGCTGGCGCTGTACTGGATGATCCGCTCCCAGTTCCCCCGCGACTACTTCTACCTAGTGGGCTTCTCCGACTACGCGATGGAGATAAAGGAAGAAGACCTGCCGGAGATGACCTGGAACTACTGGAACTCCGGCACGAACATGCAGCACGCCCTGATGACGGCGCGCAAACTGCTGTCGCGCCAGAAAGTGGCGAACCGCAACGTCATCATGGTCACGGACGGCGAGCCGACCACGCATCTCGAAGGCGGACACGCCTACTTCAGCTATCCCCCCAGCCACCGCACAATCGAAGAGACGCTGAAAGAAGTCAAACGCTGCACGCAGGACGGCGTCACAATCAACACGTTCATGCTCGAAGCCAACTACTACCTGATGGACTTCATAGACCAGGTCACGCGCGTCAACAAGGGGCGGGCGTTCTACAGCAGCCCCAACCAGCTGGGCGAGTACGTGATGGTCGACTACCTGCGCTCGCGCAAACGGCGGCTAGGCTAGGGCGGGGGCGAGAAGATGGCGATGGCGCGCGCGGCGGAGCGCTCCGACATGAGCCGCCGCCTAATCCGCCAGGCGCTCGGCGAGCTGGAGGCCGGCGACGCCGTTCAGGCGTCCGAAAAGGCGTGGGGGGCGGCGGCGCAGTTTCTGAAGTCCGTCGCCGACCGGCGCGGCTTGCCGTATGAGAGCGACGAAGACTTGATAAAAGCCGCCTCCGGCGTGAAGCGCGCGCGCGAAACGCCGGAGTACAGCGACTTGATAATCGAAGCGGTCGCGATGAACGCGAACGTCCACGAAAACTGGCTCGCCGAAAGCCAGGTTAGGCAGGGCATAGACAGCATCGCCGCCCTGCTTGAAAAGCTCGAGGGCGCGGAAATCTAGCCGCCGCGCAAGTCCTCTTCCATCAAAGGCTTGCGCGGGGCATGTTCGCGGTTGGCGAACCCGCGCCTGGCGGCGCGGACACCATCAACCTATCCTTCTCCCATCAAGGGCTAACAAGGGTATGTTTGACGGATTTAGGCGCGGATTGGACTATTTCCTCCATTTCCCCGGCGTCCCGCCCCGTCATTCCCGCGAAGGCGGGAATCCAGAGTGGAGCGACCAACTTAGCAACTGGAAACCAAGCCCGAATCGCGAGCGACAAATCCCCTCTCCCTTGATGGGAGAGGGCTAGGGTGAGGGCGCCTGCGCCGCTAGGCGCAGTCTGCCAGCCAGAAACATACCTCTGCAAGCCCATCAAGGGAGAAGGGGATGCGTCGGCTTCAGTTCAAGCCTGATTCCTAGTGGCTATCTTGTCCCCGCTTTCGCGAGGATGACGTTGTTGGGAGACTCTGGATTCCCGCCTTCGCGGGAATGGCGGGGGCGGGCGCGGAACGCCTAATCCGCGCCCGCCCTATTGTCGTCCGTCAGCCGAAGGGCCACCACCAGCGGCGCTTGCCGGCGCCCGCCGAGGCGTCCTCCCGCGTCTGCTCCCGCGTCGGTATCTGAATCGGCTGGCGGCTGAAAAGCCCCATCTGCCCAAGCGCGCGGTGGAACTGCTCCAACTGGAGCGGCTTCCGCGCGTAGCGGCTCGGCGGGATGGAGTAAGACTCCAGCAGGCTGGACTCCGCCTCCGTTCCCGTGAGCAGCATCACCGGAATCTTGGCGAGGTCTTCGTCCTGGTTGATTTCCGCCAGCACTTCCTCGCCGCTCTTGCGGGGCATCCGCAGGTCGAGCAGGATGAGGTCCGGGCGCGGCGCGTCGGCGTGTTCGCCCTCTTTCCGCAGGATGGCGAGCGCCGCTTCGCCGTCCTCCGCGTGCGTGATGTTCACCTGCTGATGGGACTGCTCCAGCGTGTCCTGGGCGAGTCGGAAGTCCGCCGGGTTGTCCTCCGCCAGCAATACTTCGATGGGCCTGTCGCCAATGTCGGAAACCATGTTGCAAACCTCCTGAATCAGGGCATTGCGGGTATGTTGAACCGGAAAGTCGCGCCTTTGCCCGCTTCCGATTCAACCCAGATGCCGCCCCCGTGCCGTTGGGCAATCTTACTACACAGCGCCAGCCCTATGCCAGTGCCGGAGTAGCGCGCCCGCGAGTGAAGGCGGGAAAACATTTCGAACACCCGATCCTGGTGTTCGGGCGCTATGCCGATTCCGTTGTCTTTTATCGCGAACACCCACTCGCGGTCGCGCAGCTCCGCCCAAATCTGAACGCGCGGCTTCCGGTCTTCCTGACGGAACTTCAGCGCGTTCCCCACCAGGTTTTGGAACAGGCGCGACAGCTGCGAGCGGTCGCCGTTTATCGTCGGAAGCGGCGACACCTCCACCTCCGCGCGCGAATCCGCTATCGCATGCGTCAGATTCTCCATCGCCGACTCCACCACGTCGTTGCAGTTGACCGGCTCCAGCGGCATCCCGCGAGTGTCCACCCGCGAGTACTCCAGCAGGTCGTCTATCAGAACCCGCATCCGCTCCGCGCCGTCCACCGCGTACTCGATGAACTCCACCGCCGTGCCGTCCAAAACATGCGCGTACCGCGTCCGCACCAGATTCATGTACGCGCCGATGGTTCTCAGCGGCTCCTGCAAGTCGTGGGACGCCGCGTAGGCGAACTGCTCCAGGTCGTCGTTCGAGCGCGCCAGGTCTTCCTGCGTCTGCACCACGGCGGAGTACAGCAGCGAGTTGGCTATCGCCGGCGTTATCTGGGACGCCACCCGCGACAGCATCTCGGCGTCTTCGTCCCGAAACGAATTGGGGCGGGACGAGCGCGCCGCCAAAACCCCGAACAACTCCCCCCGATAAATCAGCGGAGCGAGAACGGAGGACGGATAGCGCAGTATGTTCGAGTAGCGCCGCCGCAACTCGTCCATCTCGCCCTGAATCACCATCGCCTGATTCGAGAGCACCACTTCGTTGATGATGGTCCCCTCCAGCTGGAGCGCCTCGCCGACTTCCCGCCCCAGCGCCTCGTCGCCGGCGACGTAGGCGACTGTCACGGTGTTGTTTTCCGGGTTGACCAGCACCACGCTGAGCCTGTCGAAATCCATCAGCCGCCGCATCTGCTCGCCGAAGCGGGCGTAAACGTCGTTGATGTCCAGACTCGAGCTGATGATGCGCCCGATTTCGCCCAAAATCTCATTCTGCCGGGCGATTGCGCTGGCGGATTCGCCCGCGGCCCGCATCGCTTCCTGCGCCGCCTTGATGCGTGTCACGTCGCTGGAGTAGATGCGGATGGTGATGGCTTGGGGGATGTAGAGGATTTTCTGCTCGAACACCGACTCCCCGACCCTGATTTCGCGCGAGACGACCCCGCCGCCCTCGCGCGTGAGGCGTCCGAGAAGCGGCCCCAGGTCCGCCGCCAGCGGGTGGCTGGCGGGCGCGTCGCCGCCCTCGCCGCCGCCGAATATCTCCAGCGCCGCCGGGTTGACGTAGGTCACGTTGCCGTCCAGGTCGGTCTCGACCAGCGGGTTCGGGTTGTACTCCGGGAAGGACGCCAGGCGGTTCGCGGCGCGCTCGGCGTCTTCGGCGGTCGGAGTGTCCGCCGCCGCGCGCCCCGCGCTCGCCAGCCGCCGAACTATCCCGGCGAGGTGGTTCTCTCGGCTCTGCATTGCCGCTCGGCTCCTCGAATTCGCTATCCGCTCTAATCCCAATGGGGGGCTGTCTTGAGTCTATTGCGTTCCGAAGCGCGCGCCGGGCTTCAGCCCGACCGCGTCCGTCCACTCCGGCGCCATCACTTTGCGCCCGCCGCCCGGCTGGACGCGCCCGACGAATACCGACCCGCCGTCCGCCGCCACCGCGAAGCCGTTTTCGTTCACTTCGACTACCTCGCCGGGGCGCGCGCCGCCCGTTTCGCCGTCCGTCTTGCTCGCGCGGAAGAACGACACCGTTTCGCCGTCCAGCGTGGAGTTCGCCCCCGGGCTGGGGTCGCCGCCTCTTATCATGTTGTAAACGTCGCCGACGGGACGCGACCAGTCTATGGCGACGTCTTCCGCTCGGCACCAGCCTTCGTAAGTCGCCTGCGAGTGGTCTTGTGCGATTTTCGGCGCGTTCCCGCCCCGCGCCAAGCCGACCGCCTCCACAAGCGCCTCCACGCCCATCGGGTACAGCTTGCCGAAATACAGCGAGCCGAGCGTGTCGTCCGGGGTTATCTCGACCTCTTTCTGGAGCAGAACGGGGCCGGTGTCCAGCCCCTTGTCGGGCCAAAACACCGTGAGCCCCGTCTTGGTTTCGCCGGCGATGATGGGCCAATTCATCGAGCTCGGCCCCCGATGCTTCGGCAGCAGCGAGGGGTGATACTGAATCGTCCCCAGAGTCGGCGCTTCCAAAATGGCGTCCGGCACGATGTCGGTGACGAAAGCCATCACGCACAGGTCGGCGTTCAGTTGCGCGAACGCCTCTATCGCCGCCTTGCGCCGCATGCGCCGAAACTGAAAGACGGGGACGCCGCGCTCGACCGCCTCTTTCTTGATCGGGTCGGGGGGCCTGCCGTCCCGATCCGGCGGGCAGAAGACGCCTGCGATGTTCTCGCCGTTGTCCGCCAGCGCCGCCAGCGTGTCTTTTCCGAACGCCGCCTGTCCGATTACGGCGATTCTGTGGTTGTCCGACATGTGAAATCTCCCTCCGCTCCGCCGCCCGCGCGGCGCGTCCAATTGACTGTACAGCATTTTGCCGCATACGGCAATCTTGAAAGGCGGAAATCGGCGGCGGGGACGAAAAACGCGAAAGCGAGGATGCGCCAAGATGGCGCGCCGCTCGGTCAAATCCGACGCCCGCATCGATTTCCGCCCCGTGATTCCCGCTTCTGCCCCCTTTCCGCCCTCTGCGCTCCTCTGCGTCTTTGCGCCTTTGCGTCTCCATTCTTTCGAATTCCGCGATTTTCTCAGCCCTCCGTCAAGTTGGCGATTTTGGATTTCCGATGCTATATTAAGCGCGTTGAAAGCGGCGAAACTGGATTCCGGGAGGTCGGAGCATGAACGTCGTAAGGGGAGTTCTGGCGGTTTACTTGGCGATAACGGCGCTCGCGGCGGCTATCCTGCTGGGGGTCACGCCGCTGTTCCACGACGGCTCGCCCGACTATCCCATGTGGCGCGTCCTCAACTGGTTCATGGCGCTCGGCGTGGTCGCCGTTCTGGTCGTCAGCGTCATGCGCGACCGCTCCGTAACGCGCCGGGGGGACGAGCCGGAGCTGCTGGAGCGGATTTCGGTCAGCTCCACCCTCTACGCATCCATCGCCCTGGCGATGATATTCTTCTGGGGATGGTTCTGGACGCTCCGCCCCGAAAGCGAAACCGGCGCCGCCATCATCTCCCACAACGTCTATTTCCCGATGATGGACGCGCTCTACGCGGTAGTCTGCCTAGCCACCGCCCGCTACCTATGGCGGCGCGCCGTTTCGGGACGATAGCCCGCATATCGCCGCCCCGTCATTCCCGCGAAGGCGGGAATCCAGAGCCGCCCAACAACGTCATCCTCGCGAAAGCGGGGACAAGATAGCCACTTGAAATCAACCTTGAATCCCAATCACGCATCCCCCCTCCCTTGATGGGCTTGCAGGGGTATGTTTGTCGGATTTAGGCGCGAATTGGACGCTTTTAGCCGATTCCGCGTCCCCGTTCCGTCATTCCCGCGAAGGCGGGAATCCAGAGTCGACCAAATAGGATAGCCACCCGAAATCAAACCTGAAATGAAGCCAACGTATCCCTTCTCCCTTGATGGGAGAAGGCTAGGTTGAGGGTGCCTGCGCCGCAAGGCGCAGTCCCGCGCGGATTGCCCGCCAGCCGCGAACATACCTTTATAAGCCCTTGATGGTTGAGGGCGCCTGCGCCGCCAGGCGTAGTTCGCCCTTCCCCAAACTCCGCATATTCCAACTCAGGAGATTCAACCAATGCCCGCAGACCTAGACAGCGTAAAAGCCCTGACATTCGACGTCGGCGGAACCGTGTTCGACTGGCGCGGAACCGTCGAAGCCGAAGTCCGCAAACTGGCAACGGAGCGCGGCGCGGACGTCGACGTCCGCCGATTCGCCACCGACTGGCGCGTGGGCATGTTCGCCGAGCTCGCCAAAGTCCGCTCCCGCGAGCTGCCCTGGATGAACGCCGACGACCTCCACCGCCGCGTTCTGGACGACGTCCTAGAAACGCACTCCGCGCTCGCGCTAACCCCCGCCGAGCGCGACGAGCTGACGGACGTCTGGCACCGCCTCAAGGCGTGGCCCGACGCCCCCGCCGCCATCGAGCGCCTGCGGAGCCGCTACACGGTGGTCGTTCTGACCGTTCTCAGCTGGTCCATCGCGGTGGACTGCTCGAAGTTCAACGGCATAAGTTGGGACGGCATCCTATCCTGCGAGTTTCTGGGCGACTACAAGCCGGACGCCCCCGCCTACCGCGCCGCCGTCCGCCTGCTGCGCCTGGAAGACGACCCCGCCCAGGCGATGATGGTCGCCGCCCACGACGGCGACCTGCAGGCGGCGATGTCCGCCGGCCTGCGCTCCGCCTTCGTCCACCGAGAGGGCGAAACGAACGTCCTCTCCGCCCCCGTCCCCAACGCCCGCGAATACGACATAAGCGCGCGAAACTTCACGGAGCTGGCGGACAAGTTGCTGGCGTAGGGGGCGGGCGGCGCTATTCGCATGGACGCTTTTCACGCAGAATTTGGCAGGCAAATCAGACGTCTGCGAAAATCGCGCCGCCTTACGCAAGAGGAAACGGCGCATCGCGCGGGCATACACGTGACGTATCTGTCGGGCGTGGAGCGCGGCGCGCGGAATCCGTCGCTCAAAAACATTCGCGCAATCGCCCAAGCGCTGGGCGCGCGGGTGGGGGAGCTGTTCTCTTTCGAGACAGAGAACGGGGATGTGGATGATGATTCGCTGTGAGCGCGGCGCGGAGTTTAGCCGCGCTCAGGCGAACGCGGCTAGGTTAGTCGGACGCGGATTATCCGCGCGGGGTTTCTTGGGTGGTCAGGACGCGGCGCCGCCGGCTACCGCCCGTTGCGCTTGGCGTGGATGTCTTCAACGCGGCGGCGCGTCTCTTCGTCAACCCCGGCCTCTCGCATCGCCGCCAGCATCGCGTCGACGCCCTCGCGCTCGCCTTCCGCCTTACCCGCGGCCATGCCCGCAACCGTGCCCTCGGCAATGCCTTCTGCTTTGCCTTCCGCCTTGCCCTCTTCCCTGCCCTCTTCCCTGCCCTTGATTTCGCCCTCGCGTATGCCCTTTTCCTTGATTCCGTAATAGACCTTCGGCACCAGCAAGACCATGGGTATCAGCACCTCCATAGCGGATACGGTCGCGCCCGTCCAGCCGAGCGCGATTTGGACGGAGTGGGCGAATGTCGAGAAGTCGCCATACGCCGGCGGACAGCACATCCACGCCCCCCGCGTGATTATCGCGTGAAAGAACGCCGCCAGGTACACCAGGCTGTAAAACGCCCGAAGCCAGTCCGGGATGTCGCTCGCTTTCAGACGCTCTATCAAGTCCGACAAGGCAACCCTCTCTTTTCCGCTTGTTCATAGATTAAGCGGGGCTGGCGGTTTTGTCAACTGTCCGGGCGGGCGGTTAGGCGAACGCCAAAATCCGCGCAGGGTTTGTCTTGGCGTCAGGGCGCGCCCGCCGGCTACCGCCCGTTGCGCTTGGCGTGAATGTCCTCAACGCGGCGGCGGGTCTCTTCGTCAACCCCGGCCTCTCGCATCGCCGCCAGCATCGCGTCGACGCCCTCGCGCTCGCCTTCCGCCTTACCCGCGGCCATGCCCGCAACCGTGCCTTCGGCAATGCCCTCGGCTTTGCCTTCCGCCTTGCCTTCCGCCTTGCCCTCTTCCCTGCCCTTGATTTCGCCCTCGCGTATGCCTTTTTCCTTGATTCCGTAATAGACCTTCGGCACCAGCAGGACCATGGGTATCAGCACCTCCATAGCGGATACGGTCGCGCCCGTCCAGCCGAGCGCGATTTGGACGGAGTGGGCGAATGTCGAGAAGTCGCCATACGCCGGCGGACAGCACATCCACGCCCCCCGCGTGATTATCGCGTGAAAGAACGTCGCCAGGTACACCAGGCTGTAAAACGCCCGAAGCCAGTCCGGGATGTCGCTCGCTTTCAGACGCTCTATCAAGTCCGACAAGGCAACCCTCTCTTTTCCGCTTGTTCATAGATTAAGCGGGGCTGGCGGTTTTGTCAACCGAACGGGCGCGGCTTTCCGGATTCTCCGCGCCGCGCTTGGCGAGCGCGGATTTCAACGGAGTGGAAGGGGCTTATCCTGCCCGCCGGCTACCGCCCGTTGCGCTTGGCGTGGATGTCCTCAACGCGGCGGCGGGTCTCTTCGTCAACCCCGGCCTCTCGCATCGCCGCCAGCATCGCGTCGACGCCCTCGGCAATTCCTTCTGCTTTGCCTTCCGCCTTGCCCTCTTCCCTGCCCTCTTCCCTGCCCTTGATTTCTCCCTCGCGTATGCCTTTTTCCTTGATTCCGTAATAGACCTTCGGCACCAGCAAGACCATGGGTATCAGCACCTCCGCACCGGATACAGTCGCGCCCGTCCAGCCGAGCGCGATTTGGACAGCGTGGGCGAAAGTCGAGAAGTCGCCATACGCCGGCGGACAGCACATCCAGGCGCCCCGCGTGATTATCGCGTGAAAGAACGTCGCCAGGTACACCAGGCTGTAAAACGCCCGAAGCCAGTCCGGGATGTCGCTCGCTTTCAGACGCTCTATCAAGTCCGACAAGGCAACCCTCTCTTTTTCGCTTGTTCATAGCCTAAGCGCGGCTGGCGGCTTTGTCAACCGGATGGGCGCGGCTTTCCGGATTCTCCGCGCCGCGCTTGGCGCGCGTGAAAATCGACGTCGTCAAAGCGGCGTATCCGCGGCCCGCCGGCTACCGCCCGTTGCGCTTGGCGTGGATGTCCTCAACGCGGCGGCGCGTCTCTTCGTCAACCCCGGCCTCTCTCATCGCCGCCAGCATCGCGTCGACGGCTTCAAGTCTTGCCTTTTCCCTGGCTTCAAGCCTTGCCTTTTCCCTGCCCTCGCGTATGCCCTCGCGCCTGCCCTTTTCTTTGATTCCGTAATAGATCTTCGGCACTATCAAGACCATGGGTATCAGTACCTCCGCAACGGCTATAGTCGCGCCCGTCCCGCAGACGCTCTATCAAGTCCGACAAGGCAACCCTCTCTTTTTCGCTTGTTCATAGCCTAAGCGCGGCTGGCGGCTTTGTCAACTGGCGGGCGCGGTTTTCAGTCCGATTCGCCCAACCCATCCGCCCACCGCATCGCGTCCCTGAAGGCGGCTTCCAGGCTCAGCGTCGGCTGCCAGCCCAGCAGTTCGCGGGCTTTGTCGTTGTTGGCGCAGGCGCCGGCGACGTCGCCGGGGCGCGGCGGGGCGTCGCGCTTGGGGATGGGTTCGCCCAGAGCGCGCTCGAACGCCGCCGCCAGCTCGCGCACCGTCACCCCCGTTCCCGTTCCCAAGTTGACCGCCTCGAACCCCGCCCCTTCGGGGAAGACCGCGTCCATCTTCTCCACCGCCAGAACGTGGGCGCGCGCCAAATCCCAGACGTGGATGTAGTCGCGCAGTCCCGTGCCGTCCCGCGTGGGCCAATCCGTCCCCGTCACGCTGAACTCGGCGCGCTTGCCGTTCGCCACCTCCAGCAGAATCGCCATTATCTGCGACGCCTCGCGCTGGATTTGCCCGCAGCGCCCCTTCGGGTCCGCGCCGATGGGGTTGAAGTAGCGCAACGCCAAAGACCGCAAGCCGAGCGCGGGCGACAGGTCGGCGAGCGTCATCTCCGTTATCAGCTTCGTTCGCGCGTATGGGCTTTCCGGGCGCGCCGGCGATTGCTCGGTTACGACGAAATCCGGCCCCTCCGCCGCCCCGTAAATGGACGCCGACGAGCTGAACACTATGTCGCGGCATCCCAAATCGGCGAGCGCCCGGAAGAGCTCCAGCGAGCCGACCACGTTGTTCGCGTAGTACTCATACGGGCGCCGCGCCGAGTCCGGCACGATGGCGAGCGCCGCGCAGTGTATGGCGCAGGTTATGTCCGGATGGTCGGCGAACGCGCCGGCGAGCGCGGCGCGGTCGGCTATGTCGGCGCGGTACAGCGGCATGTCGCCTATCAGCTCCGCGCGCCCGTTCAGCATCGAATCGAGCAGTATCGGAGCGTGTCCGGCGTCGCGGAGCGCCCACGCCACTGAGCTGCCGATATACCCCGCGCCGCCGGTTACCAGTATCTTCTTCTTGGACATTCGCGCCTTCGCCTTCCCTCGCTGTCGGTTTGACGGACGCCATTCTAGCGCATCCGCCCCGCCTTCCGTCAGCGCCGCGCCCCCGCTCTTTCCCCCAACGGCGCCCAACCGAAACCAAGCCGCCAATCCCTTCCCATCGCGCCCTTCGCGTCTCCGCGCCTTTGCGTTTCCCCTTGCAAGCGTTCGCGAATCGCCCTTTGCAAAACGCCGCCCAGTATCATAAGATAGGCGCGCGAAAGCGAAAGGCGCGATTCCCCGTGAACGATTCCGTATATCTGGACTACGCCGCGACCACTCCGGTCGACCCGTCGGTCGCCGAAGAAATGTCGCGGTTTTTGGGGATGGACGGCGTCTTCGCCAACCCCGCCTCCGGCCACGCGCTTGGGCGGGAAGCGGAAAGGGCGGTCGAAAGCGCCCGCCGCAATGTGGCGAACCTCATCGGCGCCGATCCGAGCGAGATAGTCTGGACGTCCGGAGCGACCGAATCCGACAACTTGGCTATCAAGGGCGTGGCGCTCTCCGAAAGCGCTCGCGGCAGGCACATCGTCACGTCGGCGGCGGAGCATAAGGCGGTTCTGGACACCGTTCGCTTTCTGGAAACGCGCGGCTTCGAGGCGACGTATCTGAAGCCCAATAGCGGCGGCGTCATATCCCCTGAACAAGTGGAAGCCGCCTTGCGCCCGGACACCGCCCTTGTATCGCTCATGCGCGTCAACAACGAAACCGGCGCGGTAACGGACGTCGAAACCATCGCCCAAATTGCCCGCGAGCGCGGCGTCCCCTTCCACATAGACGCCGCCCAAAGCGCGGCTAGGCTGCCGATGGACATGCGAACCGTACAAGCCGACCTGGTATCGCTCAGCGGACATAAAATGTACGGGCCCAAGGGCATCGGCGCTCTCTACATGCGCCGCCGCCCGGACTTGAAACTGCAGCCGCAGATTCACGGCGGGGGGCATGAAATGGGCGTCCGTTCGGGGACATTGCCGACTCATCAGATTGTCGGCATGGGCGAGGCGGCGCGGCTGGCGTCCAAGCGCATGAAAGCCGACAACGACAAAATCGCGGCGCTGTCCCAACGGTTTCTGGACGAAATCCTGCGTTTGGAGGGCGTCTCGCTGAACGGCGACCGCGCTCTTTGCGTCCCGGGCATAATCAGCGTAAGATTCGACGGCGTCGAAAGCGAATCCCTGACGATGGCGCTGGGCGATGTCGCCGTCTCGCCCGGCTCCGCTTGCACTTCGGCGAGCGTGGAGCCTTCGCACGTCCTCATGGCGATGGGGATGGACGAGGACGCCGCGCACAGCTCGCTGCGTATCAGTATCGGGCGCTTCACCACCAAAGCGGAAGTGGACTGCGCCGCGCGGCGCATCGCCGAATCGGTCCGCGAACTGCGCGCGATTTCGCTTCTCTGAACGGCAACCCCAAATCCCAACCACGCTTAGGACGGGAAAATGCAGTTGGCGCAAGTCGGAAACTTCAACATCTCGGAACTCCGCGAGACCCGCGAGCGGCTCAAAGCCGCCGCCGGAACGCTGGCGTCCGAGTACGGCGCGGAACACTCCGAGCCGTGGATAGTCGCCTACTCCGGCGGCAAGGACTCCACACTGCTTCTGCAACTCGTCTGGGACGCGGTGGCGGCGGCGCAGCCGGAGAAGCGCGAGCGCCGGGTGTACGTCGTCGCCAACGACACGCTCGTCGAGTCCCCCCTCGTCATCGACCACCTGAAGAAGAGCGTGGCGGTCATCCGCGAGGCGGCGAACCGCGCGGGACTGCCGATTTCCGCCCAAATCACCAAGCCCTACATTGACCAGACCTTCTGGGTCAACGTCATCGGGCGCGGCTACATCCCGCCGACGCGCAACTTCCGATGGTGCACCGACCGCATGAAAATCCAGCCGACCAACCGCCTGATGGCGAAAATCGTCAAGCGGCACGGCGGGGCGATTCTGCTCGTCGGCACGCGCCGCGCCGAATCGCAAAACCGAAGCCGCAACATGGACAAGCTCGGCGTCAAAGCCGACGCCATGAACCCGCACAGCTCCATAGAGGGCTGCCGCGTGTTCGCGCCGCTGGCGGACTTGTCCGACAACGACGTGTGGACGGTCCTGATGCAGCGCAAACCGCCCTGGGGCGGCTCCCACCGCGAGCTGATAACGCTCTACCGCAACGCCGGCGGCGGCGAATGTCCCCTTGTGCTGTCCAAAGAAGACGCCCCATCATGCGGAACAACCTCGCCACGATTCGGATGCTGGACTTGCACCGTCGTCGAGAAAGACCGCAGCATGCGTGGGACGATTGACTCCGGGCATCCCGAACAAGACAAACTGGAGTTGCTTTACAACTTCCGCGAAACTCTAATAGAATTGCGCGAAGACAACAACAACCGCTCGCCGGTTCGCCGAGACGGTCGCGCGAAATTCCGCCCGAACGGAACGCGCGTTTACGGTCCGTTCACCCTTGAGGTGAGAAGGGACATCCTAGACCGCTTGCGGGCTTTGGAAGAGCGGATAGACGAAACGCTGATTTCGCATGGGGAAATGGAAGCGATAGAGGACATCTGGTGGCGAGACGGAATCCGCGAAAGCGGCAGGCTGGCTCTAATCAACAAATTGAATGGTGAAACAGCGTGAAATCTCGGCGGAGCGTATGGACATGCAGGAAATTTCCCCCAACCGCCTCTACTTCGGGGACAATCTGGACATTCTGCGAGAGCATGTCGGCGACGAGAGCGTCGACCTGATTTATCTGGATCCGCCGTTCAATTCCAAAGCCACTTACAACGTGCTGTTCCGAGAGCGCGGCGGCTCGGAATCGTCCGCGCAAATCACGGCGTTCGATGACACCTGGAGCTGGAGCCTGGAGTCGGAAAGCGCCTATCAGGACGTCGTCGCGTACGGTCCCCAAAAGCTCGGCAGACTGCTGGCGGCGATGCGCGAGTTTCTGGGCGCGAACGACATGATGGCGTATCTTACGATGATGGCTGAGCGCATGATCGAACTCCGCCGCGTCCTGAAGCCCAGCGGAAGCGTCTATCTCCACTGCGACCCGACGGCGAGCCACTATCTGAAACTGCTCATGGACGCCGCCTTCGGCGCGGACAATTTCAAGAATGAAATCGTTTGGAAACGCTCCGCCGCCCACAGCGACGCGAAAGCCTGCGGCAAAACCCACGACATTATCTTGCTGTATTGCAAGGACGCCTCCGCGTTTTCTTGGAACAAGCAGTATCAAGAATACGACCCCAAATACATAGAATCGCACTATCGGCGCAAGACCGACAAGGGGCGGCGATACCGAACCGACAACCTGACGGCGGCGGGGCTGAGCGGCGGGGGATATGAATATGAGTGGAACGGGGTTGTCCGCATTTGGCGCTCCCCGCGCGAGACGATGCAACGGTTGCACGACGAGGGGCGCATCCACTACACCCGCAACGGAGTCGCCGAGTACATCCGCTATCTCGACGAAATGCCGGGCGTCCCGCTTCAGGACGTGTGGTCGGACTTGCCTCCAGTCAACTCGCAAGCCCGCGAGCGTCTAGGCTATCCGACGCAGAAGCCGGAGGCGCTGTTGGAGCGCATAATCAGAGCGTCAAGCGACGAGGGCGACGTAATCCTAGACCCGTTTTGCGGATGCGGAACGGCTATCGCGGTCGCCGAACGCCTAAACCGTCGGTGGATTGGGATAGACATTACCCATCTCGCCATCTCGCTGATGAAGAATCGCCTAAACGACGCCTTCGGCGAATCCCTGCGCCCCTACGAAGTAATCGGCGACCCGAAAGACCTAGCGAGCGCGGAAGCGCTGGCTACGGACAGCCGCAACGACGGACGCTATCAGTTCGAGTTGTGGGCGCTGGGGCTTGTGGACGCGCGCCCGTCGCGGGACGGCAAGAAAGGCGCGGACGGCGGCATAGACGGCTTCATCAACTTCTTCGACGACGAAAGCGGCAAGCCCAAGCGAATCGTCGTTCAAGTCAAAAGCGGCGGCGTCCGTCGCGGCGACGTCGCAACGCTCAAAAGCGACATGGAGCGCGAACGCGCCGAAATCGCCCTGCTTGTAACCCTAAAACCGCCCACCGCGCCTATGATTCGGGAAGCGGCGGAAGCGGGATTCTACGAACCGGACGGGCTGACCGCCGACCGTTTCCCGCGCGTCCAGATTCTCACGGTGGATGACATTCTTTCGGGCGCGCGCCGTCCGGAATATCCCCGCTACGCCCTGCAAACGACGTTCAGGCGCGCCCCAAGAAGACGCGGTCCGAATACGAAACAAGGCGAACTAAGCGACGGCTAGAAACCGTCGGCGCAATAGAGAGGTGAACCCATGCCATCCACGCGCGCGGCTATAAAAGCGCGGCTGGGCGACACGGACTACTACATCCTGTCCATGAAGGCTCAGGAATTGGTCAAGAGCGTCACCATTCCGCGAGAAATGGCGGGATGGGAAGACCTTGACATTGAGGAACGCTACCAGCGCGACCTCAACTACAACCGCGTCAAAAGCCAGATCGCGCCGTACTTCGCCAACGACGACACCCGCTTCTTCGGCGCGGTCATCGTAACCGCCGAGAACTTCGACGACGAAGTCTCATTCGAGCCGCTGTCCGACATCGCCAAGCGCGGCTTGCCGCGACTGTACACATCGGCGGCGTCCGCCATCGGCTTCCTCACATTCAACGGCGGCGAGGTGCTGATTCCGCTGGACGGCCAGCATCGGCTGAAGGCGATTGAATTCGCCATCAGCGGCAAAGACGAGCGCGGGCGCGACATAGCGGCGATTCCGACTCCATGCACCGAGCTCGCCAACGAGGACATCACCGTCATCCTCGTTCCGTACAACCTGCGGAGGGCGCGGCGGATATTCACGAAAGTCAACCGATACGCCAAGCCCACAACCACCGGCCAGCGCCTCGTGACGGACGACGACGACATACTCGCCATTCTGTCGCGCGAAGTCGCCAACGAACTGCTTGACGCGCGCCTTGTGAAATTCACCAACAACACCCTGACCAAGCAGGACGAGTATTTCACGACGCTCGCCATCATCTACAACTGCAACGAGCAGATAATCGCCGGCAACTTCCCCAGCGGACGGCTCGACAAAACCAAACTGCCGAGCGCGGACGAGCAGAGACTCTACCGCGACAAGGTCCGCGAGACGTGGGAAACACTCATCGAGAAAATCACGGTCTTCTCCGACGCCCTGTCGGACGCCGCCGCGTCCGGCGACGACAAGCGCCGCGAAATCCGCGAGAACAACCTGCTCGGAAAGCCCGTCGCGCAGGAGTGCCTGGTTCGGGTGTTCACCCGCCTGACCAACCCCCCGACCAACTTGACGGCGGACGACGCCTGCGGGCGGCTGAACGAACTGCCTTGGGCAATCACGCCGGAGAACATCGCCGTCTGGGACAGGGTTCTCTGGACGGGCGGCGCGGACGGCAGAATCGTAACCAACAGGCGCAACTTGGCGACCGACCTCATCGCCCACCTAGCCGGCGCGAAAATGTCGCAGACCGAGCGCGAAGACCTGCTCCACGCCTACCTCCAGCAATTCCCCGAATCCGAGCGCGAGGGCAAGGGGCTGCCGGAGCCGGTCGGCGGCTAGGCGGCGCTCGCGGGGCGGAGCCTATGGACATCCCATCTCCGCGCCCCTCCGCGCCTTCGCGCCTCTGCGTCCCTCATTTACAGCCCGCCCCCCGCGTTGCTACACTTCATCGCATCCGGCGTGGAGGGCGCGTGTACTGCTTTGGCGGCGAGATTTGCGGCGGCGCTTGCCGCGACCATGTTCATATTCTGCCTCATCGCCTTCGCGCCGTGGACGGCGGGGACGGCTAGGGCGCAGACGGCGGCGGCGCGCGTCGTGGAAGGCGCCGTCGTCAACCGAACGGACGGCGGCCCCCCCGTCGGCGTCCGTACCGTCACCCTGCACCGCGTGGGCGCGGACGGCAACCGAGACCTCTCGGCGGACTCCGACCCCGACGGCGCCTTCCGCTTCGAGTTCGACTACGACCCCGCTTTCGCCTATGGCGTGTCCGTCCGCTACGAAGGCGCGGTTTACGGGACGGATTTGGACCTGTCCGCCGGCTCCCCCGCCCCGCTCGAACTCGCCGTCTATGAATCCACCAGCGACGACGCAATCATATCCGCCCGCTCGGCGTCCATTCTGCTCGCCGCCGCCGACGCCGCCGACCGAACCGTCGCCGCCCTCGAGATAATCCGACTGGTCAACGACAGCGACGCCGCCTACGTCCCCGGCGAGGGCGTCATGGAGCTGCTCCGCTTCGGACTGCCGCCGGGCGCCACCGACCTCGCCCTGGACACCCGGCTCATCGGCGCGGACTTCATCCAGGTCGACCGCGGCTTCGCCCTGCTAGCCAGCGTCCCCCCCGGCGAATACGACGTCATGTTTTCCTACAGATTCCCCTACGAAACGGACGAAATCACCCTATCCAAAACCTACCGCTACGGCGCGGATTCCCTTCGCGCGCTGGCGGCGGAAGAAGTCTTGTCCATCGAGAGCGACCAGCTCGGCGCGCCCAAAACCGAGCGCATCGGCGAGCGCGACTACCGCATCTTGGAAGCGGACGGCTTCACGCGCGGCGCGTCCGTCTCCATACGGCTGTCCGGTCTGCCGACGCCGGACGCCGCCGACCGCGCGGTCGCGCGTCTGGACGCCATGCGCTTCGAGTACGCCGCCCCCGCCGCCCTCGCCCTGCTCATGGCGGCGCTGCTGGTTTACGGCGCGATATGGCGGAGCGGCGCGAGAAGCGCGGTTCGCTCCTCCGTCCACGCCGCCGCCCCCGCCGCGCCCGCGGACGCGGAATCGGAGCGCCCCGCTTCGGAAGCGGAGCCGGAGCCGGAGCCGTCCCCATCCGACTCCGATTCCGACCCCGGCGAAAGCGCCGTCCTGCGCGCGATGATAGCCGACTTGTCCGCCGACTACGAATCCGGCTCCCTTTCTCGCGCCGACTACCTGCGGCGGCGCGAGATACTCGAATCGCGCTTGGGCGGGACGGCGCCCGGCGACGGCGATGGCGGCGTCGGCTCCGCCCCCCGCTAGGCGGCGCGCGCGATGATATTCCTCGTCCGCTTCCGCTACGTCGCCCTCGCCCTCTGCGCCTTCGTCGTCACCGGCGTATTCGGCTACATGGGCATCGAGGGCTGGTCGCTGCTGGATTCCGTGTACATGACCATTCTCACATTCACGACCGTCGGCTACAGCGAGGTCAGGCCGCTATCCCCCGTCGGGCGCGCCTTCACCACCTTGCTCATGCTCGGCGGGGTCTCGACCATGCTCTACACGCTCACCGCCGTGGTTCAGGCGATAGTGGAGGACGAATTCCTGCGGAGTTTCTTGCGGAGGCGCAGAATGAAAACGCGGCTGTCGCGGATGCGCGGCCACTTCATCGTATGCGGCTACGGGCGCGTGGGCGCCGCCGTCGCCGCCGAGTTGGCGCGCCAGTCCGTCCCCGTCGTCGTCATCGACAAGGACGAAGGCGCCGTAGCGGACGCCGCCGCCGCGCGCCTGCCCGTCGTCCACGCCGACGCCGCGGAGGACGACGCCCTGCGCCAAGCCAGCGCGGAGCGCGCCCGCGGCCTGGTGGCGGCGCTCGGCGGCGACTCCGACAACGTCTTCGTGGCGCTCTCGGCGCGCGGCGTCAACCCGAACATCCACATAGTGGCGCGGACGCAGAGCGACGACAGCCGCGCCAACCTCAAGCGCGCCGGCGCGAACCGCGTCATATCCCCCCACGAAATAGGCGGCGCGAGAATGGCGATGGCGGCCACCCGCCCCCTCGCGCTGGCGTCGTTCGACCCGCCCGACGACGGCTGCGCCCCGTCGCGGACGAAGCCGCCGTCCGCCGCCCCCCCCGCCCGGCGATTGGGCGAAGCGCTGGTCACGGAAGACTCCCCCTTGAACGGAGTCCCCATATCCCAATCCTGCGCCCCTAGGGGCGTGCATGTCTTGGCGATACGGCGCGGCGGCGAGCTGATCCTGAACCCGCCCATGTCCGAGACATGCCGCCCCGGCGACTCCGCGACCCTAGCCGGCGACAGCCGCGCCCTTGACTACCTGGAAGGCGGCGCGGACTAGGGCGGGCGCGAAAGCCGGCGTCCGAAAGGCGCGCCCGCCCCGCCGCCGCCGGCGTCCAACCGAAACCGGACGCGAACCCGCAGCCCAAGCGCCCCCTAGCCCGCGCCCGGGGCACCTACCCCCGCCCCCGCGGGGGAACCGAAATCGCGCGGCGCTGGGATGCGGATGGGGAGGGTCTATCCCCGCCCACGCGGGGGAACCGTAAGCCCGACCTTACCTCGGAGGACGCCGAAGGGTCTATCCCCGCCCACGCGGGGGAACCGCAAAGGGGAACACATGCTGACTAGGCGACACAGGTCTATCCCCGCCCACGCGGGGGAACCTCGGTCGAGCGGCGGAATCCAGTATCGCCGTCGGGTCTATCCCCGCCCACGCGGGGGAACCGCCTTCCGACGCCCGACCGCCGCGTCATGCGCCGGTCTATCCCCGCCCACGCGGGGGAACCCAAGCGCGGGCGGGGCATGATGTGTCGCGCTCCGGTCTATCCCCGCCCACGCGGGGGAACCGGCACGCGAGTCGTGGAAACGCCCATCGGCTTCGGTCTATCCCCGCCCACGCGGGGGAACCGCGCTCGCGCTCATTTTCCCGCTCCTCCTCGATGGTCTATCCCCGCCCACGCGGGGGAACCGCTCGCTCGCGGTGGGTTCTGCCCTCTACGTAGGGTCTATCCCCGCCCACGCGGGGGAACCGGCGGCTCCGGCGCGGGCGGGCAGCTCCACGTCGGTCTATCCCCGCCCACGCGGGGGAACCCGGCTTGCCGCCTCCCGCCCTCCGAAGATCGGCGGTCTATCCCCGCCCACGCGGGGGAACCGTCGTCCGCTTCGAACTTCCCGCCCAGCTCCACGGTCTATCCCCGCCCACGCGGGGGAACCTTCGCCTGTCGTGTCGGCTTCTGCGCTTCTGTCGGTCTATCCCCGCCCACGCGGGGGAACCTTGTCGGCTCATCCTCTTCGCTGTCGGTCTTGCGGTCTATCCCCGCCCACGCGGGGGAACCGTGAAAGGCGAACCGAGAAGGTTCAGCGGAAGCGGTCTATCCCCGCCCACGCGGGGGAACCGGTCCGTTCTCGCTCATGGTATATCTCCCTTAGGGGTCTATCCCCGCCCACGCGGGGGAACCTGCGTCAGTCGCGGAACGCGGAAGCCTGGGTCCGGTCTATCCCCGCCCACGCGGGGGAACCGCATATCGGCGACTCTATCCTGTGGTCTCCCTCGGTCTATCCCCGCCCACGCGGGGGAACCATCGCCGTCGCTTATCGCTGGGCGCATTAGCACGGTCTATCCCCGCCCACGCGGGGGAACCCGAACGACGCGCCTTCGCCGCCGTAGCCGGCTAGGTCTATCCCCGCCCACGCGGGGGAACCAGCGTCAGCGAGACGGCGCTCTTCTACCGCGACGGTCTATCCCCGCCCACGCGGGGGAACCGCGGCGCTCGCCGTTTCGCTCGCCTCGCCATGCGGTCTATCCCCGCCCACGCGGGGGAACCGGGCCGCTCAACGTCCAGTGCGACGACATCTACGGTCTATCCCCGCCCACGCGGGGGAACCAAAGTGCGCTTCGGGGACGAAGTGCAAGTCAACGGTCTATCCCCGCCCACGCGGGGGAACCGCGAGACGGAAGCGCGCGCGGTTCGCCTGCCGGGGTCTATCCCCGCCCACGCGGGGGAACCGGGGATGAGAGCTGGGTCAGGTGATAGGAGCGAGGTCTATCCCCGCCCACGCGGGGGAACCCAGATTCCAGCAGCTCGCCAACTCTATGGCTGCGGTCTATCCCCGCCCACGCGGGGGAACCCCGGCGGATTCACTGTGAAGACCATCTCGTTGCGGTCTATCCCCGCCCACGCGGGGGAACCCCGACGTCTTCAATTCGCAGAATGTCCGAGTCGGGTCTATCCCCGCCCACGCGGGGGAACCACAAACTGGTCACGTGAAAAAAGGGAGGGAATCGGTCTATCCCCGCCCACGCGGGGGAACCATTCCATGATTTTCGTTCGCCTCGCTTTCTTGAGGTCTATCCCCGCCCACGCGGGGGAACCTCGTAGAGTTGCGCCGCGCCCCGCGACGACGAGAGGTCTATCCCCGCCCACGCGGGGGAACCGAGCTCGCCGCCGCGCTGGGGGACGACGCCAACGGTCTATCCCCGCCCACGCGGGGGAACCGGCGGATGATAAACCCTGACCCCGCCGCAAGGCGGTCTATCCCCGCCCACGCGGGGGAACCGGTACGAGTTCCCCCGAACGCGCCTATGCGTAGGGTCTATCCCCGCCCACGCGGGGGAACCGACCGCGCCGCCGTCCTCGCATTCGCAGCCGAGGGTCTATCCCCGCCCACGCGGGGGAACCGGCGACCGCGCCGCGTCCGGAGCCGCCAACCCCGGTCTATCCCCGCCCACGCGGGGGAACCGTACTGGCGGAATCGGTCGTATGAGATGGTTCCGGTCTATCCCCGCCCACGCGGGGGAACCGGGCGCGTCCCCCTGCTCTTCAACCACGACCGCGGTCTATCCCCGCCCACGCGGGGGAACCTTCGAGAAGCCCGTCGGCGATTTCCGCCAGCCGGGTCTATCCCCGCCCACGCGGGGGAACCCGAATTCCATTCCCATATTTTCTCTCCTCTTGGGGTCTATCCCCGCCCACGCGGGGGAACCGATTACGAAATCTTTCTGCGCGCCGTCGCATTAGGTCTATCCCCGCCCACGCGGGGGAACCTGGGTCAAGCGGATGGGGGTCGCAAAGTCCGTCGGTCTATCCCCGCCCACGCGGGGGAACCGAGTACGCGGCGGCGTCCGTCCGCGAAGGCGGCGGTCTATCCCCGCCCACGCGGGGGAACCTCTCGCCGCCGGGCTCGATAACCAATCCGGGGCGGTCTATCCCCGCCCACGCGGGGGAACCGAATACACCGCGCTACGCCTGAGCATGGACGAGGGTCTATCCCCGCCCACGCGGGGGAACCTATTAGAGTAATGTTAAACTGATATTGCATTGGGGTCTATCCCCGCCCACGCGGGGGAACCTCCCCGCCTACGACAACTTCGCGCAAACCCGCGGGTCTATCCCCGCCCACGCGGGGGAACCCCTTCCGCCCCTGCTCTCGCGTTTCCTTTCCGAGGTCTATCCCCGCCCACGCGGGGGAACCGCGTTAGTTACAGTAATGTCCGCTCTTGGCCGGGGTCTATCCCCGCCCACGCGGGGGAACCGGCGGCGTTTGGCTGGCGGCTTCGCGGCTTTCGGGTCTATCCCCGCCCACGCGGGGGAACCTATGGCGGTATTATGACGCTTGGCATGTGGTTCGGTCTATCCCCGCCCACGCGGGGGAACCCGCTCATTCGCGTACCGAGGCTCGGACAGCTGTGGTCTATCCCCGCCCACGCGGGGGAACCACGCCGCGCCTGTCGTATGTCTTTCTGGGCGACGGTCTATCCCCGCCCACGCGGGGGAACCTGCTGTCGGGGGTTCAAGCCCGCGGGCAGTCCGGGTCTATCCCCGCCCACGCGGGGGAACCTGTGTCAAGGCGTCTGCGATGTCGCTGATGTCGGGGTCTATCCCCGCCCACGCGGGGGAACCCGCCTATCACCGCGCCGCGCGCCAGTTCGTCTAGGTCTATCCCCGCCCACGCGGGGGAACCATTGCGTGCGAACTGTCTGGCGTTGTTCGTCACGGTCTATCCCCGCCCACGCGGGGGAACCCGCCGCTTGTAGCAGTGCTGGCAGTATTCCTGAGGTCTATCCCCGCCCACGCGGGGGAACCTTTCTCGGCTGATTCCGCCGGCGATTCACGCCCGGTCTATCCCCGCCCACGCGGGGGGAACCGCTCCCATGCGTCCCATGTGACGCCTGATGCCCGGTCTATCCCCGCCCACGCGGGGGAACCTCAGGTCTTCCCTTCTCACCGTGAAGGACGTGGGGTCTATCCCCGCCCACGCGGGGGAACCCCCGACCCGTGATAGACAACTCAGGGCAGGGCGGGTCTATCCCCGCCCACGCGGGGGAACCTTGACGACCGCCTAGACGCGCTTGTATATGCGGGGTCTATCCCCGCCCACGCGGGGGAACCCAACCCATCATTCCTGTGGGCGGCGGCAAGCGGGGTCTATCCCCGCCCACGCGGGGGAACCGTTCGCGCCGTCCGCTTCAGTTATCAGCATGTAGGTCTATCCCCGCCCACGCGGGGGAACCTGGTTGGGGTTCTGAGCGGCGCGGCATGCGTGAGGTCTATCCCCGCCCACGCGGGGGAACCCTGACCACAGAAGGCGTGGGCGAGGGTCAGGAAGGTCTATCCCCGCCCACGCGGGGGAACCCAAGCGGTCGCCGCCCGCATCGAGCGCGGCGCGGGTCTATCCCCGCCCACGCGGGGGAACCGATTCGGACGGCGAATTCCGCTGTCCCCGGAAAGGTCTATCCCCGCCCACGCGGGGGAACCATTTCCGTCTGGGCTTCTCGCGCCGCGTCCTGCGGTCTATCCCCGCCCACGCGGGGGAACCCCGCCCACCGGGACGACATAGCCCGCCGGCAGCGGTCTATCCCCGCCCACGCGGGGGAACCCCGCCAGTCAATTCGCCGGCGGGAATCGCGCGCGGTCTATCCCCGCCCACGCGGGGGAACCGCCCTGTCGCAGCCCAAGTCCCACTCGGCGCAGGGTCTATCCCCGCCCACGCGGGGGAACCGCCAATCGGGAAATACACATACTCGGAATCGGAGGTCTATCCCCGCCCACGCGGGGGAACCTGGTACGACGTCGCGCCGCTCCGCGAGGAGTCGGGTCTATCCCCGCCCACGCGGGGGAACCTCGGGACGGCGTGGGTATCGGTGACGCGGCGGCGGTCTATCCCCGCCCACGCGGGGGAACCTCTGATGCTCGCCGATTTGCCCAAGGGCGTCCAGGTCTATCCCCGCCCACGCGGGGGAACCCTTCCGAAGGCGCTTCCGCAGCTTCTTCCTGGAGGTCTATCCCCGCCCACGCGGGGGAACCCGACGGGGGATAGTCCGCCGCGTCCGCGCCGGAGGTCTATCCCCGCCCACGCGGGGGAACCCCGCGCCCTATGCCCTAGCCCCTGTCGCGTCCGGGTCTATCCCCGCCCACGCGGGGGAACCGCCTTCTGGAATCTACAACCGAAACCCGCCAAGGGTCTATCCCCGCCCACGCGGGGGAACCCCCTCGAAGGCGTGTCCCATCAGACCACTGCACGGTCTATCCCCGCCCACGCGGGGGGAACCCCAGATCGGCGGCCCACCCCATGCGCTCGATTAGGTCTATCCCCGCCCACGCGGGGGAACCCACATCCACTGCTCCTCGACGCCGTCAACGCCGGGTCTATCCCCGCCCACGCGGGGGAACCATTACAAGCCGCCGGCGGGCGGCGGGCGCGGCGGGTCTATCCCCGCCCACGCGGGGGAACCAGCGAGGACGTCGAGTTCGTTCGGGACGTCCTGGGTCTATCCCCGCCCACGCGGGGGAACCCGAACGCCGCGACGGAGGTGATGCGCCAGTGGGGGTCTATCCCCGCCCACGCGGGGGAACCCCCGCCCGCGAGCTTCCGCGAAGCGCATGCTACGGTCTATCCCCGCCCACGCGGGGGAACCGGACGCATCGAGGTCGTCCCGCATAGGCAGGGGGGTCTATCCCCGCCCACGCGGGGGAACCTGTTGAATTGGCTCGCGCTGGGCGAG
The DNA here is from genome assembly GCA_965242675.1 of Dehalococcoidia bacterium. Lineage (GTDB taxonomy): Bacteria > Chloroflexota > Dehalococcoidia > Lucifugimonadales > UBA1123 > VXRN01. The sequence continues at coordinate 50,487 of CBDESW010000007.1, forward strand.
CACTGGCGGTCTATCCCCGCCCACGCGGGGGAACCCATCCTTTCTCCACGCGGCAGGGGGCGCATCGGGGTCTATCCCCGCCCACGCGGGGGAACCCGGATGTCGGAGAGGACGGTCGCGGACGTCTCGGGTCTATCCCCGCCCACGCGGGGGAACCGCGCGAGGTTTTGCCCGCGGCGGACGTGATTCAGGTCTATCCCCGCCCACGCGGGGGAACCCTCGTCCAGACGCCGCGCCTGCGCCGGCGACAAGGTCTATCCCCGCCCACGCGGGGGAACCTAGCGCGGACGCCTATCTTGAACAAGGTGAACAGGTCTATCCCCGCCCACGCGGGGGAACCCTGGCGGGTAGGAGGCGAACGCATGGAGATAAAGGTCTATCCCCGCCCACGCGGGGGAACCGAGCCAACTTGACCACCCGCCAGACGTCCCCCGGGTCTATCCCCGCCCACGCGGGGGAACCTCGCTGTCCTCGTCGTCATCTATCAGCCGCGCGGGTCTATCCCCGCCCACGCGGGGGAACCAGATTCCGCCGCCCGCGTGAGTTTTCCACAACTGGTCTATCCCCGCCCACGCGGGGGAACCTTTCAAGCCGTCCGCTATCCCTGCCCCTCGTCGGGTCTATCCCCGCCCACGCGGGGGAACCTCGGGAAGAGGACGTCGCCGCTGTTCGCGTTCGGGTCTATCCCCGCCCACGCGGGGGAACCCGACGGCGCGCTCCATGGCAACGACAAGGGCGGGGTCTATCCCCGCCCACGCGGGGGAACCGTGGGCGGGGTTTTCAACCCCTGAGCGGATTCGGGTCTATCCCCGCCCACGCGGGGGAACCCAACCCGTAACCGCTAACGCATTTCGACCCCGGGGTCTATCCCCGCCCACGCGGGGGAACCCGGCGGCGTTTGCCGTTTCGCCGCCGCCCGCATGGTCTATCCCCGCCCACGCGGGGGAACCATACGCAATCCGCAACGCGCGGGAGATTCGCGCGGTCTATCCCCGCCCACGCGGGGGAACCATCGGCGTGGAAGGGCAGGGCGGCTCCGGTCGCGGTCTATCCCCGCCCACGCGGGGGAACCTTTCGCCCACCGCCGCGTCCGCTTCCCGCATGAGGTCTATCCCCGCCCACGCGGGGGAACCCGGACAAGGTGATGGCGTGGAACGGCAACGCGCGGTCTATCCCCGCCCACGCGGGGGAACCCTTAGTGCCGCGCGAAGCGGCGAAAGCGTCCGCGGTCTATCCCCGCCCACGCGGGGGAACCCGTCCTCGCCATGCGTCCCCGCTTGTCCCCTGCGGTCTATCCCCGCCCACGCGGGGGAACCTCGGGCGGCGGTTGCGCGTCCACGCCCGGACGGGGTCTATCCCCGCCCACGCGGGGGAACCTACAACGATGCAGGCGAGCCGGTGCGCTACCAAGGTCTATCCCCGCCCACGCGGGGGAACCCCGCGCCCCGCCTCCCAAAACGAATACGGGACGGGTCTATCCCCGCCCACGCGGGGGAACCGTGATAATGCCGTTCCATGTCGTCCCCCAACCGGGTCTATCCCCGCCCACGCGGGGGAACCCATCATCGAGCGCTTCCTGCCGCATATCCCGCCGGTCTATCCCCGCCCACGCGGGGGAACCAAGTTGACGCCAAGCATAACGACAGTGCGCCAAGGTCTATCCCCGCCCACGCGGGGGAACCCCAACCATCCACGCGCGCTCGCGCCGTTCACGCGGTCTATCCCCGCCCACGCGGGGGAACCACGCCGAAATCACCGCGGACGCTTCGCTGATGGGGTCTATCCCCGCCCACGCGGGGGAACCACGCTCTCCGCGTTCCAGCCCCCGAAGTCGCGGGGTCTATCCCCGCCCACGCGGGGGAACCATTTTGGGGTCAGTCCGATTCCAGGTGGATTTCGGTCTATCCCCGCCCACGCGGGGGAACCGGCGGGGTTTTCGCCCAGCCGATAGCCGTTCGCGGTCTATCCCCGCCCACGCGGGGGAACCCGAATTCGCCCCGAATCCGAACAAAGTAACGAAGGTCTATCCCCGCCCACGCGGGGGAACCACGGTCTGGTCGAACGGGTAGCTGCCGCCGGACGGTCTATCCCCGCCCACGCGGGGGAACCGCGCTCTGTTGGTTGCTTGCGCCATCGCTCTACGGTCTATCCCCGCCCACGCGGGGGAACCTGCGGGCAAAGCAAGATTCGGTTCGTAATCCAAGGTCTATCCCCGCCCACGCGGGGGAACCCTCGTCAAGTCCCCGGCGCTGCTGACGCCGACGCTCATCGGTCTATCCCCGCCCACGCGGGGGAACCCCAGACTATCACGCCGAAGCACCCAAAGCCGGAGGTCTATCCCCGCCCACGCGGGGGAACCGGACTCCCCACGCCCGCGCCACCGCTTGGGCGAGGTCTATCCCCGCCCACGCGGGGGAACCTGGCGGAGGACGCCGGCGGAGGACTGGCACGTCGGTCTATCCCCGCCCACGCGGGGGAACCCTATGGGAAGACGGCGAGACGGCGGGCGCCGAGGGTCTATCCCCGCCCACGCGGGGGAACCCGCGACATGACGCGGGCGGACTGCGCGAGCTGGGGTCTATCCCCGCCCACGCGGGGGAACCTCGGGGTGTCCATAGCCGCGCCGCCGCGCCGCCGGTCTATCCCCGCCCACGCGGGGGAACCCGCGCCCGCCGAATCAACGCCCCCGCCGCCCGCGGTCTATCCCCGCCCACGCGGGGGAACCTGCCCGAAGACGATGGTTTTCGCGCCGGTCAGGGGTCTATCCCCGCCCACGCGGGGGAACCTGTCGGCGAGCGCCGACACCTGCGCCCGGAGCGGGTCTATCCCCGCCCACGCGGGGGAACCCTCTGCGGGCGCTCGCCCGCGCGTACACACACAGGTCTATCCCCGCCCACGCGGGGGAACCGCGAAGCGGCGTCCGCGGACGCCGCTTCGCCGAGGTCTATCCCCGCCCACGCGGGGGAACCCAGCTCCGCCCGCGCTTGACGAACAGGTTGCAGGGTCTATCCCCGCCCACGCGGGGGAACCCTTCGCCCATGATGCGCCCGCGAAGCGCGTAGGGGTCTATCCCCGCCCACGCGGGGGAACCCTCCCAATTGCTGGCGCAAGGGCATATGCAACAGGTCTATCCCCGCCCACGCGGGGGAACCACCGAAGCCCGCTCTCATCGCCGCCGTTATGAAGGTCTATCCCCGCCCACGCGGGGGAACCTCTCTCGCGCTGTATCTTCCCCTTGTCGGAGCGGGTCTATCCCCGCCCACGCGGGGGAACCTTCCAAGAAGTCGCGAACGCTAGACCACTCGGAGGTCTATCCCCGCCCACGCGGGGGAACCTCGCGGATGCGGACGGCGAAGCGCGTGCGATGGGGTCTATCCCCGCCCACGCGGGGGAACCCCTGGCAAGTCCCCCCGAATATCCAAACCATCCGGTCTATCCCCGCCCACGCGGGGGAACCATATGGGGGCAGATGATGAGCGGCAAACTCGACGGTCTATCCCCGCCCACGCGGGGGAACCGGGACGATACCGAAACAGAAGTCGTTTTGACTAGGTCTATCCCCGCCCACGCGGGGGAACCTCCGAACTGCACCTGCGGACCCTGATTCGTCTCGGTCTATCCCCGCCCACGCGGGGGAACCGCCTTCGGCGACGTCGGTCAGTCCATGCGGGGCGGTCTATCCCCGCCCACGCGGGGGAACCCCGCATCGTTCGCCTCCCGCATCTTCGCCGGCGGGTCTATCCCCGCCCACGCGGGGGAACCATTGTATGTCGTGACGCGCCCCTTCACGAGGACGGTCTATCCCCGCCCACGCGGGGGAACCGGGGAAATCCCTTGGAGCATGGCGTTTGGTTGCGGTCTATCCCCGCCCACGCGGGGGAACCGAGGGCGTGGGCGCGTCCCTCGCCGGCATCGGCGGTCTATCCCCGCCCACGCGGGGGAACCCCACGCGCTCCAAGTTGCCGCCGGCGACGTCGAGGTCTATCCCCGCCCACGCGGGGGAACCATCCCAGAAACTGCGCGCGTCTAATATAGACGAGGTCTATCCCCGCCCACGCGGGGGAACCGCAAAACGGTAGCAGTTTCGGGGGCGCTCATAAGGTCTATCCCCGCCCACGCGGGGGAACCGGCTAATCCGCTTGCGGACGCCGGGGACGTGGAGGTCTATCCCCGCCCACGCGGGGGAACCTCCGCCGCCTTCAATCCTGCTTCCGCCGCTGGCGGTCTATCCCCGCCCACGCGGGGGAACCACCGTCACTACGCCCTTCGCCAGAACCTTCGCGGGTCTATCCCCGCCCACGCGGGGGAACCGGTCTTTCCTTTCGCTGATTCGTACACATACAAGGTCTATCCCCGCCCACGCGGGGGAACCGCATGCCAGCGTCCAGCTCTGGACGTGCAAGTCGGTCTATCCCCGCCCACGCGGGGGAACCCGAACAACCTCACGATTCCTAGCGGCCCCATCGGGTCTATCCCCGCCCACGCGGGGGAACCCTGATAGCGGCGGCGGGCGAATACGGCGCGAACGGTCTATCCCCGCCCACGCGGGGGAACCTCATCTGAAGGGGGAAAAGCATCATGGCAATCAGGTCTATCCCCGCCCACGCGGGGGAACCCGCCCCTTCCCCGCTCTATCCCAAACGATTGCCGGTCTATCCCCGCCCACGCGGGGGAACCGCCGCGCCCTATCATCTCGCGCCGCGCCCCCGGGGTCTATCCCCGCCCACGCGGGGGAACCTAGTCCTCTGTCGCGCCGTATCGAGTTATCCCCGGTCTATCCCCGCCCACGCGGGGGAACCGATACCGTGTCCCAAGAAGCGGGAAGATAGAAAGGTCTATCCCCGCCCACGCGGGGGAACCGCGGCGCGGCGGCTGAACGAGGAATCGCCCGGCGGTCTATCCCCGCCCACGCGGGGGAACCCGGACGAACCGGTCGACATCGGGCAGTGCGTGCGGTCTATCCCCGCCCACGCGGGGGAACCCCATTCGGAAACTACGCTCCGTCTATGGAGGCGGGTCTATCCCCGCCCACGCGGGGGAACCCGGCGATTTCCGCATCCGGCGCGGAAATCGCGGGGTCTATCCCCGCCCACGCGGGGGAACCCGGGACGACATGCCCCAGCGCCTCGACCTAGCCGGTCTATCCCCGCCCACGCGGGGGAACCCGCGGGCTGCCGCCGGCGGTTTATCAGCGCGGCGGTCTATCCCCGCCCACGCGGGGGAACCCGGCTTTTCGGGCGGCGGGCGCGAATCCGGCGGGGTCTATCCCCGCCCACGCGGGGGAACCCCCACAGATTCGGTGTGAACTGCGTGCCGGAGAGGTCTATCCCCGCCCACGCGGGGGAACCCGCCGGATTCCGCGCCGTCCGGTTGAATCGCGAGGTCTATCCCCGCCCACGCGGGGGAACCGCGCTGGTCGACCTGTCCGACCGGGCGGTGAGCGGTCTATCCCCGCCCACGCGGGGGAACCGGCGTTCGGGGCAGCGGTTGGCGCGGAATCCGCGGTCTATCCCCGCCCACGCGGGGGAACCCCGCGCGGCGCATCTAAAACGCGCGATAGGTTCGGTCTATCCCCGCCCACGCGGGGGAACCGGCGGCGCGGGCACGGAAATCGTTTATCGCATGGGTCTATCCCCGCCCACGCGGGGGAACCCGGACGCGGATGAGAGCGGAACCGGGCGCGCGCGGTCTATCCCCGCCCACGCGGGGGAACCCGCTTTCGATAGACGGCGTTCGGGGCAGCGGTTGGTCTATCCCCGCCCACGCGGGGGAACCGCCGTCGGGGTGAGAGACCTCATCTGGGACGAGGGTCTATCCCCGCCCACGCGGGGGAACCGCCCAGACTTTTTCGCGGCGGAGCAACGTGGCGGGTCTATCCCCGCCCACGCGGGGGAACCCGCGGACGCCTTGGGGGTGGAGCGCGGGGACGGGGTCTATCCCCGCCCACGCGGGGGAACCGTTATGGCAAGTCTTTTCACCAATTCGAATTTTGGTCTATCCCCGCCCACGCGGGGGAACCTGCGAGCCTCGTCCTCGCTCAGCGCGACGAGCGGGTCTATCCCCGCCCACGCGGGGGAACCCTGGAGACGCTGGCGGAGCTGAGCGGAACGGACGGTCTATCCCCGCCCACGCGGGGGAACCCATCAAGACTCGCCGAAACGGACGCCGTGAAAGGGTCTATCCCCGCCCACGCGGGGGAACCCAGTCCAGCGCCGCCCTGATGCTGGTCGACGTAGGTCTATCCCCGCCCACGCGGGGGAACCCTGTGGATAACTCGGCGGGGAAATGTCTATAACGGTCTATCCCCGCCCACGCGGGGGAACCCTGCGACCGCCCGAAGCCGCCGGAGCTGACGGCGGTCTATCCCCGCCCACGCGGGGGAACCCATCTCGCTATCCTCCATGAGATTCTAGGTTGAGGTCTATCCCCGCCCACGCGGGGGAACCCTCCAGCTCACGCCGGCGGCGCTCGGCGATAGGGGTCTATCCCCGCCCACGCGGGGGAACCCTCGCCGGCGGAGCGTGACTGCGCCAAACTCAGGGTCTATCCCCGCCCACGCGGGGGAACCGCGCAGAAGTGCGCCCAGCGGCAATCGGTCGAAGGTCTATCCCCGCCCACGCGGGGGAACCAGTTCTCGCGTGGCTGGCCTGTTGCGCCTTCCGGGTCTATCCCCGCCCACGCGGGGGAACCCTGCTGAAGTTGGACAGCTCCGACGCTGGCGACGGTCTATCCCCGCCCACGCGGGGGAACCCAATCCGCTATTCGCGTGAAGGTGACTCCACGCGGTCTATCCCCGCCCACGCGGGGGAACCTGGCAAGCCTTCCAGGTTGACGCCTTCATCAGCGGTCTATCCCCGCCCACGCGGGGGAACCATCATCTTCGCGGACGAGGTCTGGCGCTCGAACGGTCTATCCCCGCCCACGCGGGGGAACCTTTTCCCCTTCCCCCCTTCTCGCTCCGGATTCGGGTCTATCCCCGCCCACGCGGGGGAACCCCATGCGAACGAAGCCGCGAAGCCGCTTCTCGAGGTCTATCCCCGCCCACGCGGGGGAACCCCAGCCGCCCGACCTAGCGGAGTATCAGCCATCGGTCTATCCCCGCCCACGCGGGGGAACCCCGTGATAGACTCTCATCGCCTAGTCTCGGTATGGTCTATCCCCGCCCACGCGGGGGAACCAATTGAAATCAAGCCAGCTGAGCGCGGTCGGCGCGGTCTATCCCCGCCCACGCGGGGGAACCACTCCGCAAACTCCTCGCACTCATCCGGGCGGAGGTCTATCCCCGCCCACGCGGGGGAACCGAGAAAGTCAACCGCGCGCGCGGCATCCACTCGGGTCTATCCCCGCCCACGCGGGGGAACCCAGGGGCATCGGCGCGACGGCGTCCGCGCGGAGGGTCTATCCCCGCCCACGCGGGGGAACCTACGGCGTCCCGAATCACCCCCGCGAGCATCGCGGTCTATCCCCGCCCACGCGGGGGAACCGCGCCTCCGGCAGCCCCCATCTCCGCGGCTCGAGGTCTATCCCCGCCCACGCGGGGGAACCAAATCAAGCCCGCGCCAGCCGCCAGCCCAACGAGGTCTATCCCCGCCCACGCGGGGGAACCCAGTGCGAGCGGTGCGGCGCGGCGGTCATCGAAGGTCTATCCCCGCCCACGCGGGGGAACCCCGATTATCTGCGCCACCTCGATGCGCCAAGAGGGTCTATCCCCGCCCACGCGGGGGAACCGTCCGAACGAACACCGAGAGATACGCAGAATCGGGTCTATCCCCGCCCACGCGGGGGAACCTCGCCAGCCGAGAACAGCCGAAAGTAGATTCGGGGTCTATCCCCGCCCACGCGGGGGAACCCACACGGAGGATTTGGAATGGCGCACTATCATGGGTCTATCCCCGCCCACGCGGGGGAACCGTAGAAGCGAGAGTGCCGTAGTCGCCAGGCGAAGGTCTATCCCCGCCCACGCGGGGGAACCTCCACAACGCGAGCAACGCCCGACTCAGCGGGAGGTCTATCCCCGCCCACGCGGGGGAACCGGGGCGCGCCCCAGACGTCGCGTTCGGGGAGCGGGTCTATCCCCGCCCACGCGGGGGAACCAGTCGACGCCCGCGACAAAATCCCCATGTCGCAGGTCTATCCCCGCCCACGCGGGGGAACCCCAACGAAAGCGCGACGGCGTTCAGCAGCGTAGGGTCTATCCCCGCCCACGCGGGGGAACCCCGAACGCGCGCCGCCGTTCGCCGCCGTTCGAGGGTCTATCCCCGCCCACGCGGGGGAACCGTCCTCTGACGGTTGCCCGTCCACTATCATCGGGGTCTATCCCCGCCCACGCGGGGGAACCCCGCCGCGCGCCGTTTTAGCACAAAGCCGCGCGGGTCTATCCCCGCCCACGCGGGGGAACCCGCGCCGGCGTCCGCGAAAGCCGCCGCGTCCGGGGTCTATCCCCGCCCACGCGGGGGAACCTCATGCACGCCCGCGTCCTCTATGCCGCAGGCGGGTCTATCCCCGCCCACGCGGGGGAACCAAACGGCACGCGCCTGTCCAGCAGGCAGACAGCGGTCTATCCCCGCCCACGCGGGGGAACCCGCCTAGCGCCAGCGCCTAGCCGATGATGATGGGGTCTATCCCCGCCCACGCGGGGGAACCGCGTCGCGGGCGAACGCGAAAAGAGGCGTGGAAGGTCTATCCCCGCCCACGCGGGGGAACCGGCGCGGACTGGCAGGGCGCGACGTCGTGAGAAGGTCTATCCCCGCCCACGCGGGGGAACCTGGCAGCTGCGCCGCCGGCGTGAGTCGCGCCGGGGTCTATCCCCGCCCACGCGGGGGAACCTCCGAGAACGCCGTCCGCCAGCTGGTAATCGCGGGTCTATCCCCGCCCACGCGGGGGAACCGCGATTCGGCGTCCGGACGCCGAATCGCCGATTGGTCTATCCCCGCCCACGCGGGGGAACCTTCTTGGAAGCCCGCCTGAAGCTGTTGCAAGCCGGTCTATCCCCGCCCACGCGGGGGAACCGGGTGAAAGGCGGCGAAATCAAGCGTCTTCCGCGGTCTATCCCCGCCCACGCGGGGGAACCCCACGCCGCCTTCCGCCGCGACATGCCAAATCGGGTCTATCCCCGCCCACGCGGGGGAACCACGATGGCGTCCACCATCGCCAATTCCGCCGCGGGTCTATCCCCGCCCACGCGGGGGAACCAGACCAGCGACGGCGTGAACTTCGCGTACAACAGGTCTATCCCCGCCCACGCGGGGGAACCCAAGCGTCCCGATAGAACCGACCGGCGAAGTCGGGTCTATCCCCGCCCACGCGGGGGAACCCCAACCCCGGTTACGCGGGATATGACGGCGACGGGTCTATCCCCGCCCACGCGGGGGAACCCGGTGTTGAAAGCGTTGGTCGCGGACGATGCCGGGTCTATCCCCGCCCACGCGGGGGAACCATCTCGACGGCGCGGCGAAGCCGACGGCGATAGGGTCTATCCCCGCCCACGCGGGGGAACCGTCCCGACCTTCCGCCACTATCCTGCCGCCGGCGGTCTATCCCCGCCCACGCGGGGGAACCATCTCAGTCAATCATCGTGGTCGTCGCGGTATAGGTCTATCCCCGCCCACGCGGGGGAACCAGACGGCGGTTGGGAAATCCACAAGCGTCGGTCGGTCTATCCCCGCCCACGCGGGGGAACCGGGCAGGTTCGTTCGCAGACCCACGCGCATCGCGGTCTATCCCCGCCCACGCGGGGGAACCTCCGACGTCCAGCCGTCCGACCGAAAACGATGCGGTCTATCCCCGCCCACGCGGGGGAACCATTATCGCCATGATTTCCCATGTGGCCGCTGGCGGTCTATCCCCGCCCACGCGGGGGAACCATGTGCGCCAACACGTGGAGGGCGCTCGGCTCGGGTCTATCCCCGCCCACGCGGGGGAACCCCCTTGCCGTACATTGAGCGCGTGGCGTCTTCGGGTCTATCCCCGCCCACGCGGGGGAACCACAAAGTCGCCGGCGTCCGCGGTCGGCTTGTGCGGTCTATCCCCGCCCACGCGGGGGAACCGGCGTCCGCGCCGGACAGGATTACGACGTCATCGGTCTATCCCCGCCCACGCGGGGGAACCTACCGCCGTGAGCGTTCGCGCCGCCCGTGAGCGGGTCTATCCCCGCCCACGCGGGGGAACCATCCCCCCCGAAGCGCGCGGGGGAAAGTTAAGGGGTCTATCCCCGCCCACGCGGGGGAACCCCCAAAATCGGCGGTTTTGCGGCTAAAGCATGAGGTCTATCCCCGCCCACGCGGGGGAACCTCGGAGATTCGGATATGGCGGGGGAAAGCGCGGGGTCTATCCCCGCCCACGCGGGGGAACCGCCTCGACCGGAACGCGGACGCCGCCGCCGCGCGGTCTATCCCCGCCCACGCGGGGGAACCTCTTGCAACCTAGATTCTATCAGACAGCCCTCATCAAAAGAAATGATAATGCGAAAACGCCGCGAAACGCGCGGAAACGCCGGCTCAACCGCCGCCCCTGCCGCCGAAATCAGCGGTATTTCACCAAAAACACCCCGTCCGCGTCCACTATCTCGCGCGGCGGCTCGCCCAGCGTCAGGATGCGCTGCTCGCCCGCCGCCTCCGGGTCGCGCCACGTCATCACTATCGAGCCGTTGCCCAGCTCCGCGTGCCAGCGCGTCAGCGCTTCCCACACCCGCGCGCGGATTCCCGCCGTCATGCGCGGCGACGTATAGACCCCCGGCGCGATCTCCAGCATCGCCGACGCCAGAAAGCCCCGATAGCGCCCCTCCACATTGACCGTCACCACCACTGTCACGCGCCGCCTCCGTATCCGCGCTCCGACGAGCGCTCGCCTTCCGCCCCGCCCTCCGACAGCGACTCCGCGTCCTCGAACAGCGCGCGGATGCGCTCTATCATCTTGGGAATCACCCCCTCGTCGCGCATGATTTCGCCCGTGAGCCGCCGCGTGTGGCGCTCGATGTTGATGGACGGGTCGCGCGCCGCCGCCCGCGCCGCCCGAAACGCCGCCGGCAGCAGAACGCTGTCCCGAAACAAATCCGCGACGTCCAGCGCGAAGGCGTCCCCGCTGTGTTCGTGGATGAACCCCAGCTGCGGAATCGCCCCCATCGCCGTCACCGCTATCACCGCGGCGGACGTCACCGCGACAGAGGCGTGGTTTATCGCCTGATTGGGCATGTCCGCCGACAGCGGATCGCCCCGGTCGTATCGCCGCCCCCGCCACTCCACGCCGTATCGCCGCGCCAGATTTTCGTATGTCCGGCGCATCCGGTAGCCTTCCATGCCCCGCAGCGCCGCGATGTCGCGGTCGGGCAGAATCTCGCCCAGACGCAGCGCGTACATTCTCCGCGCCACCGCGATGCGGCTTTCCGGGTCGCCCCACGCCCGCATCTGGCGGCGCGCCGTCTCCGACGTGTCCGGCATCAGCGGCGGCGCGGTGTAGCATCGCACGCCGTCCACCCCCACCGCCACCAGCGCCGTCCCATGCCGCGCCATCAGCCGCAGCGCGTCATGGCTCACGGTCGAGCCCGGCCCCAGCAGCACCATCGAGATGGACTGGAAGGGGATTCCGTACTCCCCGTCGTCCAGCGCCTCGCCGCCCTCGTCGTCCGGACCGCCGCGCCGGACGAAGCGGAGCGTCCCGTCGCGGACGGTCAGCGCCCCGCGAGACAGCCACAGCAACCCGTTGCGGTCCGCATGCGGGATTCGCGCCGTCTCCAGTCCCAGCCTTCCTCTGAGCATTTGGGGGAATTCTCCTGCGGTGTCTTGTCGGAATGTGGATTTGCGCGATACTGTCGCCGCGCGCGTTTTGTCAGAATAATCATTCAGGGGATTGATGCGATTCGCAGGATTTCGTCCGCCAAACGCTCGCTTCCCCGAAGAAAACGCGCGTCGGAGAGAACAATCCTGAAAATCCTTTAATCCCCTAAATCCTGATTCCGACAAATGCGCGCGCTACCCTCGCCTATCAAGGGAGCGGATTTGTTGGTTGTGATTCTGGCTTGGTTTCCAATCGCTGATTTCGGTCGCCGCCCTTCCGGATTCCCGCCTTCGCGGGAATGACGGAGCGGAGCGGCAAATCCATCTTTGCGCCCTTTGCGTCTCTGCGCCTTTGCGTTTCCAATTTCGGACGAAAGCGCCCGCGCCGCCGATTCCCGCCTGGCGCGGCGCGGACGCTCTCTTGATTCTGCTGTCAAGGTGCGTCGCGCCGCGTCGATGCCGCGGGGATTGCGGAATCGCGGGGGGATTCGCTCATCCCGCGCCCGGCGCTTTGGGCGGCCTGAGAAGCAGCATCCCGTAGCCGTATGCCCGATGCCGTCCGACTCCGCGTCGGAGCAGCTCGGCGAACGCGGCGGGGTCGTCGCCGACGACCAGCGTGCCGCGCATCAGGGCGTCCGGTCCTTCCGACGCCGCGCCGCGCAGTTTGCGGACGGCCCGCGTTCGGCGGAACGATTGGAGCGATGCGCCGCCGCCCTCCAACTCCGCGCCGCCGCGTCGGGAAAGACGCTTGTTCAGCCATTCCGAATAGACAATCTCGCGCGTCCGCCCATTCTCATTCATCTCGCCCTTGCCGAGCGGGGAGCCTTGGTATTGGAAGGCGTCTATCTCGATTGTCCGCCCGCCGCGCCGGTAGTCGGGGCAAATCGCCGCCGCTTCGTGGACCGTATCGTACCCCGTGATTTTCGCGCCGATTCCCCGCGAGCGGACGACCGGGCGGATGAGAACCTCAAACCCCAGACGCCGCCCGGCGCTCCATTCGTCCGGCATCGCCTTGCTTTGGACGCTCTCGGCGGGCAGGATGCGCGCCTGAAGCGGGTCGCAGAAGCAGTCCGCGAGCTCGCGCAGCTCGTCCGCGTCGGCGTCCGCGTAGCCGTACAGGACGCCCTTGCGCCCGTCGCGCGGGGCGATGACGCGGAACGGTTGGGGGGCGCGTTCGCCGAACGACTCTCTCAGAAGGCAGTGCATGGCGTAGCCCTCATCGAACGCGCCGCCGCGCATCATCCGGCGGCTGCCCGCCCACTGGTGGAAGGCGCGCAGGTCAATGTCCGCCCGAATCATCGTGAACGCCCCGCGCGGGGCGGCGGCTTCCGCGCCGGACTCGGCGGCTTGCGGAGACGCGACCATGACCATCATTCACCATTCCCTTCGTTGTCGTTGTCGTTCGCGGATTCGGCTCGCGCCGCCGCGAATTGGGTTTTGGACGCCGTCCCCTCGCACACCCAGCGCCCGCCGCCGTGCAAGCCGGAGCGCCAGTTGCGCTCGTCCGTGAGCATGTAATCGCGGGTGGAAATCACCCCGTCCGCGTCCTCTCCCCTTGCCCAGAGCAGGCTGACGGTTTCGGACGGATCTTCGCACTTGATGGGCGTCGCCAAGAGCGCGGCGAGCGCCGTTTCGCCGTCCGAGAAGCAACCGAACAGCGGCGCGGACGGCAGGCAAGGCTTGCGCCCGATGAACAGCGGACGCTCCGGCTCCTCCAGCGCGGCGGCGAGACCGTCCAGCGTCGGATATTCGTCCGCCGGCTCAAGCCGCAACGCCGCCGCCGCCCGCATGTCCGCGAAATAGTCGCGGTAGCGCAGATGCGGCGAGTTGTACGTGTTCGCGCCCCCCGCGCGCCCTTCCGGCTGTCCGCGAGTCGTCCATCCCCTATCTTTGGAATCGAGTTGCGCCGTCTGGAAATCCGTCATCCGCAGCCCGCCGGCGGGTTCGCGCTCTATGCGGACGGCGAACGTCAGCCTGTCCTGCAGGCGCTGGTGGCGTTCGCGCTCCGAGCGCCGCCAGCCGAGCGCGTTGGCGAATATCCCCGTCAGCATGGACGCCGACGGGAAGCGCCGTATGACGCCGTAGTTGTCTATCGCCTCGCCCCCGAACGCCATCAGCGGCGCCTCGAGGTTGAGTATCAGATGCCGCTTGACCATCGCTAAACCGCCTCGCCCTTGCGGATGGAATCCGCCGCCCAAGCCGCCAGCTCGTCCATGGAGACGCAGTCGGCTTTCGGCATCTCGCAACCGTCCACCGACATGACGCGCCGGGCTTCGCGCGCGCAGTAAGCCTTATCCAGCTTGCCCAGATGCTTGGACATGGCTTCCGTCGCCTTGTCCATCTGGGCGGCGACGCGCCCCCGGAAGGCGTTGGAAAGACTGCGCGGCTGGCGCGAGCCGGCTTCGACCAGCATCAAATCGGCGTATGCGTAAGGCGCGGTCGAGCCGAGCTTAGCCCCCGGCGACACGGTGGCGATGAGATGCAGCAGATGCTCCACCACCTTCGCCGCCATCTCCCTGTCGGTGCCGTAGGCAAGCCAATCGCGCCCCTCGCAGCCTTCAAGATTGGACACCAGCCCCGGAACGTCCACGACCACATAGCCGTAAAACAGCCCGGCGGTCAGTTCGGCGTCGCCGATATGCGCCGCGCCCGCGTCTTCGTCCTCGCGCTGCAGGTCGTCCACGACGGAGAAGTAATCGCTCTCGGATTCCTCCGCGTGGACGGTGAGGGCGTGGGCGACGTGGATGGCGGCGTCGATGTTGGCGTCCGGGTCGGACGTGACCATCCGCCCGAACAGCGCGCCGATGAGACCGCCGGGCAATTCGGTTTGGGTGCGGAAGGTTTGGAAGTTGTCGCGCTCTTCGTTGCGGCGGGCGGCGGTGAACAGCAGTTTGGCGGCGTTCTCGGCGGCTTTGGCGTCCCCGGCGCTGTCAGCGCAGATGGCGCGCGCCTTTTTCTGCAGATATTCCACTTCCGGAAGCCCCAGCAACAGCGGCTGGCGTCCCTGTTCGGTTGTCCCCTTGTCGCCATAGACGCCGACGTTGAAGGCCTCCCCAACCGCCTTCAGGATGTCGTCGGAGAAGTCGCCGGACTCGCGCAGAGGGTCCATCACCTTGCGCTCGACGACGTTTCGGGAGCGTATCGCCCGCGCCGCCCCTTCGATGTTTTGGAGGGCGAATTCGTCGTCCGCGACGCGCCAGTGGCGCTTGAGGCTTTGCGAGGACACCCGCGTGCGGACGGCGTCTCCGAACTGCATCCGCTTCGCCAGCCCGCTATC
Organism: Dehalococcoidia bacterium; assembly: GCA_965242675.1. GTDB lineage: Bacteria > Chloroflexota > Dehalococcoidia > Lucifugimonadales > UBA1123 > VXRN01. The sequence continues at coordinate 65,535 of CBDESW010000007.1, forward strand.
GTCGCGGTTCAGCAACGCGGCGGGGTACGAGTGGAGCGAGTGGATTTGGATGAATCTGGGGATGATGGGCATTTCTACGTCTCCTGACGCGGTTTTCGTTTATTCGGATTTGGGCGCGGCTTGGGCTTCGGCTTTGTAGTAGTCGTCGGCTATGGATTCGCGGATCCGCTTGGCGGCGGCTTCGTCGAATCCGTCGTACAGTATGAGTTCCGCCATCTGCCGCCAGTCGAACGGCTGGTTGGCGGCGGCAACCATGCGGAACATTCTGACTAGCAGAGTTCTGAACATGGGACCGCGCGCCGACATGAGGCGGTTGAAACGCGGCGGGCTGTAGTATCCGCGTTCCCCGCCGGAGCCGTCGCCTTGAAACAAGACGCGCCCGACGCGCATGGACTTGTTGTGCGCGGTTCTGTCTTGCGGGGTCGTTCCGCTCGTCCGCGTCATTATCGCTATGCCGTGCAGTATCAGCGACCACTTGGGGCGCGTGTCTTCGTTCAGCAAGTCGCCCCCGGTTTCCTTCGCCATTAGGCGGATAGCCGCCGGCGCGGGGTCGTCCGGATCCATGCGCCTAAGCGCGGCGAGTTCGCCGCGGTCGAACCACTCGGACGCGATAGTTCCGGCGAAGCCCTTGGTTATCGAGCTCCAACTCTTTCTTTCGTTTTTCGAGTCCGTCTCGGCGACGGCGTCGTTTATTTCAGTCGTCATCGGTTGTGTCCTTGTCGTCAAACAGGAATGGCAATCCGTTGTTTCCGCGCAGCCGCCCTTCGAACAGCCCCTTGGCGCGGACGCGGGCGCGGAGGCGCTGGATGGACGGGCAAGGCAACGAGTCGCAAGCCTGGTTTAGAAGTTCGCGAGCGCCTTTTATGACTACGTCGTTCAGCCACTCGTTGCGTTTTTTCTCGCGCTCGCTATCGTCGTCCATCTCGAATTCGTCTTGAAGGGCGTCGAAGAAATCCTTGTCAACGATTTCGTCGAGCTTGTCAGACCAGGGACGGGCGCGGTTGCGGTGTTCGTCGCCGATGTCGCTCGTCTTTCCGCCGGCGGCGGCAACCGATACGGCGTGTCTGAGAATTCGCTGAACGATGCCCACTTCCTCAATGCGCTCTTGGGCTATGACGCGCAGTTTCTCCGCGCCTCTGCCTCCGGCGCGAGTGAACGCAACGCTGAACGCTTTTTTTCTGAGCGGAATCGCGCGCTCGTAGTAGCCCTCCGTCTTGCCCTGTCCGCGAACCAGCGCGCGCGCCGTGAGCAACATCGATTGGGGCGAGCGCTCTTCAAACTCGGTTTGTTCCAGGAGCGGCGGACGCTGCCAATCGTTCGTTGTCAGGTAATCGACCATGCGCCTGTATGTGAATCCGCCCCTGCCTAGCGTCAGCGATTTGCTCTCCTTTCGGTTGATGGGCGTCCACGGGTCGCCGACCACGCCGTTGAATTGGCGCGCTTCAATTCGCGGACCCTTGGAATTGGCGCGGACGGCGTTAATGTCCCCGCCCCGATTCGCCTTCAGGCGTATGCGGCGGCATATTTCTATGTAGAACGGGTCCATGCAGTTGAGCGTTATCTTCGATTTCTCGCCGTCCCATGCGCGGGTCCACAGCAGTTCAATTCCGTTTTCGCGCATCGGATATTCGTTCAGAAACCACTTCCTGCGCTCCAACAACGCCAAGATGTCGCGGCGGGCGCGCGCTCCCGGACGCTCCGACGGGGCGACGCTGAAGGCGGGGCGGTTGCCGAATCCGCCGTTCATGCGCGAAATGCCGTAGTTGCCCGCGCCGGGGAAGCCTTCCATCGTCTGGAGCGTGATTAGGGCGAAAAGCCAAGCGTCCGCCCCGCCGAAATCGTCCACGGCGGATTTCAGGTCGTGATTCTTGGACGTGACCAGCATATCCAACTCGTCGGGGGTTTCGATTGCGGTCTTGTAGTCCGCCCGCTTCTTCTCGGACGACGCCGGCGGCTGCATGAAGGCGGGCTTGGTCAGGTCGTCCACGACGAGGCGCCACGGCTCATCGTCCGGGAAGTCCGGCGTCAGTTCGCGTATGGCGTCGCGCCAAGTCGCGGCGTCGTCCGGCGGCTCGTCGATTCCGGCGCGATGGAGCGCCATCGCGCCCAGCTGGACGGTGAAGGCGTGCCAAGCGTGCCGCTGATGCGGGCGCAAAGCGGGGAAGGCATCCACTTTGTCGTCCTCGTCCATGAGGGCGGCAAGGGTTTCGGGGATGGACATGGAGACGCGGACGCCATCGGCGATTAGCGTCTGAATCAAACCGTCTGTCATGGTGTTCATTGCTTGCCTCTACGCTTAATTTGCCCAACCGAAACCTGACCGCACATAGATTAGCGCATTTGTTTTCTGGTTGTCAAGGGCTGTTTCAAAGTAGTATGATATTTGACGTGGAGGGAGCGGGATTCGAACCCGCGGTTGGGTATCCAATTGACCGGACCCAACGCCCGATTTTGAGTCGGGTGCCTTAAACCCCTCAGCCACCCCTCCGCGTCTCAAGCCCTTAGCGAGTATTATTCGCTAGGGGCTTTCTGATAATATCAGAAGAGACGCTCACGATTCAAGTCTTACGAATTTAGCCATGCTACTTAGAACTTATAAAATAGTTTCAATCATTTTACCCCGGTGTAACGGGGATAGACCCTTCTATGGGGCTTGGCTTAATGCCTAGGTTCCCCCGCGTGGGCGGGGATATTCGCCAAACCCGCGCCATCCGATATGGGCGGCGCGGGTTTGGTCTGTCGGATAGCCGGCGGCGAATCGGATGATGGGGTCTGTGAGCAGGTTGAGCATGTCGCCTTTGCGCTCATTCATTTCGGTTGATTGTTCTGATTATAGACGGGGCAGATCGCGCGTGTCAAGCCCAATCCGTTCGGATTTTTAGGCGCGTCAGTCGGTTTCGGAGAGCCATCCTGTCAGTTGGCTCTCCCTTATCGGCTTGCGTCCAATCGAGCGCCACGCGGTCGCGGCGCGGCGAAGGTTTTTCGAATGTCGCTTGGGCGGAAATGCGGCGACTACGAGTTTCTCAGGATGCCGCGCTCTGATGGCGCGGACGGGACCGGCCAGATCGCCGTCCCCTGATATGAGAATGGCGACATCGAAGGCGTCTTCGTAAGCGTCGCAAACCATCTGCGTCGCGATGTTCACGTCCGTCCCCTTTTCCTCGTAAGCGCGGTAGAGCGCCCCGCACGTCGAGCATCTCCGCCTGATGGCTTGGTGATAGCCGTAGTGGACTGTCAGCCCGTCTATGGCTTCCAAAGCCTCCAGATACTTGTTTTGTCGGGTCGTCTTGTCGGGGCTGCCGTCTTCGGATTGGAATTTGGCGGCGAAGTAGTGAACCGCCTGCAGGCGCTGTTCCGGCTCCAGCAGGTTCTCGGACAGAATCCAAGGGTCTATCCACTGGTAGCGCTCCCAACCCCTGGAACGGACGCCGTAGTGGAGGTTGAGGCCGTCTATGTAAACTGTTACTCGCTGCATTGGGGACTCCTTCTAAACAAGTGGGATTTAGGGGTTGACATGCCATCGGCTCGTATGTATTATGTATATACAACCCCAGTGGATAGAATCGCTGGCCCGGCGCCCTCCCATTTGGGAGGGCGTTTATTTTCCCCCGCGCCATTGCGGATTTATGGGAAACGGGGCTGGACATTTCCAGGGTATGCAGTCTATCATATCGCCATACTCCCCCGGCGATAGCATCTCCGGGCCGACGCCCTCCCATTCGGGAGGGCGTTTCTTTCGCGCTCCAATAGACTCTACCCCTCTTAAACCCTACCCTTACCCACCCCATGCCGCCGCAGCCCCATGCGGTCGTATCTGAAGCGGCGGTCGCCGATGGCGAATTCAAAGCCGCCGTCCGCCGTCCGTTGGGGCGCGATGGGCGATTCGGGCGGCGGGGCGTTCTTCCCCAGCCAGCGCAGGGGGATGGTCGCGGACGCGATTTTCGCGCCGTTGAACGGGCTTGAAAGCGGCGGGGCGAACTCCACTTCCACGTCGTCCTCGCCTAGCCGCGTTCGGATGCGGTCTTCAACGCCGCTGGCGAATACGACTTCCCTTTCCAGGAACGAGCGGTCGCGCTTGACGACGGCGCTTCTCGCCGTCAAGCCGTCCGCGAACTTCGCGCCTTCCACTTCTTGGCGCAACTCCGCCCACTCATCACCCATCCCCTCGAACGCCGCCAGCGCCTGCGGGTGGGTTGTCCGCTCGACCAGCTCGCGGTTCATCTTGGGGATGCGCCAAACGCCGCCGCCCTTCTCGGCGCTTTCGGCGATTAGGCGGCGGGTCAGCTCGGATACGCGGAGGTCGGGATAGACAAATCCCCGCGTCCCCAAGCCGTTCGGGGGCGGGCCGCCTTTGGCTAGAAGAGGCGTCAGCTCGCCCTCGAACGGGGTTAGGACGAAGCACTTCGCTTCTTGGAATCCGTCCGGGCGGTCGTTGGCGGGGTGTCGGTGCAGCCGTCCGATGCGTTGGAGCAGGACGTCCATCGGGCAGAGGTCGGTTATCAGCAGGTCGGCGTCTATGTCGAGCGACTGCTCCAGCGTCTGCGTGCCGACGACCGCGATGCCGCCGTCCGCGCGCGGTTTGCCGCCGAGCGCCTTCTCCACTTCCCCGTCCAGCAGGCGGCGGTCGGGGGCGGCGTAGCGGCTGTGATGCGGGGCGGGCGCGCCGTCGGGTCCGAACAGCAGGGCGCGGTCGGCGGCGTCTTGGGCGGCGGATTCCAAGGCGCGCTGGGTCTCTACCGCGTGTCCGACCGTGTTGCGGATTATCAAGACTTTCGCGCCGCGTTTAGCCGCGCTCAGGGCGCGGGCGGCGACGGCGGCGAAATCGGGCATTGTCGGGGACGATTCGACGCGGACGGTCTTTTCGCGGTCGTTGGAGCCGGCGCTTTCGACGCGCTCGGATTTCGCCCCCCGCATGGCGACGGACGGATACGGCGCGGCTATGGCGTCTTCCATCGAAAAGCCGTCGGCGTCGGCGCGGTATCGGCGCGGTTGGGCGAAAGCCAGCGGCGGCGCGCGGAGGAGCCGAGCGTGGCGGACATCAGCATCGCGTAGCCGCCCGCGCCCAAGTGGGCGGCGAGCAAATCCTCGATTATCGCGCGCATGTAGGGGTCGGAGGCGTGGACTTCGTCTATCGCCAGCAGGCTGCGCGACAGGCAGGCGGCGCGCATGTGCGAGTGGCGAACCTGCAGCGCCGCCATCATCGCCTGGTCGACCGAGCCGACCGCGATTTGAGCCGCCAGATAGCGCTTGGCGCTCCGAGCCGCCCACGGGGTTTCGGCGGGCTGCTTTTCGCGGCGCTCCCACCAAGCGTCGTAGTCGTGAAGAAGATTCGCGCGCTCGGCGTCCTCGTCGCGCAGGTAGCCGGGGACGGCGAGGACGACATCCGGCGGCGCGCCGGCGTCCGCGAACATGCGCTTGGCGAAGGTCTTGACGCGCCCATGAATCTGAACGGCGGCGGCGCGCGTGGGCAGGGCGAAGTAGAGCGAATCCACCAACTCCGCCGCGTACATGCGCGAGAAGCGCCAGAGGGCGGCTTCAGTCTTGCCGGAGCCGGTTTCGGATTCTATCACCGCGAGCGGCTCGTCAAGCGCGATTTTCTCTATCGCGGCGGTCTGTATGGCGTTGGGCTTGGGATGGTCGAACAACGCGGCGAAACCCGGCTTGTCCCTGAACGCGGCGCGCTGTTTTCGGATGTCCAAGCCGACGTCAAAGACCGCCCTAGCCGCCCTCTCGCGGGCGGATTCCATGTAGCGGTCGATTGGCGCGTCCCGCCCTCCCTTATAATAATAGGGGAAGTAATCCTCATTCGACCCTATCCAGTCCGCCAGTGTGCATAGCCCTAGAAACATGTGCTGGAAGGCGGGTTTGGCCGGCAGTTTCGCGGCGGATTGCCGAAAGGCGTCCGGGAACCAGCGCCGTATCAGATTCCCGACGCGGCGGACTTGCGCCTCCGGATCCAGCCCGCCGTATGGACGCCATATCTTGCGGTTGGCTTGCCGCCTGTCATCATTGATATTCAGCGGTTTGCCGTGATGCGACATGGCGGCGGCGAACAATCCGCAGGCGGTATCGCCGCCGTCGTTGTCCCATTCGCAGAAGTCGCCCCATCCGAGCGCGTCCAGGAACCAGTCGGAGGCGTCGCGGTCTTTTCCAGTTAGGACGGGGATGATGTCCGCCGTATGCCCCGCCGTCCATCCCGGCTTGCGCTCGCTCTTCCAAATTCGGGTTTGGAATCCGATGTTGACTTTGCCGATGTCGTGCAGGGCGGCGAAGACGGCTAGGCGGGCGGCGATGGCGGCGTCTAGGTCGTGCAGTCCGCCGGCGGACGCCGCTCGGCGCTTGATGGTCGGCTGGCGCAGAATCGCCTCGAAGCAGGCGCCCACGTCGGCTAGGTGACATTCTAGGGGGTGGATGCGGTCGTAGTTGGAGCGGTCGGCTTTCGCCCAGAAGACGGGGGCGCGGTCGGTCGCGTTTTCGGCCATTGGTTTGTCTCCTTATATAGGTATAGTCTGCTTACGCCCGCCCGTCCGCCGGGTGCCGCCCGCCGGGTTTGGCGACGCCGGCGGCGTCCAGGCGCAAGCCGTCCCAGACGCGGCTGGCTTTGGCTAGGATGGCGGCGTCCGCGATTTCGCCGCCGCTCCAGATATGGCGGACGCCGTGGCGAACCAGAATGTAGCCGATTCCGCTGGCGCGGTAAACCCGCGCGCCGGAGCGCAGGGCGTCCGCCAGCAGCGCCACGTCCACCCCGGCGGGGACGTTCCGCCAGCCGCCGGCGCGGGCTAGGGCGCGGCGCGTAATGAGCATCGTCCCGCCGGCGAGCGCGTGCGTCCAATAGCGCTCGCCGCCGCCGCTTAGGCGAGCCGTCCGGTCGGACGCCGCCAAATAGACGTGTTCAATCCCCTTCCCCGCCAGGTCCGCGCCGGAGTAGGCGCGCGCCAGAACGAGGTCCCAAATGTGTTCGGGGTCGTAGAAATCGTCGTCGTCCATCTTGGTCAGCAGACCGCCGCCCGCCGCCTCGCTCGCCGCGTTCAGCGCCGCGCCCAGCGTTTGGGAAGTCGGAATCCGCAGCGTCTTGACGGGATGGGGGAAGCCCGCCAATCGGCGCTCGGCGTCGTCGAAGCCGTCACCGTGCAGCGCCAGAATCAGCTCGATTCGCGGGTAAGTCTGACTCGCCGCGCCCGCCAGCGCCCACGCCAGAAACTCCGGGCGCTTGGTCGATAGCAGAACGGACACTAGGGGAAAATTCCCGCGTCCGCGCAGTCGCTCGCTCGCGCAGGGCGAAAAATCCCCGCGTCCGCTCAGTCGCTCTCGCGCCCAGCCTGAATGTCGGCGCGTGGATTCGCGGCTCGCTCGGACGGCGCGAATCTCGCGCGCGAAGGCGTCCGTCCCGCGCGGGTCGGATGCTAGGATGCGATGCAGCCTTTCGCCGAGAAGCGCCTCGAGGCGCGGGTCGCGGTCGACGATATGGACGGCGACGCCCAGCGCCGCTAGGCGCGCGAGAATGGCGGCGCGCGATGCGGGGCCGTCGTGGAAGGCGGCTATGTCCGCGACGGCGTCCGCCCGGCGCAGGCGGCGAATCTCGCGCGCGGCGACGGCTTTTCGCGCCGTGATTCCCGCCGGCAGAAGTCCGGGATTCCCCAGCGCAACCGTTTCGCCGTCCGAATCGCGCCGCCAGCCGATGGGGTTGAATCCGCGAATGTCGAACGGCGGGAACGGTTCGCCGTCGGCGGCGTTCGCCATCTGTGGACGGCGGCGCGCGCGGCGTCCGCGAAGGGCGGCGGCTAGCGTCCAAAGCGCTCTTCGCCGTCTGTTGTTCGCTCGGCGCGCGGCGTCCGCGAGTTTGGCGCTCGGTTTCGTTCGGGCGGACATGGGGCTATCGCCTTCGGATTTCGCGCCGTCCGACATACGCCAGCCACTTGGCGAAGCGCCACGCGCCGCCCGCGCCGCGAATCTCGCGCGCCCGGCGGAGCAGCCGGCGGAAGGGGGACGGGTAGCCGGCGGGCTCCGCGCCATCCAATCCGCCGCCCGGCTTGGACGCCCGGAGCCTAATCGCGGACTGCGGCAGCGCGCGGAATTCGCCGAAATCCGCCGGGCTTTTGCCGGTTCGCCGAGCGCGATGCAGCGCCCACGCGCGGCTTATCGAGACTTCGCCCTCGCCGTCCGGCAACTCGGCGGATGCGGCGGCGGCGTCCCCCAAAGCGGCGCGCAAGCGGGCTATCAACCCCCTGTCGAACGCCGCCGCCGGAATCCGAATGTGGAACGCGGACGCGGGGAAGTCCGACAGCGCGGACCCCGGCGCGGACAGGCGAACCCGCGGATCCGCGCCGAAGGCGTCTTCTATCAAGCCGTCGCGCTCCGCGTCTTGGGATTCGGCTTCGAGGACGACCGCCAAATCGCTCTCGCTGTCCGCCAGAATGTTCACGGCGGCGTCCAGAATCTCGTCTGTTGGGCGGTTTCGGCAATCCACCGAAACGGCGTATTGCGGCACGGCGAAAATCCTGCCCATGCCGTCGCCGCGAACGCCGGGATGGGGTATCAAGTTGGCGATTTTGGCGCGCTGCATGCGGAGTTGGCGCATCCGCTCGCCGCGCCCCGCGCCGTCCGCGCGCCCCTGATGCCAGCCGAAGGCGTCCGGGAGCGGCGCGAGCAAGCCGCCGAAGGCGTAGGCGCGGTAGGCAAGCTCGATTTCCTCCATGCCCCAGCGCGTGAACGATTCGTCGTAGCCGCCGATTTCCCAGAAGAAAGCCTTGCCGATTCCGAGATTGCCGCCCAGCGCCGCCCGAAACGGGTCATCCGCCGCGGACGTCAGCCAGTCGGTTCGGATGAGATGCGCCTGGTTCGGGCGCGCGTCGGACGGTCGCCCGGCGAGCGCGTCTTTCAGCGAGCCGGCGCGTCCGCGAACGAAATCGGCGTCCAGCCCGTCCGCGTCTATGTCCGCGTACAGCCCCAGCGTGAGGACGTCCGACAGCGCGTGATGCCAGCGGGCGTGCCGCGCCAGCCAGTCGTCTTCCACCAGAATGTCGCAATCTAGGAAGACCAGAAAATCGCCCCGCGCCGCCCTCGCGCCGTTGTTCCGCGCCCTGGCGAGTCCGAAGCCGCGGTCGTCCTGCCGCTCGACTCGGATATTCAGCGGCGAATCGGACGGCGCGGCGATGGGCGTCGGGGAGCCGTCGTCGACCACTATGACCTCGAACAGATCGCGCGGATAGGTCTGCCGCTCAAGCGCCGCCAAAGTGAGCGCCAACTCGCCGGGCGCGTCGTAGCAGGGGATGATTGCGCTGGCGAAAATGGACGGCGCGAAGGCGTCCGGCGGCGCGACGTCCGCCATTCGCCAATCGTTGCCCCAAACGGAGTTCGGCTGCGGTTTCATAATCGGTTTTCGCCCATCCCCGCGCGCGTGAAATTCGCCCGCGCCGAATGATAAGCGACCCGGCGGCGCGCCGCAAGTTCGGAAACTGCGAGGGAATCTTGAGAAAGTCCCGCCCCTAGCGGCGTCCAACTGAAACCAAACGCGATTCTCGGTCAACAAACCCGCCCCCGCCATTCCCGCGAAGGAACGTCACCCTCGCGGAAGCGGGGGCGGGAATCCAGAGTCGCCCAAACAGGATAGCCGCTAGAAACCAAGCCCGAACCGCAACCAACGTATCCCCCTCTCCCTTGATGGGCTTGCAGGGTTATGTTTGGCGGATTTAGGCGCGAAATGGACACTTTTCGCCGCTTTCTCGCGCCCCCGCGTCATTCCCGCGAAGGCGGGAATCCAGAGTTTGCCAACCATGATAGCCACTAGAAACCAAGCCCGAACCGCAACCAACGTATCCCCTCTCCCTTGATGGGAGAGGGCTAGGGTGAGGGTGTCTGCGCCATTAGGCGCAGTTTCGCCAGCCACAAACATACCCCTGCAAGCCCTTGATGGGAGAGGGCTAGGGCGAGAGCGCCTGCGCCGCCAGGCGCAGTCCCGCGCGGATTGCCCGCCAACCGCAAACACACCCCTATAAGCCCTTGATGGGAGAAGGGCAAGGATGAGAGCGTCCGCGCCGCCCCAAGCGCTATACTGAAGCCCGAAAAAATCCGAAACCGCCGCCGCGACATTCCCCAAGCCATGCGTACATCCGACTTCGACTATCCCCTGCCGGAAGAGCTGATAGCCCAGACGCCCGCCGAGCCGCGCGACAGCTCGCGGCTGATGGTCGTCGACAGAGCCGGCGAACGCGCGCCGTCCCATGCCGCCTTCCGCGACTTGCCGTCCCTTCTCCGCGCCGGCGATCTGCTGGTGTTCAACGACAGCCGCGTCTTCCCGGCGCGGCTTCACGGACGGAGCGCGGCGTCCGGCGGCAAGGTGGAGTTGCTTCTGCTGTCCCCGGCGCCGTCCGCGGACGGCTCCTGGCGCGCCCTCGCCAAACCCGGCAGGCGCATGCGGGAAGGCGCGGAGTTCATCGTGGGCGACGGCGTCCGCGGCGTCGTCTTGGCGCGCGAGGAATCCGGCGCGCGGGTCGTCCGCTTCTCGGACGACAGCCGCCTGCGCGAAATCGGCGCCGCCCCCCTGCCGCCCTATATCAAAGCCGGCGCGGACGACCCGGAGCGCTACCAAACCGTTTACGCCAAGACGGAAGGCAGCGTCGCCGCGCCCACCGCCGGGCTTCATTTCACGCGCCGCCTCATGCGCGAGTTGGCGGAAATGGGCGCGGAAATCGCCTTCGTCACCCTGCATGTCGGCTGGGATTCGTTCAACCCCGTTCGCTCCGAAAACCCCGCCGAGCATCGGATGCACTCCGAATACTGGGAAATCTCCGAAAGCGCGGCGCGCGCCGTGAGCGACGCCAAAGCGGACGGACGCCGCGTCGTCTCCGTCGGAACCACCGCCGCGCGCCTGCTCGAAAACGCCGCCGACGAGAACGGCGCAATCGCCGCCGGCTCCGGATGGGTCGACCTGTTCATCGCGCCCGGCTACCGATTCCGCGCCCTGGACGGGCTGATAACCAACTTCCACCTGCCCAAATCCACCCTGCTGATGCTGGTCTCCGCCTTCGCCGGGCGCGAGAACATCCTCGCCGCCTACCGACGCGCGACTCAGGCGCGCTACCGCTTCTACAGCTTCGGCGACGCCATGCTGATTTTGTGAGGTCTTGACGCCATGCCCGCGACGATACGCCAAGCGCGCCCCGCGCCGCCTTACGATTTCGCGCTCACAGCCGATTACGCCGTCCACAACGGCGAACGGCACGGCGCGGACATTCTGCGCGGCGGGACGCTCAGCAGGGCGCTGGAGGCGGGCGGCGGGATTGTCTTGGCGTCCGTCCGCTCGGTCGGAAGCGTGGAAAATCCGGCGCTGGAGGTCGAAATCGCCGGCGCGAATCCGGGCGCGGACGCGGAAGACCGGGTTTTCGACGCCGCCCTGCGCCTGGCGGGCGCCCAAACCGACCCGCGCGCGTTTTACGACTCGCTGGAGCCGGACGACCCGATGGCGCGGTTCGCCCAAGACTTGCGCGGGCTTGGACTGCCGCAAACCCCGACGCCGTTCGAGGGGCTAGTCCTGGCGATAATCGGACAGCAGATAAGCAACCACGTCGCCCGCGTCCTGCGCGATGCCATCGTGGACGAATTCGGCGAATCCGCGATCATCGGCGGCAAGACGCGCAAGGCGTTCCCGTCCGCGCGCGCCCTAGCCGACGCGGGGACGGACGCGCTCCGCGCAATCAAGTTCAGCGCCCGCAAGGCGGAGTACATACACGGCATAGCCGCCCAAGTCGCGGACGGCAGCCTGGATTTGGACGCCATCGGCGCGCTTCCGTCCGAAGACGCCGTCGAGCGCCTAATGTCGCTGCGCGGCGTCGGCGCGTGGACGGCGCATTGGCTTCTAGTCCGCTCATACGGACACCCGGACGGCTTCCCCGCCGGCGACCTCGCCCTGCAGCGCAACTTGGGCATGCTCTACGGCGACGGCTCCCGCATGAGCGAATCGGAAGCGCGCGCCGTATCCGAGCGCTGGAAGCCGCGCCGAAGCATGGCGACGACATATCTATTCGCGGCGGCGCGGCGGGGGCTCGCGGAAAGGGCGGCGAAAGGCGGGCGGAATTAGGTAGTGTTGACATAAGGATAGTTTGGAAGATTCTCGCGCCAAAATCTCCAATTTCCCCTCTTGCAAAGGTATGTTCATGGAAAACAAGCCCGAATCGCGAGCGATGAATTCCCTCTCCCTTGATGGGCTTGCAAGGGTATGTTTACGGAAAACAAGCGTCGCGCACAACCAACGTATCCCCTCTCCCTTGATGGGAGAGGGCTAGCGCGCGGGCGTCTGCGCCGCTAGGCGCAGTCCCGCGCGGTTTGCCCGCCGCCCCCGCTCACTCTTCTCTCTAATGTCAACACTGCCTAGGCGCGGATTGGACGTTCCCCCGCCGCTTCCGCGCGTTCCCCCGCGATTCCCGCGCGTCCCCCCGTCATTCCCGCGAAGGCGGGAAGCCAGAGCGGAGCGACCAAGGCAGCCGCTCGCAACCAGGCTAGAATCCCAAACAACGCATCCCTTCCCCCGCCCCCGCGCCGGCGCGCCGTCCATCCTTTTGCGAATTCCTCCCCCGCCGCTGTATCCTAGCCGCGTCCTACCAACCATCCGAACGGCGAGAGATTCCCCTGCTATGGACAGCCCCGATTTCGCGGACGCGCCCGCCGTCCGGCGGCATGGAATTCGCAACCCCGAAACATGTAGAATTCGCGCGCGCCGGGGGTTGCCCGGCGGCGTGAGCGCGTGAGGAATTCGATGCTTCGCATCTTGGCGAAACCCAAAGTGGGGAAGTGGAACGTGTTTCCCGACCGTCTCTATTCGGCGATAGAGAGCGGACGGGACGCCCGCGTTTCCGAATGGTCGCCCGCCAAGATGGTTCTCTGCGGCTACGACGCCCTGCACCTCCACTGGCCCGACAACGTGCTGAACGACCGCCTCTGGTTGCGCGCGGCGGCGAAGGCGGCGCTGCTGCTGCTGGCGCTGTTCTGGGTGCGGCTGATGGGCAAAAAAGTGGTGTGGACGGCGCACAACATGGCGTCCCACGACCGCTTCCATCCCAGAACCGAGCGCCTCTTCTGGCGGCTGTTCACGTCCACCCTGTCCGGCGCGATCTGCCTATCGGACGAATCGCTCGCCCAAATGCGCTCGGCGCACAAGGCGACGCGCAAAATCCCGTCCATAGTCGTGCCGCACGGGACTTACAGGGGGGCGTATCCGAACGACGCGAGCCGCCGAGAGGCGCGCGAGTGGCTGAACCTGCCGCCGGATTCCAAAGTGGCGCTGAATCTAGGCATCATGCGCTCGTACAAGAAAGTCGAGCGCCTGCTGGAAATGGCGCGCGAGCGCCCGGACATCACCGTGATAATCGCGGGGATGGTGGACGAGGACGGCTACGAACCCAAACTCCGCGCGCTGGCGGAGGGCTTGCCCAACGCGCGCCTGGTTTTGGATTTCATACCCGAATCCGAGCTGCAGTACTATCTGAACGCCGCCGACGTGTTCGCCCTGCCCTGCGACGAAATCACCAACTCCGGCAGCGCGATTCTGTCGCTGTCGTTCAACCTGCCCATACTGGCGCCTGAGCTGCCCTGCTTCGCCTCGCTGCAAAAGCGCTTCGGGGAGGACTGGGTATCGACCTACGCGGGCGGCTTCGACTCCGACAAAATCGCCGCCTACTTCGCCGCCTGCGAGCGCAAGCCGGCGCGGGCGATAGACTGGCGCGGCTATGAATGGGACGAGATAGCGCCCAAAGTGCATGAGTTCTTCAAGGCGCTGGCGAAGGGGCGGCGTCCGTCGCGCTAGGCGCGGCGTTCAGCTGAAGCAGCGGCAGCCGTCGCAGTGGACGTCGCCGGATACCCGCGACATGAACTCGTCGAGAGCGATTTCGCCCCGCTCATACCGAGCGCGCAGATTTCGGATGCGCGCCCTCTCTTCGGCGCGCCCCTTCGCGCGCCCCGCTTCCTTGATTTCCCGGATTCTTCCCGGTATTAGCAGAACCACGTATCCCACTGCCTCCGTTATTCATGGGCGGTACGAGACAGCCCCGAAATCGCTTGGATTCTTCGATGGCGCCGGCGAACGGTTAGCGCGCCGGCGCCCTCGGCGCGGCGTCTAGCCGGAGCGGTTGCAGCAGTCGCAATGGCCGTTGTCGCTTATCCGCGACATGAACTCGTCGAGAGTAATCTCGCCCCGCTCGTACCGCGCGCGCAGGTTGGAGACGCGCCCCCGCTCTTGCGAGACCCCTTCGGAGACCCCTTCCGAGCGCCCTTCCGAGCGCCCTTCCGCGCGCCCTTCTTCGCGTCCCTCGGAGCGCCCTTTGACGAGCCCCTCCGCGAGCCCCTCTTCCTTGATTTCCCGGATTCTTCTCGGTATTAGCAGAACCACGTATCCCACGACCTCCGTTATTATCGCCGACATCAGCGCTATGCCCGCCGCCACGCCGAATATGGCGGCTAGGGTGTACAAGTCTTCGTTGCCCGACGGCTCCGCCAGCGAGTGGCGGTAGCGCACCGACCCCGCAATGGAGGACAGCACGTACATCAAGCAGTACCCCAGCCAGTATCTGGGGGCGAGCGTCTTCAGGATTTCCATTATACCATCTCCTTGCGGTTTTCGGGGGGATTTCCGTTTCGGCTTCAGCGACCGGCGAGAAGGCGGCGGCGGTTGGCGGCGGAGCCGAAGCGCCCGCCGCCGCCCTCTCGCGTCCGCTTTCACGCTAGGGCCTGATGCCCGTCACGCCGCCGTCTATGACCAGCTCGGTCGCGGTCACGAAGGCGGATTCGTCCGACGCCAGATAGAGCGCCCCGTAGGCTATGTCGTCCACGCGCCCCAGACGCCCCATCGGTATCTCCCCGACGCGCGTCTCCGGGCGGACGGTGTTCGTGGCGGCGCGAATCATGTCCGTGTCTATCGGCCCGGGGTGTATGGAGTTGCAGCGGATGCCGTCCGCGGCGAGGCGTCCGGCGGCGGATTTGGTGAACACCCGCACCGCGCCCTTCGAGGCGGCGTAGGCGGGCGACGCCAGCGGCCTGCCGAGTATGCCCGCTATCGAGGATATGTTCACGATGGAGCCGCCCCCCGCGCGCCGCATCGCCGGGACGACATGCCGCGTCCCCAGAAAGACGCCTTTGGCGTTGACGTCCATGATGCCGTCCCAATCCTCATCCGGCACGTCCATGTCCGAGTGTCGCATCGAGACGCCCGCGTTGTTGATGAGAATGTCCACCTTGCCGTATTTGGCTTCGGCGCGGTCCACGGCGCGCTTCCAGTCGCCGTCGCTGGTGACGTCCAGACGGACGTACTCCACGTCGCCGCCCAGCTCGGCGACTCGCGCTTCGACCTTCTTGCCCTCGTCGTCCAGCACGTCGCCGAAGACGACTTTGGCGCCTTCGGCGGCGAACAGCTCGACCTCCGCCGCGCCCTGCCCCTTGGCGCCCCCGGTGATTATCGCCACTTTGCCTTGCAGTCTGCCCATCGTTTCGCCCTCCTTGCGGGTCGTGAATGTGAGTCGGCGGCTATTATAGACCGAATCGGCGCGGGCGCGTCGCATGAAAATCCCGCCGCGCCATCCTTCCCTCTGCGCTCCTTTGCGCCTTCGCGCCTTTGCGTCAAGAATCGATCCCCGCCCGAAATTGGCGCTAGCCGCGCGCTATTCTGTAACCTAGTTGGGTTGCGCGAAATCCCCCTAGTTGACAGAGGTCTTTGTATAATGAGCGGCGACGGCGACGGCAAGATGATACTCGGCGCCTTCCTTCAGGCGGCGAACTGCTCCAACTACGCGGCTTCCTGGCGGCATCCGGCGTCCGACCCGTCCTTCCTGACCGCCGGCTACTATCAGGAAATCGCGCGGTCGCTCGAGGCGGGCAAGTTTCACTTCGGCTTCATCGACGACCGCCTCGCCATGCCCAGCCGATACAACGATTCGGTGGAGGACGCCGTCCGCCACGGCATCCGCGCCGTCAAGCTCGATCTGGTTCCCGTCGCCATGGCTATGGCGCTCGCCACCCGGCGGCTTGGGCTGAGCGCGACCTACTCGACCACCTATCACGCCCCCTTCCACATCGCGCGGCTGTTTTCGACGATTGACCACCTCACCGCCGGGCGCGCGGCTTGGAACGTGGTGACGTCCCTGAACGACTCGGAGGCGCAAAACTTCGGCGTGGACGCCCACGAAGACCACGACACGCGCTACGACCAAGCGGACGAGGCGATGGAGATAATCGCCGGGCTTTGGGACAGCTGGGCGGACGACGCCCTAATCCTAGACAAGGCAGACGGCGCGTTCGCCGACCCGGAGCGCGTCCGCCGCCTGGATTACGAAGGGCGCTGGCGCAAATCGCGGGGTCCGCTCACCGTCCCCCGCGCGCCGCAGGGCTTCCCCGTGATCATGCAAGCCGGCCAGAGCGGACGCGGGCGCGAGTTCGCCGCGCGATGGGCGGAAGTGGTGTTCGCGGTCTTCCGAGACGCCGCCGGCGGCAGGGCGATACGCGAAGACCTGCACAACCGCGCCGCGCGCTACGGGCGGGACGCGGGCATGCCGAAAATCGTCACAGCGGCGTATGCAATCGTCGGCGAAACCGAATCCATCGCGCGCGAGAAATTGGCGCACATCGAAAGCCTGGCGCATCCGTCGGACACGCCGGTATTGCTGTCCGAGCTGCTCAACTACGACTTCGGCGCCCGCGCCCCGAACGAGCGCATGGCGGACGCCGACCTGGACGCCATATCCGGCTCGCGCGGCATGGCGGAGCGCGCCCGCGCCTCCGGCGAAGCGCATCCGACTTTCGGCGAATTCCTAGCCCAAAGCCGGCGCGGGACTATCTGGGAGTTGCCGACATTCGTCGGAACCCCCGCCCGAATCGCCGACGAGATGGCGGACTGGTTCAATCAAGACGCCTGCGACGGCTTCATGATAGCCGCCCCCTACCTGCCCGGCGCGTATCAGGATTTCGTTCGGATGGTAGTCCCGGAGCTCCAGCGTCGCGGAGTCTATCACGGCGACTATCGCGCGGACACCCTGCGGGGGAATCTGGGGCTGAAGCGGCCTGAGCGTGGGGAGTAGAGAGAAGAGAGAGCGGCGAACAACGAGAGCCGCCCGAAATCAACCCTGAATCCCAACCGGCGAATCCCCTCTACACCTTCCGCCCCGTCATTCCCGCGAAAGAACGTCACCCTCGCGGAAGCGGGGGCGGGAATCCAGAGTCGCCCAACAACGTCATCCTCGCGAAAGCGGGGACAGGATAGCCGCCCGAAACCAAACCTGAATCCCAACCAAGTCATCCCCTCTCCCTTGATGGGCTTGCAGGGGTATGTTCAGCGGATTTAGGCGCGGATTGGACGCTTTTCGCCCATGCCTACGCCCACGCCGCCATCATTCCCGCGAAAGCGGGAATCCAGAGTGGAGCGACCGACTTGGCAACTGGAAACCAAGCCCGAATCGCGAGCGGCAAATCCCCTCTCCCTTGATGGGCTTGCAGGGGTATGTTCAGCGGATTTAGGCGCGGATTGGACGCTTTTCGCCCATGCCTACGCCCACGCCGCCGTCATTCCCGCGAAAGCGGGAATCCAGAGTGGAGCGACCGACTTGGCAACTGGAAACCAAGCCCGAATCGCGAGCGGCAAATCCCCTCTCCCTTGATGGGCTTGCAAGGGTATGTTTACGGAAAACAAGCGTCGCGCGCAACCAACGTATCCCCTCTCCCTTGATGGGAGAGGGCTAGGGTGAGGGTGCCTGCGCCGCTAGGCGCAGTCTGCCAGCCAGAAACATACCCCTATAAGCCCTTGATGGGAGAGGGCTAGGGCGAGGGTGAGACGCGCGCAAGCGCGGCTGCGGCGCGGTCAGCCTTCCGCGAATCTTCTCAGCAAACCCCGCCCCCCGCTTTCGCGCTTTCGTAAGAGCGCCGAACCAACTCGCGCAGGACGTCCATGTCGACATCCGCCAGCTTGTTCACATAGAGGCAGGATGCGCCCTTGCGGTGCTTGCCCAGCCGTTCGAGCAGGGCGTCGCGCTCGGCGAAGTCGCCCAGCACATACAGCGACAGGCTGCGCTTTCTGGGCGAGAAGCCGATTAGGAACATGTCGCCCTCTCTGCCGGATTCGTATTTGTAATGGACGTCGCCGAAGCCGACGATGCTCGGACCCCACATTTCCGGCTCCAAGCCGGTTATCTCGCGCATCATCTCCAGGAGCGCCGCGCCGTCCTCTCGCCGCCGCTTGTTTTCGACGCCGGCGATGAAATCCGCCGCGCTCGCGTCCGTCTTGACCGTCTTGTTCTCCGCCATATGTCCATTCCTCTCGCGTAAATCGGTTGGCGCTTGTGCTATCCTATGGCAAACCCAAACCACAGCGCTATCGGAGGATGGAGCATGAAACCGAACGTTTTGAGGCGGAAGCTGGAGTCGGGCGAGCCGACGGTCAGCACCCACATACACACGACTTGGCCCTCGGTGGTCGAGGCGATAGGCCACGCGGGCGTTTACGACTACGTGGAGTTCGTGGCGGAATACGGGCCCTCCGACCTGCACGACCTCGACAACCTCGCCCGCGCCGCCGAGCTGTTCGACATGGGGATGATGATAAAGGTCGACCAGAGCCATCAGGCGTATCTCGCCCAGCGCGCCGTCGGCTCCGGGTTCGGCAGCGCGCTGTTCACCGACGCCCGCTCCGCCGACGACGTGCGCGAGCAGATACTCGCCATCAAGCCCGACACGCCCCAAGACAAGGGCATGTACGGCGTCGCCACCCGCCGCCACACCTACATGGGCTACGGCGGCTCCGCGGAGTACGTCGAAGCGCTCCGCGACACCGTGGTCGCCGTCATGATCGAGAAGAAGGGCGCGGTGGACGAGATAGACGAGATTCTGGAGCTGCCCGGCTTGGACATGGTCCAGTGGGGCGGCTCGGATTTCTCGGTGAGCGTAGGCAAGCCGGGGCAGCGCGACGACCCCGAAGTGGTCGCCGCCCACGACCGCGTCTTCAAGTCCGCCGTCGCCGCCGGCGTCCACGCGCGGGCGGAAATACAGTCCCCGGACGAAGCGCGGAAATACCTCGACATGGGCGTCCGCCACTTCTCCATCGGAACGGACATAACCATCCTGCACGGCTGGTGGAAATCCAACGGCGAAGACCTCTGGCGCGCGATAAACGGCGAGTAGGCGATGGATGGGGAGCGCGCCGCCGGCAAGGGCATATTCACGCAAACCAAGCCCGAATCCCAACCAGCGAATCCCCTCTCCCTTGATGGGAGAGGGCTAGGGTGAGGGTGTCTGCGCCGTTAGGCGCAGTCTTGCGCGGACTGCCCGACAACCGCGAACATGCCCCGCAAACCGCCCGCGAGCGCCCACTCAGCGCCTAATCCCGCCGTCGACAAGCCAAGCGCCGCGCCGCATCCGGAGACGTCCTGAAAATGGCATCGCCCCCGCCCGCCCCCAGGCGGGCGCCCCTGACCAGACACAAAATCTTCTATCCCCACTACGCTTGGGCGATAGTGTCCATCATCGCCGTCATGCAGATGGTCGGGTCGTCCATACGCATGGCGTTCGGCGTGTTCATAGAGCCGCTGTCGGAGCAGTTCGGCTGGGGTCAGAGCGCGATTGCGCTCTCATACGCCCTGTCGAGCGTCGTCACGGCGCTGGCGTCCCCGCTCGCCGGCTCGCTCGGCGACCGCTACGGCGCGAAAATCGCCATGTGCGTCGGATGCGCCATGTTCATAGTGGGGATGCTGCTCATCGGGCTGGTCACGGAAGTCTGGCAATTCTACCTGACATTCGGCGTCCTGCTCGGCGTGGCGCAGGCGGTGTTCCTAGTGCCGCTGATACCGTCGGCGATGACCTGGTTCCGCCGCCACTTGGGCTTGGGAATGGGCGTCCTCATGGCGGCTTGGGGACTCGGCCCCGCCCTCGCCGCCCCGCTCATCGGCTACATGATAGAGGCGTTCGGCTGGCGCGACACCTTCTGGCTGACGGCGGCGGGGTCGTCCGTCATCATGGCGGCGCTGATAATGCTGTACTCCAACCGCCCCGCCGACCGCGGGCTGGAGCCTTACGGAGCGCAACCTGGCGACCCGGACATATCCGCCAAGCCGCCGCCGCCGGAGCGCGTCAAGCTCTTCGCCGGATACATGCGCCGCACCGTCGCCTACTGGAATCTCAGCTCCATCCACTTTCTCGGCTGCGTGGGGCATGCCGTCATACTCGTGTACATAGTCCCCATCGCCGTCAACGCCGGCGTGTCGCTGGTCGCCGCCGCATCGCTCATAACAGTCTTTTCGGGCGTCAGCATAATCACGCGGCTGGCGACGCCGGTATTATCCGACCGCTTCGGCCCCAAGACGGTAATGTTCATCGCGTATGTCTTGCAGGGCGTCCCCGTGGCGATGCTGTTCTGGAGCGGCGGCGTGTGGTGGTTCGTCCTGTTCGCGGCGATTTTCGGAATCGGCTACGGCGGCGAGGCGGGCGGATTCCCGATACTCAACCGCCGCTACTACGGACACGCCCCCGTAGGCTCGGCGCACGGATTCCAGATGTTCGGCGCCGGCTTGGGCATGGCGCTCGGCGGATGGATAGGCGGAGTGGTCTTCGACCTCACCGGCGGCTACGGCTGGGCGCTGGCGATCTCGATAGCCGCCAGCCTGGCCGGCGCGGTCAGCATCCTGCTGCTGGAGCGAACCGACCGCCTGCTGATACCCAACTGGGAGACCGAGCGCATCGAAGAGGGCGAACCGCCCGCCGCCGCCCCCAAAACCCAAACCGCGAGAGGATAGCGAACATGGTCATAGCAATAGAGAGCGTCAAGCCCGTCAAACCCAAGCTCGCGTATGAGGACTACGCGCGCCTGCCGGACGACGAGCGCTGCGAACTGATAGACGGGGAGCTGATACCCATGCCGTCGCCGAAATGGTTGCACCAACTCATGCAGTCGGAAATCTTCAGGCCTCTCATCAACTTCGTCTATGAGCGAGGCCTGGGAAAGGTAGTGACGTCGCCCATGGACGTGATTCTCTCGGACTTCAACGTCGTCCAGCCCGACGTAATCTTCGTGTCCAACGCGCGCGCCCACATAATCGGCGATTACGTGCATGGCGCGCCCGACCTCGTCGTCGAAATCCTGTCCCCGTCCACCGCCGACTACGACAGGACGACCAAGCGCGAACTATACGAGCGCTACGGCGTCCCGGAGTACTGGCTGGTCGACCCATACGCCAAGACAATAACCATCCTGCGAATGGACGCGGACGGCTATAATGTCCACGCCGTCTATGGCGAGGGCGATACGCTGTCATCGCCGACGCTCGCCGGCTTCAGCCTGAACCTGAGCGAGCTGTTCTAGGGAAAACGGAGGGATAGCGAACATGGTCATAACAATAGAGAGCGTCAAGCCCGTCAAGCCCAAGCTCGCGTATGAGGACTACGCGCGCCTGCCGGACGACGAGCGGTACGAACTGATAGACGGGGAGCTGATACCCATGCCGTCGCCGAAATGGCTGCACCAACTCATGCAGATAAAAATCCTCGGGCCTCTCATCAACTTCGTCTATGGGCGAGGCATGGGAAACGTGGCGGCGGCGCCCATGGACGTGATTCTCTCCGACTTCAACGTCGTCCAGCCCGACATAATCTTCGTGTCCAACGCGCGCGCCCACATAATCGACGACTACGTGCATGGCGCGCCCGACCTCGTCGTAGAAATCCTGTCGCCGTCCACAGCGGACTACGACAGGACGACCAAGCGCGAGCTGTACCAGCGATACGGCGTCCCGGAGTATTGGCTGGTTGACCCATACGCCAAGACAATAACCATCCTGCGAATGGGCGCGGACGGCTATAACGTCCACGCCGTCTATGGCGAGGGCGATACGCTGTCGTCGCCCACGCTAGCCGGCTTCGCGCTGAACTTGGGCGAGATGTTCTAGGGGAAACGGAGGCAACCGAACATGGTCATAGCAATAGAGAGCGTCAAGCCCGTCAAGCCCAAGCTCGCGTATGAGGACTACGCGCGCCTGCCGGACGACGAGCGCTGCGAACTGATAGACGGGGAGCTGATACCCATGCCGTCGCCCAAGGAAATCCACCAAGCGATATGCGGGGCAATCTTCATGTCGGTCGGCATGTTCGTCAACGCGGCGATGCTGGGCAGAACTTACTTCGCGCCGTTCGACGTGATTCTCTCGGACTTCAACGTCGTCCAGCCCGACATAATCTTCGTGTCCAACGCGCGCGCCCACATAATCGACGACTACGTGCATGGCGCGCCCGACCTCGTCGTCGAAATCCTGTCGCCGTCCACAGCGGACTACGACAGGACGACCAAGCGCGAGCTGTACGAGCGCTACGGCGTCCCGGAGTACTGGCTGGTCGACCCATACGCCAAGACCATAACCATCCTGCGAATGGGCGCGGACGGCTATAATGTCCACGCCGTCTATGGCGAAGGCGATACGCTCACGTCGCCGACGCTAGCCGGCTTCGCGCTGGACTTGGGCGAGCTGTTTTAGGGGAAACGGAGGCAACTGAACATGGTCATAACGATAGAGAGCGTCAAGCCCGTCAAGCCCAAGCTCGCG
This sequence comes from Dehalococcoidia bacterium, assembly GCA_965242675.1. Lineage (GTDB taxonomy): Bacteria > Chloroflexota > Dehalococcoidia > Lucifugimonadales > UBA1123 > VXRN01. The sequence continues at coordinate 88,091 of CBDESW010000007.1, forward strand.
TATGAGGACTACGCGCGCCTGCCGGACGACGAGCGGTACGAACTGATAGACGGGGAGTTGATACCGATGCCGTCGCCGAAAGAGATTCACCAGAGACTGCTGCTTCTGCTGGGGGCGAAGTGGCTTTGGTTCGTACTCGAAAGGGGGCTGGGGTCGGTCTATGTCGCGCCGTTCGACGTGATTCTCTCCGACTTCGACGTCGTCCAGCCCGACATAATCTTCGTGTCCAACGCGCGCGCCCACATAATCGACGACTACGTGCATGGCGCGCCCGACCTCGTCGTCGAAATCCTGTCGCCGTCCACCGCCGACTACGACAAGACGACCAAGCGCGAGCTGTACGAGCGATACGGCGTCCCGGAGTACTGGCTGGTCGACCCATACGCCAAGACAATCACCATCCTGCGAATGGGCGCGGACGGCTATAATACATATGCCGTCTATGGCGAAGGCGATACGCTCACGTCGCCGACGCTCGCCGGCTTCGCGCTGGACTTGGGCGAGCTGTTCTAGGGGAAACGGAGGCAACCGAACATGGTCATAACAATAGAGAGCGTCAAGCCCGTCAAGCCCAAGCTCGCGTATGAGGACTACGCGCGCCTGCCGGACGACGAGCGGTATGAACTGATAGACGGGGAGTTGATACCGATGCCGTCGCCGAAGGTAATTCACCAGAGTCTCATTCTCAGCCTGGCGTGGGCGCTCCACCCCTTGGTTGAAATGGGGTTGGGCGAACTGTTCATCGCGCCGCTGGACGTGATTCTGTCCGAATTCAACGTCGTCCAGCCCGACATAATCTTCGTGTCCAACGCCCGCGCCCACATAATCGACGACTACGTGCATGGCGCGCCCGACCTCGTCGTCGAAATCCTGTCGCCGTCCACCGCCGACTACGACAGGACGACCAAGCGCGAGCTGTACGAACGCTACGGCGTTCCGGAGTACTGGCTGGTCGACCCATACGCCAAGACAATAACCATCCTGCGAATGGGCGCGGACGGCTATAATGTCCATGCCGTCTATGGCGAAGGCGATACGCTCACGTCGCCAACGCTAGCCGGCTTCGCGCTGGACTTGCGCGAGTTGTTCTAGGGAAACGGAGGCAACCGAACATGGTCATAACAATAGAGAGCGTCAAGCCCGTCAAGCCCAAGCTCGCGTATGAGGACTACGCGAACCTGCCGGACGACGAGCGGTACGAACTGATAGACGGGGAGTTGATGCCGATGCCGTCGCCGAAAGCAATTCACCAGGCGCTGTGCGGAAAAATCTACATGGCGGTCTGCATGTTCTCCGAGATGATGGGGGCGGGCGCGACCTACGTCGCGCCGCTTGACGTGATTCTCTCGGACTTCAACGTCGTCCAGCCAGACGTAATCTTCGTGTCCAACGCGCGCGCCCACATAATCGACGACTACGTGCATGGCGCGCCCGACCTCGTCGTCGAAATCCTGTCGCCGTCCACCGCCGACTACGACAGGACGACCAAGCGCGAGCTGTACGAGCGCCACGGCGTCCCGGAGTACTGGCTGGTCGACCCATACGCCAAGACAATCACCATCCTGCGGCTGGGCGCGGACGGCTATAATGTCCACGCCGTCTATGGCGAGGGCGACACGCTGTCATCGCCGACGCTCGCCGGCTTCGCGCTGGACTTGGGCGAGCTGTTCTAGGCGCGAACCGCATCCGCATATAAGGAGGCAAAACCGACAATGCGCGAATACAACGACCTGGCGTCCTGGCCCATCAGGGCGGCGGCGTATCTCATAGACGTCATAATCCCCCTCGCGGGGTTGGCGCTGATTGTGTTTGGCGGCGCAATCGCCATTGGCATCGGGGTAGCGGACGCTTCCGGCCCGGAAGGGGCGGCGGCGGATACTCCGGGCTTGGCAGTCCCGATCACGCTCATCTTGGCGGGCGCGGTCATCGTTCTCGGCTACTTCGTCTGGTGGCTCATTGCGCTCAGGGACGGGCAGACGCCGGGGAAGAAAATCGTCGGCATCCGCGCCGTCAGCGCCCACAGCGGCGAGACGCTGGGGTGGGGGATGATGTTCGTCCGCGAGTTTCTGGTGAAATCCATGCTGTTCAGCGTGCTGGGCAATGTGACGCTCGGCGTCGCGCCGCTGCTGGATTTCCTCTGGCCGCTCTGGGACGCCGATTCGCAGACGCTGCACGACAAGATAGTAAGCACATACGTCGTTTACAACTAGCGGACGGACGCCAGGTGCGGGGCGGAGAAACCGACAATGACCCAACGCGACAACCTCGCGTCCCTGCCCGTCAGGGGCGCGGCGTATCTCATCGACGTCATAATTCCCATTGCGGGATGGCTTCTATTCGTGTTCGGAATCGCGCTCGCTTTCGGATACGGTTTCGGGGCGGGGGACGATTCCGGCGGTCCACCGGTCTGGCTCGCGCCGGTTTTCTTGGCGGGCGCAATCATCCTCATCGGCTACGCGGTCTGGTGGTTCGTCTCGCTCAAGGACGGGCAGACGCCGGGGAAGAAGATTGTCCGAATCCGCGTTGTCGGCGCGGTCAGTGGCGAGACGCGCGACTTGGGGATAATGCTCGTCCGCGAGATGCTGGCGAAGTGCGTATTGTTCGCGGTCATCTTCGAATTGACGCCGATAGGGAATTTTCTGAGCTTCTTCTTTCTGCCTTTCGATATGCTCAACCTTTTCGCCGCGCTCGGATTCTTGCCGCTCGGCGCCGTCTTTCTGCTGGTCAATTTCCTCTGGCCCCTCTGGGACGCCAACTCGCAGACTTTGCACGACAAGATTGTCGGAACGCATGTCGTCCGCAACTAACGCGTCGCCTCCAGCCATTCGCGCAGGTCGGATGATACGCCGTCGCCCCGCCGCAGGGCGGCGGCTATGGACGCCTTGAGCATCCCCAACGGCGTACCCACGTCGTAATGCTCGCCTTCGAATCTGCACGCCAGCGCGCCCGGATCCGCCAGCAGCGCCGCTATGCCGTCCGTCAGCTGAATCTCGCCCACAGCGCCCGGCTGCACTGTCTCCAGCGCGCCGAAGATGGCGGGCGGCAGGACGTATCGCCCGATTATCGCCAGGTTGGAAGGCGCGTCCTCCAAGCGGGGCTTCTCGACCATGCGGACAATCCGCGCCGTCCGCGCCGATTCGCCGCCCACGTCCACTATGCCCAGATTGGGAACCGCCTCGTCCGGCGCTTCCTTCACCGCCACCGCGCAGGCGCCTGAGCGCTCGTGCGCCTCTATCATCCCGCCGATGGTCGGCGCGTCCGACCAGATGACGTCGTCCGGCAGGAAGACGGCGAACGACTCGTCGCCCACCGCCTCGCGCGCCGCGAGGACGGCGTGTCCCAAGCCGCGTTGCTCGGTCTGCGTAACGCAAGTTATCCGCGCCATCTCGCGGACGCCCCGAACCAGATTCAGCGCATGGTCGTCGCCCCTCGCCGCCAGCGCGCGCTCCAGCTCCGGCGACCCGGCGAAATAGCGAGGGATGGCGTCTTGTCCGTCGGAAACCACGAACACGACTTCCTCGATTCCCGCCCGCGCCGCCTCTTCCACGCAGTAGTGGATGGACGGCGTGTCGAACACCGGCAGGGCGTTCTTCGGGACGGAAAGCGTCGCCGGCAGAAACCGCGTCCCGAATCCGGCGACGGGGATGACCGCTTTTCTGACTGTCATGGGGGAAACCTCCGGAGAAGGGCGGATATTTCACGCCGCCGCCGCGCCCGTTCTATAGACTCGGCGCAGATCGGGCAGGCTGACGTTGGCGGAGAACAGGAACAGCAGGAACGCCGCCGCCGTCGCCATGAGAATGGGCGGGGCGGAGAAGGCGTCCGCGATGAAGCCGTAGCCGAGATTGGCGAACGCCATGATGCCGCCCGCGTGCAGTATGTACAGGCTGGAGATGCGCCCGCGCAACCGGTCGGGCGCGATGGTCTGGACGTAGGTGTTGGTGAGCGCCATGAACGCCGACTGCGCGCCGCCCATGACCGCCGAGACCGCGACCGCCAAGATGATGGGCGGACTCTGCTGGCAGAGCTCGCCGAATCCGTCCAACACGGGGAACGAGCGGACTACGCCGAACACGGCTCCGCAACCGGCGTCGACTCCGGGGGCGACCGCTCTGCCCAGCGCGGTGTACTCCGCGAACACAGCCGGCGTGACCGCCAAGAGAATGGGGCCGACGCCGCTGATTACGCCCGTCCAGAGCAGCCACTGCCCCTTTTTCCGTTCGTCGCGGACGCCCGCCATGAGCGCCACCGCCGCCAGCGAGCCGATTCCGAATCCCATGTAGATGTAGCCGAGAATCGAGCCGTCGTCCGCCCCCAGCTGGTCGCTTGAAAACACCGGCAGGATGGATTCGTAAGACATGACCAGCGCGCAGTGGAAGGCGACCAGCAGGATGAAAATGGAAATCATCTTGCTGGTGTAGATGTAGGTCAGCCCGTCCCACATGCTGCGAACCCAGCCGGAGCGGGGGGACGCCTCGCCGCGCGAGCGCGTCCGCGCCATCGCCATGAACGCCAAGCCCGCCGCCTGGAAGACGGCGCTCAGGGCGAGAACCCCCGGCGCGCCCACGGCGTCTATCGCCAGCAGCGGCGACGCCACCAGCAACCCGAAAAACCGCGCGCCGTGACGGGTCGCCGCGTTGAGCGTGATGGCGTTCAGCAAATCCTCGCGCGGCACTTGGTTGGGGATGAGCGAGGCTATCGCCGGCTCCTGCGCCGAGCGCATCGAGCCGGAGATGAACGTCAGCGCCGCCAGATGCCACAGGTTCAGAATCCCCGTCAGCGCCAGCGCCGCCACCGCCGCCGTCACCAGCATGTTGGCGAGAAAAGTGAACCGCGCAATCGTCTGCCGGTCGAACCTGTCCGCCACCATCCCCGCCACCGGCGACACCAACAGAAACGGCAGCATGGAGGCGAATGTGATGATTCCCACGTCGCCGGAGCGGTCGGAGCGCTCCAGAATCAGCCACGATATGGCGACGATGAACGACCACATGGCGGCGCCGGAGCACATGTTGGCGAACCAGGTGAACCTGTAATCGCGGTGCCTAAGCGCCGCCAGATGCGGGATGTTCGCCGCGCGCCGGATGGCGTTCGGTCTCTTGAGCGTCATAATCGCGTCCGGGGGTGAGAAGAAATCGGCGCGGCGATTATAGCATGGACGGCGGCGCGGGGTTAGGCGCGGCGCGCGCCTTTCGCCAAGCCCCTTTCGCCAAGCCCCTTCGCCTAGCCGCCGCCGACCGCCGCCAGCTTCTGAAAGGCGCGGACGCCCGCCGGCGGCGTTCCGGTGTGGCTTATGTTGGTGTGCGCCACTTCCGCGACGTAAATGTTCTTCCGCGAATCCACCGCTATGCCATGCGGCGAGATGAACTGCCCGGTCGCCAGCCCCCAGCCGTCGCCAAGCCGCTCCAGAACCTTGCCGGCGGGCGTCATTATGGACACGCGAGGCCCTATGTTGGGCATCTCGCGGTTGACCGCCATTCCCCAACCCAGCTCGCCCACATAAACGCGCTGGTCGCCGTCTATATATATCGCGCAGGGGCGGTGGACGTTCGTCCAAATGTCTTCGAGCTTGCCGTTCCGGTCGAAAATCTGGATGCGGTGGTTTTCGCGGTCGCAGACATAAACGAATCCGTCGCGGTCGGTGGCGATGTTGTGGGCGATGTTGAACTGCCCCGGCTCCACGCCCGGCTCGCCCCAGGATGCGATGCGCTCGCCGTCCGCGCTGTACTTGTGGACGCGGCTATTGCCGTAGCCGTCCGAAATGAACAAATCGCCGTTTTCGGGGTCGGTCGCCACATGCGTGCAGCGGTTGAACGGCTCCCCGCTGAACGCCGCCGCCGGCTCCCCCGGAACGCCGATGGTCATAAGCACCTCGCCCTCCGGCGAACACTGCCGGATGGTGTGGTCGCCGTCGTCCGCGCAGTAGAACGTTCCGCCCGGCCCGCGGCTGATGCCGTGCGCGCGGGTGAACAGCCCTTCGCCCCAAGTTCTCAGGAATTCGCCATCCTTGTCGAACACGACGACCGGGTTGCCGCCCCTGCTGAAGGCGTACACATTGTCGTCCGCGTCCGTGATGACGCCGGCGACTTCCCGCCAACCCACCCCGTCGGGGAGCTTCTCCCAGCCGACCGCTACTTCATACTTGAACCGTCCGCTTCCGAGCCTGACCGTATCCGCCATTGGAGCGCCTCCGCGATTGCGAGCTTGCAGCCGGCGATGGGATTCGCGAAAGCGCCCCGCTCGCCAACTATTGGATAAATGCCCTGCCATCATACACCTTTCGAGAAGGGCGCGGGGGGAATCCGGCGAAAGAGACGGCGCTTTGATTCGGCGACGGACGCGCCTAGCGCGCGCTTGACGATTCGGATACAATGGCGCATGGAAAAATCGCCGCCGACAAGCCCGATTCGGGAAGCGCCGCCAACATCGGCAGCATCCGCAAGATACAAGACGTCTTGCGAGGCAACGGCATGTTCGCCAATCTCGGCGAAGAATGGTTCGAAGACTATTGGATGAATTTCGGCAAATCACCGTCAAAACCGAATCCGGCGACCTGAAGAAAATCGCGTCCCTAGGTAGTGTTGACATAAGGATAATTTGGAAGATTCTCGCGCCCCGCCCCCGTCATTCCCGCGAAGGCGGGAATCCAGAGTTTGCCAACGGAGATAGCCACTAGGAATTAGGCTTGAATTGAAGCCGACGTATCCCCTCTCCCTTGATGGGCTTGCAGAGGTATGTTTACGGAAAACAAGCGTCGCGCGCAACCAACGAATCCCCTCTCCCTTGATGGGAGAGGGCTAGGGTGAGGGTGCCTGCGCCGCTAGGCGCAGTCTGCCAGCCAGAAACATACCCTTGCAAGCCCTTGATGGGAGAGGGCTAGGGTGAGGGTGCCTGCGCCGCTAGGCGCAGTCCCGCGCGGATTGCCCGCCGCCCCCGCCCGCTCTTCTCTCTAATGTCAACACTGCCTAGATGAATTCGTCCGTTACAGAGGCGGCGCCCCGTCCCTCATAATCCCCCGCGACAATCGGCGATGAACGTTCCCAAGACAATCGTCCCGCCCATCAAATGCCAGGGCATCAAAACCAAGCTGGTTCCGTGGATACGCCAAGCCGTCCCCGCCGATTTCGGCGGAAGCGGAACTTGGATAGAGCCGTTCATGGGGTCGGGCGTCGTCGCGTTCAACTTGCGCCCCAAGCGCGCCTTGCTGGCGGATTCCAACCCGCACATCATCCGATTCTACAAAGCCGTCGCGGAGGGCGAAATCACCCCCGCGTCCGCGCGCCGCTTTCTCGAAACGGAGGGCGACGCCCTGCGGCGCTCGGACGGCGGGCGCTACTACGAAATCCGCGACCGCTTCAACGCGCTCGGAGACCCGCTCGACTTCCTCTTTCTGAACCGCGCCTGCTTCAACGGACTGATTCGGTTCAACCGCAAAGGCGAGTTCAACGTCCCCTTCTGCCGCAAGCCCGACCGATTCGCCAAGCCGTATGTCACCAAAATCGCCAACCAGATTCAGGCGGTCGCGGACATCTTGCGCGCGGGCGACTATCGGCTGGAGCGCCAAGACTTCTCCGCCGCAATCGCAACGGCGCGGGACGGCGATTTCATCTACTGCGACCCGCCCTACGCCGGACGCCACGCCGACTATTTCAACGACTGGGACGCCGAGCGCGAACGGCGTCTCGCGTGCCAACTACGCCATCCCCAAAAGCGCCGCCGTCCCTGTAGCCGAACCCGTCAGCCAACTCGCGCTCGCGCCGGCGGACGGCTTGACGCCCGCAACGCCGCTCACTCCGCGAGGGTCAATCGCGGGGTTCCGTATGCGCTATATCCCAGATTGAAAACCGCCTCCTCGCGCTTCAGAACCATGGAGTTGGCGGACGGCGGATATTGAATGTAGTATCCATCCCCCCAAAAGACTTCGTGATAGACCGCTTCCCCGTCTTTTGTGAACACCGCGAGCTCCAGCGATTCGCTGACCGCGACGCGCCTTCTGCTCATAATGTCCGCGCCTTCGCGCGCGGCGGGGGAGAAATCCCCGGCGGACAGATAGCCTCCGCTGTACAACTCGACCGCGTCCCACTCGAAACCCGTCAACTCCGAGAATCTGATTCGGCTTTGCCCGCTGACCGCCGCCGCCCGCAGGCTTTCGCTGAACTCGGCGCTTTCGGGGTTCGCCGCCATCTGCGCCGCCAACGACCCGGCGAGCGCCGCGAACAGCGCAATCGCCAACCCGCGCCGCCGCCAGCGGCTTTCCGAGAAGGCGCGGACATATCGCCGCAGAAATATGGACAAGAACGCCAAAACGGGAATCGCGGACGCCAGAATCGCGTACCACCCCATCGGGCGCAAATCCCGCCCGTAAATGTCCGGCGCGTTCCAAACGGCGCATCCGAAAACCAAGACGGACGCCGCCGCGCCCGCCAGCGCGCAGCCGCCGCTCCATATCATCCTGTCCGCAACCGCCAAGACCAGCGCCGCGCCCGCCAGCGCCGTCCAGATGATTTCAGGCGGCATCAGCCCGCCGTCCAGCGCAGTCGGCAGGGTTAGCGACGCGACGGCGGCATGCGCCAAAACCGCTATGTGGACGAACAGGCGCGCCCCATCGTGCCGCGCCTTGTCCACAAGCCGCGCGCGTTGCCTTTTCAGCGACAGAAAGATAATCGCCGCCGCCAGCGCCGCGCCCGCCGCGTTCGCCGCAACCGACGTGAGCGCGAACGCCAAATCAAGCCAAGTGTAATCAAAGAGCGTGACATAGGGGAATTCGGAAAGAGGCGACGCCAGCCCCGCGAGCGCCAGCGCGTCCGCGAGCAGGATGATTCCGAGCGACCAAAGCGTACCCGCTCCGGGCAACGTCAGCGCGATATTCGGGAAGCGCGGGGTTTTCATGGGGATGGTTTCCGTTGTCAGAATCAGGATTTGGGGGATTATAGGATTTTCAGGATTCTTTCGCCGCGCGCCCAACGCGCCAACCCAAGACGGCGGCGGTCAGCCCGGCCAAAGCCGCAATCGCGACCTGCGCGGCGAGAAGGTTTAGGTTTAGATGTATCCACGCCGCGAACGCCAGCGCGACGAGGGCATTCATGACCAGAAACGCCGCCGCGAACGCAGTCCAACGCCGCGCCATTATTCGCGCTTGGAGCGCCAGCGGCGGAATCAGGGCTATGAACGCCGCGATGATGACCGCCAACACAACAATGTCGCCGTAGCCGCCGTAGTTGAAAAGCCCGAAGTCGAACGGGAACAGCAATTCCATGACAATCGGCAACGGCCAGGCGCAGCCGATTAGGGCGAATTTACGCCGGTCGAGGTTGCCGCGTTCGAATGTGGACGCGATGAGAACCATTATCCACGACATGGCTACTCCGGCGAGCGCGGTCAGCATGTACAGCGAGCCGCCCGGCGAGCCGTCCAACGCCGCGACCGTCAGCGACGCAATCGGAATCGCGATGATGAATCCTAGATGCACGGCGACGCCGCGATTCTTTCCATCATGTTCGTATGCGGACGCCGCCGCCGCGAGCGTCAGCGAGAATAGCGAAAGCGCCGCCGCAATCGCGCCGACGAACCAGCCCCGCTCCAACAGCGCGCGCCTCTTGACGGGAAGGGAAAAGTCCGTCGGAACGTACGGACCCACGCCGACCCGCCGCCAGCGTCCATCCGGCGTTTCCACCGCCGCGCCCTGAATCCCAACGCCGACTATGACGTTGCCGCTGTCGACGTGATAGACAACGGCGCTTGGGCGCGCCGCCAAGATTCTGCCGCCCAGCGCGCTGGTCGCGTTGTTCTGCAACCACCGGTTGGCGTCCCCGCGCAGATGCTCGGTGGAGTAAACCGTTTCTCGCAATCCGCCCGCGTCCGTTCGCTCGACGCCGAAATCGCCTATGGAATACGCGCCGCGCGGCGTCTCGGCGCTTTGGGTCGGTTGAATGTCGTCGGTTCGTTCGCGGTCCGGATTCGGCGACCATGTCAACCCGCCGTCGGCGCTCTTGTATTCGGCGTATCCGTATTGATAATCGCCGTCCGGCGGGGCGGGGGACGCCGCGCCCGCGATTGCCAAGCCCGCGCCCGCGCCGCCTCTGGCGATTATCGCGAGAACCGTCCCGTCGTCCGCCGCCTTGAACGCGGAGACGCCCCGGTCGTACTCGCATCCGACCGCCGAGAGCGCGAACGCGATAAGCGCGAACGCCGAAACAATCGCCGCGATTCGGTTCGGCATGGCGTCGCTCCTCAGTGATTCGCGCCGTTCGCGGGCGGGGATAAGGGCTATGATAGCGTTTTGATGGGGGGTGTCAAGCCGCGAATGACAAGGGCATGCGGATTGCCAGAATCAGGATTCGGAAAGAGGCGACGCCAGCCCCGCGAGCGCCAGCGCGTCCGCGAGCAGGATGATTCCGAGCGACCAAAGCGTCCCCGCTCCGGGGAGCGTCAGCGCGACGGTCGGAAAGCGCGGGGTTTTCATGGGGATTGCCTCCGTTCGCTCGGCTATGTCAGTCCGCGATGTCCAACCGCTGAAAGCCGTCCGAATCGCGCTCCACCCTGAAAACGGCGTCTTCTCGCGGGACGCTCCAAGGATGCGGGCGGTCTTCCCGGTACTTGAACTTGTAGTTGTCGTGCCAGACGATTTCCCCATAGACGACTTCCCCATCCTTCATAAACACGATGAAATCAATCGCTTCGTTGAAGCCCAGATGCGACCTGGATGTTATGTCCATCCCATCGCGCGCGGCTGGGGACAGGCTTTCGTTGAATGTATAGGGGACGTATATCTCGACCGCGTCCCACTCGAAATCGGTCAACTCCGAGAACCTGATTTCGGACGCGCCGCCGTCAAGCGCCGCCCGCAACTCGCCGCCGAACCTGTCGGCGGGGTTCGCAATCATCTGCGCCGCCAACGCGCAGATGAGCACCGCGAACAACGCGACCGCCAACCCCCGCCGCCGCCAACGGCTCGCCGAGAAGGCGCCAGAATATCGCCCCAAGAACAAGGTTAGGAACGCCAAGACGGGAATCGCGGATACCAGAATCGCGTACCACCCCATCGGGCGCAAATCCCACCCGTAGATGGCAGGCGCGTACCAGACGGCGCATCCGAAGGCGGCGACGGACGCCGCCGCGCCCAATGCCGCGCGGCGGATATTCCAATTTAGCCCGTTGATAAGCGCCAGAATCAGCGCCCCGCCCGCTAGGGACGTCCAAACCAGAAACAGCAATATGTAGGCGTCCAAGAGCGTTTCGAGAAGCGGCAGGAGGAGCGCCAGCGCCAGCGCGGCGTGGGCGGCTACCGCGAAGTGGATGAACCGAACCGCGAATGTCGGCGGGCTGTCCCCGCTCAAGCGGGAAGCCAGCGAGGACGCGCGCCGCAGAAGGTTCAAGACGGCGACCGCCGCCAGCCCGCAGTTGGGTAGTATCAGGGCGAGCAACGCCAACCCCGCCTCGAGGCGGCGGTCGGGATGGACGTCCGCCGCCGCTATGACGGCTTGCCCAACGCCCGCCGCCAGCAACCCCGCGCCCAGCATGTAGAGCGACAGCCCGTATGGGACGACGCGGTCGATGGGGTCGCGTATGTGAATCCGCAACGCGCGCATGATTCCATTCCTAACCGTTGAAAGCCCGCCGGCAAGCCCGCGCCGGTCTAGCGCGTGAGCGCCGCCGCGTCTTTGACCGTGAGCGTCGGGGCGAAGTCGGCTCCGTAAGCGTACACAAGCGCGAACGCGGCGTCCGCGCGCTTCAGAATGATGGGGTTGACGAAATCCGCGCGCAAAGAGTCCGAAAGGTTGTAGCGATACTCAATATAGGCGATTTCCGACGCCAGCGCCTCCCTGTAAACCGCCTTCCCGTCTTTGGCGAACACGAACATGCCGGATTCTTCGCCCGCGCCGTGCATCAGACGGTCGAGCAGGTTTACCCGCCGCGTCCGGTTGGCGTGAGATTTCCGTCCGAAGGCACGGCGTAGATTTCGACAACGTCCCACTCGAAACCGGTCAGCTCCGACAGGCGAATATCGCCCCCGCCGTCGGACAGCGCCGCGCCCATCCCGCGCGACAATTCGTATCGAGGCGCGGAAATCGTCTGAACCGCGCCCGCCGCCGCGAACCGCGACAACCGCCGCCGCCGATTCAAGACCGCCAAAAGCGCCAGCGCCGCCGCCGTCTCCGCCCAAATCAGCGTCGTGGCTAACTCGGCGAACCAACCGACCTTCTCCGCTTCCGATTGCAAAGACAAGACCGCGACCGCGACGTGAACTATCGCCGCGACGTGGACGAATCGAAAAGCGCCCGCCCCCGCGCCGTCCGACCGGGGCGCGGATTGGACGCTTTTCGTCACTTCCGCGCCCCCGCCTCCGTCATTCCCGCGAAAGAACGTCACCCTCGCGGAAGCGGGGGCGGGAATCCAGAGTCGACCAACAACGTCATCCTCGCGAAGGCGGGGACAAGATAGCCACCCGAAATCAAACCTGAAATGAAGCCAACGTATCCCTTCTCCCTTGATGGGAGAAGGTTAGGATGAGGGTGTCTGCGCCGCTAGGCGCAGTCTTGCGCGGATTGACAGCAATCCCAAACATGCCCCAACAAGGCGATGACGGACGGCGGGATTCGGGCGGCGGATTCATCTCGGCGTCGGAGCGGCGATTCACTCCGCGAGTGTCAAGTATCGGTAGCCGCTGTCGCGGTACTCCACGTTGAAAACCGCGTCTTCCGGCGTCAAGACGACGGGACTGCCCGGAGATACGAAGGCATGCCTGTCATCCCAAACCATCTCGTAATATACCACCTCGCCGTCCTTTATGAACACCGTCAAATCGCCTACTTCGTTGTGTCCCAAGTACGACCGCGAGACTACATCCGTGCCTTCAAGCGCGAGGGCTGAGAAAACGTCCCGCTGGGTGTATGAGTTGTACATTTCAACCGCGTCCCACTCGAAATCCGTCAACTCCGAGAACCTGATTGGGTTTGTACGCACGCTTAGCGCGGCTTGCAGATTTTCGCTGAACGCGACGTCGGGCGGATTCTCCGCCATATGCGCCCCCACCGCCACGGCGAGCGCCGCGAACAGCGCGACCGCCGTCCCAATCCGCAGCCAGCGGCTTTTGGAGAATACAGGCGCGCCCCTCAGAAACAAGGCTAGAAACGCCAGAACGGGAACGGCGGTCGCCAGAATCGCGTACCGCCCCATCGGGCGCAAATCCCATCCGTAGATGGCGGGCGCGTACCAGACGACGCATCCGAAAACCAAGACGGACGCCGCCGCGCCCATCGCGGCGTGGCGGGCGTTCCAATGCAGCCAGCTTAGAAGCGCCAAAAGCGATGTCAAGCTCGCCAGGGACGTCCAGACGACCGCCGGCAACGTGAAAAACCCCCCTTCAATTATCTCCGTCAGGTTGACGCATATGACGACGGAACGAACCAAGACCGATATGTGGATGAAGAGAGCCGCTTTGCCGAACCGCTCATCGTCTGCGCGGAGCGTCCCAGGCCCGCGCAACAACGCCCAAACAATCGTCCCAACCAGAGCCGCGACCAGAGAGAAGACCGCGACAATCGCCGCCGTCGACCCCATCGCGAGCGCGAAGACGAACAGCGTGTAATCCAAAAAGTCGCCTTCCGGGAAGTTGGCGAAAGGCATCGCCAGGATGACATGAGCCAGCGCGTCCGCGAGCAGGACGCTTCCAAGCGTCCAGAGCACGTTCGCCAGGGGGAGCGTTAGTGAGATTGTTGTAGGGCGCGGGGTTTTCATGGGGACGGTCTCCATTGGCTCGGCTATGTCAGTCCGCGATTTCCAATATCCGATAGCCGTCCGAGTCGCGCTCCACACTGAAAACCGCGTCTTCAGGCGACAACGACCAAGGATAGGTTGCGTCGCGGGGATAGCGGATTGTGTGGTTGTCCCGCCAAACGACTTCGTAATGGACGACTTCGCCATCTTTCAGAAACACGACGAAATCGAGTATTTCGTTGTATCCGAAACGCGACCGCGAAATCATGTCCGTTCCCTCGCGCGCGGCGGGAGATAGACTATCTTCCCAAGTATAGGGGTCATATATCTCGACCGCGTCCCACTTGAAATCGGTCAAATCGGAGAACATGATTTCGTCCGCTCCGCCCTCAAGCGCCGCCCGCAGCTCGCCGCCGAACCTGTCGGCGGGGTTCGCCGCCATCTGCGCCGCCAACGCGCAGATGAGCGCCGCGAACAACGCGACCGCAAGACCGCGCCGCCGCCAACGGCTTTCGGAGAAGGCGCGGACATATCGCCGCAGAAATATGGACAAGAACGCCAAAACGGGAATCGCGGACGCCAGAATCGCGTACCACCCCATCGGGCGCAAATCCCATCCATAGACTGTCGGCGCGTATCCGACGGCGCATCCGAAAACCGCGACGGACGCCGCCGCGCCCAATGCCGCGCGGTGGACATTCCAATGCAACCCGTTGACAAGCGCCGGAATCAGCGCTCCGCCGGCTAGGGACGCCCAAGCCAGAAACAGCGAGATGTCCAAAACCAGCGGGAGGGAAACGTCTACGAAAATTCGCATGAACGGCAAGAAGGACGGCAACGCGAGCGCGGCGTGAGCGGCGACCGCGAAATGAATGAACCGAACCGCGAATGTCGGCGGGCTGTCCCCGCGCAGAAGCGCCGTCAGCGAGGACAAGCGCCGCAGAAGGTTCAAGATGGCGACCGCCGCCAGCGCGCAGTTGGCGAGCGTTATGGGAATCAGCGCCAGCGCCGCATCCTCCCCGTTGTAGTAGTAGTTATCCGCTACGATATAGGCGCTCGCGGCTATGACGATTTGCCCAACGCCCGCCGCCAGCAGCCCCGCGCCCAGCATGTAGAGCGACAGCGCGTTTGGAACTGCGCGGTCGATTGGGTCGCGTATGTAAATCCGCAACGCGCGCATTGTCCAATCCTCACACGCTAGGTAGTGTTGACATAAGGATAATTTGGAAGATTCTCGCGCCAAAATCTCCAATTTCCCCCCTTGCAAAGGTATGTTCATGGAAAACAAGCCCGAATCGCGAGCGATGAATCCCCTCTCCCTTGATGGGAGAGGGCTAGGGTGAGGGTGTCTGCGCCGCTAGGCGCAGTCCCGCGCGGTTTGACCGCTGCCCCCGCTCACTCTTCTCTCTAATGTCAACACTGCCTAGTTAACGCCAACCCGGAATTCGCGCCGGCGCAATGGCATAATTATGCCACTTTTCGCGGCGAGGGATTTCGGATATTACGCTTATTGCCCAGCCCCCCGCGCGTATCCGCAACCCTCCGACAGCGGGCAGGCGGCGCATCGCGGCGCGCGCTTGCGGCAGGTCTCTTTGGCGTGGCGCACTATCAGGGCGTGGTATTCGTTGAACAGCGCGGCGTCTCGCGGCAGGGCGGTTTCGAGCGCGCGCTGCAGGTCGGCGTAGGGCGCGTTCGGGTCGAGCGTCCCAAGCCTGCCGAACAGACGCCGCGTATAGGCGTCCACTACGAACACGGGGACGCCCAGCGCGTAGAGCAGAATGTCGTCCGCCGTCTCCTCCCCCACGCCGTTGATTGCCAGAATCTCGCGGCGCAGCGACTCCGCCGGCTCGCGCCGCATGGCGTCCAGGTCGTCCGCGAACCGCTCGCCCAGAAACTCGCACAGCGCCCGCAGGCGCCTCGCCTTCACGCGGTAGAAGCCGGACGGCTTTATCAGCTCCTCCAGCCGCGCGGCGTCCATCTCGCGGATTGCGCGCGGCGACAGCGCGCCGGCGTCCCGCAAGTTGGCTATCGCCTTCTCGACGTTCGCCCACGCCGTCGCCTGCGTCAAGACCGCGCCGGCCATCACCTCGAACGGCGACTCGGCGGGCCACCAATCCTGAGCGCCGCACTCGGCGAAAAGCATGTCGTAAACCCGCGCCGGCGAAAGCGAAGCCATCGCGCCAAACCGTCCTCTCATTCGCTTGAAAAACCGCGCCGGGCGGAAGCGCCGCCGGAGGCGATTTTGATTTGCCGCAAGCATACTGTAAAATAGCGCGAACAATCCTGAGAAATCGCGTTCGCGCGTCAACGCGGAGACCGAACAATTGCCGCCATTCGCCGAAAAACTGCGCCAAGCGTCGCAAACCAACCGCAGCCTGCTCTGCATCGGGCTTGACCCCGACCCCGCCCGCATGCCGGTGCGCGACGTCGCCGAGTTCAACGCCGGCATAATCAAAGCCACCGCCGACCTCGTCTGCGCCTACAAGCCCAACTTCCCCTTCTACGAAGCGCTGGGGCTGGAGGGACTGCGCGCCCTGGAGCGCACCGTGGACGCCGTCAAGACCTTCGCCCCCGGCGCCGTCCTAATCGCCGACGGCAAGCGCGGCGACATCGGCTCCACGAACCAAATGTACGCCAAAGCGCTGTTCGAGACTTGGGATTTCGACGCCGCCACCGTCAACGCCTGGGGCGGGCGGGATTCCATGCTTCCCTTCCTCGAATACCGCGAGAAGGGCGTCATAATCTGGTGCCGCTCATCGAACCCCGGCGCGGCGGAGTTCCAGGACATGCCCGTGGAGCGCGACGGCGAGCGGATGCCCATGTACGAGTGGATGGCGATGAAAGCCGCCGAGTGGAACGCCGCCGCCGGCAACGTCGGAATCGTGGCGGGCGCCACTTACGCCGACGACCTGCGCCGCGTCCGCGCGCGCTGCCCGGGGATGCCGATGCTGGTTCCCGGCGTCGGCGCGCAGGGCGGCGACTTGCGCGCCAGCGTCCGCTTCGGCTTGGACGACGGCGCGCCCAATCTGATGATAAGCTCGTCGCGCGGGATAATCTACGCCACTTCCCACCCCGCCCACTTCGGGCGCGGCGCGCGCACGGCGGCGCAGTTCGTCATCAACGGCGTCAACCGCGCCCTCGCGCAGGAAGGGCGGTCGTGGTAGCCGCCCGCGTCCCCTACGCGCTCGGCGCCGTCGTCCGTCTCCGAAAGCCCCACCCATGCGGCGGCGGCGATTGGGAGATAACCCGTCTCGGCGCGGACATCGGGCTTCGCTGCCTAAGTTGCCGAAGGCGCGTCCTGATGCCCCGCGCGACGCTGGACAAGCGCATCAAGGCGGTCGTGTCCGCCGGCTCGCGCGGCTCGGCGGCGGAATCGGCGTCAATCGCGCGACATTCGCATTGACAGCGGGCGCGGGCAAAACTAGAATTGAAACAATCGGATTAGGACAGGAGATGAGCCTATGTTGGAGATGTCGATAGACAGCATCCGCGTTAGCTTGACGAACTATCGCAGGGTGGTAATCCTCAAGGTGAAGGACGCCGACAGATACCTTCCCATCTGGATCGGCCCGGCGGAGGCGGACGCCATCGCGCTCAAACTCCAGGACCTGACCGTCCCCAGGCCGCTCACCCACGACCTGCTCGACTCGGTGATCACCTCGCTCGGCGCCCAAGTCAACCACATACTGGTGTCCGACCTGAGCGAGGACACCTTCTACGCCAAAATAGTGCTGTCGCACAAGGGCGGCAAGACCGAGATAGACTCGCGCCCGTCCGACGCCATAGCGCTGGCGGTGAGAACCCAAGCGCCCATCTACGCCGACCAGTCGGTGGTGGACAAAGCCGGCGTGCATATGGACTCCGAAGGCAGGGCGTCCGTCCCCGAAGACCGCGCCGAAGAGTCGGAAGGCGTCAGCGAAGAAGAGCTGGAGCGCCTCTCCGCCTTCACCGACTTCGTGGACGACCTAGACCTATCCGGCTTCGGCGAAGGCGGCGAAGACCCGCCGCGCGGACCCGCCGACCCCCTCGAACCGGCGGGGCGCTGAACGCTTGCAAGGACAAGTTCAGCAAAGCCAAACCCGAATCGCAACCGACAAATCCATTTCCCATTGATGGGCTTGCAAGGGCATGCTCAGCGAAACCAAGCCCGAATCGCAACCGACAAATCCCCTCTCACTTGATGGGATTATAGGGCATGCTCAGCGAAACCAAGCCCAAATCGCGACCAACAAATCCCCTCTCCCTTGATGGGAGAGGGCTAGGGTGAGGGTGACTGCGCACAGCGGCGCAGTCCCGCGCGGATTTAGCCATGACTCAAGCCGTTTCCCCCACAATCGCATCCCCCGCGCTCGACCGCGCGCCTAGGGTCGAGCGAATCGCCGTTCGCGGATTCAAGAGCGTCCGCGAGACGGAAATCAAAATCGCGCCCATCAACATCATCATAGGCGCGAACGGCTCCGGCAAATCCAACTTCATAGGCGCGTTCCAGTTCTTGCAGGCGCTCAAGTCTGGGCTTCTTCAGAATACCGTGAGAAAGTACGGCGGCGCGGAGAATTTCCTCCACTTCGGCTCCAAGCGCACGCCCGAAATGTCTTTCGGGATATGGTTCGAGCAAGACGACAACCCGCTTCTCAACGGATACGAAATCACGCTGGCGGCGGACGCGCAAGATTCCCTGTACGTCTCGAACGAATCCGCGCTGGTTTGGGACAAGGCCGCTCATCCGAAGGGCCCTTGCGCGTCGCGTCTTCCGACAAACGGGCCGGAAGCGGCAATCGCATATCCGGAGCGAGTTCCGGATTACGGATCCGCCAGACCTTGCGCGGACAAGTCAATCGCAAAGCGCGTCGCGCGCGGATTGGACAGCTTCCGCATACACCACTTCCGCGACGCGGGGTTTCACTCCCCGATGAAGAAGACTACGGAAGTCAGGCTAGACCGCCATCTGCATGCCGACGGCTCGAATCTCGCCGCGTTCCTGTACAGGTTGCGCGAGGAATATCCGCGAGAATACAACACGATAAAACACATCATCTGGCTCACCGCGCCGTTCGTTCGGGATTTCCACCTCGAGCCGCGCGGCGCGGACGGCAAGTTCATCATGCTGGAGTGGCTGCACGCGAATTCGGAGCGCGTATGGGACGCATCTTCGCTGTCCGACGGAACGCTCCGTTTCATAGCGCTGGCGGCGTTGCTGTACCAGCCCAAAGAGCTTATCCCGCCGACCATACTGCTGGACGAGCCGGAGCTGAGCTTGCATCACGACGCCATTTACCTTCTGGCGAACATGATTCAGCGCGCGTCCGCCTACTCGCGCGTAATCCTAACCACCCAATCGCAGAGACTGGTGGACGAGTTCACCCTCGATGACTTGGTAGTCGCCGACAGAGTCGACGGCGCGACCCAGCTATCCCGCCCAAACTCGGACGAGCTCGCCGTATGGCTTACGGATTACAGACTGGGCCAGCTGTGGGAGATGAACGGGTTGGGGGGAAACAGGGCGAAGGAAACCGCGCCGCGATGGACATAGTCGTACTCGTAGAGGGAAAGACGGAGATAGAATTCGTCCGCGAAATCCTGGCTCCCCGCTTGCGGACGGTTGGCTATTCGTCCGTTTCCGCGTGGTTGATAACCGGCAGCGGCGCGGGAATTTGCGCGTGGCGTCAGGCGAAAACGAACATTGAAATGCACCTGCGGACGAACGCCTATGTAACCACGATAGTGGACTACTACGGACTGCCGGAGGACTGGCCCGGTCGCGCCGAATCAAGCGCGCTGCCGACCGCTGAAAGGGCGAGTTTCGTCGAGCGCGCGATACTCCAAGACATGGGAATGGAAGCCGCCGCCAACGCGAAACTAATCCCCTACGTCATGCTCCACGAATTCGAGGCGGTTCTTTTCAGCGACTGCCAAAAGTTCGCCGCCGGTGTTGGCTACCCCGAATTGGCGCCCGCCCTTCAGGAAATCCGCGACCGATTCCCCACGCCGGAGGATATAGACGATTCCCCCGAAGGCGCGCCGTCCAAACGGATTGAAAGCCTTGTCGCCCCGATAGACGTGTACCGCAAGCCAGTTCTAGGGGTGAGAGGAGCGAGGGCAATAGGCTTGGACGCCATCCGAGCCGAATGTCCGCATTTCGCCAACTGGTTGGATAGGCTGGAGTCGGTCGCCCGCTCAACCTAGCGCCCCTAGCCCGCCGCTGTTCGCCGCTTCGCCAGCCGTGCGTTCATCGCGGCGAACGCCAGCGTCGGCAGGGACAGAACCAGGCACATTGCGAACGTTGTGAAAAGCCCGACTATGACGAACAGCCCCGCCAGCGTCGCGGCGGCGCAGAGAACGGTCGAAGCCGCCGATGACCTGAGCAGCAGCGATGCGACCGCCGGCGATTCGCGGTTGACGACCGCCGCAATCGCGCAAGCCCCCCAAACCGCGATTTTTACGACGAACTCGAAAAACCCAAGCGCCAGAGCGCCTTCGTCTTGGATGCGTCCGTCGATCATGGCGACCATATCCGCGGAAGTCGCCAAAATCACGGGAAGCCCGAAGGCGGCGATGACGATTGCGGTTGAAACTGCGAGATTCTTCATGTCAACTGGACGCCATCCGAGCGCAATATCCGCATTTCGCCAAGCGGTTGGATAGGCTGGAATCGCCCGCCCGCTCAGCCCAGCGCCGCTCGCCGTTTCACCAGCCGCAAGTTCATCGCGGCGAGCGCCAGCATTGGCAGGGACAAGATTAGGCAAGTCGCATACGCGCTGACAAGGTCTGGGGCGAAGAATACGGACGCCGCCGCCGCGACGCCGCAGAAGGCGGTCGAGCCCCCCGCCGACAAGAGCATCTGCATGGCGGGCGCCGGCGAGCCGATGTTCACCGCCGCGACAATCGCGCAAACCCACCAAACCCCAAGCGTGGCGGAGATCCGGAGAAGTTCGAGCGCGAGAGCGAGCTCGCCCCGGACATATCCGGCGATTGCGCTCACGGAAATCGCCAGCATCATCGGAGGCCCCAAGGCGGCGACGACGATTGCCAGCGAAACCGCGAGTCTTTTCATGTATGCATGCATCCTACCCTACCCCGTCTCCCTTCCCTCGAACCGAACCGCGCCCTCCGCTGCCAGGATTCGCAGGGTTTCGACCGCCGCCCGCGCCGCCCTCTCGCGCTCGGCGGGGGACGCGATTCCGCGCGAAATGTCCGCCGCCAGCTGCGATGCGGAGGCGCGTCCGTCCATTCTCGCCGCCAGCGCCGCCACCAGCGGGCTTACGGGGACGCCCTCCGGACGGTCGCCGCTGACCAAAACGCGGCTCCACTGGAATTCGCCGTCCGCGAAGATGGGGCGGCGCTCGATTCGCGTCCCCGCCGTCAGCGACGGGACGGCGCGCGCCAGGTCCGCCGCCTCGAAAGCCGCCGCGCGCTCGCGCCGAGCGGATTCCACGCCCTCTATCGCCGCGCGCGTCTCGTCCGGCAGGGCGCCGCTGGCGAGAACGGCGCGCTCGTAGCCGCGCGGCGACTGCCCGGCGACCGCGCGGATGAACGCGGCGCGGGCGTCCGCGTCGTCCGGCTCCCCCAGAAGGCGGCGCGCTTCCCAGAAATATGATTCCACCGCCCGGTTGCTGGCGTAGAAAAGCCGCGCCAGCTCGCGGAAGTGGCTGTACTCGGCGCGGTACACGCGCTCGTAAACCGGCGCGGCGGACTGGCGGAGCGTCTCGTCGCGATACGCCGCGTCTATGTAAGCCGCCGCCATCGTCGCCGACATTAGGGCGAGATGGACGCCAGACGAAAAGAGCGGATCCACGAAGCAAGCCGCGTCCCCGACCAGCAGCCAGCCGTCCCCGACCATGCGCTCGGATGTATAGGACCAATCGCGCACGACGCTCGGCGCGCGCGTCATCCGGGCGTCCGCGAGCATGTCCCGCGTGATGGCCGCCGCGCCGATGTGCCTTTCGTAGCAGCCGGCGACTCCCCACTCGGCTATGTCGCGCCGTCCGCGTTCCGAATCCACCACCGCGCCCACGCTCGCGCCGCCGTTCCGCAGGGGAATGTGCCAAGTCCACCCGCCCTCATAGGATTCTATGAAGATGTTGCCGGCGTCCGCGCCCGGAAGCCGCCGACCGCCCCGATAGTATGCGTAGAGCGCCATGTTGCGGAAGCGGTCGTCCCACCGCCGCAAGCCCAGCGCCCGCCCGACGACGGACGCCTGCCCGCTGGCGTCCACGACCCAATCCGCCGCCAGACGCCGCTCGCCCCCGTCCGCGCCGCGATACGCCACGCCGCGGACGCGCCCGCCGCCGTCCCCGCCGTCAACCAGCGGAGCCGTCGCCGAGCATCCTTCGCGGACGTCGACGCCGCTTTCGCGCGCGTTGTCGAGCAGGATGGCGTCGAAGGTCGGACGCCATACCTGATAGGCGTGCGGATAAGTTCGGTTGGTTTCCGCGAACCGCCAGCTCCACGGCTCGCGCCGCCGTCCCCAGAGCATGGTAGCGCCGTACTTCTTGGGAAACCCCTCGCGCTCCACGCGCTCCAAGACGCCCAGCTCGCGCAGAACCGGCATGGACGCCGGCAAGAGCGACTCGCCGACGTGGTCGCGCGGAAACCGCTCGCGCTCAAGCAGAACGACGCGCCGCCCCCGCCGCGCCAGCGAAGCCGCAACCGCCGCGCCCCCCGGCCCGCCGCCGATGACGGCGATTTCGGCTGTGTCGGTTTGGGTGATTTTTTGTTCCTGTTGGATGCGGCGGTTTCGTCAGAATCGGGATTTGCGGGATTATAGGATTTTCAGAATTCCTGCGACGCCCCGGACTCATCGCCGCGCCAACTCGTCATTCCCGCGAAGGCGGGAATCCAGAGAACGCCAGCCAAGTTAGCCACTCGAAATCAGGCTTGAATCGCGAGCGATAAATCCCCTCTCCCTTGATGGGAGAGGGCTAGGGTGAGGGCGCCTGCGCCGCCAGGCGCAGTTTTGCGCGGATTCACAGACCGCAAAACGGCGGTCGCCGACTGGATTCCCGCTTTCGCGGGAATGACGGGGGGCGAAATCGGGAGCGATAACCGTCCATCCCCCCTTTGCGCTCTCTGCGCCTTCGCGCCTTTGCGTTTCCCCGTCTTTCGACCTTTTCGCGGATGGAAAAACCCGCCCCGCCCGCCGCCCGAACATGCGCGGACGGACGGCGAAACGGAGCGCGTCTAAATCCCCCGCTACTCTATCCCCAACTCCTCGCGCAGGGTTCGCACCGTTTCGGCGCGGCTGCGGGTTGGGCGGCGCTCGCGCAAGCCGATGGGCATGTTCTGGACTTCGGGGTTGATTTTGATTGCGACGAACACGGGGCCCGCCTCGTTCATTATCTCGCCCACGCTGGTGCTGAACTCTTCGAGGTCGTCGAAGCTGTACGTCGCGGCGTAGCCCGCGCCTTTCGCCATCATCGCGTAGTCTATCCCCTGCGCGTTGGGGACGGGCTGGCCGCCGGTGGTGGCGTAACATTCGTTGTCCAGCAGGATGTGGTAGAAGTTGGCGGGCTTCATGCCGGCGATGGACGCTATCGCGCCGAGGTTCATCAGCAGCGACCCTTCGGCGTCGAACATTACCACCTTCTCGTCCGGCAGCCCCAGCGCCAAGCCGAGCGCGGCGGAGGTCGACTGCCCCATCGCCCCGCCCAGCGAGACGTCCCGCCGCTCGTTGTCGCTGAAGTCCGTCCAGTAGCGCCCCGCCGTGCCGGCGGTCGTCACTATGGCGTCCCCGCGATGCTCCTTGAACGCTTTGAATATGTCTTGGGCGTCTATCATTTCGCGTTTCCCCCTCCGCTTACCTGTTGAATCCGTGATACTCGTCGCCGACGAGGATGGCGACGGGCTTGTTCGTGGCGCGCGCCTGGTCGAACGCCACCGAGATGCGGTCGCCGTCCTCATTCTGCTCGACGAGGTAGTAGTCTATCCCGAAGGCGTTGAGGAACGGCTCCGTGTAGCGCGCCACGGAGTCGGCGATCACCCCGCGCCGCGTCCAGCCGCGATAGCCGACGACCATCACCAGCGGGAAGCCCGCGTCTATCGCCATGCCGCGAATCGAGTCGCCCGACTCCAGCATCCCCGTGTTCTGCACCAGCACCACCGGCACCTTGCCGGCGATGTTCAAGCCGAGCGCCGTCCCCCAAGCCTCGCCCTCGCGCGACACCGGCACCACGTCCAGCCATTCCTGCTGCTCCATGAGCTCGTAGAGATAGTTGGTCTCGCTGTCCGGTATCGTCACGACGTGCGTCACGCCGTTCTTTCGGAATTCCTCGACCATCGTCTCCGGCCTCAGAATCGCCGCCTGCTGCTGAACCATGTTCGCCGTTCTCCTTTCCTTTAGTCAGTCCGTTCGTTTTCGGTCGGCGCGGAAAGCCGCCGCCGTTATTATCATCGTTGCGCGCGAAAATGTCCAATCGCCGCCGCGTTTTCCCGTCTTAGGCGCCCCGCAGAACGAAATCCGCCGCGCGCTCGCCTATCATCATCGTGGTCACGTTCGTGTTGGCGCGGGCGGTGTCGGGCATAACGGAGGCGTCCGCCACGCGCAGGTTTTCCACGCCGTAAACCCGCAGGCGCGAGTCCACCACCGCCAGCGGGTCGGTTTGGGGCCCCATCTTGCAGGTGGTTGTGAGATGCTGCCCTGTGGTCACTTCGCGGAGCATCCACTCGTCCAGCGCGTCGTCCGATTCAAGCGCCGAATCGGGCGGGCTGAAGCGCTCGCTTATCAGCGCGGCGAGCTGCGGGCGCTTCATCAAATCGACGGCGATTCTCACCGCCTCGCGCATCCGCCGGCGGTCTTCGGCGTCCGAAAGCAGGCGGTAATCCAGGAACGGCTGGACGTTCGGATCCGCGGACGCGAGCGTAATCCGCCCCTTGCTCGCCGCGAGAAAGACGGACGTCGTGATGCGGATTCCCGTCGCCTCCATGCGGTTGCCGCCCCGATTGATGCGCTCCGTGGCGAAGGACGCCATCCACATCATCATGTCGTCCGCGCGGGCGGATTCGGTCGCCGTGTAGCGCAAGGCGACTTGCAAGACGGGGGCGAACCGGTCAAGTTTCACGCCGTCGTTCACGGTGGCGTCAATGAAAATCAGCGGATGGTCGCTGAAGTTCCTTCCCACGCCCGGCAGGTCGCGGACTAGGGGGATTCCCATGTCCGCCAGATGGTCGGCTGGTCCCACGCCGGACAGCATCAGCAACTGCGGGCTGCCAATCGCGCCGCCGCTCAGGATGATTTCGTCCGCTTCCACGGTGAAGCGCTCGCCGCCGCTCTCGACCTCCACGCCGCGCGCCCGGACGCCGTCGAACAGCACGCGCCGCGTCATGCAGTTGGCG
The DNA here is from genome assembly GCA_965242675.1 of Dehalococcoidia bacterium. Classification (GTDB taxonomy): domain Bacteria; phylum Chloroflexota; class Dehalococcoidia; order Lucifugimonadales; family UBA1123; genus VXRN01. Next base: position 113,135 of record CBDESW010000007.1, read on the forward strand.
CGGATGGTCAGGTTCAGACGGTGGCGCGCCTGGCTCAGATAGCCCAGATTGGTGCTCCAGCGTATGCCGTTGGGGTTGTTGCAGGGGAGGGGCCCCACCCCGCGCGCGTCCGGCGCGTTGAAATCCGCCGTTTCGGGGAATCCGGCGGCGAGACAGGCGGCGTGAAAGCCCTCTTGGACGGGATGCCAACTCTCGCGCCCGAACCTGTGGCAGATGATGGGTCCTTCCGTCCCGTGAAAGTCGTCGCGGAAGTCCGTGTCCGTCTCCAGCTTCCTGAAGAAGGGCAGGACGTCCTCGAACCGCCAGCCGTCGTTTCCGTAAGCCGCCCAGTCGTCGAAATCGTGAGTCAGCCCTCGCAGGAAGACCTGCCCGTTGATGGCGCTCGTGCCGCCCGTGACTTTGCCGCGCGGGACGAGCATCGGCTCCGCGACGTCGTTCGCCTTGCCGATGAACTGCCAGTTGTGGTCGTCGCTCACAATGATGTCCGTTCCGGTGGCGTAGCCCTGCTTGAGCTCTTCCGGCAGCGAATCGAGATCGGGGTAATCGGGCCCCGCCTCCAGCAGCAGAACGGACTTGGACGGGTCTTCCGAAACCCTGCCCGCGACCGCGCCCCCCGCCGACCCCGCGCCGACGACGATGACGTCGTATTTCATGGGAAACCTCCCGCTATGGCTATCCGACGCCCACTAATGTATGCGTAAAGGGCGGCGCGGTCAAGCCCTTGTCCTAGAGAGAGAGAAGATAGAAACGCAAAGGCGCGAAGGCGCGGAGAGCGCAATGGGATTTTGTTGGCGGTTAGCGGCTAAACCGCGCCAAAATCAAAAATTTCGCGCCCTTGCGTCTTCGCGCCTTTGCGTTTCCAAAATCCCCCGTCATCCCGCCTCATCATCGCGGTATTCCGGCGCCTGGCTTGGTCGGACGCGCCGCCGCCGCCGTTCGCGTCCGCGCTTCGCCCACGCGGGCGCGGATTCGCCGCGCAGCCAGCGGTCTAGGCGCATTGCGCCGTAAATCAGCGCCAGCGCGCCGCCCCAGACGGGCGCGAAGGTGAACACCCAGATGAGAATTGTCCCGCCCACTTGCAAGACCGCCGACAGCGCGCGGAAGGCGTCCTTGAAATTCCTTCCCGCGCTCCAGCCGGCGATGACCAGCCCCTCGGACTCTTCCACCGTCGTGTAGAAGGCGGCGGAGCCGGTCACTTCGCCGGCGTCGCTGTCGGCGCTCGCGGTGAACGTCACCGGATAGGGTTGCGGGCGGAAGTTGTCGTAAACATGCGTCGCCGTCACCCGCGATTCGTCCGGCTCCGGCAAGCCGACTACGGGCGCGCTTCCGTCCCCGAAATCCCATGTGTAGCGGAAGTTGCTGAGCTCGGTCGAGCGCGTGAAAGAGGCGGTGTACTCCGCGCGCTGCCCCTGCTCGACGCTCCTGTCCGCGCCGGCGAACACTTCGATTGTCGGAATCCGCTTCACCGTCACCCGGAAAGTGGCGGAGCCTTCGGCGAGCCCCGCTTCGCCCGTGCCGGAGACGCGCAGTCGGACTATGTACGGCGAATCTTCGTCGCTCGCGTAAGCGTGGCTCACGGTTTCGGTGGCGTGTTCGCCGCCGGATTCGCCGGTCGGCGCGTGGCGCGTCGCCGTCCGCTCCGGCGTGTGGTCGCCGAAATCCCAAGTGAACGCGAAACTGTCTATGCCGTCCGGCGGCGTGAACTTCGCTTGAAACCGCGTCGCTTCGCCCGCGCTCACCGTTCGGTCGCCGCCCGCGTCCACGCCCATCGCCATCGGCGCGAGCTCGACCGTGACGTTGATGAGCGAGAACGCCGCCGTCTCTTCCATCAGCCTGATTCTGCCGAGAATCGTCTCGATGGTCGCCTGCAGCTCGGCGAGGCGCTCCTGAACGGTCAGCGCCTTCTCCACATCGTCCGCGCGCTCGAACAGCGCCAACAGGGATTGCTCGGTCGCCCGCAGGCTGACGAGGCGCGATTGGCTGTCGACGTATTCGTCCGTGACGTCCTGGCTATTGGTCTTTTCGGAAGAGACTCTGACGCCGACCTTTCGGATTTCGAAAACGGCGTCTTCGAGCGACTGCGCCGGGACGCGGACGGATACCGTTCCGCGATGCGTCGACGCGCGGTTGGCGGAGACTGTCCATCCGCCGAACGCCCGCGCCGCCGCCGCCACGTCATCCACCGCCCGCGCGACGTCCTCGACCACCATTTCCATGTCCACCGTTCGGATGATGACGCGCTGGCGCTGGGCGAGAGACGCCTGGACGCCGTCCAGGTCGAACACTTCCAAATCCGTCCGGAGCGTCGGCGGCGCGGACGCGGGTTGAGCGGACGCGGAAGAAGCCGCCGCCTGCGCCGCCGACGTTCCCGTCGTTGGCTGGGCGGGAGCCGCCGCGGGCGCGGGTTGGGCGGGAGCCGCCGCCGCCGGAACCTGCATCTGCGCCGGAGCCTCCGGATACGATTCCCCTTCGCCGCAAGCCGCCGCCAGCGTCAGCAGGATAACCGCCAGCGCCGCCGACCGCCGTGCCATCGCCAAAGCCGCGAATGAAGTGCCGAACATGCCCGCAACCCGCCTTTTCGCATATATCTCGCTCCGCGCGAACCGCCGCGCGCGTCCGCATAGTACAGTTTTACGAAACCCAAAGCAAGACGGATTTTAAGGCGGGGGAAAATCATCGCGCGGCGGTTTGGGGATGGAAGGCGAGAAGCGCGGGATGAGAGCGCCCGCGCCCGCGCTCCGGAACTCGCGGAACCCCCTTGAAACGGCGGGGCTTTCAGCGCCGCGATTCGTCCAGAATCACAGTCACGCCGCTGTTTTCGGCGCGGGTTTTGTCCGCGTCGGAAATCTCGCGCCCGTACACCGCCGCCAGAACCTCGGAGCCGGGGAGCGTCAGCGCGAGCACCTCGGCGGACATCAGCGCCCTGTCGACGTCGCCGCGGTCGAGTTTGTTCGCCACTTCCATGGCCACGTAAACGTCCTCGCCGCCGAGACGCCGCCCGCTGAGTATCATGTCCGTATCCAAGACCCGCTCGTAGTGCCGCCCTGTGATGATTCCCGCTTCTTCGGCGTCGTACAGGGCTTCGAGGAACCACTGCATGGAGCCGGCGGGGTAGAGCGCCCTGACTATCTGCACCCGCCGCAGGGACATGCGCTGGAACAGCAGGCTTTGGACTTTGCCCTGAAGCCGCATCTCCATGTGGTCGCCCTTTATGAAGTCAAGGTCGTTCTTCATGCCGGCGACGGTGGTTTCCAGCGAGTCAAGCCGGGAGTCGGAGACGCGCTGGTTCTCGATTATCTCGTGCTGGGTTTCGCCCATCTCGCGCTGGTTCTCGATTATCCGGCGCTGGGTTTCGCCCATCTCGCGCTGGGTCTCGATCATCCTGCGCTGGGTCTCGCCCATCTCCCGCTGGCTCTCGATCATCTGGCGCTGGCTCTCGATCATCCTGCGCTGGGTCTCGCCCATATTGGCCTGGTTCTCGATTATCTCGCGCTGGGTTTCGCCCATCTCGCGCTGATTCTTCTCCAGCGAGCTGAAGCGCACTTCAGTGCTTCCAATGAACCGATAAAGGGCGGACTCCAGACGGAGATGGGACTTGGCGAGCTCATCCACTACCTGCGGCAACTCCAGCAAGTCGCGCGTCAGCAGTCGGGAGCGCAACGCTTCCTGCAACAGCGGGTCGGCGTCCAGGGCTATGATGATGTCTTCCACTGTGTTGACGGTCGTCATAAGTTTTCGCTTCCTTTCATTCGCCGCCGCGCGCGCGGCTGTAGAATGGCTGTCTGGGCGTTGCGGACACCGCCCGCGCGCGGATTCAGTGCTGGCTAACGCTCGGATCTATCCAATACTACGTCCACGCCCTCGCTTTCGGCTTGGGTTCTGTCCCGCCCTGAGATGGAGCGTCCGTAGATGAAGTTCATTATCTCCGCTTCGGGGAAGACGAGCGCGAGCGCCGCGCCGGTTGCCAGCACTCGGCGCGTGTCGTCCGCGTTGAGCGAGAAGGCGGCTTCGAAGCATACGTAAACCGGCTCCTGCGAGTACTGCCTGCGGGCTAGGGCTATCAGGTCGGTGGACAGGATTCTGCCGCGCTGGTCTTCGGTGATTTTCCCTTCGTCCGCCGCTTTGTCTATGGCGTCGCCGAAGTCGGGCAACAGCCCCGCCGGGAATGTCGCGTTGACAATTCTAATCCCGCGCAGCCTCTTTCTCTGCCCCAGCATGGCGTGAACTCTGCTCTGAAGGCGCATCTCCAAGCGGTCGCCCTTCAGGAATGCGACGTCGTCACTCAGGATGTCGAATCGCCTGTTGGTGGACCGCATGAAGTCCTCAAGGGTTTGGGCGATTCTGGCGACCTCTTCCCACATATGCGCCTGCGACGCGAACATTCGGGAGTTTTCCTCCCGTATCTCCGCCAACGCCGAGGCGAACCCCTTTTGCGTCGCGGCGAACCCGTTTTGCGCCGCCGCGAGCCGGGCGACCTCGTCGCGCAACTCCGCTTGCGACGCGGCGAGCTGCGCGACCGTCTGCGGCAACTCCAGCAACTCGCGCGTCAGCAGGCGGGCGCGCAGCGCTTCCAGCAACAGCGGGTCGGAATCCAGCGCCTCTATGATGTCTTCAACTGTGGCGACTGCGGTCATTCGTTTCACCTCGCTATGCAGTGTACACCCCCGCGCGCCCATTTTCCAGCGCGAAAGCCGGGCGGATTCGCCCCCGCGTCCCCCGCTCCGTCTTGACACCCCGCGCGATTCGCCAATAGACTGCGATTCGCAAGACGTTCGGCTTCAAGACTTTCAGGGGGGATTAGACCATGACCGAATCGGCGGACGGCGGGCGGCGGCGTCCGAACATCATCGTCATGCTCGTGGACGACATGGGCTATTCGGACATCGGCTGTTTCGGCGGCGAAGTCCGGACGCCCAATTTGGACTCGCTGGCGGCGGGCGGGCTGCGCTTCTCGCAAATGTACAACTCCGCGCGCTGCTGCCCCTCGCGCGCCGCCCTGCTCACCGGGCTGAACCCCCAGCAGGCGGGCGTCGGCCACATGGTGGCGAACCTCGGCGTCCCGCAGTATCAGGGCTACCTGCGCGAAAACGCCGCCACCCTGCCGGAAGCGCTCAAGGCGGACGGCTATTCGACCTTCATGTCCGGCAAGTGGCACGTGGGCGGCGAGTACAACCTGCTGAACCCCGATTCGTGGACGCCGGGGACGCCCGAATACCCACTGCCCACTCAGCGCGGCTTCGACCGCTACTTCGGAATCCTCGCCGGCGCGGGCAATTTCTACTTCCCCAAAACGCTCATGGACCAAGACGCCTTCGTTCCGCTAGACGCGCTCGACGACGGCTTCTATCTCACCGACGCCATCGCCGACAACGCCGCCAAGATGGTCGGCGAGGCGGCGCAGAAGGACGCGCCCTTCTTCATGTACGTCGCGTTCACCGCCCCCCACTGGCCGCTCCACGCCCTGGAAGAGGACATCGCGCGGTACGAAGGGAATTATCGCGGCGGCTGGGACGCGCTGAGAACGTCCCGCCACGAAAGCCTCAAGGGCATGGGGATTCTCGACGAGAAGTGGGAGATAAGCCCGCGAGACGCCGACAGCCCCGCTTGGGAAGACGCGCGCGACCGCGACTGGGAAGACCTCCGCATGGCGGTTTACGCCGCCCAGATAGACCGCGTCGACCAAGGCGTCGGCAGGATTCTCGACGCGCTCCGGGCGAACGGCGAATACGACGACACCCTGATAATGTTCATGTCCGACAACGGCGGCTGCGCGGAGTTTCTGGCGGAGGACGGCGAAACGCCCCAGCCCGCCAGGTACGGCGGCGCGCTTCCCGGCGGCGAGCGCGTCCGCGTGGGCAATGTCCGCGGCGCGCGCCCCGGCGGGCCGCTCACATTCATGAGCTACGACCTGCCCTGGGCGAACGCTTCCAACGCCCCCTTCCGCCGATTCAAGCGCTGGACGCACGAAGGCGGAATCTCCACCCCGTTCATAATGAGCTGGCGCAACGGAATAGAGGAGCCGGGAATCGTCCACGCGCCGGCGCATCTGACGGACATCATGCCGACTTGCCTGGACGCGGCGGGCGCCCCCCATCCCGCCGAGCGCGCGGGGACGGCGACCATGCCGCTGGAAGGCGAGAGCCTTCTGCCGGCGGTCGAGCGGCGCGACTGGCGGCGCGAGCGCCCCATCTTCTGGGAGCATGAGGGAAGCCGCGCTGTCCGCGACGGCGAGTGGAAACTCGTCTCCGCTGTCGGCGAGGGCTGGGAACTGTATAATATGGAAGAAGACCGAACGGAGCTGAACGACCTGCGCCCCCGCGCCCGCGCCAAAGCCGACGAGCTGGAATCCATGCACGCGGCTTGGGCGGCGCGTTGCGGCGTTCGGCCCTGGAGCGAAATAATGCCGAATTGGAACCCTAAAACCGCGCGGGCGAAACGCCCACGTGTCCGGCTAGAGAGGGCGTCCGCGAATGTTGGTAGCGAAGAAGATGAGACCGAAAATAGCGGTGGTGGAAATCCACGGCGTCATCGGCGGCGCGGTGAAGTCGCCGGAGATGGAGCGGCTGCTGAACCGCGTCATGGACGACCCGTCCTTCCGCGCCGTCGTGCTGGACATCGACTCCGGCGGCGGCGCGGCGGCGGCCTCCGACTACATTTACCGCGCCGCGCGGCGCCTCGCCGGGCGAAAGCCCGCCGTCGCCAACATTCGCGGAATCGGCGCGTCCGGCGCCTACATGATAGCCTGCGCCGCCCACCGCATAGTCGCCGCCCCCGGCTCCATCGTCGGCTCCATCGGCGTCATATCCGCCCGACCGACCCTCGAAGCGCTGCTGGAGCGCATCGGCGTCGGCGTCAGCGTCAACAAGGGCGGCAAGTTCAAGGACATGGGCGCGCCCTGGCGCGACGCCACCCCCGAAGAGCAAGCCAAAATGCAAGAGCTGATAGACGAAGCCTACGACGCCTTCGTCGAAGTGGTAGCCGACAGCCGCGAGATGAGCGGCGAGCGCGTCCGCGAAATAGCCACAGGCGAAGTCTATCTCGCGCCCCGCGCCCTCGAAGTCGGCTTGGTCGACGAGCTGGGCGACCTGGAAACGGCGCTTGAACTGGCGGCGAAAGCGGCGGACATCCCCAAACGCCCCGTCTATCTGCGCCCCCAGCGCGGCTTGCGCGCGCGCCTTTTCGGGCCGATGGTCGATACGCTGGTGGACTCCCTCGCCGACAACCTGGAGCGCCGCCTGTGGCGCGGCAAGTACGGACTCTAGCCGCCTTGCGCTACCGAACGCTCGGAAGAACGGGGCTGCGCGTATCCGCGCTCAGCCAGGGAACCGGCGGCCCCAGCCAGTTCGGCCAGCGGCGCGGCGCGAGCCAAGCAGAGCAGGACGCCCTCATCCGCCGTTGCCTCGAGCTGGGCGTCAACCTGTTCGACACCCATCACTCATACGGCGACAGCGAGGCGATTCTGGGGCGCGCCCTGCGGGGGCGTCCCGCGCGACTGCTACATTCTCGTCGCGAAATGGGCGTACCCCCGCGACGGCGACCCGGACGGCAAGCGCGACCCGGAAGACATGGCGCGCTCGGTCGAGCGCACCCTGCGCCGCCTGAACGCCGACCATGTGGACGTCCTGCTGTTTCACGGGTTGCTCGCCGAGCATCACGACGCCGTCGTCGACAGATACATGCCCATCATGGAGCGCCTGCGCGAGGACGGCAAAATCGCCCATCGCGGCTTCAGCCTGCGCTTCATAGACGACCCGGAGGCAACGCGGCGCGCTAGCCGGATTGACGAAAGCGCCGGAGCTCTGGGACGTCGTCATGCTGAAATACGGCATCCTGAACCAATGGGCGGCGCGCGAGATTCTGCCGCTGGCGCTCGTCCACGATGTCGGCGTCCTGAACATGGCGGCGGCGAGAATCCGCCTGCCGAACCCGACTCTGCTCGCCGAAACGGTAGCCGACTGGAAATCGCGCGGCTTGCTGGGGCGCGACGTTCTGCCGGACGAAAACCCGCTAGGCTGGCTTGTCCGCGACGGCGTGGAATCCGTCATCGCCGCCGCCTACAAATTCGCCGCCGACCACCCCGCCATAGCCAGCGTGATTACGGGAACGTCCAACATGGCGCATCTGGAATCCAACGCCCGCGCGATGGAGCGTCCGCATCTGCGCGACTCCGACCGGCGGCGCTTGGAGCGGATATTCGGCGGGATAGCGGAGTACGCCTAGCGCGCGCGTCCGCGTTGGTTGCGCCGAACGCGCGCGGGGCTTATCATTGAATCGTGACTCTCAACGCCCCCTCCGACAACCGGCTGTGGACTCGCGACTTCGTTCTCGACCTGCTGACCGCCCATTTCATGTTCGTCTCCTACACGGCGATGTTCACCATCGTCCCGCCGTACACGCAGGCGCTGGGCGGGGACGAGACGGCGCTGGGCGTCGTAATCGGCTCGTTCGGCGTCGTCGGGCTGCTCATCAGGCCGCTCGGCGGCAGGTGGATTTACACTTTCGGCGCGAAGAAAATCGCCGTCGTCGGCCCCGCCGTGTTCGCCGCGGCGACCGCCCTGCATATCTGGGCGGCGGAGGCGTGGGCGCTGATTCCGCCGTCCGCCATAGCCGCGCTGGGATTGTCGCCGGATGACGCCTGGCCGATGATTCTGCCGGCGCGGACCCTGCAGGGCGTCGGCATGGCGCTCGGTCCGGTCGCCACCTCGACCATCGTCGCCAACCTCGCCCCCGCTCGGCGGCGCGCGGAGGCGATGGGCGTCATGGGCAACTCCATAGCCGCCGCCAGCCTCTACTCGCCGCTGCTGGCGTTCTGGATACTCGGACGGTTCGACCAAAACTTCGCCTTCCCGTTCGCTTACGCCGCGCTGATGGGCGCGCTGGGCGTGGTGACGGCGCTGGCGATGTCCGCCGCCCGCGTGGGCATACCCGCGCCGCCGCCGTCCGAGCGCGCCGGCGCGGACGAATCCGCGTCGTCCGAGCGCGAGAAAGCGCCGCTGGTGAGCCGCGCCGCGCTGTTCCCGACCGCCGTATTCCTCACATACACCATAACCACCGCGCCCATCAGCGCCTTCCTGCCCCTGCTCGCGGATGAGCGCGGATTCGGCAACCCCGGATTTTTCTTCACCGCCAACTCGCTGTCGTCCATGCTGGCGCTGTGGCTGGGCGGTTTGGTTTCGGACCGTCTCGGCAGGGCGGCGATGATAATTCCGGGCTTGCTGGCGGTCGCGGCGGGCATGTTCATCCTGTCTTCGGCGCAGATTTGGGCATTGTTCGCATTGTCCGGCGTCTTGTGCGGCGTCGGCTTCGGGATGCTTCAGCCGTCCATGCAGTCGCTCACGGTTGACCGCGCGCCGACCCGCGAGCGCGGCGCGGCGCTGGCGACCCTTCAGCAGGCGTGGGACATCGGCGGCTCCGGCGGCGCCTTCGCCTTCGGTCCGGTCGGAGCCGCCATAGGCGCGGCTTCGACCTTCGCCATCGCCGGCGCGGGAACCGTCGTCGGCGCAGTCGGCTTCATCGCCGGCTCCGCGCTCGGACGGCGCGGCGCGCGCCCCTCAGACAGCCGATAGCTCCGACAACTCCAGAGACGGCGCGGCGTCGTCGCGCCGCTTCTCCGCGCGCTCCAGGGCGCTTCTCATCGACCCTATCCGCGTCGCCGCCGCCCAGACGCGCTCGAAAACCTCATCCTCCGTCCCTTCCGCGTCTATGACCGCCCAGCGCGCGGGGTCGGCTTTCGCCAGCGCCAGATAGCCGGCGCGAACGCGCTTGTGGAACGCCAGCGGCTCTTCCTCGAAACGGCGCGAGCCTTCCGCGTCCAGCCGTCCGACGGCGCTCATGTCGAACAGCGTCGTCTGCGGCGATCCGACTCGCGCCAGCCCCCTTTCGGGCGGGCAGTCCAGCAGAATCGTCTTATGCGGCATGACGCCCCCCGTCGCCAGCGCGTTGACGGACTCGACGAGATCGAGCGGAAGTCGCCGTCCGTAGCCCTGATAGGCGGTCGTGGAATCGGCGTACCGGTCGGCGATGATGATGAGCGGGGTCTTCTCCCATGCGCTTGGCGAGCGCTTTGGAGACGAGCTCCGCGCGCGCCGCCGCGAACAGCATCAACTCCGCGCGCGGCGAAATGGCGTCCCCCCCGAACGGCTTGCCCTTGATGAGCTCCCTGATGCGGACGCCCAGCCGCGTGTAGCCTGGCTCGTGAAACGGAAAGACGGGGACGCCCAACTCCGCGAGCGCGTCCGCCAGCAACTTCGCCTGCGTGCTTTTGCCGGAGCCCTCCCCGCCTTCGAATGATATGAATGTCGCCAAAGTGAATGTTCCTGGTTTTGGAAAGAATTATCCGCGTTTCGGCATGCGCGGCTGACTTCTCCGTTCGAGTACGCCGCCATCATACCGCAAAAGCGGGTTCCCGCGCCCTTTCCGGACAGCCCTAGATTCTCCCAAAATATCGCTGTCGGCGTCTCTTTTCGCATGTTGACGAGGTATGCGGTCAAGTGGCAGAATACGCTTACCTTCCGTATAGGATGCGTTCCGCCAATCCGCGCCAAAATTTCGGGAGAAGAAAGACAACTGCGGCGGGAGCGTTGCGCAATCGCATGAAGAAATCCAAAGACGCGCTCAAGCGGTTTCTGAACCGAACGCGCGGGCGCGCTAGACGCGGGGAAGATGGCGACGCCAAAGAATCCAATGGCGCGAGTTCGAACGTTCCCGGCAGGGAATTTCCTTGGCGGCGGCTGACCCCATTGGCGCTCGCGTTGCTGATTTCTTCCGCGGTGTTCGCGGTTTTGAAGGGTTGCCAGTCAAAAATCGACATTCCGTTGCTTAGCCCATCGCGGTGCGAGACTTTGACCCAGGACTTTGGGTTCTTGTCCACAAGCGCGGGCGTCGGTTTTCTGGCGTTGTTGACCATGGAGGTCCTGATGATATTCGCCCAATTGTGGAGCGACAAGCAGGTAGAGGCGGCGGAGCGCAGGGCGGAGATAGCCGAGCGCCGAGCCGAAATAGCCGAGCAGGCGCGCATGGAAGAGGCCGCGCGCGCCGAGCGCGCGCGCCGCGAAGAATCCGAACGCGCCGAACGCGCTGAGCAGGCGCGCCGCGAAGAATCCGAACGCGCCGAGCGTGCGCGCCGGGAAGAGTCCGAACGCGCCGAGCGTATGCGCCGCGAAGAGGCTGAACGCGCCGAACGCGCCGAGCGTGCGCGCCGCGAAGAATCTGAACGCGCCGAACGCGCCGAGCAGGCGCGCCGCGAAGAGGCTGAACGCGCCGAGCGCAGAGAGCGGCGCCTGCTTGAGCTGATAAAGTCCCTTCAGAAAGACGAAGGCGAGAAAGACGAAGACGCCAGCTGAAAGCGGCGCGGCGGCTGGGAGCGAGACTTCTTCCGTTTAGCCCATCGCGGCGCGAGACTTTGACCCAAGACTTCGGGTTCTTGTCCACAAGCGCGGGCGTCGGTTTTCTGGCGCTGTTGACCATGGAGGTCGCGATGATATTCGCCCAAATGTGGAGCGACAAGCAGATAGAGGCGGCGGAGCGCAGGGCGGAGATAGCCGAGCGCCGAGCCGAAATAGCCGAGCGGGCGCGCATGGAAGAGGCCGAGCGCGCCGAACGGGCTCGCCGCGAAGAATCCGAACGCGCCGAACGCGCCGAACGGGCTCGCCGCGAAGAGTCCGAACGCGCCGAGCGCAGAGAGCGGCGCCTGCTTGAGCTGATAAAGTCCCTTCAGAAAGACGAAGGCGAGAAAGACGAAAACGCCGACTGAAATCTGAGCGGACGCCGCCAGCCGCCCCGACTCACCCCCCGTAAAACACCACGCTGCGCTCCGGCTCCTTGCCGACGCTGCGGGACGCCAGCCCCCGCGTTTCGGCGATTTCGTGCTGGACGTGGCGCGCGTAGGCGTTCTGCGGGCGCAGGCGGATTTGGCGCTCGCCTTCGCCGTGTATGCGGTCGGCGGCGTCCTCCGCCTCCCGCATCGCCGTCTCCAGCGCCCCGCGCCGCCCTAGACGCTTGTCGCGGCTCACCGCCCGGATGAAATGCTCTATCTGCTGTGCCGTGTTGCGCCGCAGTATATAGACCGGCTTGCCCGCCCGCTCCGCCGCCTGAAGCGCGTTCGTGTTGCGCCGGTAGTAGCTCTTCGTGGTCAGCAGCAAATCGGCGTTCGACATGTTGTCCACCACCTCCACCGGCGAATTGGTCGTCCGCACCGCCTGCTGCAGCCTGCCCTTGTTCACCCCGTAGGGCATGATGCGGGTCTTCTCGCGCGGCGCTTCGCGGTCGGATTCGCCGCCGCCGTCTTGGTAAGGCGCGGTCGGATTCGCCCTGCGCTCGCTTTCGCCGCCGAACGGCATGCCCCCCGCCGCGCCGTTGGACGACGGGCGCGAGACCGGCGGACGCGATTTCGCCACCGTCCCGTCCTCGCCCACCGAGCGCCGCTCCGGGGCGATTTCGTAGCCGCGCAGCATCCTGTCCACCGTATCCGCGACGTCCGGGTGGACGACCACTTCCGTCCAGCTCTGAATCTCCACCAGAATGTCGAACGTCGGCGGCGCGCGGCGCTCCAGAACCGTCTTTTGCGTCCGCCGCCGCCGCGCCTCGACGTCGCCGAGCGTCACCGACTGAATCCCGCCCACCAGGTCGGACAGCGTGGGGTTCATCACCAGATTGTCTAGCGTGTTGCCGTGCGCGGTGGCGACCAGTTGGACGCCGCGCTCGGCGATTGTCCGCGCCGCGTTCGCGTCCAGCTCGATGCCGATTTCGTCTATGATGATCACTTCCGGCATGTGGTTCTCGACCGCCTCTATCATCACGCTGTGCTGCAGGGCGGGGGACGGCACCTGCATGCGGCGGGCGCGTCCGATGGCGGGATGCGGTATGTCGCCGTCGCCGGCGATTTCGTTGGATGTGTCCACGACGATGACGCGACGATGGGCGTCGTCCGCCAGCGCGCGGGCGACTTCGCGCAGCATGGTCGTCTTGCCCACGCCGGGCTTGCCGAGCAGAAGGACGCTCTTGCCGGTCATAATCAGGTCTTCAATGACCCGTATGGTGCCGTAAACGGCGCGCCCGACGCGCAGGGTGAGGCCGATGACCTGCCCGCCGCGGTTGCGTATGGCGGATATGCGGTGGAGCGTCCGCTCGATTCCGGCGCGGTTGTCCTCGCCGAAATCGCCCACGCGGTCGATGACGTGGCGGATTTCCTCCGGCGAGACTTCCGCCGAATCCAGAATCGCGCTCCCGTCGCTGAAGCGCGCCTCCGGCGCCCTGCCGAGGTCCATGACGACCTCCAGCAGGCGGTCAAGCCCCTCGCGCCCCGGAAGCGACTCGCGGACGCGGGCGGGGAGCTTGTCTATCAGGACTTCCAAATCTCGGTCTATGTCGGCGCTCAATCGCAAAACTCTTAATGCCGGGCGCTGATCCGAAGTACAGCGCCTCGTTGGTGGTCGCGGATGATTGGCGCGGCGCCTTCCGGCTGCCGCCCGCAATAAGGTTATCACAAGTCGGGCGGTCTATGTGTTTTCGCGCGCGAAATTTCTGCTATCATGTGGGCGCTTGGCGCGGCTAATCGAGATAAGGCAAGAGGCTTTTGGCGAATGGCGCTTCCAAACATCGGAGAATGGGCGGGTCCGAACGAAGAGCTCGGCGTCCACATCCGCGAAGAATCTGAAAATACGCTGGCGGCGTATCGCAGTCAGAAGAACAATCTGCATGAACACGCCAATCAGGAAGAGGACACGGCGCGCGGCGGCTACGCGAATCGGCAGATATTCGAGCTGGCGCAAAACAGCGCCGACGCCTTGTCCAACTCGCAATCGGAAGGCGAGCGCATATCCATAACGCTCACTTCAACGCACCTCTACTGCGCGGACGACGGCGCGCCGATAGACAGGGACGGAGCGACGGCGCTTCTGTTTTCCCACATGTCCAGCAAGCGCGGGACGGATGAGATAGGCAGATTCGGCTTGGGGTTCAAGTCCGTTCTCGGCGTCACGGACGCGCCGGAGTTCTTCAGCCGTTCCGGTTCGTTCGGATTCTCACGCGATTGGTCGGCGGGGCTTCTGCGCGAAATCGAGCCGAATATGGAGCGCTATCCAGTCTTGCGCCTAGCCCAGCCCATGGATCCGCGCCCGGCGATGACTGAACATTCCGCCCTGTTGGAGATGGCGCGATGGGCGAACAACATAGTCCGCCTGCCGCTAAAAGCGGGCGCCCACGCCCGCATCGCCAAGCAGATGCGGGAATTCCCCGCCGAGTTTCTGCTATTCGTCGAACATGTGGGCATGCTAGACCTGCGAACGAACGAAATGGACGCCGCCCGCGTCATAAGATGCGACCGCGAGGGCGATGGCGGCTTGTGGACGCTGGTCGACGGCGAAACCAAGACGCGCTGGCTGGTCTCTAAGCGCCTTCACAAACTGTCCCAAGCCGCCAAAGACGACAGCAGCAGTTTGGACAGCGCGAACGAAGTCCCCATCTACTGGGCGGCTCCGATAGAGCGGTTGAACGACCCCGGCAAGTTCTGGGCGTTCTTCCCGACGCTGACGTCTAGTCCTCTTTCAGGGATTCTCAACGCGCCATGGAAGACGAACGTAGACCGCCAAGGACTTCTGCCTGGTCCGTACAATGACGAATTGATAGACGAGGCGGCGGCAATGGTGGCGGATACGTTGTCAAGACTTTCTGCTGATGACGACCCAGCAAGGCATCTTGACGCGCTGCCGAGAAGGCGCGAGGCGGATGATAACGCCCACGCCCAGCGCCTGCGGTCGGCGTTGCAATCCAATCTCACCAACCGCCCGATTGCGCCGAATCAGGAAGGCGAACTGAGGCGGCTACGCGATATTTCGTATCCCCCGGTCGAGTTGACTGCCGATAGGGGGATGGCGACTGTTCCGCTCCGGCGATGGGCGTCGTATGAAAATAGGCCGAAAGAATGGCTGCACCGCCGCGCGCTGACGCGCAACCGGCTTGGCAGGTTGAACGAACTTCACCAAGAGCGCTACTCCGCGCCGCTTCCGCGAGCGTCCATCTCCCAGTGGCTGGAAGCGTTGCGCGGGGATGAAAACTTGGAACGAACGGTAAGCTTGTACAGCCAGTACAACATACAAAACCGAATCTTCACAGATGAGCGCGTAACGAGTCTCTGCGAAGGCTCGTCAGTTGCCGTACAAGTCGCGGCGTCAATTCCCGAATCCACGCGCAAGGGGGAATATCTCGGCGCGATTCTGCTTACGTCGGATATGCGCCGCGTCGCGCCGGACCCTGAAAAAGTCTGGCTAAGCGGCGGCTACGATTCCAACGCGACGGTCGTTCATCCTCGCCTAGAGGAAGACCCCGATACGCTCGCGGCGCTGAAAGAGTTGGGGCTTCAACCGGCGTCGTCCACAAGCGTGTTCAAAGAATTCGCGCCGTCGTTGCTGGAGAACCGATGGGTCTCTGAACACGCAAACGACGCTGACTGGCGCAAGTTTTGGAATCTCGCCCGCAATGCCTTGCAATCGGCGGCGGTTGAAATCATAAAGTCGCATAAAGACTGGCGAGACTCGCTCCGAGTCCGAACGGTCAGCGGACATTGGCGAACGCTGTTCAACGTTCTGCTTCCTGGGTGCATCGTGCCGGCGGACGGCAGCCGAGATGGCGGAAATGCCATAGACATCGCGGGCTTTCACGCGGAGGATGGCGCGTTGCTTGGGCAGTTGGGCGCGGTTGAAGTTCCGAGGGAAGGCTATCCGCTGTCCCATGCCCATATGGAGCGGTTGGAAAAAGTGTTCCGTGAGAAGTTCACCGAACCCGAACGCAACCTGCCCCACAACCCGCGTTGGGACATGCTGAACTTCGACAAGTCCGCCACAAGCGGGCCTTTGGATTTCTTGGTCATTCCATCGGATGATGTGTGGGAGTTTCCATCCGACAAGGCAAAGGCTTTGTACACGTGGGAACTTCTCGCGCTGAACGAAACCTTTGAGCCTTGGACGATGCGGCATGACACGCAAAAGATATACCAGACTTTGGGATGTCCCCCTCCGGCGCAGATGTGTCTTCTGGCGAACGGCGTAATCGAAACCGCCGACGGCTTCCACCCACTCCATGAAGCGCTTGGCGATTCCCCAAATCGCGCCGTACTCCGCAAACTGCTTTCGCATCCGAACGCGGAGCGGATTCGCGACGCTTTCAAGGATTTCGGGTTGACTGCGGACGACGCCGACCTGATAGAACCCGTCGGAATGGATGAACCAATTGCGCTCATAGACGCTTGGCGGGAGTTGGAGCGCCACCTGGATTCGGAACGCTCCACTTTGCAGATAGTACGCTGCGACGGGTTCGATGGCGTCGCCGGCGCGGACGCGCCCGCCTGCGTCATAAAAGACGGCTTCATATACGTCGCGCGGCGGGATGATGAGCGGGACGAGCTGCAAGCCATTCTCGATAAGGGCGCGATTGGCGTCCCGTACACTGCGGAGCAGATTCTTGAACGACGGACGCCCGCAGACATAAAGGCGGCTAGAGACGCCGTCCGCCAATGCGCGACGGATGAGGAGCGCCTGCTGAAAGCGGTGGGCGAGTCCGCGCTTCTCGCGCGCCTTCCGCAAGGGTTGATCGAGATACTGGCGCGGACAAAGGGCGCGGCGCTGTCCGGCGTAGAAGTCGCCCAAGCCGCCATCGCCACTTTCCACACCGGCGCGTTGCGCGAATATCGCCGCGCGCTGGGGAGTCTCGACCCGCCTAAGCAGTGGGCGGGACGACCGAGCGCGGTGGATTTCGTCAAATCGCTTGGGTTTGGCGAGGAATGGGCGGGCGAGCGCCGCGTTCAGCGCGACCCCTATATTCAAGTGGATGGTCCCTACACGCTCCCCCCGCTTCACGGCTATCAGAACGGAGTGGTCGACAACATCAGAGACCTAATCCGCTCCGGCGGCGCGCTCGGCGAACGGCGCGGCATGGTGAGCATGCCCACCGGCTCCGGCAAGACGCGCGTCGCCGTTCAAGCCGTCGTAGAGGCGATTCGGGAAGGAGAGCTGGAGAAAGGAGGCGTCCTTTGGGTGGCGGACAGGGACGAGCTTTGCGAGCAGGCGGTCGAGGCGTGGCGGCAAGTCTGGGCGAGCGAGGGCAAGCAAGAAGCGCGTCTGCGAATATCCAGAATGTGGTCGGGGCAGCCCCAGCCGCTGCCGACCGCGGATATGCACGTCGTGGTCGCGTCCATCCAAACCCTGCACGCCAGAACCCAGCGCGCCGCGTATGAATTCTTGGCGGACTTCGAGTTGGTGGTTTTCGACGAAGCTCACAGGTCGGTCGCGCCAACTTTCACGTCCGTCATGCAAGACTTGGGGTTTACCCGCTCCAGAAGGCAGTTCGAGCCGTTGCTGATAGGGCTGACCGCCACGCCGTACAGGGGACACAACGAGCGCGAAACCGAACGCCTAGTAAACCGCTATGGCAGAAATCGGCTGGATTACGGAGCGTTCGCCAGCGACAAGCCGCAGGCGGTAATCCGCGAGCTCCAAAAGACGCGCGTTCTCGCTCAAGCCGACCACGCGGTTATCCCCGGCGGCGAAATCGACATGACGGAAACTGAACTGCGGCAGTCCAAAGACAACCCATGGCTTCCCCAAAGCGTGGAAAACCGAATCGCCGCCGACGCGGAGCGCACCGAGCGCATCATTCAGGAATACATGGAGCGCGTCCACGACGTCGACCCGGACGCGCCGGCGCTGATTTTCGCCACTTCGGTGGAACACGCGCAAACGCTGGCGGCTCTGCTGACTTCGCGGGGAGTGAAAGCGCGCGCCGTGAGCGGGAATACGGATCCCGCCGTTCGCCGCCGGGTCGTCGAAGAATTCCGCGCCGGCGAAATCAAGGCGCTGGTCAACTACGCAGTGTTCCGAGAAGGATTCGACGCCCCCAAGACGCGCGCCATCATCGTCGCGCGCCCGGTGTACAGCCCCAATCTGTACTTTCAGATGATTGGGCGCGGCTTGCGCGGCGTCGCCAACGGAGGCAACGACCGCTGTCTGATTCTCAACGTCCGCGACAACATAACCAATTTCAAGCGCAACCTGGCGTTCTCGGAGTTGGATTGGCTATGGAATCCGTCGGCATAGCAACGCATCCCCAAGAAAGGCGGCAGCCCAAGCAAACCAACCGCCCCGTATCGTTCGCGGATTTCAGCGCCTTGCTCGCGGAGCGCGGCAGAGCCGGGCTGTAAGGCGACAAGTCCCAAGTAAACCAACCATCCCGAACAGACCGCGAGTGCCCCCTATGAACTGTCCGACGTTTCCGTTCATTGCGGCGCTGGACTGGCGACTATTGGCGGCGGACGGGGATGGCACAGAATCGATTTCGGCGGCGTCAACCCCGATTGGCTCGTCAGGCAAACGCGGCGCGGGACGGCGATGCCGGCGGAGACATGGGAAGAAGTGAAAGCCCGATACGATTACCGTTGCGCTTGGCGCCGCGTTCGGGAAGGGGAAGCGCATTGGTTCAACTCCGCGATTACGCGGCTCCAGCAGGGACACAAAGACCCGGCGCGCCCTCTAACGGCGGCGAACTCCATCCCGCTGTGCCAGTACCACAACCAAGCCATGCGGGACGCGCTTGTCCTCAACGACGACGGCTTTCCGAGAGCGGTGGCGTCCGCGGCGTTGGCGGAAAGCGCCAACATTCAAGTCAAGCGCGAAATCTGGCGCATGCTCAGGGACGACCCGTCGGTAAACCCCCGGTGACTGTCTTGGCGGCGCGGTTCGCCCCGTTTGATTCGCCCCGCGCTTCGCAATCGCCGCATAGCCGCGTTTCCTGATTGTTCGCGCCCCCGCGAAAGTGTCCGCGTCTATCATGCAGTACTTGAGCCTGTCGGACGGCAGGGAAATCTCGTTCGCGCTGTCCGGGTAGCAGAGCGCGATGGACGCCTGGCAGTGGTTGTTTTCCAAGCGGTCGCGGCACTGCTTGACGGCTTCCTGCTGCTTCGCGCCCGTCTGCCCGCTTTTGGCTTCGATGATGATGCGATGCGGCGGCATCTGAATGAGGACGTCCGCCTGTCCGCGCCCCCGCCCGCTCAGCCGCGCTTCGCCGCGCGCGTTCAGCCCATGCCCGCGCAAATGCCGCGCGAGCTCGACGTTGAGGGCGGTTTCGACTGCCATTGATAATCCCCCAAATCCTGATTCTGACAAAACGCCTTCTGTGAATACATGTTCTATACGGGATTCTATCAACGGCGGCGATTGGCGGTCAAGGGGGCTTGGCGGACATAATGTCCGGATAAGCGGCGGCCCCAGCCCCCCTCACCCGCCCGCCGACCGCGCCGGGGCGGCGGCTAGGCGCGCGACCGTTCGCGCCGCCGATTTGATTAGCACGGCGAACTCCGCCTCCGGGACGAATCCGCGCCGCTCCAGCGCCTCGCCGACGCCGGGGGCGTAGTCCGGCGTCAGGGCGACTATTCGGCGGACGCCGGCGAGCGACCCCAGGGCGGCTTCCGCCATGTCGTCCGCCAGCGCCGCGCGGTCCGGGCGGATGAGCATGTCCAGCCCGGCGCTTCCGAATCCGCGGCGCGACGCAGTCCAGCCGACAATCGCGCCTTCCGATTCCAAAACGCGCTCGTCCGCCCGCCCCGGCGCGCGCTCTTGGGACGCCGCCCACTGCTCCAGCGTCATTCCCGCCAGCTGGCGGGCCGACACCGGCGCGGCGGCGCTGTACAGGCGGAACAAGCCGTAGTCGTCGCTCGGAAGGCGCTTTCGCAGACGCGCGCTGGCGTCCAGCAGTCCGCGCCGTTCGCCGCCGCCTTCTGGAACCGCGCCCGCGTAGAGCGTCTCGCGGAAGGCGGGGAAGAAGCCCGCCGCCCGCGCGATTGGCGGGACGTCGCCGTCCGATTCCGTCCGCAGGAAGACGCGCTCCGCGCCGCCCTCGGCGCAAGCCGCCGAAACCCGCTCCAGCATCTCCACAATCGCCCATTCGTCCACCGAATCGGCGCGGAGCATGCTCACTTCCCAGCTTTTGGGCGCGGAGCGCGGGCGCGCGGCGCACGCGGCGCGGAGCCGCCCGCCTTCAGTCCATGTCCAGGCGCGCCTGCGCGAGCGCGGCGAAAGCCCCCGGAGCGCCAGCGCCAGCGTCGCCGCGCCGAGCGGCTCCGCCCCGCGCAGCTCCGAGAGCGTCGGCGCCAGGTTCGCGGACAAGCCGCGCCGCCCCGCCAGCGCGCATCGGAGCGCGTCCAGCGGCTCGAACGGCCTCACGCTGTCTTTTGAGAGGGACGTCGCCGCATCCTCCGTCAAGAATCCGGTTTCAGCCGCCGCGCTCCGAAACCATGTCCACGAACAGCCGGTGCATCCTGTCGTCGTCCGTCAGCTCCGGGTGGAACGACGTCGCCAGCATATGCCCCTGCCGGACGGCGACGGGCTTGCCGTCCGCAAGGCGCGCCAGCGTCTCCGCCGACTCGCCCACCGACTCGAACACCGGCGCGCGGATGAACACCGCGCGGAAGGGGGGCCCCTCCATGCCGCTCACTTCCAGGTCGGTCTCGAAGCTGTCCACCTGCCGCCCGAAGGCGTTTCGGCTCACGCGGGTGTCCATCAGTCCGAGCGGCTCCGGGCGGCGGTCGGCGAGTTCGCCCGCCATCACTATCATGCCGGCGCAGGTCCCCCACGCCGGCATGCCCTCGTTGATGATGAGCTCGCGCAGCCTTTCGCGCATCTCGTAGATGTCTATGAGCTGGACGATGGTCGTGCTTTCGCCGCCGGGGATTATCAGCCCGTCGACCGAATCGAGCTGGCTGGGAAGGCGTATCTCGCGCGCTTCCACGCCCAGCCGCTCAAGCGCCTGGCGATGCTCGGCGAAGTCGCCCTGTATCGCCAGGACGCCTATCTTCACGCTCACGGCGCTACCATCCCCTCACGGCTAGGCGCTCTTCTTCCGGCATGCTCGAAAGCTCCAAGCCCGGCATGGCGTCCCCCAGCCCTTTGGACACGTCGGCTATCATCGCCGGGTCCTGGTAGTGCGTCGTCGCCTTCACTATCGCGTCCGCCATCCTGTCGGGCCTTTCGGACTTGAAGATGCCGGAGCCGACGAAGATGCCGTCCACCCCCAGCTGCATCATCAGCCCGGCGTCGGCGGGCGTCGAGACGCCGCCGGCGGCGAAGTTGACCACCGGCAGGGAGCCGCGCTCCTGGACTTCTTTCACCAGTTCATAGGGCGCGCGCAGGTCGCGGGCGGTCGCCATCAGCTCGTCGTCGCCCATGTTCTGGATGCGGCGGATTTCGCCGAGAACGCGCCGCGCGTGGCGGACGGCTTCCACGATGTTGCCGGAGCCGGCTTCGCCCTTCGTGCGTATCATCGCCGCGCCCTCGCCGACGCGCCGCAGCGCCTCGCCCAGGTCGCGCGCGCCGCAAACGAACGGCACGGTGAACTCGTGCTTGTTGATGTGGTTGTTCTCGTCGGCGGGCGTGAGGACTTCGGATTCGTCCACGTAGTCCACGCCGAGCGCCTCGAGGACCTGCGCCTCGACGAAATGCCCGATGCGCGCCTTCGCCATCACCGGAATGGTCACGGCGTCGACGATTTCGGACACTTTGGTGGGGTCGGACATGCGCGCCACGCCGCCCGCCGCCCGAATGTCGGCGGGGACGCGCTCCAGCGCCATCACCGCCACAGCCCCGGCGTCCTCGGCTATCTTCGCCTGCTCCGCCGTCACCACGTCCATTATCACGCCGCCCTTGAGCATCTGCGCCAAACCCGCCTTGACTCTCCAAGTGCCGGTCTCGCTCCGAGTGTCTATGTCTGTCGTCATATGCGGGTCCTCCCCTGCGTTCGCGGTCGGTATGGATTGCATTATACCCCCGAAAGGCGCCCGCTGACAATGCGGCGGCGAAAACCGCCCAAACGCGGTTTCCCAAGCCCGAATCGCGGGCGGCGAATCCCCCTTCTTCCGGCGCCCTCGCTCCCGTCATTCCCGCGAAAGCGGGAATCCAGAGTCGCCCAACTGGATAGCCACTGGAAATCAAGCCCGAACTGCGAGCGGCGAATCCCCCTTCTTCCGCGCCCCCGCCCCCCGTCATTCCCGCGAAGGCGGGAATCCAGATGCCCCAACCATGCCCGCTACTTGAAACCAGGCTTGAACTGAAGCCAAGGTATCCCCTCTCCCTTGATGGGAGAGGGCTAGGGTGAGGGCGCCTGCGCCCGCAGGCGCAGTCCCGCGCGGATTGCCCGCCAGCCGCGAACATATCCCTACAAGCCCCTGATGGGAGCGCGCGCGCAAGCGTCCGCTTTCGCGGATTTCAGACGGAAAACCCCCCCCGCTAACCTCCGCGCGCCGTTTTGCGCTACACTGTTGGCGAAAATCCACCGTTTAGGAGCGAATCAAGCCCATGACAACTTACGCGAGATACCTAGCCGGCGGCGAAATCGCCCACGGCGTGGTCGAGGGCGACTCCGTCCGCGACCTCACCGCCGCCCCTTACGAAGCCCACGACGCCACCGACCGCGTCCGCGCGCTCGGCGACGTGAAGTTGCTGTCCCCCGTCATGCCCGGCAAAGTCGTCGCCATCGGGCTGAACTACCGCAGCCACCTCGGCGACCGCACGCCGCCCAGCGTCCCGGAGCCGTTCTTCAAGACCGCCTCATCCGTGGTCGGCCCCGGCGACGACATAATCATCCCCAAAGAGGCGCTGGCGGAGGGCGTCAACATCCAGCCCGAAGCCGAGCTCGCCCTGGTAATCGGCAAGACCGCCCGCCGCGTGAGCGCCGAAGACGCCCTGGATCACGTTCTCGGCTACACATGCGGCAACGACGTGAGCGCCCGCACTTGGCAGGCGAACGACCTCTCTTGGTGGCGCGCCAAATCGTCCGACACATTCACGCCGCTCGGACCGGTCATCGTCAGCGGTCTGGATCCGTCCGACCTGCGTCTCGTCGGGCGAATCAACGGCGAAATCAGCCAGGAGCAGACCACCGGCGACCTTCTGTACGGCGTCCCGCGCATCATCGAATTCGTCTCCAGCGTCCTCACGCTGAACCCCGGCGACGTCATAATGACCGGCACCCCCGGCTCGCCGAGCAACATCGGCGACGGCGACGTGGTGGACGTCGAGATAGACGGCATCGGCAAACTCAGCAACCCCGTCCGCAACGAAGGCTAGGGGCGGCTAATCAATCCCTAGGGCGCGTTGGCGCTGGGTTTCAGAGGGGCGAATCGTCGCGCTTTCGAAACCCCTTGCGCCTTCGCGCCATTGCGTCTTTGCGTTCGCCTTTCGCCGCCGCCCCTTACCCGAACAGCGACTGGAACCTGTAAGTCAGCGTATCCCCCCCCGTGCCGAGCGTCCAATAGTAGATGAGATAGACGCCCGCGCCGACCATCGCCAGATTGCCTATCGGCTCTATCAGCGGGAATATCTTTCGCATCCACCGCGTCACCGCGCCCTTGAAGAAGACGATTCCCAGCGTGGCGGCTATCATTATCGTCCCCATGCCCACGCCGTAGGCGACCGAGCCGATTATCGTGTCGCGCGCCCCGTCCGCACTCAGCGCCTGCTGCCCGGCGATGATTCCCACCGCGGCGAGAAAAATCGGCAAAGCGCAGCTGAGCGACGCCACCGCGTAGGCGATTCCGAACAGGAACACCTGCGGCAAGCCGCGCCCGCCGCCCAGATTGACGCGCCCCGCCGCCAAAATGCCCAGCTTGCGCTTGGACGCCAGCAGCCACGCGCCCAGCCCGGCGATGGCGATTCCCACGCCCAGCCCGGCGAAGGGCAGAAACTCGCCCACGACCCTGCCGCCGGCGGCGAGCGCCAGCCCCACAGCGCCGAACACCGCGATGAACCCCGCCGTCGCCGCCAGACCCATCAACACCCCCCTGAGCGCGGCGATGATAGGGTTGGAGTTCACCGTCGAAGCGTCCAGCTGATAGCCCACATAGGCGGGGAACATCGCCGCCCCGCAGGGGTTGAAAGCCGCCACCAAGCCCGCCGAAAATGCGTATGCCAGCGGAAGATCGAAATCGAACATGATTCGCCAACTCCAACTATATGCCATGCCGATTGTTCCGTGAATTATACACGCTTTCGAATAATCAGATGCGCCGCGCGCCGATTGGGATTCGGCTCTCTGTCCAAATCCATCGCCCTCTCCCTGCCGATTTTCCCTTCCCCCTTCCCCATCGCGCCTTCGCGCCTTCGCGCCTTTGCGTTGATTCTCCTTTCCCTTTCCCCTCTGCGCTTCCTCCGCGCCTCCGCGCCTTTGCGTCAATTTTCCCTTCCCCGCCCGCATTGACACTTTCCCCGCATGCTGATAACCTGAAGCCGCCGCCGCAGAAGGCGCGAGCGAAGAAGGGGCTTTCACGATGACTCAGACCAACCCGATAATCGAATACTTCCCGTCCGAAATAGAAGAGTTCGAAGCCGGCGTCCAGCGCTTCCAAGCCGGCGACTGGGACCCGACCGACTTCATGGCGTTCCGCCTGCGGCAGGGCGTTTACGGACAGCGCCAGCCGGACGTCCACATGTTCCGCATCAAAATACCCTTCGGCGGCATGACCGCCGACCAGCTCGACATGATGGGCGACATCGTGGAGCGCTTCGCGCCCCTGAACAAGGGACACGTCACCACCCGCGAGAACATCCAGCTGCACCACATCCCGCTGGAGGACGCCGCCGAGATGATGCGGATGCTGGCGTCCGTCGGCTTGACCACCCGCGAGGCTTGCGGCAACACCGTCCGCAACGTCACCGGCTGCGAAATCGCCGGCGTCTGCGCCGAAGAGCCGTTCGACGTCACCCCCTACGCGGCGGCGTACTCGCGCTACTTCGTCCGACACCCGTTCACCCAGTCCATGCCGCGCAAAATCAAGACCGCCTTTTCGGGTTGCGCCCGCGACTGCGCCATCACCGGCATCCACGACGTCGGATTCCTGCCCAAAATCGAAAACGGCGTCAAGGGCTTCAAGATGGTCATGGGCGGCGGCACCTCCATCATGCCGCGCATCGCCCCCACGCTCTACGAATTCGTCCCGGCGGACGAATATCTGAAAGTCACAGAAGCCGCCCTGCGCGTCTTCCACAACTCCGACGAGCTCCGCCGCAACCGCATGAAAGCCCGCGTCAAGTTCCTCATAGACCGCATCGGCATGGACGACTTCCGCCTGCTCGTGGAAGAGCAGCTGCGCGAGGACTGGGCGCGGCGCTCGTTCGACCCGACCGGCTTGCTGTTCATCGACGACGAGGAAGCGGACGCCCCGCCGCTCAACGGCGACTACGCCGCCCCCGCCGCCTCCGACGCCGAGTTCGAGCGCTGGCGCGCCACCAACGTCCAAGCCCAGAAGCAGAGCGGATACCACGCCGCCACAGTCAAGCTGCCGCTCGGCGACATAGACCCCGGCCAGTTCCGCGACCTCGCCGAAATCAGCCGCAAATACGGCGCCGGGCGCGTCCGCCTGACCCATCAGCAGAACCTGACCATCCGCTGGGCGCCCGAAGCCGCCCTGTACGAAGTCTGGAGCCGCCTCAAGGAAATCGGCTTCGGCGACGCCGGCGCGGGCGAAATCACCGACGTCGTCTCCTGCCCCGGCACCGACAGCTGCAAGTTGGGCATAACGTCCTCGATGGGGCTGGGGCGCGCCGTTTCGGAGGCGGTGAGCGTCATAGACCGCGAAGAAGACCCGCTGATCCGCCAAATGCACATAAAGATGAGCGGCTGCCCGAACGGATGCGGACAGCACCACGTCGCCGACATCGGCTTCCACGGCGCGGCGGCGAAGGGCCCCGGCGGCCAGGTCCCCGCCTACGAGCTCTTCCTCGGCGGCGGCTTCGAGAACGGCGACACCCGCATCGGCTTGCGCGTCAGAACCAAAGTCCCCGCCAAGCGCATGCCCGACGCCCTCCGCAAGACGCTGGACTTCTACAAAGCCGAACGGCGCGAAGGCGAGATATTCCGCGACTTCGCCGCCCGCGTCGGCCCCGAATCGTTCGAACCCCTGCTCGCCGAGTTCAAGGAAATCCCGGAGCTGAACCGCGAATCGCTGGACGTCTACATGGACTGGAACAAAACAGTCAAATACGTCCTAGAGCGCGGCGAAGGCGAGTGCGCGGTATAGCGCGGCAGAGGGGGGCGACCAAGCCCGCCACTTGAAATCAGGCTCGGACTGAAGCCAAGGTATCCCCTCTCCCTTGATGGGAGAGGGCTAGGGTGAGGGTGCCTGCGCCGCTAGGCGCAGTCTGCCAACCGCAAACATACCTCTGTAAGCCCTTGATGGGAGAAGGCTAGGATGAGGGCGTCCGCGCCGCCAGGCGCGGGCTTGCGCGGACTGCCCGCCAGCCCCAACATATCCCTGTAATCCCAGCCCCCGTCATTCCCGCGAAAGCGGGAATCCAGAGCGGAGCGGACCAACTCGGCGACAGGAAACCAAACGCGAACGGCGGGCGGCAAATCCCCTTCGCCCGCGCCGTCCCCGTCATTCCCGCGAAGGCGGGAATCCAGAGCGGAGCGGACCAACTCGGCGACAGGAAACCAAACGCGAACGGCGGGCGGCAAATCCCCTTCGCCCGCGCCGCCCCCGTCATTCCCGCGAAGGAACGTCACCCTCGCGGAAGCGGGGGCGGGAATCCAGAGCGGAGCGGCCCAACTCGGCGACAGGAAACCAAACGCGAACGGCGGGCGGCAAATCCCCTTTCTCGCCCCCCGCCCCCGTCATTCCCGCGAAGGCGGGAATCCAGAGTGGAACGACCGACTTAGCAGCTGGAAACCAAGCCCGAATCGCGAGCGATGAATCCCCTCTCCCTTGATGGGAGAGGGCTAGGGTGAGGGCGCCTGCGCCGCGAGGCGCAGTCCCGCGCGGATTGCCCGCCAACCACGAACATACCCCTGCAAGCCCTTGATGGGAGAGGGCTAGGGTGAGGGTGTTCCGCGCCGCCAGAGGCGCGGGCTTGCCGCCAAAGCGGCCCCGCCCCCGCTACCGCGAAAACCGCCGCCTGACCCTATTCAGCGCCGACATCAGGCGCGAGCGCCGCTCCGACTCCACCCGCCTGCCCCGCCAGTGCTTCTCCACCCCCCCGCCGGACGACGGACGCGCCAGAAACATGCCGTAGCCGATGACGCACAGCAACAGCCCCGCCCACGCCAGATAGCCCGCCACGCCGTCCACGAACGGCATGACCAGCAACGTCGAGAGCAACAGCGCGAAGCCGACCAGCATCACCCGACCGGGCGACACCGACCACGGCTTGCCGCTCACCGACTGCCGCACATAGAGCCACGCCAGCCGAACGACATTCCGGCTACGCGGCTTCTTCGGCCCGCCCCCGGAGGGCGCGGGTCCAAAGCCGCCCGCCTTTTCGAGAATGTCCTCGATTTCTCTTTCGTATCTGCTAGACATCTTTCGCGCTCGCCTGACGCATATCTTGACGCCAGCATCCTAAACAAAGCCGAAAACGCTGTCAAGACGGGCGCGGAAATCGCGAGAAGGGCGAAAGTGCGAACGAATGGGGGAGCGCGGAGGAATCATATCGCAAACCCTCAAACCGCTTGACAGCGTGTGTGTTCCCCTGCGCGTTTTGCGGAACGTTGGTGAACGAAGGTTGTTGCGTCCAAAAATCATCGTGAAAACAAGGCCGCATGTTGCGCTTCCCGCGCTCTACGATAGGGCGAGGGGAGCCATCGCAAGTCTGTCAGAAGACGAAACGATAACCGAATGGGAAAGTCAAAGCGCGCGGCGGCGACAACCGAGGTTCAGCCGAAACGCCGGCGCGCCCCCTAACGCCCGTCCAAGTGCCCCTGCAGTATCACCGCCGCGGCGGATGCGTCCACGCGGGCGCGGGCGGCGTGGCGCCGGCGGCGTTTCGCGGGCGGCGGCGTTTCGCGCAGTAGGCGGGTCGCTTGCGCCGTCGATAGGCGCTCGTCCGCCATCTTGATGGGGATGTCCGCCAAGCCGCGCAGTTCGCGGACGAACGCCGCCGTCTTCCCCGCCTGCGCGCCGCGTTCGCCGGCGAGCGTGTAGGGCATCCCGACCACTATCTCGCCCACGCCTTCGCGCTCGGCTAGGCGCAGGATTTCGGCGATTGCGGACTCGCCGCGCTCGATGGCGCCGAACGGCGTCGCCAGCATCCCCGTCGGGTCGCTCAGGGCGATTCCGACGCGCTTGTCGCCGACGTCCAGCGCCATGATTCGCATGGTTCGCGCTATTCCGCCGAAGGCGCCGTCTCGCCCGCCAGTTCGCGGGCGCGGTCTAGGGCGGCGTCCAGCTTGGATGCGTCGCGTCCGCCGGCTTGGGCGACATTGGGGCGTCCGCCGCCGCCGCCGCCCATGACGCGGGCCGCCGAGCGCGCGATTTCCGCCGCGTTCAAGCCGCGCTCCGCCACCAAGTCGTCCGTGACCATCACCGCCAGGATGGGGCGGTCGTTGACCACCGCGCCGAGCGCGATTACGCCGCTGCCGAGCTTGTCGCGCAGATAGTCGCCCATCTCGCGCAACGAATCCGCGTTGGGCGCCTCCGCGCGGACGGCTAGAACCGCCGCGCCGTTCACGTCGCGCGCTTGGGACAGCAACGATTCCGCGCTCCGCAGAGTCATGCGCCGCTCCATCGCTTCGCGCTCGCGGCGCAGGGCGTCCACTTCGCCGAGCAGCGCTTGGACGCGGCTTTCGGCGTCCGCCGGCGTCGTCTGCAACGCGGCGGCTAGGCGCTCTTCGCGGCGGAATCTGTCCCACGCCATGCGCTCGGCGGCGCGTCCGCTCACCGCCTCGATGCGCCGCATCCCCGCGCCGATGCTGGATTCGCCCAAGACATGCACCGCGCCCACCTCGCCGGCGCGCTCGACATGCGTCCCGCCGCACACCTCGAAACTGAACGTCCCGCCGTTGGCAATCTCGACCAGGCGCACGCGCTCGCCGTAGCGGTCGCCGAAAAACGCCAGCGCGCCGCGCCGTATCGCCTCTTGGTAGCTGTCCTCATCATTCACGACAAGCGCGTTCTGGCGGATTTTCTCGTTCACCAGATGCTGGACTTGCCACATTTCTTCGTCCGTGACGGGCTGGACGTGCGTGAAGTCAAATCGCAGACGGTCGGGGGCGACCAGCGAGCCGGCTTGGCGGACGTGCGCGCCCAAGACCTGGCGCAGCGCCGCGTGGAGCATGTGGGTGGCGGTGTGGTTGCGCGCGGTGTCTTCGCGCCGAATCGGGTCGACGCGGGCGTCCACGCTTTCGCCCGCGCTCAGACTGCCTTCCGCGACCGTTCCGAAGTGGATTATCAGCCCCGGCATAGCCTCTTGGGTGTCGCGGACGATTACGCGCCCGTTCGCGCCGGAGATTTCGCCGGCGTCCCCGACCTGCCCGCCGCCCTCGGCGTAGAAGGGCGTGCTTTGGAGCGCGATTTCCACCTCGTCGCCCGCCGCCGCGCTCGCGACGGTCTCATCGCCGCGAATCATGCCGACGACGACCGATTCCGCGCGCAGGGCGTCGTAGCCCACGAACGCCGTTCCGCCGACGCCCATGCTTTCGTAAACGCGGATTTTGGCGCGGTCGCCGCCGAAGCGGGCGCCGGCTCGCGATCTTTCTCGCTGTTCGGACATTAGATGCTCGAAGCCGTCCATGTCCACGCCGATGCCTTCTTCCGCCGCGATTTCCTGGGTCATTTCGACGGGGGAAGCCGTAAGTGTCCCAGAGCATGAAGACCTCGTCGCCCGACAGCACGCTTGCTATGCCCACGGCTTTCGAGGTCGCGTCCGCGTCGTTGGCTATGATGCCTTCGGCGAGGGCAAGCAAAGGGTCTTTGACGGATTTCCCTGACCGCCCTCTTTATTATTGGGTGGACACTGCCTTCGCTATTTTCATATATCCAGCGTTCGAGTGTCTGCTTACTGGCAAAACGGTCGCCGCTTTCGAAGCGCTTTTTCAGCCCTTGATGCACCGGAATTATCCCAATGGCTTCGCCCGCAAGCACTTCGTAACCCGAATCGAACGCCCTCTGGAAGCGGTCTTCCTCCAGCCCCAAGACGGTGTGGATGAACTCGCGGTTGTTGACCAGCTCCGGATAGACGCCGCCCATCTTGTCTATGGTTGCGTCGGCGATTTCGGACAGGAAGCGCCCCTCGATTCCGACGCGCCGCCCGTAGCGTATCGCGCGGCGGATGACGCGGCGCAGGACGTACCCCCGCCCTTCGTTGGCGGGGACGACGCCGTCCGCGATGAGGAACGTGACGCTGCGCCCGTGTTCGGCGACCACGCGCAGGGCGTAAGTGGTTTCGGCGTCCGCGCCGTATCGCCTGCCGCTCACGCGCTCGGCGGCGGCTACCAGCGGGGCGAACAGATCGGTTTCGTAGCAGGTATCGACCCCCTGCATGATGCGCGCGAGGCGCTCGAAGCCCATCCCCGTATCCACGCTGGGCGCGGGCAGATTGGCGCGCGAGCCGTCCAAGTGGTGGTAGAACTGCATGAACACGAGGTTCCACAGCTCCACATAACGGTCGCAGGCGTCGCCGTTGGGCAGGCTGTTTTTGCAGTTGGGGACGCAATCGGCGGCGCGGCAGCCGAACTCGGCGCCGTAGTCGTAATGCAGCTCGGAGCAGGGCCCGCAAGGACCTTCGTCGCCGGCGGGGCCCCACCAGTTTTCATCGTCGCCGTATGCGTAAACGCGGTCGGCGGGGATGCCTTTGGCTTCCCACAGCGCGCGGGTTTCATCGTCCGTTTCGTGGACGGCGGCGGCGAACTTTTCGAGCGGGATGCCGTAGCCTTCGGTCATCAGCTCGATTGCGAAATCCACCGCGCCGCTCTTGAAGTACTCCCCGATGCTGAAGTTGCCGAGCATCTCGAACAGGGTGTTGTGGGTGGCGTCTCCGACCTCTTCGATGTCGGGCGTGCGGAAGCACTTTTGGGAGGACGCCAGCCGGCGGTTGGGCGGCTGCGCCTCGCCGGTGAAGTACGGCTTGAACTGCACCATGCCGGCGCTGGTGAACAGCAGTGTGGGGTCGCCCACCGGAATCAGCGACGCGCTCGCCACGCGGCTATGCCCCTGATTCTCGAAGTAGCCTAGAAACGTCTCGCGCAGACGCTCGCTCGTCCAGTTGTCGCTCGCGGTCATCATGGGGGGGTTGCTCTCTCGCTCTCTTTTCGCGTGATTGCGTGATTGATTGACTGCCGGCGCGCGCCGGCGTTTTTCGTCCGGAACGCCAATTCACGCGGCGGCGAGGCGGGATTTCGTCAACGACGAACCCGCCCGAATACCCCTCTGGGAAGAAATGGAAAGCAAGTCTATGATTCGCATAAACGGATTTTAGGGGACGGATTCGGGGCGTGTCAATTCGGGGCGCGCGCCGTCTCAAACGCGCGTCAAGCGCAAGACCGCCAAGACCGCCCCCGCTCGTCGGCGCGCGCCAAAGCCCTGGCGGAGCCGGCGGCGTCCGCGACGGCGGCGGCGTTGCTAAGCGGCAAGATTAAAACAAGAGCGGGCCAGAACGCGGTCCGCGCGCCAAGCGGGGGAACGTTGGGATAGAGGACGGCTTGCGCTTCTCGCCAACTGACGCTAGAATCATGCTGATAGCGCAAGGGGGAAACGGCAACCATGCCCGAAACAATCGGCGGCTACGCCATACTGAGCGAAATCGGCTCCGGCGGATTTGGCACGGTTTACCGCGCCCGCGACCCCTTGAGCGGCAAAGATGTCGCGCTCAAAACGCTGACCAAACTCACCAACTCCAACGACCTAGAGAGATTCCGACGAGAAGCCCGGCTGGCGTATGAGATAGGCAACCCCAACATCATACGCATACTTCACTACGGCGAAGACGGCGGCGCCAGTTTCATAGTCATGGAGCTGATGCCGAATAGCCTGCGGGAAATTCTAGGCGCTGGAAGATTGTCGCTGTCCATGTCGTTGGACATCTGCCGCCAAGCCGCGCATGGTCTTAAAGCCGCTCACGGGCGCAACGTCATCCACCGAGACGTCAAGCCGGACAACATCCTTCTCGACTCGAAAGGCGCGGTCAAAATAACCGATTTCGGCTTGGCGCGCGCGGTGGATTTGACCACGCTCACCGCCGCCGGCGACAGAATCGGAACCCCGCTCTACATGTCCCCCGAACAGTGGAAAGGCGAACGCGCGGACGCCCGTTCCGACATCTACTCGCTCGGAGTCGTGCTTTACGAGATGCTGACCGGAGAAGCGCCGTTTCTCATAGCCGGCAAAACGCCGGTGAAACAGGTTCGCTCCAGCGTTCCGACCGGCTTGGAGCGAATCGTCGAAAAATGCACGGAGCTTGACCCAAGACGCCGCTACCAGACGATGGACGAGTTGATCGAGTCCATCAGTTTGGAGTTGTGGGCGTACTTGATGTTCAAGCAAACAACCTAGTCGGAAGAATACCGTCTGAGATAGCTCGTCTAACCGAACTAGAACGACTCTACATTCACAATAATCGTCTTTCGGGGAGCATGCCGCCCGAAATAGGAAACCTAACCGAAATGAAACACCTCGTCCTTAACAACAATCGCCTTTCAGGGAGCATGCCGCCCAAAATAGGAAAGCTAATCGAACTGAAACGACTTAACCTTGCCAGGAATCGTCTTTCGGGGAGCATGCCGCCCAAAATAGGAAACCTAACCGAACTGAAACAACTCTCCATTAGCGGGAACAATTGGACTCGCTACATCCCAGAGTCCCTATTCGACGTTCCCAAAAACGACCTGGGCTGTTATATAGACATCCCAATCTGCGACGACTAAACCCGCCCCATCCCATTTTCTGCTACCATAACGACATCCAACGAAGCGAAAAAAACGCGGGGTCAGGAGGCGTCAAAATGCCGTATTCGGCGATTGTTGTGGGGGCGGGGCATAATGGGCTTGTGGCGGCGAACTATCTCGCCAAAGCCGGTGCGCGGGTTCTGGTTCTGGAGCGGCGCGGTTTCGTGGGCGGGGCTTGCGTCACCGAGGAGCTGTTCCCCGGATTCCGCGTCTCGTCCTGCTCCTACATCATCTGCCACATGCTGCAGGGCAAGGTGATATACGACCTGGAGTTGCGGAATCACGGGCTGAGCATCCACCTGGTCGATCCGTACCGCTTCCAGCCGTTCCCCAGCGGGCGCTATATGCTGGGCTGGCACGACGAGGCGAACAACGCGGACGAGATAGCGCGGCTCGCGCCGGGCGATTTGGACGGCTATCATCGCTATCAGGATTTCATGGCGCGCGCCGCCGGAATCCTGCATCGCTACTTTCTGCAAGACCCGCCCACGCTGGCGCAGGTGACGGCGGACGTTCAGGGGACGCCGAACGAAGCCGTCTGGGAGCGGATGCTCACCGGCGACATGCGCGATTTGGTGGACGAGCATTTCGAGTCGCCCGAAGTCCGTGCGGTGTTCATAGACGCTCAAGACGCCGCCGCGCCGTTGCCGTCCAAGTCGTAGCGCATGGCGTTCAGCTGCGCCGGCGTGCTTATCTCGATGAAGCCGTCGTTGTCGGAATCGTAATCTATGCGCTGGTCGGTTTCCGTCAAATCGCCCCAGTTCAGAACCGGGTATTGGGAGCGCGTTCCGAAGACCCACGGCGATACGAGATTGGCGGCGTCGCCCAAGTTCATGTCGTCCCAATCGGCGTAGATGCCGGCGGCGGACGTCTGCCTTTGCAGCTCGGCGGTCGCTCTGCCTTCCGGCGAATCCATAACTACGTTATCCCCGTCATCGTCGTCGGGGATGCCGCTCGTTGTCGAGTCCCAGTATGAATGGGAGATTGTCGGGCTTCCCGCGCCGACAAGCGCGCCCGCCTTCCAACCCGCCGAAACCTCGCCGGTGGAGTAGGACGCGGTTATTTCCAGCGCTTTCGACCACTTTATCCCCACAAGCCCGCCGGCGACGGCGCGCCCGCCGGACGCGGACACGTCGCCGCGCGCGTAGGCGGCGCGGATGTTGACGGTTTCGCCCGCCGCATATCCAATCAAGCCCCCGGCTTTGGCGTTGGCGGCGGCGGCGTGCACGTCGCCCAGAGCGCAAACCCCGAACACGTTGGACGGGTTCGACGCGCCGGCGGCGTGGACGGTCGCTATCAGTCCGCCCGCCCGCGGGTCGGGCCCCGCCGCGTTCGATGCGACCGTCGCGTTCGCGCAGGACGATTTTATCAAGGCGCGGACGCGGGCATGCCCCAGCAGTCCGCCCGCGTGAGTCGCCGTTCCGACAACCCTTCCCGTGACGTAAACGCCTTCTATCGCGACGGCCTTCGCGGCGGCGCCCACCGCCATCCCCGCCAGCGCGCCCAGCGTGGAGTAGGGGTGGTCGGATTCGGAAGCCACGTCCGCTTTCAGCAGGTTCACATGTTTAACCGTCGCGCCGTCCAACCTGCCGAACAGCCCCGCGTCCTGCGCGGCGGTTCGCATCTTCAGGCGGGATATGGAATGTCCGTTGCCGTCGAATTCTGCTTTGAACGGAGTTGCCAGCGTCCCTATCGGCGTCCAGTTGGGATAGGCGTCGTTGGCGTCGACGTCCCCGTCGCCGTCCGTGTCGAATGTCAGGCTGTTTTGGAGTTCGTAGCCCTGGCACTCGGTTGTCGAGCCGGTTGCCGGGCAACCCATATTGTCGGCGGCGTTGGGGAAGGCGGCGTTGTATTTCGCCCTGTTCGCCTGCGACGGCGCGCCTTTGCCGCCCAAGTCGTAGCGCATGGCGTCCAACTGCGCCAGATTGGTTATCTCTATGAGGCCGTTGCCGTCGGAGTCGTAATCGATGGGCGCGGGCGTCTGCGCGGACGCGGAGTTCATCCCCGCGAGCGCAACCGCCAGCGACGCGGCGGCGAGCAAGGCGGCGCGGATTGCGATGGTTTTCATGGTCGGTTCGGACTCCTGGGATTGCATCCGGCGGGTCGCGGCTAATTGTACAGCGGGGGCGGGGGTTGGTCAAACGGATTTTCTCCATTCGCGCCCCTG
Source organism: Dehalococcoidia bacterium (assembly GCA_965242675.1). Classification (GTDB taxonomy): domain Bacteria; phylum Chloroflexota; class Dehalococcoidia; order Lucifugimonadales; family UBA1123; genus VXRN01. Next base: position 147,990 of record CBDESW010000007.1, read on the forward strand.
CAAGCCCATCAAGAGAGAATGGATGCGTTGGTTGGGATTCGGGGTTGATTTCCAATTGATGAACTGCTTGCGCCTCTCTGGGTTCCCGCTTTCGCGGGAATGACGGGGCTGAAACATGGGCTTTCCCAAATTCCCCCGAACGCGGGCGCGATTGACCGCCGCGCGCCCTTTGCGCTATGCTGATTCGTGAAATTATGCACTAACGAAAGCCCGCGCGGACGCGCGCGGACCGGGTTCGGGCGGCAATTGACTCTTCTCTCATCCGAGAACGCGCCGGCGCGCAGAGCGCTGGCGGTCTTCCGCGTATTCGCCATCGCCGCGATTGTGGCGGCGCTGGGGCAGGTGACGCTGGGCGGAGTCGTCCGCGTCACCGACTCAGGCATGGGCTGCGGCGACGACTGGCCGCGATGCAACGGCGAGCTGATTCCCCCGCTCGACGACCCGGCGACGATGATCGAGTACCTCCACCGCCTTTCGGCGACCGTTCTCGGCGCGTTCGTGGCGCTGGCGGCGCTGGCGGCGCTGCTTCGCCGGCGGGCCGCCCCGTTCGCCTTCCAAACCGCGCTGGCGGCGGTCGGCTTGGTCTTGGCGGCGGCGCTTCTCGGCGCGTTCACCGTGTGGACGGAGCTCGCCTGGTGGTTCGTGCTGCTGCATCTGACCATCGCCGAGTTGCTCATAGCCGCGCTGGTGGCGTCCGCCATAGCCGGCTGGCGCGCGCGGGAGCCGGACATTCGGCGCCGCTTCGCGGACGGCGACGAGACGGCGCGGCGGCTGCTGGTCGGCGCCGTCGTGGGCGCTCTGCTGATCATCCTGTCCGGCTCCTTCATGGTCGGCTACGGCGCGGGGACTTCCTGCGCCGACTGGCCGCTCTGCCGGGGCGAGATTCTGCCGGACGGCGCGGCGTATCTCATCCACATGGCGCATCGCTACGTCGCGGCGCTGGTCGGCTTGGTAATCTTGGCGGCTTGCTGGCGCGCCTGGGCGGTTTCGGAGGACGGCTCGCCCGTCCGAGCGGCGGCGTTCGCCGTCGTGACCGCCTTCGCCGTTCAGATAGGCGTGGGCGCGGTCGTGGTTTGGAGCGGCTTCGACAACGAATTCAAGGCGATTCATCTGAGTTTGGCGACCGCGGTTTGGATCGCGCTGATAGCCATTCTCGCGCTATACTTCACAACGCCGACGCGGGGGGACGCCGGGGCGAGCGCCGCCCCATCCCGCGCGCGGACTCCGGCGGAGGAGCGGCAATGGCAACCATAGGCTCGGCGGCGGCAACGCGGTCGGCGCAGTCCGCGGCGCGCGCCTACGTCGCGCTCACCAAGCCGCGCATCATCTCCCTGCTGCTGATAACCGCGCTCGGCGGCTTGTTCGTGGCGTCGGGCGGCCCCCCGGACGCGCTCTTGACGCTCGTCGTCCTCGGCGGCGGCGCGCTGGCGGCGGGCGGCGCCAACGCCCTCAACCACTACCTCGACCGCGACATAGACGGCTTGATGAAGCGCACCGCCAGCCGTCCCGTCGTGAGCGGAACCGTCCCCCCGCTCCACGCCATGCGCTTCGGAATCGCCCTGAACGCCGTCGCGTTCGTCATACTCGCCGCCTTCGCCAACCCGCTCAGCGCCGTCCTGACCCTCTCGGCGACGCTCTTCTACGTCTTCGTATATACGAAGGCGCTCAAGCGAACGACGCCCCAAAACATTGTTATCGGCGGCGCGGCGGGCTCCATTCCCCCGATGGTCGGATGGACGGCGGTGACGGGAACCCTGCTCATCCCCGCCGACCTGCCCGCCATCTACATGTTCGCAATCGTATTCTTCTGGACGCCCCCCCACTTCTGGGCGCTCTGCCTGATGATAAAGGACGACTACGCCAAAGCCGGCGTCCCCATGCTGCCCGTCGTCGCCGGCGTGCAGGAAACCAAACTCTGGATTCTGCTCTACGCCGTGATTCTGGTGGCGCTCACCGCCCTGTTCGCGCTCACGGGCGCGGTCGGGACGCTCTATCTGGCTTCGGCGCTCGCGCTGAGCTTGGGCTTCGTCTGGTTCGCGTGGCGGCTGCTCCGCAAGCCGGGCATAGAGGGGGCGAAATCGGCGTATCTCTACTCGCTGGCGTATCTCGCGCTGCTTTTCGCGGCGATGATGGTTGATAGCGCGGTCGGGGGGTAGTTGTTAGCGGTCAGTTGCTAGTGGCTAGTCGCCATATCCCGCCCCGTCATTCCCGCGAAA
>CBDESW010000008.1:0-31771 GCA_965242675.1 Dehalococcoidia bacterium
AGTTTAAGATATTTATAATACATAATAAACTATATATAAACGCTTAACTGATAAGACAAATATTCCTCTAGTTACATGCTTGTTTCTTTGGGGGCGTTAGAACACCGTCGTAATTCTGTTTTATTTATAAAGAGTGACGTAGTTACCGAATATCGTATGACTAGAAGGAGGGCAGCTTGAAAGAACAGTATTTAGCGGAATACGCGTCTCTTTCGAGTAATTCAAAAGGGCGTTTGTTCGATGAAAAGCCAGCGAAAGGACGAACCTTGTACCAAAGGGATCGTGACCGTGTGCTCCATTCTGGCGCCTTTAGGAAACTTCAATATAAAACCCAAGTCTTTGTCTACCATGAGGGTGACTATTATAGAACTCGCTTAACTCACACAATAGAGGTGGCGCAAATAGCAAGGTCATTAAGTCGGAATCTGAACTTTAATGAAGATCTTTCAGAAGCTATAGCACTATCACACGATTTAGGACATACGCCCTTTGGTCATGCAGGTGAGGAAGTACTAAACAAGCTCATGAAACCTTATGGTGGATTTAATCATAATGAACAGGCATTGCGGATTTTAACAAAGATAGAGCGCCGATATCCTCTTTTCGATGGATTGAATCTCACTTTTGAAACAATTGACGGTATAATAAAACACAATGGTCCGATAAGGGGAAGACCAACTTCTCTATTGCTAGATTTAAAGGATTTGATGAAGTTGAACTTCAGAACGTTTGGAACTGGTGAGGCACAATTAGCAGCAATTGCTGACGACATAGCATATAATGCCCATGATATAGACGATGGTTTACGGGCTAAAATCTTTAAGGTCACCGACCTTGAAAAGCTTAGTTTTGTCTCACCACTAATATCTGAGATTCACTCTGATTTCGGTAGTATAGAAGAAAGTCGCCTTATAAGTGAGCTGGTAAGAAAAATTGTAAATACACTGGTAGCAGACATATTAGCAGAGACGACGTACCGCCTGCAAAAAAACTCGGCCGCTTGATTCGGAGGATATTGTAAATGCCAAAAAGCCCATCGTTTCATTTAGTGAAGAGCTCACACCTAAGATACAACAACTCCGCAAATTTCTTTTTGCTAAAATGTATCGGCATTACAAAGTGAATAGGATGGCTAGTAAGGCAAAACGAGTGATAAGTGAGTTGTTTAATTTATTTATGGATGAGCCAACCGTTTTGCCTGATGAATGGCGATATTTAGGTAAAAAAAATTTAAAAAATAACCAAGCAAGATTAATTTCCGATTATATTGCTGGCATGACCGATAGGTATGCCTTACTGGAGTACGATAGACTATTCGATTTTAAGGCGAAACTTTGAATGAATATAATCGAGAAGATAGAAAATATCGTCGAGCAAACTCTTCAAGAAATGCCATTTTGGCGTGAAAATGAAAATTTGCCAGCTATTAGGATAAAATTGGAGACGCCTAGAGATAAGACACATGGAGAGCTATCTTCCAATATAGCTATGATACTTGCAAAAAATATTGGAAAAACACCGAAGGATTTTGCTGCTGAGATATGTTCCCATCTTGCGGGTGTTGAGTTAATTCAGTCAGCCACCGTCGCGGGACCTGGATTTATTAACCTGAAATTAAAAACCGATGTATGGTTTGAATGCGTAAGATGCATCCTTCGGTTGGGAAAAGAATTTGGATCATCTAACTTTGGGAAAAACGAATTCATCAACATAGAGTATGTTTCTGCCAATCCTACGGGTCCTTTGCACGCTGCCCATGCACGAGGCGCAGTTGTTGGCGACACGCTGGCTCGGCTCCTAAAAAAAGTAGGATTCCGAGTTTGTAAGGAGTACTACGTTAACGATGCGGGCACCCAAGTAGATGTTTTAGCAAAGTCTACCTATTTGCGATATCTTGAAGCCTTGGGACACGAAATTGGCCCCATCCCAGACGGTCTCTATCCAGGCGAATATCTTAAAGAAGTGGGGATGGCGTTAGTCAGAAAAGAGGGGGACAGTTGGGTGTCAGCTGTCGAATCAGACTGGCTGCCTGTAATCAGAGATTTTACGACCCAATGGCGAAGAAGAGCATAGCCACCCTGATAAGAGACGAGCGGGACGGGATGGCGGAGCGCGGAATTGACTTCCACGGCGCGTTCTGGTTGATAAACAATCAGATGACGAACGACCCCGTGCAGGACGACGGCGTTCGCCCGCGCATCGTAGACGCGCTGGAGCTGGCGCGGGAAGCGACCATTCTGGAAGCGGCGCAGGTCTTGGGAATAGACCCGGCGCCGCTCCGCGCGAAAATGGACAAGGTCAGGAAGCAGGTCAGCGTCGGAACGCTGGACGACGACATCTACAACGTCATCTAACCGAACAGCCGAAACGGGCGGCGCAAGCCGCCCGTCATCGCCGGGATAGCCGCCGGCGATCTGAATGATGGCAGGCTAACGAACAAGGGAGATTACCAACATGGCGAACAGCGAGAAATACGAATGGATGGCGGTGGATCTGGCGAAAGCCGGGTCGCGCGCGGTGAAGCGGTTGGCGAAAGACTCCGACAACAAGACCGCGCGGACTGAAGACGTCGTCGCGGTGACGCGCATCGCCGCGAAGCGCAACGCGCGGCTGGGCAGGGCGGTCAAGGCGGCGGACGAAACCTGCGGGCTGGAGTTGGCGATGGAGCAGGCGCTGAATATGCTCACCGCGAAGGACGAGGCGGAAATGGCAGTCGCCCATAGCATGTTCGCGCTCGCGCTGGCGGGCAAGTTCGCGGTGATAGAGGCCGACAACGAGGACGGCTTCGCCTACACGCTTCCGCACTTGCGCGAAGCCGCAATCGCCGCCCGCGACGCGGCGCGCGCCATCTAACCGCATAGTCGAAACGCGCGGCGCAAGCCGCGCGTCCATCGGGATTAGCCGCCCGATGCTGACGATGGCAGGCTACGAACAAGGAGACGACGACATGAAAAGGCTTTTCAACGGGCTAACGGAAGCGCAAGCGGACGCGGGCAACTACGCGATAGACAACTTCGACGAGTGCATGTCCTGCGAGGGCTGGGACAAGTCTCCGCGGAGCGCCTGCCAGCACGAGAAGGCGCAGATGCATCGGATGTACGAGGAGAAGCTGGCGGAGTTGACGGGCGAAAGCGCGTAGCGCATAACCGAACGGCGGCGGCGCAAGCCGCCGCCCAATCCGAACAAGGAGACAACCATGGCGAAAGTGAAAGTGGATATGACGCATGAGGAAGCGGGCTTGGCGATTTACGCGCTAGGTGGGCTTTCCGCGCGACAGCCAGAGACGGAGGACGACGCGTTGGCGTTGGCGACCTGCGTCGCAAGCGCGAAGGCGGAGATGACGCAGGACGAAGCGGGCTTGGCGCTTTACGCGCTAGGCGCGCTTTCCGCGCGACAGCCGGAGACGGAGGACGACGCGGTGGCGCTGGCGTCCCGCATCGTAAGCGCGAAGCGCGAAGCCCGCATCCAAGAGGACGTCGCGGCGTTGACGGAGGGGCTGGACGACCCGTTCATGGCGGCGGCGATAGAGCGCGGCGCGCGGATGAGCGCGGAAGCGGAATAGCCGAACGAACGGCGGCGCGGCTTCGTTCGCGCCGCCCAATCCGAACAGCGCATAGCCGAAAGGAGGCAACGAATGGCGGATCGGATATACGAACTCAAGATGACAACCAACCTGATGACGTCGCACGGCGAAGCCGTCGGGAAGGCGGCAATCTGGTCGGAGGACTTCGATGCCGGGACGATAGACCTGAAGGGTCTGCTGGACGAGGCGAGGGAGGCGGTCAAGAAGGGCGGCGGAGCCGCCTTCAGGGCGGACGCCGAAATCACGCTCAGGTTGGAATACTACCTGCGGCGGGAATAGCCGCTAACGGCGTAAACGGCGGCGCGGATAGCCATTCGCGCCGCCCAATCCGAACAGGGAGACAACCGATGGCAGACAGGAATGAAACGATAGCGGCGGCGTTGGAAGGCGCGTATAACGCGCACTTCGCGGCGACGGGGAACTCGTACATGCGCCAAGACGAGATGGTGGCGGCGCTAAACGCCAAAGCCAAATCCGACCCGGCTTTGCAAATCGCGCTGTACGGCGATACGCTCGAGTCGCTAACCGCCGCCGAAATGGAAAAGGGGCTGGCGGTCTGCGTCGACAAAGGTCTGATGGAATTGGCGGGGGAGGGAAGCGTGCGGATTACAGAGCGCGGGGGGAGCGTGTTGGCGAAATTGCTGGAAGTGCTGGTGGTCGAAGGAAAGGGCAAGAAGAGGGCGCTCAAGCGCGCTGGTTTGCGGGCGAGACCCGCCCGCGTGTTGCTGGCGTCGGCGATGGCGGGGAGGCATAAGGAGGTTGGCGTAACGATGGAGAATCTGGATTCTTGGGAAGCGCTGGATAGCGCCGCCCAAGCCCTAGCCGAATAGCCGAAACGCGGCGGCGCAAGCCGCCGCCCTAGCCGAACAAGGAGACAACCATGACGATGCTAGGCGAAATGCTGGACAAGGCGGAGCGCGAAAGGGTCGACGCGGCGATACTAAACGAAGCGTCCACGCGCTACGACGTTCTGCTGACGGACGAACAGCGGGCGGCGGCGGTCGACAAAACGGTGGAGACGCTGAAGGCTGGCGGATACCGCACCGCGGCGCTCGCCGTTCGGCGCGCGCTGGGATAGCGTCAACGGCGCGTTTCGCGGCTAGATGGGCAATCCTATCACTGGCTTGCGAAACGCGCCTAGAAACCGCGCGTGGGCGCGGGGGTGAACGATATGCTGACGCTTATAGAGTTCGGATTTCTGCTGACGTGGACGTTGGCGGTGATGAGTTCTAGCGCGTGCTTCGGCGCGCTGACAAAGGGGGAATCGGATGGGGATAGAGATTAGGCTGACGCTGGACGGCGCGTTTTGCGGCGGATGCGGCGCGGAGATCAATTGGCATGAGGTGCAAAACAACAACGACGCCGGCGGCGCGAGCGAGCGCGAAGGCGAACGCTCGCTGACGGCGTTCGGGTTTTGCGACGCCGGTTGCGGCATGCGGAACTTGACGCTCTTCAGCGGCGCGGCGTTCGCGGATTTCGGAATCGGAATCGACAACGGCGGCATGGACGAAAATCAGGAGGAATCGGAATGACGATGTTGAAAGAACTGCGCGAACTCGGCAAGTCGGGTCCGCCGGCGTCTATGGAGTTGGTGTGGGAAGCGGAGGACAAAGCGCGGGAGCGGGGACGCGCCTTCGGGGTTGGCGAGCCGCTGGTTTCGTTCGCGAGATACAACGCGGTGGGCGGCGCGGCGGACTCGCCCAACATAACCGTGTTCGCCGAACAGGCTGGGCAAGACCGCAAGTGGCGTTGCTCCGGCGTCTATCGCTGGGGAAAGCGTCCGGACTTCCCGGCGGATTGGGACGGGAATGGCATCCCTTGCGAAATCGTCGCAGAGGACGAAGCGCGCCGATACTTGGCGGCGCGGGGGATCCACGACGGGTTTCTGGACGCGATGATAGCGCAGGCGACAAAAGACTTGGAAAAGGCGCTTGCCGCCGCAGAGGAGGAATCGAGATGACAACCTTGACGGAGCGCATGGGCGCGATGCCCGAAAGGCGGCGCGACCGCGCGTTGAAAGCGGAATACGAAGGCTTGCTGGAGGACAACGGCACGCTGATAGCCAACGGGAAGCCGCCGATGCGCCGTCCCGCCCTGGCGCACGCGCTAGACGCCTTCGGCTACCCCGAACTCGCGGAGCAGGCGCGAAACCCCAAGGGCTGGCTGGAGTCGATACCGGAATAGCGGCGGCGCAAGCCGCCAAAGGAGGAATCGGAATGAACGATTTTGCAAGACATCTAATCCCCAAACTGCCGATTGCGGGGGTTGCCTTCGCGGTATCGGCGGTTCCCGCGGCGGCGGTGCATCTTGGCGCGGCTTACGCGCTTATCGCGGCTGGAGCCGTGATAGTGAGCTTGCTAGGCGTTGGGTGGTGGGCGTTCGCGGAATGGCGGCGCGGCAACGCGCTGATGGCGCGGGCTGAAGCCGCCATCGCCAAGGCGAACGAACAGGACGTCATCCTGCGCGCCGGCTCCGCCGACGGCATATCGGGCGAAACCTGGGAATCGCCGAATGGCAGGTGGGGATGGAAAGTGACTAAAGTCCTTTACGGCGGCGAAATGGACACTAAGTTCGACGCGGACGTCGCCGTCTCGACGTCTATAATAGCCGCCCGCGCCAAAGAACGCGCCAAACAGGAGGAATCGGAATGAAATCGTTTGCCAAATGGAGCGCCGGAGCCGCCGCGATCCTAGCCATCGCTTACGCCGGCTCCGGCGGAGAGATCGGGCTGTTCGCGGGCTTGACGCTCACGTTGACGCCCATCGCGCTTATGTTCACCCTAGGCGAACGGCGCGGAAGCGACAACCGCTACTAGCGGCGGCGCAAGCCGCCAAAGGAGGAATCGGAATGAACGAATACGACAAGACCGCGTGGAAACGCGCGGAGGACAAGCGGAAGCGGGAAGACCCGCGGCGCGGCAACATGTCGATAGCCATCGCGCTGGGCGTCCTGATCGGATTGGCGGTCGCCTTCGCGCTTTTCTACATGACCGCGCCGCCTTACGCGACCTTCGCAATCCACATCCCCGGAATTCTCTGGGGGATCGCGGCGGGATCCGCGTTCGGAATGGCGTGCCGCAAGCGCGGCGGTCAGCTGACGTCCAGCGCCTATCGCGCCTTCACCCAGCGCGCCGAGCGCAAGCGCGCGGAGCGCGAAATCCTGCGCGAACAGGTTGACAAGCGGCTGAACGGCGAGTAGCCTAACGGCGGGCGGCGCAACCTTCGCCGCCCGCCCAATCAACCGAAAGGAGACAACCGATGCCCTGCGGCGAACTCGAGAAGTGGAACTCGCTGGAGATGGAGGACGACGACGCGGACGATCTGGACAAATCCGAATCGCCGCCGCGAAAGCGGAAGGACGCCGCCGAATCGCCGCCGCGAAAGCGGAAGGACGCCGCCGAATGGGACGGCGAGTTCTTGGCGGAGTTGAAAGACCCGCCCGCGATTGCCAAAGCGGGATAGCCGCCAATCCAAACGCGCCTAGCGTAGCCCACAGCGGCTATTCTAGGCGCGTTTCGTCGTCTTGGCTATCCTATCCTATCAGGCGGCGCGGAATCGCCTAAACCGTTAGCGTCTCAGCCGCCGTGGACACCAGCTCGATTCGGAACCGCCCGCCCATCGGAATCCCCGCTATCCCCATTTCCGGCAAGACTTCCACGCGCTCGATTACCTGCCCGCCAAGCGCCCGCATGCTGTGCGTGACCCCGCCCTGCGCGTCAAATGTGAAAACGTCCTCCGCGAGCGCGAGCGTCTGCCCCTGATCCCACCAGTATTGCAACTTGTCGATCTCCGCCAAATCCAACTGCGTCAGCGGCGGCGTGAATATGTCGCCGGCGAATGTTCGGCGGGTTGGCGCTTGCCCCCCGACTCGGACGTGATCGAAACCCGCGATGGCGCGATTCACGTTTATCCGCCGCGGACGCACAATTCTAGGCGGCTCCGACAGAATCAAATCGCCGCGGCGCGGCTTGTTCACGACCTTCGCCGCTTGAATCGGCTTGTCAACAGGCTTGCGCGTCAGCATGCTTATCAGCCGCCGATACTGCGCGTCTTCGTAGACGTAGATTGTCCCGACGGGCAATCCGCTCGAAGCGTTGTAAACGCCGGCGGCAGGGCAATTCGCCGTTCGGAAGTAGCCCGTCTGCCCGCGATACGACCCCGCCGTGTAGTCAACCGACCAGAAGAGGTCGCTTCCGTTTAGCGGGTCGTATCGCATATACAGCGAGCCGGACGACGGTTGCCCCTGATACTTGATCATGAAGTTGTTGGCGTCGTCCGTCGCCGTCCTTCCGCCGCCGATAAGCGTTATCCGATTCGTATGCGGCGGGGACGTGTTGCCCGTAAGCGCGCCGACGGCGGGGCTTAGGCTGTATCCGTAACGCGCGTCAACCCCCGCCCCGCCCGGGTTAAGTTCGCCGGCGGAAAGCAGTATCGCGCCGTCCGAGCTGGTGAAGTCCTCCGCAAGCGTCACCAGCGGCTTGCCCAGCCGAACGACCGTGAAGTCCATTTCGCCGGTGTCGCCCGACATGGCTTGCCGCGTTCGGCAAGACGATAACCCATCGGATTCCTCCTATCCGCTAGGCGCGGCTACAACCGGTATCCGCGCTTCGTACAATTTTATCGTGGCGTTCGCGGGAAGCGCGCGCCAACTGGTCGCTACTCCGGGCGAACTGAATCCGAGCGGCATGGGGATGACGGAGATTCGGATGGAGCCGTTCGCAAGCGCCCTGTATCGGATTCGCGCAAGACTATTCCCGCCGAACCGCATGACGGCTAGGGATTCGTCCCCCCCCTCCGCGGATTCGTCGATTTCGTCCGTCACCGCGCCGGGACCCAGCGGCAGGAAGGCGCGATAGACCTCGGTTCCCCCCACCTCCGCGACGGCGGAATATCCGATGCACTCCGCTGACGGCGTGTAGCCCTCTATGTGAATCCGCTGGCTGTTGTTCGCCGACGTCAAGCCGCAATACGCGGATGCTTCCCGTTCCCGGAAGCGTTGACGGGATTGTCCACGTTCCGATTCGGTTGCCCACCGCGCGGCGTTCGTGGGCGTGAACGGCGGCGGTCGTTGTCAGGACGCAGGTCGCTATCAAGATTCGCCTTCGGACCCCGAGCGGACCCGAAATGCCCGGATCGCCCTTGTCGCCTTTGGGTCCGGTCGCGCCCGTCAAGCCTTGAATCCCCTGATGCCCCTGCGGACCCCGCGCGCCGGTATCGCCGCGCGGTCCTGTCAACCCGCGTTCGCCTTGCGCCCCAGGATTTCCCTGCGGTCCGCGTTCGCCAGGATCGCCCTTCGCGCCGTCCTGCCCATCGGCTCCGGGCAATCCCTGTTCGCCGCGCGGACCCGGATTCCCCATTGCGCCCGCGGGTCCTGTCGCGCCCGTCAATCCGCGCAATCCCATCGGACCGCGTTCGCCGGCGACTCCCGGATTGCCCTGCGGACCCCGCGCGCCGGTCGCCCCCGGATTGCCCTGCGGACCCCGCGCGCCCGTCGCGCCGCGTTCGCCGGGATCGCCCTTTTCGCCTTGCAATCCGCGCAATCCGCGCAAGCCGCGCGGACCTGTCGCGCCGTCCCTGCCCGGCGTTCCCATCGGACCCGCCGCGCCGTCCGTTCCGTCTCTGCCCGGCGTTCCCGGCGTCCCCATCGGACCCGCGGGTCCGCGTTCGCCTTGCGCCCCAGGATCGCCCTTCGCGCCGTCTTGCCCATCGCTTCCGGGCAATCCCATCGGACCGCGCGGACCCGGATTTCCCTGAGCGCCCGTATCGCCCTTGGGGCCGGTCAAGCCAGGATTTCCCATCGGACCCCGCGCGCCCGCGTTGCCTGTCGGACCGCGTTCGCCTTGTCGCCCCAGGATTGCCCTGCGGACCCCGCGCGCCCGTCGCGCCGCGTTCGCCGGGATCGCCCTTTTCGCCTTGCCTGCCTTGCGGTCCCGGATTGCCCTGAGCGCCCGTCAATCCGCGCAAGCCGCGCGGACCCGTATCGCCCGTATCGCCCTTTGCGCCGGCGGGTCCAGGGTTGCCTTGCAAGCCGCGCGGTCCGGTTTCGCCGGCGTCGCCGGGCAATCCCATGCGGTCCCCGCCCGGCATAGCCTTCGTAAACCTTCACGGTCGCGTTGGCGGGAATCGGCAACCAAGCGTTGGGCGTCGCGCCGCTGTATCCGCTAGGAACGGGCGTGATCGACAAGCGTATCGATCTGTTGCCGATTATCACCCGATAGCGGACGCGAACCAGCGACGCCGAACTCAGCCTGAGCGTCCCGTAAGCGTCTTCGGTTGTTTCCCCAGATTCGTCGCTTTCATCGGCAATCGCGCCGGGTCCCAGCGGAATGAAAGCGCGCGAGACCTCTGTTCCGCCGACTTCCGCCACCGCGGTGAATCCGATGCTGGCGGGGGTGGGCGTGTAGCCCTCGAGTTGGATTCTTTGCGAGTTGTTGGAGATCAACCCGCGAACGATGACGCTTCCCGTTCCCGGCGGCGGCGATTCAACCGTCCACGTCCCTAGCCGATAGGCTTCGGACGATGCGTTGGTCGGCGTGAAGGCGGCGGCGGACGTCAAAACGCAAGTGGCTATCAAGCCGCCCTTCGGCTCCCCCGCTTGCCCAGGCGGACCCTGGGGTCCGCGTTCGCCTTGCAAACCGCGCAACCCCATAGCGCCCTGATTGCCCGTCGGACCGCGCTCCCCCGTTTCGCCTTGCGGTCCAGGGTTGCCTTGCAAGCCGCGCGGACCCGTCGCGCCCGTATCGCCCTTGTCGCCTTTCGCGCCGGCGGCTCCTGGGTTGCCCTGCGGTCCGCGTTCGCCCTGAGCGCCGACATCGCCTTGCAAGCCTTGGGGACCGCGATCCCCGCGCGGTCCTTGCCCGCCGGGATTCGCCTTGTTCGCCTTGTTCGCCCTGCGGACCGCGTTCGCCGGGAACGCCCTGCCCGCCGCGTTCGCCTTGCGGTCCTGGGAATCCGCTGCGGACCCTGGATTCCCTGAATTCCCTCGTCGCCTGTGTCCCCTTTCGGACCGCGCAATCCAGGCGCGCCCGGATCGCCGGGGTCTCCCTTGTCGCCTTTCGCGCCCGCCGCGCCCGTCGGTCCCGGGTTGCCCTGAGCGCCGGTCGCGCCCGTCAATCCGCGTTCGCCCGGCAAGCCCCTGGGTCCGCGTTCGCCCGGATCGCCGGGGTCGCCTTTGGGACCAGCGGGTCCGGTCGCGCCCAGTCGCAAGCCGCGTTTCGCCTTGCGGTCCGGCTTGCGGTCCAGTCTGCGGACCTCGCGGGTCCTTGCGGGACCTTGAATCGCGCTTGCCGTTCGCCGCCGCCGCCCAGCGTTGCCGCTAGGCTAATGAGTTGTCGTTCGGGCGGAATCGGAATATAGAAAGAACGAGTTGTCCCGTTCGTCCGCTAGGAACAGCGATCCAGTGTCCGAGCGCGAATCGGGGAAGGCGGCGCCAGCCGCCTCGCCAAAAGCTCGACCGTACACAGCGTCGCGTTGCTTTGGTACATACGACAACGTGGAAGTCGAGTAGTCGTCTCCGCCATCATGCGGGGAGCCATCGTCGCGTAAACGCTTCCCGCCAGTCGGCATGCCCTGTCCCACGCCAAATTCGGACCTATCGCCGCAGAGCCCTAGTTTCCGCGTTTGCTTCGACCGACCAGCATCTGCACTTTGCTGACATCCGCGCGTCTAGTATATCGCCCCTGAATCCTAGCGCCGCCCGCGATAGCCTTGAGCGCCAGATAGCCGCGTTCGCAGCGTCGCAATGGCGATCCGCCGGATTCAACGTCAACTCGCACGCCGAACCCGAAGCCTGACGCCTTCGCGACGGCGGCGCGGACTGCCAAACTCCCCGAATCGGCAAGAATAAGCGAAGTTGACGCCGTCAGCTGGTTTGCGATGACGCGGACGACGGTCGTTGACTGCAGGCGAACGGTCTACCGCGCCGGGCATGCGGCAATCGCGGTATTTGTAATCGGAGCCGTCGGGGCCGCTCACGCTCGACGTCAACGCGGAGAGTGGCGTCCCAGTTCCGCGAACGCGCTTTCGACCCTGCCCCAACCCGCTTCGCCACTGATGTTGACGGACGCGGTCTTCCACGCTCCCTTGCGCCTAAATCGCCGATGACCCGCCCTAGGCGCCGCTCTTTTTGCATAGTCATTAGAATCTGCTCCCGATTATGCTCGCAACTCGCCGTGCTGAGCGGTATGTTCCGCGTGAGCATATGCTCGGATCGGCTGCGCCCGTTACCGTCCAGAAAAGGCTCCCCCGATGTCCAGTAGAGCTGAAAAAGCGTCATCGCCAAGCCGCGATTACCCGGTGCTGCGGTCGAATCATCGTGAAACGACCAGCACGTTTACATGGAAATTACCGCATTCTATCCGAGTAGATCTACATTATTGACGCGAACTGTAGCTTCGCCGCCAGACGACCCGCTGTAAAACGTCCCAAATGCCCGGACGTAGTTATCGACGGCGAACGAGTCGAATACGTCCCAACTTAGTCAAAAGCGACGTCCCCCCGCGTTCGTCAGAGATTGACGGCACAGTGACATGACGCTTCCGTATCGCAACGGGCGTATGTCGTCTGCCGCGCAGTCCTTTGCGCGTCAGACCTAAGCCTTCGCCTAGGACGTAAATCTCATACTGCCAGACGGAATTTCTGCTGTACACTGGCGGCGTCCCGCTCTGGAACGCGATTCCGGCGCTCCACTGAGTTCCGTAGTCGCCTATCCCAATGTCGATAGACGCGAATGTGAAGGAGTAATCCCCGACAAGTCTGGCTAGTGCCCGAATTGGCGTGCTCCCCTCTTGCAAGCGCCCTCGAATAGTCTTATCAGGTTGCGGCGCTTTCGTTGTCGGGTCCGATGAACGACGTCGATGGCGTAACGGTCGGCAAAGTCCGCAAAAGCCAAGACGCTGTGACAAAGTCCTGTTCTTGCAACTCGCTCTTGATCTGCGTCCCGCCAGATGTATCCTGTCCCAAGAAGCGGCGTTCGTCCGCGTTCTCCGCAAAACGCCCGTTATTGCAACTGGCGTGGAATGTCGACATCGACGTCCGCGAACCGCTATCAGGCGTCATAGCAAACGCGACAACCCTATCGACCCACTGGACGTCTGTCCATTCCAACGCAATCGGAACTCCGCGCGTCAATCGCTTGCAACGACCGGCGTCCCGCCGACTAGAGATACGCACTTTGTAAGTGTTCGTTTGCCGAACATGCGCGTCAAGACCCGGCGTCGCGCGGCTTATAGCCATAAGCAACTTTGCGCCATCCGCCATGTCGTTCGCGTAGAGATTATCGGAAGCGGTCGCTCGACCGACCGGGGTCGTCTAGCGGCGATTCCAACCGGCAGCGCTAGTCGCGTGCCCGCTATCAATTCAACCGTCTAGTCGTCATCGCCTGCGGCCGTCCGAATCGATGCTTGTAATCCGCCCGTCCCGCTCGAATAGCTAACCACGCCCGGCCAGACTGAAGGCGTCCGACGTCGAATACTGATTCGGACGTATGCGCGGCGTATGTCCGGACGAAACCTGTTAAGGCGGCAATGTCCCGCTAGACACTAACGCGCTTAGCACTCGGCGCGCGAGATTCCAATTGTCGGGCAGATTAACCGTTCGCGGCGCTTGCGAACGCATCAAACGTCGCCCAGATTCGTCAGGCGCGTCCCCGCTCGCCGCTATACGGCAAGCGAAATCACCGTAAATGCTCCGAGCTGGTTGATTGTCTCAATGCGCGTCAATCCTGAGACGCGCGAAGCTCGCCCTGCACAGCGGATCGCGCCCAAGCCCGGACGTTCCTATCGGAAGGCGATTCGGCGCGCCAACGCCATCGCCGCCGATGAGTAGATCAGGCTCCGCGCTGAAAATAGCCCTATGTCGCTGCTTGCATACCGCGACGGCGACGTCCGTTCACGTTTCATAACCGATGTTGACATTCCCCGCATAGTCAACCCTAGAAGGACGCCCGTAAGGGTAATACACATAGGCGACGTCTACCGAACGTGAACGATGGATCGTGCTCAACAATCTGCCCGCGTCGTCGTCCGCGACGTCCATGCTTGCGTTGTCAGAATCACCCCCGCAATAGCCGCCTCGTCATAATACTCCCTCGCTTATGGCGGCTACCGGGCGTCAGTCTTGCGCCGCCTGAAATGCTTGAAAAGCGTGAAGAGAGTCGCGGAGTTAAGCAAGACGCGGACGCGGCGCATCGACGGGTCCACCGTTTCCGCGAATGCGGCGTTCAAGCTGGCGTCCGTCAACTTGTCGTCAGCGCCCATGTTATCCGCTGGTCAATTGCCCGCCTCCGTAGCCGTGATACGTGATTGTGAGAGTCCCCCGCGTAGACCCGCGCGAAGCCAGCTATGCCGCCGTTCGGACGTCACTCGGATATGAAATCCTGCAGCGCAGATCCCCGACGCGCCATCCTGCCGTTAACCGTCATTGAACAAAGCGCCGTAATGTACGAGACTGTCGCATTCGCCATCGTAACGCACCTGCGGAGCTTCGAGAGCGCGTTCGCGTTCGGCGGAAGTTGCGCCATTTGCCCCGTCAGACGTCCATTGCCCTCGCCCGCCCACGTAGCGCCTAGACGACAAGGCTCGCGCAAAGCGGGCAATCGCTCATCAGAATCCCCCCGACGAGTTCACGGCGTCTAGGATTCCCCTGCGCCACCGCTTCCCTTGTCGCTTCGTTGTTGTCGCCGTCCTCGATGGTGACGTTCACGTTGATTTCGCGCAAGGCGGCGGCGGTCTCCTCGCTTAGCCGCCCGCTTCCTCCCCCGCGGCGCGGCGGCGGCGGGCGGACGTCACCTTGAAACAGCCCCAGAAGCGAGTTCCCCCAATCGGTGTATATCGAGTAATTGTCGGATACGAACCCGCCGAAAGTGCGCCGCAAGCGGCGAAGCCGCGCGTCCAATTCCCGCCGCGCCGCCTCAGCTTCCGCCAACCTAGCGACCTGCTCGTCCGACGTCACCCCGAATCCGCGCGCCCGCCTTTGCGCCTCCGCGAACTGCTCAGGAGTCTGCTCCCCTATGATTTGCCCAAGCCTAGCGCCCTCGCCGCCGTACAATTCCTCGCGGAAGAACGTCCTCTCGGCGGTCGGGCGAGACGCTATCAACCTCTCTATCGTCCCGAACGCGGCAAGCGGGTCTTCCACAAACGCCTTCTGAAGAGCGGCTAGCCCCTCCGTCCCGACACCGATTTCGGCGAACTTCTCAGCGAGTTCGCCGCCCTCCACTATCGCCTGCCCTAGCCGATTGTTCGCCTCGCGCAAGAAATCCCCGGCGCGCTCAAGAGCCTGAACCTCATCGCCGCCCTCTATCGCGCCGCTCGCAAGCGCAAGATTGGCGAAACGCTGGACGTTCTCAGACGACGTCAGCGCCTCGCGCGAACTGCGCTCTATCGCGCGCGCCCTGTCTTGCGCCTTGCCGCCCTCCAAGCCGCCGATGCCGACCCCAGCCGTCAACGTCGCCGCGATTACCCCAAGCGGACCGCCAGCCGCCCCCGCCGGGACGATTCCGCCCCCCGGCAAGCCACCGACCACCCCCCGGTATCGCGCCCCCGATCCCCCTGCCGACCGCGCCGAACTTCTCCGCGAGACGCCCGGTCTTCGACAACTCCGTATTCAAGCCGCCGACGCTCCGCTTGGCGCGGTCTATCGGGCGCGAGTCGAAAGCGTCCCGCATGGAACGCTCCGTCCGCGCCAATTCGCGCCGCTGATCCCCGAAGGTCCGCGTAAGCCGCTCAGCCTCGCGGTCAGTTCCCCGAACCATCTTAGCCGCCGCGACGAACGAACGATGGGCGCTCGGGTCGACTTTTCCGCCAATTTTCAATTGGTAGGCGACGGTGTTGCCCCTACTCGCCATCGTCGTCCTCCAGATGCGTCCAAGTCTTGCGGCGCAAGATTCGCCAGATATTCGCCTGCGTTACGCCGAACACCTCGGCTATCGCGGTCTGCTTCCACCCTTCCGCGCCCATGGCGCGGATTCGGTAAATGTCCGCCTCCGTCAGTTTCGCCTGATGATGCGTTTCGCCGTGCAGATGTCGTCCCGCCGCGACCTTGTCGTCTTGGTTGTCCTGATGCGTTCCAACGCGCAGATGCGCCGGGTTCGCGCAAGCGCGGACGTGGCACGAATGGAGAACAAGCAACCCTTCCTGGATTTCGCCGTTCGCCAGTTCATACGCGAAGCGATGGGCGCTCGCGTTGACGCCATCGCTTACCCAAAACCGACCGTATCCCGTCACCGGGTCAATCCACCCGGTGTACAGCCAGCAGGCGTCCTCGCCGCCGGACTTGTCGATTTTCTCGGCGAATCTAATCGCCGCGCTCTTAACCTGCGGAGCCATTCCTCGCCTTCCGCTCCCTGCCTATCCGAGTCCAAAAGTTGAAATCCCGCCGCGCGATTTCGCAGACAAGATTCCATTCCATGTCCATCGCGTCCGGTATGCTAAGCGCGCCGCTCCGCGCCAAATTCATCAGCGGCTCCAAGACGGCGTCCCCGCTCAGATGCCCGAACTGCTTGGCGGAAGCGGCTACCGAAAAGACTCCATCGCCTCGAACAGAATCACGTAATCGTCCACAGGAAGGTCGTAAACCTCCTCGAACGAAAGCGGGATCAGCCTCGCTATCATCCGGCAATTCTTTTCAACCGGGTCAGCCGCCGCGATACGCATGCGGTCGCGCGTCAACGGCGTCCGCATCGGAATCTCCGCGCCGTCCGAAAGAACCGCGATCTTGCCGCCTCCTTCGCCTTCGCGGATATGCGCCGCCGCGTCAGCCGAGCGCGGCAGATGCTTCTCCCCCGCCGCCGCCATCAAAGCCGCCGATTCCGACATCGGCATGCTCTCCCACTCCATCAGCGTCACCCCCGCGTCCAGAGCGCCTATCCACTCCAGCATGTCGGAATTGACGCCTATCGCCCCTAGCGCATAGCCCTGCGACATGTCCGCCGGCGTTATCTTGTCCATTCGCTAAGCCTCCAAGGAATCCGCGAAGTTCTTGTAGAGATCGTCGCTGGCGTTCGGACCCGTCTGGAAGACGTAATCGGTGGTGTCGGTCTTGAATGTCGTTGCGTAAGCCGCGCCCGCCCGCGGCGCGCTCCTCCACCTCGAACTCGCCCTTCACTAGAAACATCACCGACGTCGTGCTGTCGCCGTCGTGCGTGATTTCCCCCCGCATCCAGCGACGTGATCCTGCCGTTCAGCGTATGCTTTTCGCGGTCGAACTGAAACGCGCCGTCAGACGCCACATCCGTCAGCCGAGACGAAATCACCACCGTCGCCGCGAGTTGCCTGCCCTGGAGCGGCCAGAACTTCGACCGCTCCGACGGCGTATCTATCTCCGCTATCGCGGATTCTATCCCCCGCGGATCCACCTGCGGCGCTATCGCCTGACCCTGCCGGGTGGACGAACGCTCCGTTATCGTGGGCGCGCGATAGCGGCTTACCTGCCCCCTGAACGCCGCCGCCGCGGGCTTGCGCGTCGACGACGGGTCGCCGTCAACCGCCGTGATGGTCAACTCCATCGCAAAGTCCCGGCTGTTGTACTCAGCCATTTCTAGCCTCCTATCGGATGGTTTGCATAGAGCGCGGCGCGGAAAGCCGCGCGCTTATCGCCATCCCCGCTATCAAGCCGATTGCGCCGGCGGCGATGATTCCGCCGGCGATCAACGCCGCCGCGCGGAGCCGTTCTTTTGTCAGCGGATTGCGCCGCATGGCTATATCGCCTCCGCCGCGTCCCGCAGATTCGCCGGCGTAGCGGGACGGGTCTCGCCGCGGACGTTGACGACGTTCTCGGTTTCCTCCAGCGTCTTCGCAAGGCGCATGTAGCCGTCCGCCACATTTATGTAGCCTGCGGACTTGTCTCTGCTCTGCGGACCCGCATCCACTTCCTTCGCCGCCTTCGCCAGCATCGCTTCCGCCATCGCCTGTGGCGTATCCTTCCAGTAAATCTGTTTGACGATTTCGCTCATTCCGAATCTCCTTCGCGCTTTTCGCGCTTGGGTAAGGGTATGTATCCACTAACCGATTTTACGCGCCCCTGTGCGCGCGCTAAAAAGACGGGTAGCCGCCTGTTTTAGCGGATTTCGCCAGTTTCCGCGATTCGTCCCGCAACCAACGCGCCGAAATCCCGATGCCGAATCCGATGCCGAACTCCTTGATCTCAGGATACGCCTTGTCGTTCTTGTCGCCCTTTCGCCAAGTCTCGACAATCTGGTAGACGCCGAAAACCGCCAGCCCCTGCCAAGCGGCGGGCGCGCGCGAGTTCCAACCGACCCAAATCCCAATGGCGAAATGCGCCGCCCGATTCAAGACGCTAATCATCTTTCCGAACCCCTATCTTCGCCTCGATCCACGGAGCGAGCTGGCGGACGTTTTGTATCGCCTCCACCGCGCTGGCGAAGCCCCGCACGCTTCCGCTGGCGTAGAACGAGTCGTCCGACCGCCGGCGTATCGACCACCGCCATCTGCCGCGAGCGCCCTGATTGACGACGGCGCGGAAGTCCTCGACGTAATCCGCCGCCTCGCCCATCGCGGCGTAATAGCCCTCACGGTAAGATGCGTTCTTTTCCTCCGTCAACCACCGACCGCCGAACAGACGCTTTATGAATCCGAACATCATTCCCCCTTGGATTGCCCGCCGCGCGCGGCGCGGAGTGGATACCGTCCTAGCCAAAGCGATTGGCTTCAGCACATTCGCGGCGGGCTATTTTCGTTGCAAGGCGCGGCGGAGAAGGTCGCAACAGCCCGCCGCGCCGTTTCTTTGGTTGGGGCTCCGACCGTTCGCCGGATTTCATAGGTAAACGGTTACCGCAATTGCGACCTAACCCCGCGCCGCTTGCAAGCGGCTAGATACTGTACGTGTTAGGGTCGACGGTCGGCATGTCGCTCGCCCTCCTGTATTCGGATTGGCGCGGCGGCGAGACCGCGTTACCGTTCAGCGTCCGACGTTTCCGCTAATCGCTTCCGTATCCGCGAACGCTTATCCCGCCGCCGCGCCTGCGCTATCGCAGGGAGCGTCCGCTCCAGCGCAACTATCAACATCGTATCCAATCCGCGAACGCGCGTCAAGTATCTAGCGCGGCGGCTAAACCCCCATCTGGGATTATCAAACCTTCCGATACTGTTTCGGCTAGTATCATCGAGTACCGTGAAATAATCGGTAAAGTGATAGTTTTCACAAACTGCGATGAAACGGGAAAGTCAATTATTGAAAATCCCGTCAGGTATCATCGCCGTCGTCCTTCGCCGCCGCGAACAGTTTGCAGACGTAAACGATGCCCGCCACGCAAGCCCCAAGCGCGGCTCCGAGTATCTGGCTTTCATGCGCCTGCAGGTCGTTGGC
Source organism: Dehalococcoidia bacterium (assembly GCA_965242675.1). Classification (GTDB taxonomy): domain Bacteria; phylum Chloroflexota; class Dehalococcoidia; order Lucifugimonadales; family UBA1123; genus VXRN01. Next base: position 18,904 of record CBDESW010000008.1, read on the forward strand.
GCGGATGATGTCGAGCAGACGCCACGTTATCGCGCCCAAGACGACGAGCGCGAGTATCGCGTTGATTTGGATTTTAGTCATCCAACGCATGGCGTCTGCTCTTGTCCCCTATTCCGATTCCGCCGGCGCGGGCAAGCCCGGACCGTAAACCCGCCAAACGATGGGGTCGGGCTGGATTATGTAGCGCGACTCGGGGCGAGTCATCCGATACATGACGTACAGGAAGTTCGCGCCCACGAGATTCGCAAGCGATTCGGGCTGATTCTTGTAGCCGCGCAGTTCGACCCCCGTTCGGCGGTCGATGATGTGGGCGCGGTCGTAGATTTCGCCCAGATCGTACAGCGCGCGGTCGTAGTCCGTTTTGGATTCTATCAACCGCTCGCCCTCGTAAATCCCGCCGTAGTCGAACGAGGACGCGATGTTCACCTTCACGCTGAAGGACGCGGCGCGATACGCCGGCGGGCGATTCGCCCAATCGTGGGCGATGCACGCCAACGTCCCCTCCTCCCGCACGTGGCGTATCCAATCGGTTTTGTCGCGGACGGCGAAAGCGCCCGTCGGTATGGCAAGCATGGTTAGCCTCCTTATCCTATCAACCTGACTTTCATGGCGAGAAGCCGCGGATGCGCGTCGTAGCAGTTTAGCGCAAGCCTGTTGGCGGTGGACGCAGGCGCGAACAAGACCGTCGACCGCGTGCCGTTGTTGTCAGAGTAAGTACCCCTATGCGCCAACGACCACGCTGCAGACTGCTTAGGCACTCGGCTATTGGAACGACCATCTTGCGTAGTGGCAACGGCGGGCGCTCCGCGCCATTCGCCTGCCCTAACCGTCACCACGTTCCACGTTGTGTCGTTGTATTGCGGGTTATTCCCGTCGTCCATCGCGTATTGGATTTCAAGCGTCTTGGCGTCGTCAGCCGCCGTCAACGCGCGGCTGAAAATCACGTCCGCCGGCATCAGATTCCAACTAGAGCCGTTGCCGAATTCGTACATTTGACGGGTTTGCGAATTCGGACGTGACTTGCCGCGTGAAGTCCATCAGCATCTCTTCGCCGCCCGCGCCGCCGCCTGCGGATAGGATTGTCTCCCACGACGGCGTGTTCGTTGTCCCGCTGACGCCAGGCTCGGAGAAGCGCCACATGTTTTCGCGGAGCGACCCCACCTGCGCCGCGCTAAGCCCGGTGATTCCCCAAACCGTGCTGGAGATCCGCGGCACATGGATAGCGTTGTCAGACCCCGGCGTGATTACGAGTTCGCCGGTGTACGTCCGCGCCGCGTTGAAATGGAATCGCAACTCGCCATCGCCGCGCGTGGACGCGCGATAGTTGAAATCCAACCAATCCAACGCCGCGGGCATATCCGCCCAGATGCTGTTGTTCGCGGCGCGCGTAGTCCCGTCCCGATTGGAGAAGGACGTCCGCGCCACATACATGTGCGCGTAGCGCTCGCCCGTCGTCGGAGCCGACAAGTTCGCGCCGCTTCCGGTGGGATTCAAGTCTAGCCCTGCCAGACCCGTATCCGCTTTCACGTGAACGGTGTCGGTCTTCTTGCGCGACAGCGATTTCGTTGCGCCGTACAGAAGCGCAAGCGTCCCATCCGCGAACGGCGCGGGGTCGGGAAGCGCGTCCTCGTACTCGTAGAGCGGACCCGCGCTTCCCGTCCCGCCGCCATGCGGAATCCCCGCGTCCTCTAGATAGAGTTCCACGTTTCGCGGCACTATGCTGTAGTTGGCGGTCGAGTCGTCCGCTTGTTCGCGGATGTACTGATCGTTCAGGTCGACCCGATTCTGGGAATCCCTAGCGGCGCGGATTACGAAGACGCCGGCGACGTCGGAGCCGTCGTAGACGTCCTCCTGCAGAATGGCAACGCCCAAATCCGAAGACGTCGCAAGATACGCGGGCGCGGCTAGTATCCGCGCCAAAGACGTCCGCAAGTCAACGTCCTTAGCCGTCGCGCCGTTGTCGAAAAGTATCGCGCCCGACGACGACCCCTCGATATTCAACGTCGCTATCCCGTTCACCAGACCGTGATTTTCAACGTCCAGATCGACCGCGTCCGTCAGGTTTGTGCGCTGGACGCTAGACGTCGCGCCCGCTTGGACGGCTACGCCTGTAAGCGTCCCGCTGAATATCTCGCGCGGCACGGCGGCTACCAAACCCTCGAACGCGCGACCATCGTCCGTTACGCGCGGCACTTGCCCAGGGCGAAGACCGCCGCCAACCAAATCGGAAGGCGCGATGTCCATGCTGACTATCTCGCGGTCTAGCGTGTAGTCCTCCCGCGATTGCAAGATAATGCTATCCGCCGCCGGGTGATCGGGAACCTGCGGCGCGAAGTACTGCCAACTGGCGTCCGCGCCTATCCGCATCGCCGCCGTCAAAACTATCGTGGGCGGGTCTCCCTCTTGCAACCCCGTCGGGTCGCCTATCCGAACGCGCCGATGATCGTAGTCCTCCGCGCCAACGCTTAGCGGCAGGCGCACTAGCGCGTAGTAGTTCGTTCGGTGGAACGATACTTGAAACGAGCTCGCCCAGACCCTGCTCCCCGCCTGCGCGTTCGTTAGGGTCGGTCGCTGGGCGGAGAAGTAGTTGGCGACGTCGCCTTCGCTATCCAACCATTCGCCGCCGTCAAAGGCGTCGAAAACCTGATCGCGGCTTTCGGTTTTGCGATACCACCGCTGGTCGTCCGCGGCGTCCGCGGGGAAGGGGTTAGCGACCGCCAACGGCGAGCCAACCGCGCCCGTTCCCGTAAGGGTGTCGTCGCTTGCCACCGCCGTCAAGCCGCCGCCGTTTCCGCCCCCGCCGCCGGTCGGAGCCTCCCATTGCATGCCGCCGCTTCCCAGCGCCGGACGCCGAATCAGCGTATCGCCGTCCACGCCTTCGTTGACGGTATAGAGTTCGTTCGCGCCGACCGCCTCCTCCGCGATGTTTTCGGTGTCGACCTTGCCCCACGCCGCCGCGTTCGCGCCATCCCGCAACAAGACCTCGTTCGCCATGCCGCCGCTGGGCAATTCCGCCGCGGCAGGCTCCGTCGTTACGAAACCCGAACTATCCGCGTTGATTGCGACCTGGCGATTAGCCACTAGCGTGTTGGCGTCGAAGCGCAAATCACCCGGCGAGACAACCCCCGATTTGATTGTCCCGACCAAAACGCCCCCAACGCTGGACAGCGCGATGTCGCCGGTCGTCGACAACCGGATTTTAGACGCGTCAAGCGTGGGGATGTCGGCGGCGCGGATTGCCGCCAGTTGGTACTCCACCCCGTTGGCGTCCGTTCGTATGAACAGATTGGGGGAGCCGGGCGGGATATGCGGCAGAAAGCGCTCGATGACGTTGTCGGCAAGGTTGTCCTCGCCAACCTCTATCAACTCGAACGAATTGCCGTTCCACGCCATAACCTTGTCGCCATCGCGCGCGGTGGGCGCGGAAGCCAGAATATCCCCCGCCTGTATCGCGCCCAGAATGTCCGCTATCGCCTGCTCGTACGGGTCTGCGCCGCCGGGGTCGTCAGCCGCGGGGATTACGATGACGACGTTGGCGCGGTTGACGGCTCGCGGCGAATCCGTCCGTCCGAGTTCGTAAGGCGGCATCACCATGTTCGCGCTCCTTGCGTTTCTAGGCGCTTTTCTTGCCAGACATATCCTATCATGCCACGCCGCCGTTTCAAGGCGCGCGCGGCGCGTTCTGCGCGCGACAGCGGCTAATCCACGCGCAAGCCCCTGCCGCCCAACTCCAACGCCCGCCCGTCAAGTTCCAATTCCCCGGAATGTTGGAAATCGGTGTCGTCGAACGACACCGTCGCCAACGCCGTTCGGATTATGTCGGGCGGCTTGACTATCAAATCATAGGCAGACGCCGCCGCTATCAAATCGCCATCCGAATTGTACAATCCAATGGCGTTCGCGGTGTATCCCTCCGCGCCCGATAGCGTAACCTCGAAGGACGCCTGGCGAACGCCGCCCACCGCCGCGTTTTCATGCCATCCGAACGACGTGAATCGCAACGGCGGCGCGAACGCACCGGTCAGGGTCGGATTCCCCCCAGTGACGTCGACGACGTCCGAATACAATTCCGCGTATGCAACCGCCGGCAAAGCCATAACCGCCGCCGCGTTGCCGGCGTCCGTGGGCGTGAAGCGGAAGACTATCGGCGTGAAATCCTCCCCGAATATCTCCTCCCGCGTGAGTTGCGGCGCGAACGCCAAACGAAGCGTCCCGCTTATACGCATCGCATGCCAACCCGTCCCGCCAACGAAGCCGTCTATCTCCTCCCGCTCCGTCTCCATCCAACCCACGACCTCAAAGAAGGACGCGCCTTCCCCGAACGAACGCAAGTGAAGCCAGCGCATCACGTTCTCCGACGCGTCAATCGCCGCCGCCCGCGACCGATTGTAAACGTCAACCGTCACCGACCCCGTCCCATGCAACCCGCCGTCCAGCTGGTAACTCGGCGCGGGAAAGCCGACGTCCGGCAACTTCACGTTCACTATCGTCCGCGAATCCGAAACCGACGGCTCGTAAACCTGCCCGTCATACGAATGGACGCGCCAGCCGAACTGCGCGTGTATCGCCGCCGCCATTCCCCCCATCGCATCGCGCAACAATCCCATTACGCCCCCCTGTCCTGCGCCGCGAGTTTCTTTTCAACGCGGTCGAAGCGCCGATTTATCGCAAGCGTCAACTCGTCCGCGAATATCGCGTCCGCCTCGAATACCGCCATGTCCCGCGCCGCCTCGAACTCCTCCGAGACGTCCTCCAGTATCCGCCGATACTGCGTCCGCGCCCGCCCGTAACGCCGCATAAACAACTTCTTGCCGTTCGGCGCTTGCATTACGAACGAACGCGGAATCGACCCGCTACGCGCCGTCGACAGATTCCGCGCCCCTATGCGCCCCCGTATGTTCCCCCGAATCTTCTCCGCGGGAATCTCGTTTCCCCCAAAGAACAAGGACGTCCGCGTCCGCTTCTGATTCGCGCGCTTCCCCTGCTTTGCCCGCCGATTCAACTTCGCCGTGATCCCGTACTCCGTCTTCAGTATCCCCCGCGTGCCGGCGACCGCCGTCCTAGCCTTCCGAACCGACGAATTGACGGCGGGCGCGACGTCCTTGGCGACCTCAGCCGCCTCCTTCTCCAACTCCTTGACAATCGACTTGCCGATTGTCGATATAGCCAACGCCGCCGGCATTATCCTACCTCGTCTATCACGGCTTCGAGCATCCCAAGCCCTTGGTCCAGCGTGTAGCCAACCTCGTATCGCCGCGAACCTATCCGAAGCGACTCCCCCGCCTGAAGCCGAACGGCGGCGGCGCAAACAAGATTCCGCGAACGCGCCTTTATCAGCGTCTCCCCGTCGACAACCTCCTCAGCCTGCCGGACGATGGCGCGGAATGTGGACGAATCCGATTCCCGAACCACCTCCGCGCTTCCGGGAAGCGTCAAGAAAGCGTCGACATTGACCGCCGCGCCGGGGTTGAAAACCATCGGATTAGCCTCCTGAAGCGGGCGCGGCGCAAGGGGACGCCGCGCCCGCGCGGGAGATTGGCTAGATGATTATGCGGCAGAAGCTCGACGCCCGCGCCAACTCCACGTCGGCGTAGGCGATCAGAGTCGTCCGCAGGTTGCCCGGCGCTCCGTACGGGTCGAGAATCACGTCCATCATCCCCCAGATGCCGACAACGACGTCCTTGAACTGCCCGGCTATGCCCACAACCTGACCGCGGTCAGTCTTGTTGCTGGTCTCGGTGGGCGTTATGTGCCGCGAAAGGCAGGCGAAGACGTTGAACGGGCGTATCGTCCCCTCGACGATTCCAACGCCGCCCGGCGGCGGCATCAGACCCTCGATCAGGAAGCGACCGGAGCCGGTGTCGATGTTCGTGTCCATTCCCGCCGTGAAACGCTTGTGGTCAAGCAGGAACGTCAGGTCGCTGGTGTACGGGGTGTAGTCCTCGAACAGAAGCGAAAGCGCGCCGCGAACGTCCGACAGCCGAAGGTTCTGTTCATCGTTGCCCGCGTCGTTCATCTGATGCGTGTTCAGCTGGTTGATCCCCGTGCCGATGTTCCCGGCGGGCTGGTTCAGGATTCCCTGAACCCCCAACCGCGCGTCGCCGGCGGTTCCGTCCCCGACGATTATCCCCTTCTCCAGCCCGCTCGCCATCGCGTTCATCGCGTTCATCCGAACGGCGCGCTCGGATTCCCCGCTGGACTGCAGATTCAGCAAGTTGCTGAGCTGATACTGGACGCTCAGCTGGCGCGGGAAGAGTTGTATCCGATCCGCGTTCGGCGTAGCCTCGCTAATCGTCGCGCCGTCGCCCGTCCACGACGCCTCTATGTTCGACGTCAGGCGCGGCAAGTCTTGGTTGTCGACAAGCCCGCTTAGCAGGTTCACCTTGCCGAGTATCGGCGTGCGCGCGATCAGGCTGGCTATCCAGGGCACCCGCGTCTGCGTCGGCATCGCGTCCTGATACCCGCCGGTCGCCGTCGTCGCGTTCAGCTCGAAACGCCGCGCCGCGTTCGCCGGTATGTCCGCGTCCCCAAAGAACAGCTCCATGGGTATCGCGTGAGCGCCCGACGCCCGCGCCTTCGGAACCTCCCGATTCCCCATGAACTGAATCTCGAACGCGCCCAGATCCTGGAACTCCGGGTGGTTCGGCCAGGCGAGCGCCGCCATGTAGCGGTCGGGGTTGAAAACGCGCGGGCGGTCGCCCATCTGCATCTCCACCTTCCGCGAGTGCTGACCGCCCTGAAGCACGCTCTGAAGCCGCTTGCGGTAATCCCCCTCGCTCTCGCCCAGAAGCACCGACTCCGCCGCCGCGTCGCGGATCATCTCCGCGCGTTCGGGATTCTTGGCGTTCAGCCCGATCAGCCCCTCGGCTATCCCGTATATCGCCGCGGCGTCCGGCGCGGGCGCGGGCGGCGCACCCTGGGTTTCCGTCTTGTCCATCACTTCCGTCGCCATCGTTATCCCCTCCGTCTTTCCCGCCGACAACCTTGCGGCGCGCTTGCTTTCTATTATAGCGCTGACGCCAGCCGCGTCAAGCCACTCGTCCATTCCCCCAACGCCGAAACCCGCCACCCCCACCGCAGGCACCGGCGCAAGGCTGAGCTCGTGAAACACCGACGTCTTGACCAGTATCACGACATCGCCGCTTTCCTCGTCCAGCTCGATGTCGTAGTCCATCGGCGCGAATCCCAACGACACCCCGCTAGGATACTCCCCGGCGCGAATCGCCGACAGTATCCAAGCGTTCTCCTCGTTGAAACGGACGCCGTTCCACATCCGCCGCGTCTTCCGCTTGCCAGGCTCCCCCCCGAGTTCATACGAAAGGGTGACGCCCAAGACGTCGTCCTTCGCGTAGGAATGACTGAACAAGAACGGGACGCGTCCCCCCTCCTCGAAGCGGCTGAAGTCCATCCCATCGAGATCGACCTCCAGCGCGATTCCCCCACCAAGCGGTATCCGCTCGCCGGTAAGCGTCAACGCAGTCGCCTCGCGGCTATCCGCGCCGCCTTCCCCCGCCGCGTCAACGGCGAGAGTTCCCGTCGCCGGAGCCTTCAGCAGAATCCGCTCTATCGGCTCCGCAAGCGTCGCAGTAGCCATTTTCTCACCTCATGTTGAAACCCGCCGACCCGTAGACCGGCGGGCAATTTGGCGGGCTAAGGCTTTCGCCCTGCCCTTGTCGACCGAAAGTATCCGCCTAGGCGGAATCCAAACAGCGACGTCATCGGCGCGTCAATCGCCGCGCCGTCATTATACGCTATCCGATTCGGATTCGCCATCGTCCTCGCCGCGCCCGGCGGGCGCGGCTTCCCCTTCCGAATCCTCCACCATCGGCGCGTCAATCGCCGCAAGGCGCTTGCGCTCCTCTGCTATCTCCGCGAACACCTCTTCAGGGTCGCGCCCGCTCTCGCGGATTATCTCGCCGCGCGAGATCGTCTTGTTGTCCAACATGATCTTGTGCGCGTTCGCGTCCTTCGTCGGCTCGATGTACTCGAAACCCGCGAACACCAACTTCGGATTCCGCGCCGCCATCGCCGCCGCCATCGTCACCCGCTCCATCAGCGCCTCGTTCGCAAGCCAACGCCGATATATCGCGCGCGCGAATCGACCAACATGCCCTTGCACCCGCCGATAAAACGCCATGTCCTCTATCCGACCATGCCGCAAACTCGAGAAGTTCGCATTGCTGACGTCCCCAGCCAAAGCCGCATACGACGGACCCAATCCCGCCGCTATGCGCCCCACTAGAACCATGCTGATCGTATGGAAATCCGAACCGTACGTGAACCCGCCAGCCCGATTTATCGGGTGTATCTTTGTCCCCGCTTGGAACTCCGCGCTCTCCCCGTCCATCAGATTCTTGATCCGCCGCCGTATCTCCTTGACGTCTATCTCGCCGTAACTAGCCGCGCCCGACTGCAGGCGGATGTCAGGGTCGTTGTAATCCTCCCCCAACTCGATATAAAGCGGATTTTTCGCCGAAAGAACCGCGTTCTCCACCAGCGCGTTGGAAAAGCGCTCCAGAGCGTCGAACGCCCCGAACGCCGGACGAAACCACGTCAACCCCCGCCGCTGGCGCGGATATATCCGCTCGAATAGATGCACAACGTCCGCCGCAGGCAACGACTCCGTCCCCCCCGAACCCGAAATCTCCATCAGACCCGTCTCAGCCAAACGGTCGAACTTGTAGCGAAGCGGATTCCCGTCCGCGCCGTAATCCACGCCCTTCTGGTAATCCAGCGCCAACGAATCCAACTGCCGAAGGCGCAATTCCCCTTCGGGATAGTTGCCTTCCACTTCCGCGCCGAACAGTATCTCCCCATCCCGCAATAGCGACTCCACCGCCTGCGCCTGAACCTCCGCGAACGACAAACCCCCGCCGACGTCCTCCCCCCAAGCGTCCCACTTCGCCTTGATACGCTTCCGCTCAGGCATCAGCTGAACGCCCTTGCGCCCCAGCGCGTTCGCCTTCGCCAATTCCAAATATCGCCGTCCATACGGCGAAAGCACCGACAACGCCCGCGCCCGCCTTATGTCGAAAGCGTAAGGCACCACCTCGGACGCGAAGAAGTAGTTGCCGCCAACGAATCCGCGGTTGTTTACGAAGACGTCGTAAGGCACGCTGGACACCGACGCCAATTCCCGCCGCGCCGCCGCCGGCGCAACCGCCGCCGGCTCCGTCGCAACGTCCAACGCGACGTCGACTATCTCCCCCCAAACCATCAGCAGTTCTCCATCGCGCCAAGCGCGTTCGGGTCGTCCACGTACGTCCGCGAACGCTCCAACTCATAGCGACCGCCGGACTCCATCGCGTTGATTATCCGTATCTCCCGCCGTATCAACCGCTCGATCACCGCGGGATTCCGCCGCGTCAGAGAGCGATCCCCCAACGTGAACGAAGCCGCGCCGTCAGCCGTCAAGTCAACCAACGCCTGCTCCCAAGCGTCAACCCGCGCGCGGCGCTCTTCCACTGTCAACGGCATTTCCATTCCTCCAGAAACGGACGGCGGGCGCTAAGCGCCAACCGCCGCCCGCCAAGTGCCTAGGGCATGCAAAACCATCTTAACCAGCCGCGCCGCCAACGTCAAGCGCCAACTATTGAAAGACTTTTCAATAATTCCGTTTCGCATGCAATAATCGGTAAAGTATAATCCGTCAAGTCTTTCGTTTTCGGATTCTTGAAAAGCATTTCAATGAAAACGCTTTCAAGAAAGAACGAGTGCATGCAATAATCGGTAAAGTGTGGATTTTCCACTAGGGTCCCTTCAGGCGCGGAAATGGATTTATCCTCAGTTCCCCCCGCGCCGCGTGGGATTCCAACGCCGCTAAGACCCCGAATCCCCGCCGACGATGTCGATTTTCGGCGCTTTTATCCAATCCGCCTCCACCTTCCGCCGCGCCGAGCAAGCGTACACAAAACAATCCAACGCCTCGTTCCGCTTGTTCCGACCTACATTCACCCACGCAGGCTTGAACGTCCGCCCAACCCGAACCATCCGTATCTGCTCCGCGGTGAACATCTCATGCCAATTCCCAGGAACCCCGTCCCGCTGAACGCTTAGCCGACCCTCCCTCGCCATCTCATGCGCGAACGTCTTTGCCGCGTCCGTCTGTATCCGATACCACTTAGCGTTATACGCCCGCTCAGGACGCTCCATTATGAAATCGTCCCCTATGAACGCCCGCGACCTATCCTCATGCCCCTGGCTTACGAACACCCGCCGCCTTATGAACGCCGGCGCGGTCTTCACAACCCCCCATACCTCCCCCGTCTTCCACTTCCCATCCACGAATACGCAATCCGTCCGCTCCGTCCGAAGCCGATTCCACAACGCCGCGAACGCCGCCTTGAAATCCAACGCGTCGCCCTTCCGATACGGCAAAGCCCTATGCTCCATGATATGCGCCAACTGACGCCCGTCATCCCCCATATGCCAAGCCACAAGCGAGTACTCGATCCGGTCGCCCTGAACGTCTACCCCTACCGTCGCGCCGCCGTCCCGCGCTACCCGAACGAACGGCATCTCGTTCGCGTACAGCCCAGCCGCCTGATCCGCCCGCAAACTCTCCCCCGCGCCCATCTCGTACGGCAACGCCAACACCTGGCAGACGTATCCGCGCCGCGTGTACTTCGCCTTCCGCGACAACGTCAATTCCAAACTCGCCATCGGCGAACTGTACTGCGTCATGTGAAACGAACGATTGGGATTCCGCGGCTCCGCGTGACGCCACTTCCCAGACGCTATCATCGACAACCTTTCCCGCTCCCCTATCCGAACCCCGCAACCTACGCAAGCCAGATAATCCAACGCCCCCTCGACGACGTTCTCATCCCCCAACGCCTGCCAATGCCCGCACGCGCCGCAAGGAACTACGAACTTCCCCCGCGATCCGTCATCGTACTCCCGCGCGATTACGCTCGCGTCCTTGTCGGTCGGCGTCGACAAAACCACCAGCTTCGCCGCCTTCCCGAACGTCGTCGTCCTTTGCCGAAGCACGTCCAACGGATCGTCCGCGTCCACCCCGATTTCCCAAACGTCCAATTCGTCCGCGAAAACCGCTTTCGCCGAAGTGCTACGCATGCTGGCGTCCGACCCGCTATGCCCGAACACCAACTCGCCGCCCTCGAACGGAATCGACTTCTGGCTTATCCCGGCGCGGCGTATCCGCGAACGGATAATAGGGTTGGACTCAATCGCGGGGATGATTTTGTTCCGAACCAGTTTCGCCGAATCATCCGCGCGCGCGTTCACCGACATCATCACGCAAGGGTCGTTGACGATGCTGAACATCGCCATCGCAAGCACCGCCCACGTTTTGCCCGACTGCGCCGGCAGTTGCAAAGTCACCTGCCCAGATTCCCCGTCCGTATAGGCGCGGAGAATGTCCCGCTGATACGGAAACAGCCGAAGCCGACCCGCGCGCGCCTCCGACGCAGGTATCCGAAGATTCCCCTCAGCCCACTCCACTATCGTTCCATGCGCCGCAACGCTAGGCTTGAATCGCGCCATCCCCTAATCCTCTATCGGCGGCGCGGACAACCGCGCCTTCGGATTCGCCGATTCCCACGCCTTCAACGACTCCCGAAACGCGAACGGTATCTCCCCTATCGCCGCGTTCATCAGCAACATCGCGTCCTCGTAGGTCATGTCCCCAACCCGATTCGCCAACGACGACCCGAAGTTGTCCCGTATCAACTTCTCCACCCCTTTCATCAGCGAACCCACCATCCCGTCCGCGTCCGCGTCATACGCCGCCGCCAACGCCGACGATTCCAACTCCAACCGCCGCCGCTGATTCTCAGACCGCACCCCAGAGATTATCGCGTCCGCCATCCGCTTGTGATGCGGAGAACCCAGCGGCAAAGGCTCCGCCGGCGGCGCAACCCGAACGCTAAGATACGGCTCCTCGTATATGCCGAGCGCATCGCTCGCCTTCACCGTCTTCGCCCGCGCCATTCCCAAGCCCTCCTTGACTTTTGCCATACAGCATAGCATACCCTTGCGCCGCGCCCGCATAGCCACGCTATAATCGTTCACGGCGTTTCGGCTAGACGCTTTCAACCGCCGCCCGCGAAAGCGGGCGGCGGTTTCGCGTCCGTGTAGATGTAGAAATTTCTACATCTACACGGATCGTATCAAGTTGCCCGACAGCATCTTGCTTTCGGGCAACTTGGTATCGTTAGTGATTCCAAATCACGAACGATAAAACCGGCGGCAAGGGTGACCGCGGTCACCCATGACCGCGGTCACCCTTGCCGCCGCCATGCCAGCGGTGTAATAAGCCTGCCCGAAAGCAGACCTGCCTGCGGGCAGGCTTATCCCGAAGCCGGTGGCTAGATATGACCGATGTCACCTCTGACTTCGGTCATATCTAGCCGCGCCGCGCCGCCGCGATGCTTAGTGATTCCAAATCACTAAGCATAAAACCCGCCGCGCCGCAGGGGTGAACGCGGGAAAGATGACCGCGGTCATCTATGATCGCGGTCATCTTTCCCATCGAACTAAGTGATTCTGAATCACTTAGTTCGCGCCGCCGTCCGCGCCGCCTAGCCGCCGCCGCGCCGCAAAGCCGCTTCCCGCGCCATATCCACCCCAAGCAACGCAGACGCGAAGCGCACCGCCGCCGCCGCCAATCGCAAATCCGCCTCAGCCATCCGACGGTCGTAAGCCTCGCCCATCGCCGCCGCCACCTCCGCGCCGTCAGGATTGGCGTAGACGAACGCCCTAGCCGCGTCCTTCAGCTCCGTATCCGCGTCCCGAAACTCCGACTCCGCCCGCCGCAAATCGCTAAGCGCCAGCATCTTGCCGTTCAAGTTCGCCATCTCTTGTCCCCTTTCTACTAGCCGACGGCTACCCTAGCCGCCGCGCATTG
>CBDESW010000009.1:0-396265 GCA_965242675.1 Dehalococcoidia bacterium
CCCTCCAGCCAAAAAACTATGCTAGGGGGATGAAGAGGATGAAGAGGATCAAGAGGAGGAGCAAGCAATCAAAGTAGTTGATCCTGCTAACTACTTTTAGTGTGAGAAAAAAAATATGAACCGCCAGAGAATATGATTTCATACGTATCCCAAACCTTCCAAAGATGCCCCAATAAAGCAAGGAGGAAAATAGCTAGAGAACACCCACAACCTTGCAGTAAAACCACCACTGGCAGATGCTGTCTTGATTGATTTTCTTGGCAAGAAGTTTTCCAAGAAGATGGATGACACGCTCTAGTCAATACATGCCGCAGTCCTGGCAGATATGGTGTGCATTGAGTCACTGGACCAAGAAAAAAAAAAACAGGGATGTCCTCCCAACCATACAGAAGGCACTAGTGCTTTCATGAAATGCTGCAAGCTACATCTCCAGAATCAGACAAGATCAAATCCTGATACAAATCTGTCCAGTATTCTCAGGAAGCTGCTACGAACTAAGTATAAGAACCAGTCAGAGAGATTCAATCATGTGTGAACTATGGCTAATAGAGTAGATGTTTTTAACTCCCTCAACAACTTAGCACTTTTTTTGGTGAAACAGCCCTCCAGACAGGCATGGTGTCAGGCAGGACAACAGCAGCACATGCAAACATGGAACATGAAAACCACAGAAACTCATTCAAGACACAAAAAAGGAACTTGCCAAAGCCAGAAATTTGGACACAACCAAATAGGCAAGAACAGAGATACTTCAGACAAGACAACTAAGTCAGTTAATGTTACCACTAGGCCCTCCTAAACCAAACCCATCAGGTGGACCCTTCGACACAAATTGCAGGTAACCTCAAGCATCACCTGTGAGACTGGCAGAAGATAACTGTGGTATAGTACACAGCGTAGCTCTAATATAGTGGGAATTGAAGAACCGATTGATTGAAAATATAGTTAATTTCCTTATTTAATTTCCTGGACCCGTATTCTAATTGGCCAGCATGCGGGTCCACTTACTTTCTGTACTTATTTAGTTTTCTTGTTGCGGTTTGTATATTTCCTCAGATTCGTGATGTACACTTTTAAAAACATACTTTTGGAGACCTGTTCTTAGAGTGATAGCCTCACCACTATAGTGAGTGTGGCTATTAACTAGCAACTATTTGCTAAACTGGTGCCGTAGCTGTTCCTGTGGTGATGACACCATCACTGGTGATGAGGAGTGGGATCGCAGGAGAGGTGGAAGTAATTTAGCATTGTTAGGGCGAACAATGGGGATCATAAGACAACCATATACACAATAATAATAATAATAATAATCAAGCAACCAAGCAATGAACTTGTACTAAGTTAGCGTTAAGTTAGAGTAGAGGTCAGGGAGAGGAAACGTTGCCATGCAGCTTCTTTTCACGAATCTGTCCACTCAATCAACTAATATAACAATGTATACTGCACACTAAACGATGCTATCATACATGTGTGTATGTGCATGCACGCCCTATTCTTGCCCTGGCCCCGTGGTCTTTAGTTCATTTACCTATTCTCATACTCGCTAAAGTACAGTACAGTACGAAAGCTAGTAAGTTGGACATCCTGGAAGAGGCGGTCGGCGAACGCCCCGTCCTGCTCAACCGCGCCCCCACGCTGCACCGGCTGGCATCCAGGCGTTCGAGCCGGTCCTCATAGACGGCGGCGCGATACAGCTGCACCCGCTGGTCTGCACCGCCTTCAACGCGGACTTCGACGGCGACCAGATGGCGGTTCACGTCCCGCTCTCGCAAGAGGCGGTCACGGAGGCGCGCCACCTGATGCTCAGCTCGCTCAACATGCTGTCGCCCAGCTCCGGCGAGCCGATAGTCGCCCCCACGCTAGACATCGCGCTCGGCGCGTTCTACATGACGATGGTGGACAAGAAGGCGCGGCGCGGCGCGGGACGCAAGTTCCGCAATTTCGACGACGCGCGGCTGGCGCACGAGTTGGGATCCGTGGACCTGCGCGCCCTCATAGAAGTGAAGGTCGCCCCCGGCATCTACGTGGAAGGCGACCAGCCCGAAGGCGAATGGCTGAAAACCACCGTCGGCAGGGTCGTATTCAACGGCTCCCTGCCCGAAGACGCCGCCATGCCCTTCTACAACAAGGAAATCGAAAAAGGCGCGCTCAAAGACATATCCGAGATGGTGTACGAAGTCCTCGACCGAGACAACCGGGGAACCGCCGACGTCTTGGACAACATCAAGACGCTCGGATTCGAGTACGCCACGAAGTCCGGCATAACCATCGCCATCAACGACATTGAAGTGCCGCAGGAAAAGGGCGGCATAGTCGAAGAGGCGGAAATCAAAGTCAACGAACTTGAAGACCAGCTCGATTTCGGGCTAGTCACCGGCGACGAGCTTTACAGAGAGTCGGTCGCCACCTGGTCGGACGCCAACGACAAGCTCACCGGCGTCATAGCGGACAACCTCGCCAACTACGGCGGAATCCAGCTCATGGCGAGCTCCGGCGCGAAGGGCAACATCGCCCAGATAAAGCAGATGGCGGGGATGCGCGGGCTAATGGCGGGACCGCGCGGACGTATCATCAACCGCCCCATCAAGGCGAACTTCCGCGAAGGGCTGAGCGTCCTGGAGTACTTCATCTCCACGCACGGCGCGCGCAAGGGGCTGACCGACACCGCCCTCAACACCGCCAACTCCGGCTACCTGACGCGCCGCCTCATAGACGTCGCGCAGGAAATCATCATCCTGTCCGAAGACTGCGAGACGCCCAACGGCGTCTGGATAAGAGAAGCGGACGTCGAAGAAGGCGGCGCCCCGTTCGCCGACCAGATATGGACGCGCTGCCTCGCCCTGCCCGTCGCCGACCCGAACACCGGCGAAGTGCTGTTCGACCGCAACGCCGTGCTGGACAAAGAGTCCATCGCCAAACTGGAAGCGGCGGGCGTGGAAGAGGTCAACGTCCGCTCCCCCATGACCTGCGAAGCCGAGCGCGGCATCTGCCAGAAGTGCTACGGGCTGTCGCTCGCCACCCTGCGCCCCTCCATGATGGGCGAAGCGGTCGGCATCATGGCGGCGCAGAGCATCGGCGAGCCGGGGACACAGCTCACGATGCGGACGTTCCACACCGGCGGCGTCGCCTCCGAGCGCGACATCACTTCGGGCTTGCCCAGGGTGGAAGAGCTGTTCGAAGCGCGCGCCCCCAAGATGGAAGCGGTGCTGTCCGAAATAGACGGCGTGGCGGAAATCGAAGAATCCGGCGAAGGGCTGCTCAGCATCCGCGTATCCAACTCGGAAGAATTCATCGACGAGTACACATTGCCGGCGGGCTTCGTCCCAGTCGTGGAGGACGGCGCAATCGTCTCGCTCAGCGACCCGCTCGCCATACTCGACGAGGGCGTTGAGATGGACGAGGACGCGCTCGCAATCGCCGGCGACGACGTGATGGCGCGCGTGTCCGGAACCGTCTCCGTGAACGGCGACCGCCTCGAGATAGCGTGGCGCGACACCGACCTGCGCGAATACATCATCCCAGCCGCCGCCGGAACCCCCACAGTGCGGACGGGCGACCAGGTAAGCGCCGGGCAGGCGCTCACCCGCGGACCGAAAAACCCGCAGCAGATACTCCGCATACTGGGGCGCGACCACGTCCAGCGCTACCTCATAGACGAAGTGCAGAAGGTCTATCGCTCGCAGGGCGTCCCCATCCACAACAAGCACCTTGAGCTGATCATCTCGCAGATGCTCCGCAAGGTGCAGATAGACGCTCCGGGCGACACAGAGCTTCTGCCGGGCGAGTACATGGACCGCCAGAAGTACGAGGAAGTGAACGCCGGCGTGCTGGCGGCGGGCGGCGAGCCGGCGACGGCGGCCCCCGTTCTGCTCGGCATAACGCGGGCGTCGCTGAACATGGACAGCTTCCTCGCGGCGGCGTCGTTCCAGGAAACCACCCGCGTGCTGACCGAATCCGCCGTCAACGGGCAGATAGACCATCTGCGCGGACTGAAGGAAAACGTCATCATCGGCAGGCTGATACCGGCGCGGCTGCATCCGAGCGAGGACGGCGTGAGCGGGCTGAGCATCGAAGAAGCCAACTCCGCCCCCAAGGGCATGGGGCAGATGACCACGGGCGCGACAGGCCCCGCCTTCCAGCAGCCCACAATCATCCCCGCCCAGACCGACCCGGCGTTCGACGACCCGTCCTTCTCCGACCCGTCTTTCGCCGACGAGTTCATCGGCGAGTCCATAATGGAGCCCGAAGAAGCGCCATACGACGAACTCGCGGTCCACTCGGACGACGATTAGAGCGCATCCGGCGCAAACCCGCGCCCCCGCTCGCCGAAAACGCGCGGGCGGGGGAGCGAGTCCCCCAAAATCCACCATCCGGCGAGGAAACCAACGACATGGTTCAGGAAAGCAACGCTTTTTACGACAGGCTGGGCGTCAGGCGCATCGTCAACGCTTCCAGTTGGATTACGGTTTACGGCGGCAGCGTCATGCCGCCCGCCGTAGTCGCCGCCATGGAAGAGGCGTCGCGCTGGTTCGTCGATCTGCACGAGCTGAACCGCAAGGCGGGCGAAGTCATCGCGCAACTGACGGGCGCGGAAGCCGGCATGGTCACGGCGGGCTCGGCGGCGGGGATGCTGCTGGAAGCCGCCGCCTGCATCGCCGGCGCCGACCCGGCGAAAGTCTGGCGCCTGCCCGACACGACCGGCATGAAGGACGAAATCGTCATCCACCGCGCCCACAGAGTCAACTACGACCACAGCTACCGAGCGGCGGGCGGCAAGTTCGTCGAAATCGGCAACACCGGAACAACCCACGAATGGGAGTTGGAAGACGCCATCGGCGAAAACACCGCCGCCGTCGCCTACATATTCGGACCCAGATCGGGCGGCGCGTTGCCGCTTGAGACGGTCATAAATATCGCCCACGCGCGCGGCGTTCCCGTGATTGTGGACGCCGCCGCCATGCTCCCGCCGGTCGAAAACCTGACCAAGTTCACCGCGATGGGCGCGGACATGGTGAGCTTCAGCGGCGGCAAGGCGTTTTGGGGCCCGCAGTCCACCGGAATACTCGCCGGGCGCGCCGACCTGATAGAGGCGGCTTACGCCAACGCCGCCCCCAATTCGGAATCCATCGGACGCGCCGCCAAAGTGTGCAAAGAGGAAATCGCCGGGCTAATCACCGCGCTGGAGATTTTCGTGGACACCGACTTCGACGCCGTGAGCGCCGCCTGGCGCGCCAAATCCCGGCATGTGGCGGACCGCCTCGCCGGCGTCCCCGGCGTAATCGCCGAGATGATAGACGCCAGACCGGGGCAGGAAGCCTTCCTATCCAACACGCCGCGAACGCAAATAACCTTCGCCGCCGACTACAGCGGGCCGTCCCACGAAGACGTCCTGCGTCTGCTGGAAGAGGGCGAGCCGAGCGTCCGCATACTCGGCAGGCCCATAGACGACCAGTTGAACGTCATCCCCGTCAACCTGATGGACGGCGAAGAGGAAATAGTGGCGAAGCGCCTGCGCGAAGTTTTGACAGGAGAAGCCCAATGACGACCGCCGTGAAATACGACCTGGACGAATTCATCCACGACATGAGCGCCCTAGTGGACGAGCAGCCCGACCGGGAGCGGCTGTTCGACCTCGGCTCGCGCTATCTTGAGCGGCTAGTGGTCAACCCGGACGCGGTGCCGGAGCAGTGGCGAGTCCCCGCCGCCGGACGCAACCACGGCACCTATCTGCTCCACTACGGCGACAACGGCTTGCTGATAACCACCGTCGTCTGGGGCCCCGGCGACCACATCGGCCCGCATGACCACTGCACCTGGGGCATGATAGGGGTGATGGACAACGGCATCACCGAAACCCGCTTCACGCGCCGGCGACGACCGCTCCAAAGAGGGCTACGCGGTTTTGGAAAAAGACCGCGAAGCCCTAGTCCGCCCCGGCGAAGTCAGCCTGCTCGTCCCCGACGTGGACGAAATCCACCAGATGGACAACCACTCCGACACGCCCACCGTCGAAATCCACGTTTACGGCGACGACCTGCGCGGCTTGCAGCGCAGCCGATACAATCTCGACAAGCGCGAAGTCCGGAGCTTTACGACGACGCGCTTCGACAACTGCTAAGAGCGTCTCCCGCCGCCCAGCGATTTCGCCAGCGCCCGAATCGCCTCCGCCGGGTCGTCGCCGTCGAGAATCTCGCTCGCCGTTCGGCGTCCCGCCGCCCTCAGCGCTTCGAGGTCGCTCCACGCCTGCGCGTCCGCCAGCGCTCCGAAGTCCATGCGCTCGCCCGGAATATCAACCGTCGCGCGGTGGGGAGCGAGCAGAGCCAGCGCCGCCGCGTTGTTCGCGCCGCCCTTGTGCAGCTGCCCCGCGGAGTGCAGATAGCGCGGCCCGTATCCGAGCGTGGTCGGAACGCCGCTTCTCGCCGTCAGCGCCGCCCGCAATTCGGAAAGCGCCGCGTCCGTCCGCTCGGTCTGCGGGACATACGCCAGCAACGCCGCGCAGTCGCCGGGGGCGAGCGAATCGGCGAGTTCGCGCGCTGAAGCGTGGGGGGGGAAGGCGGGAAGCCGTCCGTCGCGCGCGTATCCGTCCAGCGCCGCCTGCGCCAAATCTTTCGCGCGCTGGACGTCCGGCTGGTCGAACGGGTTGACGCCCATGAGCGCGCCTGCCGCCGCCGCCGCGAACTGCCAGCGATAAAACTCCGCGCCCAAACCCTCCGCGAGCGTATCCACTTCGCGCCGCATAAGCGGATGTCCGGCGGATTCGAGACGGTCCGCGAGCGCGTCCGCGTCCGAATCTTCTCCGCGCAACTTCATGTAAACGAACTGTCGGTCGCCGCCGTATGCGTCCGCGCCGTAGAGAGGCTCGTCCACTATGGGGACGATTCCGCGCCCGTCCTTGCCCAGGCTTTCGGCGATTAGTTGCTCCGCCCACAACCCGAAGGGTTTGAGCGACGGCGACGCCAGTATCGTGAGCTTGTCGCGTCCGCTCATGGCGAGCGCGCCCATCTTCGCGCCGAAACGCGCTCCTGGGTCGCGCTCCGCCCGCGCCGCCATGCCGCCCGCGAGCAAGCCGCGCAAGTCATAGCCCGCCAGCGCCGCCGGAACCAAGCCGAAATAACTCAAGACGGAATACCGCCCGCCAATGTCCGGCGGATTCAGGAACGCGCGCCTGAAGCCGTCCGCGCGCGCCAAGGCGTCCAGGGGCGTCACCGCGTCCGTCACCGCCGCGAAACGCGCGCCGGCGCGCTCGCCGCCGACCGCGCCCTCCACAAGACGCCGAAAGTACCCGTACAGCGCGTTCGGCTCGATGGTCGTCCCGGATTTGGACGATACGATGAACAGCGTCCGCTCGGCGTCTATGGAGTCGGCGACGTCCCTTATGCGGTCGGGGAGCGTGGAGTCGAGCGTCGTCAGGTCGGGGAATCCGGGACGCTTCCCGAAGCATTGCCGGAGCGTTTCCGGACCCAGCGCGCTCCCCCCCATGCCGAGCAGAACGACGCGCTCCGCCCCTTCGGCGCGAATCTCGTCCGCGAAGGCGGTCAAGTCCACGACCCGCGCCGCCATCTCGGCGGGGACGTCAAGCCAGCCGAGGCGGTCGGCTATCTCAGTCGGGTCTTCGCGCCAGAGGGCATGGTCGCGCGCGCGGATTCGCTCCGCTGCCCGGCTTCGCGCTAGAAACGCCGCCGCTCGCTTCTCGGCGGACTGCGCGTCGTTCATCTGTCCGCTACCCGTCCGCCGCGTTGCCCGCGCCGCGCGCCAAGAGGCGGTCGCGCTTGACGGCGATGTTTTCCAGCAACAGGTCGAACGAACTCCGCGAACGCCTTTACGCCGTCCCGCGACAGCCGGTCGGTCACTTCCGCCATGTCCACGCCGGCGCGCGCGATGGCGTCCATCGCATCCGCCGCTTGGTCAACGCCCCGTTCAATGGTCGCCCGCGCTTCGCCGTGTTCAAGAAACGCCGTCAGCGTGGCGTGCGGCATGGTGTTCACGGTGTCCGCGCCTATGAG
Organism: Dehalococcoidia bacterium; assembly: GCA_965242675.1. Lineage (GTDB taxonomy): Bacteria > Chloroflexota > Dehalococcoidia > Lucifugimonadales > UBA1123 > VXRN01. The sequence continues at coordinate 8,004 of CBDESW010000009.1, forward strand.
CGTTTCCACATAGATGACGTCGCTGTAGTTCGGATTCTTGGCGCTGGTGGACGCCCACAGCGGTCTTTGGACGCGCGCGCCCTTCCGCGCCATGCGCCGGAATCTGTCGCTTGCGAACGTCGTCTTGAAATCGCGGTAGGCGATTTTGGCGTTCGCCACCGCCGCCTTGCCCATGAGCGCCCGCGCCGCGCCGCCGGCTCGCTCCAAAAGCCCGTCCACCGCCGTATCCACGCGGCTCACGAAGAAGGACGCCACGGACGCCGTTTTCGCGGGGTCGCCGCCGGATTCCATCAGCGCGTCCAAGCCGTCCAGATACGCCTCGCGCACTTTCGCGTACATGTCGAGCGAGAAGATGAGCGTGACGTTGACGTTGATTCCCTCCGAGATGAGCGCGCGGACGGCGGGGATGCCCTCTGGCGTGGCGGGGACTTTTATCATCGCGTTGGGCTTGTCGAGCGCCGCGAACAGCCGCCGGGCTTCCGCTACGGTTCGCTCCGCGTCATGCGCCAGATGCGGGTTCACTTCGAGCGAGGCGAAGCCGTCCGCGCCGCCGGCGGAGTCGTAAACCGGGCGCAGAACGTCCGCCGCCGCCCGTATGTCCTCTATCGCCAGCGCCTCCGCCGTCTCCGCCGGCGACATGCCCGCCCGCGCGCACTCCAGCAACGACGAATCGTAGTCGTCCGACGACGAAATCGCCTTCTCGAATATGGTCGGGTTGGAAGTCAGCCCCGTCACGCCGGAGTCCAAGAGTCGCCCAAGCTCGCCGGTCTCAATCAGCGAGCGATAGACGTTGTCGTACCAGACGCTCTGCCCCAGCCGGCGCAGGCTTTGGATTGGATTCAGGTTTTCAGACATGCTCGCCTTCTCCTCTTGTCCCTAGTTGTCCCCAATGCTCCGGACGCTTGCCGAACGGTTTGATTCAAGAAAGTCGCGGAAAGCGGAATCGCCGCCCGCGATTCTTGACTGGCTACATGCCATATACACTATACACTAATATGATACATAATGAAAGCCTTTCGGGAGAAAATCGCAAAAGTCCTTTTCCGCCTTCGGCGCGGGGCGCGTGGATATTGGATTCGACTGAACGCCGCGTCACATCCTCGCGCTCTCCGCACCTTCGCGTTTCCCATTTTCACGCCTTTCGCGGATTTCTCCTTCTCCCAAAACGGAATTAGGCGACTATGAGCGGAATTTCCATTTCCGCCGGCGACAGGCCGGAGTGGTGTCCGTTGAGCAACAGCATCCTGCCGGAGCCTCTGCCGGGGTTGTACTCGATGACGTCCGCGCCCATGGAGATTACCATGATGTCGCCGAAGCGCTCGCGGATTTCCCCTTCTATGTCGTCGGGACCGAACAAGCCTATCGCTATGGCGTCTTCGGTGTCCACCGCGACGAACCGCTCGCCGAAGCGCGGCTCGAGGTATCGCCGGACGCGCTCTTTCGCCCAGTTCAGGGTGTGCAGATAGAGGACGCGGGCGTCGCCGGAGGGCGCGACGCGCAACAGGGGCTGAATCTGGCGCGTGGGCTTGAAGCTGTGGCGGTTGCGCGGCTCGGCGTCCATGAATCCGTGGTCGGCGGTCACCACTAGGCGCGCGTTCGAGCCGAGCGCGGACGCCAGCCGCTCCATGTGCGAATCCATCTCGCGCATCGCCCGCAAAACCTCCGGCTGCGCTATCCCCTGCCGGTGCGCCATGGTGTCCACTTGGGATATGTAGAAATAGGTGAAAGTCTTTTCAGTGGCGTTGGCGACGCGCTCGATTACCATGTCCACCCCCGCGCGGACGGAATCGTAGCCGATTGCGCGCCTGCCGCCGGAGAAGTAGCCGGAATAGACAGAATCGGTGATGTTTTCGGGAATTATCAGCGCCGCGTCTCGCGGGATGTCCGCCCACATGGAAGGAACGGGGAATGAGCGCTTCGGGTCTATGCCGCGCTCCAGCAGGTCGCGGTTGCCGGCGCGCGAAGTGTACTGAAGCGTGTTGGCGGCGGAGCCCAGGTCGGGCAGATGCGTCCACCAAGCGGTCACGCCGTGCGCGGCGGGCCAGCGCCCCGTCGTGAGCGTCGTGAGCGCCACCGCCGTAGTGGACGGGAAGACCGTCCGCATCTCTTCCTTCACGTGGCGGCGCATGAAGGCGCCTTCCGGCAACGATTCCGCCATCACCATGCCGAAGCCGTCTATGAGCGCCAGAACCAGGTGGTCGGAGTCGCCTATCGTCTCCGCCAGTTCCCGCGCGCGCCGCGTCGGCTTGAAGTTGCAGACGCCGGCGAGCTTCCCCACCGCCTGCGCCAAATCGACCAGGTTGGCGTGGGCGGATGAAAGCGGCGGAACCAGCTTGCGGTCCCGAAATGCGTCCATGAGGATTTCCGTGCCTATCAAATCAACTTTCCTCCTGTTGGATAACTGACTATGTTATCATGTAAGGGCGCATTAGAGAAATTTTGCGTACTCTTTTCCGACGGTGAAGGCGCATGAGCGAAAACGAAGCCCCCCCTCATCCCACCGAACCGCTCTGGCAGGACTCCCTGCGCGACATGGACGCCGAAAGCGCGGACTTGGCGCGGCGCGTCCTGGAGGAAAATCACGAATCCGGCGAATCGGTCGTCCGCCTCGAACCGGCGGGGGAAGACCGCTGGCGGCTGGGCGTGGGAATGTCCGACCGGCTCGGCTCGCTGTCCCTCACATGCGGGTTGCTCACAGTCGCCGGGCTGGACATAAAGCGCGCGGACACGATAACCGTCGCCAAGCCGAGAAGGCAGCGCGTGAATCCGTCCACTCGGAGCGTGACATTCGGGCGGCGAATCGGCGCGCGGCGTCCGACGCGCAGGCGCGGGCAGCCGGCGAACCGCCCGCCGCCGATGTCCTCCCACGCCGTCATGCTGTTCGACCTGCGGCAGTACGCCGAGCGCCCGCCCGACTGGGACGCCCTGCAACGCGACCTCGCCGCGCTCGCCGACCAGATAGCCGCCGGCAGAATCGAGGACGCCCGCTCGCTGCTCATAGACAGATTCGCCGACGCCCTGCGCGACCTCGACCTGCGCGACGGCGCGCGCCTGCCGATGGACATTTCCACAGACGCCGAATCCTCGCCCCACTTCACCCTGCTGGCGATACGCTCGGCGGACACCGCCGGCTTCCTGTTCGCCTTCTCCAACGCCCTCGCCGTTCTGCGCGTCAACATAGCGCGCGCCAAGATACGAACGGAAAACGGGCGCGTCCGCAACACATTCTGGCTAACCGGCGCGTCCGACGAGAAGATACGCTCCGAAAGCCGCCTGCGCCAGATAAGGGCGGCGGCGGCGCTCATCAAGCAGTTCACCCACCTGCTCCCCGTCGCGCCCGACCCGGAGCAGGCGCTGAGGCAATTCAACGCCCTCACCGCCCGCCTGCTCTCCGACCCGAACCGCGTGGCGGAAATCCACGCCCTCGAAACGCCGGACGTCCTCGAAACCCTGGCGGAGATGATGGGCATGAGCCGCTTTCTCTGGGAGGACTTTCTGCGGATGCAGCTCGACAACCTGCTCCCCGCCCTGCTGGACACGGCGTCCCTAGAGCGGCGGCGGACAGCGGACGGCTTGCGCGCGGCGCTGGCGTCCGAATGGAGCGGCTCCGTCCCCGAACGCGCCAAAGCGCTGAATCGCTTCAAAGACCGCGAAATGTTCGGCGTGGACCTGCGCTACATTACCGGCAGAATAGACGCGCGCGAGTTCGGAGCGGAGCAGGCGTCCCTGGCGGACGTCGTGACCGAAAAGGCGTTCGAGCTGGGCTTGGAGTCGGCGCGCGAACGTCACGGAGCGCCCCGCCGAGCGGACGGCGCCCCATGCCCCTGGGCGGTCATCGGACTCGGCAAGTTCGGCGGCGGCGACATGGGATTCGGCTCCGACATAGAGCTGATTTTCGTGTACGAATCGGAAGGCGCGACAGACGGCGACTCGCCCGCGCCCAATTCGGCGTTCTTCGAAGACGCCGCGCGCGGATTCGTCCAAACAATCGAAACGCGCCAGCAGAGCGTGTTCGAGATAGACATGCGCCTGCGCCCCTACGGAAGCAAAGGCCCTATGGCGTCCTCGCTGTCCGCGTTCGCCGACTACTTCCGAACGGACGGCGACGCGCGGCAGTTCGAGCGCATGGCGCTGGTCCGCGCCCGCCCGATAGCCGGCGACCGCGACTTCGCCGAGCGCGTCATGAGCGTCCAGCGCGCCTTCGTCTATTCCGACGCGCCGCTGGATTTGGACAACATTCGCCATCTGCGCGAGCGCCAGCAGAGCGAGTTGGTGGAGCGCGGCGCGGTGAACGCCAAACTCAGCCCCGGCGGGCTTGTGGACATAGAATACTTCGTCCAAACGCTCCAGATAGCGCATGGACGGCGCGACCCGACTCTGCGCCAGCCGAACACGCTGGACGCCCTAGAAGCCCTGCGCGCGGCGGGACATGTCGCCGACGACTTCGCGCGCGCCGTGCATGATTCCTACATATTCCTGCGCCGCCTGACCGAAGCGCTCCGAGTAGTGCGGGGAAGCGCCAAAGACCTGCACATGCCGCCCGTTGACTCCCGCGAGTTCGAATATCTGGCGCACAGAATGGGGGTGTCGCCGTCGTCCGCGCTGTCGGAGCTGACGGCGCGCCACATGGCGGTGTCGCGCGGGGTGTGGAGCGCGTCGGAAGGCGAAGCGGCGAATTAGGGCGCGCGCCGCCGCCGTTCGCGCAGACGATTGACCGCGTTCGCCGTATCCAGCGCGATGGGCGTCAGGTTGGCGGCGATGACCGCGCCTATCACGATGCCGCGCAACTCCGGGATGCCCGGCATCCCCGCCATGATATAGACGTTCCTGCCCCAGAGCAGGCCGAGAAAGCCGCCCAGCATGGCGAGCGCGACGCACATTAGCACGCGCCCCGCCAGCGCCGGCGGCTTCAGATGCAGCATCAAACTGCCGGCGGACGCGCCCAAGCCCGCGCCCAAGCCAATAGCGATTATCGCCACCGCCCGCTCGGTCGTCTGCGTGGGCACCGTCAGCGAGAGCATGACGATTCTGCCAATCGCCCAGAAGACGAAGCCGAACCCGGCGGAGAAGAACAGGCTCACGATGACGCGGAAAGCGAACTCCGCGACGCCTACCGGCGGCAAGCGAATCTACCCCCTCTAAACCTGTCTCAGGCGCGGGTCCCAGCGGTCCCGCAGCCAGTCGCCCAAGAAGTTGAGCGACATGACGGTTAGGAAGATGGACAAGCCGGGCCAGAACGAAATCCACCAAGCGTTCCGCAACTCGACCTGCCCCTCGCCGACCATCAGCCCCCACGCGGGGATGTTGGACGGCAAGCCCGCGCCGAGGAAGCTCAGCGTCGCTTCCGCCAGTATCAGCCCGCCCACGCTCAACGTGGCTATCACCACTATCGTGTTGAACACGCCGGGGAGTATGTGCTTGTACATGATGTAGAACGGCGACGCGCCCGCCACCCGCGCCAGCGCCACGTAATCCCGCGTCTTGAGCGACAGCACCTCCGCCCGAATGTTGCGGACGAACTGGCTCCACGCCGTTAAGAACAGAATCACAATCATCACCCAGAGCTTTTGCCCAAGCACGATGACGATGACTAGCGCCACCAGCAGGAACGGCAGGGCGTACCAGATGTCGACTATGCGCGCGATGATTTCGTCCACGATTCCGCCGTACCAGCCGGAGATCAGCCCCAGCGTCGCCCCCAGCAGTATGCCGCTGGCGAGCGAGGACGCCGCCACCATCAGCGAGATGCGCGCGCCGTGTATGATGCGGCTGAGTATGTCCCGCCCCAGATTGTCCGTGCCGAGCGGATGCTCCCACGTCCCGGGGCGCGGCCTGCTCTTGACCTCCACGTCCATCCACACCGGCGGCAGGTACTGTTTGGGAAGAGACGTCTTGTTCGGGTCTTTCGGCGCGATTCCGAACTCGATGGGCCCGATGTTGACGCTCGCGAACAGCGCGAAAATCGCCATCACCGAAAGCACCGCGATGGGGACGACGGGCCACTGCCGAATGAAGGTCCAGACCTGGCGCCCCCTGCTCGTCCGCTGTTCAACGAGCCGCGCTTCAAAAGACAAGCCTTCGTTCATTGTTTTGCAATCCTCTGCGATTTGTAGTCTAGGAATGGCGAATTCGCGGGTTCGCCCACGCCCGGAGCGTGTCCGCCATGAAGTCCGCCGCCAGGCAGACAACGATGATGATGAATCCCGCGCCGGCGAGCAACTGGGAATCTCCGTCGCTGGCGGCTTCAGCGAGCGTCGCCGCCCACAGCGCCCCAAGAACGAATCCCAACGCGAAAGGCAGAATCCGCCCGAAAAGCGCGCCGCCTTCGCGGACGCAATCCCATATTCCGGTTCGCTTGACTGTCCGCAAGAATATGACGATTCCCGCGAAAAACGCCAATCCAAGCGCCGCCGCGCCCAAGATTTTCTCTTGGACTGCATCCGCGAGCGCTTCCGCGACCGGACGCTCGGCGAGAAGCGACATGCCCATGTCGCCCCGAACGAGTCGCCCAACCCATCCGAGATACTGCGCGACAATGGGACGGTCAAGCCCCAATTCTGCCCGCAGGCTGTCCAGATATTCCTCATCGCCGTATCCGGACGGCGCGGCGTAGAGAAGCGCGCGGTCAGCGGCGGTGTCGCCCCCAACCATGCGGGACAGGGCGAACACTGCGGCTGTCGCGCCGATGAGCGCGGCGAAGGCGAATGTCGCCCTATGAATCAGATGCTTAGCCATCGGTCATTTTCTTCCGGCGCGCGCCGCATTGGGCAGGCGCCCGCCCGCGCTCGCGCTACTTTCCTTTGTTGATTCGCGACCACAGCGCGAAGTCCCCTATCCGAGTGAGCACCCAGAAGAACGCCCACTGGAGCAGCCCCATCCCCCCGCCGACTAGAACGAGCTGGCCGAGCATCCTCCACATTTCGCCCGCGTTGGCTTCGGTTTCCACTCCCCTTCCGGCGCTGACTATCAAGGCGGCTATGGCGACCGCTATCGCCGCTATCAGCAGTCCGGCGGCTATGCGATGCAGGTAGTATCGCCGCGCCAACCCCCAAGTCCTTTTCAACATTCGGTTCCTCCGCCAATGCGCCTAAGCGTAGCGAATCCGCGGGTCAGCCCATGCGTAGAGCAAATCCGCGATGAAGTTCATAATCAGGTAGATGATGGTGAAGATGAACACCGCGCCGGTGAGCAGCGGGAAGTCGTTGTTGTTGACCGCCTCGAGCAACGCCACGCGCCCAAGTCCGGGCCAGGCGAACACCACTTCGGCGACCACCGCGCCGTTCATCAACCCGGCGAGCAACAGCGCCGAAAGCGTCAGCGGCGGGATGAGGGCGTTCTTGAAGGCGTGCTTCCACACCACGGCGGACGTCCCCATGCCTTTGGCGCGCGCCAGTTTGACGAATTCCGAATCCATCACCTCCAGCATCGCCGACCGGGTTATCCGCAGATAGCCAGCCGCCGCGCCCCAGCCGATTGTGATTGTCGGCAAGATGAAATGCCGCCAGCTAAACCCAGTCTCGCCGAGTTCGTTCTTGAGAGCGGCGGGCAGCCATCCCAAATACACCGAGAAGACCAGAACCAGCATGACGCCCACCCAGAAGGCGGGCAGCGCCTGCCCGAACAGCGCGAACCCCCTGCCTAAGTAGTCCCATATCGTCGCGCGCTTGACCGCCGACAAGACGCCTATCGGAACGCCGATTATGGTGGCGAAGAACCACCCCGTAAAGGCGATCTGGAATGTGTTCCAGATTTTCTCTTGGATGACGTCTATGACCGGGCGCTCGGCGAGCAACGTTCTGCCGAGATCGCCCTGCGCCAACTGCAGAACCCATCGGAAGTACTGCACGACCAGCGGCTGGTCTGTCCCCAGTTTCTTCCGCAGGTTGTCCAGGTAGTCGTCGGAGCCGTAGCCGGACGGCTTGGCGTAGAGAAGCACCGGGTCTCCCGCCATGCGGGACAGGGCGAATACGACGGCGGTCGCGCCGATGAGCGCGATGAAAACGAATATCACCCTGCGGATGAGAAACTTTGCCATTGCGGATTTCTTCCTTTCAGCGTCAAAACATTCGCGTCAAAACGGCTTTCCGAATATCCGACAATCAATAATAGCGAAACGGGGCGCTTGCGCGATAGCCCCGATATATGATGATGATTCGGAGGCGCGGCGCGGCAATCCAACGAACGCCGCGCCATACAGCTTGATTGGCGGGCGACGCCCCCGCGCGCCAATGGCGCGAAGGCGTCGCCCGCGATTGACTGACTGACGGTTCCGAGGACTACTCCCTGCCGACGGGGACGATGTCTTCGGGGTTGTTCCAAGTGGAGAACAGCGCGGGGTCCATGGGCCACGCGGCGATCTTCTTGGGGTTGTAGGTTATCGGAGCCGGCACGCCCACGACGCTGAAGCTGACGGCTTCATCGAAGAGGTACTGCGCGAGCTCGTTGTTCATCCGGATCTGCTCATCCCTGTCGAGCTCGGCGGCAACGGCGAGCCAGGTGTCCGCCGCCTTCTTGATTTCCAAGCCGCATCCGAACCCGCCGCGCGTGAGCGAGGTGTGGTCCTGAGACTTCGGCCAGCTCCAAGGCCAGGAGCTCTTCCCGTCGTCGCACGCCGTCACCCAAGGAAGGGTGGTGGAGCGCGCCACGATGGTCGGGCGATAGACCGAGTAGGCGTACTTCTGGACGGCGGTGTTGACGCCGATTTCCTGCCAGTAGCCGGCGATGGCGTCGGCGATTTCCTGGAACCCGCCCGGATTGGGCGCGTACAACGGAATGTCAAAGCGGGTGCCGCCGCTGTTCTTCGTCCAGCCGGCCTGGTCAAGCAACCTCTCGGCTTCGGCGGTGTCGTATGGGTACTCCCATTTGTCCTGCCACATCGGGTTGGACGCGCTGAACTGGTTGAGGTGGTTGGGGAAGCCAAGCCCGTTCAGCAGGAACTCGTTGATCTCGTCCCTGTTGATGGCGCGCGCGAGCGCGTTGCGAACCAGCTTCGCCTCTTCAAGGTCGGTGATGTCCTTGTTCTTGTCGCCCATGTTGTCCGGGCTGGGGTCGCCGATCCAGGGCAGGTCGCGCATGTACACCGCCGCCGTGTCCAGCGCCTCGCCGGTGACTACGTGGTTGGTCTCCCACAGGTTGCCGGAGAACACCACGGAGGCGTGGTTGGCGAGTCCGTTGCTGGCGGTGGCGAACCCGCCGTCGATCAGGCGGGGCAGGTTGTTGAGCAGGATGGGGGCGGCGTCGACTCCGCCGGTCTCAAGCAACGCTATCTGCGCGTTCTGCTCGCCCACTTCCGTGAGGATGACGCGGTCCAACTTCGGGTTGGCGTTCCAGTGGTCGTAAGGAACGGCGTCCAGGATAGCCTGGTCGTCCTGAACCCACGAATCGATCTGGAGGGGGCCCGTGCCGATGAAGTTGGTGTCCTGCATCTCCTGCTTGCCGACCGTATCGAATCGGTTTTTGCTCTGGACGCTGAACGCCTGGGCGGCGTCGTTCATCAGGTTGGCGTTCCAGCGCGGGTCGTACAGCGGCTCGCCGTCCTCTTTGACGTTGAACGTCAACTTCAGCGTGGTGGCGTCCGTCGCCACCGCTTCGTTGGAGCCGAACATGGCGGCGAAGTCGCCCGCCTGCCAGTGGATGCTGGCGCTGTTGACGGCGTTGTTGCCGTCGTTGATTGTGAAGGCGATGTCCTCCGCCGTCATCGGGCCCCAGCTCGCGCCGGCGTTGCTCCGGTCGCCAAGCCCTTCGCCGTGGAAGATGACGTCGTCCCGAATCGTCAGCGTGGCGCCGGCGGGCATGCCGGCGTCGTTGAAGTCGAGCTTCCAGTCGGTGGCGAGCATCGGCGCGACTTCTCCGGATCCGATGAACTTCATCGTCACTTCGCCAACGCCCCAATAGTGCATGGCGTCCGTCAGCTGGGTGGAGCCAAGCCCCACGCCGGGCGCCACGTCCGTAATGGCGATGGTGATTACGCCGGCTTCGGAAGTCGGGTCGGGCGCGTTGATAGCCTCGGGAGCCCTCATCGGAACCGCCGTGGGCGTCACTACGACGATGACTTCGTTGTCGACAGTCACCACCTTCTCAACCTCTCGGACGACCTCTTTCTCCACCTCCACGACGACCGTCTCGCCGGGGACCTCGACCTCGCGGACGACTTCTTCTTTCACGATGACCGTCTCGCCGGGGACCTCGACCTCGCGGACGACTTCCTTCTCCACGACGACGGTATCGCCCTGCACTTCGACCGTGCGGACGACCTCCACCTCCACGACCCTCTCCACTTCGACGACTTCCGTGCCGCCGCAGGCGAGCGCGAATACCATCGCCATCGCCGCGGCGAGCGCGAAGACCGCCTTATGCTTTCCTATCATGCTAAACATACTCACCTCCGCGAGTCGCATCCTTTTCGATTCCGATAGCGCCGCCCACGGAAGGGGCGCCGCGCCGTCGGACTGCACGATTATAGCCATAGGGCATGCCGCCCCGCTAACCGCCCGAATGGGGGGCGAACGGGCGGCGGCATGCGCCGTAGCGTTCCAAATCTTAATCGCAAGCGATGATAATGTCAACCATGAATTGCGAAAATGCGGAAATTGCCCCGAATTCAAGCGTTCCCGGCTATGGAAAGCGGGGCGAGAGCGCCGTTTCGCGCTTGGCGCGCGGCGGTTTTCGGGGCGCGCGAGCCGCCGTCAGCCGCCTATGTGGTACATTTCCACCTTGCGGCGCGGCGCGGCGCCTTCTGTGAGCGACGTCCGAATTTCCGAGTAGCGGTCTTCGCGCGCGCTCCAAATGCCGCGCACTATGGACTCCAGCTCCGCGTCGTCCGCGCCGCCGCGCAGGGGCGTCCGCAGATCGGTTCCGGAATCGGCGAACAGGCAAGTGACCAGCTCGCCCTCCGGCGACAGCCGCGCGCGGGCGCAGTCGCCGCAGAACGGCTTGGTGACGGACGCTATCACGCCTATCTCGCCGTCGCCGTCCGCGAACCGATACCGCCGCGCCACCTCGCCGCGATAGTTGGGGGCGACCGGCTCCAGCGGCATTTCCGCGCCGATTATGGCGATTATCTCGTCCGCCGAAACCACGTCGTCCATCTGCCAGCCGTTCAGCGTGCCGACGTCCATGTACTCGATGAATCGCGCTATGTGTCCGCGCTCTTTGGCGAATCGCGCCAACTCCGCTATCGTATGGTCGTTCACCCCGCGCTGGACTACGGCGTTGATTTTGATTGGGCGGAAACCGGCGTCCTCGGCGGCGGCTATGCCGGCGAGAACGCGCTCCGTTCCGTATCCGCGCCCGTTCATGCGCTTGAAAACCTCGTCGTCGAGCGAATCCAGGCTTATCGTGATGCGCCCCAGACCGGCGTCCCTGAGCTTTTGGGCGAACTGCGGCAGAAGATAGGCGTTGGTCGTCATCGTCAGGTCTTCGATGCCCTCGACCTCCGCGAGCATGGCGATTAGGCTATCCACTTCCGCCCGAACCAGCGGCTCCCCGCCGGTGATTCGCGCTTTCACGACGCCGAGACGCGCCAAGACGCGGACGACTCGCGCGATTTCCTCGAAAGTCAGCAGCGACTCGCGCGGCAGAAAGCGGTACCGCTCGCCGTAAATCTCCGCGGGCATGCAGTAGGGGCAGCGGAAGTTGCACCTGTCCGTCACCGAGATTCGCAAATCGCGCAGGGGCCTGCCGAACCTGTCCTGAATCGGCGCGGGGGGCGCGGGGGCGTATGTGGATTTCGCTGTCATGCCTTCATTATAGCCGTTTTGGGCGGCTGTGGGTTAGGGGCGGTTTCGGCGGGCGTCTATCCCGCCAGCGCCGCCGCCGCTTTCTTCGCCGCCCGCGCGCGGTGGCTGAGCGCGTTCTTGCGCTCTTCCGGCAGCTCCGCCATCGTCTTGCCCAGCTCAGGGAACTCGAAAACGGGGTCGTATCCGAACCCGTTGGAGCCGCGCGGCGCGGCGGCTACGCGCCCTTCGCAGACGCCGCTGTAGAAGCGCGTCCGCCCGCCGGGCGCGGCTATGGCTATGACGCATCGGAATCGCGCCGAGCGGTCGGCGTCCGGCGTCCCCGCCAGATTCGCCAGAAGGAGCGTGACGCGGTCGGAGTCCGTCGCGCCTTCGCCGCCGTATCGCGCCGAGCGAACCCCCGGCGCGCCGCCCAGCGCGTCCACTTCCAAGCCGGAGTCGTCCGCCAGCGTGAGCGCGCCGCTCAGCGCCCCGTAGCCCTCCGCCTTCAGCGCCGCGTTTTCCTCGAAAGTCGCGCCCGTTTCCTCTATCTCGCCCTCTATCCCCAAATCGTCCAGCGAGACGATTTCATGCGGAACGCCGCGCAGAAGCCGGCGCAACTCGCGCATCTTGCCCGCGTTTCGGGTGGCGATCAGCAATTTCGGAATGTCGCTCAACGGTCGTCTCCTCGCTCTCGCGCATCATGCTATAATCTTCGCCGGAGGTGGTCAATTGCCTGGGGCGCTTTCAGCCTATCGCATAATCGAATTCGGAAACCATCCCGCCGGCGCGGTTTTGGGGATGCTTTTGGCGGACCAAGGCGCGCGGGTCGTCAAAGTCGAGACGCCGGACGGCGACCGGCTTCGGGGAAGCCCGGTTTTCTCGGTGTGGAATCGCGGGAAGATGTCCGTCGCCGCGTCGCCCGATTCGGACGGTCATTCGGCGCGCGTCCGCCGCCTTCTGGCGAACACGGACGCGGCAATCGAAGCGGGATTCAACCCGTTCGCCGCCGACCTGCGCGGCGCGCGGCGCGTTCGGGCCGACATAATCCGCGTTTCGCTGCCCGGATTCGGCGCGGGGCATCCCCATGAGGGCGTCCCCGGGGACGAGTTGCTGGTGTCGGCGGCGACGGGGGTTTACGCCGACCGCAGCCCCGACGGCTCCGAAGGCGCGAGCTTCATCGCCCTGCCATACGCCTCGATATTCGGCGCGATGTCCGCCGCGCCCGCGCTCGCCGCCGCCCTCTTCCACCGCGAACGCTCCGGCGAAGGGCAGGACGTGACAGTCCCCCTCTACGACGCCATGTTCGCGGCGATGGGCTCCGCCCTAGTCCGCAGACCGGACGTCCCCGCCGGGCATGGGGCTATTTCGCCCGCCATAGGGCGGTTCTACCGTTGCGGAGACGGACGCTGGATAAATCTGAACGCCACTTACGAGCGCTCGCTGCGTCCGCTTTTGGACGCCATAGGGCGCCCGGAGTGGCTCGCCCCGCTCACGGACGGCCGCCTGCGCCAAAACGCCGAGGAGCGCGAAGAGTGGGCGTTCCGTTTCGCCGAAGTGTGGACGGAGCGACCGGCGCTTGAATGGGAAGAGCTGATGGCGGCGCGCGGCGTCCCGCTCACCATGTGCCGAACCCTGCGCGAGTGGATGGACGCCGAACACGCCATGGCGTCCCAAGCCGTCTTGGAATTGGACGACCCCGTTTTCGGGCCAATGCGCCAAGTGGGCGTTCAAGTAAGGATGAGCGCCGCGCCCGGCGCCCCGCAAACGCCCGCGCCCGCGCTCGGACAGCACAACTACATGGCGGACGGCGACTGAAGGCGCAGCTCCGCCAACCGCAGACATGCCCCCGCAAGACAAACAAAGGAAAGGAAAACCCCCGCATGAACGGCGCACTTGACGGAATCCGCGTACTCGACCTGTGCATAATACTCGCCGGGCCCACCTGCGGGCGGACGCTCGCCGAGTACGGCGCGGACGTCATCAAAGTGGATCCGGAGCATCGCAAGCCGAGCCTGACGCCCTGGCTGGACGTCGGGCGCGGCAAGCGGAGCGTCTGCCTGAACATTCGAACAGACGCCGGCATAGAGGCGTTTCTGCGCCTGGCGGATACGGCGGACGTCATCCTGACCGGCTTCCGAAAGGGCGTCGCGGAGCGGCTTGGAATCGGCTACGGCCATCTGTCGGAGCGCAACCCGCGAATCGTTTACGCAGCCATCAACGCCTTCGGGCAGGAAGGACCTTGGGCGTCCCGTCCCGGATTCGACCAGAACGCGCAGGCGGCGACCGGCATGCAAATCCGCAACGGCGGCGACGGACAGCCCGCGCCCCCGCCATACACATTCAACGACTACGGCACCGGGCTAATGGCGGCTTACGGCGTGATCATGGCGCTGCTGGAGCGCGAACGAACCGGCAAGGGGCAGAAGGTGGACACAGCGCTGGCGTACACCGCATCGACATTTTCGTCCGCCTACATGGTTGATTACGATGGATTCGAGCCGAGCGAAATCGCCGGTCCGAGCGCGAAGGGCGGCGGCGACATGTCGCGGCTTTACCGGACGTCGGACGGCTGGCTGGCGCTGTCGGCGGACGGCGGGCGCGAACGGCTGGCGGCGCTCCCGGAGTTCGCCGACGCCGAAAGCGCCGACGACGTCGAAGCCGCCTTCCGCTCGCGTCCAAGCGCGGAGTGGACGGCGGCGCTCAACCAAGCCGGCTTGCCGGCGGTCGAAGCGCGCGGCTTGGAAGAGGCGAGAGCGGAGCCATACGCCCGCGCCAACGGCTTGGCGGCGTCCGATGACCACCCCGCCTTTGGAAAAGTAGAACACGGCGGCGCGCCCCAGCGCCTGAGCGCAACCCCCGCGCGAAACGCGCCATCCCCGACATTCGGCGGCGACACCGAAGACATCCTCAGAGAGCTGGGCTACGACGCCAAGCGAATCGCGGCGATGCGCGCGGACGGAACGATACCGAAGGCGGCGGGCGGAATCGCCCTGAATTGAATCCAACATATCCCCTCTCCCTTGATGGGAGAGGGCTAGGGTGAGTGTGTCTGCGCCGTTAGGCGCAGTCTTGCGCGGATGCCCCAGCTGAGGAGACGACAACCCAACATGCGAAAATGGTTTCTGGTAAGGCACGGGCAGACCGACTACAACCTCGAAGGGCGGGCGCAGGGGCAGTCCGAATCCGACTTGAACGACGCCGGACGTGAACAAGCCCAAGCGGTCGCCGAGCGCCTGCGCGACGTGGATTTCGCCGTCTGCGTCTCCAGCGACCTTCGGCGCGTTCTGGACACCGCCGCGCCCATCCTGCGGGGAAGAGACATTCCCCACATGCGCTCCGCGCGGCTGCGCGAAAAGGATTTCGGAGAGCTGGAGGGCAAGACGTTCCAAGAGGTCGAGCGCGATTCGCCGGACATATTCCGCCAGCTGTTCGCGGACGACCCGGATTTCGTCCCGCCGGGCGGCGAGAGCGATAGGGCGCTGATAGACCGCGTCGCCGGCGGCTTGGACGCCCTAATCGACTCCGGCGACATTCCGGACGGCGCGAACGTGCTTGTCGTCGCGCACGGCGGAACCATTCGGGCGCTGATAACGCATTTCCTGGGACTGCCGCCGGAAGCGCTGTGGCGCTTTCTAATATCCAACGGCAGCCTGACCGTCATAACCGCCCACGACGACGGACGCGCCACGCTGGAGATGATGAACTCCTCGGAGCGTCCCGGCTAGGCGCGGACGCCATGATTGAACAGACGGCTATCGAGCCCGATTTCCAACCCGTCATTCCCGCGCTCTGCCCCCGTCATTCCCGCGAAAGCGGGAATCCAGAATGGCGCGGACTCCGGCGACGAACCGAAAAACGCCGCGAGAACGCGCCTTGCCAGAACGCGCCTTGCCAGAACTCGGACGGATAAACCATCCCTTTGCGCCTTCGCCGTTGACATTCCCCATTCGCGCCCTCTACTCCATATCCCCCCAGTTGTCGCCCGTCTTCAGCTCCACCGCCAGCGGAACGGCGAGGTCCAGCGACGCCGGCATCAGCTCGCTCACCAGCGCGGACATTGGCTCCACTTCGCCGCGCGGGACTTCGAAAATCAGCTCGTCGTGGACTTGCATTATCATCTTGGACTTCATGCCGTCCGCGTCCATGCGCTTCATAATCTCTATCATCGCTATCTTGATTATGTCGGCGGCGGTTCCCTGTATGGGCATGTTTATCGCGGCGCGCTCGGCGGCGGAGCGCGCTTGGAAGTTGCGGGCGTTGATGTTGGGCAGATACCGGCGGCGTCCGAGCGCCGTCTGGACATAGCCGCTTTCCTTGCACTCGCGCACGGTCTCCCGCGTGTATTCGCGCACTCTGGGGTAGCGCTCGAAGTAGATGTCTATGAAATCCTGCCCCTGCGCGGGCGTTAGGTCGGTCTGGCGCGATATGCCGTAGGCGGTCAAGCCGTACAGCACGCCGAAGTTCAGTATCTTGGCGATGCGCCGCATCTCGGCGGTCACTTCATCCAGCGCCGCGCCATAGACCAGCGACGAAGTGGCGCTGTGGATGTCCTCGCCGCGATGGAACGCCGCCAGCAGCTCCGGGTCGCGCGAGAAGTGCGCCAGCACGCGCAACTCGATCTGCGAATAGTCCGCCGCCAGCAGAACCGAACCGTCCTCCGCGCCGAACGCGCGCCGAACGCGCCGCCCCAGCTCCGTCCGAACGGGGATGTTCTGCATGTTCGGGTCGCTGGACGATATTCGCCCGGTCGCAGACCCCGTCTGGTTGTATTTGGTATGGATTCTGCCCGTGTCCGGGTTGACCAGTTCGGGCAGGGCGTCCACATAGGTTGATTTGATTTTGGACAGCTGGCGGTAGTTCAGAATGTAGTCCAAGACCTTGTACGCTCTGGGGTCCGCGCCTTCCATCTCGCCGGCGTCCATCCGCTCCTTAATCTCTTCCAGCGCGGCGGCGTCCGTGGAAAAGCCCCCCGTCCGCGTCTTGCGCGTGGGAGCCAGGCGCAACTCGTCGTAGAGAACCCCCGCCAGCTGGCGGGACGAATTCAGGTTGAACTCATGCCCCACTTCGGCGTACATGGACGCCATGATGTCGTCCAGGTCGCCCTCCAGCTCGGCGGACATTCGGTTGAGCAGGTCGGGATCCACCGCCACGCCCCAGCGCTGCATCCGAACCAAGACGTGGGTAAGCGGCAGCTCGTACCGGCGCAGCATCTCGCCCAGCCCTTTGCTTTCCATCTCCGGCGCCAGTTCGCGGCGCAGGCGCTCGGTCATGTCGGCGTCCGCCGCCGCGTAGTCCGCCGCTTGGGATATTTCGACTTCCGCCATCGACTTCTGCTTGCGCCCGCGCCCGATTAGGTCTTCTATTTTGGACATTTCCTCGCCGAGCATTTCCAGGGCGAGGTTTTTCAGCCCCACTTCCCGCCTGTCGCCCGCCGCGCGCGCCGCTATCATCGTGTCGAACGCCAAGCCGTCCACGCGGACGCCGTGATTCGCCAGCGCCATTATGTCGTAGTTGGCGTTGTGCGCCGTCTTGGGGACTTCCGGATTCGCCAGAATCGGCGACAGGACTTCCAAGACGCGCTCCATCGGCAACTGCCGCCCTTCGGCGTGTCCGACGGGGACGTACCAAGCCGCGCGCGGCTCCGTGGAGAACGACAATCCGACCAGCCGCGCGAGCATAGGGTCTTTGGAAGTGGTTTCGGTATCGAACGAAAAGCCGTCCGGCGCATCGAGCGCGGCGGCTAGGGCGGATAGTTTGGATTCGTCGTCCACTATTTCGTAATCCACAGGCGCGGGTTCCGGTTCGGATCCGGCCAAATCGAACGCGCCCTGCCCGCCCGCGCCTTCGCCGCCGTCGCCGGAAGACGCGGGGATTCTTGAAATCATGCTGAAGAATTCGAGGCTTCTCAGCGAATCCTCCACTTCCGAGCGCGAGAAGTCGCCGAAAACGCAATCCGACATGTCAAGGCTCACGCCCTCTACTTCGCGCATTATGGTGGTTAGAAACCGCGCCTCGAACGCCTTGTCGCGGTTTTCGGCAAGGCTTTTCTGAACGCTCGGCGGCTTGACGCTTTCGATGTTTTCGTAGATGCCGTCGATGGTTTGGAACTCTTTTAGCAGTTTAATCGCCGTCTTCCGCCCCACGCGGGGGACGCCGGGGATGTTGTCGGACGAATCGCCCTCGAGCGCCTTGATGTCCGCCACGGATTCGGGCCCCAGACCGTCGTATCGCTCGCGGACGCCGTCCGGGTCGTAAACCGTCCGCCGCCCGACGGCGTGGCTTAGCAGAACGCTCACAGACGGAGACGCCAACTGAAGCGTGTCGGTGTCCCCCGTGAGGACGATTGCGTTGACGCCCTGTTCTTCAGCTTGCCGGCAGAGCGCGCCGATTACGTCGTCCGCCTCGAAGCCCTCGCGTTCGTAAATGGGGACGCGGAAGGCGCGCATCAACTCTTTGACGCGCTCGAACTGCGGGCGCAATTCGGGGGGCGTCGACGGGCGATGCGCCTTGTATTCCGCGAAACGCTCATGCCGGAAAGTCGGCGCGGAGACGTCGAAAGTCGCCGCCACATGCGTCGGCGAACGGTCGTTGAGCGTCTTGAGGAATATGTTGAGGAAGCCGAATATGGCGCGGACGTCCTCGCCGTTGGAGCGCGTCGTCAGCGGCTCGCGGATGGCGTGCCAAGCGCGATGAATCAGCGCGTGGCCGTCCATTATCAGCAGAAGCGGCTCTCGCGCCAGCATCGCCGGCTGGGATTCGTTGGAGTCTGGCATCCGTCTCATCCGTTCCCTTGTTCCAAGTTCCGCCCCGCCATTCCCGCTTTTCCGCCCCGCCATTCCCGCTTTTCTACCCCGTCATTCCCGCGAAAGCGGGAATCCAGACGGCGACCGCCGCCTGTCGGCGCGCGAATCCCATATCCCCCGCAAGCCCGCGGGGGATATGGGAGATTCGCCCCTAAACCCGCGATTCCGCCCGCTCTTTCAACTCGTTGGTTGTCCGCACGACGCGGTCCACCAGGTGGTTGGGGACTTCTTCGAAGTGGTCGAACTCAATCGTGAAGTCGCCCTGCCCCTGCGTCTGGCTTCTCAGCTCGGTGGCGTAAGTGAGCATCTCGGACTGCGGCGCTTCCACTTGGACGGAGGTTGTGCCGTCGCCGTTGGGGATCATGCCCTGTATGCGTCCGCGCCGCCCGTTCAGGTCGCCGATGATGTCGCCGGTGAAGCCGTCGGGGACGGTTATCTCAACCTTCATCACCGGCTCCAGCAGAACGGGGTTCGCCTGCTGCAGCCCCTTCGTGGCGGCGTGTCCGCCGGCTATCTCGAACGAGACGCCGGAGGAGTCCACCGTGTGGAAGCTGCCGTCCACGAGCGTGGCTTTCATGTCCACGACGGGGTAGCCCGCCACTACGCCGTCCGACAGCGCCCCGCGCACGCCCTTCTCGACCGACGGTATGTACTCGCGCGGCACGACGCCGCCCACGATGGTGTCCGAGAACTCGAATCCGGAGCCGCGCGGCAGGGGCTCCACTTCGATCCAGACGTGGCCGAACTGCCCGTGTCCGCCCGTCTGCTTCTTGTGGCGGTACTCCACGCGGGCGCGGCGGCTTATCGTCTCTTTGTACGGCACGCGCGGCGCTTCGAGCGTCATCTCCACGCCGAACTTGCGCCGCATCTTCTCAAGCGTCACGTCCAGATGCGTGTCGCCCAAGCCCCCAATCAGCATCTCGTTCGTGTCCGGCTCCCGCGTGACGACCAGCGACGGGTCTTCCTCCACGATGCGCGAGAGCGAGCTGGTCATCTTGTCCACATCCGCTTTGGACTTGGGATAGACCGCCATGCGGTAGGACGGGGCGGGGAAGTCTATGCCGCGCAGGATCAGCTGCCCGTCGCGGGCGCAGAGGGTGTCGCCGGTGAGGGCGGAGCCGAGCTTCGTGACCGCGCCGATGTCGCCGGCGGCGAGCGACGGAACCGCGTCCTGCTGCCTGCCGCGAATCTCAAACACCTGCGCCACGCGCTCCGCCTCGCCCCGGTTGGCGTTGTACATTTGCGAATCCGCCGCGAAAGTCCCCCCATAGACGCGGAAGTAGGATATTTTGCCCACGAACGGGTCGGCGGCGGTCTTGAACACTAGGGCGGCGACGGGACCCTCGCCGTCGCATTCGAAGGCGCTCCACTCGTCCGAGCCGGGCGCGCGGCTTTCCGCCGGCGGCGATTCCGCCGGGGACGGCAGGTAGTCGGCGGCGAAGTCCATCAGCTCGCTCACGCCCGCCTCTTTCAGCGGCGAGCCGGCGAGAATGGGAATCAGCGAGCCTTCCATCAGCCCGCTCTTGACGCCGGCGACCATCTCTTCGGCGGTTATTTCCTCGCCTTCGAGATATTTGGTGGCGAGGTCGTCGTCTATTTCGGCGACGGCTTCGACCAGGCGCTCGCGGGCTTCCGCGACGGCGTCTGCGACTTCGGCGGGGACGGCGGCGTTCGGGTCGAGCAGGCTGACGACGCCGGAGAACGAAGACTCCGCGCCGACCGGCAGATAGACCGGCACCAGATGCCGCCCGAAGCGCTCTTGGAGCGCGGCGACGACGGCGTCGAAGTCCGCGTTTTCGCGGTCCATCTTGGAGACATAGACGACGCGGGGCAACTCGCGCGCGTCGGCGAGCTTCCACATTTGGGAAGTCCCCACTTCGACGCCGGCTTGCGCCGCCACGACGATGACCGCCGTATCCGCCACGCGGACGCCGGACGCCACTTCGCCGCGATAGTCCGCGTAGCCCGGCGTGTCGATGACGTTTATCTTCGCCCCGTTCCAGGGGACGTTCATGATCGCGGCGCTGACGCTGGCGCTCCGCTTCTGCTCCTCCGGCTCGAAATCGGACGCCGTGGTTCCGTCCTCGACCCGTCCGAGCCTGTTCGTAACCTTCGCCGCGTGGAGCATGGCTTCGGCGAGAATGGTCTTTCCCGCTCCACTATGCGATAGCAGAACGATGTTCCTGATTCGCTCAGTGGGGACGTTGGGCATGTGACGCTACTCCTGTGAATTGTTGTAATGCCATTGTATGCAAAGCGGCGGGCTGACGCAATGGGGGGAGCGGACGCGCGCGAAATTCGGCGGGAACGCGCGCGGGGGATGAAAAGCGCCGCCCAAAACCGTATAATCCCGCGCGAACGACGCTGTTTTGCGATTTTCTCGGCGAAAAGCCGAACGGAGGCGCGCATGATAGGATTCATCGGAGGAACGGGGCCCGAAGGGCGCGGCCTGGCGCTCAGGTTCGCCATGGCCGGCGAGTCGGCGCTGATCGGCTCGCGGGACGCGGCGCGGGCGGCGGCGGCGGCGCAGTCCGTGAACGCGCTCGCGGACGGCGTCGACGTCGCCGGCTCCCTGAACGAAGAAGTCGCCGAGCGCGCCGACATCGCCTTCATCGCCGTCCCATACGCCGGACACCGCGCCACGCTGAACGCGCTCCGCGAGCGGCTGGACGGCAAAATCGTGGTCGACGTGGTCGCGCCGCTCGAATTCAAGCGCGGCGAGGCGAGCGCCGTCTTGGTCGAAGAAGGCTCCGCCGCTCAGCAGGCGCAGATTTCCCTTCCTAACTCCCGCGTGGTTGGAGCGTTTCACAACTTGAGCGCGGAAGAGTTGCTGAAGCCGAACGCCGCCATAGACGCCGACGTAATCGTCTGCGCCGACGACTCGGACGCCAAGAGCGATATAATGGCGCTCGCCGAAACCATCGCCGGCGTCCGCGCCGTCGACGGCGGCGGGCTCGCCAACTCGCGATACGTCGAGGAATTGACGGCGCTGCTCATCAACATAAACCGCATCTACAAAGCTCATTCGACCATCAAAATAGCGGGCATCTAACACGGCGGGAAGGCGAAGAATGGTTTGGAAAGTGAAGCGCGTGGCGTCTCTGGCGGTTATCGCGGCGGCGCTCGCCGCGCTGTTCGCGGTTTCGGACGCGGACGCGGGCGCGCCGGCGTCCGCCGCGGTCTGGGGCGTCGAGTCGTCCCACCGCATCGAATTCCCGCATCGCATCGTGTTCGACCTCCAGGCGCGCGCGCCGTCCGCCCGCTCGGTTCGGCTGTACTACCGCGTCGCCGACAGCCGAAGCCGCGTCTATCTCTATCCGTCCGACTTCTCCAACGCGGGAAAGCTCCGCGCGCGATTCACCGCGCGCTCCGGCGGCGGGCGCTTCATCCCGCAGGGCGTGGATATAGAGTACTACTACGCCTTCACGCACGCCGACGGAACGGAGACGGAATCCGACCGCTTCTCATTCGAATACCTCGACCCGCGCTACGACTGGCGGCGCATGGAGTTCGCCGATTTCGTTCTGCTGTGGCACGACCGCGACATCCGAACCGTTCGGCGCGTCGGGGCGACGGCGTCGGCGCGGCTGTCCCGCGCCAAAGACTTGTTCGGATTGGACGGCGACTACCGATTCAAGGCGGCGATAGTCAACGACAGGGCGGAAGCCAACCGCAGCTTCCCCGCCGTCAGCCGGACGTCGCGCGACGTCTTCCTATACGGCGGCTTCGCCTTCGGCGACTATGGCGCGTTGATACTCGCCGGCTTGTACGCGGACGGCTTGACGCACGAGCTCGTCCATCTATTGCTCGATGAGGCGGTGGATTCCCCCCGCGCCCGCGTTCCGGCTTGGCTGAACGAAGGCTTGGCGATGCGCTTCGAGCGCGCGCCCGCCTCTTCGCGCTCCGAACTGCGGACGGCGCTCCGGCGCGGACGCCTGCTTCCCATCTCGCGCATGAACGCCGTCCCCGGACGCCCGAACGACGTCCGATTGTTCTACGCGCAGTCCGCCAGCGTCGTCCGCTACATGCTGGACGCCTACGGCGACGGCGCGATGCGGGCGCTGCTGGCGCGGATCAACGCCGGCGACTCCATCGGGGACGCGCTCCAATCCGCTTACGGCGTGAGCGCGGACGGCTTGGAATCGCGCTGGCGGCGGAGCCTAGCCGCCGTTCGCGCCGAGGACGTCTCGTCCGCGCCGTCTTCCCCGGCGGTCGCCGCCTCCGCCGTCATGGGCGGCGCGGCGCTGGCGTCCGGAGCGATAGCCGCCGCGCGATGGGCGAAGCGCCGAACGCGGCAAGACATACAGCCGCCGTCCTAGACGCGAGAACTCGAACCCGTTGCGTTGACAAATTCGCGAAATCCATCCATCTAACGGGTCCCAACCGAAAATCGCAACCAACAAATCCCCTCCCATTGCGCTCTCTGCGCCTTCGCGCCTTTGCGTTTCCCCATTGCGTCCCCCGCGCCCTCCGCGCCTTCGCGTTTCCCATTCATCCGGCGCTCTGGACTGCCGCCCCGATTTGGCGTACAATTGCCGCCACACAACGCGAGGTGACGGGTCAACATGGTCGAAGCGCTGGACATTGAAACTCAGTTCGACAATCGCTTCACGCGCAGTTTCGGGTTTCCGAAAGCGCGCCCGGCGACTAAAGTCAGCGGCGCCCTGCAGGGCAAAGTGCGGCAGTTCATAGAGCAGTCGCCGTTTCTGGTGATGGCGACCAGCGCGGCGGACGGCAGTTGCGACGCGTCCCCCAAGGGCGGCAAGCCCGGATGGGTCAAGGTTCTCGACGAGCGCCGCGTCCTCATCCCCGACGTCGCCGGCAACCGCCTGTTCCAGTCCTACCTGAACATGGAGGAAAACCCCCACGCGGCGCTCATCTTCTTCATCCCCGGCGTCCGCGAAACGGCGCGGGTGAACGGGACGGTCGAGATTGTCGACCGCGAAACCCTAGACGCGCTCCAAGTGGAGCTGCAGGTGTTCGAGCCGGACGAGAACGCGAAGATACTGCAGGGGGTGATAGTCAACGTGGAAGAATCCTATGGACACTGCCCGCGCGCGTTGGCGTTCTCGCGCTTCTGGGAATCGGCGGAGTAGAGCGACATGACTCAGCAGGGAGCGCTCGCGGACCTTACGGTCGTGGAATACAGCATAGGCCCCGCCGGCGCCATGTGCGGCAAGGCGTTCGCCGACTTGGGCGCGGACGTCCTCAAGATAGAGCCGCCCGAAGGCGACCCGATGCGGCGCGCCGGGCCGTTTCCGAACGACGCCCCGAATCCGGAGGCGAGCGGCGCGTTTCTGTTTCTGAACGCCAACAAACGCGGCGCGGCGCTGGACTTGACGCAAGAATCCGAACGGCGCGTCATCCGCGATTTGGCGGCGCGCGCCGACATTTTCGTCACGGACGTCCAGCCCGCCCAAGCCGAGCGGCTGGGCGTGGACTCCGCCGCCATGTCCGCGCTTAATCCGCGCCTGATCCGCGTTTACGCCACGCCGTTCGGCAACTCCGGACCGTATCGGAATTGGAAGGGCGGCGAGCTGGTCACGTGGCACATGGGCGGCATGGGATGGGAGACGCCGGCGTCTTTCGTAACCGATTCGCGCAAGCATCCCCCGCTGCGCGGGCGCGGGATGCAGGGGACGCTTTTCGCGGGCTGGGCGGCGGCGGCGGGCGCGATGTGCGCCATTATGCACCGAGACGCCTACGGAATCGGGCAGGAAGTGGACGTCTCCGCGATGGACGTCGTCTCAAGCCACATTCGCGGCAACTTCGCCACTTACTCATACGACATTTCCAAACTGCCGGAAAGCCGCGAAAAGGTTTTCTTCCCCTGGATTTGGCGATGCGCGGACGGCTGGGCGTCCATGACGTTCCTGCTAGACCACTGGTGGGCGAAACTGAAGAGCATAATGGGCGACCCGGAGTGGGCGCGGAACGCGGATTACGACACAATCGCCGGCAGGCGCGACAACCTGGACGCGGTGGAAGGCGGCGTCGCGGCGTGGGCGAAAGACCTGACCCGCGCCGAGATTTACGCCAAGCTGCAGGGCGCGGGCATCCCCTGCTTCCCGGTGCAGACGGTGGACGAAGTGGCGGCGTCCGCCCACTATAGAGAGCGCGGATTCTTCGTCGAGCGCGCCCATCCCGCCGCCGGCGAATTCGTCGCGCCGGGCCCGCCGATACGCTTCTCCGCCACGCCCTGGGCGCTCCGACGGGAAGCGCCGGCGCTCGGCGAGCATGACGCCGAAATCAGAGCGTTCGCCGAATCCGCCGCCCGAACGCGGCGCGAAGCCGGCGAAAGCGGCGCCGTTACGGTTTCGCCGCAAGCCGCCGCCGCCAAGCCGCGAAACAAGCCGCTCGCGGGAATCCGCATACTCGATTTCGGTTGGATTTTGTCCGTCCCATACGCCGGCGGCTGGCTAGGCTCGCTCGGCGCGGAAGTCATCCGCATAGAATCCAACACGCGCTTGGAGCCGGGGCGCTCGTCGCTCGCCGGCGGCGCGGACGGAATCGCCGGCGTCAACCGCTCCGGCATCTGGAACTGCCTCAACCACAGCAAGCTCGGAATCACGCTCAACATACGCGACCCGGAGGGGCGGCGGCTAATCAAGGAACTGGCGGCGGTCAGCGACGTGGTCATGGAAAACTTCTCGACCGGCGTCCTAGAGCGCAACGGTCTCGGCTACGACGAGCTCCGCGCGGTCAAGCCCGATCTGATAATGCTGAGCGGCTCCTCGATGGGGACATACGGGCCCGACAGCGCGGCGACGGGGTTCGGTCCCAACGTCTGCTCATACGCGGGACAGCCGTCCGTCACCGGCTACGCGGGCGGTCAGCCGCAGAATCTGGGCGGCAACTGGCCCGATTATCTGGTCGGCACGATGATGGTCCACTCCGTCCTAAGCGCGCTCCGCCACCGCCGCAAAACCGGCGAGGGGCAAAAAATCGAGGCGGCGATGGCGGAAGTGGTTTCGTACATGATGCCGGAGGCGTTTCTTGATTGGACGATGAACGGTCGAATCGCCGACCGCATCGGCAACCGCGACCCGCGCATGTCGCCCCACAACGTCTATCCCGGCGACGGCGAAGACGCCTGGCTCGCCATCGAAGCCGCCACCGAAACCGAGTGGCGAAGCCTCTGCGCCGCCATTGGACGCCCGGAACTGGCGGCGGACGCGCGCTTCGCGACCCTAGCCGACCGCAAGCGCAACGAAGACGCCCTAGACGCGCTAATCGCGGAGTGGACGTCCGCGCGCCCCCCGATGGACGCCGCCCGCGAATTGCAAGCCGCCGGCGTCGCCGCGGGCCCCGTCATGGACGCCGTGGCGCTCATGGCGGACGACCACTTCCGGGCGCGCGGCGTAATCGTGGAGATGGAACACCCCGAAGTAGGCCCCCGCGAAGTGGCGGGCTTGCCGATGCGCTTCAGCGACATGCCGCTCCCCGCCCACTACCCCGCCCCGCGCCTGGGCGAACACAACGACGCGATAATCGGCGCCCTGCTGGGCAACCCGCCATCGGAAGTGGAGCGGCTGAAGGAAACGCGGGCGGTGCATTAGGTAGTGTTGACATAAGGATAATTTGGAAGATTCTCGCGCCAAAATCTCCAATTTCCCCCCTTGCAAAGGCATGTTCATGGAAAACAAGCCCGAATCGCGAGCGATGAATCCCCTCTCCCTTGATGGGAGAGGGCTAGGGTGAGGGTGTCTGCGCCGTTAGGCGCAGTCCCGCGCGGTTTGACCGCCGCCCCCGCTCACTCTTCTCTCTAATGTCAACACTGCCTAGACTTCTACCCCGTCATTCCCGCGAAGGCGGGAATCCAGAGGCGCCCAACAACGTCATCCTCGCGAAAGCGGGGACAAGTTAGCCGCTTGGAATCAGGCTTGAACTGAAGCCAACGCATCCCCTTCTCCCTTGATGGGAGAAGGCTAGGATGAGGGCGCCTGCGCCGCCGAACGCAGGCTTGCGGAAAGCCGCTTCCGCGTGTATAGTTACACTTGAAGCATCGTTTAGAGGGCAGGAGGGCGACCGCATGACCACCGCCAACGGCAACTTCGACGGGATTCAAGAGTACGCGGACGACCAGGGGCTGAAGCTCGACTGGATAGACCAGCGCGGCGAGTGGGGCGTCAAGGCGTCGTCGGACGGGCAGAAGGGGATGACGCTCGCGGACGTCCAGATAGGCGGCTACGGCGACCCGCCGGCGCAGTCCGACAACCAGACCGGCAAGCCGCGCGGCGCGGCGGCGCGCCCCAACGCCTACCGCATCGGCGGCTACCAGGTGCGGACCAAATCCGACATCTGGCTGGTCAACGCCGCCATGCTCTACGAAGAGGCGCTCCAGCGCCAGTGGAGCTCGGCGACGGACGTCCCCTGGGAAACCGTCCGCCCGCTGCCGGACGACGTCGAGCGCGCCCAGTGCCAGCTCGCCACCTTCCTCACCGAAGTGGAGTTCGTGGCGGCGGACGTCCCCGGGCGCTGGGTCGCCAGCACCTCGCCGGACTACTTCGAGCCGCGCATGTTCCTGATAACGCAGATAATGGACGAATCGCGCCATCTGGACGTCTTCCGCAAGCGCGCCCTCGCCAACGGCGGCGGGCTGATGCAGCGTCCGAACGTCACCACAAGCGGCGTGGTGGGCAGCATCGACCTGTCGCGGGACTTCACCGAAATGTCGTCTCGCCTGCACATATCGGGCGAGGGCGCGGTGCTGAGCATCTTCCGCATGGGCGAGCTGATGGCGTACAACGAAGCCGAAAAGCGCATCTACCGCCTAGCCGCGCAGGACGAATCGCGCCACGTCGCCTTCGGGGTGATGCACATGCGCTATCTCGCCGAAACCGAACCGGAGCGCAAAGAGGAAGTCCACGAATACCTTGATGAGGGCGAGCGCGCCCTAGTCGCCGGCAACCAAAACCCGGCGGCGCGCGACACGGCGCAGTCGGAAGCGCTCGCGATACTGCTCGGCGGCGGCGAAAAGCGTTTCGACGAGGGCTACCGCAAACTGCTGGCGATACGCAAGCGCCAGGCGAAAGAATACGTCCAGCGAATCCGCTCCGCCGGCTTCGGCGAGCGCTTCGAAAACGGGCGCGCGCTGCCGGAGCTGATGGAATATGTGAAGGGGTAGAATGGGGCGGCGGAGTCTGACGGTCGCAACAACAGAGGGAGGGCGCAAACGTGATAGTAAGAGTTCAAGACGTTCTGCAGGCTAACCTGGCGCTGGTCGGAGTCGAATTGCTCAGTTCGGATGAAGAACGGGATCGATTCGTCCAGGGAACGGGGATGGACGTTTCCGTGGGAATAGCGGGGATTGGGCTCCCCCCAATCCCCGGGTTCACTGCCCGCAACCTGGATCTCGAGTTGGGACAGAGGTTGCGTCTGGATAGGGACAGGATAGAGCTGGGAATCGTTGACGACCGAACGGTTATCGGCATAGAATACCCATCCAAAGACAAATTGGCTAGACTAGCGGAGATCGCTACTCTGGCAATCAAAAGTAGCGACATAAGCGACCACGACCTTAAAGGCGTCGGCTTTAACTTGGAAGCGGTGTATGAGCTGACTTCAGGATTGACCGCCTACGAGTTCTTGGCGGGTCAAGTGTTCGCGCCCAATCTGTTTCAGACGGCTGGATACCGTCTCCGAGGCGGCTCGGCAAAGTTGCGCTTCACTAGGGGAGAAGAAATCTGGAACATCGCGCTTGAGCCTCGCTTCAACAACCCTGAAGAAACTAGGTTGTTCGCGAGCTTCAACCTTCACCAGGACACCAATCAGATTCCTAATACGGACGCCATCAAACCAACGCTGGAAAGCGTGTGGGATCAAGCGCATCTCATCACAAGCCATTTCGACTGAGGAATCGCATGACAGTTGCCACGCTAAACAATTCGGTCATCACCCAGGCCGAGAACGTTCTCTTCTCGCCCAGCCAGTCAACCGTTCCGAGAATGACCATCGCGCCGAGGGCTTTGACGCCGCAGGTTTCCACAACTTCGGCGTCTCAGTACTGGATCAGCAGAACACACTCCACTAACTCGCCGACAAAAGAGAGCCTGCTCACAGTGCGCTTGCCGGTCGGCAGGTCGGAGTTCGTTCTTCAAGCAAACTTCGGGATCTCGGCGTATCTCGCAGAGGCGATGACAGACCTTCTTTGCGTCAAAGAAGAAGCCGAGGAAGAAGGTTGGCCCGCTCCGAGCGCGGACACCATGAAAATGGCGGAGCGCGTCTTCGGCGACATGTTCAGCTACGCCCCGCGCCCGTATGCGATCTACGCCATGCCCGACGGCGAAATCGCCATTGACGCGCATAGCCCGCATGGAACCAAAGTAGTGGTTGTCTGCGACGCCCAAGGCGGAGCTCGTTGCCTGACTTACTTGAATGGCGACTTTGACAGCCGAGAGCATGAAGACGCTCGCGCCTTGCCGGACGATTTCGTGAGGGACGCCTTGCGGAAAACGGAGATTCATCAATGAGCGTCCCGCCGCAAATCGGGGCGGACGAAAGGTTGGGCAGGCGCGTCTCATCCCGCAACGTCCGCAATCGAGTCATACGCGGCAACGCGCCTATCAGCCTGTTTATGAGAGAGGATACGCGCTTCTTGTCAGTTGACAGGTTGCGCGATGACTGGCTGACGGAGGCGACTTCTGTCGCGGTCAAATACGACGAGGGGCGGAACCGAACCTTTTACGGCTGGGCGACCGTTTCGCGGAACGACGCGATGGGAAACGGCAGAGAGGTCGAACCTTCCCCTTTGCCGGATAACCGATACCATGCGGACATCGTCTTGCCTCTGCTGGTCATGTTCGATAAGAATGAATACGAAAGACACGCCATCGAACTTGCCGCCCAAGCGCGTTGGCAGCCTTCCGCGTAGATAAGCGAGACAAGACAATCCCATGACAAACACCCCCCAAACCGAATCCCCCCGCCCGTCCCCCGTCGGGCGCTCGCGCAGGCTTGTTCTCGATGAGAGCGTCGAGACGCCCACGCCTTCGCTTGAGTGGATGTCCCGCACTTTGCAGTGGGGGACTAAGGCTAAGCCCGGCAAGAGCGGGTTGCGGCTCGGCGACCTCAACGTGGGCATCTACGGCGAAGTCCCCGAACAGTGGGAGGAGCAGACGCGGATGCCGCGCGGGGCGTATCCCATGCCGGGCATCCCGCCGCTGTCCATCGCCATCCGCGCCAAGCGCGACCTGTGGGCGGACAACGCCGCCGACCTCTACGAAGAAGCCATACAGCGCCGATGGGTTCCGGCGACCGACATTCCCTGGCGCTCCATCGAGCCGCTCCCGGACGACGTCGAAGCCGCCATGTGCCAGCTCTGCACCGAGCTTAGCCAAGCCGCCAACGTCGAGTTCGAAACCATCGGCTACTGGCTTCAGCACATGTCCTACGGCTATCACGAAGTCAAGCTGTTTCTGGCGACCAACATGTTCGACGCCGGTCGGCATCACGAGGCGTTCCGCAAGCGGGCGCTCGCCAACGGCGGCGGGCTGGGGCTTGAAAGCCGGGGGCAAATCAACCGCATGATTCTCGAAAGCAAGGGCGGCTGGTCGGAAACCAGCCTGTTGCTGCATCTGCTTCGGGGGACGTTCATCCTGTGGATTTACCGCTACGGCGAGCGCTACGCCAACAACCCGGCGGAAAAGGTCTTGTTCGCGCGCGCCATGCAGGACAAGGCGCGGCATGTCGCCTATGGGCTTCAGCATCTGCGCTACGCCGTGAGCCACAAGAGCGACAAGGCGCAGGTGTTTACGCAGCTGCTGAACATCGGCGAGCGGGTGTTCGTCCGCGAGTTGGAGGAGCCGGCGGTCTTGGAGCCGCTGGCGATAATCTTCGGCGGCGGCATAGAGGGCGCGTCCGCCGGAATGGCGCGCGTCCGCCGCATGCTGGGCGACTGGGCGCGGAATTACCTCGCCGCCGCCGACTGGCTCGGAGCGCCGCGGGACGCCGCCTTCCCCAAAGAGTTGGCGCGATACTTGGAAGACTGAAACGGCTGAAACCGGAGAGAGAGCGAAAACCTTGCCCATCATCTTCCCATCCGTGGAGTGGTTCGACGCGGCGCGGCGCGAGTTCAACGGCGACGAGTCCGTTCGCGGCGGCGGCGGCGGGACTTGCGACGCCAAAGTGGGCGTCAAGATAGGCGTCCGCGCCGTCTATATGCTCGTATTCGAGGGCTTCGAATGCGTATCGGCGTCCGAAATCGCCGAAGCCGACCTCGCGGACGCCGATTTCTACATGGACATGGCGGAAGGCGACTGGCGCGAGATGATAAGCAACATCGCCGAGAACGGCGAAGCGGATTTCGACCACACCCTGAACACGCTCGACCTGGACATCGAGGGCGGCTTGGCGAAATCCGCCGCCGGCGACCAGTATCTGCAAGACCTGTTTTACAGGTACAACCAGACGTTTCAGTACTTCTTCGACCTGACTTCCCGCATAGACACGGCTTTCGCGGAATAGGAGGCGTCAAATTGCCCGCGTTCCCATCGTTGGACTGGTTCGAGCGCGTGCGCGAGGCGGCGAACTCGGACGCGGAGTTCCGCTCGCTCGGCACGGCGGACGTCCATGTCGGCGTATCCGCCGGCGGACGCGCCTTCGCGCTCGATTTCGAGGCGTTCGAGTGTTCCGCCGTCCGCGAAATCGAAGAGCGCGAGCTGGCGGAGACGGACTTCTACATCGCCATGGACGACCCCGCCTGGCGCGACTTGCTAACGAACATCCGCGAAAACGGCGGCGCGGATTCGGAGCATACGCTGAACACGCTCGACCTTGAGAACGGCGCAATCCGCGCAGCGACGCCCTACGGGATGAACGACTTTCCCAGATACCACCTGACCGTTCAGCGGTTCTTCGACCTGTCCGCCGGCGTCGAAACCGAGTTCGCGGACGGCGGCTAGACAAGCGAGCGCATCATCATGCCCATCTACGAATACAGATGCGAAGACTGCGACCGCAAGACGGACAAGCTGGTTCGCGGATTCGCCGCGCCCGATTCGGTGAGCTGCAAAATCTGCGGAAGCGAAAACACCCATCGCGTCATATCGCGCGTGGCGTTCCACAAGTCGCTGAGCACCCAGTTGCAGGAATTGGACGGTCGCTACGACCGCATGGTTGACGCGGCGGCGGCAAGCACGGCGGACGCCGACCCGAACAGGTTTCTGGACAAGTCCATCCCCCTGGACGCGGCGGATAGGTAGGGCGAGCGGGGATTCCCGGAGCGGGCTGTCAGGCTACGCGGTCGCGGACTTGAGTTCAATAGACGCGAGTTCGCATCCGTCGGGAACGTCCACCGCGTCCACCGCGCTGGGTGCCATTGGCGGCAAGCCGTCCGCCGCCGATTCCGCCGCGTAATCGCGCAGAGCGTTCGCCGCGTTGCCTATCGCTTCGTCCGGCGTATCGCCCATCGCCACTACGCCGGGCAGGTCGGAAAACGAGACGCCGCATGCCCCCGGTTCGCCGTCTATCAGAGCGGGGTATGCGATTCCGCGCTCCATCGTCTCACTCCCGCAAAAAGCCCGCGCTCCGCAGATGCGCGACTATTTTCTCCGCGTTGTCTTCCGCCGACTCCGCCACAGTGTCCAGCGTCAACTCCGCGTTCGGCGGCGCTTCATATGGGTCGTCTATGCCGGTGAAGCCGGTTATCTCGCCCGCCCGCGCTTTGGCGTACATGCCTTTGGCGTCGCGCGATTCGCACACTGCCAGCGGCGTGTCCACGAACACCTCCACGAACTGCCCCTCGCCGAACATGGCGCGCGCGGCGTCTCGCGTCTCCGTGTACGGGCTGATGGCGGCGCAGACGGCGATTCCGCCGTGGCGCGCTATCTCGGACGCCACGAACGCGATTCGCAGTATGTTGGCGTCGCGGTCTTCCTTGCTGAACCCCAGCCCTTTGGATAGATGCGTCCGCACCACGTCGCCGTCCAGAACCGTGATTTGGCGTCCGCGCTCCATGAGCAGGGACGACAGCGCGTCGGCGGTGGTGGATTTGCCGGAGCCGCTCAGCCCGGTGAACCAGACGCAGACGCCCTGACGATGGCGCGGCGGGTAGCTGTCGGCGAGAATCTCCGCCACCTCCGGGCGCGTGAACCAGTCCGGCAGCGGCTTGCCGGCGTTCAGATATTCCTCGCGCGCCTGCGTTCCCGATATGGACGCCGTTTCGGTGTCCGGCGGCAACTTGGACACTTCTTCATACCGCCCCTCGGCGGGGACATACGCCAGCTCCGTGAAAGTCAGCGGCTTCACGCCCACTTCGTCCGCGCATCGCTCGACCAACTCTTGGGCGTCATAGGGTCCGTAAAACGGCCTGCCTTGCGAATCCGCGCCCGGCCCGGCGTGGTCGCGCCCGACTATGAGATAGTTCGCGCCGTAGTTGCGCCTGATGATGGCGTGCCAAACCGCCTCGCGCGGCCCGCCCATCCGCATGGCGAGCGGCAGCAGCGCCAGCAGAACGCGGTCTTGGTCGTAGTGGCGCTCGGTCAGCGCCTTGTAAGTGCGGACGCGGGTGTAGTGGTCGACGTCGCCGGGGCGCGTCAGCCCGACTACGGGGTGGAGAAGCAGAACGCCGTCCACGCTCGCCGCCGCGCGCTTGGTCAATTCCTCATGGACGCGGTGGAGCGGATTGCGCGTCTGGAACGCCGCCACATTGCGCCGCCCGATTCGCGCCAGACGCTCCCTAGTCCGCGCCGGCGTCAGGCGCAGCTCGCGGAAATCGCTCCGGCGGGGAAGCTCGATGACTTCCAAGCGCCCGGACAGGTTGAACCGCCCCCAGCGCCGCATCTCGGCGACTATGGGGTGCCGCATGTCGACTGTGCCGTAAACCTTCCGCGCCGCATCGTCCGCGTCCCACTGGTAAACTTCCTCGACGTCCATGACGGCGAGCAGGTTGTTGCGCGAATCGCGCAGGGCGACGCGCGAATCGAGCGGCGGGGCGGATTCGGCGTCGGTCGGCAGCGTCACGGGGATGGGGAAGAGAACGCCGTCCGCCGTCCGCATGTCCTCGACCACCGAGCGCATATCCTCGCTTGACATGAAGCGGTCGAGCGGCGAGAAGCCGCCGGTGGCGAGCAACTCAAGGTCGCAGGCGGCGCGCTCGGATATTTGGATGGACGGCAACGCCCGCGCTTCCTCGCGCAACGCTCCCGCGCGTTCTTCGGACGCGACCAGATTCACAAGCTCGCCGCCATAAGGCGGGATGATTTCGGCGGTTGGCAATTTGGGCTCTCCTGGCTATGCGGTTTCGCGGTTTTCGGACGCTTCTCGCCCAAAAGTATAGCGCAAGATGGGGTTGATTGCGCGAATCGCCTTGAGCCGAGCGCCGCGTTCCAACCCGCGCGGCTGGACGGAAAATCGGGCGCCTGCCCGCCGAACCGCGCCTTGACATCTCGCATTGGATTTGGCACAATCGTTTGACTATCGCGCAAAGACCAACGGGAGTTTGCCATGATAATGAGAGACGACTACTACGTGGTGAGGGACGACATAACGGAAGAACTGCTTGAGAAGATCGGGGCGATTGTCAAAATCCGCCTGCATGAGGTTTATGGCGACAGCCTGACATTCGACCCCGTATTCGTCGAGCGCAAGTTCGACTTCTACGGCGAGGACTACATGTGCATCTACGTAGTCTTCGACGGGCCCGAAAAGGTGTTCAAAGCCAAATGGGGGGGCTTGGGGATTGAATGGCTCATAGGCTCGGACCTGGATGAGCTCGGCGTGAAGAAGACGCCGAGCTACTCAATATCCAAAAAATCCGAGTGGGACGAGTTGATAGCGGAGGGGACCCGTGAATCCTGAACACCTGCTGGACATAGCCGACGGCCTGGCGCGAGGGTCCGGGCGGTTGGGAAGGCCGCGGCGAGCTGACCTAGCCCGCGCCGTCAGCGCCGGCTTATTATGCGGTGTTCCACGCCCTCGCCAATTGTTGCGCCGACAGGCTGGCGGGCGTTGCGCCCGCGTCCAGAAGCCGGCGGGCTTGGCGGCAGACATACACGTTTCTGGACCACAGGCCCGTTAGAAACCGTTGCGAAAACAGAAGCGTGATCATCAGGTTCCCCGAGGACATCCAGAAATTCGCCGGTTTTTTCGCAGTCCTCCAACGCGAACGCGAGGCGTCTGATTACGAACCGGACTGGACTCATTCGCGGTACCGCGCCATTGAGTTCGTTCAAGACGCCCGGCAAGCCGTTCGCCACTTGGAGAACGCGGACGCCAGCGACCAGCGCGCTTTCGCGCTCTACGCGCTGATGAGACTGCGGGCGCGGTAGGGCGGATGGGGTTGGGGCGGGAGGCGGCGTCTTCAACTAAACAGCGTCCTCCCTCAAAAGGAAGGACGCTATGTCCATTTCATCATTTACCGCGCAACAAGAGAGCGATGATGACCAAGAAAAGTCGCAAATCGCACCCCGTCCCCAATTCAAGATAACTACCAATTACGGCTATGGATGCGAGCTTCAGAATATACCTGATATTTCGCAGTCGCTTACGCTTTAGGAACTTGAAGATATACTTGATCTTGAACTCGAATATGATTTTATGTTTGCTCTTTTTGATTTTCATTATAGATGTCCTCCATAAAATGATTCTGAATCAGTGTATTCAAACGGTATCGGATTCCGTTTGGGCGATGAGCGTTTTTTTAACCTCCTTGTATACATTATACCACAGAATTCAAATCTTCGCAATTTCGGAATCCATCATGCGCTGAAGTAGCACAATAGATCAAGGCTAACGTGTCGAAAAGACTTGAAAACGGAGACTACAAGTACAAATACACCCCAGACGGCAACCGCCGCTTCTACTCGCGGGAAGCCGTCCCTGACCTCTCGCCGTGTACGCCGAGGGCGAAGGCGAGCCGAGCGATGGGGATAGTCAAGCAACGTTTTAGCGCGACCGAAGA
The DNA here is from genome assembly GCA_965242675.1 of Dehalococcoidia bacterium. Lineage (GTDB taxonomy): Bacteria > Chloroflexota > Dehalococcoidia > Lucifugimonadales > UBA1123 > VXRN01. The sequence continues at coordinate 43,424 of CBDESW010000009.1, forward strand.
ACGCGCTCGCCTAACGGCGAAAAGCCCCGGCAAGCGGGGCGGATTGAACGGTTGCGCGAGATTGCGGGGCTTCGCCGCCCGCCGATGTCTCGCTACAGGCCCTCCATGTATTTGATGAACTTATCCCAACTCAAGGGCTTGGTGTCCACCGATGCGCCGCTCCTGCGCCACTCCAATTTGGTATTTGTGACCGTGAGCGTTCCTCGCAGGTTGCCGCCATTTCCAGGGGTGTTGAAAACCCTAATTTCAATGCCGCTCTGCTTGATTGGCGTTGGGATCTGAGGCGTGAAATCGACTTTCATGTTTCCCTCCCCGTTAAACCGTTCAGCGAACCCCGGATTGTGTGTCCGCGCCCTTATGTTACAGAATACTCATGCGGAACGCAAACGCGACTTCATGGTGGTCGAATACGCTTGCCCCTGCCCGAACGTAGATTTGTTGACTAGCATCAGGCAGGTGTATGCCCATCACCGCCCCTAACGACGAAAAACCCCGTCGGGCGGATCTGATTGACCAGACCAGTTCGCTCCCCAGCACTCAGCCGCGCCACCTTCTCGCAACGCGCAGGTATGCCGCTGTCCGGCGCTAATGGCGACAAAAGCCCCGTCGGGCGGGGCGGATTGACCATAATCGTTCTGTCCCCAGCACACCGCCGCGCCATCTTCCCGCAACGCGCAGGTATGACTCTCGCCAGCGCTGATGGCGACGAAAGCCCCGTCGGGCGGGGTAGATTGCCCTTCGCCATTATATCCCCAGCACACCGCCGCGCCACCCTCTCGCAACGCGCAGGTATGATACCAGCCGACGCTAACGGCGACAAGCAACTCTGTTGGAGGGTTTGATTGTCCTTCGTCGTTCTGTCCCCAGCACACCGCCGCGCCGCTCTCTCGCAACGCGCATGTATGATTTATGCCAGCGCCAATGGCGACAAAAGGCCCGGCGGGCGGGTCAATTTGACCTTCGTCGTTCCGTCCCCAACACTCCACCGCGCCATCTTCTCGTAGCCCACAGGCATGCCCTCCGCCGGCGCTGCTAATGGCGACGAAAGACCCAGCGGGCGGATCGGGTTGACCTTCGTGAAGTCCCCAGCACTCCGCCTTGCCGCTTTCTCGCAACGCGCAGGTATGCTCCCATCCGGCGCTGATGGCGGCGAATGACCCGGCTGACGGCGCTTTGAAATCCCCTCCCCAACACTCCGCCGCGCCATCTTCTCGCAACGCGCAGGTATAATTCCCACCAGCGCTAATGCTAGTCCTGTCAATTGCGGAGCCTTCCTCTATGCGACCGTACTCAACTGCTGTCGGCGTCAACGTGGCGATGGGGCGAGGCGTAGGCGCGCTCATCGACGTTTCGGACTTGAAAGCCCCGGACAGCGGGTCCGCTTGACCATAGTCGTTCAATCCCCAGCACTCCGCTATGCCGCTTTCCCGCAACGCGCAGGTATGATTCGAGCCGGCGCTAATGGCAATGAAAGCCATGGCGGGCGGGTCAGATTGACCGTCGAAATTGTTTCCCCAGCACTCAGCCGCGCCATCTTCCCGCAACGCGCAGGTATGATTGCCGCCAGCGCTAATGGCGGCAAAAGGACCAGTCGGCGGGGCAACTTTACCGTAAAGGTTACTTCCCCAGCACTCAGCCGCGCCGTCTTCCCGCAACGCGCAGGCATGATTGCCGCCAGCGCTAATGGCGGCAAAAGGACCAGTCGGCGGGGCAACTTTACGGTAGTTATCATTTCTCCATCCCGATATCCAGCACTCTGCCGAACCATCTTTTCGCAGCGCGCATGTACGATTGTCACTAGCTCTAATGGCGGCAAAATACCTGGGTGTATCGTATCTGACAGTCGCCCCCCAACATTCCGCCGCGCCGTCTTCCCGCAACGCGCAAGTATGCCCTGTGCCGGCGCTAATGGCGACAAAAGACCCGGCTAGCGGGTCGGCTTGACCAGACTGGTTATATCCCCAACACACAGCCGCGCCGCTTTCTCGCAACGCGCATGTATGCACCGCGCCGGCGCTAATGGTGATAAATTTTCCGGCGGGCGTGTCAGATTGACCATGAAGGTTATTTCCCCAGCACTCCGCAGAGCCATCTTCTCGCAACGCGCAAGTATGATTTCCGCCGGCGCTAATGGTAGTTACGTCCACATGGACGCTTTCCTCCATGCCATCGTTTTCAACAGGCACCGGCGTCTGTGCAGCGGTTGGGCTAGACGCGGGCCCGGAGCGGGATGGGGCGCGCGGCGGCGGCTCGGTCGGCGTATCCGCCGGCAATCCGCCCACCGCAACCCGCGGCGGCAAATCAGGCGCGGAGCCGCCGGATTGCGACATCAGCAACGCCGCTATGACTATCGCGATTATTCCCCCGAAGATGGCGGCGGCTATCAGCCGCATCCGGTTTCGCGGCTTCGGTGGCGAGGGTTGAGACGGGCGCGGCGGTATCGACGCGACAGGCGGCGCATCCGGAACCGCTTGCCCCAGCATCCCCGCCAGCGCCGCCGCCAACTCGCCCGGCGTCCGATAGCGCGCGGACGGCGATTTCGCCATGCACTTGGCGACGACCGCGTCCAATTCCTCCGAGACGTCCCCGCGAACGGAGCGCAACGGCGGCGCGGCGGCTTGTTGGTGCTGGCGGGCTATCTCGGTCTGCTTGGCGACGTTGTTCGCCGCGTCCGAGTCGAACGGCGGGCGTCCGGATAGCGCGTGGTATAGGACGACGCCCAGCGAATAAATATCCGACCGCGTATCGCCGCGTTCGCCCGCCCACTGCTCCGGCGGCATGTAGAGCGGAGTCCCCCACTGCGAACCCGTCTGCGTTATGGAAGTCATGCCCTCCGCGTGGGCGATTCCGAAGTCTATGAGCTTGACGGTCGTGTTGGCGTCAAGCGTGGTCAGCAGGATGTTGTCGGGCTTGACGTCGTGATGCGTGATGGCGTTTTCGCTAGCCCGCGCCGCCTTGAGCGCCAGGGCGGTTTGATGGGCGATGGATACGGCGTGAATCACGTCGAGCGGTCCCCGCGCTATCAGCTCGGCGAGCGAGTGGGGGACGTACTCTATGGCGATATAGTGCCGTCCGTCATGCTCTCCGATTTCGGATACGCCGGCGATGTTCGGGTGGGGGATGGAGGCGATAATCCGCGCCTCGCGCCGGAAGCGCTCGACCAGGTCGGGCGTCGCCAGATGCGGGTGCAGAACCTTGAGCGCGACTTCCCGCCCCAGCGCATCGTCGCGGGCGCGATAGACCGCGCCCTGGCTGCCGCCGCCCAGAGCGGCGATGACGCGGTATCTGCCTATCGTCTCTTGGCGGGCGTTCGCCATTGGTCTCCCGGATATGGGCTTGCGATTGCATGCGCCTTCCGAAAACTTTGTCTTAGCCACCTCAGTTCGGGCTTGGTTTCGGTTGGCATGTCCCTTATGAGGGCGGATTGTATCACGCCGCGAAGCCGTTTCATAGCGATGGGCGCAATCCCGCCCCCCGTTGGGCTATAATCACGAACGGACGCCTCGCCCTTTTACGAATTTCTCGTTATACACAACATCCCAAACCGCCGCGAACGCGACATGTCCGCGCGCGCCAGACGCCAATGGACAAAAACCGAGCGACCATGCGACACCGATTCCCATTTCCTCGACTTGCGGGCGTCGACCCGTACATCGTCGCCGGCGTCTGCCTTCTTGTCGCGGCGGCGGCGTTGCGTTTTTGGGATTTGCCCGGCGATGGCTTGAGCTACGACGAGGGGCGGGCGGCGAACAATTCGCGGGGCGCGTTTTCGGAAATCCTCCGCAACACGCGCTACGAGAATTCGTCCCCGATGCTCTACCCGCTGGCGCTGTGGGCGATTCAGAAGGCGGACAGCTCCGCCTTCAGCGTCCGCGCGCCTTCGGCGGCGGCGAGCGTGGCGACCGTCGCCGTCCTGCTCTTTCTCCTGCCCAGAGTCGGGCTAAGCCGCCGCGCCGCATTTCTCGCCGCGCTGTTCGCGGCGGCGTCCATCGCCGCCATTGAAAACGCCAAAGACGCGCGCGAGTACTCCATAGACGCTCTGGCGGCGGCGATGACGGTTTTCGGGTTTCTGCGCTATCTGAAGAACGGCGGCAAAAAGACGCTGAGCGCGGCGCTGTTCATAGGGCCGCTGTTGCAATACGGCTTGGTTCTGTTCGGCGCGGCGACTCTCTTAACCGCGTTTTTCACCCCCCCCCCCCCGCGGCATCGCATGCGCCGCGCGGCGTTTGGGGCTGGCTTAGGCGTCGGATTCCCCTAATCGCGCCCAGCGCCTGCTTCGCGGCGGGATGCGCCATTAGCTACGCCCTCACCGTCCGCCGCCATCGGGATATTTTCGGCTCCGGACACTACTTGCGCGAGCATTTTTATCAGGGGACATACGGCGACATTGGCGCGATACTGCAATTCGCGGCGTCCGGAATCTGGGATCTAGCGACCTATCACACGCCCGAACCAGTCGCGGCGGCGGCGCTGGGCGGGATGGTATTCGCGCTATTGGCGTCCATTTGGCGGCGGCGGTTGGACGCGCTCGCGCTTCTGATAATCTGCGTGGTCGGCGCCGCCGTTTTCGCCGCCGTCGTTCGGCTGTATCCGTTCGGCGCGACGCGGCAGAGCGTGTATCTGGGACCCGCTGTATTCCTAGCCGCCGGCTTCTCGCTCGTCCAATTGGCGGACGAACTGCCTTCCATCGCGCGATGGGCTTGGCGCAATCTGCGCGTCTTGGCGCGGCGGGCTTGGGATGAGACGCGGCGCCGGCCTTGGCTGGCGGCGTCTTCGCTCATCCTAATCGGCGCGGCGGGCTGCGCCGTCTTCGCGCAACTGGCGAACTACGAAGGCGACACGCGATTCGGCGAACCGCGAAACATAGACGAGATTCTCGTCTTGCTTGAATACCTGGCGCGACCGGACGATTTGGTTTACACGTCGCGCTATCTCTCGCCGCCCGCCATGTTTTACCACAAGGAAAATCCCGGCAACTATCACTACGGCGAGGAGGTTTGCGAACCGTCGCTGGAAGTGGGTTGCGTCCCCGAAATGCTCGCCGCGTTCGACGCCGCCGACGGCGCGGGCGGGATTTGGATAGTCCACAAGGCTTGGGAAACCCTGCCGGCGGATATTGACAACCCCATATTCGCAAGCGAGCGGGTAGTCACTGAAGGGGACGCCCGGCTTATCCGCATAGCGAACGGGCGAATGGCGTCCGCCCTGCTCGCCGGCGGCGAAGGCGCGGACGACGACCTGGAAACGCGGATGATGAAACGGTGGGAGCGCATCGTCCCCGCCGAGCCCGCCGTCCGCTCGGATTTCGACGTGTACTATGTGGACGCGGGCGAGCTGGCGCTTCTGATATACGCCAGAAAGCCTTGCGCGGCGGCGGACGCTCGCGGGCGGTTTCTGCTGTCCGTAATCCCGGAAGACCTTGCCGACCTGCCGCGAGACGCCCAAGACGGCGGCATGGACCACCAATCGCTCAACTTCAACTTCGCCGAACACGGCGCGATATTCGGCGAAACTTGCGTCATTCTGCGCCATCTGCCGGAATATCCCATAGCCGCCCTGGCGATAGGGCAGTGGCTGCCGTATGAGCGCGGCCTGTGGAGCGCGCGAATCCTGCTCCCGGCGCACTACGAAGCGGCGCTGTCGGCGTTGTCCGGCGCGATTCCCGCCGCGAGCGCCGGCGGATTCGACATATACGCGGACGGCGATTCGCTAACCTACGTCAAGCGCCAATGCGCCGAATCCGATACGCGCGGGCGGTTCAGCCTTTCCGCGTATCCCTCCGACCCGTCCGACATAGCGGACGATATGCGAAGCCAAAACCTCGCCCACAACTCGCTCAACTTCGCCTTCGCCGAACACGGCGCGCGCTTCGACGACAAATGCGTAATCATCCGCGAATTGCCGGACTACCCGATAAGCCGCATCGAAACGGGGCAGTGGCTGCCGGGCAAAGGCGAATTGTGGAGCGCGCGGATTTCGTTTCGGAATTAGCAATCGCGCAATCCCGCCCCGCTTTGGGCTATAATCACGGATGAAAACCGAATCGGGCTTCTGAGGCGCCCCCGCGAACCAACCGGAGAAAACCACAATGAGAAGCGAAACCTATAAAGGATGCGAAATCACCATCATACGCGATTTCGGCGCGGTTGAGGATGGCGATCATCTGCTGAGCGCCCTGACGGACGACGGCAAGCCGTCCGTTTCGGTGGACATTGCCTTCCCCGACGGCAAATCGCTCAGCCGGCGGCTTTCCGTCGACAGCGAGAACAGCGCCATCATGTACGCCTACCGCATCATCGACGAAGTGCGGCGGCGAAAGGGCGAAACGGTTTAGCGCGAGATGAGCAGCGCCCAATCCAAACCCCAGACGCTCCGGCTCGCGGAGACCTTCCGCAACCTGTTCTACACGCCGATTTACGTCGCCGTATCCGGCGGCTTCTTCTACCGGCGCGGCTTGAACGTCATGTTCTCGACCATGCCGGAAGGCGGGTCGGTCATGGACATGCTGCGGAACGGCGCGGCGGACGTCGCCCAAACCGGAATCAGCCGCAGCCTCGCGGAGTTGGACGCCGGGCGAGAAGACGCGCCGCTGCATGTCGCCGAAATCAACCGGCGGGACGGATTCTTCCTAGTCTCGCGCCAACCCGCCGACGGGTGGAGTTGGAAGTCGCTTGAGGGAAGCCGCCTCGCCCCCGTCGGATTCACGCCCGTTCCGTGGAACTCGCTCCGGGCGGCGATGCTGAAGCGCGGGGTGGATTTGGACGCGGTGGATTTGCGCTTCGGGCTGTCGGCGGCGGACGCGACCGCCCAATTCCGCGCGGGCGCGCTCGACTGCGTCCATCTGCCCCATCCGCAGGCGCAATCTCTGGCGGACGCGGGCGCCGGGCATGTCGCGGCGGCGGTCGGGCATGAGCTGGGCTTGCTCTGCTACAGCTCGTTCGCCGCCATGCCGCGTTTCATCGAATCCAACAGCGACGTCTTGCGCGCGTTCGTCGGCGGGTTCGCGGACGCGCTCCGCTGGCTGGCGTCCGCCGAGGACGCCGAGATAGCCGACCGCGCCGCGCCGTTCTTCGCCGACCATAGCCAAGACCTCTTGGCGCGCTGCATCCGGCAGTATCGCGCCAACCGAACTTGGGGCGCGGACGCCGAGATTTCGCGCGAGTCTTTCGACAACATGCGCGACGTCCTGATAGACGGCGGCATGATTCGCGGACGCCACGCTTGGGAGCGACTGGTCGTCCCCGACTTCGCGGCGGCGGCGACATGAGAATCCCCGCCACAATAGCCGCCATTCGCGGCGAAACGCCGTCCGTCAAATCGTTCGCGCTGGACTTGGGCGGTCGCGCGCTCGGATTCAGCGCCGGGCAGTGGGTGGATTTCTTCGTCCGCATAGAAGGCGCGGAGGCGGTGGGCGGCTACTCGATAACGTCCTCGCCCGCCGTTCAGACCGCGATTTCGCTGGCGGTCAAGCGCGACGACGGCGGCGCCCATCCCGTCACAACGTGGTTGCACGACGAGGCGCGCGCCGGCGACCGCGTGGAGATTGCGCTGGGCGGCGACTTCCGTTTCGCGCCCGGCGAAGCCGATTCCGTGACGCTCATCGGCGGCGGCATCGGCCTTACTCCGCTAATGAGCGTGGTCCGCGCGGTGGACGAGCTTTCGCCCGCGACGCGCTTGGCGTTGCTCTACAGCGCGTCCGCGCCGTCCGAGCTGCTCTTCAGGCGCGAGCTGGAGTCCATAGCCGCCCGCAACCCGCGAATCCGATGCGAGTTCACAATCACGCGCCCGACCGCCGAAGAATGGCGCGGACGAACCGGGCGCATAAGCGCCGAGATGATGCGCGAGGCGAAAATCGAGACGGATTCGCTCTGCTTCATCTGCGGACCGCCGGCGATGATAGCGGACATGGCGGCGGCGCTCGGAGAAATCGGCGTCCCGCGCTCGCGGATTCGCTATGAGCGCTGGTGGTAGGGATGCAAGGGACGCCGCGCCCTCAAGCGCGTCTCACCCTCACCCTAGCCCTCTCCCATCAAGGGAGAGGGGATTTGCCGCTCGCGATTCGGGCTTGGTTTCCAGTGGCTAAGTTGGTCGCTCCATTCTGGATTCCCGCCTTCGCGGGAATGACGGGCGGCGGGGCGCGGAAGCGGCTAAAAGCGACCAGTTCGCGCCTAAATCCGCCAAACATGCCCCTAAAAGCCCATCAAGGGAGAGGGGATTTGTCGGTTGCGATTCGCGCTTGGTTTCGCTTGGACGCCGTCTCGCCCGCCGCCCTAAAGCATCGCGTGGCTCTGCCCGCCGTCCACTACGACGCAAGACCCCGTAATCAGGTCGGCGCGGTCGGACGCTAGGAAGGCGCACAAGTCGCCCACCGGCTCGGGCCAGCCGAACCGTCCCATCGGCAGATGCGCCGCGATGAAGCCCGCCACTTCGTCCGCCGTCCGTTCCGCCTGAAAGCGCTCCCAGCTGCCGCCCGGATGCGAAATCGACCCCGGCGCGATGGAGTTGACCGTGATTCCCGTCCCCGCCAGCGAAAGCCCGGCGTGCTTGGTGGCGGCGATGAGCGCGGCTTTGGCGGACATGTAGCCGATGTTCCCCCCATGCTCGCGCCCCCAAATCGATGCGATGTTCACGACGCGCCCCCAGCCGCGCTCGCGCATGCGCGGCAGGCAGAGCCGCGTCAGCTCGTAGCCGCCGAACACGTTGAGGTCGAAGACGCCCCTGTAGTTGTCGAGCGGCGTCTCGGCTATGTCCGTCGCGCCCCTCGAGCCGCCGGCGTTGTTGACGAGAATATCCACCGCGCCAAGCCGCTCGACCGTCTCGCCATGCAGCCGCGGCATGTCCCCGGCGTCCATGACGTCCGCGACTATTCCGACGGCGCTAACGCCCATATCCCTCAGTTCGGCGGTTGCGGCGTCCAAAGTGGCTTGCGTCCGTCCGCAGATTGCGACATTGACGCCTTCCGCCGCCAGCGAAATGGCGCACTGCCGCCCAAGCCCCCGGCTGCCGCCCGTAATGAGCGCGTTCTTGCCTGCTATTCCAAGTTCCATATTGGGTTTCCTCCCAGCGATGTTGGGCGCGTTCGTTCGCGCTTAGTTGTCCGGGCGCGTCCCCAGCGTTATGTCGAGCGTCATCTCCGCGCCGTCGCGCAGAATGTCCGTCTCCACGCTCTCGCCCGGCGCGCGGGTTATCAGGAATTTAGACAGCTCGCCGGTGTTCGTCAGCGAATTGCCGTCCATCGCCAGGATAATGTCCAAGCGGCGCAATCCGGCGGACGCCGCCGGCGTGTCCGGCAGAACGCGCTGTAGCAGCACGCCTTCCAAATCGGTGTCCAATCCCATCTGCGCCGCGGCGAGCGGGGTGAGCGTGGACGGCAACACGCCGATGTAGCCGCGCCGAACGAAGCCGTTGGCGATGAGCTGCTCGGCGACCACTTTGGCGTCGTCTATGTTGACGGCGAATCCGACGCCCTGCGCGCCGCGAACGATGGCGGTGTTGACGCCCACAACCTCCGCGCGCGAGTTCACCAGCGGCCCGCCGCTGTTGCCCAAGTTGATGGAAGCGTCCGTCTGAATCAGATCGACTATCGTGAAGTTGCTGTCCGAGCTGATGTGCCGCCCGGTCGCGCTGACCACGCCCTTGCTGACGCTCGGCGCGCCCGACATGCCCATGAGATGCCCTATGGCGATGACGTCCTCGCCCGCGAGCAGGTTGGCGGATTCGCCCAGCGCCGCCGGCGAAAGCCCGCCCGCCGCGATTTTCAGGACGGCGAGATCGGTCGCCGGGTCGAGTCCCACGACGCTCGCCTCGTGGCTGGAGCCGTCGTGCAGAGTCGCCGAAATCGTCTCCGCGCCCTCGATTACGTGGCTGTTGGTGATGATGTGTCCGTCCGCGTCCAGAACGATGCCCGTTCCCACGCCGCTCGGCGGCAACGGGCTATTGAGCGCGGCGACGCCGGCGAATTCGGTCGTCACGCGCGCCACGGACGGGGTTAGGATTTTGACTATCTCGGTAGTGGGAATGGCGGCGTCCGCGCTCGGATCCTGAACGGCGGCGGAGACGGCGGGCGGCTGAATCGCGGGCGTCGCCGGCAGAATCGCGGGCGGCGCGGCGGGAACAGCCGGCGACGCCGTCGCGGACGCGGCTTCGGATACGGCGGCGACAGGCAGAATCGCGGGCGCGGGTTCGCCGGCGACGTCGGCTGTCGGAATCGCGTTCGCCGCGACCGCCGCCGGCGATTCCCCGACGCCGACGCCGTCCCCCCGCGCGCCGATTCCGACATAAATCAGGGCGGCGGTCAGCAGGGCGATAAGGGCGAACATGCCAATCAGCGGCAGGCGCAGTCCGGACATTTGGATACCTCCGGCGGGCGGATTTTTCTAGGCGGGCGCGGCTCTCGCGAACAGTCCGCGCGCCATCTACAACGCCGGCGGACGGGTTCGGGTTAGCGCGAGCGAATCGCCGCTCTAATCCACGAAGAACGCGCGCAACTCGCTGATTAGGAAGTCCGGGTTGTCGTTGGTTATGCCGTGTCCGGATTCGGGGACGTCCACCCACGTCATGGACGGCTGCGCTTCAATCATCCGCGCCTTGATTTCCGGGGAGAGAAAGTCGCTCTCGCCGCCCTTCATCTCCATGATGGGGCAGGTTATCTTGCCCCACTGCTCCCAGAGATACGGCACTTCGCGCGCGCCGAATCTGCCGTTTATCCAGAACATTTCGGGGTCGGATTTGGCGACGTACTTCCCCGCGTAATTCAGTCGCAGGGCGTGTTCGGCTTGCCGGCGGTAGCGCTCTTCGCCGGGGCGCGGGTTCGCCTGCATCTGTATGGAGACGTACTCGTCCACGCTGCGCCATCCGAGCAGCCGCTTGTTCATGCCGGATATTTGCGTCCGCGCAGACGCCGCGCTCATCTCCGGCCCGTAGTCGAGGCAGACGAAATGCTTGAGGTGGTCGGAGCGGTCGCCGGCGTATGCGATTCCATTGCGCGCGCCGAGCGACGCCCCGGCGTAGTCGCAGGGCGCGATGCCCGTCTTCTCGACGAACTCGGCGAGGTCGGCGGCGAACTTGTCGACCGCGTAGCCCTCGCGCGCGTGGTCGGAATCGCCATGCCCGCGCTGGTCAACGGCGATGACGCGGAACTCGTCCCGCAGCGCCTCGGCGATGTGGTCCCAGTTATGCGCGTTCCCGCCCTGCCCGTGAACGAGCAGCAGGTTGCGACCGGAATCGCCGCCCCAGTCGAGATAGTGAATGTTCAAGCCGTTGATTACGACGTTGCGGTCGATGGGGGAGGTTGGCATTTTGGGGGTTCTCCTTGGGGGATGGTTGTTTGGGGTGAATTGGGATTTTGTGTTTATCGTATTCTGAAGTCGAGGTCGCGGATTAGTTGGAATGTGTCTATCCAGCGTATGCCAAGGTCGTCGCATACGTCCGGGATATGGCGATTCGCCCTTTTTCTTCTGGGTCTTGACGCTTCCATGGTCACTACGCAACGTTTGCTTGGGTTTGCAAGCGCGTAGGCGATTAGAGAGGGGTCAGCCCCAATTTCTTCTATTTCGGAGTCCGTCAGGTCCGGCGCGTACCGCTCGCGAACTCTTGTCAGAAGTTCGGGGTCAATGGACTCGTCCAGAACCATCGTTGACCTGTTAGCCTTCAGCCAGGCGACTAAGGCGTCATCATCATCAGGGGTTATTTCCTGATAAATCTCCAAGGGGATTTTCAGCGCGCCGTTTCTGCCCATGTCCAGCAACCACTCCCAGAATTGCGGCACACGGTTAAGCGAGTAGTAATCCCTCGCGGCGTCCACGATGACATTGGCGTCAATCAAGTAAAGCACGATGCAGAACTCCTATTTGGATTCAGTTATTTTGCCAACCTGCGTTGGCTTGACTCCGAGTATTCTCGCCGCTCTAGTGGTGGACAATTCCCCTGCCCCCATCATCCGGCGCGTGAAGTTGATTAGCGCGTCCCCCGTTCGGTGGCGGCGGACGACGTAGTAATTAGGCCCTCCCTCTTTTTCGCGGTTTCGTTGGCGTTGCAGGTTGCGCTGACGCCGCCACTGCGCGCGGAATGTGTCGCGCAGAGTTTCGTATTCGCCGCGCCCAATCAGGTTCGCTCGATGCGCTCGGTACGCCACCATCGCGCGGCTTAGGTTGCGGCTATTGGCGAATTCGTCGATTCGGCTTGCGACTTTATCAAGAGTATCGTTTGTTCCGTCTATCCGCAACGTCGCCAATTCTTCCTCTGGCAACAGAAATTCGCTGGCGACGCCGTCGCAGAATCTCTCGATTGCGTCGTCGGAGCGGTCGGTTTTCGCGCCGGACTCGCCGAGCATCAGATGAACCGTCTCGTGCAGAAGCGTGAACGACCACGCCGCGCGCGAGTCTCTGTCGTTGACGATTATGAACGGCGCGATTTCGTCCGCGAGGGCGAGTCCGCGAAAAGTCTCGGCTTCTATGGCGGTGTGATGGCTGCCCAAGTCGCCCTTGAGCAGAACGAAAACGCCGTTGGATTCGATATCCGCTCGAAGGCGCGCGAACGCGCTGTCCGCGTTGGGTTCGGCATGGAAGTCATCCGGCGTCACGCTCAGGAGCGCGTTTAGCGCGGCGAGGACGGCGGCTTGACCGTCCGCCATGGAGTTCGCTCCGATGAACGGGACGCGCTCCGTTTCGTCCTCATCTTCCAGCGCGGCGCGAACCATGCTTTGGCGGGCGAGCATGTCGCGGATGAGCGCGTCCACATGGGCGCGCGTCTGCGGGTCGATGTCGCTGGGCAAGGCGCGGAAGTCCGCCCGCCGCTCGTCCGGGCGGGGCGGCGCGGGCAGGTAGAACGCGATTAGCGGGCGGCGGTAGCGCTTCGCCATCTTGACCAGCGTCGGGCGCGTCGGCTCCGTTTCGCCGGATTCGAGCGCGGCGAGGCGGTCGGCGGCTTTCATTCCCCAGGCGTCGCGGATTTGCAGCTTGCGCGCGGCTTCCTCGCGCCCAAGCCCGGCGGTCTCTCGCGCCCAAATCAGTATTTCGGGGTTCACTTTCGGCATCGTTCTCGCGTCGCGCTTTCGCTTCCGTTTTTGTAGAATCCATTATAATCACTCGCGGACGGTTTGCAACCGGCGGGGGCTATGAATAAATTTGCGCGAAAGATTGGAATTCTCGGCGGCACTTTCGACCCGATTCACGCGGGGCATCTGCTGATGGCGCGGCATGCCATGCGGAGTCTGGCGCTTGAGCGCGTCTTGTTCATCCCCGCCGGGCGCCCTTGGCTGAAGGCGGGACGGCGCATCGCCCCCGCGCGCCACCGGCTGGCGATGACGCGGCTGGCGATAGCGGGTTGCCCGCGCTTCGAGGCGTCCGATATGGAGATAGAGCGCCCGGGCCCCACCTACACGGCGGACACGCTCGCTGAGTTGCGCGAGCGGTTCGGCGGGGGCGCCGCGCTGTATCTGATTCTCGGCGCGGACGCCGCCCGCGACATCAGCCGCTGGCATGAGCCGGAGCGCGTTTTCGCCCTGTGCGAAGTCGTCGCCGTCCCGCGAGGCGACGCGGACGAAGGCGATGACCGCGTTCCGAGCGGAATCCGCCTTCTGCGGGACGCGCCGCGCTCGGCGGTCAGCTCAACCGAAATCCGCGCCAAAATCGCGGCGGGCGCGTCCATAGAGGGCGACGTCCCAGACGCGGTGGCGGACTACATGCGGCGTCACGGTCTTTATCGCTGACGCCGTCCGCTCAGCGGCGCACCGCCTTCGTCACCGCGGCGGACGCCACTTTGGGCAGCTCGCTCAGGATGACCGAGCATCGATAGCCCACCGCGTCCGGCGCGCCCGCTCGGACTATCATAATGTCGTCCGGCTCCGGCGCGAACTGCGCGAATGTTTGGTAGTCGTCCGGCTCCACGTCGCCCTCTAGGACGCGGACTATTTTCAAGTCGGCTATCGAGCGCCCGATTCGGGGGTGCAGATATTCGCGGACGTCGCGCTTCGTCCAGTCGCCCCAGAAGTCCGCCGCGCCGCCGATGGTTACGGCGAGCTGCCCCTGCCGCACCGGCAGCGTTTCGTCGCCCACCGAATCGGACGACGCCAGCGACGAGCCGAGAACGGACGCGACGTCCGCCACGGTGTCCAGCACCGTCTCTTGCGAATGGGACGCCGAGCGCACCTGCCGCGGCTCCCACGCCGCGAACGCCGTGACCGCGCTTTCGGACGCCGAAAAGCCGCGCTCGACATGGAGCGGCAACCAGTCCGAATCAGTCTCGTTCTCCGCTATGCAGTAGGTGTATTTGCCGGGATGCCCTATCACAGTCCGGTCGAACAGTCCGGGAATGGACGCGCAGGCGTTCATCAGAATCAGCCTGATCGCGCGTCCGATAGTGGCGTTGGCGCGGTTGCCGGGGCCGAACAGGTTGTTGGCGTGGTTGATTCCCAGCTCGCCGACGATGGGCCCGTTGACTATCGCCAGAACCGCCGCGCCGCCCTGGCTGGAGGACGGCGCGATGAGGTTGAACGCCGGGTCGAGCATCGCTTCAGTGGCGGCTAGGACGACGGGCATGTACTCCGGCAGGCAGCCCGCCATCACCGCGTTGGCGGCGGTCTTGGCGACGGTCACCTCGCGGCGGCGCTCCGGAATCCCGCCCAGAACTTCGTCCGGCGGACGGTCGGCGAAATCCAAAAACTCCCGAACGCGCTCCAGCGTGGGCGGAACGACGGGCAAGCCGTCCGTCCAACCCAACTCGTAGCAACGCTCTATCGCCTCTATCGCGTCATTCCACTCGGCTGCAACGGTATCGAGCATGTTTTGTCCTTTCGGGTTTTTGGGTTGCTGGCAGTATATTGCCTAACGCCCCGCGCCGCAAATCGCGGCGCGGGCGTGGTACAATGGACGTCAACGCGAGATGAGCGCTTTCATACGGAGGTTGACGAATGAACCGGCGACGAATGTTCTCGGCGACTTACAGAGATGGAGCCTTCCACCCGGACGAACCCTGCGACCTGCCGGAAGGGACGCGGGTGATGGTCGGCGAAAGCCTGAACGGAGTGCGCCCTCCACTGGAGCCTGACCCCGCCGAAAGGCGGCGGATAGCCAAGGAAATAGCCCAAGACATGTTGAACAACCCCTTGCATTTCAGCGGGGAAAAGCTGACCCGCGACCAAATGCACGAACGCCGTCCGTGACGCGCGCGGCGTTGCTATGGTATAGTGGAATCGGTGCGAACGCGCAATTTCCCGAACGGAGGTTTACGGATGAACGGGCGGCGAATGTTCTCGGCGACTTACAGGGACGGGGTTTTCGTCCCGGACGAATCCTGCGACTTGCCGGAAGGAACGCAAGTAACGGTCAAAGAGGGCAAGTACGGAGTACTTCCCCCGCTGGAGCCGGACCCCGTCAAGCGGCGCGAGATTAGGAAGGGGCTCGTAAGGAGGATGAGGGAAAATCCCCTGCTCGCGGGCATAGACCCGAACATTCCCCGACTCACCCGCGAGCAAATGCACGAACGCCGTCCGTGACGCGCGCGGCGTCGTTCATGCTATAATGGCATAGAGAAAGCGCAATTGTACGAACGGAGGTTGACTGACGATGAACCAGCAGCGCATGTTCTCGGCGACTTACAGGGACGGCGCGTTCCACCCAGACGAACCCTGCGACCTGCCGGAAGGGTTCAAGACGACCATCACGCTGACGACCGTCCCGCCGATTCTCACAGACCCGGAGGAACGGAAACAGAGCGTCCAAAGACTGCTGGAGCGACTGGATCGGACGCCGATAGTGGGCGACCCGCCTAAGTTCACGCGGGAAGACCTGCACGACCGCTACTAAAGGCGCGGCGGCATGAACGCGGTTGATACGAACGTCCTGATATACGCGCGCGACCCTCGCGACCCCGTCAAACAGGATATCGCCCGCGATCTGATTTCGACGCTTGAAGACGGCGCGCTTGTTTGGCAGGTGTCCTGCGAGTATCTTTCGGTGGTCAGGAAGTTGAAGAGGTCTGGAATCAACGTTGAAGACGCGATGGGCGACCTTAGAGAGATGCTAAGCAGATGGCGGTTGCTGATTCCGGACTGGCGCGTCATGGAAATTGCGGAAGACTTGAGGGGGCGCTACAGCCTCTCGTTCTGGGACAGCCTGCTAATCGCCGCCTGCATCCACGCCGGCGTCGAACGCCTCTACACCGAAGACTTCGACGCCTACCCCCGAATCGACGGCTTGGAGATAGTCAACCCCTTCGCCTAACGCCGCCCGCCGCCTAATCCGCGAAGCGGACGCGGAATTGGGACGGGTCTTGACCGACGCGCTCGATGACGGTCTTCGCGTATCCGAAATGGAACCCAACTTGGGGATGCGTATTTACAAAAAGTCCATTCACCTTGACCGGTTTCGTGAACTCCTTGCCATCGCTGTGAGTCGGTTCGGTGTGAACGATGTAGCGTTTTGCCCCTGCTCCCTTTGGCATAATCGGACAGTGCGCCGAGGTTAGATGACCGTTCGCCGATAGCCAGCGCGTCGTTCCCACTAGCAGACTGAACCAGCCTTTCAGCGCGGTTCGGGTATTATCGGGGAGTTGCAACTCGACAGGCTTTCGTCCTTTGGCGTACCCCGTATCTGTGAACCGATGCCAGTCGCCAGGTGTCTGGACTTTTTCGTTCGATGACTGCGATTCCGACGTTTCGACGGCCGCCGGGCTTGTCTCGATTAGGGACGGTTGCCCCGCCGCGACCGAGCCGCTTTCCACGCTCGGACGCCACAGCGCGAGCGCCTTCAGGCTAAACGACGCGGGCGAGTCCGCCGACAGGTCGAATTCGACTATTCGTCTTTCGTCTATTGGGGTATCGGGTATGAAAGCTCGGTAGATTTCCCACCGAGCGCCGTCCGTTATTGTGAAGTGGGGCGTCCCTTCCATCAGGCAGTAGCCGATGCCCTGCTCCAGAACCCTGTCGCGCAACGGCGTTCCGAGCTTCTTGGCTTCCACCATCATCGCCGGCCTGCCCGTCGACATGAGCGCGTAATCCGCCCGCCCGCTTCCCGAACTGTATTCGGGGACGACCATCGACGGGTCGGACGTGTCCCACCCCAGCTCTCTCAGCAACGGGTCTATGAGCGCGTATCGGGTGAGCGTCTCGCTCGCGTCGGCGTCTCTGAGAACGGTGACGCGCTCTTTCAGCGTTTCTGCAAGCGTTAGCATGCTCTTAAGCAACATGTCGAACTTAGCCTCCCAGGTGAACTTGCGCGGATTGTAGCACAAAACGCGCGGCGGTTGGCGAAAAGCGGCGGGGCGGACCGCCGGCAATCCCAAGCGCAGCCGCATCCGGGGCGAACTGCGACCTGAAACCCCATTTGCCACCGCCGCCTTCAGTTGCTATAATAGTTGTCGTTGTCGGGAGCGTCCCCCAAAACGCTGGGGATTCGTCTAGTGGTAGGACGACAGACTCTGGATCTGTAAGCAGAGGTTCGAATCCTCTATCCCCAGCCAAGACGCGCCCGGAAACGCTTTCGGGGGATACGCCAAGCGCGGCCCGTTCGTCTAGCGGCCAAGGACACCGCCCTCTCAAGGCGGAGATCACGGGTTCGAATCCCGTACGGGCTACCAAACCCCCTTAGCGAAATCATCGGGACGGGCGAAAGCGGAGCGTCCGCATCCGCTCCAACCGTCCGCTCCCAACTCGCGGCGCATTCGTCTATCGGCTAGGATACCACCCTTTCAAGGTGGAGAGACGGGTTCGATTCCCGTATGCGCTACCACTTCCCCCCTTCTCGCCCCGCGTCTCGGCGGATTCCGCGCCCCGCCGCCCGCCGTTTCCTGATATAATCATATCGGCGACCCATCCGCAAACCGCAAAGGAGAACGTTCACAATGGCGACTCAAGCCGAGACCAAGAGCGAAACGCCGTCGGCGCTCCGCGACGCGGCTGAGAGCGACGGGCGTCCGGTCGAGGATGTCGGCGGGCGGAAAGTCAGACCCGAAGTGATGGCGCACTTCAAGGACAGCATCCGGCGGCACCGCAAACTGCTGGAGTTGCTCGCTCAACGAGATTCGAACACCCCCATAAACCGCAAAGGAGAACAGTAACATGACGACCCAAACCGAAACCAAGAGCGAAACGCTGTCTGTCCGATGCGCCCCCGAAACGCTGTCGGCGCTCCGCGACGCGGCGGAGAGCGACGGGCGTCCTGTGGAGGACGTCGTGGAGGACGCCATGCGCGCCTACCTGGACGAGCGGCGCAACGGCGGCGGCGAGCGGCGCGCGAATACCAAGCGGAACGTCAGGCCCGAGATGATGGCGCACTTCGAGGACAGCATCCGCCGGCACTACAAGCTTGGGGAGTTGTTGGCGAAGTGAGCCCCGGATACGACTACCCGACGCTGGACGAGATGCTCGCGTTGCATGTGCGGCTAATCGATACCTTCGGCGGGGCGCATGGCGTCCTCGATGTCGGAGCGCTTGAATCCGCCCGCATGCGTCCGCAAATCGGCTACTACGATGGCATCCTCGAAGAGGCGGCGGCGATGATGGAAAGCCTCGCCATCAACCACCCGTTCATAGACGGCAACAAGCGCGTGGCGTTCTTCGCCACCGAGGGCTTCCTGCTCGCCAACGGCTACCGAATCGACTGCGACGACGTCGAAGCCTACCGCTTCTTCATGCGGCTGTTCGAGACCAACTCGTTTCGATACGCCCCCCTGCTGGAGTGGCTGGAAGAGGTCGCCGCGCCGCTGGAAGAAGGGAGCGACTGACAACACCATGCCCAAGTTCGTATTCATGCCCCCGCAGGACGGCGACCGCCGCATGTTCGCCGCCCGCCTCGCCGACACCCTGCCGGAGTACCAAGTCGCCGCGCCGGAGACGGACGCCGACGCCCTGCGCGAAATCCGCGACGCCGACGCCGTCTACGGCTGGGTGCCGCCCGCCGCCCTCGCCGCCGCCGAGCGCCTGCGCTGGGTGCAGAACCCGGACGCCGGGCCGTTCTACGGCTACTACTACCCGGAGCTGGTCGCGCGCCCGCTCACAATCTGCAACCCGCGCGGCATCTACTTCGACCACATATCGCATCACATAATGATGTTCGTGTTCGCCCTCTCGCGCGGCTTGCCGTGGTACGCGGACGCCCAGCGCCGCCGCGAGTGGGACAAGAACGCCCGCAAATCGCCCTACATAGACCTGACCCAAGCCACCGCGCTCATCAACGGCGTGGGCGGCATCGGACACGAAACCGCCCGCCTCTGCCACGCCGTCGGCATGGAAGTCATCGGAGTGGAGCCGCGCCCGGAGTACGACCTGCCATACGTCGAGATGCGCGCTCCGGACGAGCTGGACGCCCTGCTGCCCAGAGCGGACTTCGTGATAACGACCGTCCCGCACACGCCGGAGACCGAGTTCGCGTTCAACGCCCGCCGCTTCCGCCTGATGAAGCCCACCGCCTACTTCATCAACATAGGCAGGGGGATGGTGTGCAAGATAGACGACCTAGCCGACGCGATAGAGACGGGCGAGATAGCCGGCGCGGGCTTGGACGTCTATGAGCGAGAGCCGCTCCCCGCCGACCACAAACTCTGGGGATTGGCCAACGTCCTGATGACCCCGCACGTGGCGGTCGCGGACGCCGAAAACATACCGGAGCGCCGCTTCCGAATCATCCTGGACAACGCCCGCCGCTTCCTGAACGGCGAACCGCTGAACAATGTGGTGGACAAGGAAAAGTGGTACTGAGCGGGTTGGGAACGGACGCCCAATCAAGGCGATAGAGAGGTCCAAAACATGGTCATCGCGCAACTGGACAAGCCCCGAATCAAACTGACCTACGCCGACTACCGCGCCGCGCCCGAAGACGCGCGTTACGAGCTGATAGACGGAGAGTTGATCTTGGTCGCCGCCCCGCGAATAATCCATCAGAGACTGCAATTCGACCTTAGCTGGCTCGTCGGATGGGTCGTAAAACGCCGCGACCTGGGGCAAGTCTTCACCACGGTGACGGACGTGGTTCTGTCCGACACGGACGTGGTTCAGCCGGACATCATCTTCATCTCCAAGGAACGGGAGCATATCATAGCCGAAGGAGCGATCTTCGGCGCGCCCGACCTGGTGGTCGAAATCCTGTCCCCCTCCACCGCCGCCCGCGACATGGGCTACAAGCGCGACCTGTACGAAAAGCACGGCGTCAAAGAATACTGGATGGCGGACGTGGATGAAATCTGGATTCGCGTCCTGCGCCTGAACGCCGCCGGCTTCTTCGAGACTGTCGGGACTTACGGCGAGGGCGACTCGTTCACGTCGTCGGTCTTGGCGGGGTTCACGTTGAACGTGAGCGAGGTGTTTGGGTTGCGGTAGATAGACGTTTGACACGAACGTGAGAAGTGCGAAACGCAGTTGGTATTTGTGGTTTGGGGCGCATGCTCGTGTTACCTGAGGCATGATTTGACATGATAGCGATGCTATGTGATACAGTTGTCGTTGTTGGGGGGCATGTGTCAAAGGCGTATGCCGTGAACATCGGACGACGTAGGAGACGCCGACCAAATGTACAACGCGATTCAAGACATCCTTCGCAGTGACGAGTTCTCCGTGGTCGAATCTTTTGAGATTCCGGGGCGACCTCCTCTGTACCAAGAGATACCTGAATTCCTATTCGACTCTCGAGTAGGCGACTATCTCACACGATGGTCGGGAGAGTCTGGCTTGGAGAAGCCAGCTCTTTGGAAGCACCAGGCGCAAGCACTTGATGCGTTGGGGCGCGGAGAGAATGTAGTTACCTCTACAGGAACCGCGTCTGGCAAGAGTCTGGTGTTCCGAGCGCTTGCCATGCACAAGGTGCTGATGGACGATTCCAGCCGGGTCGTCGCGTTCTACCCTCTCAGGGCGCTAGTAGCAGACCAACTTAGAGGTTGGCGAGAAATGGCTAGCGGGGTTGGACTTGATGAAAACATCATTGGTCAAATAGACGGTTCCGTTTCGTTTGAGGAGCGTGAAGCCGTATTGCGCCAGGCGCGTGTGGTTGTTGCAACCCCCGACGTGTGTCAGGCTTGGCTCATGACACGCCTAGCGATGCCGGCGGTCAGACAGTTCATCAGTTCGCTCTCAACTCTGGTGATGGACGAAGCCCACACACTTGAGGGAGTTTTCGGAAGCAACTTCGCTCTGTTGATCAGGCGGATGATTGCGGCGCGCAACTACCTCCTTAGAAATGAAACCAAATCTAAGCCGTTGCAGCTCATTGCAGCCACCGCTACGATTTCTAATCCCGGAGAGCATATGAAACAGCTCACGGGAGCGGATTTTACGGTCATTGACCACGAAAGCGATGGGGCGCCGCGCTATAACAGGACCGTTGCTCATATAGCCTCTCCGGAAGGAGGCGAATTTGAGATCGCGAGTGAACTGCAACGCAGAGCGATAACAAATGGGCATGATGGAGCGTTCATCACATTTCTTGATTCCCGAAAGGGCGTCGAAACTTTGGCGATGGCCACTCAGAAGCAACTAGACGACCTTGTCGAAAATCCTGCCATAGGTTCGTACCGTAGCGGCTTTACGGCACGTGACAGGCGAGAAATCGAAGAAAAACTCAGGTCGGGAACCTACCGCGGCGTTGTGTCAACCTCGGCGCTTGAACTTGGAATTGATTTCCCCAATTTGCGCGTCGGTTTCAACCTGGGGGTGCCGCCTACCCGTAAGGCATACCGACAAAGGCTAGGACGAGTAGGGCGTAATGGGCCAGGCGCGTTCGTAGTTGTGGGTCCGCCTAACGCTTTTAGGCGATACGGCACATCGCTACGAGAGTACCACAACATGTCGGTAGAGCCTTCCTATCTCTATCTCGACAACCGCTTTATGCAATTCGCTCACGGGCGATGCTTGGCTGATGAGCGTGACGCTCTCGCGGCTCCCGCAAGCCTTCCTACGCGTGTAAGGTGGCCAAGAGGTTTCGGAGATATTTACACCGCCGCCCGCCCAGGAGGGGGCAGGTCAGCGGAGTTTGACCCCATCGCAGAGCTTGGGGGAGATACCCCGCATAGAAATTACCCACTCCGCAACGTAGGCGAGAGAAATCTCCAAATAAAGATTCATCAAGACGCCGACAGTTTTGGTGACGCGACCCTGTCGCAAGCCCTCAGAGAGTGCTATCCTGGCGCGGTGTACTTCCACATGATGCGCTCCTATGAAGTCGCGGCTTGGCACACCGCTACATACACTCCATTCATACGGGTGCGAAATAGTGCGCCAAACCGTTCAACCCGTCCCAGGATAACGACGTGGATCAACGCCGGAATTACGGCATCCGACGTCATAGAAAACCACATCCTCAAAGGTGCCAGAGGCTTCCTCGCGGAATGCAATATGCAGATCACTGAACGAGTCGAGGGATACATCGACGGGCGAACCAATGAATTCCGCTCATACCAGGAGCTTCAACAACACAATCCCAACATGAAAGCCCGCTCGCGCAACTTCCGCACCAGTGGAGTAGTGCTTTGCATAGATGAAACCTGGTTCAAAAACGGGGCCGTGAAACGTTTGGTTTCCGATGAGTTGCGCGAAGTATTCGCGCATGAGTACAGCGTGTTGCCGCAAGACATAGGCTCCGCCGCAACCAACATATCAGTTCGGGATAGTAGCGGCAATACCTGGCGCGGCGGTTGTGTGGCTGTGTTCGACCAGACGTATGGAAGTTTGCGACTCACAGAGAAGCTCTACGCCGAGTTCGAGCATATCCTGGGACGCTTGCTTGTAGCCGCGGAGTCTCAAGACTCCGAAAACGACATTGAAGACATCATCAAGCGAATACAGAACGAAGTTCAAGGATTCACCTCGCCCATAATTGAGTCCATCCCTGACTATCAAATTCCCACAGGCTACGAACAAGTGTTCACAACAGGGTCGCGAGTTTGCCACAGACAGGGTGGTTCTATGGCGATAGATGTGGAAATCATCCAGCCGACGATGATGAACGGGGAACTCATGTACCAAGTAAAGGCGTCTTCGCCCCGGCCTTGGGAACCGCCCCTGCTTCATTGGATTCCCGCGTCGGTTGTTGAACCGTCCGCCGATTCGGACTCGTGGGATTACGCGTGGTGGAATCGCCAAACGCAGACTTACGAGAATCCGCCCGACGAATCCGAAGCGGAGACCTAAAAACGCGCTGAGGAGCGTCCCCAAATGAAAATCACCTCCGTCACCCCCCACCCCGTCTGCAACTCCGACGCCCCCGGCGGGCGCAACTACATGCTTGTCAAAATCGAAACCGACGAGGGGATTCACGGCTGGGGCGAAGCCACCTCCGGGCCCTTCGCCGTCGCCGCCATGGTCGAGGAGTTCGGACAGCAGCTCGTCGGGCAGGATCCGGGGCGCATCGAGCAGCACTGGCAGACGCTCTACCACCACTTCCACGTGCGCGGCGGCGTCGTGCAAATGTCCGCCATCAGCGGCATTGAAATCGCCCTGTGGGACATCAAGGGCAAGAAACTCGGCGTCCCCGTCTATGAGTTGCTCGGCGGCCCCATGCGCGAGCGCATCTGGTGCTACGGACGCTGGGACGGCTTGACCCCCGAAGCCGCCGTCGAGCGCGCCCTGAGCTTCACCGAGCAGGGAATCACCGCCCTCAAGGGCGACCCGTTCGACCATCGCGGCTTGTTCATCCCCATTGAGGCGGAGCGCAACGCCGTCAAGAAGCTCGCCGCCGTGCGCGAGGCGGTCGGCGACGACGTCGAGCTGCTCGTGGAAGTCCACGGACGCCTGGCGCCGTCGGACGCCATCCGCATCGGCAACGCCATGGAGCCGTACCGCCCATTCGTCTATGAGGAGCCGGTGCCGCCGCAGAACATCGACGCCCTTCAGCGCGTCGCCGAATCCGTCTCCATCCCCATCGCCACCGGCGAGCGCCTCTACACCAAGTGGGACTACGCCGACCTGCTCAGCCGCCAGATTGTGGCGATGATTCAGCCCGACATCGTGCAGGGCGGCGGCATCATGGAGCTGAAGAAAATCGCGGCGATGGCCGAGGCGCACTACGTCGGATTCCAGCCGCACAACCCCTACGGGCCGCTCTGCACAATCGCCTCCCTGCACCTGGACGCCTGCGTCCCCAACTTCATGATACAGGAAGGCGGCATCCACCCGTGGTTCCAGGACGTCTGCTTCGGCGCCTTCCCCAAGCAGAAGGACGGCTTTCTGCCGCTCCCGCAGGGCCCCGGCTTGGGCGTGGACGTCGATGAGCGCTGGGTGGAAACCCACCCGTGGCGCGACGACGCCGCCGTCTGGCGCCCGGCGATGGGGACGGTGGCGTCGATGCAGGATACGAACTGGTCGTAGCGGAGTCCCCCCATGCCCTACCAACCCCACATTTTCGCCGGCAACCCGCTCGATAGGGGCGACCGCGAACGGCGCGACGCCGACTGGCTAGCCGCCGCCGCCCAAGACGAGGATACTCGCGTCCTGGTCATGCCGGAGTTGGACGTCCCCCTCACCGACGAGCGCGAGCCGGCGCTCGCTTGGCTTTCCCCGCGAGATGTCCGCTGGTTCGGAATCGAGGGCGAGCCGGTGTTTCTCGGCTTGCGGGACGGCGTCGCGCATTTCGCCGTCCACGTCGCGGCGACCGAAGGCGCGGCGGCTTTGCTGCGGAACGAGGCGTCCATCCGATTCGTCGACGCGCGCTCGGCGGCGCCTGTTGTTAGCGGCGGCGAATCGGGCATCATCGCGCAGGCGCGGGCGCAGTTGGATTGGCACAACCGCCACGGCTTCTGCTCCGTCTGCGGCGGACGGACGCGCATGGGGCGCGGCGGACACGTCCGCCGATGCGCCGCCGACGGTTGCCGCGCCGAACACTTCCCCCGCACCGACCCGGTGGCGATAATGCTAGTCCACGACGGCGACCGCTGCCTGCTCGGACAATCTCGCGGACGCCTTTCGCGCATGAGAATGTACTCCGCGCTGGCCGGATTCATCGACCAGGGCGAATCCATTGAAGAAGCCGTCGCCCGCGAAGTGCGCGAAGAAGCCGGCGTGGAAGTGAAAAACGTCCGCTACCACTCGTCCCAGCCGTGGCCCTTCCCGTCCTCGCTGATGATAGGCTGCCACGCCGAAGCCGCCACAACCGAAATCCGCATGGACGACGAAGAGATGACCGACGTCCGCTGGTTCGACCGCGAACAAGTGACGGACGCCTTAGAAGGGCGCAGCCGAGAGCTAGCCGTCCCCCAGCCGCTGGCGATAGCGCATCATCTGGTCAAGGCTTGGGCGTATGGGGAAGTTTAGCGGCGGCGGCGTTTCATGGAGATTCATTAAATCCCCTCTGCGCTCCTCTGCGCTTTTGCGCCTCCGCGTCAAAAAGCGGCGTTTCATGGAGATTCATTAAATCCCCTCTGCGCTCCTCTGCGCCTTTGCGCCTCCGCGTCAAAATCCCCCCTTCCCCGCTTCCGCCCTAATCGATTCCCACCGTTCGCGCGCCCACTGATGGCGGCGGTTGAAGGCGGCTAGCGTCTCGTCCCGCAGGGCGGCGGTGTCGATTCTGCCCTTTCGGAAGGCGAGGTCTATCGTCTCTTCCGGCGTGAACGAATCGCTCTTCTCGCCGTTGCAGGTCACGCACGCCAATGCGATGTTCCAGCAGTCGTCGTTCGTGCCGTCCCGCTTGTTCGGCTCGATGTGGTCTAGCTGCAGCTCTTGGCGGTACGGCTGCTTGACCGTTCCGCAGTACCAGCATCCCGTCCCCCACATTTCCACGAAGGCATGCCAGATTTGGTCGCCGCTCTCCAGCGGGCGCTGCTTGTATTGCGGGGCGGGCAGCTCGCGGGCGGGCGGCTGGCTGGACGCTTGGGTTTCCGCGTCCGCATCCGTCCGCGACGGCAGCTCGTTCGGCCCCCGAACGCGGATTGCGCGGGTGTCGCCGAGATTGGGAATCACCCCCTCGCCGGCGGCGTATTCGCCTTCGGTGACGATTCGCAAATCGCGCTGCTTGCTGAATTGGCGGCGGATGATTGTCCACGCGCGCGGCGACATGTCGCAGGCTATCCACCGCCGATCCGTCAGCTCGGCGGCGACGGGGACGTAGGCGCAACCCGCGAAACAGTCCAAAACCAAATCGCCGGGGTCCGAAGACGCCTCGATGATCCGCCTGGCGAGCGCCTGCGGCTTTTGCGTTGGGTAGCCCGTCCGCTCGCCGGATTGCGAACCGAGCGCCTGAATGTCCGTCCAGATGTTGGTCGGAAGCTGCCCCTCGTTGGCGGCGAGATAGCGCTTGAGTTGCGGAACGCCGCCCTCTCTCTTGGGCCAATGAATCATCCCCGCGAAATCGAGCGCGTCGAGACGCGCCAAGACGCTCTCTATCCGCGTGTATCCGGGGATGATTTCGCGCTCTATCCAATCGGCGTATCCGCTCTTGCTGGGGACCGCCCAATGGCGTCCGCCGGGGGCGATATTCTTCCACGCCTTGCCGCTTTCGCCCGTTCGCGTTCCCGCGCCCGTGAGGTCGCCAACCCGATACTTGCCGCGTTCGTCTTCGAAGCGATAGAACTTATCGACGTAATCCGGATCCAGCGGAACGCGGACGGCGTCTCGGTTTATCGGGCGATTCCCGTAAAACAGGATTGAATCGGTCACCGTTCCGTACTTCTGCGAATCGTTGTGCGCCGACGTCCGTTTCCAGACGATTTCATTCTTGAAACTGTCCGCGCCGAACACCGCGTCCATCATCTGGCGAAGATAGGAGTTGGCTTCGTGGTCGCAGTGCAGATAGACGCTGCCGCTCGGTTTCAGGACGCGCCGGATTTCAAGCATGCGCTCGACCATGAAGGCGATGTAGGCGGCGATGCCGTCGCCGTGGGTGTGGCGCGTCGCCTGTATCAGCAGATACGCGCCGGGGCAGACGGTTTCGAGCGCGTTCATCCAATCTTCATAGACTCGGACCCTGAAATCCCAAATGTCCTCGAAGTTGGCGGTCGATTCTTCTTGGTCGGGGTATTCCAGCCCCAGCTCATACGCCGTGTCGGGGTCGTAAACGCCCCAGGCGTCCATCAGCTCGCGCTCCACTCGGCGCTCATCGTCGCTAAGCGGCGGGCGCAGGTTGCCGGAAAACGTCTCATTCTTCCCAAACGGCGGGTCGATGACGACGAGGTCGACGCTAGCCGAGTCAAGGGATTTCAGAAACGGCAAGTTGTCGCTGATGAAGATGGTTCGGTTGAGGCTGTCAGTATTGGGGGCGCTCATGCTGTTCACGATTTAGAACATAACAGAACGAACGGGGTTGGGTCAAGGGGTTGGCGCGGTTTCCAATTTGACGCAAAGGCGCAAAGGCGCGGAGGGACGCCCCCATCCCCTACTCCGCGCCTCCGCGTCCCCCCTTTTTTCCGACGTTTCCCATGCGGGTTTGATAACCAACCGAATTAGGCGCTACGCTACTGCCATGAAAAAGCCGAGCAACCGCCCGGAGCCGAGATTCTAACGCATGCCCAAACCCAAAGTAGCCTTCCTAACGGGGTTGCCGCCCGCAATCGTCGACGTCGTCCTGCGATACAACCCGGACGGCTGGGTTACGGACGCGATCCATCCCGACGCGCCGGCGGACGACCGCGCCCGCCGCGTCGCGGACGCCGACTTCATCATGGTCTATCGCGCGCCGTTGCCGGACGGCGTCCTGCGCGCGGCGTCCAAAGCCCGTCTCGTCCAGACGCTCGCCGCCGGCTACGACAGCCTGAACCTGCGCCTCATGCGCGAGTTGGGAATCCCCTGCTGCAACAACGGCGGCGCGAACTCCCTCGCCGTCGCCGACCACGCCGTTCTGCTCATGCTGGCGCTGTACAAGCGCCTCATGTCGGCGGACGCCGCGACCCGCGCCGGACGCTGGAACGCCCCCATAGACGGCTTCAACACCTTCGAAATGGCGAACAAGACGGTGGGAATAGTCGGCTTCGGCAACATCGGTCAGCAGGTGGCGAAGCGCGTTCAGGGCTTCGGCGCCCGCGTCCGCTACTCCGACCCGTTCCCCCAGACGCCGGAGCGCGAGCGCGAGTTGGGCGTCGAGCGCGCGCCGCTCGGCGAGCTGTTCGCGGAATCCGACATCGTAACCGTCCACACGCCGCTGACGCCCAACACAAGGCATATAGCCAGTGCCGAGATGATAGCCAAGATGAAGCCGTCCGCCGTCCTCATCAACACCAGCCGCGGCCCGACCGTCGACGAGCGCGCCCTCATCGACGCCCTGCGCGAAGGGCGCATAGCCGGCGCGGGGCTGGACGTCTTCGAGCAAGAACCCGTCGCGCCCGACAACCCGCTCCTTTCGATGGACAACGTCGTCGCAACCCCCCACTCGGCGGGGACTACGTGGGACACCTGGTTCCGCCGCGCCGAATTCGCCTACCGAAACATGTTGGGCGTATGGAACGGCGACCCGCCCATGGCGGTGGCGCAAGAGTACGACATTCAAGACTGAAACGGCGGGGCAACAAAGGCATGCCAACCGAAAACAAAAGCGAATCGCAAGCGGCAAATCCCTTCTTCTTTGATGGGTTTGCGGGGACATGTTCGGCGGATTTAGGCGCGGATTGGACGCTTTTCGCCGCTTCCAACCCCCCGCCGCCGTCATTCCCGCGAAGGCGGGAATCCAGAGTCGTTCAACAAAGTCATCCTCGCGAAGGCGGGGACAAGATAGCCATAGGAAATCAGGCTTGAACTGAAACCAACGTATTCCTTCTCCCTTGATGGGAGAGGGCTAGGGTGAGGGTGACTGCGCCCCCAGGCGCAGGCCCGCGCGGGCTTGCCGCCAACCAAAAGGAAAATCGCCATGAAACCAACCATCAAAAGCGTCAACGGAGCGCAAAACCCCGTTCTGGGCCCCGCAGACGGCGTCCCCAACTACGTAATGCTCTGGGTTCAGCATCCGCCGGGCGGCGCCAGCGCCCAGCACGTCCACGCTTGGGAGCATCAGGCTTACATAGTGGAGGGCGAGGGCGTCCTCTGGGTCGAGGGCGAGGAATACCCCATCCGCGCCGGGGACGCCGTTCTCGTGCCGCCCGACGTCGAGCATCAGTTCAGAAACACCGGCGACAAGACGCTCAGCCGCGTCACCGTCAACCCGCTAAGCTCGGCGGGGAAGGAGTAAGCCGCCATGAGCGCCGCCGCGCCTTCCGAACCCCAACCCCAATCCGTCCACGACATGGGCGGCTTGCCCGCCGACGATCCCATCGACCGCGCCGAACACGAGTGGGCGGACTGGGAGCATCTCACCAACGCCCTAGTCGGCGCGCTCCGACATCGCGGGCTCATCAACGTGGACGAGTTGCGGCGCGGCATCGAGTCCATGGACCCGGACGAATACATGGCGTCGTCCTACTACGAGCGCTGGGCGGCGTCTCTCGAAACCCTGCTCGCGGAGAAGGGAATCTTGACCCAAGACGAAATAGACGCCCGCGCGGACGCGGCGGCGGCGAGATGGGAGTAGCGCTAGCCGCGCGCGGCGGCGAGTTCGCGCCGGGGGACGCCGTGACCGTTCGCGGCGACTTCTCCGACCATCACCACCGGACGCCCTGGTTCATCAAGGGCAAGAGCGGCGTGGTCCGCGCCGTCAGCGGGCCGTTCCACGACCCCGAATCCCGCGCGCATGGCGGCGACGGCATACCCAAACGACTGCTCTGCCATGTAGAATTCAGCCAGCGGGACGTCTGGGGCGACCGACGCGCCGAAAACGACGACGTCCTGCTGGTGGACGTCTATGAGCATTGGCTGACACGGAGGCGATGAACCGCATGAGCGCCGACCACGGCAACGAAACCGAACACGCCGGAGCCGCGCCGGACTCCAAGCCGTCCCGCCGCGCCTTCCGCGCCAT
The DNA here is from genome assembly GCA_965242675.1 of Dehalococcoidia bacterium. Classification (GTDB taxonomy): domain Bacteria; phylum Chloroflexota; class Dehalococcoidia; order Lucifugimonadales; family UBA1123; genus VXRN01. Next base: position 73,219 of record CBDESW010000009.1, read on the forward strand.
GGCAATCGCCGAGCTGCTCGCCGAAAAGGGCGTCGTGAGCGCGGACGAAACACGCGCGCAAATCGCGCGAACCCGCGCGCGGACGCCGGCGGACGGCTCCCGCGTCGTCGCCAAAGCGTGGACGGACGCCGCTTTCAAGTCGCGCCTTCTCGCCGACGCCCGCGCCGCCGTCGCCGAGCTGGGATACTCGCTCGCCCACGACGCCGAGCTAGCCGTCTTGGAAAACACGGACGAAGTCCACCACGTCGTCGTCTGCACGCTCTGCTCCTGCTACCCCACGTCGCTGCTGGGCCCCCCGCCGGACTGGTACAAGAGCTTCGCCTACCGCAAGCGAACCGTCGCGCAGCCCAGAGCGGTGATGCGCGAGTTCGGATTGGAAGTCGAAGACGGCGTCCAAGTCCGCGTCGTGGACAGCGCGGCGGATTTGCGCTACCTAGTCCTGCCCCGCAGACCCGACGGGACGGACGGCATGAGCGAGCCGGAGCTGGCGGCGCTTGTGACGCGCGACAGCATGATAGGCGTCTCGCGCGCCCTCGACCCGCGCGGCGAACGGCGGGCGGCGGAGTAGCGGCGCGACCATGTCCTTCGAAAACCGCGTCCCGCCCCGAAGCAGAGGCTACATGACGGCGCAATCCGAAAAATCCTACGCCACCCGCGCCATTCGCCTGCCGGTGCAGCGCTACCTGCACACGGAATCCATCAGCGCGTTCGTGCTGCTCGCCATGACGCTGCTGGCGCTCGGCTGGGCGAACTCGCCCTGGCGCGAAACAGTACCACAGCCTCATCGAAACCCACCTGACGCTGGACGCCGCGCTTTTCAGCATAGACATGTCCATCGAAAAGTGGGTCAACGACGGCTTGATGGCGATATTCTTCTTCGTGGTCGGCTTGGAGATAAAGCGCGAGCTGATGCACGGGCAGCTGTCCACGCCGCGCCGCGCCGCCCTGCCCATAGTGGCGGCGCTAGGCGGGATGGTCGTCCCCGCCGCCATTTATCTGGCGTTCAACCCCTCCGGCGAAAGCATGCGCGGCTGGGGGATTCCCATGGCGACGGACATCGCCTTCGCCCTGGGCGTCCTAGCCCTGCTCGGACGCCGCGCCCCGCAGGAACTCCGCGTCTTCCTGCTCGGCTTGGCGGTCGTGGACGACCTCGGCGCCATAGCCGTCATCGCCATCGCCTACACCGAATCCATAGACTTCAGAAGCCTGGCGATAGCCGGCGCGCTGATTTCAATAATGTTCGCCTCCCACCGTCTCGGCTTCAGCTACGCCGTCGTCACGGCGGCGCTCTCGCTGCTCATCTGGGCGGCGGTGCTGAAAACGGGCATCCACGCCACAGTAGCCGGCGTGGTCATCGGCGCCCTCATGCCGTCCCAGCCGAATTACAACCAGCGGGAATTCGGCGAAGAAGCGGAAGCCCTCATAGCGGAGTACCGAACCGCCGTCGCCGCCGGCGACCGCGACAGGGCGGAAGCCATCATCGGCTCCCTGGAAGAGTTAAGCCAAGGCACCGAAGCGCCCCTAGAGCGCCTAGAGCGCCTCATACACCCTTGGGCGAGCTACGTCATCCTGCCCATATTCGCCCTAGTGAACGCCGGCATAGACTTCCGCGGCGCGGAGTCCGAGATACGCTTCTCCAACAGCGTTCTCATCGGCGTGAGCGCGGGCTTGCTGATCGGCAAAGTGGCGGGCATAACCCTGTTCCCTTGGCTGGCGTCCAAAACCGGCGCGGTCGAGTTGCCCGGAAACGTCACTTGGAAGCACGTAATCGGCGTCGGCTTCGTGGCGGGCGTCGGATTCACCGTCGCCATATTCATATCCGGCTTGGCGTTCGAGGACGCCGGACTGGTGACGACGGCGAAACTCGGAATCCTGCTATCGTCCCTGGCGGCGGGCTTGGCGGGCTTCCTGATACTGCGCTTCTGGACGCGGAGCGAAAGCGAGAGCTGAGCGGCGCGAGCGGCGGCAAGCCGTCGCGCCGAATTCTACTCCGGCAGACGCCTCAGCTGATCCACAATGTCCAACCCGACCCGCTCGCTCCACGCGGCGAGGATTTGGTTGGCGACCGGCCCCGGCGCTCCGTCCCCAATCGGACGGTTGTCTATCATCCCCACCGGCAGAACGCAGTACGGCGTGCTGCAGAAAAACGCCTCGTCCGCCGTGTAGAGATCATACGGCTGAAGGTCGTCCTCCCCGGCGGGGATTCCCAGCGCGTCGGCGATTTCCAAGACAGTCATGCGCGAGACGCCCTGCAACGTGCTGCGGTCCGTCGGAGTCTTGAGCGCCCCGTTCGAGACGATGAAGAAGTTTGCCCCCGTCCCCTCGCTCACGACGCCGTTCGCGTCGAGCATGATGGGAAGGGCGTCCGGGTCGACGTCCGCCGCCTCCAGCTCCGCCAGCGCGAAGTTCAGGCGGCTGTAATGCTTCACCTTCGGGTCAAGGCTTTCGGCGGGATACGCCCGCGTCTTGGGGATGACCGCGTGGACTCCGCCTTCGTAAGCCGGCGCCCAGCGCGGGGAGCCGAGCGGGTCTATCCAGACGGACACCGCCGGCGGCGAATCCCCGCGCCGCCCGGAACCGCCGGTGACCATCTGCGTGACCATGTAATCGTCCCCGCGCTCGCGCCGCAACGGCTCGTTCCGCGCGACGACTTCCAGCGTCAGCCGCTCCATCTCATCGATGGACAAGCCGGGGTCGATGCGGACGTACTTGAGCGACCTGTACAGCCTGTCGAGATGGTCGCGCAGCCTGAACACGCGCCCGTTGAACGTCCGCTCGGTATCGAAAACCACGTCGCCGAGCCGAAAGCCGCGGTCCGTCATCGGAATCCGCGCCGCGCCGCGCTCGACATACTCGCCGTTTAGCCAGATTTGGTACTGCATGATGGTTGTTCTCCCTTCCGAACACAGGCTATAGGCATTTGGGGCGGGTGTCAACTATGGCGCGCCAATCGCCCATTCTAGGTAGCGTTGACATAAGGATAACTTGGAAGATTCCCGCGCCAAAATCTCCAATTTCCCCCCTTGCAATCGTATGTTCATGGAAAACAAGCCTGAATCGCAACCAAGGTATCCCCTCTCCCTTGATGGGAGAGGGCTAGGGTGAGGGTGTCTGCGCCGCTAGGCGCAGTCCCGCGCGGTTTGCCCTCCGACTCCGCCCTATCTTCTCTCTAATGTCAACACAACCTAGCCTAATGCCGCCGGCGCTTAGACCAGCGCGAGAAGTTGCGCCACTGGTCGCGCGGTTCCCGCGCTACCACACCCGCTTGCCCGCCGTCTGCGAATGTGCCGCTTGATTGAAAGCGCCGTTTTAGCGTAGTCTAAACATGCCGTTGGAAAATCGACCGATGCGTTGGGGATGGAGCGAATGATGAAGTTGCGAGATCTGTTCCGCAAGTTCCGACTGGAGAAAGTCAAGTTCGGACCCAAATGGGCGAACGTGGAAATATCGTTCAAGGAGTCCGACCAAGACGCGGCTTGGGACCTCTACGTCGAAATGCTGACCAGGATAACGACTCAGCCGCTCCCTTCCGCCGTCGGCGACGAAAAGACGGCTCTCGACAGCGTTTACTCGCTATTCGCCTCCACGCGCGAAATCCTGCGCCAGCGAGGGCGGAACACCGTGCAATTCAGCAAAATCGCCGTGCCAATGCTCAACCAAGTAATCCGTCCGTTCACGGCGAAGTGGCACAAAGAAAGTTTGGCGGGGGCTTTCAATGACGCCGGCAAACGCCGCGAGTTTCGCGAAGAGCTGGCATGCCTGCAAGAAGACCTGCGAAATTACGCCAGCATGCTGGCGGACATAGCGGGCGTGGAAGACCTGACCGACCTGGAATTGCCGCCGGAGGAATAAACATGCCGCAAGCGCGGAGACATCGCGTGTTCGTTAGTTTCCACCACGACGACCAGCGTTACAAAGACGTGTTCGTCCAGATGATGGGCGCAAACATGATTGACGAGTCGGTGGACATCGGGGACATTCCTCAAAACATAGCTGTCGAAACGATTCGTCAGAAAATCCGAGACGAGTTCATTCGCAGCGCGTCCGTAACCGTCGTGCTGATAGGCCCGGGCACATGGCAGCGAAAGCATGTGGACTGGGAAATCGGCTCCAGTCTGCGAGATACCGAACGAAACCCGCGTTGCGGCCTGTTGGGAATCCTGTTGCCCAATCATCCCGACTTCAATACGGGGAAGTGCAACCTCAGACTGATTCCGCCCAGACTCGCCGACAACTGCGAGGGCGAAGACCCATACGCCCGCATTTATAACTGGACGTTGCAGTCCGCTGACGTCAGGCGGTGGATACATGAGGCGTTCGAGCGCAGAGACAGAAATCCGCCCCCGAACAACGCCCGCCAACAATTCAGCAACAACCGAAGCGGCGATTGTTCGCGGGGCTGGAACTAGGCGCGGGGTCGCCGAAATGCGTTCGGATTGCGAAACGCCGCGCGCGGTCGCGTTTGGAAGTTTGCGGCGACATCCCCGGACTGGCGACAAGCCCCCCGTCCCTATCCACATCCCGCCCCGCAAAATTGCCATTCCGCGATTTTCTTATGCTATCATGGTTGGCGAACCTTTCAGCCCGCCGCAGGGGGGACGCCTTTGACATCAGCCATAACCCAAGAGCAGCGCGAGCGCCTGCTCCGCGCCATCAACAACCAGCGCCGGCCCACCGTCACCGTCCTGTCGTCCCTTCTCGCCGCGCAGGACGAGTTGGGATACATCCCCGACGAGGCGATTGAGGAAGTCGCCGCGCTCAACGGCGCGACCATCAACGACGTCTGGGGCGTGGCGTCCTTCTACACCAACTTCCGATTCACCCCGCCCGGCGCCCACAACGTCGAGATATGCTGGGGGCCGACATGCCACCTCATGGGCGCGTCCCGCGTGTTGCGCCGCGTGATGGACAGGCTGGGGCTCGAAGACGAAGGCGAAACCGAAGACGGCGGCATTTCGTTCAAGTTCAACACATGTCTCGGCGCGTGTTCCGTCGCCCCCGTGATGAGCGTCGACCACCATCTCATCGGGCGTCTCACCCCCGAAAGCGCCGAGCGGCGCGTAATCGAGATAGGCGGCTAGACGGCGTACCCCCGCCGTCCCAAACCGCCCTATCCCAACCCCGGAGCCGGCAATGACCACATACGAAGCCCTGAAACAGACCGCCGACGAGCGCTGGCGAGCGCTCACCGCGGGCGACGCCCCCTGGATACGAATCGGCGCCGCCATGTGCGGACAGTCCGCCGGCGCGCTCGAAGTCCTAGACGCCGTTCGGAGCGAGCTGGAAGCGCGCGGACTGGACGCCCGCGTCGACGAAGTCGGCTGCCTCGGAATCTGCTACGCCGAGCCGCTCATGGACATTCTCGCGCCGGGCGCGGCGGGCAGGCTTTTCTTCGCCAACGTCGAGCCGGAAGACGTCCCCGCCATCATCGAATCGTACATCGCCAACGGGCGCGTTCCGGAGCGCGGCGTTTTGGGATGGCTTGGCGACGACCCGCCGGCGGGCGTCCCCGACCTCGCCGACATTCCGGGCATAGCCGCCCAGCGGCGCATCGCCCTGCGGAACGCCGGCAACACCGCGCCTTCCGACATCCACCAGTACATCGCCAACGGCGGCTACGCGGGGATTTACAAGGCGATAACCGAGATGGATCCGGACGGCGTCATCGGCGAAGTCCGCAACTCCGGCTTGCGCGGGCGCGGCGGCGCGGCGTTCCCCACCGGCGTCAAGTGGAGCTTCATGTCGCGCGGCGGCGGAACCAAGTATATGCTCTGCAACTGCGAAGAAGGCGACCCCGGCGCCTACAACGACAAGGGCATACTCGAAAGCGACCCGCACACCCTTCTCGAAGGGCTGATGATCGGCGGATACGCCACCCGCGCCACGAACGGAATCGTATTCATCCGGCACGGACACGACGGCCCCATAGACCGAACCGAAGAGGCGATACGCCAGGCTTACGAAGCCGGCGTACTCGGCGAAAACATCTTCGGAACGGACTTCAGCTTCGACATAGAAGTGGCGCTCACCGGCGAATCCTACGTCGCCGGCGAAGAGACGGCGCTGATGGAAGCCATAGAGGGCAAGCGCTCCCAGCCGCGCTACCGCCCGCCCTTCCCCGCCGCGTTCGGCGTTTGGGGCTACCCGTCCACCATCAACAACGTCAAAACCTACTCTTACGCCCCGCAGATAATCTCGCGCGGCGCGGACTGGTTCAAGTCGGTCGGCACCGAAAGCAGCGCGGGGACGGCTATCATCTGCCTGAACGGAAACGTCCGCTACCCAGGCTTGTACGAAGTCCCGATGGGCTTGACGCTCGGCGAAGTCGTCAACGGCATCGGCGGCGGCGTGCCGGACGGCAAGAAACTGAAGCTGCTCCAGACCGGCGGACCGCTCGGCGGCGTGCTGAGCGCCGAGAGCATGTCCATACGCATCGACTTCGACGAGATGCGCTCCGCCGGCGCGATACTCGGCTCCGGCGGCATCATCGTCGGAGACGAAGACGTCTGCGCCGTCGACCTCACCCGCGTTCTCGTCGCCTTCTGCCAGTTCGAATCTTGCGGAAAATGCTTCCCCTGCCGATTGGGCATGGAGCATCTGCTCGAAATCACCGAGCGCATCGCCAACTGCGAGAGCAGGCCCGGCGACCTCGACATGATGCGCTCCGTCGGCTCCACCATGGAGGCAAGCTCGCTTTGCGGACACGGACAACTCGGATTCGGGCCCATCCGCTCCGCCCTCAACCACTTCGAAGAGGACTTCGCGGCGCACATCGAAGAGCGCAGATGCCCCACCGGGAGCTGCCTCGGACCGCGCGTCGCCCCGAAAAACACCAGACCATACGCCCACGATTTTCAAGCCGGAGCGCAAAATGGCTGACCAGATAACGATAACGGTGGACGGGCAAGAAATCCCCGCCCAGCCGGGACAGATGATAATTCAGGCGGCGATGGACGCGGGATTGTACATCCCCTATCTCTGCTACTATCCGGGCATGAAGCCGTTCGGCGCCTGCCGCATGTGCGTCGTGACCGCCGAAGCGCCCGGTCGGGACGGCAATATGGCGCCCCTGCCCGGCTCCCCCGCGTCCTGCACGACCCCCGTCGCGGACGGCATGATAGTCACCACCGACAGCGACAACCTCAAGAACCTGCGGCGCGGAATCATGGACATGCTCATCTCCGAGCATCCGCACGGCTGCCTGAACTGCCACAGGATAGACCTCTGCGGTCCGTCCGACATCTGCCTGCGCCATGTCGCCGTCAACGACCGCTGCGTAACATGCCCCAAAAACGAGCGTTGCGAGCTGAAAGACACCGTTCGCTACCTCGACATGGACATGGACACCACGCTCACATACAACAACCGCCACTTGCCCCTGGCGGTCAAAGACCCGTTCTGGGACATGGACATGAACCTGTGCATCGTCTGCGCGCGCTGCGTGCGGGTGTGCGACGAGGTTCGCGGCGATTCCGCCCTTACCCTCCAGATGCGCTCCGGCAAAAGCCTAATCGGAACGTCGCAAGGAACCAGCCTGCTCGAATCCGGCTGCGAATTCTGCGGCGCCTGCATAGACGTCTGCCCCACCGGAGCCCTCGTCGAGCGCGATTACAAGTGGGACAAGGCGGTCGAAAAGACCACGTCCATCTGCCCCCACTGCCCCGTCGGATGCGAGATGACGCTGGAAGTCAACAAGCGCAACCGCCTCATCCGCGCCATTCCCAACCGCCACGCGGAGGCGAATCGCGGGCAGGCTTGCTTCAAGGGCAAGTTCGGCATGGACTTCGTGAACCGCCGCGACCGCATCGAGTCGCCGATGATACGGCGCGACGGCAACCTTCAGCCCGCGTCCTGGCCCGAAGCGCTCGACTACGCCGCCGCCAAACTCGCGGACTGCGCGGACGGACGCTACGCCCTGCTGGCGTCCCCCCGCGCGACCAACGAAGACGCCTACGCCGCCCAGAAGTTCGCCCGCGCCGTCATGCGCTCCAACAGCGTGGACATCTCCGCCAGCCCCCGCTCCGACATGCTCACTCCCCTGCGCGAACAGCTCGGATACGCCGCCGCCACAAACCCCGTCTGGGACCTTGAAAACGCCAAGCGCTTCCTAGTGGTGTCCTCCAACATGACCGAAGAGCAGAACGTCGTCGCCGTCCCAATCAAGAAGGCGCTGGCGGGGGGCGGCGCCGAGATGGTGGTCATCGACCAGCGCGAAACCGAGCTCGCCCGCCGCGCCAAAATCTGGCTCCGACCGCTCCCCGGCGGCGAAGCCGCCCTCATCGGCGGAATCATCCGCTCCGTCTGGGACCAGTCGCTCGACGACCACGAATACCTCGCCCAGCGCGTCCAAAATCTGCAGGACTTCCGAAACTCCGTGATGCGCGAATTCGACCTCGCCCGCGTGGAGCGCGTCGCCGGCGTGTCGCGCGAGGACATCGAAAGCGCCGCCCGCCTCTTCGCCGAAACCCGTCCGGGCGCCATTCTCTTCGGCTTGGAAACCCTGCCGGACGAAACCCGCGAACCCTGCGCCCGCGCCCTCGTGAACCTGGCGCTGATTACCGGCAACGTCGGAAGACCGTCGTCGGGACTCTACCCCCTGCTCACCGGCGCGAACGAACAGGGCGCGCGCGACGCCGGCTGCTCGCCCGATTACCTTCCCGGACACGCCCGCCTAGCCGACGACCGGCGGCGCGCCCGCGTCGAAGCCGCGTGGAAAGCCGAGATTCCCCAGACGCCCGGAACCCCCGCCGCCGCCGTCGCCCAAGCCGTCGGGGACGGCGAAATCGCCGCCCTGCACATCGTCGGCGACGCCGCCGCGCTCCACGACGGCGAACTCGGCGACATCGCCGCCGCCGTCCGAAACGCCGACTTCTCCGTGGTGCATGCCACATTCGCCAACCCCGTCTCCGAGCAAGCCGACGTGGTCTTCCCCGCGATGACTTTCGCCGAGCGCGTCGGCACTTACACCAACTTGGAGCGCCGCGTCCAGCTGCTCAACCCCGCGCTCGGTCCCAAGAAAGACGAAGACGCCCACTGGCGCATCATCGCCGGCATAGCCCGGCGCATGGGCGCGGACGGATTCGGCTACGAAGGCGAAGAAACCATCTTCGACGAGATGAACAACCTCGCGGACGCCTACGGCGGCATAACCTACGCCCGCCTGCGCGCCGGCGGCTTGCAGTGGCCCTGCCTCGCGGCGGACATGGCGGACACCCCGATTCTGTACCAAGACAGCCTGGAGACCGCCCCGCCGTCCCTCGCGCCCATCGCCCTAGTGGAGCCGACCGTTCGCCGAAACGACGAATACCCGCTCACCCTGGCGCGCGGGCGCGTGCTGCACCAGCCGGAAGAAGACGTCCAAATAATCGAAATCAACGGCAAAAACGCCGTCAGCCGCGACGAAACCATCCGCATGCACCCGCAAGACGCCGCCGAGTTGGGAATCGAGACGGGCGACTGGGTGGAAGCGGCGACCCCCGCCGGAAGAATGGCGGGCGTCGCCGACCTGACGGGAACCCAGCGCGGCTTGGTGTCCGCGACGACCCTGTTCGCCGACCTCGCCACCGCCCTCAGCCAAAGCCGCCAGCCCGACCCGATGATGAGCGTCCCGACCCTGCCGCTGCTGCCCGTCCGCGTATCCAAACCCGCCGCCGAAGCCGCGGCGGACTGAAGCGTCGGATTTAGGCGCGGATTGGGCGATTTTCGCCACTTCGCGCGCCGCCCCGTCATTCCCGCGAAAGCGGGAATCCAGAGTCGACCAACAACGTCATCCTCGCGAAGGCGGGGACAGGATAGCCACCCGAAATCAAACCTGAAATGAAGCCAACGCATCCCCTCTCCCTTGATGGGAGAGGGCTAGGGTGAGGGCGCCCGCGCCGCTAGGCGCAGTTTCGCGAGGATTGCCCGCCAACCCCAACCAAAACAACACCCGCAAAAACGAAAGGAGCCGCAACCCCTTGACCACCGCTCGCGGAAGCAGACCGATGCGCCGCCGCCCGCAGCTGGCGACCACCGAGATAACCAAGCGCCACGACATCAGCCACGACCTCTGGAAAGTCTGGCTGCGAAAGCCCGAAGGCTACAAGTTCAAGGCGGGGCAGTACTGCACCATCGGCGTGAACGGAATCGAGCGCGCCTACTCCATAGTGTCCGCCCCGGACGAAGACGACCTCGAGCTGTTCGTGGAGCTGGTTCCGCCGCCGGACGGCAACCTCACGCCCCTCCTCCACGAGATGCGCGAGGGCGGCGAAGTGACCATCCGCCCGCGCCCCAAGGGCATCTTCGTGTTCGACGCCAGCCTGCCCAACCAGCTGTTCGTCGCCACCGTCACCGGCGTGGTTCCGTACATCAGCATCATCCGCCAGTACCTGCGCGACGAGCGGACGGGGCATCGCTTCTACATCCTCATGGGCGCGTCCTACGCGGACGAATTCGGCTACGACGACGAACTCCAAGAACTCGCCGACAGCCATCCGGACATGATCGAATTCGTCCCCACAGTCAGCCGCCCGAACGAGCCGCAAAACGCCGGCTGGACGGGCGAAACGGGGCGCGTCAACACCCTAGTGGAAAAATACGCCGCCCGCTGGAGCCTCAAGCCGGACGACACCATCGTTTACGCCTGCGGCCACCCCGGCATGATAGAGGACGTCAAAGACCGCATGACCCCCGGCGGCTACGAAGTGAAAGAAGAGCGCTTCTGGAAAGAGGACGATTAGGGGGTTGCCATGTGGCAGATGATAGCCGAGCCCGGCTTGCGTTGCTCGGAATGTCGGCACGTCATCCAGCCCGGTCGCCTGTGCTTGTCCGAACTGCCGGAAGAAACGCCGCGCGGAGTGTTCAGAGGCGACTTCGCCAACTACTGCGTAGGTTGCCCGGAATGTTGGCGGAGGGGCCGCCGCGCCTGCTACGTCCGCCGCTTGGAATCGGGAAACGACGTCGGGAAATTGCCGCGCGCGTTGCCCTGCGCGCGTTGCGCCCGACGCATGCCGGCGGGCGATAAGGCGGGCATGCAGACCTATTACGACTGGCCCGAAGCGGCTCAGGAAACGAGAACGAGAACGTCCAGCGGCGGCGGGCGTTCGGCAACCGCTTCGACCCTTGGAACGGCGGTCGGAGCGGATACCCTGATTCGCGGCGTCCCATCGGCATCTTTCGAGGAACTCGGCAACGGGTTGCAACGAAAATTCGCCGGCGCCGGATTGGGCGGCGAGCGGGGATACAGAGCCTTGACGGAAGCGCAAGCCTTCTATCAAGACAGCGCGCCGTACCCCGTTAGGAACTTGGGCGGAGACGCCGTTCAAAGATACTTGGAAGGCAAAGACGCCAGCCACATCCAATCATGGGAAAACGCTCCGAGCCTTGCCCGGAATTCCGGCAACATCCTATGGGAAAGGTCTGACCTGAACCGAGCGCGCGGCTCTGAAAACATGACGGGATGGGAAGAACTCGGCGCCCGCTCCACAAATGCGTTCGACGCCTCCGCCGTGGTGTTCAGGGAATGTCTGGAAACCGCCGCCATGACCGCGCTCTACGGCGCGTTGCTTGAAGCCCCTGTCGCGGCGTTGGAAAACATCATCCATCACCGCAAAGGACGCAAATCCGGCGAGGAAGCCATTAGGGACGCGGCGACAGCCATAGCCAAGCGCGCCGCACAGTCCGCGGCTGTCGGATTCTCCATAACCGCCGCGGTGGCATTGACGGGAGCCGGCGCGATTCTAGTGACCATCGCGCCCATTCTAATGCCGGTCGGATTCGCCCTGTACGGATACGCCGCCGTCAAGCGCGTCTTGAACGCCCTGCGCGACGGGTTGCCGCTGAACAGGATGGGCATATATTTCTGCAGCCCAAGATGCCATGCCGCCTTCGCCTATGAATCCGGCAGGTCGGCTCTTATGAGGTGGGACGCCAATCGAGTGGACGCGCCCGAAAGACGCCTGGCGCGTATCCGCTAGTAGCCCTCTGTGAATGTCAGCTCCCAAGCCCCGCCCGCGTTTACGAACAGCAGATATTCCTTGCCCGGCTTGGCTTCCGTCGGGTGTTCTTCAAGATGAATCTGCCCATCCTCTCGGATGACCTGGCGCTCGTCCGCGCCGTCCAGGCTGACAAGACCGACGGAAAATTCGCCCGCGCCATTGTGCCATCCGTTCACGAGCAACGGACGCGCCCCGACTCTGAAGGGACCCGCGACAATCGCGCCCTCGCCCTCGCATTTGTATGGGAGTGCAACTGGCGACTGCCCCAAACTCGGCTGGATGATGCGGCAAGTCCACGCGCCCCTGGCTTCCACTGCCAGACGATGCTCGCCGGGTTTCAGATTTTCTAGCCATCCGTCCTTGACGCTCATGACGCCTACCCAACTTCCGACGCCTTCTCCTAAAGCTATATAGTCACCGCTGAAGAAGCCGCCATCTATCGGCTTCAGCTCCACGCTGAAATCGCCGGCGCGGGAATGTTCAGCGCAAAACGCCAGCGCCCCTTGCGAGAGATGGAACGCATCGGTCTCTTCGGAAGAACCGTCGCGGCGTCCACTCCCTGAGAACTCATAGAGCGTTCCCTGCAAACTGAACACATCCGCCGTATTCGGACGCTGGTCCTCGGATATGATCGGCAAGAAACTCATCGCCAACGCCAGATTCGCGCGAACCATCTCATGGAGCGCCGCGCCGAAATCCAACTGCGGGGATGTCCGAACCGTCAAAGCCCCGTCGCCGGAAACGTTCGCCGGCATGTTCGCGAGAATGTCTTGGACCGCGCCCTCATCGCGCAGCGCGTCCATATCCACCCCCGCGTCCCGCAGAACGGACAGATTCCGCCCCAAGTCGCTCAACTCCCAAACGCCGTCTCGATAGGCGGCGTAGATCGTGACTGCAGGGCTTGCGGTTTCGTCGCCGTTCATCCGAGAGTGGAAGAAACTCAACGAATAAAACGGCAACGTGATTCGCCACGCTCGCCCATGCCTTTCCACTGCGATGGAATCCCCGACATGCGCGAGATAATCGTTTATCGGCGGATTGTTTTCATTCATCGCAGGCACCTCAAGAACCGAATTGCGTTCATCCCATCCTCATCATACATTCGCGCCTAATTCCCTCGCAACGTCGCCGTACCGCCTCTAGCGCCCCCCGCCCCCCAACTCCGGGAAATACGTGAAGAACCCCCTATCCCGCGTCAAAAGCGCGTCCGCCCGCGCTAGGGCGTGGGCGCCTATTAGGAAGTCCGTGAGGATGCGGCTTCTCGGACCGCCCGCTTGCCGATAGCGAAACCACCTCACCCCCGCCTCATACGCTATGTCGGCGTCTATTGGCGATACGGTCGCGTGGATTGACCGCAGGGCGGCGTCGAGTTCGCCCCGGTTGCCGAACGACGAGGCGAGTTCCGCGTACACAATCTCGCATACTAGAACGTCGCCCCTGTCGTGAGCGGTCTGCAGCCATTGGAGGGATTGCGACCTGTACAGGTCGTCATCCCGGAACACGTCCAGGAGAACGTTCGTGTCCACCGCCGTGATCAAATGCGCCGCCCCCTTATCAGTTCCATGTATTCGTCCGTGTCCATGCCGCCCAAGTCGATTATCCCGACCACCCGGTCCACCGGATGCGTGCCGTCCCCAGCCTCCGGCTTGGGCAGCGCGGCTTCGCGAGCCAGCGCGGCGTTTTCAGCCTCCGTCTCCGCGTCCGGGTTCGGGACGGCGTTCCATCTCTCGCCGGGAACCTCCGGAATCGTGATTATCACCGTGCCGTCGGAAGACTCGGTGCGCCGCCCCCTTATCAGCTCCATGAACGTGTCCGTGTCCATGCCGTCCAAGTCGATTATGCCGACCACCCGCTCCACCGGGTGGCGGTCGTCTTCAACCTCCAGCTTCGGCGGCGCGGCGTTCTTCGCCTTGGCGTCCGCCCCCGCCTTCGGGGCGGATTCCCGTTTCTCTTCGGCAACCTCCGGAATCGCGATTCCCGCCGGTTCGGAAAACTCCATGTCCCGCTCCTTCCCTTTTTAATCTATTAACCATCGTAGCCGCGCGGCGGCGGGCTGTCAATCCGCGCTCGCTCCGCCGGAATCGCCCTTGACCGCCGCCCGATTCTCCGCAACAGCGCCCCCGCTCCGCTTTCGGGGGCGCCCTTGTCTGCGATAAACTAGAGAGCGTTATGACCACCCCCGCGCGCAGACAGTATCTCCGCATCAAAAGCGAACACCGAGACGCCATACTCCTGTTCAGGATGGGCGACTTTTACGAGACTTTCGACGAAGACGCCCGCCTCATCGCCAGAGAGCTTGAAATCGCCCTCACCGCCCGCGAGTTCGGCGCGGGGACTAGGATCCCGCTCGCCGGCATACCCTATCACGCGCTCGAATCGTATCTCGCGCGCCTGATTCGCAAGGGCTACAAAGTCGCCATCTGCGAGCAGACTTCCGACCCCACCAAGTCCAAGGGGCTGGTCGACCGCGAAGTCGTCCGCGTGGTGACGCCCGGCACCGTGGTGGAGGATTCGCTGCTGGACGGCAAATCCAACAACTACCTCGCCGCCGCCGTTTGGGAGGGGGACGCCGCCGGCGTCGCCTACGCCGACATCACCACCGGCGAGTACGCCGCGACGCAGATAGCGGCGTCCGAGCTCGTCGGCGAGCTCGCCCGCCTGCGCCCCGCCGAAATTCTGATTTCCGAAGAAGCCGAAACGCCCGCGCCCGACGCCGCCGGCGCGACCGTCACCCCCATCGGACGCGAGGCGTTCGACCTCGAATGGGCGACTGAGTCCATACTGCGCCGCTTCGGAGTCGCCACGCTGGAGCCGTTCGGATGCGACCGCCTGCCGCTCGCCGCCCGCGCCGCCGGCGCGATTCTGGACTACCTCCAGACCACCCAGAAAACCGCCGCCAACCAACTCTCCCTTCTGCGGACTTACTCCACCCGCAGCTACATGGCGCTAGACCCGCAGACGCGGCGCAACCTGGACTTGTTCGCCGGCGGGCGCTGGGGCGATTCGGACGCCTCGCTCATCTCGGTGCTCGACCGCACCAAAACCTCGATGGGCGGGCGCGTTTTGCGCGCTTGGATAGGGCAGCCGCTGCTGGATTTGGGCGAGCTGGAGCGCCGCCAGGAAGCGGTGGCGTGGTTTCACCGCAGCGCGATTCGGCGAGAGCGCGTCCTCGCCCTGCTCGCGTCCGTGTCGGACATTCAGCGCCTGCTGAACCGCGTCCGAACGCTCGCCGCCGGACCGCGCGACATCGCCTCCCTGGCGACCGGCTTGGAAGCCGCGCCGCGACTGAAAGAGATTCTGCTGGAGGACGAAGACGCCGCGAGCGTCCAATGGCTCGCCGACGGCGTTCAGGACAACTCCGAAACCGTCGCCCTCATCCGCTCCGCCGTATCCGAAGACCCGCCGCCCGCCGTCGGCGATGGGCGCGTCATAAACCCCGGCTTCTCCCCCGAAATGGACGACATCCGAGACGCCGCCTTCGACGCCCAGCAGTACATCGCCCGCCTAGAAACGACCGAGCGCCAGCGGACGGGCATCAAATCCCTCAAAGTCGGCTACAACAAAGTGTTCGGCTACTACATTGAAATCAGCAACCCCAATCTCAAGATGGCGCCGGACGACTACATACGCCGCCAGACCCTAGTCGGCGGCGAGCGCTTCATCACGCCGGAGATGAAAGAGTACGAATCGCTCATCCTCACCGCGCAGGAGCGCATGGCGGACATTGAAGCCGACCTGTTTCGCCAAATCTGCGCCCAAGTGGCGGAGTCCGCCGCCCCCATCGCCGCCACCGCCGAGGCGATAGCCCGCATAGACGCCTTCTGCGCACTGGGGGAAGTGGCGTCGCGCAACGGCTACGTCCGCCCGGCGCTCAACGAATCCGACCGCATCCGCATCGAGCAGGGGCGGCATCCCGTCGTGGAGCGCGCGCTGGGCGCGGATTCGTTCGTCCCCAACGACGCCCGCCTGTCGGAAGAGGACGGCAGCCTGGCGATAATCACGGGTCCCAACATGGCGGGCAAATCCACATACATCAGGCAGGTCGCCGTGATAGTCCTCATGGCGCAGATAGGCAGCTTCGTGCCGGCGGACTCCGCCGAAATCGGCGTCATCGACCGCATCTTCAGCCGCGTCGGGTTGCAAGACGACCTGGCGCTGGGGCAGTCCACCTTCATGGTCGAGATGGTTGAAACGGCGTCCATACTGAACCACGCCACGCCGCGCTCGCTGATAATCCTGGACGAAATCGGACGCGGCACAAGCACTTTCGACGGCTTGGCGATAGCCCGCTCGGTCGCCGAGTACATACACAACCACCCGAAGCTGGGCTGCAAGACGCTGTTCGCCACCCACTACCACGAGCTGACGAAGCTCGCCGACCATCTGCCGCGCGTCCGCAACTACAACATATCGGTATCCGAAGACCGCGGGCGAATCGTCTTCCTGCGCCGAATCGTCCCCGGCGGCGCGGACAGAAGCTACGGCATCCATGTGGCGCAAATCGCGGGGATGCCCAACGCCGTGGTCAACCGCGCCTGGGACGTTCTGCGCGACCTCGAATCCAACGGCTCCGACAACGGCGAATTGGCGTCGCCCGCCGTCCGCAAGCGGGGCGGCGCGGCGCGACCGGCGCAACTGGCGCTCATCCCCCCGCCGTCCCCCGCCCTAGACGCGCTCCGCGAGCTGGACGTGGCTTCCATGACCCCCATCGAGGCGCTGAACAAGCTCTACGAGCTGCAGGAACGCGCCAAGGGGATATAAGGGGATGCGCCGCCGTATGCCCCCCGTCATTCCCGCGAAGGCGGGAATCCAGAGTCGCCCAACAACGTCATCCTCGCGAAAGCGGGGACAAGATAGCCGCCCGCAATCAAACCTGAAATGAAGCCAACGTTATCCCTTCTCCCTTGATGGGAGAAGGCTAGGATGAGGGTGTCTGCGCCGCTAGGCGCAGTCTTGCGCGGTTTGCCCGCCGGCTCCGCTCACTCTTCTCCCCAATGCAAGCGCCCGCCTAAAATCTTATCGGCAGAACCCACATCGGCTCCCGCCCCGCGTCGTATGTTCCGATTCGGTCAAGCCCGCCCCACGCTTCGTTGACGCGGTAGGCGGCTATCTTCCCCGAATCAAGCCCGGCGGCGTACATGAACCCGCCCGCCGGGTCTAGGCTGAGCGCTCTCGGCGTCGGCTCCGAGGGCGAAATCGCCGTCCGCCGCAAACGCCCCGTGTCCGCGTCTATGGCGAAGCAGGCGACGCTGTCATGCCCGCGATTGGGCGCGAACAGCATCGTCCCCGACGGGTTTATCTGAATCTGCGCGCACGAATTGCGCCCGCGCCAGCCCGCAGGCAGGGTTGATATGGTTTGGAGCGCCGAAAGCGTCCCATTCTCCGCGTCCAGCGCATACGCCGTCACGCTGCTTCCCTGTTCGTTCGAGAAGTACGCGACGTCCAATCTCGGATGAAAGACGAAGTGGCGCGGTCCCAGCTCGCCGTCTTGCGGAACGGTCGGCGGGTCGTTGGGCGCGAGACGACCGGTCGTCTCGTCGAAGCGGAATTGGAAGATTGTGTTGGGACCGTTCCCGCCCGCGATGTGGGGGACGAAGGCGAACCGGTTGGAGCGGTCGGTTTGGACGCAGTGGGCGCCGCCGCCCGTCGCCAGCCACTCCGCCGGCGGCGTCTCGACCGCCCCGCCGCCGCCGATGGGATGAACCGCGCATCCGCCCGCCGCGTAGTACGCCGACAGCAGCCAGCGCCCGGTCTTGTCGGTGGACAGATAGTTCGGATCCGCCTCCAGCGGCGCCGCGCCGATGAGCGACAAGCCGCCCGTTTCGGCGTCTATGCGGTAGCTGGAGATTTGATTCGCGTCCCGCCGCGCGACGTACAGAAACCGCCGCGCCGGGTCGGTCGCCATCGGCGCCGGTCGTCCGCGCGCCTCCACGGATCCCGACGGCTCCAGCGCGCCGGTTTCCGCGTCTTGGCTGAAAATCAAAATCTTGTCGTCCCCGGAAGCGGAGACGTAAACGAACGTCGGCATGGCGCGAATTTCCCTTCCTATTTATCTCGGAATCCCAAAGACCGGCGCGGGCGCGGTTGCGAACGCCCGCCCATTGTATTATGAATCGCAAGAATTATGAAAGCGCGCGATTCATGCGAAAAACCCCATTGCGCCATATTCCCCTCCGCGTCCCCCACGCAAGCCCATCGGGAAATATGCTAACATTGCGCCAACCATTCATCCAGGAGTCGCCGAATGTGCAGTTACCTGACCGAACAAGCCAAGATAGAAGGCGCCGGGCGCGGGCGGGGCGGCTGGTTCGCCCTCACCGACGCCAGGGTTTACTACGACCACCCCTTCCACTCCCAAGCCGACCACACGCTCAACATAGACTTCGTGAACCCCGGCATGGGGCTGGACGCGCGCATCCCCGTCGAGTTGTCCGCCGAATCCGCCAAGGCGCTGGTTCGGGCGATAGAAGCCGCGCTCGCCTCCGGGGAATATCTCCACGCGGCGGACTAAGCGGCGGACTAAGCGGCGGCTAGGGCGGATACCTGTATTCGCGCATCCCGCGCGCCAGCAGCCACGCCGCCGCCACCACCGCCGCCGACACCGCGCCGCCCAGCAGCATCGTGTTGGCGGCCCCTATCCGCTCGGACATCGCCCCCACCCAGAACGTCCCAATGTTGTTCGCGGTCATCGCGCTCACCGAGTGGGCGCTCACCGCCCGCCCGCGCATGTCGTCCGGCGTCGTGAGCTGGACGGTCGTCTGCCGCGTCGTCATCCCTATCGCGTCCGTCGCGCCCAGACCGGCGATTATCAGCGTCCCCAGCCACAGCCAGGGGCTTAGCCCGAACGCGAAAAGCAGCGCCGCGTAAACCAGCGTGGCGTACAGCACCAGCATCCCCTTCGCCCTGAAGCCGGCGAGGAACACCACCGCGAACGTCCCCGCCACGCCGCCGAGCGAGTTCGCCGCGTTCAGAACCCCCACCGCGCCCGCGCCCGCCCTGAACAGCCTGTCCGCCAAAAGCGGCAGTATCTGGCGGTAGAAGCTCACGACCGTCACGCCGATGTCCAGAATGTACAAGCCGGGCAGGATGGGATGCGACTTGACGTAAACCACGCCCTCCCAGATGCGCGCGAGAGTGTTCCCCCGATTCCTGTCGGCGTCCGGCGGGGCGGATTTCGTCTTGATGAACAGCGGCAGGATGAAGGCGGGCAGGGCGAACGCCGCCGAGAGCGCGAAGGCGGCGGCGGCGTCCAGCGTCTCGATGACCGCCGCGAACGCCAGCGGGGCGGCTATCGCGCCGATTTGGAACGTCGCCTGATTCGCCGCCACCGCGTGCATCAGATGCGTTCGCGGAACGATGTTCGCCGTAATCGCCGACCGCGCAGGCCCGCCCAAGACGCTCGTGACGCCCAGAATGGCGGTCACGGCGTAAATGTGCCAAACCGCCAGCGCGTCCGCCGCCGACAGCGCCGTTATGAGCGCCATGAAGATGAAGCTGAACGACTGCGCCGCCGCGATGAGCTTCTTGCGGTCCCACTGGTCGGCGAGCGCGCCGCCGTAGAGAATCGCCGGCAGCTGAACGGCGAGCTGCACAAGACCGAGCAACCCTAGCTGAAGCCCCGACCCCGTCGCATCGTACAGCCAGACGCCGGTCGCGAGAATCCGCATCTGCATCGTCACCAGTCCGGCGACGGAGGACAGCCAGAGCGTCCGGTAATCGGCGAAGGCGAACGCCGACCACGGCCTAGCCGTCGGGTCGCGCGGCTCCGGGCGCCCTCTTCTTCCGGGCGAATCCGAACCGCCGCCGCCGGACGGCTCATCGCCGCGCCTTCTCGACGTCAAGGGGAGCGCTCCGGAGCGCGTATTTCGCGGGCGTATTCCATATCTAGCGAACCCCATTCTATACGCCCGCCGCGCCGATTCACAAGTTCGGAATCATCCGAAAGTATGATTGGCGGTGGATACCGCGCATGAAAAAAGATACTACCCGCGCCACCCGAAAACCATTCTTATTGCGGTTTTGCCGCGCCGCGCCGCGCCTTACACTGAAAGCGCAATCAAATGAAAGAACGCATGGCGCCGCCGCGAGGCGAGCCATCCGACGACAGCAGAAAGGGAGTGAAGAAAATGCTGAGACTCAAAGGATGCCAGCGGTGCGGCGGAGACGTCGCCGTGTCGAGCGACTGGCACGGCGACTACCTCCAGTGCCTACAGTGCGGATGGTACAAGGACACCTCCGTCGACCCGGTTCAGGCGCTGGCGCGGAACTCCATATCCGCCGTCCGCGAAGAGCTGGGACTGCCGAAGGCGAGCTAGCGCCCTCCGCGCGCCAAGCGCTCCGAAACCCTTGTCCCCCCAAGCCCCCCTCCCGCGCCGCCAAGCCGAGAGGGGGGCGATTTTCGTCCTTGCCGCCCGCGCATCATCCGAACCAACGCATCCATTCTCTCTTGATACGCTTATTGGACATGTCCGGCGGATTTAGGCGCGGACTAGACTCTTTTCTTCCGCGCCCCCCGCCGCCGTCATTCCCGCGAAGGCGGGAATCCAGAGTCTTCCAAACATGATAGCCACTGGAAACCAAGCCCGAACAGCGAGCGGCAAATCCCCTCTCCCTTGATGGGAGAGGGCTAGGGTGAGGGTGTCCGCGCCGCTAGGCGCAGTTTCGCGCGGATTGCCCGCCAACCGCAAACATGCCCCTGAGAAACTTGCAAAAGGGAGCGAGTTATGCGAAAAGCCCGTTGCGCCATCCCCCTCTGCGCTCCTTTGCGCCTCTGCGCCTTTGCGTTTCCCATTTTCCCGACTTTTCTCGAATTTCTCCCCGCCCCCTCGCCCGCTTTACCCGCCCGCGACCGCGATAGTATGATAATCTCCGAACAGACTTCCCGACAGGGGAATCCGCATGGAGGCACAAGCCATCGAAGAAGCCGCGCTTCGCGCTATTTTGGAACAGCATAAAAACGGCGCCCTAAGCGCAGACGACGTCGTCTCGCGCCTGCGCGACCTGCCGTATCGGGATTTGGACTTCGCCAAAGTGGACCGCCACAGGGCGCTGCGGCAGGGCTTCCCCGAAGTGGTTTTCGGACAGGGCAAGACGCCCGACCAGATAGCGGCGATTTCGGCGTCCGTGCTGGACGGCTCCGAGCGCCTGCTGGTGACGCGGGCGGCGCCGGACGCCTTCGCCGCCACAAGGCGCCTAGTCGCGGACGCCGAGTACGACGAAGCCGCCCGCTGCATCGTCGTCGACAGGCGCGCCGACCGGCGGGGCGTCCCCGGCGTCGCCGTACTCTGCGCCGGCACCGCCGACCTGCCGGTAGCGACCGAAGCCGCCATCGCCGCCGAGCTGATGGGATGCGAAGTGGACAGAATATCCGACGTGGGCGTGGCGGGCTTGCATCGCCTGCTCGACCATCTGCCCCGCCTGCGCCGCTGCCGCGCGCTGGTGGTGGCGGCGGGCATGGAAGGCGCCTTGCCGTCGGTGGTCGGCGGCTTGGTGGACGTTCCCATAATCGCCGTCCCGACCAGCGTGGGCTACGGCGCCAGTTTCGGCGGCTTGGCGGCGTTGCTCGCCATGCTCAACGGATGCGCCCCCGGCGTCGCCGTGGTGAACATAGACAACGGCTTCGGCGCCGGCTACATGGCGGCGATGATAAACCTGTCGGCGTCCCAAGAAGCGGACGCCCGCGCGCCGTAACCGCCCGGATTTCCAGCGCCGCCATTCCCTCGAAAGAACGCCGCCCCCCGCGCTGGGCGGGACGCGGGTTTTCGGCGCGCCGCTCGACAGCCCAAGACCGGCTGAGCGAGACCCTTCGCCCGCGCCGTCGCTCGCCGGTTGCGCTAGTCGCCGGTCGATAGGGCGTTTCGCTCGCGCGCCAGTTTCCGCGCCCATTCCGCCGTTCGCCGTATGGCGTCTTCCGCGGACGCTTCGGGGGCGTATCCCAGAACGCGCCGCGCTTTTTCGACGGTGAACGCCTCGCGCTGCCCCCGCTCGCCGGGGCGATAGTCCGCGTATTGGATCGGGACGTCGCTCCCCACCGCGTCGCGGCACATCTTGGCGAGGTCGTCCACGCTATGCTCTTCGCCGCTTCCGATGAAGAACTTTTCGCCGACCACCCCGCATGCCGGCGCGGTGAGCGCGCGCACCCAGCCGTCCGCCGCGTCGTCAATATAGACCAGGTCGCGCGTCTGCGCCCCGCCCTCCACCACGATGGGCTTGCCGGTCAGGGCGTTCCAAAGCCACTTGAAGATGAACACCTCGCGCCGCATGTTCGGCCCTATCACCACGCCGGTGGACATGACGATTGTCGGAACGCCGTATGAGCGCCGCCACGCCCACATAGCCAACTCCGCCGCCGCTTTGGAGAAGCCGTATGGGTTGTGCGGCGTGAGCGGATGGTCTTCGTCGATGGGGGTATAGCGGGCGCGTCCGACTTCGTTGCCGGAGCCGGCGAACAGCAGGCGCTCGACGCCCTCCGCTCGCCGAACCGCCTCCAGCAGCGCAATCGCGCCGTCTATGTTCTGGGACGCCGTGTAGCGCGGCGACTCGAACGCCATCGGCGTGTCCGGCTGCGCGGCGAGATGCGCCACGATGGAGTGTCCCTCCACATCGCCCGGCTGAATTTCGTGGACGCTTTTCCAAAGATAGCGGAATCGCGGGTTGTCCATCTCGCGCCGCAAAAGCGGCGCGTGGCTGGGCGCGGCGACGTCCAAGCCCGTCACGCTGTATCCGAGCTTGAGCAGCGCCCGCGCCAGATTCGACCCGCCAAACCCCGCCGCGCCCGTGATTAGGGCGGACGCTTTCGTTTCGTTGTTCGGTTCTTCAGCGCTCAATTCGTTCGCCTTTCGTTTTCGCTGGTTTCATCGCATCCCCTCTCCGTTGATGGGCTTGCAAGGGTATGTTTACGGAAAACAAGCGTCGCGCGCAACCAACGTATCCCCTCTCCCTTGATGGGAGAGGGCTAGGGTGAGGGTGCCTGCGCCGCTAGGCGCAGTCTGCCAACTACAAACATACCCCTGCAAGCCCTTGATGGGAGAGGGCTAGGGTGAGGGTGTCTGCCCGCCAACCCCAAAGATGCCCCTATAAGCCCATTATAGGGATGGGATTCATCGCTCGCGATTCTCGCTTGTTTTCGGTTGGACACCCGCTTTCGCGAATTTCCCGCTTCCATTATCCGCAACCCGCCCGCGCCGCCGCTAGGGGTCTATCAGCACGCCGGGGTTCAGTACGCCGTTCCCGCTCTATCCCCGTCATTCCTTACAGGGGTATGTTTGGCGGATTTAGGCGCGGATTGGACGCTTTTCACCGCTTTCTCGCCCCCGCCGCCGTCATTCCCGCGAAGGCGGGAATCCAGAGTGGAGCGACCAACTTAGCAACTAGAAACCAAGCCCGAACCGCAACCAATGAATCCCCTCTCCCTTGATGGGAGAGGGTTAGGGTGAGGGTGTCCGCGCCGCTCCCATTATCCCCAACCCGCCCGCGCCGCCGCTAGGGGTCTATCAGCACGCCCGGATTCAATACGCCGTTCGGGTCGAGCGCTCTTTTCGCCGCCCTCAGCGATTCGGCGAACAAATCGGGGCGCTCGCGGTCGTACCAGGGCCGGTGCAGCCTGCCGACGGCGTGATGATGCGTAATCGTCCCGCCCGCTTCCATGATGGCGTCCGACGCCGCCTGCTTCACCGCCGCCTGCTGTCCAGCGTAGTCGCCGCTCCGGTACGCGCCGGCGTATGTGTAGTACGGCGCGGGCCCGTCCGTATAGACGTGCGTGAACCGGCAGTTGAGCGACCCGCCGCCGCAGACTTCGCGCAGGGCGCGGTTGACGGATTCGCGGACATGGGCGTCCAACTCGCGCCACTTGTCCCAAGTGACGGCGGTTTCGAACGTCCCCTTGACCAACCCTAGCCCGGCGGCGATTCCGTCGTCTAGGTTGATGAAGGCGTTTCGCCAAGCGCCGACCGCCCCGCCGCGTCCGGTGGGCTTGCCGGAGCCGTCGTCGATGAGCATGTCGCCGTCCGCCACTTCGCCGCCCGCCGCCCGCGCCAAGCCGACGGCGGCTTCGAGATTCGCGCCCTGCGGCAACTCGGCGGACTCGAATCCGATTATCAACAGAGATCGCGAGCCGTCCATCCCCGCCGCGTCCCGCGCCAAGTCCGGGTCGAGAATCCGCAGGTTGGAGGGCCACAGCTTGGATTGGCAGATAATCCGCGCCGCCTCGCCCGCCGCTTGCCAGTCGGCGAAAGTCGCCGCCGCCGTCGCCCGATAGCGCGGGCGCGCTTGAATCCGCATCCAAGCCTCCGTGATGATTCCCAGAATCCCCTCGCTGCCGATGATTAGGCGGTTCGGATCGGGCCCCGCGCCGCCGCCGGGCAGACGCCTGCTCTCCCACCATCCGCGCGGCGTCAGCATGCGGACGGATTCCACGAACTCATCAATATGCGTGTGGTTCGTGGCGTAATGCCCGCCGGAGCGCGTGGCTATCCACCCGCCCAGCGTGGAGCCGGCGAAGCTCTGCGGGAAGTGGCGCAGGGTATGTCCCGTCGGCCTGAGCTGGCTTTCAAGATGAGGCCCGAAGACGCCCGCCTGAATCCGCGCCGCGCGGGAAGTTTCGTCAATCTCCAAAACGGCGTCCAGCGCGTCCATGTCTATGGAAACGACGCCGTCCGCGTCCGCCGGCGGGGTGACGCCGCCCACGACGGACGACCCGCCGCCGAATGGCACGGCGGCGTATCCGCGAGAGTCGCACCATTCAAGAACGCGCTCGACTTCGTCCTCCGTTCGCGGATGCGCCACCGCGTCCGGCGGGTTGGGGAAGACGCCGAGAACGGCGTTCGGCTCGCGGTCGTCCGCGCTGTACGAATGGAGCGCGCGCTCGTAATTGTCGGCGAAGCAGAAATCCGCCAGCGCGGCGGGGATTTCCACGCGCGGCGCTCTCAGTATGAGCTCGTCCGCCTTCGGAATCGGCGGCGCGACAATCTCCGCGCCGAACCGCGCCGAAAGCTCCGCCGCATGCGCCGCGCGCTGGGCGTCCGTCGGCTCGTCCGCCTGCAGACCCCAAGTCCAGAAACTGCGTTTGGGTTTGGTTTTGTCAGCCATGAATCGCTCTCCCACTCGCATCCGAAAACTTGTGAAAACCCCGCGCCGAGATTATATCGCATCAAGAAATTTGCAAAAGCCCCAATCCTAAATGGCGTCCAATCGAAATCTCGCGCCAATCAAAGCATTTCATTGCGCCCTCTGCGCCCTTGCGCCTTTGCGTTTCCAATTTTCCCGCCTCATTCGCGCCCGCGCATCGCCGCCGCGATTGGCAGGGCGCTAATGGCGACCGCCGCGCTGATGGCGAACGGGGCGACCGCGCCGAAAGCGTCCGCCGCCGCGCCGGACGCGCTGGAGCCGATGAACACCCCCAGCGAGTATATGGCGTAGAACATCCCGAACGCTATGCCGCGCCGCCCGCCCGCCCGCTCCGACACCGCCGCGCCGAGCGACGGGAAGACGAAGCCGAACCCAAGCCCGAACGCGCACATCATGGCGACCGTCAGCGCGAGCGCGTAAGCCTCGCCGCCGCCGAGCGCCGCCAGCGCCAACCCAGCGCCGCCGCCGCCGATGAGCGCCATGCCGAGCGCTATCGCCAGACTGCGCGATCTGCCGTCCACCGAGCGCTGGGCGGGCGTCGCCATGACGACCACAGCCGCAACCGCGAATACGGTGAAGCATATTCCCGACCAATACGGCGCCGAACCCGCCCGCCCGATGGCTATGGGAAGGTATCCGGTGAGCGACCCTATGCAGTAAGTCATCGCCAAAACCGCCGCGTAAACCATGCCGAGAAAGGCGTCCCGAAGCGGGAATCGCGGCGCGTCTTGGGAAGTCGTTTCGGCGCGGTCGGACGCCGCCGCAGACGTCGGCGCGTCTCGCGCCAAGAGCGCGAAGACGGCAATGGCGCACAGCATGACCGCGCCGCTCGCGCGGAAAATCCACGCATATCCCAGCGCCCCCTCGATTGCCGACGAGAGCGGGAAGCCGACAATGGCGGCGACGGCGATTATCGAGCCGCTCGCGCCCATCGACTTGGCGTGTTCAGAGCGCGCCCGGTCGCCCAGCATGGCGAACGCCCCCGGCGTCAGCGCCCCCGCCGCCAGCCCGTGCGCCAGCCGCAGAGCGAGCAACGCGGAAGGCGACGAGACGAATCCATAGGCGAACAGCGCAACGGCGGTCAGCGCCATGCCGACAAGCACCACGCGCCGCCGGCTCAGCGAATCCAGCAACAGCCCGGCGACTAGGTTGCCGAATATGTTGGACGCCGAATAAGCCCCGACAATCACCCCCGCCATAGTCGCGGACGCGCCGAGCGATGCGGCGTAAGTCGCCATCACGGGCAACTGCGTGTACAAATCAAGAAAGGCGGCGAAGACGACGGCGCGAATCGTCCAAGTCGCCGCCGCGTTCGATGCCGTTGGTTCGTTCGATGCTGAGGTCAATCGCCGCCCGCTAAGTCCGTTGGTTGCCAGATGGACAATTGTAAGAGCATGCCCAATCGCGGCGCAAACGGGGGGCGGGGAACGCGGCGGATTTGGGGCGCGATTCCAAGCCGTCCGCGCCGCTTCATCGCTTGACCGCTCCCTGCGCCGCGGTTTATACTGAAGAAACGTCCGCTGGATGCGCGGGTTAACAAGCGGATGCGAATGGTTTAGAAAGTGAGACAGAAAATGGATAGGGATGGATACCCAACCAACGATGAGAGCAACCTCCTAGCGGGCTTCAGCGTTACCCATGACGCGCCCTATCCGGTCAACAACGAGAACCTCCTGACATATGCGTGCCTCGGACGGATTCTTGAAATGTGCAGCTGGACTGACCGCAACAATCCGGCGGGCAGAAAAGGCGGCCTTGACGAAGAAGTAAGGAAGGCGAGAGAGCAAAACGAAATTCCTCCGGTGAACGCGCTTCTCTTCTCAGATTCTGCGCGTCGCGAGTTGAAGCGAATTCGCAACCAACTTGTCCACGGTCGCTGGATGGTTGACAAGGATGGCGGCGTTTCAGGATATGACCCTGAAAAGGGGCATTTCCGATATACACGCGAGCAAATCTTTCAGACCGCTCGAAGATTCAGCAAGGTTGGCGAGGCGGAGCGTTTCGTCATCAAAGCAGAGCATGCCCTTGAACAGAGATGGCAACAAATAGACGATGCGGAGTACGCTAAGATAGTATCTGAAAAAGACAACTCTAGTCAGATGCTTGATTGGTGTTCCGACCGCATTGAAGAAGGTTTCTATGAAATAGTGCCTTCACCAATAGCGGAAGGATTGGTTTCCGCTCTAACCCCATCCATCGATGGGGCTTACTGGCAACACGTTAGGGTTGCGGGCGACCGTCCTCCAACTCCGTCGTTCTTTTCGCTCAGCGGAGTTGCCCATGCGCGGGTTGATGCGCGGGAATTTTCATGGGATTTCCAATGCTTGGCTAGCAGTGAATTGCCCTGCGGTCAAGTAGGATGGGATGAACCGGCAACAGGGTGGGAGTCCTCTCTAGAACTCGCTGGCGAAGCGGTAGTGCATCACTTGAACAACGTGTGCGTTCGTAGAACATAGCCCCCCTTCCCAGAAGTAGCCCACGCCAACCCCAACAACTAGCCCGCCGCAAGCCAGCCGGCGGTCAACTCCCAATATAAATATCCGCGCTGGCATTACCGCATCGGCTGAACAATTGCAAAAGCACGCCCAATCGCGGCGCAAACGGGAGACGGACGGACGCGCCTAGCGGCTCTCCAAGCGCCTGATTATCTCGCGCAGGCGGCGGTTTTCCTCTTCGGCTTCGACTCGCGCTTTGACTTCCGCCAACAGTTTCGCCCCCTCGTCGCGCCGGATTTCAGATTCGCGCCGAGCCGCCGCCGCCGGGTCGCGCCGGATTTCCTCGATGCGCCGCGCCCGCATGGTCTCGCGCATGTTTTCGAGATACTTCCCGCTCGCGCGGTCGTACAGGCGCGGTTCGCCGCCTTTCCAAGCCACGCTCGCGCCCAGAACGGCGCTGTAGCCCTTCAAGACGCCGTCCGGCTCCGCGGTCAGCTCTATGTTTTGATACTTGCCGTCCACGAGTCTGCGCCCCGTGACCGGGACGCCGCAATAGCGACCGCCGGTGGGGTCGAGCGTCCAGTACTCCGCCGCGCCCGCAATCTCGTAAATCGCGGGCTTCACCTCCATGTCCTCGCGCCATGTGCTGATGGTCGCGATTTCCATGACGAAATCCGGCGGCTTGCCCGCTTCCCAGGGCAGGTAGATGAGCCGGGAGCGAATGGCGGCGGCGTCCACTCCGAACGCCGCGTAAACGTCCGGCGATATGTGCCGCGTGAGGTCGTCGCGGTCGTAGCATATGTTGGAATTGTAGTCCCAGAACACGTTGGCGCGCTTTTCGTAGTCCGCGAAATGGGCGCGCAACAGGTTGACCATCTCGATCTGCTCCAGATGCTCTTCCATGCCGTCCGGCTTCTTGACGGATTCGTATGGGTCGAAGTCCAGGCTGTCGTAGTCTATCTCCCCCATCTTGCGGTACGGAATCATGCCGGAGGACCGGGGCGGGGATGGGGCTATGATGACGGTCATGTCTCGCCTCGCTTTCTTGCGCCGGGGCTTTTCGATTTTTGCGGCTCAGCGGTTTTCCAAGCGCCTGATTATCTCGCGCAGGCGGCGGGCTTCCTCTTGGGCGGCGGACCGTTCGGCTTCGCGCGCTTGCTCGGATTCGATTCGCGCCCGCGCCTCGGCTTCGCGCGCTTGCTCGGATTCGATTCGCGCCCGCGCCTCGGCTTCGCGCGCTTGCTCGGATTCGATTCGCGCCCTGACTTCGGTTTCCAATTGCGCTTCGGTCATATCCAGCTGCGCCGCCAACGCGTCGCGCTGGGTTTCCGCCGCGCGCCGCGCCGCCTTGATTTCCTTGGCGTTTTCAATGTACTTCCCGCTCGCGCGGTCGTACAGGCGGGGGACGCCGCCGTCCCAAGCGAGGCTTAGCCCCAGCGCCTCGCTGTATCCCTTCAGAACGCCGTCCGGCTCCGTGGTCAGCTCTATGTCCCGATACTTGCCGTCCACCAGCCTGCGCCCCCTGAGCGGTTCGCCGTAGTAGCGTCCGCCGGTCGGGTCGAACATCCAGTACTCGCCCGCTTTTATCATCTCGTAAATCTCGGGCTTCCGGTCCACGTCCTCTTGCGCCGTGCTTCGGGACGCCACTTCCACGACGAAGTCCGGCGGCTTGCCCACCTCCCAGGGCAGGTAAAGCCGGCGGGAGCGGATGGCGGCGGCGTTCACTTCGAAGGCTATGTAAACGTCCGGCGATATGTGCCGCCGCAGGTTGGTCCGGTCGTAGCATATGTTGGAATCGAAATCCACGAACACGTTCGCGCGGTCGCCGTAGTCCGCGAAGTAGGAGTGAATCAGGTTGATTATTTCCAGCTGTTCCATGTGCTGTTCCATGGCGTCGGGCTTCTCCGCGGGTTCGTATGGGTCGAAGTCCAGGCTGTCGCAGTCTATCTCGCCCGTGTGGTTGTACGGGATCATGTCGAAGGTTCGGTCGGCGGTCTTGGCGTTCATGTCAGACCTCGCTCGCGATTGGCGGTTGGCGGTTCGTCCGACGCATTATAGAGCGCCGCGCGGCGAAATGGAACGGATTTTTTGGGGTTCGGCGGGAAATCCGGCGCGCGAACGGCGCCGGCGGATTTATTA
This sequence comes from Dehalococcoidia bacterium, assembly GCA_965242675.1. GTDB lineage: Bacteria > Chloroflexota > Dehalococcoidia > Lucifugimonadales > UBA1123 > VXRN01. The sequence continues at coordinate 102,893 of CBDESW010000009.1, forward strand.
ACGCGGGCGATTTGTTGTAGAATGGCGGGGCGGGCGCCGGTCGGCGGCGTCCGAATCGGAGTTCAGCGCGGGAGTTTGGGCTAGTGGAGCATCATATCGAAGGCAATCCGGATTACGGGCATCTGCGCGTCTCGCTGTCGCCGGGCGACTCTTTCATCGCCGAGGGCGGCTCGATGGCTTGGGCGGCGGACGGAACCCAGATGAAGGCGCGCCTGCTCGGCGGCTTCGTCTCCGCCCTCGTCCGAAAGGTGGCGGGCGGCGAATCCTTCTTCGTGGGCGAGTACAGCCACCCGACCGGCGGGGAAGTCGCCTTCTCGCCCGCCGCGCCGGGGACGGTCGAAACCAAGCGGCTTTCGGGCGGCTCCCTCATGCTCACCGCCGGCTCGTTCATGGCTTGCACCCCCGGCATAAGCCTCGCGCTGAAGTTCGGCGGCCTGCGCGCGATGTTTTCGGGCGAGGGGCTTTTCATCATCGAATGCGGCGGGGTCGGCGACCTGTTCTTCAACACCTTCGGCGCGCTGATAGAGCGCGAAATAGACGGCGAGTTCACCGTCGACACGGGCCACGTGGTCGCGTGGGAGCCGACGCTGGCTTACCGACTTCAGGGCATGGGCAGCCTGAAAAGCACCATGCTCTCCGGCGAAGGCTTGGCGATGCGCTTCTCCGGCAAGGGGAAGATTTACCTGCAGACGCGGACGATGGACGCGATGGCGAGCTGGCTGACGCCGTTCAAATAGACGCTGGGAAAGGACGACGCTATGGCGACTTACGAAATGTCCGGGCGCGGCGCTTACGGCTTCGCGCTTGTGCGGCTGGACGCGGGCGAAAGCTACGTGTCCGAAGCGGGCGCGATGTTCCGCGCTTCCGACAACATGGAAATAGACGTTACCACGCGCTCGCGCGGCGGCGGCGGGCTGATGAGAGGCGTCCGGCGGATGCTGGCGGGCGAGAGCTTCTTCCTCTCTACCTACCGAACGCGGGACGGCGCGCCCGGCGAAGTCGCCCTCGCGCCCACCCTTTCGGGCGAGGTCGAGCTCATCGAGTGCGGCGGCGCGGGCGGCGGCTGGCTATGCGCCGGCGGCAGCTTCCTCGGCGCGTCGCAAGGACTGGAGTTGGACACCCAGTTCCAGGGCTTGCGCGGCGCGCTATCCGGCGAATCGCTTTCGTTCCTCTCGGTGACCGGACGCGGCGAGATGCTGGTCAGCGCCTTCGGCGGCGTCCAGCGGCTGGAAGTGGACGGCAAACTCACTGTGGACACGGGCCACGTCGTCGCGTTCCAAAGCGGTCTGGATTACACGCTGGACAGGGCGGGCGGCAGTTGGATCCAGTCGTTCTTGGCGAGCGAGGGCGTGGTGCTGAATTTCAGCGGGCGCGGCTCGGTGTACGTCCAAAGCCACAACCCCGGCGAGTTCGGCAGAAGGCTCGGCGGAAAGATGCCGGCGAGATAGGGGGCGACGGAATGAATTACGAAATCAGAAGCGGACCCAGCTACAGCCTGCTGGAAGTGACGCTCGACCCGGGGCAGTCCATAGTGGCCGAATCCGGCGCGATGTCCTGGATGAGCGACACGGTGAGAATGTCCACCTCCACGCGCGGCGGCGTTTTGAGCGGACTCGGAAGGTCGGTCTTGGGCGGCGAAAGCTTCTTCCAAAACACCTACTCCGCCGAAGGCGGCTCCGGCGTCATCGGACTGGCGCCGGGGCAGCCCGGCGCCGTCATCCCCCACCTCATGGGCGGCGGCGAGCTGATGCTTGAAAAGAACGCCTATCTCGCCTCCGATGAGAGCGTCAACGTCAACGCCGACTTCCAGGGGCTGCGCGGGCTGTTCAACGAAGGGCTGTTCGTCCTGCGGGCGTCCGGGCGCGGACACCTCTTCTTCAACGGATACGGCGACGTGACCGAGATAGACGTGGACGGCGCCTACGTGGTGGACAACGGCCACGCGGTGGCGTGGGAGCCGTCGCTGGAGTACACAATCACGAAGGGCAAGTCCATAAGGTCGTTCATGTTCTCCGACCAGTTGCTGTTGCGCTTCGCGGGGCGCGGCAAGTTGTGGGTGCAGTCGCGCAACCCCCGCTCGCTCGCCAGCTGGGTGTTCCCCTTCCGCCCGTCTTCGAGAGGTTAGACCATGGCGCGCGAGACGCGAAAGCCGCGTTTGGACGGCAAAATCGCCATAGTAGCCGGCGCCGGGTCGCGCGGCGACATTCTCGGCAACGGGCAGGCGGCGGCGATTCTCTTCGCCCAAGAGGGCGCGGAAGTCCTGCTCGTGGATTCGTCCGAAGAGCGCGTCGCGCGGACGGCGGCGGCGATAAAGGCGGACGGGGGTAGCGCGTCCGTATTCATCGCCGACGTAACCAGCGCCGCCGACTGCGAAGCGATGGTCGCGGCGGCGGTCTCGCGCTACGGACGCCTCGACATACTCCACAACAACGTCGGCATCGGCGGCGCGGGCAACGTGGTCGAAGTCGACCCGGACGAGTGGGACCGCGTCATGGAAGTCAACGTCAAATCCATGATGCTCGCGGGCAAATACGCCGTGCCGCGCATGGCGGAAACGGGCGGCGGCGCGATAATCAACATATCGTCCATATCCGCCATCAGGCCTCGCGGCTTGACCGCCTACACCGTGTCCAAAGGCGGCGTCATGGCGCTCACTTGGGGCATGGCGATAGACCACGCCAAAGACGGCGTGCGCGTGAACTGCGTGTTGCCGGGGCCGGTCTATTCCTCCATGGTAGCGCCGAACATGTCGCCGGAGCGCCGCGAGATTCGGCGCTCGTCCTCCCCGCTCGGCGTCGAGGGGACGCCTTGGGACATAGCCTGGGCGGCGGTCTATCTGGCGAGCGACGAAGCGAAATGGGTGACCGGCGTCTGCATCCCCGTCGACGGCGGCGTGACGCTCACAAGCCCGGAGCGATAGACGGCGAAAATAGGCGGCGAACGAAAAGCCGCGGCGGAGAACCCCGAAATGCGCGTCATAGACATACACGCCCACATATCGCCCCAAGCCTTCATAGACGCGATGAACGCGGGGGAGAATTGGCACGGAATCGCCGCCGAAGCGGTCGCCGCGCATCGCCACAACCCGCGAACGACCTGGACGCCCGCCGAACGCCTCGCGGACATGGACTCGCTCGGCGTGGACGTCCAAGTCCTCTCCACGAACGCCGTTCTCTACTGCTACGACAAGGACGCCGAAGCGACTGCGAACATGGCGCGCGACTGCAACGACTACGTCGCGTCGCTGACCGCCGACCGCCCCGACCGCTTCGCCGGTCTTGCGACCCTGCCGATGCAGGACGTCCCCGCCGCCATCGCCGAGCTGGAGCGCAGCGTAACCGAGTTGGGGCTGAAGGGAGCGATGATAGGCGACCACGTGAACGGGCGGACATTCGACGACCCGGAGTTTCTGCCATTCTGGAAGGCGGCGGAGTCGCTGGGCGCGTTCATCCTGATACACCAGGGCGGCCCCACAATAGTATCGCCGCGCTCGGCGCGCTACCATCTGCCGAACACGGTGGGCAACCTAGCCGACCGCGCCGTCACCTTCGCGTCGTTCGTATTCGGGGGCGTGATGGACGCCTGCCCCGACCTGCGGATATGCCTATCGCACGGCGGCGGCTACACCTGCTTCGGAATCGGCAGAATGGACAGGGGATGGCAAGTCCGCCCCGAAGCCCGCGCGAACATAACCCAGCCGCCCAGCGCCTACCTAAGCCGCTTCCACTACGACACGATAACGCACGACGAAAGAGCGTTGCGCTACATAATAGACGCCGTCGGCGCCGAGCGCGTAGTGTTCGGCACCGACTGGCCCTATGACATGTGCCAAGATTGGCCCGTATCGTGGATAATGGGGATGGAAAGCCTGACCGAGCGCGAAAAAGAGTTGATTCTGTGGCGGAATCTGGAGGGGTTGTTGGGGATATAGGCGGGGGATTGGACGCTTCTCGCCATTCCAAGCCCGCCCCCGTCATTCCCGCGAAGGCGGGAAGCCAGAAAGACCAACCAGGATAGCCGCTAGGAATCAGGCTTGAATCCCAGCCAACCTGTCCCTTCTCCCTGGCGTCCCGCCCCGTCATTCCCGCGAAGGCGGGAATCCAGAGTTTGCTAACAACGTCATCCTCGCGTAGGAATCGGTCTTGAATCCCAGCCAACCTGTCCCTTCTCCTTGAGCGCCCCGCCCCGTCATTCCCGCGAAGGCGGGAATCCAGAAAGACCAATCAGGATAGCCGCTAGGAATCAGGCTTGAATTGAAGCCGACGTATCCCATCCCCCTGAGCGTCCCGCCCCCGTCATTCCCGCGAAGGCGGGAATCCAGAGTGGAGCGACCAACTTAGCCACTAGCAACCAATCCCAAATCCCAGCCAACGCATCCATTCTCCCTTGATGGGAGAAGGTTAGGATGAGGGTGTCCGCGCCGCTAGGCGCCAGTAGCCTTGCGCGGATTGCCCGCCAACCGCGAACATGCCCCTACAAGCCTTTGATGGGGAAGGCTGCGATGAGGGCGCTAGCGCCGTTATCGCCCCCGTCCGCCTTCGGCTTGGCGCAGATACGATATGGCGTTTTGCAGGAAGTCCTCGCCGTTCTTGAAGCGCCCTAGCCCGGTGTTGCAACTGTCGCAGATGTACCCCCGGACGCCGCCTTCTCGGTGGTCGTGGTCGATGACCACTTTCGCGGTGATTCCGACGATGCTCCACTTGCGGCATATCGGGCATCGCCACAGCGAGCCTTGCGGCGGCATGTTTCTGAGCGCATCTTCCCGCGCCCGCCGCGTCATGCTTCTGCGGTCGATGTCCAACCTGCATTGCTTGCAACTGGGGCGGCGGACGAGCCTTCTGGCGTTTCTTTGGTTTACGCTGAATTCGTCCGTGTCTTTCAGGACGAAACAGACGTTGCATATCTTTCGCGGATGCTCGTCGCCCGTTTCGTCGATGTTTATCCGCTCGACGGTGTTGGAGCGCACCCTGTACGACTCGCCCTGTCCGGGCAGGAACACTTGGGTGAAATTCCTGACGACGACTTCAATTACCCCAAGGGAGTTTTGGGGGAAGTGGCTCATCATCGGCTCCGGTTCGCCGTCCGCTATGGCGAATCCCCTGTCGCCGCGGCAAACAACCCAGTCTGCGTTGCCGATTCTGTTGGCTGGCGGCATTGGTCTTCTCCTTCCGTTGGCGCGGTCGGCGCGAAGCCGTGAGTCTCCAGCCTTTCGCGCGCGATTGCGATGTATTCTTCCGATATGTCTATGCCCACGAAGCGGCGTCCGCGCTTCAGCGCCATCTTGCCTGTGGTCGCCGCTCCGCACATGGGGTCAAGCACAAGGTCGCCCGGCGCGCTCCATGATAGGATGTGGTCTTCCGCCAGCTTCTCCGGGAACATGGCGGGGTGGCGGAACGCCCCTTTGTCGCTGGTCGTTCCGTGAAGCCCGACCGCGTATGCCCATATATTCGTTCGGACTTTCTCTTTGTTCAGCGTTCCGAGTTTCTTCTTGTTCACGCCGTCCGACAGCTTGTTATGGGTCAGCATCTCATCGCCGTTGCGGACGGTGGGAACTTTCAGCGGGTTGAATGTGGCGGGCTTGCCCTTTGAGAGAACGAACATGAACTCCCAAGCGTTGGTGTATGCGTTGGAGCGCATGAATGGGGTGTTGCGCTTCTGGTAGATCATCACGTCGTGGACGTCGAAGCCGATTTCCTGAAACGCTATCGCCTGCCTGAAGCTGGTCATCGAGCGCCCGCCGTTTATGCGGTCGCCCACTACCCAAACCACCACGCCGCCCTTTTTGGTGACGCGGTAAAGCTCGCGCGCTATCGCCTCGAACTCAAAGGCGAAACCCTTGTAGTCGCGGATGTTGTCGTATGGCGGCGACGTAACCGTCAAATCGACGATTTCGTCGTCCCACTCCCGCATCACCGTTAGGCAGTCGCCCACTATCAGGCTTCTTTCCGGAGCCGCGCCGGCGTTCATTTGCGTATTCCCCCCGCGTTTGATTGACGTGACACATTCTAATGTAAGAACAAATGTCTTGTCAAGGCGGGGATAGGCGAGATTTCGCGCGCCTTACCCCGCCGCGCGGTACACCTGCACGCGCTGGCGGTTGGATTCAACGACGTACACCATGCCCGCGCCGTCCAGCTTTATGGACACGGGCGACCAGAACAGCTTTTCAATGTGGGACGATTCTTCATGCGGGTCGTTGGGGTCGTACAGCTCGATTTCCCGCTCGAGGTCTGCGCGGCTTCTCGCTTCGTCCTCTTCCTTGTTGACGTCCAGAAATATCCGCGCCCACTTGGATTCGGTGGCTTGCCCCCTGAGCTTTTGCAGGAAGCGCCCTTCGGCGTCCAATACCTGAACGCGCTCGTTGCCCCAGTCGGACACGTACATGAAGCCGCGCGCGTCCACGGCGACGCCGGACGGTCGCTTGAACTGCCCGTCGCCGTCGCCCGATTCGCCGTAAGCCGCGACGAACTCGCCGCTCTGGGCGAAGCGCTGCACGCGGTCGTTGCCCCAGTCCGCGACGTACACGTCGCCGTTGGGCGCGACTGTCAAGCCCCATGGCAGATCGAACTCGCCGCCGCCCGCTCCGTGTCCGCCGAAACCGTCCAGAAATACCCCGCTGGGGGTGAACTTTTGGACGCGGTGGTTGTGGGTGTCGGAGATGAACAGCGCGCCGTTGCCGCCGACGGCGATTCCGGACGGCCCGTCCAACTCGCCGGGCGCGGAGCCGCGCGTCCCCCAACTCCGCAGGAAGCCGCCGTCCAAGTCGAAGACGGACACCCGGCTGATGTATTCGTCCGTTATATAAATCCGCCCGCCGGCGCCTTCCGCCAGCCCGGAGAGATAGACGAACTGCCCGTCGCCATGCCCGAACTCGCCGAACGTGCCGTAGTACTCGCTGTCTATGTCGCACACGGTGACGCGGACGCCCCTATCCACGCCGTCCACCGAGCGGTTGCCCACGTACATGCGCCCGTTGGAGGCGATGAGGGCGTCCGTCGGGTAATAAAACCCGCGCCCTTCCATGGCGGACAGCCCCACGGTATGGCTGTAGCGCAGAATCTCAGTCGCCGTTTCGGTTTTGGCGGTCACGTTCGCCCTCCCATTCCGTTCGCCTTGCCGGGACGCCGCTTTCCGACCGCGCCGCCGCCGTCCCGCGCTCCGTTCGGTTTCCGTCAAGCCCGCTGGAATTCGTGCGTGGAGGCGATGAGTCGCAGCGCCCGCGCCGCTCTGTCGGCGTCGGACGCGCCCGCGTCGGCGGACGCCGCCCGCGCCAGCGCGCCGCGCGTGTCCTCCGAAACCGCTATCGCCCCCATGCGGTCGAGGCAGGCGTCTATCAGCGATTCCGGCGATGACGCCGCGCCGCCCGAAACCACCCCGTCTATCATCGCGCCCACGCCCGGCTTGGCGGCGTCTCCGAACTGCTCCGACGCGAAGTTGATTCGCTCGATCAGCGTCCCCGTGTCTATCCACTCCACGCCCTGATGCCATCCTTCCACGCTCGGCGGGTTGGTGAGCATCTGCCCCATGAAGTTGGTCTGCTGGTAGCGCTCGAGAATCTCGCGGCGCGGCCTGTCGAATTCGCCCGTGAGGCGCAACACGCCGGCGACGAACTCCGCCGGCCCCTTCACCTTTTCGTAGCGGACGTCCTCCGCCTTGAAAAAATCGGAATGGAACAGCGTTTCGAGCATCGCCTTGATGTCGTGTCCGCTGTCGAAGTACGCTTGCGCCAGCGTCTCCACCGCCTCCGGGTCGCGCGGCGGCGTATAGGGCCAGGACGGCACCGGCGGCTCGTCCGCCACGAAGAAGTGGTACATGTGCCGCGCGATGAACCGCGCCGTCGCCGGCTGCTCGGCGATGATGCGGATGATGTCCTCGCCGCCGAAAGCCCCCGCATGTCCCAGAAACGACTTCTCGCCGCCGTCGTGGTCTTCCGGCTTGTATTCGAAATGCCACGAGATGCGCCCGTAGGGCCAATCGGAATCGCGCATGGAGCGCAGAACCATGTACTCGGCGTTGCCCAGCGTCCAGCCGGTGAAGGCGCGGGCGCACTCTTTGATGTCCTCTTCCGTGTAGTTGCCGACGCCCATGCTGAACAGCTCCAGCAGCTCGCGCCCCCAGTTTTCGTTGATTGCGTCTTTGTGGTTGTCTTGGTTGTCCAGCCAGACAATCATCGCCGGGTCTTTGGCGAGTTGCAGAAGCAGGTCGTCGAACCTGCCCATGCCGAGACGCCTGAACATGCGTATCTGGTCGGACAGCGCCTTGCCGTGTATCACCTTCGGGTAGCCGGTGGCGAAGATGCCGTGCCAGAACAGCGCGACCTTCTCCGCCAGCGGCGCTTTGGTGGTTATCATCCGATAGAGCCAGTGGGCGGGCCCGCCCTGCGGGGTGAGCATCCCCGACTGCTCATAGTGGAATCGGCGCGCGAGATAGGTCTCGTCCCACTCGGCGCTTTCGGGGTTCAGCAACCGGTCGACGGCGGCGTCGTAGCCCGCGCTCGCCAACTCGCCTATCTCCGCCCGCGTCGCCCCGAACGCCGCGCGCCGCATCAGATGGGCGGTCAGCCCTATGCCGTCGGTTCTCGTCTCAGCCGCCATGCGTCGCCTCCCTAAATGCGATGTTCGGTTGGGATTGTACACGGTTTTGGCGGACGCGGCTAGGGGCGGTTTTCAGACTGGCGAAACGCCGCCATTCGCGCTTGATTTCGGAGTCGGCAAATCCCTTCCCTTTGCGTCTTTGCGCCGTCGCGCCTTTGCGTTAAAATCATCCCCGCCGGAACCGAAACCCCAAACCGAGCCAACCGCCAACCGATAGCCGCTAGGCGTTGACAATGACCAAACCCGCCGCCGCGCTCATCGCCGTCCTCATCGCCCTCGCCGCCTCGCTCGCCGTCGCGGGGGCGCATTTCGCCGCCGCGCCCGACGACCGAGACTATCTCACCGCCCTCTACAACGCCGCCGGCGGGCAAGGCTGGACGAACAGCGCCAACTGGCTAACCGACCGTCCGCTGAACGAATGGCACGGCGTCCGAACGGACGCCGAGGGGCGCGTCACGTTTCTGCAACTCCCCGCCAACAACCTGACCGGATCGATCCCGCCCGCGCTCGGAAACCTCGACCGCCTGCGCTTCCTGCAACTGAGCGACAACAACCTGACCGGCGCGATTCCGCCCGAACTCGGCAGCCTGACCAACCTGCGCTATCTGGCACTCGACCGAAACGACCTAAGCGGCGCAATCCCGCCCGCGCTCGGAAACCTGGTGAATCTGAGCGACCTCTACCTGTCCGCGAACGATCTGGCTGGATGCGTTCCCGCGCCGCTGCGGAGCGTCCGATACAACGATTCGCGGGCGCTGGGCTTGCCCTTCTGCGACGACTCGCCGCCGCCCGCGTCAACCCCCGCGCCGCCGCCGCCGCCAACGCCGCCCCCCGCGACGACGACGCCGGAATCCGACCGCGCCGCCCTAATCGCCCTCTACAACGCCGCCGGCGGACCCGATTGGACGAACAGCTACAACTGGCTAACCGACCGTCCGCTGAACGAATGGCGCGGCGTCCGAACCGACGCCGACGGGCGCGTGGAGTTTCTGAACCTATCCGTCAACAACCTGAATGGCGAACTGCCCGCCGCGCTCGGCGACTTGTCCAACCTGTGGGCGCTGCTGCTCAGCGACAACGCCTTGACCGGCGCGATTCCGTCCGAACTCGGCAGCCTAACCAACCTGATATGGCTGAATCTGAACGACAACCGGCTGAGCGGCGAAATTCCGTCCGAACTCGGCAGCCTAGCCAACCTGCGAACGCTGTGGATGAGCGGCAACCGGCTAAGCGGCGCGATTCCGCCGGCGCTTGGGAACTTGTCCAATCTCGAAAGCCTCTACCTGCCCAACAACGCCCTGACCGGCGCCATTCCGCCCGAACTTGGCGGCATGTCAAATCTCGAAACTTTCGAACTGTCCAACAACGCCTTGACCGGCGAGATTCCGTCCGCGCTTGGGGAATTGTCCAATCTCAACAGTATTCATCTGGACAACAACGCATTGGCAGGCGCGATTCCGCCCGCGCTCGGAAACCTCTCCGCCCTGCGAACGCTGTCGTTGGACTCCAACCTGTTGTCCGGCGCGATTCCGTCCGCGCTTGGGGAGATTTCCTATCTCGAAAGCCTCCGGCTGTCCAACAACGCATTGACCGGCGCGCTGCCGCCGGCGCTTGGGGAGTTGCACTATCTCGAAAGCCTCCAGCTATCCAACAACGCCTTGACCGGCGCGATTCCGCCCGAACTCGGCAATCTGACGCGGCTGACGCACTTGCGCCTGTCCGCGAACGCCCTAAGCGGCTGCGTTCCGGCGTCTCTGGAGCGCGTTCCGAACAGCGATTTGGCGTCGCTGCGTCTGCCGCTCTGCGAAGCGACCGAGACGCCGCCGCCGATTCCCTCCGACAACGCCCGCGCCGCCCTAGCCGCGCTCTACGACGCGACCGGCGGCGCGAACTGGACGAACTCCGCCAACTGGCTAACCGACCGCCCGCTAAGCCGCTGGCATGGCGTCGAGACCGACCCGCGCGGGCGCGTAACCTACCTGCGCCTGCCGAACAACAACCTGAACGGCGCCCTGCCCGCCGAACTGCGCGAACTGCGCGACCTGCGCCACTTGGACGTTCACGGCAACAACCTAAGCGGCGCCATTCCCCCCGAACTCGGCGAACTCGGCAACCTGATATGGCTGAATATGTCCGAAAACAACCTAAGCGGCGCGATTCCGTCCGAACTCGGCGGACTGCCGCGCATCGAACTGCTCATCCTCGCGGACAACGCATTGAGCGGCGCGATACCGCCCGCGCTCGGCGAACTGCCGCGCGTCGGCCACCTCGACTTGTCCCAAAACCGGCTTAGCGGCGGAATCCCGCCCGCGCTCGGCGAACTGTCCCGCCTTTACGACCTCAACCTGTCCCAAAACCGGCTAAGCGGCGAAATCCCGCCCGAACTCGGCGGGCTGACGAACATCCAGCATCTCGACCTGTCCCAAAACCGCTTGAGCGGCGCGATTCCCCCCGCGCTCGGCGAGCCGCCCAGACTGCTGTGGCTGACGCTGCGCGAAAACCGGCTTAGCGGCGCGATTCCGCCCGCGCTCGGCAACCTGTCGCGCCTTGAGCGTATCGACCTAGCCTTCAACCGCTTGAGCGGCGAAATCCCGCCCGAACTCGGCGGACTGTTCAACCTCGTAACTTTCAACCTATCCCGAAACGGCTTGACCGGCGAAATTCCGCCCTCGCTCGGCAGGTTGCGGCGCATCGAATATCTCGACCTGTCGCGCAACGTTCTGACCGGCGCGATTCCCCCCGCGCTCGGCGGGTTGCCGCGCCTCCAAAACCTAGACATGTCCTACAACGGCTTGACCGGCGGAATCCCGCCCTCGCTCGGCGAGTCAACCGAACTGACCGACCTGCATCTGGCGGGGAACGCCCTGACCGGCTGCGTCCCCCGCCCTCTGCGAAACCTGCCGTACAGCGACTTGCGGGCGCTGGGATTGCCGTTCTGCGACTAGCCGCGCGCGGACGGCTTGCCCCTTCCCCATTCCCGCGCCCTTCTGAAACTGGCAACCGCCGGCTAACCGCCACTACAATCACCCCGCCATGTTCTCTTTCGCGCTCAGACGCCCGCGCTTCGCCGAGTGGCGCGACCGGTTGCCGCCGTTGGCGCTCGCCCTCGCCATGTTCGCCATCCTGATCGCCCTGGGCGGCGACAGGGGATATTTCTACCGGAGCGGCGGAATCCACGATTTCAACACCGCCCAGACGCTGACCATCGCCGAAAACCTGTCGCCGGAGCATAACTTCCGACTGGCGTACCGCATATTTCCGAACGAAGACGGCGGATTCGAGTATCATTTCTACGGACGCTTTCCCGTCGGCGGCTTCGCTCTGACCAAGTTGGCAATCGCGCCGTTCGGGGACGACCTCGCCGCCAAACTCGCCGCCGCCCGCGTTCTGGCGCTGGCTATGTTCTGCGGCGCGGCGCTGTTCGCCTATCTCGCCATAGCCCGAATCGCCGGCGGGCGGCTGGTCGCCCTCGCCGCCGTCCCGCTCGCCTTCTCCGGATTCTACGCCATCTACTACGCCGACGCCGTCTTCAACGAGGGCGCGATGGACATGTTCGGCGCGGCAATGGTCTTTCACGGCATGGCAGTGTTCGCCCAAGAGGGGCGCTTCCGCCAACTGCTTCTCAAGACTTGCGCGGCGCTGTTTCTGGGATGGCATGTTTACGCCCTGCTGCTGCCCTTCATCGCGTTCGGATTCGGCGGCGAGGCGGTCGCGCTCATCCGCTCCGCGCTTTCATCCGGCGACAGGGCGCGGGCGGCGCGCTCGGCGGCGGTCGCGCTCATCCGAAGCCGATACGCTGTTCTAGCCGCCGTCGCCGTCTTGTTCGGCGGCGCCCTTCTCGCGCTGAACGTCCTGAACGAGCGCGCGACTTACGGAGATGAACGCTCGCTGTCGGAACTGCCCATATTCGACGCGGCGCTCAGGCGCTTGGGGCAGACGGACGATTACATCCGAGACCCCGAACTGGCGTGGGGCAACTTCTTCCGGCGGCAATTCTTCCGCGCGGGCGCGGCGGTCGTTCCCTACTCGGTGGCGCGCGCCGTCGGATACGACGTCCGCATGCCGGAGCCGAGCCGCGATTTGGCGCTCGCTCCGACGATTCTGGGAATCGCCGCCGCTTGCGCCGCGCTGGGCGCGTTGGCGCTCGTCCGAAGACGCCGCGACCGCGCGCTGGCGGCGTCCGCCATCCTATTCGGCTTCTGCTGGGCGATTCCGTTCCGCTACAACACATTTCATTACGGACACCCTTTCGAGGGGCTGTGGTACGTCGCGCTGGCGCTGGCGCTGTTCGCGCTGGCGCTGGCGGGCGCGCGCCGCCTGCTGGGAGAGCGCGCCGGGCGCGGACTGGCAATCGCCGCCGCCGCAATCGCCGCGCCGCTATTCGCCCTGTCGGTATTCCAAGCCGGGCAGCTCGACCGAGACGCCGACCGCGCCGAGTTGAACAAGGGGCTAATGGCGGATTTCAGCGCCATACGCGAAATCGCGCGCGGGAAGAGCGTGGGATACGTCTCCTACTACCACGAACCGGCTTGGAACCGCGTCCCCTCTTGGCTTTACTGGAAATATCCGACCGGGTACTACATTGGGGACGGCTACGCCGGCAACGCCCCGATATGCGATTGGGAAGGGACGGATTACGTCGTCAGCCGAGAGCGCCATGAGAATCTAAACACGCTCACGCCCGGCAACCGCTTCGCCTTTCTCTACGCGGAGCCGTTGGAAGTCTGCCGCGAGAAGCGGCGGGCGCTCGAATCGTCCCCCCCGTCCGCGCGCTCGGCCTTCGACGTCTATCTGCGCGAAGATTCGCTCGGCTACCTGAAAGCCCCCTGCGCGCCTTCGGATTATGCCGCGCCCTTCTTCGCCTACATGTACGCGGCGAACTCGGACGACCTGCCGCCGGAGCATCGACGAAACGGCTTCCAGCCGCTGAACGAGATTCGCTTCGAAGAGCGCGGCGAGGCGTTCGACGACGCCTGCCTGATGACTCTGCGCCTGCCGGATTATCCGATAGCGTCCGTCCGAACGGGGCAGTACGCGGCGAACGGCGGGCGGCTGTGGGAGGCGTCCATCGCGCCGCCCCCAAGCGCGGATACGCTGGCGGGATACGAAGCCGCTTACCGAGAAATCGCGTCCGGCGAACCCGCCGCGCGGGCGGAGTTCGACATCTATCTGAACGGCGATTCGCTGGCGTATCTCAAGACGCCCTGCGCCGAGAGCGACGCGGGGCGGCGATTCTTCCTAAGCGTCCACCCCGCCTATGTCGGCGACCTGCCGCCTGAGCGCCGCGCCATTGGACACGAAAGCCTGAATTTCGACTTCGACCCGCCGCTGGGCGTCGCCTTCGGCGGCAAGTGCATGGCGGCGCGCCGTCTGCCGGACTATCCGATAGCCGAAATCCGAACCGGTCAATCCGCCCTGGCCGGCGAAGGCGCGTGGGAGGCGTCCATAACCCCCCCGCCGCCGAGCGCGGACGCGGCGGCGCGATACGAAGCCGCCTACCGCGAAACCGCCTCCGCCCAACCCATCGCGCGGACGGAGTTCGACATTTATCTGAGCGACGGCGCGCTGACATATCTCAAAGCGCCCTGTTCCGACAGCGACGCGCGCGGGCGATTCCTGCTAAGCGTCTATCCCGCCGACGAATCCGACCTGCCCCCGGAGCGCCGCGAAATCGGGCATGAAAGCCTAAACTTCGACTTCGCCCCGCCGACCGCCGTCTTCTTCGGCGGCAAGTGCATGGCGACGCGCCAACTGCCGAATTACGAAATCGCCAAAATCGAGACTGGCAAATGGATCCCCGGCGGCGAAAGCCTGTGGGAAGTAGAGATAGCGGTCGGCGAATGAGCAGCCGCCTGGCGCTCATCAATCCCCATCGCCCCCTTTGCGCCATCGCGCCTTTGCGTTAACCAAGCCCCGCGCGCGCCGTCATCTCCCCAGCAGCCGATTCAGATTCCCGTATCGCGCCGGGTCCAAATCGCGCCCGGCGAAGGCGGGGAAATCCGGCGCGTAGCGGTGGACTCTGAACGTGGCGTTGCTGGGGTTCTCGCCGCTCCGGTCGGGCGCGAAGAAGGGGTTGATGAACTCCCAAACGATTTCGCCGCGCCGCGTCACCTCCAGAAACCTGCCGTGAGCGCCCTCGCAGATGAGCGTGTTGCCGTTGTCGAGACGCTCCGCGCCGCTGATATAGGAGCTGTAAAACGAAACCGGCGGGCTGCCTTCGTAAGACCACTCGATTTCGTTCGTCTCCGGGTTCACCTCGATGACGCGCGAAGACGACCGACCGCGCGAGTGCGTTCCGTTGTCGAATATCAGCACATTGCCCGAATCCAGCTGCGTGGCGTGATGCTGATGGCTGATTTCGCCCGCGCCCCAAATCCAGGTCGGCGCGCCCGTCTCGCGCGAAATCACCGCGACCTCGCTGGTCTGCCGGAAGCTGACCAGAAAATCGCCTGCGCGCGTGATGCTCAGCGAATTGGCGTGCGTCCACTCGCGCCGCCCCTCCAGCGGGCAGATGACGCGCTCTTCCACGCTCAGATGCTCCCAAAGACGCCACTCGGCGACCGTCTCGCCGTCGGCGTCCACCTGGCGAATCGTATCGCCGAGCATGTGAACGGGGTCTTCGGAATCCCGAAACCCGCCGCGAACGCTCGCCGACAAATCGGCGGGCATCGGCTCCCAGCGCAAATAGTAAGTGTCGCCGGTGAGCGAGCGCTCCTGGTCGTGGTGCATCCACGGGTCTCGATGCTCCCAGACTTTCACGCCGTCCCAATTCAGCTCCACAATCGCCCCGCCGGAGCCGCCCAGCCCGCGAGTGTCCGCGAAGTTGGGCGGAAGCGGCGTCCGCGCCAGCAGGTTGCCGTTGGGCAGCAACTCGGCGTAGGTGATGCCTTCGTAGTACTCCCATCTGTGGCAGACGCGCCCTTCCATATCCAACAGCGCCGCGAAATCGCCGGAGTTGGTGAACGCGAGCGTGTAGCCCTTATGCGAAAACATGGGCGCGTGGTGGATAAGCCCGACGGGATGATGTATTGACCAGCCCATAAATCTTCTTTCTCTCCGATATTCGGGGGATTCGGCGGTGTTTACGCTAAATGTCAAAACTCAGCGCTGGTCGTCCGAGACGCGCGGTCGCTGGGTTTTGGGGAGATTCGCGCTCTAGGCGCTCAATGGCGTTTCGGTGGAACTCCGGCTCTATTTCGAAACCTATGAAATGGCGGCCCAGGCGCGCCGCCGCCACAGCGGTGGTGCCGCTTCCAATAAACGGGTCGAGAACCACCTGATTTTCCAATGTAGTCAACTCAATGAGGAACTCGATGAGCTGAAGGGGTTTCTGCGTTTCATGTATCCTGCGCTCGCCTTTCCGGAAGCCGAATTCAAGCACGTTGGTCGGATTGCCGCCGCGTACTTGTCGCGCCCCGAAATTCATAGCCCCTACGCCGTGTTCCAGAACGTTGTCGGCTATTGTGCCGCCGAGCGTGTACGGCTTTATGAACCACGCTATAGGTTCGTAAAGCGGCGCGAGATTTCCGAGCCGCCATCCCCGCCACCGGTCGGCGGCGTCAGTCAGGCCGCGCCGCTCATAAATCGCGCTCAACTTCTGCGCCCTGTGGTGCGCCGAGTCCTTCTTCCACGCCAGAATGTCCTTGAGGAGAAATCCGCTGTCTTCGAATGCGTTGACGACTCTGTGAATCGAGCGCCTCGCTCCGAAGATAAACGCCGACGCTCCGCTTTTCAACTTGGGGAACGTCATCGGAGCCCAAGTCTCGCACCAGTCTTGATATTCCTTGCCCGCGTTTCGGTCGGATCGCGACCAGCCGTTGATTGGCTTCCCCCTGCGCTTGAACCCGGACTTGCCCGACTGCGCGGGCGACCTCCCCAGCAGAGCCGAATTGGTGTTGTTGTGGAGAACGTCCCAGTCCGCGTGGTTCATGCCATACGGAATATCCGAAAGAAGGAGATCCACGCCGCCGTCGGCGAGCGATGGGATACGCTCTCTGCAATCGGCTAGAATTATCTTGTCGATGTACTCGCCGTTCATTATTCAGTTGGTCTCCAGCAACCCCTTGTCCCTGACGGATTCAATGGCTTTCACTCTGCTGTCTATTCTTCGCCATCTGAGGACTTCGCGGACGGCGTCGTTCCGAGACAGCTTCATAATGCGCTCGCGTTCTTCGGCTAGAAATCCAAGCGCTTCTTCCCTCGCCGCGCCTATCGCCTCCACAGAAGCCATCTTTTCTTGCCGCCAAATGTCGCGCATGTCGCCGCCGGATTCCAACATTCTTCTGTTCAACGCCTGCCAGTACTCGGAGGCGCTTTTCGATGGATTCATCGCATCCACAGTTCGGAAAACGTCAAGCATCAGCGCGATAGCCTTGCGCCGTCCCGCCGTTTCAGCGTATCTGACAAACGCCGCGAGATGCGTGTATGTGTAAACGCAAACCGACCTGCTCGCCGCCTGCTGGTATATCTGACTCGTTCTGGAAGGCAACTGATATGCCGGGCAGACTATCATGGCGAAAGGCTTTCCGCGCTTCCAATTGTCCATTGCCGCCACCTTGAAGTCTTTTTGATTCTTCGCCGTTCGGCTCAGCCTAAACGCTTTGGCGTCCGCCACGAAACTGTAATCATCGCATACGCACTCTACGTCGGCGGAGTCGGCGCGCTCCTTCAGAACTGAGCTTGTGAACCCCATTGAAGCGTAAGCCGCCGAAATCACGACGTCCGTGTATTTGGAGTACAGCTTTTCCTCGCTGCTGTCGCTTTCGTAACTTTCCGGAATGGCTCCGCAAAGCCTGAGATGCGAAAGCAGCGTCTCAACGCCTGTCCGTTCGATTTCTTCGGCGACCTCGCGCTCTACGCCATCCGAATCTACGCCGAAGTCTCCGCTAGGGCGGCCAATTCGGTCTATCCAGTATTCGCGTCTGGTCAAATCCAGCGCCGTGATTATCTCGAATTCCATGTTTGTTCATCCTGACCATACGGGCGCGGGACGCCCCCGCTAGGGGACGCCCCCGCCCTTTACGCCTCCATCGGCGTACCCTCCCGATTCGCCCACTCGCCCATCGACCCGTCGTAGTTTCGGGTTCGGTCGTAGCCTAGAAGCCGCAGTGTGAAAACTCCGTGCGCCGCGCGGATTCCCCCCTGTCAATAGGTTATCACATTCTTGTCCGGCGTCACTCCCAGCGATTCGAGCATGGCGCGCAGTTCGGACGCCGGCTTGAATGTCCGATGCCTGTCGTCCGTCACGAAGTTCAGCCATTCGAGATGAACCGCGCCGGGGATGCGCCCGGCGCGGGCGTTGCCGCGGGCGTTGGAGCCGTCCCACTCGCCATCGGAGCGGACGTCCAGAAACACCGTGTCCGGGTTGCCCACTTGCCCGACGCCGTAATCCAGCGTGCAGACCAGCGAATCGTCCGCGCGCGGCGTGAACAGCGCCGCGCCGGCGTCCGGCGGCCTGTCTATGGAGACGGGGCGGCCCTCGTCAAACCACTTCTTCCAGCCGCCGTTCAGCACTTTGGCGTTCCGATGCCCGTAGTAGTTCAGAACCCACCAGAAGCGCGTCGCGTACAGGCTGCCGGAGTTGTCGTAGGCGACGACGGTCGTATCGTCGCCGATGCCCATCTCTTCCATCAGCCCCTTCATCACGTCCGGCTCCGCCACCAGCGGGTACTCGCGCGGCGCGGCGGGGTAGTCGGGATGCTTTATGTAGTGGTGGACGCGGATGCCGACGGCGTTTCGGATATGAGCCCGCAGGTACATGTCGAAGTCGTCGCAGTCCACGACGCGAAGGTTGTCGTCGTCCAGCCGCTCGGCGAGCCACTCGGTGGACGCCAGCATTTCGGGGCGGGCGTAATCCTGATTCGTCATTTTCAAGTCGCCTCCGTTCGCGGAATTTTGGATTTTCCCCCCGCATTGTAGCAGTTTGCCGCCGTTGGCGCATGACTATCGCCGCCGATACCGTCTATAATCCGTCCATGCCGCGATTTTGGATTATGGACGGAGGTTCAAGAAAGACATGACGCGCTCGCGCAACGACATCGCCCCCGAAATGCTGAACGCCGTGGAATGGCGCTCCATTGGCCCGCCGCGCGGCGGGCGGGTGGTCGCAGTCGCCGGAGACCCGAAGGACGCCGGCACCTTCTACTTCGGCGCCTGCGCCGGCGGGGTTTGGAAGACCGACGACGGCGGAACCTACTGGCAGAACGTCTCCGACGGCTTCTTCAAGACCGCCTCCGTCGGCGCGATTGCGGTGTCCGACTCCGACCCCAACGTGGTGTACGCCGGCATGGGCGAATCGACCATCCGGCTGGACGTCACTCACGGCGACGGCGTTTACCGCTCCACCGACGCGGGGCGCTCTTGGAAGCACCTGGGGCTTGACGACACCCGCCACATATCCCGCGTTCGGATTCATCCGACCGACCCGGATACTGTGTATGTCGGCGCGCTCGGCCACGCCTTCGGTCCCAACGAACAGCGCGGCGTGTTCCGCTCGACGGACGGCGGCGCGAATTGGGAGCGCGTCCTATACGTCAGCGAAAACGCGGGCGTCGCGGATTTGACCATGGACGCCGGCAACCCCCGTTTCATGCTCGCGTCCATCTGGCAGACGCGGCGCAGCTTTTGGAACATGTCCAGCGGCGGCCCCGACAGCGGAATCTGGCGCACGCTGGACGGCGGCGACACTTGGGACGACGTATCCAAGAATCCGGGCTTGCCGGAGCTTCCATTCGGGCGAATCGGCGTGTCCATCGCGCCGTCCAAGCCGGGGCGCGTTTACGCCACAATCGAGGCGCGCAAGCCGGGCGTGTTCATATCCGAAGACTACGGCGACACTTGGGCGCTGGCGTCCGACAACCACGATCTGCAGGGGCGGCCCTGGTACTACCAGCACATCTTCGCCGACCCGACGGACGCCGATACCGTCTGGGTTCTCAACTACGACGCTTGGAAGTCCATCGACGCCGGCAAGACTTGGGAAGAGGTCACAACCCCGCACGGCGACAATCATGATCTCTGGCTAGACCCCCGCGACCCGCGCCGGATGATCGAGGGCAACGACGGCGGCGCTTGCGTCAGCTACAACGGCGGCGACAGCTTCTCGACCATCTACAACCAGCCCACCGGGCAGTTCTACCACGTGACCACCGACAGCCAAATCCCCTACCGCGTTTACGGCACCCAGCAGGACAACAGCGCGATTAGCGTCCCGTCCAGCTCCCACAAGGGCGCGATTCCGTGGGGCGACTGCTACGTTGTCGGAACATCCGAAAGCGGCTACATTGTCGTTGACCCGAACGACCCGAACGTGGTCATATCGGGCGCGATAGGCTCCTCGCCGGGCGGCGGCGGCAACATGCTGAGATACGACCACGCCACCGGGCAGGTACGCATCATCACCGTCTGGCCCGAAATGACCATCGGACACGGCGCGTCCGCCGCCAAGTACAGGTTCCAGTGGACTTATCCGATACAGTTCTCGCCCCACGACGCGGGCGTTCTGTACGCCGCCGGCAACGTCCTGTTCCGCTCGCTCGACCAGGGCGGCAGCTGGGAGGCGATAAGCCCCGATTTGACGCGCAACGACCCCGACAAGCTGAAGCCCTCCGGCGGCGACATCACCGGCGACGCATCCGGCGCGGAGACTTACTGCACGATCTTCTCGTTCGTCGAATCCCCCCACGAGCGCGGCGTCTTCTGGGCGGGTTCGGACGACGGCTTGGTTCACATTTCCCAAGACGGCGGCGCGAATTGGCGCGACGTCACGCCGCGCGATTTGGAGGCGTGGACGCGGGTCGACATGATAGAAGTCTCGCCCCACAACGCCGCCACCGCCTATCTCTGCGCCACGCGCTACAAGCACGACGACAACCGCCCCTTCCTATATAAGACGGACGACTACGGCGCGACGTGGACGTCCATCGTCGGCGACCTGCCGCAAGACGACTTCACGCGCTGCGTCCGCGAAGACACGGAGCGCGCGGGGACGCTGTACGTCGGAACGGAAACGGGCATCCGCGTCTCGTTCGACGACGGCGCGACTTGGCATCCGATGAGCGCCAACATGCCGGTCGTCCCCGTCTATGATCTGCACATCAAGGACGACGACCTAATCGCCGCCACTCACGGGCGCGGGTTTTGGATTCTGGACGGGATAAGCCGCCTGCGCCAGTTGTCCGGCGAGTTCGCGGACGAAGAAATCCACCTAATCAAGCCGCCGACCAAGACGCGCATGGCGGCGCCGTTCAGGGGGCGGTCGGGCAGCGCCAAGAAAAACTACCTGCTGGCGCTCGGCGCGGCGGTGACGTTCATGGACGTCGAGTCCCCAGACGGCGAGACGGAGCGCAAATTCCTGGACGCCGGCGCCAACCCCCCGTCCGGCGTCCGCGTCTGGTACTGGCTGAAGGACGAGCCGGAAGGCGAAGTCACGCTCGCGTTCATGGACGCCGACGGCGCGGAAATCAAGACGTTCTCCAGCGCCAAGCCGGACGCGGACAGCGGCGCGGCGAAAGACGCCACGAACGACAACGACAACGGAAACGGCGAGCCGCCGGAGCCGCGCGTCCGGGCGAAGCGCGGCATGAACCGGTTTGATTGGAACATGCGCTACCCCGGCGCGCGCCGAGTCCCCGGCGACAAGACCACCGCCGACAGCCTGCGCGGAATCCTAGCGCCGCCCGGACGATACCAAGTCCGCCTGACGCTCGGCGAGCGCTCGCAAACCCAGACGTTCGACCTGGTGAAAGACCCCCGCGTAGCCGCGACGCAGGCGGACTTCGACGCGCAGTTCGCGCTGATGAGCGCCATCCGCGACAAGTTGTCCGAGACGCACGACAACGTGAACCGCATCCGCAGCGTCCGCGCCCAAGCCCGCGAGTGGGCGAATCGCGCCAAGGGGACGCCCGCCGAGCGCCCCGTCGCGGACGCCGCCGACGCCCTAATCGCCAAGCTGGGCGAATCCGAATCCGCCCTAATCCAAACCGAATACCGAGGCGCGCGCGACCGGCTGCATCTGCCGATACGCTGGAACGCCAAGCTCGCGGGCCTCGCCCCCGTGGTCTCCGCCGCCGACTTCGCCCCGCCGCGCCAGGCTTACGACGTGTTCGCCGAATACTCCGAAAAGCTCGACGCCCACTTCGCCGCCCTCGACAAGACGCTCACCGAAGACTTGGACGAGTTCCGCAACCTGCTGGCGGAGTTGGAAGTGGCGTCCATAGTCCCCAGCGCGGAGGGGCGATAGCCTTTCCGCTCGCGAGCGACAAAATTCCCTCTCACTTGATGGGAGAGGGCTAGGGTGAGGGTGAGCCGCGCGCAAGCGCGGCTTTTGCCAGAATCAGGATTTGCGGGATTAAAGGATTATCAGGATTCTTCCGGCGCGCGTTTTCTCACGGGAAAGCGCGAGTCCGGCGAAGCGAAATCTTGAAATCCCGCCAAAGCCTAGAACCCATGCGCCCCGCGCAATTCGTCTCGCAGAAAATCCCCAGGCGGGGCCTGCTGGTCGTCTATCGCCCGCGCGGTTACGGACATGGCTGCATCAACCTCGAAACCGCGCGGGAACGACCGCATGCCGACTTCCGGCTATTGCCGTTATTCGCCATGCGTTGACTCCCTATCCGGTTATCCGGGCTTGTTCTAGCGGATAATCGCCGGCGGCGAAAGCCGACCGCCAACCGACAACCCATCGCGCTTCCAATTCCCCCAAACGACTAGCCATCGCGCGCCATCTGTTATAAAATCCCCCCAACCGATTGACGATTCCATAGTTCACGGAGAGGCTGCCATCATGGTAAACCGCGTCAAAGGCGTAATAGCGTCGTCCAGAGGGGCGGAAGTGAGCATCGAGGACATCATCGTTCCCAATCCGGGGCCGGGCGAGGCGCTGGTTCGGGTGCAGGCTTGCGGCGTCTGCCACACCGATTTGCACTACCGCGAGGGGGCTATCAACGACGACTTCCCCTTCCTGCTCGGACATGAAGCCGCCGGGACGGTCGAGAGCGTGGGCGGCGGCGTGACGAACGTCGCGCCCGGCGATTTCGTCATCATCGCCTGGCGCGCCCCCTGCGCCATGTGCCGGTCTTGCCTGCGCGGGCGTCCGTGGTACTGCTTCGCCAGCATGAACGCGGCGCAGAAGATGACGCTGGCGGACGGCGGCGCGCTGTCGCCGGCGCTCGGCATCGGCGCCTTCGCCGAGCTGACGCTGGTTCACGCCGCGCAGGCGGTGAAAGTGGATCCGTCCGCGTCCGCCGCCGCCGCCGGCCTTGTCGGATGCGGCATCATGGCGGGGCTGGGCGCGGCGGTGAACACCGGCGGCGTCACGCGGGGCGATTCGGTGGCGGTGATAGGATGCGGCGGCGTCGGCGACGCCGCCATCGCCGGCGCGCGCCTTGCCGGCGCCCACACCATCATCGCCGTGGACATAGACGACCGCAAGCTCGAATGGGCAAAGGAATTCGGCGCGACCCACGCGGTGAACTCCGCGAACGAGGACGCCGTCGAATCCATCCGCGCCCTCACCGGCGGCAACGGCGCGGACGTGGTCATCGAGGCGGTGGGCAACCCCGCCACCTACGAGCAGGCGTTCTTCGCGCGCGACCTCGCCGGCACCGTCGTCCTTGTCGGCGTCCCAAGCCCTGAGATGAAAATAGAGCTGCCGATGCTGGAAGTGTTCGGACGCGGCGGCGCGCTTAAATCGTCCTGGTACGGCGACTGCCTGCCCACGCGCGACTTCCCCATGTTCATAGACCTGCACCTGCAAGGCAGGCTTGACTTGGACGCCTTCGTATCCGAAACCATCGCGCTCGACGGCGTGGAAGAGGCGTTCCACAAAATGGAGCGCGGCGAGGTTCTGCGCTCGGTGGTCGTAATGTAGCGCGGACGGCGAACGGCGTCCGCCCTTTAACATGGGCATGTTCGCCGAAACCAAGCGCGAATCGCAACCGGCAAATCCCTTCTCCATTGACCCGCCCCGTCATTCCCGCGAAGGCGGGAATCCAGAGATGCGCGACAACGTCATCCTCGCGAAGGCGGGGACAAGATAGCCACCCGAAATCAACCTTGAATCCCAACCAACGAATCCCCTCTCCCTTGATGGGAGAGGGCTAGGGTGAGGGTGTCTGCCCGCAAGGGCAGTCTTGCGCGGATTGCCCGCCAACCCCCAACACGCCCATCCCAATCATCCCCCCCGGAGAGCGTCCCCCAATGGCAACATACGAATTCAGGCAGGTCGGCGACGGCGGCAAGACGGCGGCGACCGACCTCTTCTACAAAGAGGAAATCCAGCTCGCGCTCCGCAATCGCGGGATGCCGCTTGAGGGGCTGCGCTACGACGTCACGCCGACGGGGATGCACTACCTTCTCATCCACTTCGACATCCCCGAAACGCGGGCGGAGGGATGGACGCTCGAAATCGGCGGCATGATCGAGCGCCCCGCCGTCCTGAGTTTGGAAGAAATCATCTCGCGCCCAAGCGTAACGCTTCCCGTGACGATGGAGTGCGCCGGCAACGGCAGGGCGCTCATGGAGCCGCGCGCCGTCAGCCAGCCGTGGCTGCTTGAGGCGATTGGAACGGCGGAGTGGACGGGGACGCCGCTCGCGCCCATCATGGAAGAGGCGGGAATCGCGGACGGCGCGGTCGAGTTGCTGTTCACAGGCGCGGACGAGGGCGTTCAGGGCGGCGAGCTGCAGTACTACCAGCGCAGCCTGACGCTGGCGCAGGCGGCGCGCGAGGAAGTGACGCTCGCCTACGCCATGAACGGCGAGCCGCTCCAACCGCAGCACGGCTACCCGTTGCGCCTGATAGTCCCCGGCTGGTACGGCATGGCGAGCGTCAAGTGGCTAACCCGCGTAGAGGCGATTGCCGAGCCGTTCGACGGCTATCAGCAGACGCGGACTTACCGCTACGCGCAGTCCGCCGACGATCTGGGCGCGCCGGTCGACCTAATCAAAGTCCGCTCGGCGATGATTCCGCCCGGCGTCCCCGACTTCCTCACCCGAACGCGCCTAGTCCGCGCCGGCGTCCACACCGTTCGCGGCAGGGCGTGGGCGGGGCGCCTGGGCGTCGCCCGCGTGGAATTCAGCCCCGACGGCGGCGCGGCGTGGACGGACGCCGAACTAGCCCCCCGCGTCGGCGCTTACGCCTGGCGCGCATGGTCGGCGCAGTGGGACGCGGCGCCGGGCGAGCATGCCCTAACCGTCCGCGCCACCGACGAGGCGGGGAACGTCCAGCCGCTGGAGCAGCCGTGGAACTACCAGGGCATGGGCAACAACATGGCGCAACGGGTGGAGGTTGCGGTAATAGAATCGGAATAAAGCGCGGCGAAATCGCTTGCCGTCTGGGGCATGAATGTTCTACAATAAAGCCCGCTCAAAGCGGGAAGGCGAAACCGAAACCGACCAAAGCGAGGCGAACATGGCGATAGAGTTGACGATGCCGCTATCCGAATACAAAGAGCTCAGGCCGCGTCTGGTGGAAGTACTGGACGAGCACGGTCCCATGTCGGTCCCCGACCTGCATGCGAAATACATGGAAGCGTTCCAACTCGACGAGTTGGACGCCAGCCACTGCCTCATGCTGATGCTCGACGATGGGGGCTTGGACATAGACCGCTACCTCAAAGCGGTGGTCGGCAAATTCGCCTACCCAAACGCGAGCGCGTAGCGAAAAATGCCCGCCCCAAGCCGAGACGACCGTTTCCACGACGACGACAGGCAACCCGACCGGCGAACCTACGGACAGCGCGACAGAGACCGCATCCTGTACTCGTCCGCGTTCCGGCGGCTCGGCGGCGTCACCCAAGTCGCCGCCGCCAATGAGCGCGTCATATTCCGCAACAGGCTGACTCACACGCTTGAAGTGGCGCAGATAGCGCGACGGCTTGCGGAGTACACCGTCGCGGACTATCCCGAAGCGGCGGAAGAGTTGGGCGGCATAGATCCGGACGTAGTGGAAGCCGCCGCCCTCGCGCACGACCTCGGACACCCGCCCTTTGGACATGTCGCCGAGATGAAACTGGACGAACTGATGCGCGCGTCCGGCAATTCGGACGGATTCGAGGGCAACGCGCAATCCTTCCGAGTAGTAACCAAACTCTCGCTTAGGCGTCCAAATTTTGTCGGGCTAAATCTGAGCCGCGCCACGCTGAACGCCATCTTGAAATACCCTTGGTTCAGGGAGACCGGCGGCGGTCCGCGAGAGCGCAAATGGGGCGCGTACCGCTCCGAGAGCGCGGAATTCGACTGGGCGCGCGAACTCGGTCAAGGATACGTCAAAAGCGTTGAAGCCGAGCTGATGGATTGGGCGGACGATATAGCGTACTCCATCCACGACCTGGACGATTTTTACAGGGTGGGAATGATTCCGCTAGACCGGATTTTGAGCGCGACGGAAGAACGCGACGGTTTCCTGGAAAAAGCCGCCAGGCGCATGGGAAATCACGAATCGGACTTTGACGAACTCAAGCGAACGTTCGACAACTTGACCAATTCCATGCGCCTGCTGTGTCCTCAGCTGGCGCAACCGTACAGAGGAACTCGCCGGCAACGAGCTTCTTTGCGAACCCTGACTGCGTGGCTGATTAGGCGCTACGTCACGAATTCGGTTTTCCTTCACCGTCCAACGGAAAACGGCGCGAGCGGCGTGTCGTTCGACGACGTGTTTCGGCGAGAAATCGACATACTCAAGCAGTTGACATGGGTCTATGTAATAGAATCCCCCGCCCTAGCCACCCAACAATACGGACAGCGCAAAGTAATCGAAGACCTGTTCAACATTTTGCTCGATGCCGCCACTCGCAAAGACTTCGGGGTTTTCCCGCCCAGATTCGCCGAAAGCCTGCGCGATATGGCGGATGAGGGGATTGACGCGCCGTCCGACCTCGCCCGAACCGTGTCCGACTTCATATCCGGCTTGTCGGAGCGCGAATCGGCGGAGCTTCACCGCCGGTTTGCCGGCGCTTCGCTCGGCTCCGTTCTCGACCCGTTCGGTCCATAAAGAATTCAGCCAAGATTCCGAAACCCGCTGAGCAATCGCCACCGCCCGCCGCGATTATCTGCTAGAATGAACCCCAACAACCCGATAGGGAGGCGACTCATGGCGAACAACGGCAACGGACAAAAGTCGGTAGTGGTGCTTCAGCTCAGCGGCGGCAACGACGCGCTGAACACCGTCATCCCCTACACCAACGGGCTTTACTACGACCAGCGCCCCTATCTGGGCATCCCGCAGGAGAAGGCGCTCCCGCTGGACGGCGAACTGGCGCTCAACCCCGCCATGGGGCCGATTAAGGCGCTGTGGGACGAGGGCGAAGTCGCCGTCATCAACGGCGTGGGCTACCCGAACCCGAACCGGTCGCACTTCCGCTCGATGGACGTCTGGCACACCGCCCAGCCTGCCGACATCGCCCCGGAGGGCTGGCTTGGGCAGGCGATACGCGAGCTCGACCCCAAATCCGAAAACGTCGTCATGGGCGTCAACTTCGGCAGAGGCCTGCCCCGCGCCATGTACGCCAAGGATGTCCCCGTCGCGTCCGTCGGCAACCTCGAGACTTACGGACTCATGCCCGACATCAAGGACGAAGCCGCCCGCGCCGTCGCAATCGAGGCGTTCTCGCAGATCTACGGCGGCTCCGGCAAGGACGCCATTTCGCAGTTCATCAGCCAAGTGGGGATGGACGCCCTCAAGGGCGCGGACATGCTGCGGACCGCCCCCGGCGCGTACTCGTCCGGCGTGGAGTACGCCGACACCCCAATCGCCCAGAACATGAAGAGCATCGCGCAGGTGATGTTCGCGGACGTCGGCACGCGGGTGTACTACACCCAGCACGGCAGCTTCGACACCCACGCCAACGAGCTCAGCTCGCACGCCAAGCTGTGGAGCGACGTCTCCAACGCCGTCGCCGACTTCATGGACGACCTGCGCGAACACGGGCGCGACAAGGACACGCTCATTCTCATGTTCTCGGAGTTCGGGCGGCGCATCAACGACAATGGCGCCGGCACCGACCACGGCTCCGGCGGCGTGGCGTTCGCCATCGGCGGCGACGTCGAAGGCGGCTTCTACGGCGAGTTCCCCTCCCTGCGCCCGGAAGACCAACTGGAGGGCGACATGCGCTTCAGCAACGACTTCCGAATCACCTACTCGACCATCCTGGAGCGCTGGCTGGGCGTCGACCCGGTGCCGATAACCAACGGCGGCTTCGAGCGGTTTGACTTCATACGCAACTAGGGCGGGGAAGGCGAGCGCGAATCGCGAGCGACAAATCCCCTCTCCCTTGATGGGAGAGGGCTAGGGTGAGGGTGCCTGCGCCGCTAGGGCAGGTTCTCGCGCCTTTGTCAGAATCAGGATTTGTGGGATTATAGGATTTTCAGGATTCGCCCGGCGCGCGTCTCTGACAGGCAGGCGCTTGTCGGTATTCGTATTGGCGAGAATTCCGGTTATGGCTAAAAGCGCGAGCCGAGTGAAACGAAATCCTGCAAATCCTGATTCTGACAAAGACGCACACGATTTCCACCCCGTCATTCCCGCGAAAGCGGGAATCCAGAAGATGGCGGACATTGACCTCTGACCTTCGCCGAAACCGCGCCCCCTAAGTTGCGGCACAACTCCGGATTACATGTTGGAAAATCCGATTGCGTACCGCGCCGACTTCAGCAATCGGATGCTGTTGTAATCGTTCGCGTCGTCGAATCCGAACTGCCAGAGGTGGAATTCGTCGTTGTCCATGCGCTGAAAGAAGAACGTCGCGACTGGCTTTTCGGTATAGCTCTGCCACTGGCGAAACGGATAGTAAAGTTGTCTGATGATTGTGTTGTTGGCGTTGCCTCCTTTGGCTTCTATGAGTACGACCTGATTCGCGCCCTCGTAACCGCCGTCGACTTCGGTCTGGACGCTCTGGGCGGTGATCTTGAACTCTCCGACTGTAAAAACGAATTTTGGGGTATATTTGCGTCCCCTGATGGTGAGAACCAGCGAATCATCGTCCGCGAAATGTCGGACCAGGCTCAGCGCGTAAGCGCGGTCCAAGTGTTGCATTTCAGAATTCCCGACCGACGTCGTATCCAACTCAAATGGAAACGAACTCCGATACTCCCGCAACGGAGATTCTATCTGGGGAATATCCACGTATCCCTCGCCTTTGAGTATGATGTAATGGCCGTTCTTGACTGGCAAGATGAAAAGCCCTCTCTCGCGAAAGGCGAGCGGGCGGGATTCTCTGGTATCCAGTTTAGACAGTAGCCGCACTTCTTTCTGGCTGACGCGCTCGAAATGCTGGCAGGCGTCCCTGATTTGTTTCGCCGATATTGGGAACGGCGCGGCGTCAAAGTCGTGCTTATCAACCCCGTATCGGTCGAAGATGTTGCCCCAGATAGGCGTATTGGAATTCTCGCATGGCGCGTCGAGTGTCATCGTCGAAACCCCGTTCAGTCCGCTGTGGGCTGATATTGCTTGGTCGGTTCCACCAAATGCCCTTGCGAATTCATCGCGGCGCTGTTTGATTGCGGCATTAGCGGCGCGTCGCCGTCGGAAAGCGCCGACAGCCGCCTAGCGCCTATCTCCGCGTACTCCGGCATTATCTCGAAGCCGATGAAGCGCATCCCCAGACGCGACGCCGCCACGCCGACGCTGGCGGAGCCGGCGAACGGGTCCAGCACCACGTCGCCGGGGTTCGCCCCCGCGCGAAGGCAGCGGTCTATCAGCGCCAGCGGCTTCTGCGTCGGATGCTTGCCGAAGCGCTTTTCGTCCCGCCCCGCCGTCGGGAAGCGCCAGACGGTCTTCATCTGCTTGCCGCCGTTTTCGCGCCGCATCTCGTCGTAGTTGAAAGTGTACTTGTGGCGGCTGCCCTTCTCCGCCTTGCTCGCCCAGAGGACGACTTCCGTCGAGTGCGTGAACGTCCGCCGCCCCAAATTCGGCGGCGGGTTGGGCTTCTCCCAGATGATGTCGTTCAGCAGCCGAAAGCCGTTCTGCCGCAGCGCCATGCCCACGCTGGGATAGACGTGGAGCGTCCCCGACACCCATATCGCCCCGGTCGGCTTCAGGACGCGATGACATTCCGCCGTCCACCGCAGGTTGAAAGCGTGGTCGGCGTCCAGCCCGCGGCTGCGGT
Source organism: Dehalococcoidia bacterium (assembly GCA_965242675.1). GTDB lineage: Bacteria > Chloroflexota > Dehalococcoidia > Lucifugimonadales > UBA1123 > VXRN01. The sequence continues at coordinate 132,588 of CBDESW010000009.1, forward strand.
CCCACTCGCCCTTGTTCACGCTCACCATGCGCCCGGCGACGCAGGTGATTCCGTCGTTGGACAGCAGATAGGGCGGGTCCGTCCAGACGCAGTCCACGCTCTCGTCGGGGACGCGCGCCAGCAACTCCAGCGCGTCGCCCAGATAGAGCGCGGCGGAATCGTCGGCGGACGCCCACGCGGGCGGCGAGCCGGATATGAAACTGCGGGCGGAAAATGTCGGCGGCATGAACGGATCGTTGATCAGATCATGCGATCTTGTCAAGGGGCGTATTGGAGCATGAATTCCGCAAAAGCGCGATTTGGCGAATGGCGCGGCGGCGTGTACAATAGACGGCATGATAACCGAGCTGACCGTATCCAACTTCCGGCACATAGAGCGTCTCACTGTGTCCCCGCTTGGGCGGGTCACGCTGATAGGCGGCAGAAACGGCGCGGGCAAAACCGCGTTGCTGGAGGCGCTGTGGCTGTTGGGAACGCCGAACAGTCCGGGGCTGGCTATGACGCTGGACGCCTTTCGCGGAGCGCCGGACGGGACGAATTCCCAAACCGTCCCCGGCGTCTTTCGGAACCACGACGCTCGGACGCCCATTCTGATTTGCGCGAAATCCTCATCCAACGGCTCTCATCGCGCTATCAAAATCGCGGTCGAACATGAACCGGTAACCTTCCGCCTAACGCAGTCGGGCGCGCCGGAAATCGCGGATGGGGCGGGCGGCTTTCAAGTCGTCAGCGAGTTTGAGGACGAGAAGGGCGAGAAGTACGTTTCGCGCGCTTGGCGAACTCTCCACCCGCTTGGATCCGCTTTCTCCAACTCCGAACCGAAGGCGGAAGTTATGGTAGGAGAAGAGAGCGCTCAGATACCGAACTGTTTTCCGTCCGGATTCATGTCGGCAAGGCATCGCGATGCGCCAGAAGTCATATCCGTGAATTTGGGAAAGCTCCAGCTCACGGGAAAAGAAAAGAGAGCCGTCGACTTCCTCAAAAACTTGGAGCCGTCGCTGTCCGCGTTGACAGTCATCGCAATCGGCGGCGCGCCGGTCGTCCACGCATATATCGGCGACCGCCTGCCCATCCCCGCCAACCTAGTGGGCGAGGGGTTTAGCCGCATGTTGGAGCTGGCGGTCGGGGTCGCGCAAGTCGAGGGCGGGCTTCTGCTGGTGGACGAGATAGAGAACGGCTTGCACTACTCCGCCCACAAGGGAATCTTCTCGACGCTGTTCGATCTCGCGCTTGAATTCGACGTCCAGATTGTCGCCACGACCCACAGCCGCGAGTGCGTCATAGCCGCCCGCGAAGCGCTGGGCGACAAGGGCGCGGACGATTTCGCTTACCATCGGATAGCCCGCCAGGACGGGAAGGTAAAAGCGTTCAGCTTCGATTCCGAGATGATAGACGTCGCGGCGGAATTCAAGATGGAGATTAGATGAATGACGGACGCAAGGCATAAATCCAAGAACATGGGGGGCTGAAGCGCGGATGGCGAAACTGCTTCTCGTGGAAGGCGTTGACGAAGTTCGTCTATTCGGCGCTCTGGCGGCGAGCATCGGCGTGGACGACGTTCTGATTAAGGACTACGGCGGTCGAAACCGGCTGAGGCCGTTTCTCAAAACCGTCGCGGAAGTCGAAGAATCCGAGGGCTTGGAATCGCTCGGAATCGTAATGGACGCCGATGACAGCGCTGCGAGCGCGGGGGACAGAATTCGCGGCGCCCTGTCCGCCGCGTCGTTGCCCGTTCCCGCCGCGCCGTTGCAGTCCGCCGTCGGGAACGAAAGCCCAAAGACATGCTATCTGATACTTCCGCCGAACGGCGAAACGGGCGCTTTGGAGGATGTATGCCTAGCGTCCGTCGCCCAAGACCCGGCGATGGACTGCGTGGAAGATTATTTCGACTGCGTAGAGCGAACCCCGTCGGGCGGTCCCAGGGCGAATTGGGCGTCGAAAGCGCGAGTCCACGCTTTCCTGTCGTCCAGAGAGCGCCCCGATTTGCGCTTGGGGGACGCCGCCGAAAGAGGTGTCTGGCGATTCGGCGATTCCGCGTTCGATTCGCTGAAAACCGTTCTGCGGATGATGTGACGCGCCGCCGTCCGCGCCGATATGTTATCCCCCCGCCGCCCACTTCGCCAGCGCTTTGTTCGGGTCGCCGATTTCCGATATGGACGTGTAGTACCAATCGCGCCAGCCTTCCTGCGGCATCCCCGTGAACAGCATCAGGTTCAGCGGGTATTCCTCGCTGTCGGTCGCGCGGCGGAAGTCGTCGCGGAACAGGAACGTCGGCTTGCCCAGCGCCACCGCCATGCCCAGCTCGACCATCACGCCCTCATCCGGCGGAACGCCGTTCACGACGGCGAAGATGGCGTCCGAGTCGCGCGCGTCCGCGAAATCCGCCTGCCCGATTCGGTACGCCCAGCCCGGCTCCGAAAAGTCCACCTGATTGTTGCGCGCGAACGGCTCCCAGACCTCAAGCCCCAAACCTTCAAGCGCGGCGATTATTTCGGGCAGCAGGCGGGTTTTCTGCTGCTCCGAAAACCCGTATGGGTTGGCTAGGTAGATTGTTTTCTTCTTCTTGTTCGCCAAATCGTCCATCCTTCCATTGAAATCTATAATTCAACCCTCTGCGCCCCTCTGCGCCTTTGCGCCTCTGCGTCAAATTTCTAGCGCCTTTGCGTCGAATTCCTACTCCGCGCCGCAAATCGCGCAGGCTAGGGTGAACATTATCTTGGCGCCGCTGATTAGGCTGGCGATTCCCACCGATTCATCCGTCCCGTGCGCGTTCGACAGCATCGGGTCGTCATCCGGGTGGGAGCCGGAGAAGCCGTAGGTTATCACATTCAGCGGGCGCGTGAAGCGCGAGTCGGTGAACCCCGTGCTGATTGCCGGAACCCACTGTATGTCGTCCCTGCCCAGCGCCAGAGCGGTCGACGCCCGTATGCTGTCGGCGAGCTCCGTGTCGAAATCCGAAGCGTTCGGAACCGCCATGTAGTCGATTTCGTATCCCACGCCGGGGATTCCCTGCGCTATCCCGTCCAACTCCGCCCGCAGATAGGCGTCGTCCTGATGCGGCAGGGTGCGGACGTCGCAAGTCAGGCTTATGCGCTCCGGGACGCTGTTGGACTTGATGCCGCCGTTTATCATCGTCGGCGTTATCGTCATGCGCGAGAGCGCCGTCAGCATCGATGCGAAGCGCGGATTGTCCGCCGACACTTCGGCGATTATCTCATCCACATTGTCCGGCGACGGCGCGTGTTCAATCGCGAAGTTCGACAGATGCGCGAAGAGGCTCGTCGTCGTATCGCGCTCCGGCTCGTAATTCTCGATTCTTCCGAGCAGCCGCGAAAGCCGATAGAGCGCGTTCGTCCCCTGCCAAGGAACGGAGGCGTGGGCGCTGACGCCCTTTATCTCGAACTCCACCTGAAGCCGCCCCTTCTCGCCCACGCCGAGCAGATAAGTCAGCCCGCCGGCGGCTTCAATGGGCGTCCCGCCGCCCTCGTTGACGGCGAAGGGCGCGGTTATCTTCTCCGGATGGTTCTCCGCCAACCAGCCGAAGCCGTAGCGCCCGCCGTGTTCCTCATCCGCGCCGGAGCAGAGTATCAGGCTGTCGCGGAGGGCGATTCCGTTGCGCGCTATCAGGCGCATGGCGACCATCTGCGCCGCCAGCAGCCCCTTGCAGTCGGACGCGCCGCGCCCGTAAACGCGCCCCTCATGCACCGTCGCGCTGAACGGCGGGAACGTCCACTTGTCCTCTTCCTCGACCGGCACGACGTCCGTGTGCGACATGAACATGAGCCGCGCCGCCGCGTTGCGCCCCTCGATTCGCGCTATCACATTGCCGCGCTCCGGAACCCTGCCCAGAATCTCGGACTCCACGCCGTCCTTCGCCAGCCAGTCGCGGACGTATTCGCAAACGGCGGTCTCGTCCCCGGTGGGCATGAACCCGGTGTTGACCGACGGAATCCGAACAAGGTCGCGGTGAAGCGCGATTATCTCGTCCGACATGTCGTCTATCTGCGAGAAGATTTTTCCGTAGTCTGGCATTGTCGTTTCACCTGGGCGCTTGGCGCTTTCGCGGGTTTTTTTCTCGGCGCTTCAGTCGAACAAGTACCGCGCCATCAGCAGGGCGGCTACCGATTTGCCGTCTTGGATTTCGCCTAGCCTTATCAGCTTTTCCACCCTGTCCATCGGCACGCGCTCGACCGTTATGTCTTCGTCCTCGTCCCCCGGCAGGCGGCTGGGGACGAGGTCTTTGGCGATGTATATGTAGATGAACTCGTCGCAAAAGCCGGGGGACATGTAGAGTCCGCCGAGCGCGCGCAGGTTGCGGCTGGCGAAGCCGACCTCTTCCTGAAGCTCGCGCTGGGCCGTGTCGTCCGGCGACTCGCCGCTCTCGAGAACCCCCGCCGGAATCTCCAGCAGATAGCGCTCCGCCGCGTGGCGGTACTGCCGAACCATGAGGACGTTGCCGTCCGCGTCTATCGGCGCAATCGCCACCGCGCCGGGATGATGGACGACTTCGCGCTCGTAGCGCAGCCCGTCCGCCGTCAGCAGGGCGTCTCGGCGAACCTCGAATATGCGACCGCTGAATACGGTCTCGCTGTTTACGACTTGCGGGTTTTCCGCCATGTCCGCTTCTCCATGTTCAGTTTGGGCGTTCGGTTTGGTTGTTCTAGGGATGGGTCAGGTTGTAAACCAGCCCAAGCCGCCGAGTCAAATCCGTGTAGAACGCCGTGCGCGGCTGGGCGCGCAAAAACAGCGCCTCGTGCGGGCTGCGGCGAACCGTCACCGTGAAATCCGGCGCCAACTCCACGTCGTCCATGCCGTCCACGCTCAGGGACGCATGCTCGCCGTCCGTCGCCGCCAGCCGCACCTCCGTATCATGCGGCAGAACCAGCCCGTCGCGCAACCCCGTGTGGGCGGCTACCGGCTGGAGCATCATCATCAGCGCCTCCGGGAAGAATATCGGCGCGCCCGCCGAAAGCGCGTAGCCCGTGCTGCCCGTCGGCGTCGACACTATCACCGCGTCCGCGCGATACGACGTGAGGAACTCGCCGTCCACCGTCGTGCCGATGTCGAGCAGCCGCGCGACCCCGCCGCGCCCGACGACGACGTCGTTAAGCGCGTCCGCGCTCAGGATTTCGCGCCCGCCGCCATCCGATACGACGGCGCGGAGCATCATCCGGCGCTCGACGCGGACGTCTCCGTTGAAGTAGAGCGGCAACCGCTCGGCGGCGTCTTCCGCCCGCAACTCGCTCATAAAGCCGACGCGCCCCAGATTGACGGCGACGATGGGGACGGCGCGGGCGGCGACGGCGTGGACGGTTCGCAGTATCGTCCCGTCCCCGCCGGCGACCACGACCATGGAAGTGTCCGCGAACTCCGCGCCGCGCCCGCCCACGTCGAAAGCGGACGACGTCCAAGACCGCCCGCCCAAATCAAGCCGCGCGATGAGCGACTCGATGAGCTGCGGCGCCTCCGCCACAAGCGCGTTATAGACGAATCCGATTTTGGACATGCGAGCCGTTCGCCTCTCCTTCGCCGGCTGATTTTTGCCGCCGTCAAGTTTAGCACGACGCGGGCGGCGGCGGTTAGTGGGGCGGCGCGCAAATCCGCGAAAGGGCGCGGGCTATGCGAAAATCCCATTGCGATAATTCCCCCCTCCGCGTCCCTCCGCGCCTTCGCGCCTTTGCGTCCCCCTTTTCTGGACCTTCCGCAAAATTCTTTCCGATGGTATATACTAACCCTCAAAACCGCGAAAGGATGCGCCAACATGAAAATCTCCAAAGTGACCCCGTGGATTATCAGCTTCCCTTGGCGGATGCGCGTGGGCGCCGACCAGCGCCTTGTGGAGAACGACCGCCGCCTGGTTCTGGTGCAGGTCGACACCGACGAGGGAATCACCGGCTGGGGCGAAGTCACCACCTACCCCGGCCCCGTCGCCAACCGCGCCATGGCGGCGATGATAGCGCAGGTCAGCGACTACCTCGCCGGCGAGACCGCCCACGAGTTCGAGCGCCTCTGGCAGAAGATCTTCCGCGCGTTCACCTACGTGGGAACGCGCGGGGCGGTCACGGCGCTCATCAGCGGCATAGACATCGCCCTCTGGGACATTCGCGGCAAGGAGCTGGGCTTGCCCATCTACCAGCTGCTCGGCGGGCCTGTCCGCGACCGCATCGCCCTCTACACCCACCCGCCGGAGCCGCGCAACATACCGGACGCCATCGCCGACGCCCGGCAGATAATCGACGCCGGCTACGAAGCGTTCAAGTTCGACCCGATGATGCGCTTCATCCCCGGCGGCAACGACGGCTTCATGGACGGGCAACTGAGCCGGGAAGGCATCGCCGCCGCCGATGAAATCGTCGGCGCGGTGAGGGACGCCATAGGCCCCGACATCGAAATCCTCATAGACGCTCACGGCATGTACAACGTCCCGACCGCCATCGAGCTGGCGAACCGCCTCGCCGCCCACGGCATACACTGGTTCGAGGAGCCGGTGCCGGTCGAAAGCTGGAAGGCGCTCCAGCAGGTTCGCCGAGAAATCCCCGTCAAAATCTCCGTCGGCGAGCGCCTGCACACGCGCTGGGAATTCGTCCCCATCTTCGAGAACGGCTTGGCGGACTTCGCCATGCCCGACGTGACCTGGACGGGCGGCATCACCGAGCTCAAGAAAATCTCGACGATGGCGGAGGCGTACTACATTCCCATGTCGCCGCACGACGCCAGCGGCCCCATCAACGTCCTCGCCGGCGCGCATGTGATGATGACCACGCCCAACTTCTACAAGCTGGAGACTTCACGCTACGACCTGTCGGTTTACGGCGACCTGATAAGCCCCGGCTTGGAGATAGTCAACGGCGACCTCATCGTCCCGGACGCGCCGGGTCTGGGCGCGGAAGTCAACGCGGACTTCGTTCGCGCTCACGCGGTGGCGTTCTGATTATCGGCTGACCGCCGTCTTTTTGACGCGGAGGCGCGGAGACGCGGAGGAACGCAGAGAGAATAGGTTAGTTGTCAACGCAATGGCGCGATGGCGCAAAGGGTTGCGTCGACGAATCCAACGCCTCCGAAAACCGGCGACTAACCTCATCATCCCCCCTCTGCGTCCCTCTGCGCCTTCGCGCCTCTGCGTCAAAAGTTGCCCCCCGCGCTGATTGCCCGCGCGAAGCGCTCGTCGTCCGCCAGCTCCGGCAGCGGAATCGGCGGCGCGGGCGGCGGGTCGTCCGGCGCGTCCGACAGCGCCAGACGCCACCAGCCGACATCCCGCCACGCGCCCAGTTTGTAGCCCACTTTGGGATAGACGCCGACGCGCTCGAACCCCATGCGCTCGTGCAGCGCAACGCTAGCCGCGTTCGGCAGCGCGATGCCCGCGTAGGCGGCGCGAAACCCCTGCAGGCGCAGACAGGCGAACAGCGCCTCATACACCGCCCGCCCGACGCCGCGCCGCCGATAATCCGCGTGGACATAGACGGTGACTTCCACCGACCACTGATAGGCGGCGCGCGACTTGAACTCGCTGGCGTAGGCGTAGCCCGCAACCCGCCCGCCGATTTCGCAGACCAGCCAAGGGCGGCAAGCGAGAACGGCGTCCACCCGCCCCGCGAACTCATCCGCGCTCGGCGGCGCCAGCTCGAACGAAATGGCGGTCTTTTCGACCACAGGCGCGTAAATCGCCAGCATCGCATCGACGTCGCCGCGCTCGGCGAGCCGGATAATCGCGTTGGGGGAATCGTGAAAGTCTTTCATGGGGAACCTGCGGGCTATGGGGAATTGCGAAGGCATGCTACTCGCAACCAAGCGCGAACCGCAAGCCGCGAATCCTGCCCCCGCCATTCCCGCGCCCGCCCCCGTCATTCCCGCGCCCGCCCCCGTCATTCCCGCGAAAGCGGGAATCCAGAGTCTCCCAACAACGCCATCCTCGCGAAGGCGGGGACACAAGCCACTCGGAGCCAAGCCCGAAATCGCGAGCGATGAATCCCCTCTCCCTTGATGGGAGAGGGCTAGGGTGAGGGCGCCTGCGCCGCCAGGCGCAGTCTGCCAGCCAACAACATACCCCTATAAGATGCTGTATCTAAAAGCGTCATGCGGTCAGACGGCGGAGCATCAGGTGAATCATCGCCGTCCGAACCCAGCTCTCCGACACCTCGGCCAGCTCTTCGAAATCCTTGCTCAGCCTGCGGAAGTTGCCCTGCCACGCGAACGTCCGCTCAACCACCCAGCGCCTAGGAAGAACCGAGAACCAGCGTTCGCCCTTCGGCTTCTTCACGACCGCAATGTCGCAGTCCGCGTTCTCCCGAACCCAGTCCGCCAACTTTCCAGCATAGCCGCCGTCCGCCCAGATGAGGCTCAGCCTCGGGAATCGTCCGGCCAACTTGCCGACGACCGTCTTCGCCCCGTCCCTGTCCTGAATGTCCGCCGGGTGGACGACCGCGTCAAGCAACAACCCTTGGGCGTCCACGACGATGCGCCGCTTGCGCCCGTTCACTTTCTTGCCCGCGCGCCGTATCCGCGAGCCCCCCTTTTTGCGTGGCTTTCACGCTTTGGCTGTCGATTATGGCGGCGCTGGGGCTGGCGTCCCGCCCATCGGATTCCCGGACTTGGGAGCGCGGGGCGTCGTGGATTCGCTCCAGGGTTCCGTCCCTCGTCCATCGCTTGAATTGTTTGCGGACGGTCGGCAACGGCGGCAGGTCGCGCGGGAGCATCCGCTAAGAGCAGCCGGCGCGCGCGGCGTAGATGACGGCGTTGACGACTTCGCGCAGGTTCGCGCGCGGTCTGCCGAGCGGCTTGGCTGGCGGGAGCGTGGGCTCGATGACGCTCCATTGTTCGTCTGTGAGGTCGGAGTCGTATGGCTTTCTGTCATGATGACGCTATCATGTCATACCTCCAGCTTTTAGACACAGCCTCTAATTTTGGGGATTGCGGTTTGCGGGCTTAGCCGAGCAGTCGGTCGAGCAGGGTTACGGCGGCGGCGACGAGGGCGCCGATGGCGATTGCCCATCTGATGAGTCGAGTTTGGTTTTCGGCGTTTTCGGTTCGCACTTCGGCGAAACCCGTTCGCATTTCGGCGGTTTCAGTTCGCACTTCGGCGAAACCCGTTTGCATTTCGGTTCGCAGTTCGGCGATTTGCTGGTTCGTCCGGGCTTCGGCTTCGGCGTTTTCCTTGCGGAGTTCGGCGATTTGCCGGTTCGAACGAGCTTCGGCTTCGGCGAATCCCGTTCGCACTTCGGTTCGCAAGTCGGCGGTTTCGGCTCGCCCTTCGGCGAATCCCGCTTGCATTTCGGTTCGCAGGTCCGCGACGTCGGCTTTGGTGGCGAGGTGGTCGTATGCGCCTTCAAGGTGGCTGAGGCGCTCTTCGGCGCGGGGTTTTTCTTCTGCGTGGATAACCATGCGGGGATTCTCCGACCTTGGGGATTGCGGGTTAAGGACGGTCTTATGTTAGCATACTCTTCGCGGGCGGGGCGCGGGCGCATCCGACCTAGCCGAGCAGTCGGTCGAGCAAGGTTATGACGGCGACGATGAGGCCGCCGACAGCGATTATCCATCGCGTGTTTCGGGCTTGGTTTTCGGCGTTTTCCCTGCGGGTCTCGGCGTTTTGCTGGTTCGCGCGGGCTTCGGCTTCGGCGTTTTCCTTGCGAATCTCGGCGTTTTCCCGGAGGAGCTCGGCGATTTGCTGGTTCGTTCGGGTTTCGGCTTCGGCGAATCCCGTTCGCACTTCGGTTCGCAAGTCGGCGGTTTCGGCTCGCCCTTCGGCGAATCCCGCTTGCACTTCGGCTCGCAGGTTGGCGACGTCGGCTTTGGTGGCGAGGTGGCCGTATGCGCCTTCAAGGTGGCTGAGCCGCTCTTCGGCGCGGGGTCTTTCTTCAGTGTTTATAACCATGCGGGGATTCTCCAGTCTTGGATATTGCGGGTTGCGAACGGTCTTATGTTAGCGCAACGCCATCGCGGGCGGGGCGCGGGCGCATCCGACCTAGCCGAGCAACCGGTCAAGCAGGGTTATGACGGCGACGATGAGGCCGCCGACGGCGATTATCCATCGCGTGTTTCGGGCTTGGTTTTCGGCGTTTTCCCGGCGGGTCTCGGCGAATTGCTGGTTCGCGCGGGCTTCGGCTTCGGCGAATCCCTCTCGCACTTCGGTTCGCAGTTCTGCGATTTTCTGGTTCGAGCGTGCTTCGGCTTCGGAGTTTTCCTTGCGGAGTTCTGCGATTTGCTGGTTTGAGCGTGCTTCGGCTTCGGAGTTTTCTTTGCGGAGCTCGGCGTTTTCCCGGAGGAGCTCGGCGATTTGCTGGTTCGTTCGGGTTTCGGCTTCGGCGAACCCCGTTCGCACTTCGGTTCGCAGGTCGGCGGTTTCGGCTCTCCCTTCGGCGATTTGCCGAATCACGCGGTTTTCGGATTCGGCGACGTCGGCTTTGGTGGCGAGGTGGCCATATGCGCCTTCGAGGTGGCTGAGGCGCTCTTCGGCGCGGGGTCTTTCTTCTGCGTGGATAACCATGCGGGGATTCTCCAGTCTTGAGGATTGCTGGTTGCGGACGGTCTTATGTTAGCATACTCTTCGCGGGAATGTCGGAGAACTAGGCAGTGTTGACATTAGGCGGGAGCGAAGAGTGAGTCGGCGGACAAACCGCGCGGGACTGCGCCTAGCGGCGCAGACACCCTCACCCTAGCCCTCTCCCATCAAGGGAGAGGGGATGCGTTGGTTTCAATTCAAGCCTGATTTCAAGTAGCGGGCATGGTTGGGGCATCTGGATTCCCGCTTTCGCGGGAATGACGAAGGTCGCAGTCGGGAATGTCGGGGCAGAGCGCGGACTGCAATGCTCCTTAGCCCCTGCCGCCAACCGCCTCGTTCACCAGCTTCTCGAACTCATCCTGCATTTGGAAGGCGTCGGTGAACTCGGCGAACGCCCAGCGTCCGTGGCGGCGCAGGGCGTTGACGCCGGGGACCCAGAGGGTCTCCATCGCATTGCGCTTCTCTTTGGCGTCCTCTCGGCGGTAGCCCTTCGTTTCCACCACTAGGTTCAGCGGGTCGTCCGCGCCGTTTCCGTCGTCTATGCGGATTATGAAATCAGGGTAGTAGGTTCGGTTGACGGCGGCGTATCTGTACGGGACGCCGAAAGACATGCCCTGATTTTTGACGTAGGCGATTGCGCGCGGGTGGGATTCGATGACTCTAGTGAACTCCCCTTCCCAGCCGCTGTCCATCACGACGTAGTTGACGTGGCACTTGCGGGCGTCGGTTCGGTACACCGGCTTCGCCGTTCTGAAATCCACGTCAAGCGAACTGCCCATCGGGGCGTATTGGTCGAGAACGGCGCGGATGCGGCGCTCGCCCGCGTTGTCGCTGTTAATCGCGGCTGCGATGCGCTCGCATGCCATGTCCGCGAACTCCCTGTACATGAGCTGGGCGGGATAGGTTCCGCCGACGCATTGCAGGCAGTTGTCCAGCCACTCGGTCGCCACGCGCTTCATCTGCCCGTAGAGATTCAGGCGCGGCTCGCCGTTCGGGTCGCCCCACTTATTCATTATGAGGTGATAGGCGAGGTTCATCGCCAGCGTCTGCCGCCTGATTTTGTCGGAGCGGACTAGGTCGAGATTCACGCCCTCGCCGATGATGGCTTCATTGCGGACTATGGTGGGACCCACCAAATCCGGCGTGAGCGTCAGAACGGAGTCGTCGTTGAAGTTGGCGGTTAGGCGGTCGTTGGGCAGGTCGACGCGGTATCCCGCCACTCGCGGGAAGGTTATTTCCAGCGCGTCGCGATCCGGGCTTACGGCATGGACGCGGATTGTGAGCTTGGGCGGCGTGGGCGTCGCTTGGCGGGGGGCGGAGGCGAAGTCGAACGGCACTCCGAGAACGTCGGCGTACTCGGCGTCTAGCCTGCTGGTTTTGTTCAGGTCGTAAGACTGCCGGCGCAGGGCGCGCCCGACGACCTGCTCGCAAAGCAGCTGAGTCCCGAAGGCGCGGACGCCGAGAACGTGGGTGACCGTGCTGGCGTCCCAACCCTCCGTGAGCATGGAGACGGATACGACGCAGCGTATGGATTCGCCGAGCGTTTTCGGCTTGCCGACGGTGTTCATCGCTTCGCGGAGCAGGTCTTGGTCGGTGATGGCGGCGGCTTGGGCGCTGTCGCCGGTTCTCTGCAGGCGCTGGCGGCGAAAGCGGTCTATCTGCTCGGCGGCGACGCGCCGGAAGTCGGGCGCGAGGGCGTCTCCGCTTTCGAGCTGCTCGCTGTCTATCAGCAGCGTTCGCGGCGACGCGCGGCGCGAGCCGTCTTCCTGGAAGTTGTCGAACAGCCGCAGGCGTCCGTTGCGGACGACGCGCTCGCCGCCTTCGGGGTCGTCGGGGTCGCCGCGCTCCCATCCCGATATGTAGTCGTACACGAGCTTGGATGAGGCGGTGTTGTTGCAGACGACGATGAAGCACGGCGGGACGTCGACGCCGGCGCCGCGCCAGCTGTCGAATGTCTTTTCATAGTGTCCGTAGAGCGCTTCAAGGGCGGTCTTGAGCAGCGTTGGGAGCGTGTCCGGGTCGGCTGGGGCGCTGGATTTGGAGCGCCCCGCCTTGGGCATTTCGCTTCTGACGTTTTCCCACAGATAGCGGTATCGCGGCGAGTCTTCGCCGGGCAGGTTGTCGTCCACCGGCACGCGGGGGAGCTTGACGATGCCGCTTTCGATGGCGTCCATGAGCGAGAAGTCGCATACCGTCCAAGGGAACAGCGTCCCTTCGGCGTATCCGGAGCCGCGCAGGAAGAAGGGGGTTGCGGAGAGGTCGACCGTTTGCGAGATTCCGATTTTGCGGCGGACGGCTTCAAGTCCGCTTATCCAGACGCGGGCGGCGTCTTCGTTCTTCCGCGCCTCTTGGCGGTCTTCGGCGGTCAGCTTGCCTTCGTCGTCCTCGCCCGGCTTGCGGCGGTAGCAGTGATGCCCTTCGTCGTTCAGCGCCATGATGTTCTTCATGCCCATCAGCTCCGGCATGACGCGGCGCATCATTTGGCCCTCGGTTTCGGTCGTCCGCATCGGCTCGCCGGTTCGCCCGTTCAGCAGGCGGCGCGTTCCGGCGGCTGCGTTCAGCCGCTCGCGCGGCGCTAGGGCGTGGTAGTTGGTTATCACTATCTTCGCCTTGTCAATGTCGCCGAGCATGTCGGTTGGGACGAGTTCGCGTTTCTTATAGTAGGCGTCCGGGTCGTTGGGCTGCAGAACGCGCAGCCGGTCGCGTATCGTGACGCCGGGCGCGACCACGAGAAAGCCGCGCGTGAATCGCTTGCTGTTGGGGCGGCGGACGGCGTTGACGGTCTGCCACGCGATGAGCATAGCCATGACGGTGGTTTTGCCCGCGCCGGTGGCGAGTTTGAGGGCGATTCGGTCGAGTTCCGGGTTCGCCTCGCCGTTGACGCTCCGCAGGCGCTGGAGTATGGCGCGCCCGTCGCGCGACTTTTGGGCGACTTCGGCGAGCCAGATGGCGGTCTCCGCCGCCTCGATTTGGCAGAAGAAGGGGCGGTAGTCGGCGAATTGATGCTCGCGCCAGTGGCGCAGAAGGCGCGCGGTCTCTGGCGTGACGCCCCAATCGTTGGGGTTGGGGATGCGCCGCCAAGCGTCCACGCGGCGGCGGACGTCGTCCACATTGGCGTTGCGGTCGTAGCGCTGGCTGCCGCCGCCGTCGCCGGATTCGTCCAGTCCGCCGGCGTCGAAGCTCATCTGGGCGTCGCCCCTACGCCTGCGCGGAGGCGGAACGGGGGCGATGAACGTCGCCGTCCGCCGCGTATTGATTATCCGCGTCGTGGGCTGGCCGGCGCCGTCCAATTCCCAGTGGCGCGACGGGTATTCGTATGGGGAGTTGAGTATGGGGTTTTCGTAGAAGTCGGATTCCATGCGGGGGGTTCCTTTGGACATAGCCGGAATTGGGCGTTTTGTCAGAATCAGGATTTGGGGGATTATGGGATTTTCAGGATTCCGCCGGCGTGCGTTTTCGCCGGGGCAAGCGCTGGGTTGGGGGGGTGGAATCTTGATTCTGACAAGGCGCGCGCAAAGCCGCGCTTGCGCGCGGCTCACATTCTCCCATCAATGGCTTGTTGGGGTATGTTTGGGGTTGGCGGGCAATCCGCGCGGGACTGCGCCTAGCGGCGCAGGCACCCTCACCCTAGCCCTCTCCCATCAAGGGAGAGGGGATACGTTGGTTGCGCTCGGCGCTTGGTTTCCATGAACATACCCTTGTAAGCCCATCAAGGGATAGGGGATTTGTTGGTTGGGGTTCGGGCTTGGTTTCGCGTGGCTATCTTGGCGGCGCTCTCCGGATTCCCCCTACGTCCTCACCCGCTCTTTCACCCGCTCCAGCACCGCCAGCGTCTCGTCCACCAGGTCCTCCATGATTTCGGCGGCGGGGCGGGCTTGGTCTATCATCCCCGCCACTTGGCCCGCCGGGTTGAAAATCAGGTCGTGGCGCCCCGCCTTCTCGGCGGACTGGTTGAAGCCGGACATCAGCGTTCCCTGAAGCGGCATCGGCAGCATGTCCAAGCCGGACGCCTCCCACGCGCGCACCACAGGCCCCTGATACTGCCGCGCCGTCTTGCCGGTGTAGGAGCGCGAGATGATGAAATCCTCCGAGCGCCCGTCAATGATGGATTGTTGCTGGGATTCGTAGATGCCGCACTCTTTGGCGGCTAGGAAGGCGGTTCCCATCCAGACGCCTTCCGCGCCGAGCGCCAGGGCGGCGGCGATTCCGCGTCCGTTGGCGATGCCGCCGGCGGCGACCACCGGGCGCGGCGAAACGGCGTCGGCTACCTGCGGCACGAGCGGCATGGTGGCGATGCGCCCCGTGTGTCCGCCCGCTTCCGTCCCCTGCGCGACTATCACGTCCACCCCCGCCGCCGCCTGCCGCTGGGCGTTGCGGACGCTGCCCGCCAAGCCCATCACCTTGACGCCCTTCTCATGCGCCTGCGGAACCATCCACCCCGGATCCCCCAGCGCGGCGGCGAAGACGTCCACGTCCTCTTCGAGAATCATGTCCACCTGCTCGCGCGCGAGCGCTATGCCGGTCAGCGCCGGCGGCTCCGGCGGGTCGGCTTTCTCGATTCCGAACTCCGCGATGAGCGAATCCACAAAGGCGGCGTGGCGCGGATGTTGCCGGCGGACGGCTTCGTACTCCGTTTCCTGCCGCCCCGCCTCGTCCGCCGCCGCGCGCTCGACGCTGCCGGTGACGACGGGGAGCAGCAGGTCGACCCCGAACGGCTTGTCGGTCAGCTCGCGGACGCGGCGGATGCGCTTTCGCAACTCGTCGACCTGTATCCCGGAGCCGCCCATGACGCCCAATCCGCCGGCGTTGGAGACGGCGGCGACAAGCTCCGGCGGCGTCCACCGCCCGCCCATGCCGGCGAGACAGATGGGGTATTCGATTTCGAAGAAGTCGCAGATGGACGTTTTCAGGACGGGGCGGGGCATTGTTTCCTCCCTTTCTGTGCTTGGGTTGTCGCGTGAATATGTAACCATAAACGGGCGCGGAACGCAAACGGGGAATTTTGTCCCCGCGCGCCCGTCATTCCCGCGAAGGCGGGAATCCAGAGTCGCCCAACAACGTCATCCTCGCGAAGGCGGGGACAAGCCCGCCACTAGGAATCAGGCTTGAGCTGAAGCCAACGTATCCCCTCTCCCTTGATGGGAGAGGGCTAGGGTGAGGGTGTCTGCGCCGCTAGGCGCAGGCGCGCCAACCACAACCGTGATTCCTAGCGGCTATCCTGGTTGGTCAACTCTGGATTCCCGCCTTCGCGGGAATGACGGGGCGGAGAAAACGCGCGGGGGGCAATCCTGAAAATCCTTTAATCCTATAAATCCTGATTCTGACAAAAGCGCGCCTTCGCGTCCCCTCATTCTTCCGTCATTCCGCGAATTTTCCCGTCCGCCAAGAAAAACCAAGCGCAACGCCGCGTTTTCTTGTATAATCATCGCGGCGCTCGGCTTGGCGGGGCGCCGCGACAAGATTCAAGGAGAGTTCGTTGCAGGATTTGGACGGCGCGCGAAGTTTGGCGCGGAGAATCATCGAGAACGTCGAGCGGGTGATGGTCGGCAAGAGCGACGCGGTCGAGCTGGCGGTCGTCGCGCTCATGTGCGGCGGACACGCCCTCATCGAGGACGTCCCCGGCGTGGGCAAAACCATGCTGGCGCGAAGCGTCGCCAAGTCCGTCGGGTGCGCCTTCAAGCGCATCCAGTTCACCCCGGACCTGCTGCCTACCGACGTCACCGGCGTCTCCATCTACAACCAGCAAAACGGCGCGTTCGAGTTCAGGGCGGGGCCCATCATCTCCCAAATCGTTCTCGCGGACGAAGTGAACCGCGCCACGCCCAAAACCCAATCCGCCATGCTCGAAGCGATGGACGAGCGCCAAGTCACGGTCGAAGGCGTCACCCACGCCATGCCCAGCCCGTTCATGGTCATGGCGACGCAAAACCCCGTGGAGTACGAAGGGACGTTCCCCCTGCCGGAAGCGCAGCTGGACAGGTTTCTGCTAATCGTCCGTCTCGGCTACCCGACGGTGGACGAAGAGCTTGAGATAGTCGAGCGCCAGCAAATGGCGCATCCCATAGAGGCGCTGCAGGCGGTGGCGAGCGCGGAGGAAGTCCTGTCGCTTCAGCGAATCATCCGCGAGGTTTACGTCGATGACCTGGTCAAGCGCTACATAGTGGCGCTGTCGGACGCGACGCGCTCGCGCGAGGATGTGGCGCTGGGCGCGTCCCCGCGCGCTTCGCTGGCGCTCTTCCGGGGCGCTCAGGCGGTCGCCATGCTCCGCGACCGCGATTTCGTCCAGCCGGACGACGTCAAGCATCTCGCGGTCCCCATGCTGAGCCACCGGATGATAGTGTCGGCGGCGGCGCGGATGCGTGGGACGCGGAGCGATGAGATTGTGGAAGCCATTTTGGACGAGACCGCCGTTCCCGGCGGACAAGCCCGCTCGTCGGGCGGGAGATGACGCCATTTCTCGCGCAAGACTGTTCGTCCGCAGGCGGCTCTACCTGGTCGCCGCCCTAATCGCCGTCGCGGGAATCACCGGGGCGGCGACGGGGTTCGGGCTGTTTTTCCGCCTCATCTACATACTGGCGCTCACCGCCGCCTTCGCGCTGGCGTGGGCTTGGCTGGCGATGAGAGGACTCGAAGTGAGCGTGGAGCGGCGCACGAAACGCGCCAGAGTGGGCGACGACGTCGAAGAGCGCCTCACCGTCCGCAACGCCGGCGCCTTCCCCAAATCGCCGCTGGAAGTCGAAGACGTCTCCGACATGCCGGGCTACCGCAACGGGCGCGCCATAAACCTGCCGTCCAGGGGGTTTCGCTCTTGGCGCTCGCTCGCGCCGGCGCGAAAGCGCGGGGTTTACAAGCTGGGCCCCGTCCGCGTGTCCGGCGGCGACCCCTTCGGGCTGTTCGCGAGCGAACGCGACTTCGGCGGGCAGGACGACCTGATAGTCTATCCCCGCGTTCACGACCTGCCGGGGTTCGCGGTTCCGGCGGGGTTTCTGACCGGCGAAAGCTCCGCGCGCCGCCGCTCCCACGACTTGACGCCCCACGCCGCCAGCGTCCGCGAATACGCCTTCGGCGACAGCCTGAGCAGAATCCACTGGAACAGCGCCGCGCGGACGGGCAGGCTGATGTCCAAAGAATTCGACCTCGGACTCGCCAGCGACGTGTGGATAGTGGTCGACTTGCATCGAGACGTCCAAGCGGGCGAGCTTGAGGAAAGCGCGGATGAATACGCCGTGTCCATAGCGGCGTCTTTGGCGCGGAAGTTTCTGAGCGCCCAACTCCCCGTCGGGCTTGTGGCGCACGGGGACGAGCGCTATCTTCTGCCGGCGGACGCCGGCGCGGGGCAGAGCGAGCGCGTCTTGGACATCCTGGCGCGAAGCAAGGCGGAAGGCGCGACTCCGCTGGAAGACGTCATCGCGCGCGAAGAGCAAGCCTGGGGGACGCACAGCTCGGTCGCCATCATCACCCCGTCGCATCGCCCGGCGTGGACGACCGCCGTCCGCGAGCTCGGCAGGCGGCGCGTGAACGTGACCGCCATTCTGGTGGACGGCGAATCGTTCGGCGGCATGTTCCGCACGATGGACGCGCTCGCGCCGCTCCACGAAGCCGGCGTCGTCCCCTACGTCGTTCGGATGGGCGATTCGATTCCGGTCGCGCTTTCGCGTCCGGTCGCGCCGCGAGATTCCGAAAACGGCGCGGCTAATGCGGCAAGAACGACGATGGGGGCGTCCGCGTGAACTCCGCTCAAACCATAGGCGAGCTGCTGAGCAGGCGGAACGAAGACTCCCGCCCGCGAAACGCCGCCCTCGAATGGCTGCGAAAGTACAGCCCGCGGCAGGGTTGGGCGACGCTCGCCTTTCTGCTGATGGCGATGCTGATAGTGGCGGATTCCGTCAACGCCGCCGAGTGGGTGGAGATGGACGGCATGACGGCGATAATGGCGTGGTCGGCGCTGGTCGGACTCGCCCTCGCCAAGTCGCCGGGGCGCTGGTACGCCCTCATCCCCGCCGGACTCGCCATCGGCGCGGTCGCGGTGGCGTGGCAGGCGTCCACGCAGGTGGAAGGCGGCTCCCCGGCGGCGCGGTTCGCCGAAACGCTCGACCGCCTGGACATATGGTGGGAAGCCGCCACGACCGGCGGAATCAGCATTGACTTGTTGCCGTTCTTCATCGCCATGCTCGCCATCGGCTGGACTGTCGGCTTCCTCAGCTCTTGGTTCATCTTCCGGCGCGACAACGTCTGGGTGGCGGTCGTTTTGCTGGGGACGGCGATTCTCACCAACCTGAGTTTTCTGCCGGACACCTTCGGCGCGCGCTTCTTCATATTCGCGTTCTTGGCGATGATTCTGGTCGTTCGCGTGAGCGTTCTGCAGCGTCATGAGCGCTGGAAGCGGATGGCGGTGGCTTTCTCGCCGGCGACGGGATGGGCGACGTTGCACGCCGCCGCCTGGTTCAGCGCCGCCGCGCTGATAATCGCCGTGATTCTGCCGATGCGCGTCTATACGAACAGCGCCGTCGCGGAGGCGTGGACGACCGCCCGCGCCCCGGTCGCCGCCGCGGAGGACTTCTTCTCGCGCATGTTCGCCGCCCTGCCCACGAAGAAAGACCAGCCGGGAAGGTTCTTCGGCAAGTGGCTGCCCTTCATCGGCGCCATTTCCTTCGGCGGCGAGCCGGCGGCTTGGGCGACGACAGAGTACCCCTCCTACTGGCTTTCGCAAACCTACAACTACTACACCCCCAAGGGGTGGATAGCGACCGAGACCGACCATCTGGCGATAGGCCCCGACACGCCGCCGCCGCCGAGAGGCGACAACCTGAAGCGCGAGCCGCGCGAGCAGACGATGCAAGTCGGCTTCGAGACCGACAAAATGCTCGCCGGCGGCGCGTTCGAGTGGGTCGACAGGCCCGGAACGGCGGAAGCGCTCGCGCCCCGCAAGTTCGCCGTCTATATGAACAACGCCAGCGTGGACGCCGAGTTCCCGCCCGAAGTCCAGGAGTTGGCGGCGAATATCCGGGCGGGCGCCGCCGGCCAATCCGCCGCCCGCGCCCAAGCGACCGCGACGGGGATTCTGCCGGACGACATGCTGGTGGTGGAAGCGCGAGAGGATTCGTCCGGCGCGGTCGACGCGGTGATAATCCAGCGAAAAGCCCCCGGCGCGCCCGACCTCGTGGCGTGGAATTTCGACCAAAGCGCGGTCGAAAACGAGCGGTACGAAATCACGTCCTACGTATCGACCGCGAGCGAGGACGATTTGCGCTCGGCGTCCGCCGAGTACGAATCGTTCATCTCCGACCACTACCTTCAGTTGCCGTCATCGCTTCCCGCCCGCGCGCGTTCGCTCGCCGAGCGCCTGACCGCCGGCGCGGACAATCCGCTCGACAAGGCGCTGGCGATTCGGGACTATCTGCGGAGCGACGAGTTCATCTTCTCGCGCGACATAGAGCCGCCGCCCGCCGACGCGGACGGGGTGGACTGGTTCCTGTTCGATTCCAAGACAGGCTATTCGGACTACTACGCTTCGGCGATGGCGGTTCTGTTGCGGGCGGCGGGCGTCCCCGCGCGCGTGGCGGCGGGCTACGCCCCCGGCGAGCCGAACGCCGACGGCCAGCGCGTAATGCGCGATTCCGACAGCCACAGCTGGACGCAGGCGTACTTCCCCGAATACGGTTGGATAGACTTCGAGCCGTCCCCGAATTGGCAGACCCACCGCCGAACGCCGCTGAGCGCCGAAGGGTTGGGGCTGACCAGCGACCCGCTGGAGCAAGACCCGGACGGCGGATTCGGGCTGTCCGGACTGGATCCGATGCTGGAGGACGACGTAACCGAAACGGGCGGCGGGGGCGGCGCGCTGGATTTCTCGGACGCCGACTACGCGCCCTATATCGTCGCGGCGGTTGCCGGCGTCGCGGCGGCTGTCGGCGCGTGGCTGCTGGGGTTCGCCGTCTGGAACTACGGCTTGCGCGGCTTGCCCCCCGAAGCGCGCATCTACGGCAAAATGACCCGCCTAGGCTGGCTAGCCGGCGCGGGACGCCGCCCAAGCCAGACGCCAATCGAGTACGCCGAGCGTCTCGCGAATACCGCTCCGCCCGCCGCCGAAGGCGTCCGCAAGATAGCCGCCGCCTACGCCCGCGCCAAATACGGCGGACGCGAGCCGAGCGAAGACGAGCGCGAAGAGCTTGAAACCGCGTGGCGCGGCGCGCGTCTGACCCTGGCGGGGCGCGTCTTTCGCATAGAGCGCGCCAACCGCGCGCTGGGATGACGGCGGCGGACGCAAACCACATAAAACGAAAGGCGGAAAATCCCTAAAAATGAACCCGACTAAACTGCTTCAAGACACCGTCATAAAGTGGGCGCGGAAGAACGACCGGGGCCACGAGGTGGTGATGGAAAACACCGTCGTCCTGCCCCAAATCTCCATGGACGCGCCGGACGGCGGCTGGGACGTCGACGTGTTCGTTCTCGACCGCAACCCGCAATGGCCCTTTCTCGCGGTCATCGCGAACGACCTGGTCAGGTTCCCCGACGACCAAACCGACCGCGCCCTCGACATGTGCGACCGCCTGAACCGCGCCGGCATGGGCAAGTTCACCACGATGAAAGAGAGCGGCGACGACGAGCTGATGATAGTGTACTGCATCGAGTGCCCCATCTCGGACGGCGTTTACTCCGAAGTGTTCGCGCAGACCATCGAAGGGGGGATAAGCTGGCTCAAAGCGGTGTACCCCGTCCTGCTGCTAGTCCGCTGGGGCGAAATGAGCATTGACCGCGCCTTCAACATATGGCGCGGCAAAGAAGACGTCGAAGACGCGCCGTTGGACGGCGAAGAAGACGGCTCCATAATGACGGACGAAGACATACGCCGCCTGATGGGGGAATGACGGCGCGGAGGATGGGGCGGCTTGCCGCGCGCGAAACAGAGAAAGGACGGGCGAACGATGGCGAATCTGAACATGTCCAACTGAACTCTGGGAATCATGGACAACCTGCGGTTTCTGCGCGCGCTGAACAACTACTGCGTGGACCTCATCGCCATAGACCCGCCCTTCGCCGCCAACGAGACGTTCACAGACAAACCCAAAACGCCCATCTCCGGCGCCGAACTCGCCGCTGAGAAGGCGCTGGCGCGGGAACACGGCGCTCGGCGCGACGAAGGAAGCAACACCCGCGCAAGGGACATCCGGACATGGGACGACAACGTCCATCCCGACTGGCTCAACCGCATGGAGGACGACTATCCCCCGGCGTTCGCCGTCATCAAGGCGGTGGAAGCCTGCGCTTCCGAGAACGAAGCGGCGTACATCGCGTTCATGGCGGTGAGGCTAACCGAGTGTCGGCGCGTTCTGAAGCCGACGGGCAGCATCTACCTCCACTGCGACGACCACGCCAATTCCTATCTGCGGATGCTGATGGACGCCGTTTTCGGAGCGTCCAACTTCCGAGACGATGCTCAAGCGCCGCTTTCGGCTGAACAACATCGCCCTGAGCGACCCGGAAGGCATGCGCGCGACGGATGAAGCCTTGAATCTGGGACTCGCCGAAAGGGTAGAAGCGGATTGGGGCAAGCGCGCTTCGGTACTCGGACCCAACGATTTGCCCGCCCGCGACGACGCGGATCCGTAGCCGTTCCACAACCTTCGAACGGTTGCGGGGGGTCAGCGAAAGAAGCCATCGGCGCGCTCTGCGTCCTGGTCTGGGCGCATACCCAAAGAGGGAGCGAAGAAACTTCTCATTGACGAATTCGGCGCGGAATGTTGGGGATGCGGATGGGAAGCGCCGACCTTCCCCGGCGGCGAGCGCGACCTGGCGCTGCTGGAAGTCGACCGCATCCGGGCGCGAAACGACGCGGCGACGGCGTCCGCCAACGAAGGCGGCTCCGATGAGCTGTACAACCTCGCCCTGCTTCATCCGACTTGCAACAGAACGAAAAGCAACCGCATGACTCTGGAGCAGTTGCGCCGCCGAAACGCCGACGACCAGCGCCTTTACAAGGGGCTTAACGACCTAGTGCATTTGGGAAGGGCGCAACGGTTCGCCGTGGAGAAAATCCTAATGCGCGGCGCTCAGGCGTCGGCGGGAATGTCGCCGTGATGCGCCAGCGCGCTCTAGCGTGAACGGCTTGCAAGCGGGCTATCCGCGGACGGGCGGCGATGAGCGACGCCGAGTCCGCGGCTTATGAGGGAGCGCGGGCGCTCGCTCGCGCTCCCATCCGAGAACGAACCGCGTCAGGACTTCCGCCTCGATGCGCGAATCGTCAATCCCCGCCTCGCGCCGTCTTGGCGTTTCTTGCGTCCGCCCGTTCGCCGCGACCCGCGCGCGGTCAGCCGGAGGGCGGCGGCTCGTCGAACGGCAACCCGTTGGCGTCGGCTTCCAGGCGTCGGCTGTTCCACTCCGTCCAGGCGCGGCGCTCGCGCTCTACGCCTTCGGCTCTGCCTTCCGACCTGCCTTGCGCCACGCCCTGCGCCACGCCCTGAGCCACGCCCTGAGCCACGCCCTGAGCCACGCCCTGAGCCACGCCTTCCGACCTGCCCTGAGCCACGCCTTCCTCTCTGCCGAGCTCAAAGCGCCGCTCCAGCTCTTCCCTGCGCTTTCGCTCCAGCGGCTCTATGAGCTTCTTCGTCAGGTATTTCGCCGTTACCATTGCGCCTCCTCCTATCAAGTCCATCGCCGTCACCGCCAGTATCGCATAAACTACGAACAAGGGGACAGCCGGCGCCGTTCCGGATACGACCGCTATTATCAGTTCGTTGACGCCCGCGACGCCTTGGGAAATCTCGCGCCAAGCTATCAGGGCGGTGAAGCCCAGCGTCTGAGCGAAAATCAGCGCGGCGCACCAGGGCAGCCATTTCTTGGCGATGTCCAACGGCGACACTAGGTCGGAACGGCGGTCATCTTCGCCTTCCGGCATCGCCCCGCCGCAATGCGGGCATGCGCGGGGGCGGCGGTCAGCGGTCATCGAACCCTCCTTCGGCTAGCTTGCGGGCGAGCGTTCGCCGATATTCCCAAGTATAGCGAAAAGCGGGGGCGGGGCGAAACGAAAATCCTGCAAACCCCGCCTATCATATGAATTCTGATTCTGACAAAATATCGCCACATAAAAATTGACTTGTTTCATATCAACTATACTGCTACAATTAAACCACTATTCACAAAAAGGAGGTCGCTGACATGGTTCTCCGCCCCGATGATTTCACCGAGCAGGCGCAGGAAGCGGTGCGCGTTTCGCAGGAAATGGCGGCGCGGCGCTACCGGCATAGCCAGTGGGACGCCGAGCATATCCTCATGGCGCTACTGGAGCGGGATGGGGGGATTGCCGCCGAAATCCTGTCCGAAATCGGCGCGTCGCCGGACGCGATGCGCTCGCGCCTGCAGAAGAATCTCGCCGAGATGCCCACGCTGTCGGCGGGCGCCAATCAGATATTCGCGACCCCCAGAGCAGACGCCGCGCTCGCCCAAGCCAAAGCGGAAGCCAACCGGCTCGGCGACGATTTCATCAGCGCCGAGCATCTGCTCATCGCCCTTGCCCGCGAGCCGCGCGGGGCGGTCGCCGACGCGTTCAAGGCGTTCGGCGTGGACGCCGAGAAGGTTTACGCCGCCCTCCAAAAAGTGCGCGGCGCGCATCGCGTGACCGACCAGCGCGCCGAGAGCAGATACAAGTCGCTGGAGCGCTTCAGCGTCGACCTCACCGCGCTCGCCGCCGAAGGCAGGCTCGACCCCGTAATCGGGCGCGATGGCGAAGTCGCCCGCGTCATGCAGACGCTCATGCGGCGGACGAAGAACAACCCCGCCCTCATCGGCGGCGCGGGCGTGGGCAAGACCGCCGTCGCCGAAGGCGTCGCCCAGCGCATCGCCGCCGGCGACGCCCCGGACGCGCTCGCGGACAAGCGCGTTCTCGCCCTCGACGTCGCCGCCCTAGTCGCCGGCGCGCGCTTCCGGGGCGAGTTCGAAGAGCGTCTCAAGGCGGTCATGGACGAAATCCGCGCCGCTCAGGGCGAGATCATCCTGTTCATAGACGAGCTGCACACCGTAGTCGGCGCGGGCGCGGGCGAGGGCGGCATGGACGCCTCCAACATGATGAAGCCCGCCCTCGCGCGCGGCGAGCTGCAAACCGTCGGCGCGACCACAGAGGACGAATACCGCCGCTACATCGAAAAGGACGCCGCCCTAGAGCGCCGATTCCAACCCGTGCTGGTGGAGGAGCCGGACGCCGAAACCGCCATCGAGATGCTCAAGGCGCTGCGCCCGAAGTACGAAGCGCATCACCGCGTTAGCGTGGAATACGCGGCGATAGAGGCGGCGGTGCGCCTGAGCCGCCGATATGTCGCGGATAGGCTGCTGCCGGACAAGGCGGTCGATCTGATAGACGAAGCCGGCGCGAAGCTGCGCTTGGACGCCGAAGCCAAGCCGCCCGGACTGGCGGATTTGGACGCCCGAATCCGCGCGCTGTCCGATGAGGAAATGGCGGCGTCCGCGCGCGCCGATTACGAACAGGCGGCGGCGCGGCGCTCGGAGCGTCTGCGCCTGGAAGCGGAGCGCGGCGCGCTCATCGCGCAAAGCCGCCCCGCGACGCCGGACGCGGCGAAGGTCATCCGCGCCGAACACGTGGGGGCGCTCGTGGCGGCGTGGACGGGCATCCCCGTCGACCGGCTGCTCGAAACGGAAGCGGATAGGCTGCTCCGCATGGAAGACCGCCTGCACAAGCGCGTCGTCGGGCAGCGTCCGGCGGTGTCGGCGGTGTCGGACGCCATCCGCCGAGCGCGCGCCGGGCTTGGCGACCCGAATCGCCCCATCGGCAGCTTCATCTTCCTCGGCCCCACCGGCGTGGGCAAGACCGAGCTGGCGCGGGCGCTCGCGGAGTTCCTGTTCGACGACGAGCAGAACATGGTTCGCGTGGACATGTCCGAGTACATGGAGAAGCACGCCGTGTCGCGCTTGGTCGGCGCGCCGCCGGGCTATGTGGGATACGACGACGGCGGGCAGCTTGCCGAAGCCGTCCGCCGCCGCCCGTTCCGCGTCATCCTGTTCGACGAGATAGAGAAGGCGCACCCGGACGCGCTCAACATCCTGCTTCAGATACTGGAAGACGGGCGGCTGACGGACGGACACGGGCGCGCGGTGGACTTCCGCAACACGCTCATCATAATGACCAGCAATCTGGGGACGGACGCGGCGTCGCGGGACGCCATGGGGTTCGCGCCGGCGACGGCGAACGCCGCCCAAGACGCCGCCCGCCGGCGCTCGGCGGCGAGGGACGCCCTCAAGCGCGCCTTCAAGCCGGAATTCCTCAACCGCATAGACGAGACAATCGTGTTCGACCCGCTGAGCGAATCCGAGATAGCGCAGGTGGTGGAGATAAACCTGTCGGAGCTGTCGGCGCGCCTCGCCGAGCGGGGGGTGTCGCTACAGGCGTCGCCCGCCGCCCGCGAGTGGCTGGCGCGCGAGGGATACGACCGCCGCTACGGCGCCCGCCCGCTCCGCCGCCTCATGCGGCGCGCGGTCGAGAACCCGCTGGCGATGAAGTTGCTCTCCGGCGAATTCGCCGAGGGCGACGGAATCATCGCGGACATGGACGCGGACGGCGGCGGGTTGCGCTTTGAGAAAGCCGAGCGGCGGGCGGAGGCGGCTTAGCGGCAAGGGCGGGGACGCCGCCCGCCCGCTTTATCCCCAATCCTCCATCATCATCCGCGCCACTTGCCGCCCCATGCGGACATTGTAGTTCGTCCCCCGATCTTCCGGGTAAACCTGCGTGTTGTTGGCTAGGTAAAGCCCTTCGCAGGGCGTTCGGTGGGGGGGGATTTTGCGCGAGTAGTTGACGCCTATCACCGGCTGGGCGCCGTCCACGCGGTGGTGGTAGCTCGCCTCTATCCAAGACGGCGAAAAGTCCGGGTTTATCTTCTTCAGATGCGGCGTGTACGCCGCCAGCAACTCCTCGTGGCTCATCGCGTACATGGGATGGTCGTTGGACAGGTAGTTGGACAGATAGACTATGTGCTTGCCGCCGTAATGCTCCGCCCCTATCAGGTTGGTATGCTCGATTACTCCGACGAACGGAATCGTCCTGTCGGCGACGTTCAGCCAGTACACGTCGGAGAGCGGCCTGTCCATCACCAGCACTATGAGAACCGCCGCCATGTAGCGCGCGCTTCGCAGGCGGTCGGCGTAGTCTGCGGTCAAGTCGGGGAGCAGGCGCTCGAACACGGGCGAGGGCGTCGTGGCTAGGATGGCGTCGTAATCTTCGGAGCGCGTTTCGCCGTCCGCGAATCGGACTTCCAACCCCGTCGCGCGCCCGCCTTCGGACGCGACGCGCTCGACGGACGCCGACGTGTGGACTTCGCCGCCCAACTCGCGGATCTTGTCCGCCAGAGTATCGAACACAAGTCCGAAGCTGCCCATCGGGTAGCCCAGCTTCTCGCGCGTCATGCTCTTGTTGCGGGATTTGACGCGCGTGTTTATCTTCGCCCAAATCCAAGCCATCGTCACTTGGTCGTAGTAATCTTCGCCGAACTTGCCGCGCAGCATGGGGCTCCAGAAGGCGTCGTAGATTCGCCGCCCGCCGTTTTCGCGCAGCCACTCGGCGGCGGTGACGCCTTCGTACTTGCGCCAGTCGCGTTGGCGCTGCAAGTAGAGCGTGGTCAGCCCCAGACGAACGCGGTCCGCGAAGCCGAGCGGCGCGAACTTCAGCAAGTCGAACGGCGTCGAGAAGTCGTAAATCCGCCCGGAGTGGAGCGTGCCGACCGTCGAATCCTCCCAGCGGATGGTGTCGCCCAGCCCGATTTCCTCCACCAGCCCGATTATGTCGGTGTCGGAAGTGAACCAGTGATGATAGCCGCGCTCCAGGCGCTCGCCCCCCACGTCGAAGGTCGATGCGTGTCCGCCGATGAACGGCGCGCGCTCATAGACCGTCGCTTCGTGTCCCGCCTTCAGCAGGTCGTATGCGGCGGGAAGCCCCGTCGCGCCCGCGCCGATTATCGCCGCCCTCATCGCTTCGCTCCGTTCGCCGATTCGCCGTTGTCAATCATCCGAAACGTCCTCATTGCCATTGTCAAGACTGCCAAGCCGTCAAGAAATCCGCCCGCGCCGCGCCGCCGTCAGCTTCCCGCCCGCTTTCTAAGCCGCCCCAGCGACATGTGGTTTATCCACAGGAACAGCTGCCCCAGCGCTATTATCGGCACGGTGGTCGTGGCGTGGGTTACGATGGCGTGTCCCGCCGCCGTCGAGCGTTCGATTGCGGCGAAGGGCGTTCGGACTAGGGTTTCGCGCGAGACGAACTCGAACATGCCTATGCCCCCCGGCGCCAGCGGCAAGGACGCGCCCACGTTCGTCACAGACGCGACCATCGTCATCGTGATCGCCATAGTCCACGCGCTGGAGTGGGACTGCTCTATCCCGAACGCCAAGCCGATTATGTAGAAGACGCCCGCTTCCGTGAGCCATATGGGAATGGACAGGATGAACAGCGTCGCCAGCGTCGCGGGGCTTCGCAACGGCGAGAGCGCCTGAATCGAAGTCTCGGTCACCGAGTTTATCATCGCGCGCGCGCGCTCCGGCAACGGGCGGATTATCCACGACACGGCGGCGAGCGTCTTGACCGGATAGACCGCCGACAGCACGAAGGCGGCGAAGACGGCGACGAAGGGCAGGGTGAAGACCGCCGCCAGCGCCCACCACGGCACTCCGAATCGGTCGCCGAACGCCCGCGCCAAGTCGTCCACCGGCATGAACGGCGCGAGCGCGGCGATGAGCGCCAGCAACGTGAGCGCGTCGAACATGCGCTCCGAGATGATGGTCGCCAGCGCCGAAGTCTTGTTGATGCCCTCGCGCTCGCCCGCGTAGTAGCTGCGAACCAACTCCCCAAGGCGCATCGGCAACAGGTTGTTCGCCATGTAGCCGATGGCTACCACCGGATACAGCCGCAGGGCGCTGATCGGCTTTATGTGCCGGAGCATCACCGTCCAGCGCATGGAGCGGAAATAGATCGACGCCATGTAGATGCCGATGGCCGGCGGAAGGTACCAGTAGTTGGCGTCCCTTATCGCCTCATACATCTTCGCCGGGTCGGCGGTGAATACGAACAAGGCGAGAAGCGCGACGCTGAAGGCGATGCTGAGCCAGTATTTCATCGTATCAGTCTATCAGGGTTGCGTCGCGGACTCATAGTCCAAAGCGACCCCGTCTTTGAAGTAGAGGAAGGCGTCTTCGCTGCCGAGCATGTGCCGCACGCCGTCCCGGTTCAGCCAGTAGCCCGCCGCGCCGCGCCAAGCGGAGCGGTCGAAAAGACCGGACAGAATCGACCCCGGCGTGAGATTGCGATAGACGTGTTCGGGGAACCACCAGCGGTGGCGCACGCGCCGCGCCTCTCCGTAGGCGTCCGCCAGCGCTTCGTCCGCCAACTCGCGGTTGCTGGAGTGGACGACCAGCGTCGGGCTGCCGGGCGCGCTCTCGAACGAACCGGAGCCGTATGTCGGAAACCGCGCCCTCGGCTCGTCGCGGAAATACCACGCCCACGGCCAGGAAAAGCCGGAATGTCCGTCTATCTCGATGGGCAACGCCTCATCCGCCCCCGCCTTCTCCAGGCTTCGCAGAAGGCGCGGGATGTCCGGCGACGTCTGCGTGTAAACCAGCATCTCCACCGGCGTGTCGCCGTTGCGGTAGGACGCTACGGCGCCCGCCCGGACGCTCAAGACCAGCAGCAGGGCGGCGACTGCGACTAGGGACGCTCCGAGCGCGTTGTTGCGCCCCATCGCGCGCGAAAGCCAGTATATGAGCGCCGCCATCGCCGCCGCCGCCAAGCCGAGCGCCAGCGGCATGATCAGCGTTTCCAGCGCTCCGCCGCCCGGCGAATCGTACAGCGCCAGCGCGCCCAGCAGGAAGATGAGCGTGAGAACGGCGGGAATCAGCCAGTAAGTCCGCGTCCGCGCGATGCGCCGCCAGTCCATCCCCTCTATGACGTCCGCCAGCGTCTTGCCGGACAGGATGATGAACGGCAGGGCTATGTTGACCAGCAGCCAGGGCATCTTCTCGCTGGCGATTGTGTAGAGCGCGAATGTGATGAGCGACCAGAAGACTAGGAAGACGCCGAATTCGTCCCGCTTTCGCAGAAAGTAAACCGCGCCGACCAAGCCGACCAGCACGGGCAGGAATTCGTAGATGGACGTTATGACGAAGTAGTAATGCCAAGGCTGGCCGCCGCGCGCCTCCCCCTGCTGGACTATCCAGTAGCCCAGCGACTGCCAGACGCCGCTGCGGATTCCGCTGAAGAAGTTTGTGAAGAAGGTCGTGTAGAGCAGCAGCCAGACGGCGTAGAAAGCCGCCGCGCAGCGCCACCAGACGCTCCAGCCCCAGCGCCTGCCGAAGTGGATGGACAGCGCCAGCGCCGCCGCCACGAGCAGGAACGCCAGCACGATGCCGCCGCCGACCGGGTCGCCTATCGTCGGGCTGCCCTCCGGCGCGGCTAGGGTGAATCCTAGCCAACTGAGCGGGGGGACGTCCTGGAACGCCGCCGCGAACGCCGACCAGAGCGGCAGCGTGAGCGTTATCAGGAAGGCGAGGAAAGCCGCCGGGCGCGAGTCGCGCGCCGTTTCGCCGCCCGCGCCGAGCCGCGCCGACGCGAAAACCGCGCCGTAAGACGCCCACATGCGCTTAGCCGCCCGCGCCAGCGCCGCCGGCGGCGAGAGTCCCAGCGCCGAAAACGCGCCGCCGCCCGCGCCCGCGTTGCGCCGCATCGCCATGAGCAGCGCCCAAAGCCCCAGCGTTCCGGTCACCAGATAGGCGGATTCCTTAGTGGCGAACGCCAGCGCCAGCAGCGCCGCCGAAATGTAAAGCCAGCGGACGCGCCCCTCATCGAAATAGCGCCACATGCAGATGACCAATCCGAGCGTCCACGCCGCCATGAGAATGTCGTTGCGCGCGAAGCGGCTGAAGTAGAGCATCGCCGGGGACGCCGCCAATCCAGTCGCCGCCAGCAGCGCGCCGAGACGCCCCAAGCGGCTCCGGAGCAGGAACGGCATGCCGATCAGCGCCGCCCCGACGACCGCGTACAGCAGGCGCGAAGTGGCGTCCGAGTCGCCGAAAACCAGAAACAGCGCCGCGTTCGCCTGGAACTGGAACGGCCCGTGCATCATCGGGTTGTGCTGGTAGCCGTCGCCCGCGATGAGCTTCCACGAATAGAGCGCGTGCAGGCTCTCGTCGTGATGCAACGCGCGGGAGCCGAGGTCCCAGAGCCGCATCGCCAAGCCGACCGCGATTAGGGCGGCGTACCAGGCGATTTCCCAAGCGCGGACCGGCATGGCGCGGACGCCGTCCCCGCTCGGCGCGCTTAGCCGCGACAAAAATCGTTTCAGCGCCCCGCCCCCGCCGCGCGCGGGCGCCGCCGCTTCGTTCTCCATTCGCTCGCGTTCACTCCCGAATCTTGTAGATGGTCACGTCGTCGCGCCGGAAGACGACGTCCATGAACCCATCGAACTTCGCCAGCCCCGGCGCGGGGTGCGCCGCCGCTTCGCGCGGACCGGCGTACACATAATTTACGTTGTATTTCGCCAAAAGGTTTCGCGCTTCCTCGACGTCTTCCGTCGAATATATGGCGGCGACGTCGCTCTGGCGCTCGCCGAAGCCGTCCCCGCCGCCGCGCCACTGCAACTCATGCCCAGGCCAGTTTATCACGTTCGGCACGCCCGAACCGCGCGATATTAAGCCGTTGTCGAACCATTCGCCCACCGCTTCGAGAACGACCGACCCTTCTTCCGCGTTCTCTTTCATGTACTGGACGGCGTCGTACTCCGCCGGGCTGCGGTCGCGGACGAACCGCAAGCCGTCCAAAGTCGGCTCGGACGCGAAGCCGCCCGCCTTGCCGGTCGCCGCCGCCGCCGTGTAGTAGAAGCCCAACAGCATCAGCGCGCCCGCCGAAACCGCCCACGCGGTCGAGAGAAGCCTGCGCCAGCCGCGCCACCGCCTTCGCCACTCGACCGCCTCGTAAACGCAGAAGCCGCAAACGACCGACAGCAGCAGCCAAGCCTGATAGTAGAGCTTGAATACTGTGTTCATGCGCTCGCTGGGGGGACCGAAGAAGTCGTCCACATAGAGCAGCTCCGGGACGATGATGAGCAGAAGCGAGAGCGCGGCGAGGGCGAGCGCGAACGCCCGCGCCGTCCGCCCGTTGCGCGACGCCTCCCAGAGCGCCGTCCACGCCGCCGCGCCCGCCAGCGCCGCCAACGGCAGAACGCGGACGAGCCGAATCATCGGCGATTCAATGGGCGCGGACGACTGCAGCCGGAGCGCGACCCAGAGCGCGAACGGCAGAAGGGCGATTATGAGAGACGCCGCCGCCATCCAGCGCCAGTCAGCGCCTACCACCGTCCGCCCGAACGAAACCGCCAGCCACGGCGCGACTATCGCCAGCGGAACCGCCCAGACGATGAACAGATGCGCCCAGCGGGACGGAACAACCACCGCGCCGATTCCCTCCACGGAGCCGGCGAACCCGATGTAGTACGGCAGATAGAGCAGGAACGCCAGCGCGATGACGACCAGCGGCGCCTGCGCCGCCGACAGCGCCATGCGCGCCACTGGCGAGCGCGAATCCGCCGGCGGCGCCGGCGCCGGTTCCGAATCGGCGTCCGCGTCCGATTCCGCGCCTGTCCGAACGCGGGGGCAGGCGGCGAGCGCGGCGACTCCGATTGTCAGCGCGGCGCACATGGGCAAATCCCACATGTTGGAGAACGCGACGCCGCCGAGCGTCAGCCCCATCGCGCCCACCAGCGCCGCCCGCCCGACGCCCATCTCCCGCAGAGACGTCTCGCCCGACGCGAAGAAAGCGAAAGCGAACGCCGCGAACAGCAAGACGAACGGAATCGCCATCACATGCGGGTGCATGTCGCCCAGTATGAAGCTGAAGGCGGGGAATTCCTGAATCGTGTAGTCAATCCCCGCGCCGTCTTGGAAGGTGTTGATGACGCGGGTCGCCCTGAACCACCACCAATACTCTTCCGGCGTCCAGCTTTGCGTGGGCGTTTCGGCGGGTCCGGCCAGACCGTCAATCGCCAGCCATTCGTAGAACCGCGCGGGGGCGATGGCGTTGGCGCTCAGGAATTCGAGCGCGCCCTCGAGGTTCGCCGCCAAGACCAGGACGACCGCCGAGAACACGCCCGCGCCGATGGCGATTCGGGGCAATGCGCCGTCCGACCGAACCAGCCCGGACGCCAGCGACAGCGCCCCGCAAGCCGCCAGAGCGGGAATCAGCGCCATGGCGAGGTTGTAGGATACATTGGACGCCACGCCCGAAAGCTCGGTCAGCGCGCCCATCATCCAGTAGCCGAAATAGTAGTAGCTGACGGTTTCGCCCGCCATCCAGGCGTCCATCGGCTGCCCGAACTCCGAGCGTATGGCGGCGTTGAGGAACATGAAGTCCATCGGCTGCTCGGTGTGGTCAATCGCCGGGTCGTAAGAGCGCAGAAGCGCCCACGCCATGAAGAAGGCGATGAAGACCGCCTCGGAGACGACGACCATCCGCCAGCGGCGCGAGAAGAAGGCGGCGAGCTCCGCCCGTCCGCGATACGCCAGAACCGCCCCGCCGACCGCCAGCGCGACCGCCAGCGCCAGCAGCCCAAGCCGAACGCTCGGCACAAGGCGCAAGACGCTCAAAATCCAAGCCGAGTAGCCCAGAAGCAGAATCCCGAACGGCTTTCCAAAGCCGTATCCCCTGTCCGCCAGCTTGGGCAACAGGAAGAAAACGATGGGAAACGCCGCCAAGCCGATGATTTCGACCGTGACGAGCCAGAGAAAGACATCCAACATTGCGGGGGTATTATACGGATTTTAGGCGGTCGGGGTCATGGGGCGCGCGCGGGCTTACAGGGGTATGTTTGACGAATTTAGGCGCGGATTGGACGATTTCCGCCACTTCCGCGCGCCGCCCCCGTCATTCCCGCGAAAGCGGGAATCCAGAGTCGACCAACAACGCCATCATCGCGAAGGCGGGGACAAGATAGCCCCCGAAATCAGACCTGAATTGAAGCCAACATATCCCTTCTCCCTTGATGGGAGAAGGCTAGGATGAGGGCGCATGCGCCGCAAGGCGCAGTCTCGCTCGGATTGCCCGCCAACCATAAACATACCCCTATAAGGGGCGCGCGCGATGGGTCAGGATTGCGCCCGCGTTTTGGCGTCTTCTGTCATATTGTATCGGGTAGGTTGCGCGTTTTCGTTGATACCAACTCCCCAGCCCTCAAGTATGGGCCAGATGTCGTTCTTGAATTCAACCCCATACGATGAAGAATTCGCCGATGCGAGCGTATGGTTGGGCCACAGTCGGCGGATTATCGGTTGGCAGTCGGTGCTCTTAAACGTTCCCACAGGCATCTGGTCAACGATGGCTTTGGCGATTTCTTCCATTGTTGAGGATCCGGAATTCTCAACCGGCGCGGAGATTGCCGGCGCGGGGTCCGAAGCGCGAACGGGCGGCTCCGGCTCCGGTCCGTTCACGGAAACCCTATGAAGGCGGTCGGGCGGGAAGAACTGCAGCGCCGTCTCCGAAACCGTTTTCTGGCGGTCGGTGACTATCCACAGAAAGGGAACGTCCGCCCCCGTCTCGCCCTGTCGCTCGCGCTCTTGGCGCATGGCGGCGTACAGGGATATGAAGTCGCTGTCGTCGCTGATTACGGCGACGTGGCTTATCCGACCGAGCAGCCAATCCGCCATGGCGTTGGCGACTATCGCCATGTCCGCCGAGTTTTTGGATGCGCTCTGGCTAAAATGCTGAACGCCCATCACGGCGACGTCCAGGTCGGGGAAGGCGCTCGTCGCCCACGCGCGCCACAGCTCGGTGGTGTCGGCGCGGACATACAGCGAAACCGCCTTCAGCGGCGGCGCGGCGCTGGGCCAGTCCTCCGCCAGCGCCCGCACAACGCGCTGTCCGTGAGTCTGCAGATTTTCGACGTCCACATACAAACCCGACGCCGGGGCGGTTTCGGGAGCCGCCCCGTTGGAATCGCGCCGCGCTTTGGCGGACGCGGATATGGCGTTCCGAGAGCCGGACTGGTTTCTGAACAACGCTATCAAATCGCGCCTTTCCTGTGTTGGGATGCTTTATAATGTAGCACAATAGCGCGGCGGTCCGCCGCAAAACCGAAAGGGGATGATAAACATGGGAACGACCTACGTTGACGTCACAATCCGAAACCCTGGCGACCCCGACAGGGCTTGGAAGGGCAAGTTTCTGGTGGACACCGGCGCCTATGACTGCCTAGCCCCCAAAACAGCGCTGGAGTCCATCGGGCTGGCGGCGAGGGGCGAGCGCGAGTACGTCCTGGCGGACGGCGGCGCGGTCGGATTGGAGTTCGCCATAGCCGAAGTGGAGCTGCTCGGCGAAACCACCGGCGCGGCGGTAATCTTCGGCGACGACAACGCCCAGCCCCTTCTGGGTGTGACGGTTCTGGAGTCGACGGGGTTCGAAGTCGACCCGCGCGGCGAGACGCTGAAGAAACTGCCGGCGATTCTTCTGTGAAATCCGCAAAACCGCCATGCGCGTGGGATTGGCGCGGCGCGCTTGACATGCGCCTTTGGCGCGTTCATACTTAGCGGCAGTTGGACAAAACCAAATCGCGGGGAGAAAATGCAAATGAGCGCCAGACGCCCAGACTGCGCGAACGTTTACGACGCGGCGGACATATGGATTGACCGTGCGTTGGTGAACTCCGATTCGCTGTTCACGCCGGGAACGTGCATCTGGTCGCCAGAGACGCTCGCGGAAACGTGGGAGTTGTTCTCGGAGAGGAAGGATGAGTGGGACTCCGAGAAAATCCCAGACAACTTGAAGGCGTTTTTGGCGGACAGCCCGCCGAAGGTCCGTCAGTTGATGGGGGAGGCGTTGTACGTCTCGTATCTCGTCATTTACAAAGAGACGATAAATAAGTCTCAAAAAATGGCGAACATCAACGAGGTTCTGGGATGCCTGTGCAAGACCGTAGAGATTCCCAACTACCTCGTCGACGGACTAAGAAACGGGATAATATCTCCGGGCGGGTATCCCACTGGATACAAATACCGCCTCAAAGCCGTCATTCAATTTGCAAACGGCTGGAAAAGCGGCGGTTCGGACAAGTGCATGCTGGACCGAAAAAATCAGGAAGCGCCGTGGCGCTTTCAGAGGTTCTTGGCGAAACTGAAAATATCAGACGCCCAGCAGATGCCAATTCTCCACCTGGTACACCCATGCACATTCGAGCCGCTGGTATGGGAAAACAAGAAAAAGGTGGCGGAAGCCCCGGCGTTCCATGACCATATAGCCGACATGAAAGGCTGTGAGGTCAACCGCAAAATCCACCGGATCCGCGCCGCGCTCGAACCCAAACACGGGTGTTGCTTCCACTTCATTGACTGCCTAGAGGTCTGCCGAATGTGGAACGACAAATGCAAGGGCCAGTAGCGCAACCCAAAAAGCGCAGGAGAAAAACAAAATGGGCAGCAGGCGTCCCGACGCCCCGAAAGTTTACCAGGCGGCGGACTTGTGGATTGACCGCGCGCTAAGGGCGGACGATTCGCTGTTCACCCCCGGAGCGCCCATCTGGTCGCCAGATACGCTTGCGGACGCGCGGACGCGGTTCTTGGACAAGCCCGAAGAGTGGACCGGAGCGGGCTTCTTCGACAAACTGGAGACGGTCTTGGCGGGCAGCCCGCCGGAAGTCCATCAGTTGATGGGGGAGGCGGTGTACGCCACCTATCTCATCGTCGGGAAAAGCGCGGTGGGACAGGCAAGGAAAATCGAGCGCGTAAATCAGGTCCTGGGGTGGTCGAGCCAGCCCATGGAGATTCCCCACAACCTTCGTTCCGGATTGGACCCCGGAATCATGCACCCAGGGCAATTCTTCATCGCCAACTTCGGAATCCATCTCGCGTTCGTCGTCGAATTCGCGGAGCGGTGGAAAGAGGAAGGATTGGGCGAAGGATTGCTGGACCGCGACGACCCGAATTCTCGGTGGAGGTTCAATGAGTTCGTCTTTCAGTGGACTCCCCGCAAAATGTCGGCGGGATATACCCACACTTCCCCATATGCCCAGCGCGTGGCTTTGCGCCACCTGGCGCATCCCGATTCTTTCGAGCCGCTCATCTATGTGAACGAGGTTGCGAACGCTCCGTGGTTCCAGCGTTTTGTAAATGAGCCAACCAATAATGTTCACCTCAAAATCCAACAGATTCGCGCCGGGCTTGAATCCGAATTCGGCAAGGATTTCAGTTTCTATGACCCGGAAATCCTCGCTCAGTGGGACGATGCTTACGGTTACGACCCTTGGGACGACTTCGTCGAGCGCGCCAAGGGGTTCGTGGCTTCCGGAAAACTCCAAGAAGAGGAAATCATCTACAAAACGCGAATAGGCGAAAAGTTGGCGACGGCGCGGAACGCGGTTCTTTCGGGCTCGGACGACTGGCGCGGCGTTTTGGAAAATGCGTTCAAAGACAGCGATTTCAACCTCATCCCTTGGCGGTTGCTAGATGATTTTCGCCAATGGCTCGATAGCCAGCCGGACGCCGCTCTGGATGCGCTCAGGGTGCTTTGGATGTCGGAAGACATGTCAGTCGCGGGTCGAATTCGACGGATTCGCAGTTTCTGCGACCGCTTCCCCACCGACGTGGTGAGCGGCTTGGGAAGCCGAATGTCCATCATAGCCACCCTGTTGATGGGCGTGGACGCTACCCGCTATCCGCCATTTAGAATCAGAGCGTTCAACAACGCATACAAACGCGTTGGCTACGGTTTGCCCGACCGAAACGTGAACGAGGCGGGACTGTACGACCGCGCGCTTGGCTTCCTCGACGAGTTCATGCAGGGAGCGGCGGGGCGCGGACTGACACTGAACAACCGTCTTGAAGCGCAGTCTGTTGTTTGGCGCATCATCGGTGACGAAACACCCCCACCTTCGCCGCCGCCGCCGCCAGACCCCATAGAATCCCTAGCCGCCGACCTGCTCATCCCCGCCGACTTCCTGCGCGAAGTGGACGACCTGCTCGCGGAAAAGAAGCAAGTCATCTTCCAGGGCCCGCCGGGGACTGGCAAAACCTACGTGGCGCGGAAGCTCGCGGAATGTTTGACGCTCGGCGACGGCGACGCCGTGACGCTCGTTCAGTTCCACCCCTCATACGCCTACGAGGATTTCGTGCAGGGCTTTCGTCCGACTTTGCGCGATGATGGGCGGGCTGGGTTCGAGATTCGGAACGGCGCGCTCGTTCGGGCGGCGGATCGGGCGCGGGCGAATCCGGGGGCGCGGCATTTCCTCATCATCGACGAAATCAATCGCGGCAACCTCGCCAAAGTGTTCGGCGAGCTTTACTTCCTGCTGGAGTACCGCGATGAGGAGATGAACCTGCTGTATTCGGACAAGCCGTTTTCGTTGCCGGACAATCTGCACGTCATCGGGACGATGAACACGGCGGACCGCTCCATCGCGCTGGTGGATTTGGCTTTGCGGCGGCGGTTTTACTTCGTGGAGTTCCACCCCGACAAGCCGCCCGTCGCCGGGCTTTTGCGGCGGTGGCTTGGGAAGAACGGGCTGAACAATCTGGCGTGGGCGGCGGACGTCGTCGATCTGGCGAACGAAAAGTTGCGCGACGACCCGCACGCGGCGATTGGTCCGAGCTACTTCATGCGCGAGGGGTTGGACGATGCGAAAGTCGAGCGCGCTTGGGAGCGCGGGGTCCTTCCTTATATAGAAGAGCGTCTGTTCGGCGAATCCGAACGGCTGGATGAGTTCGCTTTGGACAGCCTGCGCGCGGAGGC
This sequence comes from Dehalococcoidia bacterium, assembly GCA_965242675.1. GTDB lineage: Bacteria > Chloroflexota > Dehalococcoidia > Lucifugimonadales > UBA1123 > VXRN01. The sequence continues at coordinate 170,837 of CBDESW010000009.1, forward strand.
GGGGCGTCGCCCGGACGCGAACGCGATTCCGGCGAACGGCGGCGGCGAATCCGATGCGTAGCCTGTCTTTGCGCGAGTACGCCGCCAGCGCCCCGGTTCCTCTGTCGGCGGCTGAGCGGGACGGGCTTTCGGAATCGTCGCTGTCGCTGTCGGTCAGGCATGCGCCGGGCGCGGATGGCGGCGTCTATATTCTGACGCCCGGCTCCGTCGTGGGCGCGGTGGAAATCGGCGATTTGTCGGTGACGGTCCAGCCCAAAATCGGGATTCCCGCCCTAATCTCGCTCGCCTGCTACGCGGACGGCTTGGTTCGGTTTCGGGACGACGATTTCGGTTTCGCGCCGAGCGAGTCCCTGCCGGACATTCTGGCGCTGGCGCTGACGCGGTTCGCTCGTCGGGCGTTCGCTCGCGGGCTGCTGCACGGCTATCGGGCGCGCGAAGAATCGCTGTACACCGTTCGCGGACGCATCCGCTTCGCCGACCAGTTGCGGCGGCGGTTCGGCGCTCCGCTTCCGGTCGAGGTGGCTTACGACGAGTTCACGGACGACGTCCTTGAAAACCGCCTAGTCAAAGCGGCGGCGGCGCGGCTGGGGGCGATGCGCCTGCGCTCCGCCAAAGCGCGCGCCGGACTGGGTTGGATAGCGGCGGCGCTGGAGAACGTGTCGCCGGCGGAGTTCGCGGCGAACGCCGTCCCCAAAGTGTCGTTCGACCGCCTGAACGAACGCTATCGCGGCGTCATCGGCTTGTCGCGGCTCATCTTGCGGCGGAGCGAGTTCGAGGCGCAACGCGGAACGGCGCGGGCGTCCGGCTTCGCGGTGGACATGATCGAGCTTTTCCAAGAGTTCGCCACGACCGCGCTCCGAGAGGCGCTCGGAGTATCCGAGCGGACATTGCGCGGCGACGGCAATCTTCCCAGAATATCGCTGGACGTCGGCGGGCGAATTAGGTTGCGCCCTGACATTTCGTGGTGGGAAGGCGGCGCCTGCCGATTCGTGGGCGACCTCAAATACAAAAACATCGCAAGCGGGGACATCCCGAACGCCGACCTCTATCAGTTGCTCGCCTACGCAACCGCGCTTGATTTGCCGGGCGGCATGCTGATTTACGCCAAAGGCGAGCGGGAAGAGCGCGAGTACGAAATCCGGCATGTCGGCAAGCGCCTGAGCGTGGCGGCGCTCGATTTGTCGGGCGGTTTGGACGCGGTTTTGGAACGCGTCGCGGTCTTGGCGAACAAGGTCAGGGCAATGCGCGACGACGCGCGGCGCAGTCGGCGAACGGCGGCGGCTTAGCGGGCGGGCTTTGTCGCCATTTTTCCGCTTTCGCCCAAAGCGTTGAAACCGAAACTGGCTAATGGTATTATAGTGCCATGTTGCCCGATTTTGCAGATAACGGACTGTTGCCGCCCGGCGTTCACTGGGCGGATTGGGACGAGTTTTCCGAGCGGTTCGGTTGGACTCCCCAACGGCGAGCGTTTCTCTCTGGTCTCAGCGCGGCTTTGGACAATCTGAAGCAAGCGGGGTGCCGCGTCGCCTACGTCGACGGCAGTTTCGTAACCGACAAACTCGCGCCAAACGATTACGACGCATGTTGGGAAGAAGACGGCGTCGACCTGACGGCGCTCGACCCCGCTCTGCTAACATTCGATCCCGGCAGGGCTACCCAGAAATCCAAATACTTGGGGGAGTTCTTCCCCGCGTCGGGCTTTGCGAGCGCGAATGGAGTACAATTCGTTGAGTTCTTTCAGCGCGACAGGGATACGGGAGCCCCCAAGGGGATTGTGGCAATTGACCTAGGATGCTTGGAATGATCAGGAACGAAAAGCAGTACCGCATAACCAAAACCCAAGCGCGCAGGTTCGCCGAGAGCGTCCGCGCCATAGAAGAGGGGCGCGCCGACAAAATCTCGCCGGATCCGATGATGGCAAAAGTGCAAAAAGAAGCGCTGATGAGCCAGCTCGCGGACTTGGAGAGCGAACTGAGAGAGTACGACGATCTGAAAAAGATGATTCGCGTACTCGACGGGCTGGATGCCGAGTATGTCCCGCCGCCCGCGCTTATTGAAGCGCGCGCGGCTCTCGGCATAACGCAAAAAGACCTCGCCGAGCGCGTCGGGCTGAAAGAGCGGGAGATACGGCGTTACGAAGAGACCAACTACGACTCCGCCGGCGCGGCGCGCATTGCCGAGGTCGCGGCGGCCCTCCGCGCCTGCCGCGACGAATAAAACCCCACAAGCGCCGAGCGCCAACGCGCTCGCCAAAACCGTCAGGAGCAAAGCAAATTGGGCAAACTCGATGGAAAGACAGCCGTAATCACCGGCGCCAGCCGGGGAATCGGCAGGGATATGGCGGTGGTGTTCGCTCGCGAGGGCGCTAAGGTCGTCGTCTCGGCGCGGACCGAGAACGAAGGGGATTTCCGCATCCCCGGCAGCGTCGCCGCCGCCGTGGATAGGATACGCGGCGAGGGCGGCGAAGCGATTGGCGTCCGCTGCGACGTGACGCAAGAGGAAGACCTGGCGAACCTGCTCAAGCGCGCCGAAGACGCCTTCGGGGGCATCGACATTCTGGTGAACAACGCCGCCATACTCATCCCCGGCAAGGTCGAGGACATGCAGGTGCGCCACTGGGACCTGCTCTACCGCGTCAACATTCGGGGGCCCTTCTTGGGTTGCAAGCTGGCAATCCCCCATATGAAGGCGCGGGGGGGCGGACACATCGTCAACATCAGCTCGGTGGGCGCGATAGGGCCTGGCGAGGGCCCCTATGAGTCGGCGCGACCGGACGGGACGGCTTACGGCGCGGGCAAGGCGCATCTGGAGCGCTTCACGCAAGGGCTGGCGAGCGAGCTGTACGCCCACAACATCGCCGTCAACGCCCTGTCGCCGCGCGGGGCGATAGCGTCCGAGGGGCAGCGCTGGTTCAGGGGCGGCAAGCCGTACAGCGGCGCGCGCGAGGACGGCATCATCATGGGCGACGCCGGCGCGATAATCTGCGCCAAAGAGCCGCAATCCTACACCGGCAAAATCCTGTACGACGAGGACGTCCTCGCCGAGGCGGGAATCACCGACCTGTCGCCGTATCCAGTGATACCGTAGCGCGCGGACATGTCGGGGCTGGCGAACGCCCTTCATCAATCCTTCCGTCGGAGGCGACCGCGTCTCCGCCGCAATCCGGGCGTTTCGCCGCGTCCCGCCCTTGATTGGACGCCGCCTCATCGGCGAAGCCGCCTAAATCGCGGCGTCGCCCCGCTCGCCCGTTCGGACTCGGACGACCTGCTCGACCGGCAGAATGAATATCTTGCCGTCGCCGATTTCGCCGGTTCTGGACGCGGCGACTATGACATCCACGGCGCGCTCCAGGTCGGCGTCCGAGACCACTATCTCCAATTTCGCCTTCGGCAGCATGTCTATGGAGACGGGCTGGCCGCCGCTTCCGGCGACGGCGACGCCGCGCTGGGCGCCGCGCCCGGTGGCTTGGCTGGTGGTGAGCCCGGAAAAGCCGGCGTCCGCCAGCGCGTCCTTGACGCCGCTGACACGCTCCGGGCGTATGACCGCCTCTATTTTCTTCATGGAAAACTCCCCCCTTTCGCGGATGGCGTCCCGACTGCCCTGAGTATAACCGCCGCGAACGCGAACTCCCAAATCCGCCGTTCGTTTCCCCGTTCCCCATACCCGCGCCGCGCCTTCCTGCGCTAAAATGGCGTCGGCTAAAAACCGAAATCGTCAATCACCCCCAAAGGGAGGGCTTGTTAATGAAACTCGGACTGTTCCTGATGCCGTTGCACTACCCGGACAGGCCGCACGCGGACACCTATCGGGAAGACTTGGAGCTCGTGGAGTACGCCGCCGCGCTTGGCTACGAAGAGACTTGGGTCGGCGAGCATTTCAACCTGCCCTGGGAGAACATGCCCTCGCCGGAGCTGTTCATCGCCCAGGCGATGGGAGCCGCGCCCCGGATGCGGTTCGGCACGGGGGTGTCGCTGCTGGGCTTTCACCATCCGGCGCATGTGGCGCTGAGAATCGCGCAGCTCGACCACATGTCGCGCGGCAGGGTCTATCTCGGCATCGGCGCGGGCGGCGGCGGCGCGGACGCGGAAATGTTCGACATCGACATGGACGCCGGCAGCCCAAGAGAGCGCATGGCGGAGTCCATCGAAGTCATCCTGAAAATCTGGAAGGGGGAGCCGTTCGAGCATGCGGGCAGGTTCTACAAATCCGCGCTCGCCGCGCCGCGCCCGGAAGACCGCGTCGGATTCCACATGAAGCCGTATCAAAACCCGCACCCGCCCATAGCGGTCGCCGGCAGCAGCCCATATTCCGACACCCTCGAAATGGTCGGCGAGAAGGGTTGGATTCCGATGAGCAGCGCCTTCCTTCACGAGTCGTTTCTGCCCAGCCACCGAGAGGTGTTCGAGCGCGGCGCGCGGCGCGGCGGCATGCCCGTCCCCGTCGACAAGTGGCGCATCGCCCGCGAAGTGTACGTCGCCGAAGACGGCGAAAAAGCGCGGCGAGACGCCCTGAACGGACCGCTCGGCAAGTTCTTCACGGACTACTGGATCCCGCTGTTCGGCTACGCCGCCAGAGGGCTGTCGGGGCTGAAGGCAGACCCGGATACGCCCGATGAAGCGGTCACGCCGGAGTTCATGCTCGAAAACCTGTGGATAGCGGGCGACCCGGAAGAGTGCGCCCACAGGATAAGGGGGATGCGGGACGCCGTCGGCGGCTTCGGAACGCTGCTGCTAATGTGCCACGACTGGGGGGAAGACCGCCCCAAGTGGTTCAGAAGCCTAGAGCTGATGGCGAAGGAAGTGATGCCGCTGGTGAACAAGGGGTAGGCTCGCGATTCGCCTATCCAGGCTCACGCTCACATATCGCTTAGCCTAACGGGCCAGTAAACCCTCTTCAGCGGCACGAGCGCGCGGGTTTCGGTGTCCAGCGCTTCGTAATGCTCCACCAGCAACTCGCGCAACTGCGGCAGGGCGATGAGCGTGATGGGGATTTGCGAGCGCTCCGCCTCGTATCGCGCTTCTTGCGTGAAGCCGCCGGAGCTGACGTAGAGGCATCGGTCGCCCTGCCGCCTGCCGCCCAGGAAAGAGCGGAGCGCGGGCGCGCCGACGGAGCCGGCGCGATGCTTGACTTCCACGAAGATTCTCGGCTCCGAAAGCCCCAACCCGTCAGGGGACGCGGATATGTCGACGCCTCTATCAGGACCTCGCCTGGATACGGTGGTCTTGTATCCCATCGCGCGCAGGATGCCCGCCGCCAACTCCTGAAGTTGCCCCCATTCGAGTTTGGCTATGGCGTCTTCGACGAATTGGTCTGATTTGTCAATGTATTCTTGGAGCGTCTCTGACTCGTCCAGTTCGCCGGAAGGCGGCGTCGGTTCGGAGTCATCCCGCGCGCCGTTCGCCGACGTCAGTGACGCGAGTCTTCTCAGGTCGGCGCTCGCGGCGGCGGTCACTCGGAAGACGGTCAAACTGCCCCCAAGTCTGTTTCGCGTGTCCAGAAGCAACGAATCGCGCAGGACGTTGTTTTCCCATTCCACGCCCCTCTGGAACTCCCAGCGCTCCTCGCCGTCGGCCACGGTCAGTTTGCGCTTGACATCCGAGCGGATTTCCCCCAAGTGGTACAATCTGCTTTCGTTGTCGTAGGTAACGACCGCGTCGCCGATTGCGACCTCTTTCACGAACCTTCTGACGCTGCCCGCCCACGCAGCCCGCGTTCCCGGCTTTTCGTTGGGGTATTCCACGGCGAACCGCCGCCTAATCTCATCGTAGGAGGTGTCGGCGCCTATCTCCCCAATCTCTCCCCAGCCTATGGCGACGATGGATTCGTTAAGGAACCTGTCCGCGAACTCGCCGCCCCTGCCGGCTCTGACCATCCATATCTCGGCGTCGGGCAACCCCGCCCCGTTGTCGCTCGCCATGTCGTTCGCTCCTTTCGCGCCTTCCCATTCGGCGCAGGGACTAAAGTATCTGCGACAGAAACAGCTTCGTCCGGTCGCTTTGCGGGTCTTCGAATATCCGCTCAGGCGGGCCTTCTTCCACGATTACGCCGGAGTCGAACATCATCATGCGGTCGGACACTTCGCGGGCGAAGCCCATTTCGTGGGACACCACTATCATCGTCATGCCGGATTCGGCTAGTTCCTGCATCACGTCCAGCACTTCTTTTATCATCTCCGGGTCGAGCGCGGATGTCGGCTCGTCGAATAGCATTATGTTGGGCTGCATCGCCAGGGCGCGCGCTATCGCCACGCGTTGCTGCTGTCCGCCGGAGAGCTGGGACGGGTATTTGTCCGCCTGGTCGGGGATGCCCACGCGGTTCAGCAGCTCCATCGCTATGTCGTCCGCTTCGCGCGCCGGCAGGTGGCGGACGCGGACGGGCGCGAGCGTTATGTTCCGCATCACCGTCAGATGCGGAAACAGGTTGAACGACTGGAACACCATCCCCACGTCGCGCCGTATGGCGTCTATGTTGCGGACGTCGTTGGTCAGCTCGATGCCGTCCACGATTATGTCGCCGCGCTGATGCTCCTCAAGGCGGTTTATCGTCCGTATGAAGGTGGACTTGCCGGAGCCGGACGGCCCGAACGCCACGACGACCTCGCCCTTCTTCACTGTCGTGGTTATCCCGCGCAAGGCGTGGAAGTCGCCGTACCACTTGTGGACGTCCCGGCAGACTATCATGTCCTCCGCCGCGTCTCGGTTTTCCATCGCCGCCATGTTTCTCGCCTCTCTTCGCGCCTTCGCGCCTTTGCGTTTTACTCAATTCGCCCGAACGATTCACCGCTCGCCGACCCCCAGATTCCGCTCGACCCTTCTGCTTATGTACGACATGCCGTAGGTGAACACCCAGAACACCAGCGCGATGAAGATGAACATTTCCTGCGCCGTCCCCTGATACTCAGGCCGCCCGGTGATGGTCACTCTGCCCACTTCCACCATGTCCAGCATGCCGATTATGTAAACCAGACTTGTATCCTTGAACAGCCCGATGAACTGCCCCACTATGGCGGGGATGACGTTGCGAATCGCCTGCGGCAGCGAGATGAGCAGGGTTGTCTGCCAACCCGGAAGCCCCAGCGCGCGCGCCGCCTCTTCCTGCCCCGGATGCAGCGCCTGAAGCCCGCCGCGTATGTTTTCAGCCATGTACGCCGAGCTGAACAGCGTTATCACCACCCCCGCGTTCAGCAGCGAGTTGCGCGGGAACGTCTCCGGGAACGCCAGCGGGACTATGTGCTGGGACATGAACAGCAGCGTTATCAGCGGCACGCCGCGCAGCACTTCTATGAACGCCACGCAGACGGTTTTGAGAACCGGCAGATGGCTGCGCCGCCCCAGCGCCAGCGCGATTCCGATGGGCAGGCTGAGCGTTATCCCCGCGCCCGCCAGTATCAGGTTGAGCGTCAAGCCGCCCCAATGCCGGACGTCCACCGGGCGGAACAAGTCCGAATCGCCCGGCAGGTCGTAGCCCATGAGCAGAAACAGCGTCAGCCCGAAGGCGGCGACGGCCATGATGGCGATTGCGCGCGGCGAGCCGAGCGGGGTGTGCCGCGCCAGCGCCCAGCCGGCGAACACCAGCGGCAGATTCGCCGCCAGCAGAAGGCGGACGTCCATGCCCATGCGCTCCATGCCGTAGGGCAGAAGGGCGAACGCCGCCGCGACGACGGCGACTAGGACGGCGATGCCCCGCGCCATGCCGCCGCGCGCCACGCCCCACGCCATGCCCAGCAGGAACGTGACCATCAGAAGCGAAACCTGCGGACGCCAGAAGCAGTTGTTGCCGGGGCAGGCTTGGTCGCTGTTGTAGCTGCCGATGATGAAGCGTCCGCCGACGGTGGCGACTACGCTCCAGTCCGCCGAGAGCGCAGCCCAGCGCAGCCCGAAGAACAGCGCCGCCGCCAGCGCAGTCAGCGCGACGACCGTGAGCGCGGCGTCGAACGGGTTGCCGAACAGGTTGGCGCGCGCCCATCCGACCGCCCCCGTTTCGGAGCGTGGCGGCGGCAGAATCGGCGCGGATGCGTTGGCGTTCGCTGTCAAGATTCGCCCTCTCTCCCTAACCGCCGTCCTCGCGGCGCCTCGGCTTGAACGGCAAGACGCGCGCCGCCATCGCCAAGACGCCGCCGGACTGCGCTTCGTCCCGCTCGAAGCTGATTCGGCGGTTGTAGATGTTGCCGATGAGCGACCAAGTCAGGCTCATCGCCAAGTACGCCAGCATGATGAGAACGAAGATGGACACCGCCGGCGCGGTCTGCGTCATGGTGATTCCCACATTCGTCAGGTCGGTGTAGCCCACCGCGCCGCCGAGGCTGCTGTTCTTGGTCAGGTTCAGATACTGGCTAATCAGCGGCGGGATGATTACCCGGAGCGCCTGCGGGAAGGTCACGTGCCGGAGCGCCTGCATGGGCGTCAAGCCCGTCGCGCGCGCCGCCTCCACCTGCCCGCGCCCCACTGACTGAATCCCCGCCCGAACTATCTCGGCGATGAAGGACGCGGTGTAGATGACCAGCCCGATGAGCAGAATCACCAGCCCGGCGCGCGCGGTGACGCCGCCGCCGATGCGTCCGAACCTGCCCTGCGGCTCCGGCGACGTGATTATCATGGGCGGGTCGCCTATCGCCGACAGCAACGCCCAAGAGACCGCCGCCACCGCGACCGCCAGCGCGAACCCCGCCACGACCGGATAGGACGCCCGCCCCGTCTCCAACTCGCGCTTGCTCAGGAATTTGTAGGCGGCGACGCCCAAGACCACGCCCAAGGCGATGAAACCGACCCAAATCAGCGTCGCGCCGAAGTCGCCGCCGGAGTTGGGCCCCGGGAACGATATGCCGGCGTTGTTTATGTAGATGGCGTCCGCGATGACGATGCCCTCGCGCACCGGCGGCAGGGCGAGGATGATGAACAGCCAGAACAGCAGCTGCACCAGCAACGGCACGTTTCGGAAGAACTCGATATAGACGAGCGCGATTCGGGAGACCAGCCAGTTGTTCGAGAGCCGCGCGACGCCTATGACGACTCCGAGCGCGGTCGCCAGAATCACCCCGAACACCGCCACCAGCAATGTGTTCGTGACGGCGACGAACAGGGCGTAGCGGAAGGTGTCGGACGATTCGTATGGGATGAAATGCTCCCCGATGGGCGTCTGGTACTCGCGGTCGAGGAAGGTGAACCCGAAGGGGATGTCCCTATCCTCCACGGCGTTGCCGATGTTCAGGAAGAACCAAAGCAGCAACGCCACGATGACGACGGCGGAGACGACCTGAAGCGCCCATTCGATGACGCGGGCGTGCCGCCAAATGGGTATGCCTTCGTATGTAACCAGTCGGTTGACGGTGGTCATGCGAACCCGCCTATAAGATTCGCCGCCTATTCTAGCGCATCCCAAACAATTTTGCATCCGCCAATTTCGGGGGAAAATTCGCGGTCCGCGAACGGCGTCAGGGGAAACGCCGCATTGGGGGACGCGCCGCCGTCCGTCCCATAAGCGCGAGAATCTGATAGGATGTCTTGCATGAAACTCCCCAACGCAAGCCAAGCGCGCGCGGCGAGAGAGAAGATAACGGGCTACCTGCTCGCCGAAGACCCGCTGGCGGGGGGCGGCAAACCCGGCTTCTTCGTCCGCTTCGGCTTCCGCGCCGATGAATGGCAAACGCTCGCGGACGCTCTGAAGGCGGTCTGCGCGGAGTGCGACGTGGTGGACGTTCTGGAAACGCCGTATGGAATCAAGTACGTCATAGAGGGATGGATTGAGACGCCGGACAGTCGCAACCCGCAGGTGAAAACCGTATGGCAGATAGACTGGGATAAAGACTATCCCAGATTTATCTCCGCGTACCCCAAACCCGTCAGGTAGGAGGCGAAAGATGTTCGCAGAATTGGACAGAGTCGCGCTGACAACCGCCATTCCGCTCGATTACGAGTTCTTGGTGGACGTTCCGATGAGAGGCATGCTGCGGGATTCCGAAAACGGCGGCGGCGGGTTGAAACCCGGCGATGTGGGAACGGTGGTTCACGTCCAGGGCGGCGGCGCGGCGTTCGTGGTCGAGTTCATGGAGTCGAACAGCTGGTACACTGTGGCGCTGGCGGACGTATGGGCGTCCCAGCTCCGCCCGGCGACCAAGAGCGACGTAGCCAACTATAGGTTTTAGCGGAAGGAAGTCGGACGCGGGCGCGCAACCTTCGCCGCCATCCATACGCAAAATCAGGATGCGAAATATGTTCGCTGAATTGGATAGAATCGCGCTAACGACCGCGATTCCGCTGGAATCCATATTCGACGTTCCGCCCGAAAGCCCTCTTTGGGAATCCCCAAACGGCGGCGGGCTGGTTCCGGGCGATGTCGGGGTGGTAGTGGACGTCCAGGGCGGCGGCGAGTGGCTGTGCGTGGAGTTTTTGGAATCGGACGGCTACACCGCGGCGCTGGCGAACATGCCCGCCGCCTGCGCCCGCCCGGCGACCGAGCGCGACATAGCCAACGCGCGGTTTCTGCGAAAGAAGAAGGTGGACGCGCATCGCGCAACGCTCGGCGGCGCGAGAGTCTGATAAGAGGTCGCATGAAACTGCCCAACGCAAGCCAAGCGCGCGTGGCGAGAGAGAAGATTACGGGCTACCTGCTCGCCGAAAACCCCGAATCGGGGGGCGGCAAGCCCGGCTTCTTCGTTCGATTCGGCTTCCGCGCCGATGATTGGCGAACGCTCGCGGACGCGCTGAAGGCGGTCTGCGCGGAGTGCGACGTGGTGGAAATCGAAGAAACCGAATACGGAATTCAGTATGCCGTAGAAGGATGGCTCCGCACCCCCGACGGGCGCAATCCTTACACAAGAACCATCTGGCAAATAGACAACGGAAGCGTCTATCCTAGACTAATCACCGCATATCCTAAAAGGCGCGCATAGGAGGCAAAAGTGTTCGCTGAATTGGATAGAATCGCGCTAACGACCGCGATTCCTCTGGAATCCATATTCGACGTTCCGCCCGAAAGCCCTCTTTGGGAATCCCCAAACGGCGGCGGGCTGGTTCCGGGCGATGTCGGGGTGGTAGTGGACGTCCAGGGCAGCGGCGAATGGCTGTGCGTGGAGTTCTTGGAATCGGACGGCTACACCGCGGCGCTGGCGAACATGCCCGCCGCCTGCGCCCGCCCGGCGACCGAGCGCGACATAGCCAACGCGCGGTTTCTGCGAAAGAAAACGGACACGCCTCGCGCAACGCTCGGCGGCGTTCATACGCGAAAGCGGGATGCGAAACATGGTCAAAGAATTGGATAAAGTCGCGCTGACCTCCGAGATTCCTATGGACGCGGTATTTGGCGTCCCGCCGAAAAGCCCGTTGTTGTCCGAAAACTGCAACGGCGGGCTTATTCCGGGCGACGTCGGAACGGTGGTTCACGTCCAGGGCGGCGGCGCGGCGTTCGTGGTCGAGTTCATGGAGTCGAACAGCTGGTACACTGTGGCGCTGGCGGACGTGTGGGCGTCCCAGCTCCGCCCGGCGACAGAGAGCGACGTAGCCAAATATAGGTTTTAGCGGGGATGCGGACTAGGGCGCACAACGCTCGCCCTCTGGAGGATATGGTAAGATGACCATATGAAACTCCCCAACGCAAGCCAAGCGCGCGTCGCAAGAGAGAAAATTACGGGCTACTTGCTCGCCGAAGACCCGCTGGCGGGGGGCGGCAAGCCTGGCTTCTTCGTCCGATTCGGCTTCCGCGCCGATAACTGGCGCGAGCTGGCGGACGCGCTGAAGGCGGTCTGCGCGGAGTACGACGTGGTGGACGTTCTGGAAACGCCTTATGGAATCAAGTACGTCATAGAGGGATGGATTGAGACGCCGGACAGTCGCAACCCGCAGGTGAAAACCGTATGGCAAATAGACTGGGATAAAGACTATCCTAGATTTATCTCCGCGTACCCCAAATCCATCAGGTAGGAGGCGAAAGATGTTCGCAGAATTGGACAGAGTCGCGCTGACAACCGCCATTCCGCTCGATTACGAGTTCTTGGTGGACGTTCCGATGAGAGGCATGTTGCGGGATTCCGAAAACGGCGGCGGCGGGCTGGTTCCGGGCGATGTCGGGGTGGTGGTGGACGTTCAGGGCGGCGGCGAGTGGCTGTGCGTGGAGTTCTTGGAATCGGACGGATACACCGTGGCGTTGGCGGATATGCCCGCGTCCTACGCCCGCCCGGCGACCGAGCGCGACATAGCCAATTCGCGGTTTCTGCGAAAGAAGGCGAACGAGCTCGCGTAACAACCATTGGCGTCGTCCATACGCAAAAGCGGGATGCGAAAGATGGAATCAAACAGTTGGCACACCGCGGCGCTGGCGAACATGCCCGCCGCCTGCGCCCGCCCGGCGACCGAGCGCGACATAGCCAACGCTCGGTTTTGAGACCGGGCTAGGGCGCGCGCCGGCGTTAGACTTGAATAGACGATTATCGCGTCTGATTTCTCCCCCGCATCCCCGCTTTCGCGGGAATCCAGAAGCCGCGCCCGCCCAAGCCCTATGAGCGGGCGCGAATCTAGCCGCCTTCCCCTACACCTCCCGGAAGTTCCCCTCCACAGTGTTCTCATCGTCCGGGCCGCCGGCGGAGCCGCCCGGCGGGGGCGCGGAGCCGCCGGGGGCGCCGCCCGGCTGCTGTCCGCCGCCGTACACCGCCTGGCCGATTTTCTGGAGCGATTCCTGCAACTCCGCGAGCGTCGACTCTATGCGCGGCGCGTCGTTTTGGGCTAGGGCGGAGCGGACGGCGGCGATTTTGCCTTCCACTTCCGATTTCAGCTCGGCGGGGATGGCGTCCGCGCTGTCTTGGAGCATCTTCTCCGCGGAGTAGGCGGCGTTTTCGGCGCTGTTGCGCGTCTGGACTTCCTGCCGCTTGCGCTCGTCCTCTTCCGAAAAGCGCTCCGCGTCCGAGACCATGCGCTCGATTTCGTCCTGCGACAAGCCGGAGCTCGCCGTGATTGTGATTCGCTGCTCCTTGCCCGTCCCCTTGTCTTTGGCGGACACGTTCAGGATGCCGTTGGCGTCTATGTCGAACGCCACTTCGATCTGCGGCATCCCGCGCGGGGCGGGGAGTATGCCGTCGAGGACGAACTTGCCGATGGTCTTGTTTTCGTTCGCCATCGAGCGCTCGCCCTGCACGACGTGGACTTCCACGCTGGTCTGGTTGTCGGCGGCGGTGGTGAAGGTTTCGCTCTTGGAAGTCGGTATCGTCGTGTTGCGCGTGATTAGCCCGGTGGACACGCCGCCGAGCGTCTCTATGCCCAGCGTGAGCGGCGTCACGTCCAGCAGCAGGATGTCTTGGACGTCCCCCTGCAGCACGCCCGCCTGTATCGCCGCGCCTATGGCGACGACCTCATCGGGGTTGACGCCCTGATGCGGCTCTTTGCCGAACAGGCTGACGACCGCTTCGCGCACGGCGGGCATCCGCGTCATGCCGCCGACCAGAACCACCTCGTCTATGTCGGACGCCGACACGCCGGCGTCGCCCATCGCCTTGCGGCACGGCTCCACGGTGCGCTGAACCAAATCCGAAACCAGCTGCTCCATCTTGGAGCGGCTCAGGCTCATGGCGAGATGCTTGGGTCCGCCGGCGTCCGCCGTGATGAACGGCAGGTTGATGTCGGTTTCCATGAGCGTCGACAGCTCTATCTTGGCGCGCTCGGCGGCTTCGCGCAGGCGCTGGAGCGCCATGCGGTCTTGCTTCAGGTCGATGCCCTGTTCGCGCCGGAATTCGTCCGCTATCCAATCTATCAGCCGCTGGTCGAAGTCGTCGCCGCCGAGATGGGTGTCGCCGTTGGTCGCCATGACTTCGAAAACGCCGTCCCCGATTTGCAGCACGGTAATGTCGAAAGTCCCGCCGCCGAGATCGTACACGGCGATTTTCTCGTCGCTCTTCTTGTCCAGCCCGTAGGCGAGCGAGGCGGCGGTGGGTTCGTTGACGATGCGGAGGACTTCCAGCCCGGCGATGCGCCCCGCGTCTTTCGTGGCGTTGCGCTGGCTGTCGTCGAAGTAGGCGGGGACGGTTATCACCGCCTGCGCGACGGGTTCGCCGAGATTGGCTTCGGCGTCCTGCTTCATCTTCTGCAGAACCATCGCGGCGATTTCGGGCGGCGCGTGGTCGTGTCCCGCCATTTCGACGTAGGCGTCGCCGTTGGAGTGGCGGGCTATTTTGTAGGGCATAAGCCCGATGTCGCGTTGGACGCTGGCGTCTTCGTAGCGCCGTCCCATGAAGCGCTTTATGGAGAAGACGGAGTTTTCGGGGTTGGTGACGGCTTGGCGCTTGGCGGTGGTTCCCACGAAGCGCTCGCTGGAGCGGGGGTTGACGGCGACCATCGAGGGGGTGGTGCGCCCGCCTTCGGAGTTCTCGATGACGCGCGGCTCCCCGCCCTCTATGACCGCCATGCAAGAGTTGGTCGTCCCTAGGTCTATTCCGAGTATCTTCGCCATTTTCTAGTTCGTCTCCTGTTCCGTTGCCGAGTTCGCTTCCGTCTCGGCGCTCTGTTCTTGTTTCGGGGTCGCCGCCCGCGCCACGCCCACTTGCGCCGCGCGCAGAACGCGGCCATGGAGCCGGTAGCCGTTTTGGATTACGGCGGACACCGCCCCTTCCTCCACGTCGTCCGTCGGATGCTGGAAGAGGGCGTCGTGCAGGTTCGGGTCGAACGGCTCTCCGACGGCGGTTTCGATGCGCGAGACGCCCTCGGACGCCAGAACGCTCTCCAAGCCCCGCATGGCGATGCGGACGCCTTCAAGCCAGTTGCCCAAGCCGTCGCCGTCGCCGCCGCCGTCCGCGTCTTGGTCCGGCGGGCTGTCGAGCGCCCTGCCGAAGTTGTCCGCGACGTTGATTAGGCTCATCAGCAACCGCTCGTTGGCGCGCTCTCGGACGCTTTCCGCATCTCTGGCGGCGAGTTTTTTGTAGTTTTCAAGGTCCGCCGCGTAGCGCAGCGCCATCGCCTTGAACTGGTCGCGTTCGCGCTCCGCCTCTTCCAGAAGCTCGCGCTCGCTCGGCGCGGCGGCGGCGGCTTCGCTTTCGGTCGGGTTTTCGGTTGGCTCTTGGATTGTTTCTTCGGTCGGCGGGCGTTCGTCCGCCCGCGGCTGTTCGGTCATTCGGTTCGTTCCTCCGGTTAGTTCGCGCCCTTGTCCGCCGTCATCCCGAAAGAGTCCGGAACATTTCATCCAGGTTGCGGTTGAGCGCGTCCCTGAGCGCCTGCCCTTCGAGTTGGGACATGGACGAGCGCATCTCTATCATCTGGTTGAAAAGCCGCATCGCCATGCGGACGCCGGCTAGGTTCAGCCCCATGTTGTCCACCAGATGCTTGATGAGCTTGAGCCGCGCTATGTCCTCGTCCGAGTAGAGCCTGGACATGCCGAGCGTTCGGGACGGCATTATCAAGCCCACCCTTTCGTATTTTCGTAAAGTTTGGGGGTGCATGTCCAGAATCCGCGCCGCGACGCTGATTACGTAAACGCCTTCCTGCATCATTTAGCTCGCTCCCCGGACGCCCGACCCCCGTTCGCGCGGGTCTGATGGGCTGAGAAATTTCCGACATATCAATGATACGCATTGATACGCCATATGTCAAATGATATGCCCGTATTCAATCATGCGCGGGCTGGCGGGGTTTCGCCTCCGCCGCGCCGCTCACTCGCTCACCGGAATGGCGGGGCCCCATTGCGTCAGGGCGTAAACCGCGCCGTCCGCGTCCGTGCCGAAGGCGATGATTTTGTGGCGCAGGCGCGCGATTTCCTCCACGCTCCAGATGTCCGGCGCGGTTCGCTCCAGCGTCCACACGCGACCGGAGCAGTAATCGCCGAAAACGTACTTGCCGTCGGGCGCGTATTCGCCGCCGATTACGGCGCAGTTTTCGTCCTCGTGGGCGTATTCGTGTATGGGGAAGGAGTAATCCTCGCGCCGTTCGCAGCGGGCGTCGTTCTTGTAGCAGACGCTCCCCTCGAACGCGGGCCAGCCCAGATTGGCGCCGCGCTCCGCTATGGACAGCTCTTCGCGCCCGCCGTCGCCGACGTCGGAGGCTATCAACTCGCCGTTCGTGGCGAAACTCATGCGCCAGGGGTTTCGCAGTCCATACGCCCATATCTCCGGGCGCGCGTCCGGTTCGCCGACGAAGGGGTTGTCCGGCGGGACGCGGTAGGGCGCGTCTTCGGTCGCGCCGCGGACGTCGATGCGGATTATCTTGCCGGCGAGGGACGCGAGAACGGCGGCGGCGGCGGGATGCCAGCTGACGCCGTGTTCCGCCCGCTCGCCCAAACCGACGTACAGCATGCCGTCCGCGCCGAATCGGACAGCGCCGCCGAAGTGCAGATATTCGACCTGCGGCAGGCGCAGGATGACGAGCTCTTCGTCCTCTAACACGTCGCCGTCCGCCGTCACCGGGAAGCGCGAAACGCGCCCTTCGAACATTTTCGGGTCCGGGTCGTCCCCTTTCGTCTGCCAGTATATATAGATGAAGGGGAAGCGGTCGAATTCCGGGTCGAGCGTCGCGCCGTAAATGCCCCGTTCGCCGACGCAGCACGAAGTCCGCTCGACAAGGTCAAGCGCGGTCCGCGGCTCGCCGCCTTCGGGGGAGTGAACCTCGATGAGACCGCCCCGATCCGCGACCGCCACGCCGCCGGCGGGCCACGGGAACATTTCCACGGCGGCGTCTAGCCAGCGTCCGCCGAGCGGGTCGTCCGCCAGCGCGGGGGGCGGAGGCCAGCAGACCGGCGCGCCGGCGTCGCTCAGGGCGCAGATTCGCCCGAAACCCACGCTGACAAACGCGAACTTTTGAGAGCGGTCGGATATGGACATCGCCCCCCAGCACTCCAGCCCGCCTTCGGTCGTGATTCCGCAGGTTTGGAGTCCGTCCGCCGCGATCTGGGCGAACGCCGCCGCCGGCGGGCTCGCCTGCCCATGCGAATCGTCCCCATGGCAGACCGCTTCGCCGTCCGCGCGCAGGGCGCATGTATGCCGCGCTCCGAGCGCGAGCGCGGCGAAAGGACCCTCGCGCGGCTCGGATTGTCCATACTGATTCTTGCCCCAGCAGACGAGATTTCCGAACTCAGCGACGCCGCAACTGTGGGAGCCGCCGGCGGCGATGGCGCTGAAGCGCGCCTCCGGCGGGGGGGACGCGCGCCCGCTGTCCTTCCATCCCCAGCAAGCCGCCGCGCCGTCCGCGTCCAGCGCGCAGGCGTGCCGCTTGCCCCCCGCCAGAACTGTGAACGCGCCTTCCGGGGGATATATCTCGCCCAACCCGGTATCCGCGCCCCAGCAGGAAACCGCGCCGTCGTCCCGCAAGCCGCAAGAGTACTCCACGCCCGCCACAATGTCGGAGAAGACGGAAGTCTCGTCATACTCGTTCCGCGTGAAACTGGTGCAGACGGCGCGCCCGTCGTCCTCGCGCAGTCCGCAAGTATGGGCGTCGCCGAGCGCGATGCGCGACAGCGCCCCGCGCCAAGTCAGCGCCGCGAGCTCCGGCGGGGGCGTCGCGGCGGGCGACGGCGCGGGGGAGGGCGACGGCGCCGCGGTCAGAACTTGCGTCGGCGACCGCGTTGGCGTTGGCGTCCGCGTCGCGGTTGGAGCCGGCGTCTCCACTTCCCGCTTGACGGCGACTTCGGGGGAAGAAGAGGGGGCGGGCGAATCTGCAATCGGGTCGGCGCAAGCCGCGATTGCGAGAACGCCGAGCGCGAGCGCCGCGATTCTGAAGGCGGACGGAAGCATATCCGAATTGTAGCAAAACGGACGCGATGCGCGCATGGCGAATTTCTAGCCCGCGCCGATATTGAAACAAACGCGCTATCCATGCTACTCTGCAACCGTTCCGCTTCAGCGAAAGGCTTTTCCCGATGCCCAGCGATTGCAATGTGCCGAGCCGAACCATCTTCATCGGCGACAACTTGGACATTCTTCGGGGGATAAACTCCGAGTGCGTCGATCTTGTCTATCTGGATCCGCCGTTCAACTCCGACCAGACCTACGCCGCGCCGCTTGACAGCGAGGCGCGCGGGGCGGAGTTCAAGGACGTCTGGACGCTCAGCGACATGAAAGAGGAATGGATAGACGAAATCGAAATCCGCCTGCCGTCGCTGTTCCACCTGATAAACGGCGCGAAACTGGCGGGCGGCGAGAGCGTGGCGGGATACCTCACGTTTATGAGCGTCCGCCTGCTTGAGCTGCATCGCGTCCTGAAGCCGACCGGCAGCGTCTATCTGCACTGCGACGACACCGCCGTCCACTACCTGAAAAGCGTCATGGACGCGATTTTCGGGATCGGCAACTACCGCAACAACATCATCTGGCGGCGCGCCACTTCGCACAACGACCCCAGGCGGTTCGGGCGCGTCCTCGACCATCTGCTTTACTACTCCAAGAGCGCGTCGCCCACTTGGAACGGCGACGACATCGCCGACGCCAAAGACGACGAAGAGCTGCGAAAGGCGTATCCGTCAACCGACGAGCGCGGACGCTACCGCAGTTCCGACCTGACCGGAGCGCGCCACAACCTCAAGCGCGGAGCCCCAAGCACGATGCCTTGGAAGGGCTACGACGTGTTCGCCATGAATCGCGTTTGGGCGGTTCCCAAGACGGGGAAGTACGCCGAATATATCGAGCGCGAATTCATCCCCGGATACCGGAGCATCGCGGGCGTCCACGAACGGCTGGACGCGCTGGACGCGGCGGGGCTGATACGCCATCCGAAAAGCGGCAAGTGGCCCGGCTTGAAGCGCTATCAAGTCGCCGACGCCGGCAAGCCCGCCCAAAACCTGTTCACCGAGCCGCGCGGGTTCACCAACTACTCCGCGAGCGGCGCGGAGTACACCGGCTGGCGCACCCAAAAGCCGCTGGCGCTTTTGGAGAAGATAATCAAAGCGTCGTCCAACCCCGGCGATTTGGTGCTAGACCCGTTCTGCGGCTGCGCCACCGCCTGCATAGCCGCCGAAAAGCTGGGGCGCGAGTGGATAGGCATAGACGTCGCGCCCCAAGCCGCCGAAGTGCTGACCGACCGCGCGCGGCGCGAGCTGCAGCTGCCGCTGGACGAAGGCGGCGAAGAATCGGGATGGGAGGATTGGACGCCGCGCGTTCTATGGGATGCGCCCAAACGAACCGACAGAGAGACCCAAAGCCCCGCCGACCCGCAATCGGACAAGGCGTTGCTGTACGCATCCCAGAATCGCCGTTGCGTGGGCTGCGAATTCGAACTGCCGTTGCACGTCCTGACCATAGACCACATAACGCCGCGCTCAAAGGGCGGGCTGGACGCCATCGGCAACCTGCAACTGCTGTGCCACACCTGCAACGCCATCAAGGGCAACCGGAGCATGGAATATCTGAGAAGCCAGCTGCAGGTGAAGGGGATAAGGACGGCGTAGAGGGCGGCGGGCGCGATTCGGCGCAGGCGCGCGGGCATGCGGGCCGGCGTGTCAAGCGGGGTTTTGGGCGGCGACGCGGCAAAGCAGTTTGCGGAGAAGCTTCCCGATTGCCGCGTCTTCCCGCGCATTGTCCGCCGGCGTTTCGCCGTTTTCGTTTCGGGCGTTTATGTCCGCGCCGAACTCGACCAGAACGCGAACCGCCTTCGCATGGCCTTCAAGCGCCGCCTCATGCAACGGCGTGTCGCCGTATCTATTCTTGGCGTTGACGTCCGCGCCAAACTCCGCCAGCGTCCGAACGGTCTTCGCATGCCCCTCTTTAGCCGCATTATGCAAGGGCGCGTCGCCGTATCCGTTCTTGGCGTTGACGCGCGCGCCAAGCTCCGCCAGCGCCCGAACCGCGCCGGCGTCTCCCTTGTCAGCCGCGTTGTGCAGCGGGGAGTCGCCGTTGATGTCTTCGGCGTCGACGTCCGCGCCCAGTTCAACCAGCGCGCGAACCGTCTCCGCCCGTCCGCGTCTCCAGCGAGTCGCCCAATGCAGCGGCGTCTGGCAGTATTCGTCCTTCGCGTTGACGTACGCGCCTATTTCAATCAGCGCGCGAGCCGCCTCCGTCCGTCCCCAGCGAGTCGCCCAGTGCAACGGCGACGCGCCGTCGTCGTCGCTGTCGTTGATGTCAATCATCTGTCCGGACCAGTCCCATCCCAAACGTCTCCGCGTATCCTCCGCGAGCGCCCGAACGGAGCGGAGCTTCTCGCTTATATCGGAGTCCGCGCGCGCGCCCAGCTTGACCAGCCTTCTCGCCGTCTTCGCGTGTCCCAAGCCGGTCGCCCAGTACAGCGGGGTTTTTCCCTGCTTATCCTCGGAGTCGACGTTCGCGCCCAGTCCGACTAGGGTTCGGACCGCCGCCGAGCGACCCGCGACCGCCGCCGCATGCAACGGCGTTTCGCCGTTGCGGTCTTTGGCGTTGACGTCCGCGCCCAGCGCGGCAAGCGCGCGTATCTCCTTCTTCGACCACAGCGCCTTCGCCGCGTTGTGCAACGGCGCTCTGCCGTTGCAGTCTTTGGCGTTGACGTCCGCGCCCAGCGCGGCAAGCGCGCGAATCATCTCCGAATCACCCGCTATATGCAGCGCCGTCGAGCCGTTGTCGTCTTTGGCGTCGACGTCCGCTCCCAGCGCGGCAAGCGCTTGAACATTCCGCCGCATCCCCTCGTAAGCCGCCTCATGCAGCGGGGTTCTGTCGCGGATGTCTTTGGCGTTGACGTCCGCTCCCAGCGCGGCAAGCGCGCGAATCATCTCCGAATCGCCCGCTTGATGCAGCGCCGTCGAGCCGTCGTTGCTTTTGACGTTGACGTCCACTCCGGCGGCGACCAGTGTCCGGAGCGCTTCCATGAACTCGGCTCCGCCGGATGCCGAAAACAGCGGCGTTTCGCCGTCGTAGTTTTGGGCGTTGACATTCGCGCCCAACTCGATCAGGGCGCGAACCGCGTCCGCGTGGCCCCCGCCAACCGCGCGATGCAACGCCGTCATGCCGTAGTGGCTTTTGGCGTTGACGTCCGCGCCCAGCGCGACTAGGGCGCGAATCGCGTCCGCATGGCCTGCCGAAGCCGCATAGTGCAGCGGCGTTTCGCCGGGGAGGTCTTGGGCGTTGACGTCCGCGCCCAGCTCCGCCAGCGCGCGAACCGTATCCGCATGCCCCGCGCCAGCCGCGCGGTGAATCAGCGCGCGGCGATATTGGTCTTTGGCGTTGGGGTCCGCGCCCGCCGCGATTAGGGCGCGGACCTTTTGGGTATAGCCTTTTGCAGCCGCGTTGCGCAAGACTGGCATTGTCGCTCCCTTGATTCATCCTTGGCGTGGACATGCGCGCCGGCGGCGATTAGGGCGCGGACTTTTTGGGCGTCGCCGGATGAAGCCGCGTCGCGCAAATCCGCCATTGTCGTCTCCGCAATCCGCGCGAGGGGTTTGGTTTTGGGGTTTGGCGAGGTTCGGTTGTTCATTCAGTATAGCATGCGCGCGCTCCGGCGATGGGGGGCGGGAGCGCGGCGGGGATGTCAAGCGCTTTCTTCCGCGCCTAGTTCGAGCAGCGCCCGGATCGCCTTCGCGCGTCCATCTTCCCGCGCGCGGCGGAGCGGGGTTTCGCCGTATTCGTCTTGGGCGTTTACGTCCGCGCCCAGTTCGGCTAGGGCGCGGATTATATCGGCGTGTCCCGCGTCAGCCGCGGTGTGGAGGGGGGTGACGCCGTCTTCGCTGTCGGGGTTGACGTCCGCGCCGGAGGCGATTAGCGTTCGCGCTATCTCGGCGTGTCCGAATTTAGCCGCGAGATGCAGGGGCGTCGCGCCGTTGACGTCTTTGGCGTTGACGTCCGCGCCGGCGGCGATTGACGCGCGCGCCAACTCCGCGTCTCCGAAGATTGACGCCGCGCGCAACAGGCGTTGCGGTTTTCGGTTGCGGGGTTGATGATTAGGTTCACGGGCATCGGTCGGCTGTCTCCTGACGAATCGCGTTGTCTCGGAATCCGCTCGCATTGCATCGCAGGGCGCGAATCTTTTGGGAGTCGCCCGATGAAGCCGCGTCGCGCAAGTCTGCCATTGTTGTCTCCGCAATCGGCGCGATGGTTTGGTTTTGGGGTTTGCCTGGGTTCGGTTATTCATTATATCAGGGGCGCGTTTCGGCGAGGAGGCGGGCGCGTCGGGCGCGGCTTATTTCGGCAAGCGCGTCGTCCAGCGCCGCGTCTTCCATATCGGACGCCAATTCGAGCGGCGTTTGGCGCTCGTCGTCGTTCCGAATGTAGAGGTTCGCGCCCAACTCGACCAGCGCGCGGAACGCTTCCGCTTGCGTGTACATAGCCGCGAAGTGGAGCGGCGTATAGCCGTAGTCGTCTTGGGCGTCGATGTCCGCGCCGGCGTCGACCAGAGCGCGAATCGTATCCTCGCATCCGCAGAAAACGGCGTTGTGCAGAGGCGTATAACCGTTTTTGTTCTTGACGTTGACATCCGCGCCGGCGGCGGCAAGCAGGCGAATCATGTCCGCCTGTCCCGGACGATTAGCCGCTTCGTTCAATGGCGCATTGCCGTTTTCGTTCTTGGCGTTGACGTCCGCGCCGGCGGCGATTAGCGTTCGCGCTATCTCGGCGTGTCCGAATTTAGCCGCGAGATGCAACGGCGTCGCGCCGCCGACGTCTTGGGCGTTGACATCCGCGCCGGCGGCGATTGACGCGCGCGCCATATCCGCGTCTCCGAAGATTGCCGCCGCGCGCAGTTGGGCGGTGGCGTCTGCGATTTTGGGGTTGATGATTAGGTTCGCGCTCATAGACCGGCTGTCTCCTGACGAATCGCGTTGTCGCGGAATCCGCTCGCATTGCATCGCGGGGCGCGAATCTTTTGGGCGTCGCCCGATGAAGCCGCGTCGCGCAAGTCTGCCATTGTCGCTCCCATCATCCGCGCGGGGGGTTGGTTTTGGGGTTTGCCTGGGTTCGGTTATTCATTATATCAGGGGCGCGCTTCGGCGAGGAGGCGGGCGCGGCTTATTTCGGCAAGCGCGTCGTCCAGCGCCGCGTTTTCCATATCGGACGCCAATTCGAGCGGCGTTTGGCGCTCGTCGTCGTTCCGGATGCGGAGGTTCGCGCCCAACTCGACCAGCGCGCGGAACGCTTCCGCTTGCGTGTACATAGCCGCGAAGTGGAGCGGCGTATAGCCGTAGTTGTCTTGGGCGTCGATGTCCGCGCCGGCGGCGGCTAGGGCGCGGAACGTCTCATCGCATCTCCAGAAAATCGCGTCGTGCAACGGCGTATGACCGCTTTTGTCTTTGGCGTGGACATCCGCGCCGGCGGCGGTCAGCAAGCGAATCATGTCCGCCTGTCCCGGACGATTAGCCGCTTCGTGCAATGGCGCATTGCCGTTTTCGTTCTTGACTTCAATGTCCGCGCCGGCGGCGATTAGCGCTTGCGCTATCTCGGCGTATCCCCACTCGGCGGCGAAGTGCAGAGGCGCATCGCCATTGACGTCTTTGGCGTTGACGTCCGCGCCGGCGGCGATTGACGCGCGCGCCAACTCCGCGTCTCCGAAGATTGCCGCCGCGCGCAGTTGGGCGGTGGCGTTCGCGGTTTTGGGGCTGATGATTAGGTTCGCGGGCATCGGTCGGCTGTCTCCTGACGAATCGCGTTGTCGCGGAATCCGCTCGCATTGCATCGCGGGGCGCGAATCTTTTGGGCGTCGCCCGATGAAGCCGCGTCGCGCAAGTCTGCCATTGTCGCTCCCATCATCCGCGCGGGGGGGTGGTTTTGGGGTTTGGCGGGGTTCGGTTATTCATTATATCAGGCGCGCGTTTCGGCGATGAGGCGGGCGCGTCGGGCGCGGCTTATTTCGGCAAGCGCGTCGTCCAGCGCCGCGTTTTCCATATCGGACGCCAATTCAAGCGGCGTTTGGCGCTCGTCGCCGTTCCGGATGCGGAGGTTCGCGCCCAACTCGACCAGCGCGCGGAACGCTTCCGCTTGCGTGTACATAGCCGCGAAGTGGAGCGGCGTATAGCCGTATTTGTCTTTGGCGTCGATTTCCGCGCCAGTGGCTACCAGCGCGCGAATCATGTCCGCGTCCGCCGCGCATCCGCTGAAAATCATCCTGTGCAACAAGGTTGTTCCGTCCCCGAATTTGGCGTTGACGTCCGCGCCTAGTTCGACCAGCGCGCGAATCGCGTCTGTCCGCGCTCGGAAATGGGTCGCGTAGAGCAACGGGGTATCGCCGTTGTTGGCTTTGGCTTCGACGTCCGCGCCGGCGGCGATTAGCGCTTGCGCTATTTCGGCATATCCCCACTCGGCGGCGAAGTGCAGAGGCGCATCGCCGCCGACGTCTTTGGCGTTGACGTCCGAGGCGGCGGCTATTGACGCCTGAGCCGTCTCCGCGTCTCCGAAGATTGCCGCCGCGCGCAACAGGTCGTTGCGGTTTTCGGTTGCGGGGTTGACGGCGCTCGCGCTCATAGTCGCCTTCTCCCGTCGAAATTGAATCGCGTTGTCGCGGAATCCTCTCATATTGCATCGCGGGGCGCGGATTTGTTGGCTGCGATATTCAATTGGTTTTCGGTGAAGACGCCCCCGCCGGCGTCTTCGCCATCTCCGCGTTTCTCCGCGCCTTTGCGCCGTCCGCGCCTACCAGTTGGTGAACGCCCCGTCTTTGCGAACCAGTTGCGGCGGCCAGCCGTTGAGCGGCGCCGGGTTGGCTTGGGCGGCTTCTTCGTCAAAGTCCACGCCCAGACCGGGGCGGTCGGACGGCGTCCATGCGTAGCCGTCCGCCCATTCGATTTGCACGGGGAACAGGTCGGCGGCGTATGTGCCGGGGCGTCGCGGCATTTCCTGGACGCCCACGTTCGTGGACGCCATGCACAGGTTGACGCAAGCCGCCGCGCTCACCGGCCCCAGCGGGTTGTGCGGCACAATGTTTATGTAGTGCGTCTCCGCCCAGTGGGTTATCTTCAGCGCCTCCGTCAGCCCGCCCACGATGCACAGGTCTATGCGGGCGTAGCTTATCAGCTCTTCCTCGATGACTTCCCGAAACGCCCACTTGGTCGCCCACTGCTCGCCGGCGGCGATTGGCAGGGCGACATGCCGCGCCAGCGTCCGGTAGCTCGCCGCGTTCTCGGAGCGCAACGGGTCCTCTATGAAGAAGGGGTTGTACGGCTCCAGCGCGCGGCTCATGGTCACCATGTGGGCGGTGTCCAGGCGCGTGTGGACGTCTAGGCACAGTTGAATGTCCGGCCCGACGGCGTCCCGCACCATCGCCATCTGCTCTTCCGCCATGCGTATGGACTTGTCGGGCTCCAGAATGGCGGGGTTGCCGAGCGGGTCCGATGCGTGGCGGTATTCGAACTCGCCCCCCGTCTCCGGCTGCCCCCAGCGGACGAACTTCCACCCTTCGGCCACGGCGCGCTTGGAGTTTTCTATCAGCTCTTCGGTCGTCCGCCCCTGCGTGTGGGGGTAGCAGACGACCTTGTCGCGGACGGGCCCGCCGAGCAACTTATAGACGGGCAAGCCCGCCGCCTTGCCCTTGATGTCCCACAGCGCGATGTCTACGGCGCTGATGGCGCAGCAGTAAACCCTGTCGGCGGGGAAGAAGCCGCCCCTGTACATTTGCTGCCAGAGGCGCTCGGTCGACCAAGGCTCCTGCCCGACGACGACTTCCGACAGATGCTCTATCGCCTGCGTAATCGCGCCGCCCCAGTTGCGGATTCCGATTTCGCCCAGCCCGTAGATTCCCTCGTCCGTCTCGACCTTGACTATGTAGTACGCCCCCCCGTCCTGAGACCGGACGGAGTAAGGCTTGATTGCGCTGACTTTCACGGCGGCGTCCTCCCGTTCGCTTAGCGTATGCTGACGGATGATAAGATATGCGAGCGCGGGCGCTAGGTCAAGGGGGGCTAAGCGCAAGCGGGAAATCCCCATCTCGCCGCTCTGCCCCGTCATTCCCGCGAAAGCGGGAATCCAGAGGGCGCGACCAACCCAACGACCGAAAACCAAGCCCGAATCGCAAGCGGCAAATCCCCCTTAATGCGAGCGGGCTGGCGCGCCGGCGCTTCAACCCATTTTGCGAATTTCCCTTGGGCGGTTGACAAAGACGCCAGCCGCGCTTAATCTATAATCCAACTGCGAAAAAGGGGGGGACGCCTTGTCGGATTTGATAGAGCGTCTGCGAGAGCGCGAAATCCCGGAATGGCTTCGGGGGTTTTACAGCCTGGTGTACATGGCGACGTTCATTCACGCGATAATCACGCGGGAAGCGTGGATGTGTTGCCCGCCGGCGTATGGCGACTTCTCGACATTCGCCCACGCCGTGCAAATCGCGCTCGGATGGACGGGCGCCGCTGTAGCCGCATTGGAGGTGCTGATACCCATGGTCTTGCTGGTGCCGAAGGTCTATTACGGAATCAAGGAAAAGGGCAGGGCCGAGGGCGAGCTCGCCGGCGAGCTCAAGGGCAAAGCCGAAGGCAGGCTTGAGGGCAAAGCCGAGGGCAGACTCGAGGGCAAAGCCGAAGAGCGCGAGCGCATCGCCGCCGCCCTGGACGCCGCCGGGATAACCGACCCCGAAACCCGCCGCATCGTCCTGAACGGCGACGGCGGCAATGGCGCATGACGCCCGCGCCGAGCGCCGACTTTTGCGAATTCCCCGCCCGCGTCTGCTAACATAGGGGCGAACGGGCCGCCCTCGGCGAGGTTGGGGCGGCGCGTATTCTCCGACCCCTCATCCACCTCGCGCGGGGATTGCGAACCATGACCGAAGACGGGCGCGTCGTGTCCGGAGACGCGCAGCCGGACGATTACGCCGACGCCACCCTGCGCCCGCGCCGTCTGCGCGACTATGTGGGGCAGGAACTGCTCAAGTCCAACCTCGACATAGCCATCAGGGCGGCGCGCCAGCGCGGGGAGCCGCTCGACCACACCCTGCTCTACGGGCCGCCCGGACTCGGCAAAACCACCCTGGCGAACATTCTCGCCACGGAGATGGGCGTCCGCGTCCGAACGACGTCCGGCCCGGCAATCGAGCGCGCCGGCGACATGGTCGCGACGCTCACCCAACTGCGCGAGGACGACATCCTGTTCGTGGACGAAATCCACCGCCTAAGCCGCGTGGTGGAGGAAGTGCTGTATCCGGCGATGGAAGACCGCTTCGTCTCGTGGGTCATAGACAAGGGGCTGAAGGCGCGGACGATGAACTTGACCATCAAGCCGTTCACCCTAGTGGGCGCGACCACGCGCTTCGGCATGGTCAGCGCGCCGCTCCGCGACCGGTTCGGCTCCGTCCACCGCCTGGATTTCTACGACGACGAGGCGATGGAGACGATAGTATCGCGCTCGGCGCGAATCATGGAGATAGAGGCGGAAGGCGAAGGCGTCTCGGAGATAGCCCGCCGCGCCCGCGGAACGCCGCGCGTGGCGAACCGCCTTCTGCGCCGCGTCCGCGACTACGCCCAAGTAATGGCGGACAACGTGATAACGGCGGAAGTGGCGCGCGAAGCGCTGGCGCGAATGGAAGTGGACGCGCAAGGATTGGACGACATAGACCGCCGCGTGCTGTCGTCCATCATCGAAAAGTTCGACGGCGGGCCAGTGGGCTTGGACACCCTGGCGGCGTCCATCAGCGAAGATTCGGATACGATAGAGGATGTGTACGAGCCTTATCTGCTCCAGCTGGGCTTTCTCGACCGCACCCCGCGCGGGCGCGTGGCGACGCGCCGGGCGTATGACCATCTGGGCGCGGAGTACGGCGGGGGCGCCGCTCAGCCGGGGCTGTTTTAGGGCGACAGCTTTCGACGGATGAGGTCGTGGTAGTCCGGCCCGCTCATCGGACACTTGCACAAGTCGTCGAACTCGTCGCGGTCGAGTTGGAGATAGTTTCGCAAGGCATGGACGCGCCCCTTCCCCACTGACCCGGAAGTCGGGAGTTTGGACGAAATGCGAAACTGCCGCTTTCCGTCGACGTAGTACCATCCGAACTTTTCGCGCGTCGTCCGCCTCAAACCCGTTGCGTCCGTCGCGCGCGAAAAGCCGCGTCAGCTTTCTTATGCCGCGCTCAACTTCGGATACGGTGTAGCTACGCGGGGGCATCGGCGACCACCATGTGCTCCAAGCCGCGCTTCCAGCGTCTTGGGATTCGCCCTAGCTCGCCGTCGGGAATCTCGCGCAACTCCAAGTAGAGCGCGCCCAATTCCTCTTTCAGGTCCGCTATGGCGTCCGCTTCGGTAGCGCCGAATCCGGCGGCGCTGAATTCCGGAAGCCTCGCCGACACCTCATCCTCATCGTGTTGGATGATAGCCAACAGCGGCATCCGCAGGGGAATCTCGCGGTCGGGGGCGGAGATGGCGGTTATGGACGTGGAAGCGGTTTCCGGCGGCGTCTCAAGCGCGTCGCGCAATTCCGCCAACAGAGCGTCAAGTTGCAAGTCCAATGTCGGAGCGGGGTATATCATGCCCCAAAATCTATCAGAGTTTTCAATGGGCGTCAAGGCGTTTTTCCCGCAACCGTTCGCAACTGCCAATATCACGCTCATGCTGATTCTGGCATTGACAGCCCGCCGCTCTCATCGCTATGATGGCATTTCCGATTGGGGCGTCCGTTAGCCCCCGTTCATTCCCGCATCCCGCTTCAGGCGAAGAAAGAATGACCTGCGAAGACCAACTCGCTCAGGCGCTGAAGGAATCGGGCAACCGACCGACCCCACAGCGGATTATGATACTTTCCGCCGTTCGGCACGCGGACGGACATATCACCGCGTCCGAAGCGTTGCGGAGCGTTCAGCGGTCTTATCCGTTCATAGACGCCTCGACTGTGTACCGGACGCTCGACATGCTCAAGCGGATGCGCCTAGTGTCCGAGACGCGCATGGGGGGCGACAGCCTCTCTTACGAATGGATAGGCGAGCGCGAGCATCATCATCTGATTTGCGAGCGCTGCGACGCGGTCGCAGAGTTGGACGACGGGTTCATGGACGCGATGAGCGCGGACATACTCCGCGCGCACGGCTTCGCCGCCCGCGTTCAGCATCTGGCGCTGTTCGGGCGTTGCCGAGACTGCCGAAGCGTCCCCGCCGCCGACAACGCGCCGGAGTCCGCCGAATGACGCCCGGAACGAACGGAATCCGGCGCGCGTCCGCGTTGGCGTCGCCCCCCCGCGCTTTTCTGGCGTCGCTCGTTGCGCTTGTCGCCGCCGTCATCATCGCCGCCGCCGCATGCGCGTCCGAGGACGGCGACGTCGTCGAGACGGCGGCGACTGGCGGCGAGGGGCTGAACGTCGCCGCCACCGTTTCGCCGATTACCAGCATCGTCGAGAACGTCGGCGGGACGCGCATACGCCTTCGGGGCGTGGTGCCGGAGGGCGTCAACTCCCACACTTTCGAACCCGCGCCGTCCGTCGCCGCCGTCATGTCCGAAGCGGATCTCATCGTGCTGAACGGGCTGTTTCTGGAGGAGCCGTCGCTGAGAATGGCGGAAGCGAACGCCAAGCCGGGCGCGTCCATCCTCTCGCTGGGCGACAAAGCCATTGGGCGCGATGAGTGGGTGTTCGACTTCTCATTCCCCGAATCGGACGGCCACCCCAACCCGCATCTGTGGACAAGCCCTATTCTGGCGCTGAAGTACGCCGAGCTGGTTCGGGATGAATTGTCGCGGCTAGACGCGGAGAACGCGGACTATTTCGCCGAGAATTTCGCCGAGTTCGAGCGGCGCGCCCTTGACCTGGACGACCGCATCGCGCGGGCGGCGAACACCATCCCGCCGGACAACCGCAAGCTGCTGACTTATCACGATTCGTTTCCGTTCTTCGGACCGCGCTACGGCTTCGAGATAATCGGCGCGGCGCAACCGTCGGATTTCGCGGAGCCGTCGGCGCGCGAAGTGGCGCGCCTCATTGACCAGGCGCGCGAGACGGGCGTCCCCGCCATCTTCGGCTCCCAGGCGTTCCCCAGCCCGGTGATGCGGCAGATAGCCCGCGAATCCGGCGCCCAATTCGTGGACAGCCTGCGCGACGACGACCTGCCCGGCTCCCACGGCGACCCGAATCACACCTATTTCGGGCTGATGGTCTCCAATGTCCGCGCCATAGTCCCCGCGCTTGGCGGGAGCGCGGCGGCGCTGGACGGCTTCGACGCAAGCCCCGTTTTCGCCGGCGACAGCCAAGCGGTCTATCCGGAATAAGGGAGCGAGTACCCTGCTTCACCCCACGCCGCATCACTACGACCGCGCGGAGCCCATAGTCGAGTTGCGCTCCGTGACCAGCGGTTACGGCGACGCTCCGGTTTTGAGCGGGGTCGACCTGACAATCAATCGGGGCGATTTCGTGGGCTTGCTTGGGCCTAGCGGGTCGGGGAAGACGACGCTGCTCAGAACCATTCTGGGCGCGGCGGAGCTGTACGGCGGCGAAGTCGTCGTCGAAGGGCGCTCCACCGCCGAGCGCCGTCCGAACATCGGATACGTCCCGCAACTGGAAACCATAGACTGGAGCTTCCCCGTCACGGTCGAGCGCGTTGTGGCGATGGGGCGTTCTCGGCGCGGTTGGTGGCGTCCCTGGCAGACGGGGGAAGACCGCGACGTCGCCCGCGAGATGATGCGCCGTCTCGGAATCGAAAACCTCGCCAAGCGCCACATCAGCGCGCTCTCCGGCGGACAGCGCCAGCGGGCGTTTCTGGCGCGCGCCCTAGTGAGCGACCCGCGCCTGCTTCTGCTCGACGAACCCACCTCCGGCGTGGACATCAAAACGCGCGACGAAGTGATGCACCTGCTGGACGAGCTGAATCATCAGGATGTCACCGTCATAATGACCACGCACGAGATAAACGCGGTGGCGGCGCATCTGCCTTGGGTCGTCTGCCTGAACGGGGGAATCGTGGACGCGGGCCCCCCCGCCCGCGTGTTCACGCCGGAGATTCTGCGCCGCACATACGACGCCGACATACTGGTTACGGAGTACATGGGGATGAAACTGGTCGCGGAATCCCCCCATTTCTTCGGGCGCAACGGCGGCGGCGAGAACGGCGCGGAGTCCGGAGTGAATGATGGGAAGCGCAAAGGCGCGAAGGCGCGAGGGCGCGATGAATTCATCAAAACCGGCGCCGACGACTAGAAGCCAACTCCCATGTTCGCTCCGCTCCAATATGAATTCTTTGTCCGGGGACTGCTAGTCGCCACGCTGGTGGGCGGGCTTTGCGGGCTGATAGGCGTGTACGTCGTCTTGCGGAGAATGTCGTACATCGGCCACGGCTTGGCGCACGCCATATTCGGCGGCGCGGTCGCCAGCTACGTGCTGTCCGTCAACTTCTTCTTGGGCGCGAGCCTGTGGGGGTTTCTGTCCGCCCTGCTGATAAACCTGACCACGCGGCGGCGCGGCATCAGCGCGGACGCCGCCATCGGCATCGTAACCACCGCGAGCTTCGCCTTCGGCGTGGCGCTCATCAGCCGCTTCAGGGGCTTCACGCGCAGTTTCGACGCCGCGCTCTTCGGCAACGTTCTCGGCATAACGCAGGCGGACGTGGCGGCGATAGTCGCGGTGACGCTCATCACCGCCGCCGCGCTGTTCGTGGGCTACAAATATCTGCTGTTCACGACATTCGACCCCGACGTGGCGCGGTTCTACGGCGTGCCGTCCGGTTGGATAGACGCCGCCTTCTCCCTTCTGCTCGCCGCCGTCATAGTGGTGTCGTTGCGCGTTCTCGGCGTGACGATGATAGCCGCCGCCATCGTCATCCCGCCCATATCGGCGCGCCTGCTCACGGACGATTTCAGCAAGATGCTGGCGCTGTCGGTGGCGATAGGGGCGCTGTGCGGACTCGGCGGGCTGTACGCCAGTTTCTATGTGGACGTCTCTTCCGGCGCGTCCGTCGTGCTATTCTCGGCGGCGGCGTTCGTGGCGGTCTTGGCGTACACGTCCGCGCGCCGGAGCATAGGGACGGCGCGGCGGCGGCGGCTTCCGCCGGGCGTCGGGGAAGTTCATTAGAGGGGAAGGCGAACGCCCCCGCCCGCGCGCGCCCTAATCCCCCCCGCGCCCGTTCGCCCCGTTGCGCCCGTTGGAGGACGCCGGAAGCGGCTCGTCTATGGCGGCGTAGTTCATCTGGTAGAGATGCGCGTACAGGCCGTCGCGCTCCATCAGCTGCGCGTGGTTGCCCACTTCCATCACTTCCCCGAAGTTCAGCACGACAATCTTGTCCGCGCCGCGTATGGTCGACAGGCGATGCGCTATCACTATCGCCGTTCTGCCCTTCAGCAACCCCGCGAGGGCGCGCTGTATCAGCAGCTCGGTGTAGCTGTCTATGTTGGCGGTGGCTTCGTCCAAAATCAGGATTTTGGGGTCGGCGACGATGGCGCGCGCGAAACTGATTAGCTGGCGCTGCCCCTGGCTCAGGTTGACGCCGCGCTCGGCTAGATAGGTGTCGTAGCCCTCCGGGAGCGCCATGATGAACTCATGCGCCCCCACCGCCTTCGCCGCGTTGGTCATCCGCTCGTCGGTCGCGTCCGCGTGGTTGTACTTTATGTTTTCGCGGACGGTGCCGGAGAAGAGATAGGGTTCCTGCAGAACCATGCTCATCTGG
This sequence comes from Dehalococcoidia bacterium, assembly GCA_965242675.1. GTDB lineage: Bacteria > Chloroflexota > Dehalococcoidia > Lucifugimonadales > UBA1123 > VXRN01. The sequence continues at coordinate 203,236 of CBDESW010000009.1, forward strand.
CGCGACAGCGACGCGCGGACGACGTCTCGGACGTCGTGTCCATCGACCAGCACCGCGCCGCGCCCGCGCTCGACGTCGTAGAAGCGCGCCATGAGGCTTATCAGCGTCGTCTTGCCCGCGCCTGTAGGCCCCACCACCGCCACGACTTCGCCGGCGTCTATCTTCAGATTGACGTCCCGCAGAACGTCCTCGCCCTCCACATAGCTGAAGCTGACGTTCCGCAACTCCACCCCGCCGTCTATCTCCGAAAGCGTCTCCGCGTTCTCCGCGTCCACTAGGTCGGGCTCCCAATCGAGCAGATCGAATATGCGCGAGCCGGACGCCATCGAGCGCTGCAGCTGCGTGTACATCATCGTCAGGTTGCGTATCGGGTCGAAGAAGCGCTGTATGTAGAGGATGAAGGCGGTCAGCACGCCCAATTCCAGCCCGCCGCCCACTATCATCCGCGCGCCGAAGTACAGCGCCAAGCCTATCGCCACCGCCGTCAGTATGTCCACAACCGGAACAAGCCCGGAGCCAAGCCTGCTCGCCCACAGGTTCGCTTCCCGATGGTCTCGGTTCAGATTGTCGAACCCCCGCAAATTCAGCGCCTGGCGGTTCATCGCCTGCACGACGCGGACGCCCGTAATGTTCTGGTTCAACTCGCCGTTGACGATGGATATGGTCCGCCGCACTTCCACGAACGCCCGCTTCATCAGCGGCTGCCAGACGACCATCGTCAACCCCAGCAGGGGCAAAACCGCTAGGGTTATCAGCCCCAGCTGCCAATCCATCAGCAGAAGGGCGACGATTATGCCGACAAGCCCTAGCAACTCGCCGAGCGTCATCACCACTAGGGCGGCGAATTCCTGCAGCTGCCCAACGTCGCCCTGAACGCGCGACATCATCCGCCCCACTTCCGTCCTGTCGTAGAACGAAACGGACTGCTTTTGCGCGTGGTGGAAGACGTCCCGGCGCAGGTTGTAGAGGATGCCCTGCCCGACCTTCTCCATGTAAAACTGCTGGGCGAAGTTCATGACCCAGTTCACCGCGGCGATGGCGATGAACAGGATGAACATAACCGTCAGCCCGTTCGCGTCGCCGGCGGTTATGTAGTCGTCTATGGTGATTCCGACCAGCCACGGCAGGGAGACCTGCGTGGCGGTGTAAACCAGCATCGCCAGCGCCGAGATTATCGCCAGCCGCTTGAACGGCAGTATGTACGGCAACAGGCGGCGGACGACCTTCTTGTCGTAAACCGCCCCGAACACTTCCTCGTCCGGATGCCCCCGCCGCGCGTTGCCGAAGCCCATTCCGCCCATCATCATCGTTAAGCGCCTCCCGCCGGGATGGGCGATTCTATTTCGCGCATCACCTCTTCCTGCGGCCTGAGCTGCAGGTCGTATATCTCGCGGTAGAGTCCGTCCGCCGCCAGCAAATCCTGATGCGTCCCCTGCTCGGCTATCTGCCCCTCCTTCATCACCACTATCTTGTCGGCGCGGTGGACGGTGCTGAGCCGGTGGGCGATGACGAACGTCGTCCGCCCCTGCATGACGGACTCCATCGCCTTGCGTATCAGCTCTTCCGTCCGCGCGTCCACGCTGGACGTCGAATCGTCCAAAATGAGAATCGGCGGGTCCAGAAGCACCGCCCGTGCTATGGACATGCGCTGGCGCTGGCCGCCCGACAGCGTCGACCCGCGCTCGCCCACATGCGTCTCGTAGCCGTCCGGCAGGGACGTGATGAAATCGTGCATCTGCGCTATCTTGGCGGCGCGCTCGACCATTTCGTCGCTGGCGTCCGTGTTGCCGTAAGCGATATTCTCGCGTATGGAAGTGGCGAACAGATAGACGTCCTGCTGCACTATGCCGATGTTGCGCCGCAACGATTTCAGCGTGACGTTGCGTATGTCGTTGCCGTCTATGGCGATGTAGCCGCCGTTGACGTCGTAGAAGCGCGGTATCAGGTTGACCACGCTGCTCTTCCCGCTCCCAGGCGCGCCCAGAAACGCGATAACCTCGCCCGGCTGGGCGTCCAAATTCAGGTTTCGCAGAACGCGCTTGGTGTGGTCGTAGCTGAACGTCACGTTGCGGAAGCGGACGCGCCCGCGCGGACGGCGCATCTCGCGGGCGTCCGCCGCCTCGCCGACGGGCGATTCGGCGTCCAGAATCTCGAAAAGCCGCTGTCCGGCGGACGCCGCCCGCGCGTATGAATTGACCAGCCAACCCGCCATCCGAACGGGCATCTGAAGCATCTGCAGGTAGAAGATGAACTGCGCCAGGTCGCCGATGGACATGCCGCCGTCTATGACGCGCCGCCCGCCGAAGAAGAGTATCAGCCCCATCGCCAGCAGGAACGAAAAGAGCATGAACGACGTGCTGGAGGCGCGCATCCGCTCCGCTTCGATGAAATGGTCCGCCACTTCGCGGTTGCGCCGCTCGAACTTGGCTTCCTCATGCGGCTCGGCGGCGAACGCCTTGACGACCCGGATCCCCGTGAAGTTTTCCTGCAAAACCGCGCTCATCTCCGCCATCTTCTCTTGGACGATGAGCCAGATGTTCCGCATCTTCAGCCGTATGGCGGACGAATAGATCATCACAACCGGCATGAAGCTCGCGCTCACCAAGCCCAGACGCCAGTCTTTGACGAACAGAATCGCGGCGACGGCGACGAACAGAAGCAGAAAATACGGCGTCCGAACCAAGCCCATGTTGATGAACATGCGTATGTTCTCGACGTCCGTAATCGCCCGCGACATGATGGCGCCGGTGTGGTGGCGGTCGTGGAAGCCGAAACTCATGTGCTGGACATGGTCGTACAGCCGGTTCCGCAGGTTGAACGAGACCATCTGCGAAACCGCTTCGCCGAGATAGGTTTGGAAGTACGAAAGGACGCCCCTCACCACCATCAGCCCCAGCACGATGGCGGCGGCGCGGAAGATGACAGAGTCATCGTAAACGCCCGACTCCAGCATCGCCGCCACTTCGTCAATGGCGCTCCCAAGATAGCGCGGCAGAAGAACGAACGCGACCAACGCGCCCAGCATGGTGACATAGGCGCCTGCGAGCCGCCCCTTGTACTGCAGGGCGACTCCGATGATTCGGGCGATTTCTCTCATATGGGGTTCGCCGCGGCGATGCTCCTCTCAGGGGAATGTTCCGAGAAAACGGGGCGGCTTTCTTCGCGCCCAAGTCCTCTGCGCCGCCTATTGTACTACTTTAGGCTAGGCGGATTGCAAGGTTTTGGTATATGCGAATTCCCAAATTCGGTTTCATGTTTGGGCGGTTTGCGGGGAAACGGCGGGGAAAATGGAAGTCCGGGAGCGGCGAATATCCCCCAAACCGCCGCGCCCGCGCCGCGTTGCCGTCCGCCATTCCCGCGAAAGAACGCCGCCCTCGCGGAAGCGGGGGCGGGAATCCAGAATCGCCCAACCAAGACAGCCGCCCGAAAACGAGCGCGAAGGCATGCGCGAACTCGCGGACTTTTGGCGAAAGCCGAGGGCATCCGGCGCGTCCGCGCGGCTGAAGGTCTGCTGAAGCGCGCCGTCTCCGAAGCCCGCCGCGCGGCTATCTCTCCGGGGTGGATATGAACACCGTCGCGCCGCTGGATTCGGCGTAGCGCCGGTCTTCCGCGGAAATCTCCCATCCGTACACCGCCGCCAGCGTTTCAGCCCCGTCAAACGCCGCTTTCAGCGCGTCTTGGCTCCGGACGGCCCTGTCCACGTCGTGGCGGTTGATTTTGCTGGAGGCCTTCGATGGCGATGTAGAGGATGTCCGGAGACTCGCGCCGCCGCATCGAGGCGATGAAATCGGTGTGGATCAGCCGGTCGTGCTGACCGCCCGATATTTTGCCGTCGTCGTAGGCTTTTTCGAGGGCGCCGTTGAACCGGTCCATGGCGTGCGTCCAGTAGTACCCCCTGAGAACCCTGATGAGTTTCATATTGAGCGGGGGTCCGCCGAGCAAGCCGTAGATTTGCTTTCCGAGCATCCTCTCGACCTCGCCGCCTTTGAGGGCGCCGAGCATGTCGGTGTGCTCTTTGAGCGTCGCCAGAATCCCGTTTTGCGTCGCCTTCATCTCGGCTTGCTCAGCCAGAATCTTGGTCTGCGTCGCCTTCATCTCGGCTTGCTCAGCCAGAATCTTGGTCTGCGTCGCCTTCATCTCGGCTTGCTCAGCCAGAATCCTGTCTTGCGTCGCCAGCATCGCGTTCTGAGTCGCCAGCGCCGCGTCTTGAGTCTCCGCCAGCCGCTCTACGACGGCGCTCAACTCTTCAAACCTGCGCGGCAACCCCAGAAACTCGCTGGTGAGTATTCGGGCGCGCACCGCCTCCAACCACTCCGGGTTTTCGTCCATCGCCCTTATGAAGTCGTCCGCGGTATGGATGATGACCATCTCATTCCCTCCCTTCGCCCATCAGTTTACACGATGGCGGGCGTTCGCGCCATCCCCGCGCCGCCATTTCCGGCGTTGGGAAGGCGGGTTGACGCAATGGCGCGAAGGGGCAAGGGCGGGGTTCGCGGGATTTCGCCCGCCCAACACGCGCTTCCCCGAAGAAGCCGCGCGCCGGCGGAATCCTGATTCTGTCAACGACCCCCTACTCGTACCGCAGCGCGTCTATCGGATGCAGCCGCGCCGCCCGCATCGCCGGGTATATCCCGAAGAACAGCCCGATGGCTATCGACACCCCCACCGCCAGCATCGCCGAGTTGCGGTCGACCGCGACGGCGAAACTGCCGCCGTCCTCGCCAAATATGTTCAAGCCGTTCAGGAAGTTCGCTATGAAGAACCCCAGCAGCAGCCCCACCAAGCCTCCGGTGAAACTGAGTATGGACGACTCCGCTATGAACTGGAACATGATGTCGCGCCGCTTCGCCCCCATCGCTTTCCGCACGCCTATCTCGCGCGTCCGCTCCGTCACCGTCACCAGCATTATGTTCATTATGCCGATTCCGCCCACCAGCAGGCTTATCCCCGCCACGCTGCCCAAGAAGAACACGAACACGTTGGTCGCCTGCTGAACGGATTGTATCGTCTGCTGAAGGCTGGTCACCGTGAAATCGTCCACGTCCGTTATGCGGTGGCGCAGACGCAGAATCGCCGTCACCTCATCCACCGTCTGGTCGACCGTCTCGGACGAATTGGCTTGGACGTTGATGGAGTCGACCTTTATCTCGCCGTCCCCCGTCCGGTCGGCGTTCATCCTGTTGTGGACGGTCGTAATGGGAATCAGCGTCTGCTGGTCGGAGAGCGACCCGAAGAAGCCGCCGCCCCTGACTTTCCAAAACGCCTATCACGGTGAACTCGCGCCCGTTGATGCGGAACGTCTGCCCCACCGGGTTGCGGAATCCGTAGAGCGTCTCGGCTATTTCCGACCCCAAGACGGCGACCGACGCGCTGTTTATGACATGCCCGGCGGAGATGAACGCCCCCCACTTGAGCTTGTAGTTTCGGATGAACTCGAACTCCGGCGTGACGCCGACTATGCGCCCTCCGAAATTGGTGTTGCCGGCGACCATCTCGCCGAACGTGTTTTTCTCCGGCGCGACGGCGTTCACGCTGGGCGCGGCTTCCGGATCCAACAGCGCGTAGGCGTCGTTCAGCGTGAGCGCCGCCTCCGACCGCCCCCTGCCCGCGCTCAGGAAGCGGAACTCGGCGTCGCCCCCCGACTCCGGCGATCCGGGCGACACCGTGACCAGATTCGACCCCAACGACTCGATGCTGGAAGTGATGGAAGACTGCGCCCCCCGCCCGATGGCGAGCAAAACAATCACCGCCGTAACGCCGATGACGATTCCGAGCAACGTCAACCCCGCCCGCAACTTGTTGGAAGTGAGCGAGGCGAGCGCGGTGATTAGTATGTCGAGCGGGTTCAACTGATTTTCCCCTTGGGCTAATGGCTAACAGATGAATCCCCCCTCCCTTGATGGGAGAGAGCTAGGGTGAGGGTGAGCCGCCCCCAAACGCGGCTCCGCGTCAAAAAACTCTGCGCCCCCTTTGCGCCTTCGCGCCTCCGCGTCAAAAAACGCTAATGAGAGGACGCCCTTAACGCGCAACTCTCACCTCTCTCTTCACATTTACTCACACCGGCCCGTCCCGCACTACTTTGCCGTCCAAAATGGTTATCATCCGGTCGGTCTGCCGCGCTATGTCGTCTTCGTGGGTCACGATTATCACGGTCTGCCCCTGATCGCGGTTCAGCGATTTCAGAAGCGCCATTATATCCTCGCTGGAGCGGCTGTCGAGGTTCCCCGTCGGCTCGTCCGCCAGCAGGATGCGCGGGTCCTTCACCAGCGCCCGCGCGATTCCCACCCGCTGCTGCTGCCCCCCCGACAGCTCCATCGGCTTGTGCCGCGCGCGCTCGGCGAGCCCCACCGTCTCCAGCGCGTCAAGCGCCCGTTGGCGGCGCGAGGAGCCGCTGGCGTAAACCAGGGGCAGCTCCACATTCGCCCGCGCCGTCAAGCGCGGCAGAAGGTTGTACGTCTGAAAGACGAACCCTATCTGCCGACCGCGTATCTCCGACAGCCGGTTGTCGCTCAGCGCCCCGACGTCCTCGCCGTCCAAGTAGTACTTGCCGGCGGTGGGGACGTCCAGGCAGCCGATGACGTTCATCAGCGTGGACTTGCCGGAGCCGGACGGCCCCATTATGGACACCATCTCGCCGGCGCTTATCTCAAGCGTGACGCCGTTGAGCGCCGCCACTTCCACGCTGCCCATGCGATAGATTTTGTAAACGTCCTCCAAGCGGAGAACGGACTCTCCGACTGCGCTCATCTTTACGGATCTCCTATGGGCGGCCCGTCGTCGTCGCCGGGAGGCCCGCCGCCGCGGCGCGGTCCGCCGCCGGGGCCGCCGAAGCCGCCGCCGCCGTCGAGGGGCGCGACTATCATGTCGCCCTCCGAAACGCCGGATTCTATTACGACCATGAAGTTGTCGCTTTCGCCTATCGTTACGGGGACTTCGGTTATTTCCTCGCCGACCATCACGCGCAGGGTGGGCGCGTCGAACCTTCCGCTAAGCGCGCGCTGGGGGACGAGCAGAACGTCCCGAACCTCTTTCACGGTAATCGTGGCGATGGCGCTTAGCCCCTTCGGAATCTGCAAATCGTCCGGCATGTCCAGGCGCACCTTGACGGGGACGCTCACGATGCCCTGGTTGCCGTCGCTCGCCGCCGCGTCTATGAACGACACGCTGCCGGACAGCTCGCGCCCGCCCAGCGCGTCCAAAGTCACCGACGCCGCGGAGCCGACTTCTATGCGGAGGACGTCTATTTCGTCAACGCTGCCGTCTATCTCGACTATGTTGGTGTTGACCAGCTCGACCGCGAGCGCGCTGGCTTCGACCTTGTCGCCCTTTTCGATTTCCACTTTGGAAACGAACCCGTCCCAGGGCGCGCTCAGCGTGGCGTCGTCCAGGCGGCGCGCGGCTTGGGACACTGTGGATTGGGCGGCGTCGACGTTCCGCGCCAGCAGCTCTTGGCGCAGGCGGTCCCTTCCGTCCGGCATAAGCTCGGCGAGCTCTTTCTCGCGCTCCGCCAGCGCCCGCTTCGCCACATTCACGTTCTCGACCGCCGCCGGGTAGGCGGGGTCGTTTTCGCGCCGCGTCAAATCCGACAGGTCTTTTTCGCGCTCTGCGATTGCGGCTTCGGCGACTTTCACGCGCTCGCGCGCGTCCGCGATTGCGGCTTCGTCCGTTTCCGTTCGCTCGCGCAGCTTTTCCAAATCTTCCAGCGCGTCGTCCACTTCGGCTTTGGCGAGCGCGATTTTGGCGTTTTGGTCCGCTATCTCTTCCGCCGTCGGCTCCTCATCCAACTTTTCGCGGTCTTCGATGGCGGCGTCTATCTCCGCCCGCGCCGAGACGACCGCCGCTTCGTGCTCCGCCAGTTTCGTCGCGTCCACCGCGAGGTCCGCCAGCGCTTCGCGGGCGTCTTCCAACTCGCTCTCGGCGTTGTCCACCGCGTCTTGGGCGGTTTCGATGGACTTGACCGCGTTCAGGTTCGCCCTGTTCCATGTAGCGAGCTCGTTGACGTAAGCCTCGCCGTTGGTTCGGAATTCGTTTTCGATGCAGATGGTGTAGATGGGGATGTCGTCGTCTTTTTCGCAAGTGGGGTCTATGGCGAACGGCGCCTGGCTGAGCCAGGCGAAAACCGCGCGCTCATCGAGGATGGTATTGGGGTCGTCCGTCGGCCCCAGCGGCGCGTCCGAGCCGCGCAGGTCGGTCTCTTTTCGGGATTCCGAGAAGGCGTCGTCCAGGTCTATGCCCATGTCCGAAAGCGCCTTCGCGTAGTCCGGGTCTATCTGTTCAATGGCGACTTCCACGCCCAGCCACTTGGCGAACTGGTCGACGTAGTTTTTCGCCGCGTCGTTTAGCGCTTCGGTGGAGTCCTTCATGGATTCGCTGGTGTCGCTCCGCGCCGTCGCCAGTTCGCGCTCGGCTCTTGCGAGGCTCGTTTCCGCCCTGTCGATGCGCTTGCGGACGTCTGCGATTCCCTTTTGGCTTTCGTAGCCGCCGCGCCGTTCTTCGGCGGCGTCTAGGGCGGCGCGGGCTTTGGCGATGCGCTCGTCCGCGGCGGCTATGGCGGCTTCGGTCGGCGGCTCCGTCAAGTCCTCCAGCGCCTTCTCCGCCCGCTGGACGGCGAGGCGCGCGGCGGCGACCGCCGTCTCCGCCCGCGTCACGCTGATGTCGGTCGGGGTTTTCAGCAGATCATCGAGCGCGTCCCGCTCTTGGCGCAACTTGAGCCGGGCGGCGCTGACGGCGGCGCGCGCTTCTGAGAGGCGATGCTCGGACGGGTTGAGGATGTCGTCGACCGCGTCTTCGGCGTTCACGATGTCCGCCCGCGCGTTGGCGACCGCCTGAGTCGCCTGCGCCAGAGCGAGCGGCGGCGTTTCGAGGAAGTCCGCGAGCGCGTCTTCGGCGTCCCGCAGGTCTATGCTCGCCTGCGCCAGCGCCTGCTCGAGGCTTGCTATCGTCTCCGGGTCTAGGCTGGCGAGTTCGTCCCCTTCGGATACGCGCTCGCCCTGTTTGACGTTCACCGTCTCCACCGTGCCGGCGGTGCCGAACACCAGGCGCTCGGAGTCTGGGAAGTCCACGCCGCCGCTGATGGAGACTCGCTCGATGAGGTCGCCCCGCAGAACGGCGACGGTCTGCAGGTCTTCGGAAGTCGATGCGGGCTGCGGTCTGAGGAATCGGACGTATCCGAAGTAGCCGGCGGCGGCGACCGCGAGTATGGCGACTGCGATTATCGCCGGCTTCCGCCACCGCGCGAGCGATTCTATAAAGTTCATCTAGTGGAAGACTCCTTGAGTGGCGCGCGCGGGTTGGATTCCGCGGTCCGCGCCCCCGTTGTCGGATGGAGGTTGACGGAAGGTTGAAAGTCCGTTCGGGCGGCGCGCGGGACAGGTTCCCGGACGCTCCGCCGGCGCTCGGATGAAATCGCGGGCTGTCGTTGTCCGCGCCGCGCGCGCGTCCATAACCATTGTAACGGCGCTCGGCGCCGTTTCACTAGGGCGGTTTGGCGTCCCGCGCTGAATCGGCGGCGGTTTTCCCATCGCGGTTCGTCCGCCGCTACTTGCCGCCGCGCCAGTGGCGATGGCGTCCGCCGTAGCCTTCGTAAGCGGCGCGCTGGCTGTCCTGCATGGCGTTTATCAGAATCCAGTAGGCGAGTTCGGTTTCCCGCATGGCGCGTTTGGCGCGCTCTTGGTCTTCGGCGTCGTCCATCTGGGCGATCATCGCCGCCGCCTTCGCCTTGAACAGGGCGCGGTCGCGTTCGAGGCGGTCTATCAGGTCGCGCGCGCTGCGGACGCCTATCTTGGGCGCGGGGCGCGGCATCTCGACTGGAGTGACCACGATGGTGACGCCCGCATGCCGCGCCGAGCGGTCGAGATGTCCGTTCATGCGCTTGATGGCGACGTATGCGGCGGGGAATGACCCGCGGCTCATCAGCGCGCTGGCTTCGTCCGCCCGCGTCTGGGCGAGGCGCGCCTGGTAGTTGGCGCGCGCCATGTCGGAGCGCGGGATGCGCTGCTCGATGCTCTCGCGGGTGGTCTTGACCCAGTAGAGCGGCTCGCCGGGGACGGAGCCGGACGACGCGGCGGTCGCGCCGATTCCGGTGGCGAACACCGCGACGGCGAGCAGGGCGACGGCGAGCGGGCGCGCCAGCGGAGCGGGGACGGCGAAGCCGAGCGCGGGCAACCGCAACCGCAGGCGGAAGCCGCGTTTGGGCGCGGACGCCGTCTTGCGGGAACGCGCGCGGGCGTCGAGCGCCTCCGAGAAGCGCGCGAAGTTCCGCGCTTTGGCGGACGGCTCCGGCGCGGCGCTCTCGGCGGCCCGCATGGTGGCGACCGCCACCTGAAGCAGCGGCTCCAGCTCGTCCGCCGAATCGGGGTAGCGGCGCAGGCAGGCGTAAACCGTCTCGCCCCGCTTGAGGCGTTCGAGACAGTCGTTCAGCGCTTCGCTGAAATTCGCGCTCACTGTTGGGCCTCGCTAGTTTTCGCAGAATTTGACGCTTGCGGACGGCGACGGCGCGGGCGCGGCGGCGGGTTCGGGCGGCGCGAGCGCGGCGCGCAACTTCTTGATTCCGGCGTGCTGAAGCGCCTTGACCGCGTTTTCCTTCCTGCCCACCGCCTTCGCCGTCTCCGCGATGGACAGACCGCCGGCGAAACGCAACGTGACCACTTCGCGCTGAAGGTCGGTCAGATTGCCCATCGCGCCGACCACTTCGTTCATCGTCCAGCTGACGTGCGCGCGCCACTCCATCTCGCTGTGCGCCGCGTCCGCGACCCGCTCGGCGTCCGCCAGCGGAACCGTGGGGCGCCGCCCCTTGCGCCGGAAGTGGTCCATCACCACGTTGTGGGCGATTCTGTACAGCCAGGACGTGAACGGGAAGCCCCGGAACTCGAACTGGTGAATGGACTCCAGCATCTTGAGGAACACCTCGCCGGCGAGGTCTTCCGCGTCCGCCGAGCCGCCGCACTTGAAGGCGACGTAACGGTAGATGCGGTCGTAGTGCATCTCGTAGAGAGACGCGAACGCATCCCGCTCGCCCGCTTTGGCGCGGGCTACGGTCTCTTCGACGACCCGCTTATCCGCCGATTTTTCGTCCATCTAAATGCCAATCCGTCCGAGATGAATCGCATGCTTTGACGCGCGTCCAGCGCCGTTCTCGCAATCTATAACGCCGCGCGCCGCGAAAAGGTTAGCGGAGCGCGGACGAGACGGCGCGAAAGGCGAGCGCGTCTTTCCTCTCACTTGAGTTTACACGCCCCCCGCCGCGAAACCAAGCCGAAAACGGCGGCGCGGACGCCACGACGCCATTAAGAAGGCTGACTCCGCCCCATCAGCCCCGCCTCTATCTCCCACAGCATGGCGAGCAGGATTTTGACGTCTTCTATGTGGGACTTCACCATCTCTTCCGTCTGCCAGTCGTTGTAGAAGTTGGCGTGGAGGCTCTCGGCGACGCCGAATAGGGTTCTGATTTCCGGCTGCCCCGTCTCTTCCGCCAGTCGGACTGCTATCACGGTCAGGTCGTAGTGTCCGCCATGCTCCCATCTTCGCAGGCGCGCTATCGCCTTCAGGCTGTGGACGACGGATCCCCACGCTTTTTCCGACGCCTGCAAAACGTCGCCGTCCCGCAACTCGTCGTCCGCTTGGCGGATTAGCCGGCGGCTTATCCCCATGCGGTTCTCCACCAGCGTCGTCATGGCGTGTTCATTCCTCCATCATCGCTTGGACTATCGCGCGCATCTCGCCGATGTAATGCTGATAACTGCGGTTCTGGTAGCCCAGCGCTCGCTGGGATTCTTCCGTGTCGTACCAGTCCATCCAACCGGGGGAGTCGCGGTATGTCGCCAGCTCGATGGGCGCGCCCATGATTTGGAAGAAGTCGCGTGCGTAATCGCGTCCGCGCAGTTGCCAAGTGGGCCCGCCGGCGATGTTCAGCGTCTTGCCGCCGGCGTCCGGGGCGGCGGCGGAGGCGAAGAGGGCGTCCGCGACGTCGTCTCTGTGAACCATCTCCACGCGCTGGTCTTCCATGAACGGCCACGGATCCGGCGGCGCGAGAAAGGCGGGGACGGCGATGCCGGCGATTCGCAGCACGACGGCGTTGCGGAGCGCGGACTCGGCTATCAACCGCTCGCCGGCGATTTTGCTGTCGGCGTATATGTCTATGGCGCTCTGCGAATGACTGACTCGAACGGGCGGCTCGTCCGCGGACGTGTCGCCGTAAGTGCTGATGGACGACGTGAACACAAGCCGCGCGTCCGGGTTGGCGCGCTCCATGCCGGCGATGACGTTGCGCGTCCCATCGACATTGACGCGGAAGGTCACGGCGCGGTCGCGCTCGCTATTCGGCGGCAGGATGGCGGCGAGGTGCAACACGGCGTCCGCGCCCTTGATTGCGGCGAAAACCCCGTCCGCGTCCGTTATGTCGCCCTTGACGATTTCGACGCCTTCGCGGTCTTCCAAGCCCGAAAAGTCCATTATCGGCAGGTCGAACACGCGGACGGCGCGTCCGTCGGCGGCGAACATTTCGACTAGCTGCCGTCCAACGCTCCCCGCGCCGCCGGTGATGAGTATGGGGTTGGTCAAGGGATGCGCTCCTAATGAAAATCGCGGAATAGGGGTATGTTTGACGGATTTAGGCGCGGATTGGATGTTCCAAGCGCCGCCCCCGTCATTCCCGCGAAGGCGGGAATCCAGAATCGCCCAACAACGTCATCCTCGCGAAAGCGGGGACAAGATAGCCGCCCGGAATCAGGCTTGAATCCCAACCAGCGAATCCCCTCTCCCTTGATGGGAGAGGGCTAGCGCGCGGGCGCCTGCGCCGCCAGGCGCAGTTTCGCCGCGCCCGCCTAAGTCAGCGTCGTCCCCCGCATGCCCGCCTTTTCGATTACGCCCTGCGCGCTGGCGATGAGCTTGGTCAGCGCCGGGTCGAAGGCGCCCCATTCCCCGGCGTCTTTCAGCGCCAGCAACGCGGCGGCGTCCCGCATCGCAGTTCGCGTCGGCGGCACCGAGGGCATGGTCTGGAAGAAGAACGTCCCGCTGACCTCGCCGAACTTGTCGGCTATCTCCGTCACGGACGTCTCCCACGCGGGGTTTTGGTCGGCTAGCCCGTCGGCTAGGCGTCCGCAGGTTTCTATCGTCGTGTCCAGCATCTGCTGTCCGGACTGCGGCATATTGTCATGTCTCCTTGCTGAAGGGGTTTGCTTGGTTGTTTGGGTTGATATTTTGGCGTTGACCGCGCCGCCGCGTCAAGCGCCGGACGGCGAGCGGGGATGCAGTCACCCTCACCCTAGCCCTCTCCCATCAAGGGAGAGTGGATTTTGCAGAACAAAAGAGGGCGCGCCCCGACGAGCGCGCCCCCTGCTTTCCGGTTTAGCCGGGTTCGCGGCTTTCAGCCGGTATTCCGCCTAGTCGTCGTCATCGTCCGCTGGGACGAGCTCCTCCAAGTCCAACTCGACCTGCTCCAGCAGGCGGTCGCCGGCGGCGAAGTCCTCGTAGTGCTTCTTGACGGCTTCGATGTCCACTTCCTCGTGACGGTCGAACCCTCTGCCGTCGTGCCGGTCGTAGGGGAACGGCATGAAGCGCTGGAACTTCTCCATGTAGCGCGGGCGGCTGGCGCGGCGGTCGTAGGGGAAGCGGTGCGCCTCTTCCGGCTGCGGCTCCACGTCCACCAGCTCGTACTCGCGGCTGCCGAGTCCGATTTCGTGGCCCGTGTTGATGCTCGCCACTTCGCTCTGCGAGTGGAAAGTGGCGGCGGCGGCTTCAAACTTGCGGTCGCCGGGATGATGCGCCTCCATCAACTCGGCGGCGGAGCCGGGCATCCCGGCGGAGCGCTTGGCGGCGTCCACGCAAGCCATGTCTATCGCCACCGCGTCCGTGGACGCGAACACGCCCAGATGCGGCACTATCGGAATGTCCGCGTGGTTGGCGCAGTCGCATCGCGGCGAAACGTCTATCGCCATGTTGATGTAGCCCACCTTGCCGTTCAGCGCCTTCTCGACGCCCAAGCAGGCGTCCGCGATGGCGATGTCCACGGCGTCGAAGTTGACGGGCGGGATTTCAAGTATCCCCCGGCTGCCCATGACGCCGAAGCAGCCCAGGCAGGTGGCGCACTTCTCGCGCTCCCACTCCAGCTCGTCCTTCTCGTTGATGTGCCAGAGGTTGTACGGGCAGCAGTCTTCGAGAATCTCCCAGTCGGGGGTGTTCGCCTTGCCCTTGAACGCTTCGGGATGGAACACCGCCGCCGCGCCGAGTCCGTACTTGGGATGCCCGCCCATGTGGACGTTCAACTTGCCCCGCTTGGACTGCGCGCCGATGCCCAGATTCTTCAGCGCCCCGCCGATGACGCCCATGCCGTGGCCCTTGAAGTGGGTCAGCGCTATCAGCACGTCGGCGGCGGCGATTGCCTCGGCGACGTAGGCTTCCTTGAGCAGGTATCCTTCGGGGATGTCCACTCGGAAGTCGGCGGTTCCCAGCCAGCCGTCGGCGCACACGAACGGGCAACCGAGCGTGGCGGAGCTGAAGCCGTTGCGCTCTGCGGTCAGCAGGATGTCCAACTGGCTGGAGCGCGCGCCGTAAGGCGAGTAAGTGGAGGTCGTCGTGTCGCAGACGAACGGCCTGCCGCCCAGCTCCTTGATTCGGTCCGCCAGCGCGCGCGGATAGACCGGGCGCAGATAGGCGGTGTTGTTCCACTCGCCGCAGTGGATTTTGATTGCGACTACGTCGTTGGGTTTGATCAACTTGTCCAACCCGGCGGCGTCGAAGACAGTGGTCATCTTCGCCACGAGACTGGTTTCGGTGGACTCGGAATGTGCGTCCATCCAATAGACTTTGGACTTGCCCATTTGCCCCTCTCCTGATCGCGCTGTTTCGCGGAAATGCCGTAAGCCGAACGCGCCGCCGACCGGCGAAACGCGCTCGCGTCTGTGTGAGCGTAACACTGAAAGCCGCCCATGTCAATGGAAAGCGGGCGAAATCGCGAAATCGCGTTTTTTCGCGGAGACGCGGGCGGATTCGGACAACCGCGCAATCGTTTCGCGAACGGCGGGCGGCGGGCCCCCTTACTCCGCCTATGCGGGATATGCTACGATTCAACGCTGTAAAATTTTCCGCGAACGCCGGCGCGCGCCGCGCGCGAGTCGGCGGCGCCCCTTTGGAGGCATCCGCATGAACCGAAAGATTAAGCTGGCGATAGCGGCGCTCGCGCTCGCCGTCTCTCTGGCGTCCCTGGCGGCGTATGGGGCTTGGCAGTGGACGACCACGGCGTCCGCCGCGCACGACCACGACGAACACGACGTCCGCGAGTTGGCGTACAGCGCCTCGCCCGCCCAGCAGCTCCCGCCGCCCTCCGTGACCATGCTCGCGGACGGCGTTTACCACTACTTCGGGTTCTTCACCAGCAGCCTGATAGTCGTCGCGGACGACGGCGTGCTGATAACCGACCCGTCCAACAACTTCAGGGCGCAGTCGCTCAAAGAGGAAATCGCCAAGATAACCGATAGCCCGGTCACCTCAATCGCGCTCACGCATGAGCATTACGACCACGTCGGCGGCACGAGCGTCTTCCCGGACGCCGAAATCATCTGCCACCGCAACTGCGCCCCGAACTTCGCCCTCGACACGCTCGGCGACGTCCCTGAAGTGGACACGTCCTTCGACGACAAGCTCTCGGTGGACGTCGGCGGCAAGACGGTCGAGCTGCATTATCTCGGTCCGGGCGACGGCGAAGCCGCCGCCATCATCTACATGCCGGACGAGAATATCGTAGTCACCTCCGACATGTACGAGCCGCGCATGCTCACGCATAAGAACTGGGTGGACGACAAGAACTTCACCGGCACGCGGTTCATTCTCAACGCGATCAGCGAGTGGGACATAGACCACGCCATCAACGCCCACTCGCCGGGGACCGACCCGATTGACCTGATGGAGAACGTGGAGTACTACAACGACCTGTACGACGCGGTCTACGGCGCTCTGGCGACGGCGGCGAACGAAGGCGGGCAGCTGGCGCTGTTCGGCGTCTTCCGCTCCCTGCCGCAAACCCTGCGGATGGACAAGTACGCGGACTGGACGAACTACGAATCGTCCTTCCCGCGCCATGTGGAGCGGATGCTGCAGTCCATCACCCACGCGGACTGACGCCCGCGCCGCGCCGATGATTCCCAAAACGAAAACCCGAAAGCCGGCGGCTTGTCCGTCGGCGGCACGCGTCGCCGTCCGCTTGGGCCGGCGACTCGCTGGAGGCGATAGAATGACCAACAACTCGAAGGCGGCACTGGCGTCTCTCTGCGCCGCCGCGGTTTCCGCGCTGGCGCTGCTGGCGGCTTGCGGCTCGTCCGACGACCCGCGCCAGCCCGACTCCCCCGCTCTCGCCGACCCGGCGCCGACCGCCATGCCGATGGCGTCCGGCGGCGTGGGCGCCGCCGAGCGCCCGGCGACTCCCATGCCCGCCGAGCCGGCGCCGCCCGCGCCCACGGCGGTTCCGGCGCCGCCGACGCCCACGCCGGCGCCGGCGCCGTCCTGGCCCGCCCTCACCGCCACGCCGGTTCCGACCGCCACTCCCTTCCCGCAGCCGCCGGAGCCGGGCGACGGCGGCATGGGCGGAGACGGCGGATTCCAGCCGCCGCCCCCCGTCATGACCATGCTCGCGGACGGCGTTTACCACTACTTCTCGTCCTTCTACAGCAACCTCATCGTCATTGGCGAAGACGAAGTCCTCGTCACCGACACCGCCAACGCCGCCAGAGGCGAAGAGCTGAAAGCCGCCGTCGCCGAACTCACCGACGCCCCGATTACGACAATCGTCCTCACGCACGAGCATTACGACCACGTCGGCGGAACCGGCGTCTTCCCGGACGCCAAAGTCGTCTGCCACCGCAACTGCGAGGCGATTTTCGACCTGCACCCGTCCAGAACCGACCCGGACACCGCCATCGCCGCCCTCGGCGACGTTCCCGACCAAGTGGACGAGACGTTCGACGTCTATAAAGAGATCCAAGTGGGCGAGACGACGGTCGAACTCCACTACATGGGCCCCGGCGACGGGGACGCCATGATCGTGATCTGGCTGCCCCAAGAGAAGATTCTGGTCACTTCCGACATGTACGAGCCGCGCGCGCTCAGCGGAGCCGACGTGGTGGACGACAAGAACTTCGTGGGCGTGCGCCATATCCTGAACACGGTGAGCGAGTGGGACATAGCCCACGCCGTCAACGCCCATTCGCAAGGAACCGACCCGACCGACCTGCGCGAGAACGTCGAGTACTACAACGACCTTTTCGACGCGGTGAAAACGGAAGTGGACGCCGCCATAGCCGCCGCCAACGGCGCCGCCTTCGGCGCGTACTCCCTGTTCGACACCCTGCCCCAGACGCTCGAACTGGAGAAGTACCAAGACTGGGGCAACTACGACGCCGCCTTCCCCAAACACGTCGAGCGGATGCTGCTGGGCATCTACCACGGCGACTAGACGGCGAAAGCCGCCGTCCGGCGACAACCGCCGCCGCCCTCGCGGAAACTTCCCCGAATCGGGAAACTCCGCGAGGGCTTTTCTTCGACGCGAACGAACGGCGAGCGGCAATTCCCCCGCCATTCCCGCGCAAAAACTTCGCCCTCCGTGAAAGGGGCATGCGTATTGCAAGAATCGGGGTTTTGGGGGGATTGTCGGATTCCCGCCGGCGCGCGTTTTCTTCGGGCAAGCGCGAGTTTGGCGAGGGGATTTAGGCGCGGATTGGACGCTTTTCGCCGCTTCCACGCCCCGCCGCCGTCATTCCCGCGAAGGAACGTCACCCTCGAGGAAGCGGGGGCGGGAATCCAGAGTGGAGCGACCAACTCGGCAACTGGAAACCAAGCCCGAATCGCGAGCGGCAAATCCTTTCTCCCTTGATTGGGAGAAGGCTGGGTTGAGCGCGCCCGCGCCGCCAGGCGCAGTCTTGCGCCCCCTCACTCCGCCGCCGCCGTCTCCGCGTCCGCATCCAGCGCCGTCCGCATCGCCGCCGCCGCCACCTCTATCTGGTCGTCGTCCGGCTCGCGCGTGGTCAGCTTTTGTAGCAGCAGGTTGGGCGCGCTTATCAGGCTCACCAGCGCGTTGTCCTCGTAGCGCCCGCTGAACCGTATCACCTCATACGCCAGCGCCGCGATGACGGGGATGAACACCACCCGCGACGCCACCAGCCACCACAGCGGCTCTCTGGGGATGAACACGAACACCAGTATGGCGACGACCATCACCGTGAGCAGAAACGCCGTGCCGCAGCGCGGATGCGCCGGCGAGTATTTTCGGATGGCGTCCGCCGACAGCGGGTCGCCCCGCTCTTGGGCGTGGACGGTCATATGCTCCGCCCCGTGATACATGAACACGCGCCGGATGTCGCTCATGCGCCCTATCAGCCAGATGTAGGCGACGAACACCGCCAGCCGTATCGCGCCCTCCGCGACGTTCGACAGAATGTCGTTGCCGAACAAGCCCTCAAGAGGCCTGCTGGCGAACAGCGGCAGCAGAAAGAACAGCGCGATGGCGAATCCGAACGACACCAGAAGCATCGCCGCCAGCGCGCCTTTGTTCAGCTCTTCCGACTCCACCGGCGAATCCGGGTCGGCGTCCGGGTCTTCCATGCCCACGCTGGACGAGTAGCTCAGCGCCCGCATCCCCAAACTCAGCGTCTCCACAAGCGTTATCACGCCGCGAACGAGCGGAATCCGCCGCAGCGTCCCCGTATAGACCGAGCTGAGCGGACGCAGATACGTCGCTATAGCCCCGTTCGGACGGCGCACCGCGACCGCCATGTGCCGCTGTCCGCGAATCATCACCCCCTCTATCACCGCCTGCCCGCCGTAAGTTGGTCGCCGTTGGCTTGCCATATCCCGCCCAAACGCGATTTTGTGTGATTTGGCGCAAAAAAGGGGCGGGACGCGCGGCCCCTCCCCTAAGCGCTCTTGAATAAGGTCATGTTTCCCGCCCTGCCCGTCATTCCCGCGAAGGCGGGAATCCAGAGAGGGCGGCCAGTCCGGCGACCGGAAGCCAAGCGCGAATCCCAACCAAGGCATCCCCTCTCATTGCTCCGCCCCCGTCATTCCCGCGAAGGCGGGAATCCAGAGAGGGCGGCCAGTCCGGCGACTGGCAACCAAGCGCGAATCCCAACCAAGGCATCCCCTCTCATTGCTCCGCCCCCGTCATTCCCGCGAAGGCGGGAATCCAGAGAGGGCGACCAGTCCGGCGACTGGAAGCCAAGCGCGAATCCCAACCAAGGCATCCCCTCTCATTGCTCCGCCCCCGTCATTCCCGCGAAGGCGGGAATCCAGAGAGGGCGGCCAGTCCGGCGACTGGCAACCAAGCGCCGAGTGCAACCGGCAAATCCCCTCTCCCTTTATGGGCGAGGGCGCCTGCGCCGCCAGGCGCAGGCCCGCGCGGACTTTTCGCCATCCCCGGGAGCGCCGGATTCGGGCGACGCGCAAGCGTCCGCTACTCCGCCGCCGTCTCCGTCAGGTTGAACCGCCGCATCAGGCGCTCGACGCGCCCTTCGGTGTCCACGATGCGCTGCTCGCCCGTGAAGAACGGGTGGCAGTTGGAGCAGATCTCGACCCGAAGCTCCTCTTTGGTCGCGCCGGTGACGTAGGCATGTCCGCAACTGCACACCACGCGCGCCTCGTCGTAGTAGGTCGGGTGTATGCCGGTTTTCACGCGCCGCCTCCCGTCGGATAGACGCTGGCGAGCTTGCGCCCCAGCCGTCCGCGCTCGAACTTCACCGAGCCGTCCACCAGGGAGAACAGCGTGTGGTCTTTGCCCACGCCCACGTTCGTCCCCGGATGAATCCGCGTGCCGCGCTGCCGGACGATTATCGTCCCCGCGCGCACCAACTCTGTGTCGTACCGCTTCACGCCAAGACGCTTGGCGTTGCTGTCTCTGCCGTTGCGGGTGCTGCCCCCGCCCTTTTTGTGCGCCATGATTCGGAACTCCCCCGCGACTTGGGCGGTTTCAGGCGATTATCTCGGTGACGGTCAAATCGGTGTAGCGCTGGCGATGCCCCTTCTTGCGCCGATAGCGGACTTTGGGCTTGTACTTGAAGACGACTATCTTCTTGCCCCTGCCGCTCTCGGATATTTCGGCGACCACCCGCGCGCCTTCCACGCAAGGCGTCCCCAGCGTCACTCGCCCGTCCGCCGAGACCATGCGGACGTCCTCAAGCTCCACCGTGTCGCCGATGTCGCCGGCGATGGATTCCACCCGTATAGTGTCGCCCGCCGCCACGCGGTACTGCTTGCCGCCCGTTTGGACTATCGCGTAATCAGCCAATTTATCGAAACACCTCACTGGTCAACGAATACATTTTACGGATGCGGCGAAGGCGGCGTCAAGTTCGGCTTGCGCCCGCCCGAATTCCCAAAAACCGAGAATCGCCTTCCCCAACCACCAAAAACCGTTGCGCCATTGCGCCCTCGCGCCCTTGCGTTAAAATAATCTCTGCGAATCTCCGCGTCCCCGCGCCTCTGCGTCAAAAACCCTCCGCGCCTCCGCGTCAAAAACCCC
Source organism: Dehalococcoidia bacterium (assembly GCA_965242675.1). Taxonomy (GTDB): domain Bacteria; phylum Chloroflexota; class Dehalococcoidia; order Lucifugimonadales; family UBA1123; genus VXRN01. The sequence goes on from CBDESW010000009.1 coordinate 223,736, forward strand.
TAGCCTTAGCCCGCCGTCTGCAATACAATTGCCCGCAGCATCCCGCGCAGGAGAACGCCCCTTGACCGCCCCCGACAAGCCCATTCAGGAAGAATTCAACCGCGCCCTCAACATATTCCGCGATTCCTTCCGCGATTTCGTCGTCCGCCGACTGCGGACTGTCCCCGGACGCAAGCCCGCGGAACTCATACTCGAATCGCTCGGAAGCCAGGCTTACAACCGCGCCCGCGAAGCCCAGAACTACGGCGGCGACCCCAGAGACATGTTCGACGTGGGCGACTTCTTCCACATCGTCCGAAAGCACTGGAGCGCGACATTCGAAGCCGACTTCCGAGGCGACCGCTCCGTCTGGAACTCGCTCGGACAGATAGCCGGCGCGCGCAACGCCGCCAGCCATTCCCAATACGGACGCGACATCGGGCGCGAATCCGCCATGTCCCGCATAGCCGACATGGCCGACATCCTCGGACGCATAAACGCCGCCGACGCCCAAGCCGCCGTCCAGACAATCTGGGAAAGCCTCGACAAGATGAGCGCCGCCCCCGCCCCCGCGCCGTCCGCTGCCCCGTCCCCGCCCCAGACCGCCCTGCCCGACATGCCGAAATCCAAACCCGCCGCGCGCAACGGCAGACGCCCCCCGCTCAAGGCTTGGCGCGACGTCATCAGCCCGCGCGCCGACGTCGCCGGCGGCTCCGCCTCGCAGTCCGACTTCGCCGCCAGCCTCTCCGACGTCTACGCAGGCCGCGCCGACCGCGACTACGCCGACCCCTTCGCCTTCTTCCGCCGAACCTACCTCACCGGCGGCATCGAAACCCTCCTCGTCAACGCCCTGCGCCGACTCGCCGGCAACGGCGGCGAACCCGTCATCCAGACCAAAACCGTCTTCGGCGGCGGCAAAACCCACAGCCTCATCGCCCTCTACCACCTCATCGACAGCGGCGACGCCCTCATCAACCCGCGCCCGGACGCCGACCCCGAAGACATCCGCGTCAGCGCCGACATCCGCGAAATCATGCGAAAGGCCGGCGTCGCCCCCGAAAGCGGAATCCCCGGCGCAGCCGCCGTCATTGACTGCAACGAAATCACCGCCACAACCAACGAAAAAACCCCCAACGGCGACCCCCTCAACACCCTCTGGGGCGTCATCGCCCACCAACTCGGCGGACAGCCCGCCTACGACATTATCGGAGACGCCGCCCGCGCATGGACGGCCCCCGGCGCCGCCGAGCTCCGCGCCCTCTTCGCCCAAACCGCCCCATGCGTCATCCTCATCGACGAGCTGGTCGCCTACGCCCGCAACATCCCCGACGACGACAAGCTCGGCAGATTCTACTCATTCATCCAATACCTCACCGAAGCCGCCCGCCAGAGCGACGGCGTCGCGCTGGTCATCACCCTGCCCGAAAGCGAGATAGAAGCCGGAAGCGAAATCGGCGCCGCCACCCTCGCCCGCGTCAACGAGCTCGCCGTCCTCGAAAACCTCACCGCCCGCGTCGAAGCCGTCTGGCACCCGCTGGAAGTCAGCGAAACCTTCGAAGTCATCCGCCGCCGCCTTTTCGCGGACGCCGTGGACGAAGCCGAGCGCGACCGCACATGCGACGCCTTCGCCGACATGTACCGCAACCGCCGCCCCGACTACCCATCCGAAGCCGCCGAAGCACGATACCGCGAGCGCATGAAGCGCTGCTACCCCATCCACCCCGAATTTTTCGACCGCATCTTCGCCGACTGGTCCTCCGACCCGCGCTTCCAGCGCACCCGCGGCGTCCTGCGCGTCATGGCTGCCGCCGTCGCCCGGCTCCACGCCCGCGACGACCGCTCCCCCCTCATCATGCCCGGCGACGCCCCCCTCTACGACCCCGCTGTCTCCCAGCAGTTCGTCCGCCTGCTCGGCGACAACTGGGGCCCCGCCCTCCAAGAAATAGACTCCGACGGCGGCAAACTCGAAGAGATAGACCGCCAAACCGCTTCGCTCAACCAGATAGGCGCATCCCGCCGCCTCGCCCGCGCCATCTTCTTCGGAAGCAAGCCCGGCGCGACCGTCGGCGCCACCCGCGACCGCCTCAACCTCGCCGTAGTCCGCCCCGGCGAAGGCGCCTCGACCTACGGCGACGCCCTCGAACGCATGACAGGCGCCCTCTACTACCTATACGAGCAGGACGGCAGGCGCTACTTCCACAACGAAGAAAACCTCAACCGCCTAGCCGCCGACCGCGCCCGCGAACTGACCGAAACCCAAGTCCACGCCCGAATCATCGACCTGCTCCGCGAATCCCTCCCCTCCGCGCGCCGCCGCGACGTCGTCCTATGCCCCGCCGACTCCGCCGACATCCCCGACGAACCCCGCGCGCGCCTAATCGTCCTCCCGCCCGCCCAAACCGTCCCAAGCCGCAAATCCGAAATCGGCGACGCCAGAGACGCCGAAATCTTCGTCCAAAACGCCCTCCGAAACCGCGCCCGCGACATCCCCAGAATCCGCAAAAACTCCCTGATCTTCCTAGCCGCCCGCCGCGACGACATCCGCGACCTCGACCGAAAGACCCGCGAATTCCTCGCGTGGGAATCCATAACCTCGCCCGCCATCCAGCGCCTTCCCTTGTCCGGCGAGCGCCGCCGCCAGGCGGTCCGCAGCATGAACGCCGCCAAAAGCGCCATGGACGCCGCCATCCAGAGCGCCTACGTCCACATCCTCGCCCCCGAACAGCCCGACGGCGCCGTCGCCGAGTTCCACATAGCCCATCACCGAACCGCCCCCTCCGCCTCCGGCGAAACAATCCGCGCCGCCTTCGAACCCTGCGGGACGAAGAGCTGCTCCTAAACGCCATCCTTCCCCGCCCCCTGCTCAACGGAATAGACGGCGACATCTGGCGCAAAGACGAAGACCACATCGGCGTATCCGCCCTCTGGGACAGCCTAGCCAACTACGTCCACTCGCCCTTCCGACTAGCCGACATGGACGTCCTAATCGACTGCCTAACCGCCGGCGTCCGCGAAGGCGTCTTCGGCGTCGCCGACGAAACCGAAAGCAGAGACGGCGAACTCTACCCCAACCTCCGAATCCGCGAACCCATCGACCGCGTATCCGAAACCGCCCTGATAGTCCGCCGCGACATGGCGGACATGGTAAAGGAAGAGCGCGACAAGCAAGCCCAGCCCGCCGAACCGCAGCCATACGACCCGAACCAGACCCAGCCGACGCACATACACGGAACCACAAACATCGTCCCTGTCGAACCGCAACCGAAGAACCTGCCCACCCGAATCGCCGTCCGCAAACCCCTCGACCGCAACAACTACATGGCGGACATCGCCCTGATAAGCGGCGAAATCGTCCGAACCCTGCTCGAAGCCGGCGAAGGCGTCGACCTCCAAATCCAAATAACCGCCCGCAACCCGGACGGATTCCCCGAACAAACCACCCGCCCCACCCGCGAAAACGCCGCCCAGCTCGGCTTGGACTACGAACAGGAATAAAACGCAATGGCGCAAAGACGCCAAGACGCAAAGAATTTAGCGAAACCCCCAAAAACCCCCTTTGCGCCCTTGCGCCCTCGCGCCATTGCGTTATAATCATCCCCTAGAGGTCCCACCATGCCAACCGAAAACGAAATCAGCCGCCACATCGTCCGTTGCGCCATCGAAGTCCACCGAACCCTAGGCGGCCCCGGCCTGCTCGAAAGCGTTTACGAAGAAGCCCTCGCCTGGGAACTCGCCCAAGCCGGCTTGAAAGTGTCGCGCCAAGTCCACCTCCCCATCTCATACAAGGGCAAAACCCTCGCGTCCCCCCTGCAGATGGATCTGGTAATCGAAAGCAAAGTCGTAATAGAATGTAAAGCCACCCCCAACTACAACCCCATATTCGAAGCCCAAACCCTAACCTACCTCCGCCTAACCGGCATGAAACTCGGCTTGGTCATAAACTTCGGAGAACCCCGCGTCTCCAAAGGCATCCACCGAGTAGTAAACAACCTCTAAACAAAACCCGCATTGCGCCTTAGCGACATCGCGCCATTGCGTTAAAAACCGTCCCCAAAAGCGAACAACCTCTAAACAAAACCCCCATTGCGCCTTAGCGACATCGCGCCATTGCGTTAAAACCGTCCGGAGACCCCCATGCCCCAAACCAAGAAACTAATCGAAATAGACCTCCCCCTGGACGCCATCAACCGCCAATCCGCCCGCGAAAAATCCATCCGCCACGGACACCCCTCCACCCTCCACATGTGGTGGGCGAGACGACCCCTCGCCGCCTGCCGCGCTGTCATCTTCGCCAGCCTGGTCGACGACCCCTCGTCCCTTCCGGACGACTTCCCGACCAAAGACGCCCAAGACGCCGAGCGCAAACGACTCCACAACCTCATCGAGCGCCTCGTCGAATGGGAAGCCACCGACGAAACCGACCCCAACTCCCGCGAACTCATCGACGAAGCCCGCCATGAAATCGCCCGCTCCGTCGCCCGCTCTCGCGGGGAAAAGCCGCCCGAAGACGCCGACCCCGCCGCCGTACTGCGATACCTCAACAAAGCCGCCCTGCCCATCTACGACCCCTTCGCCGGCGGCGGCTCCATCCCCCTCGAAGCCCAGCGGCTCGGACTGCGCGCCGTCGCGTCCGACCTCAACCCCGTCGCCGTCCTCATCAACAAAGCCCTCATCGAAATCCCGCCCCGATTCGCCGGCAAGCCCCCCGTCAACCCGAACGCCGACCCCTTGGGCATGAAGACCGGCAAGACGACCGGCAGAGGCAAGAGCCGCAAGCCCGAAACCGTCGCCTGGCGCGGCGCGCTCGGCTTGGCGGACGACATCCGCCACTACGGTCGCTGGATGCGCGAACGCGCCCGCGAACGCATCGGACACCTCTACCCCAAAGCCAAACTCCCCAACGGAGACGAAGCCACAGTAATCGCCTGGCTCTGGGCGCGAACCGTCCCATGCCCAAACCCCGCCTGCCGCGCCGACATGCCGCTGGTGAAGACGTTTCATATCTCCAAAAGAAATGACGAGTGGATAAAACCAGTCATTAACCGAGATTCGAATGGAGTAAGCGTCTCCTTTGAGATTCAGAATGGCAGGGGCGACCTTCCAAACGGCGGAACTGTGAAACGAGATAGCGTTGATTGCTTCATATGCGCCGCATCCGCGCCGCTGTCATATGTGCGCGACCAAGGCAAGGCGGGCAAAATTGGCGAGAAGATGATTGCAGTTGTCTCCGAAGGCAACCGCAGGCGTATTTTCACGTCGCCAACCAAAGAACATGTGAAAATCGCAAAATCCGCAAAACCGAAAATACGTTCTATTCCTAGCCAGAAAATGCCCTCGACCGCTAACCTTGTTAGCGGTCGAGGGTACGGCATCACGCATTGGCGTCAGCTCTTTACCGAGCGACAACTGACCACGCTTGGGACGTTCATCGAGCTAATCCCAGAAGTCCGCGCTTTGATAGTAGAGCGCGGCGCATCATCAGAATACGCCGATGCGGTATGCACATACCTCGCGCTTTCGGTTAGCAAACTGCTACTCGGATTCTCGAGTTTCACCACATGGCACAGCGTGCGCGACATAGTCCGAGGGGTGTTTAGCCTTCAAGCCATTCCGATGAGATGGGACTTCGCTGAAGCCAATCCATTCTCAAACGCCACAAGCTGGATGAGTCAAATCGATTGGCTCTCGCGAGTCGTCGAACGCATGCCGGCTGACATGAATACGGCGCAGGCGTATCAGGCTGACGCCACCACTACCATCCACGCCCAAAACGGCCCCGTCATAATCACCGACCCGCCGTACTACGACAACATAAGTTACGCGGAACTGTCCGATTTCTTCTACGTATGGTTGCGCCTAATGTTGCGCGACATATACCCCGACCTGTTCGCGGGCATGCTCGTTCCCATTCAAGAGGAGATGACCGTCGCTCCCCGATTTGGCAAAAATGGGAAAGAGCGCTTTGAAGACATGATGGGCAAGACCCTGCGCCTAATCCGTGAGCATGCCACTCACGAATTCCCGTCCTCCATATTCTACGCTTACAAACAGCAAGAAGATAAGCGCGGCGGCGTAACCTCTACTGGTTGGGAAACCATGCTGACCGCCCTAGTAAACGCGGGGTTCCGAATTGTCGGCACCTGGCCCGTTCGCACTGAATTGGGCAACCGCGCAGTAGCGCGCGACACGAATTCCCTAGCGTCATCCGTCGTCCTAGTCTGCCGCCCGCGCCCGGACGACGCCCCGACACGCAGCCGCCGCCAGTTCATCGCCGACCTCAAGCGCGAGATGCCCGACCGCCTGGCGCAGCTCGAAAGCCAAGTAGCCCCCGCCGACCGCGCCCAGTCCGCCATAGGCCCCGGCATGGAGATCTATTCCCGTTACAGCGGCGTCGAGACCCTGGACGGACGCCCCGTGACTGTCGGCGAGGCGCTCGCCCTCATCAACAACTCCATCGAGGAATACGACGACCGCGAGGAAGGCGGCTTCGACCCCGCCACCCGCTTCTGCATCGCCTGGCTCAAGCAATCCGGCTGGCGCGAGGGCGCATACGGCGTCGCGGAAGTCTTGGCGCAGGCGAAAAACGTCGCCATAGACCCGCTCGCCCACCTGCTCATAGCCGGCGGCGGGAAAGTCCGGCTGCACCCGCCCGACGCCTACGCCCCCGGCGGCTCCGCCGGCGAGCGCGTCCCGACCACGGCTTGGGACGCCTACCACCAAATGGCGTGGCACTTCGGCGGCGACCCGGACGCCCTGCGCCACCCCGGCGCCGCGGCAATAGCCCGCGGCATATCAGCCGAACTCTACGACTCCGTCCGCCGCCTTGAACAAACCCTCTACGCCCACTACGACCGCCGCGGCGACGCCCGCCAAGCCCTCCAATTCAACGCGCTAGGCGCGGAATGGGACAGAATAACCATCGAACGAAACAAACCCGCCCCCGCTGGCGAACAAATCGAAATGCTCCGCCGCTAGCGTTTTTTTTAACGCAAAGACGCAAGGACGCAAGGACGCAAGGACGCAAAGGATTTAGAATAAACACTCCAAAAACCCCATTGCGCCCTTGCGCCTTCGCGCCATTGCGTTAAAACCGCCCTAGGACCCCATAATGCAAGACCCATCCTACTTCGGCCTCCAGCTCAACCTCCGCCAAGACCTCATCCCCTTCTCCGCCGACGAAATCCGCCGGCTGCCCGAAGGCGTCTCCGGCGTGTACGCCATCTGGATAGCCGACGAACCCATCTACATCGGCATGGCGAAACGCTGCCTCCGCCGCCGCCTGCTGTCGCACCTCAACAACGCCGACCGCTCCAAAAACCCCTGCCTCTACGCCAAAATTGGCAAATACGGAATCTTCGACCACCGCATCGCCGCCTTCACAACCGTCCCCGTCCCCACCCGCGAACTCGTCCCCGAACTGGAAAAGCAAATAATCCAAGCCTGGCGCCCGGAATGCAACCGCAGCTACCTCTAAAAAAACCCACTGAACTTCCGCGCTCCAAACCTCAAACCCATTGCGCCCTCGCGCCATTGCGTTAAAATCATCCCCGCGTCAAAACCGCCCGCCGGAATTTGACACCCCCGCCCCGCTCCAATACACTTGCCCCCGTCCGAAACGCAGACTAAGGAAAGAAACCGAGTTGAAAGTTCAAGGCTCCTACACCTTCAACGCCGACCGCCAAACCGTCTGGGACGCCCTGCTGTCCCCGGACATCCTCGCGGACTGCATCCCCGGCTGCGAAAGCATCCGACCGACCGGCGAAGATTCCTACGAAATCGCCCTCGCCGTGCGCGTGGCGGCGGTGTCCGGGGCGTATAGCGGGAGCGTCTCCATAGAAGACAAGCGCCCTCTCGAATCCTACCGCATGGTCGTGAGCGGCGGCGGCAGGGGCGGAACCGCGCGCGGAACGGGCGACCTGCGCTTCTCGGAATCGGACGGCGAAACCGTCGTCCAAATCGAAGGCGACATCCAAGTCACCGGCGTCCTGGCGCGCGTCGGCCAGCGCCTCATGGTCGGCGCCTCCCGCATGATGATGAACCAGTTTTTCAACTGCCTGAAAAGCAAGATAGAGCGCTCATAAATCCCCCCAAGCCCAAATCTCGGCGCGGAGAGACGCGAAACCATGCCTTACCAATTCATAGACGCTCAAGAAATCGGCGGCGTCCTGCTCATCGTCATGGACGACCCGCCCACCCGCAACGCCATCGGCGACGAAATGGCGGGGGAGATAAACCAGGAATTGGACAGGCTGGAGCGCTCCGCCGAGTTGCGCGCCGTCGTCCTCACCGGGCGCGACCCGTCCTTCTGCTCCGGCGCGAACGTCAAGCGCATGGACGACGCCAACCGCGAACGCGCCCAAGACGCCGCCCTGCCAGCCGACCGAACCGCCTGGGACATGCTGGACGAGGCGTGGGACGCGCTCGGCGAACCGTCCCCGAACGCGGCGGACGACATAGACGGCGTCCGCTTCGTCCCCCTGCGCCTGCACGAGATTCAGAAGCCGTCCATCGCCGCCGTCAACGGCTACGCCATGGGGCTGGGCATGGGAATCGCGCTCTCATGCGACATTCGCATCGCGTCCGAAAACGCCCGCATGTCCGAGACGTTCATCCGGCGCGGGCTGATACCGGCGGACGGCTCCTGCTGGCAACTGCCCCGCATGATTGGGCTGGGCAACACCATGTTGCTCCAGTACACCGGCGCGGTTTTGGACGCGGACGAGTGCCTGCGTCTGGGCATAGTCAACCGCGTAACCCCGCACGGCGAGCTGATGGAGCATACGCTTGACCTAGCGCGCCGAATCGCGGACGGCCCCACCTACTCGATGGCGCTCATCAAGAAGCTGGTTCAGCGCTCCCTTCACGTCGGATTCGCCGAAAGCCTGCGCCTAGCCGGCCCAGCCCAAAGCCTGGCGCGCCGGACGCAAGACCACAAAGAGGGCGTCCGCGCCTTCGTCGAGAAGCGAACGCCGCGCTATGTCGGGCGCTAGGTAGTGTTGACATAAGGATGGTTTGGAAGATTCTCGCGCCAAAATCTCCAATTTCCCCCCTTGCAAAGGCATGTTCATGGAAAACAAGCCCGAATCGCGAGCGATGAATCCCCTCTCCCTTGATGGGAGAGGGCTAGGGCGAGGGTGTCTGCGCCGCCAGGCGCAGTCCCGCGCGGTTTGCCCGCCGCCCCCGCTCACTCTTCTCTCTAATGTCAACATTGCCTAATCTGATTTCCCCTATCCGTCATTCCCGCGAAGGAACGTCACCCTCGCGGAAGCGGGGGCGGGAATCCAGAAGGCGGCGCCCTAATCAGGGAAGTTGGCGGTCGGCAGATGCTTGCCGACGTACCCTATCAGCCACCTGCTTTCTGCTTCTTCCCAGCGCAGATGAATCCGCAAATCGCCGCCGCCCATCTTCACATGCGCCGGCATGTACACGCCGCAGAAGGTTCGCACTTTCCGAAACGCCTCGTTTTCGTCGGTCGCCCCGGATTCGCGTCTTGCGTACTCCACGCCGCGCTCTGCGAGCCACTGCGCCAAGTCTTTCCCAAGCCCCCCTTTCGCCCGCGCCTTCGCGCAGTCGTTCAGAACCGCGAACGCATCATAGACTTTGACCGCCGGGCGGAATTGGGAATCGCGGGCGTACTCGAACGCGGTTTGGAAGAGTACCAGCGTGTCGAACGCATCGCCCGCTTTCGTCACGGCTTCAAGGACGCTTTTCAGTTCGGCGTCCGCCGTAGGCGCGGGCGGTCCGTCCCCGCCGTCGCCGGACTCGCAGACGCGGGATTTTAGATTTTCCATCTCGCGCCCAAGTTCCTTGTTTTCGGCTTCGAGATTCTTGTTCCGCCTTTGCGAAACCACCGCGATGCGCTTGTAAGTGGCGGCGGAGCCGCGCGGCGGTTCGCCGTATTCGTCCTCAAGGGACATATACGCCTCATAAAACTCCGGGTCTATGTCCGTTCCGCCGCTTTGGTTGGATTGACTCTCTCTTTCCAACTCGACCAGCGCCTGAAAATCCGCTTCGCGCTCGGCGTTCTGAATCCGCGCCCGGACATTGGCGTACAGCCTGCGCCTGGCGCGGCGCGAGATTCGGTTCACGCACTCGTCGCGCAGAACAAGCCACAGCCGCCCGGCGTCCTGCAGCCTCAGCGCGTCCTCCAAAGACAGACGCGGGTTTTGCGGCGCGACGTCGTATCCGGAGCAGCCGGGGGAATAGACGCGGACATCTCCGCCGACGCATCTAAGCGCCGGCGGGGCGTATCGCGCGGCGCGCGCCGCCGCGTCGCGGTCGCACTCGACCACAGTCGCCAGCCCCAGCAGATTCTCTTGCAGGGCGTCCGCGTCCACTCCCGCGCCCGATTCGCTCGGAGTCGCCGCCACAATGGGGGTTCGCCTTTCGGGGGCGTACAGCCAATCGGAGACAAAGGCTTTCGCCGCGTCCGCGCCCTCGATTCGCGCCGCCGCGCCAGTCATGCGCCGACCGTCCAGGCGGCAGTCGAATTCAGCCAGCAACCTCGCGGGGACGGACGGCAACGCGGCGAGATACGGCGCTCCGAGTTCGGCTTGGCGGTTTTCGATTCCGAAGATTTCAATGTCGGCTTCGACGTCGTCGCCTTCGGTGGCGAACCGCGCGCTCAGCCGCCAGCGCTCGCCGGAGCCGTCGGGCGTCTGCCGCTCCCAGAGGATTCGGAACGTCGCCAAGCCGTCTTCGGCGCGGACGCGCTCGCTTTCGGACATCTCGCCGGCGTCTCCGACGCGCTTATTCGGCTCGCCCTTCGCGGGTCGGCTCGCGCCGAAGTCCGCCCCTATCCACTCGCGCGCGGCGTCCCGGACGGATTCAAGCAGGCGAACGCCGCGCAAGTCGGCTTTCGCAATCGAGAAGACCGCGCGATAGTACTCCGACATTCGAAAACCTCCAAGCAGCCGGTCTATTCCGCGTCCCCGCTAACCGCCCGGCGGCGGCGCTCTTGCGATGGCAAGTATAGCAAGCGGCGGGCGCGTTCGCATTTCGCGGCGCGCGCCCCCGCCGTTCGCGCTTACTCCCTCGCCCGCGCCGAATAGTCACCGAACGGCCCGTCGCGCCACTGCAGAGCCGCCCGCAAGCCCTCCATTTGGGATATTTTGCTGAACACCCCCGCGCTGTTTCGGAAGGTCGAAAGCCCCTGCCAGTCCACGCCCACCTCGAGCGCCGTTCGGATTCCCATTATCTCATAGGCGCGGTTCACCGCCTTCTTGGACGCCGCCAGCATGTCCGGCGAGATGGTCGCTATGGCGCGCGCCTCTTTCAGCGTCTCGGACTCTAGGATTTCGGCGGGAAACGCCTTCGTCGCCCAGCCGATTTCCACCGCCTCGCTCCCCGAAAGCGCCTTGCCGGTGAACATCAGGTATTTCGCCCAGCTCATCGGCATCTTCCAGGGGAAATACATCGTGTCGGGCGCGGTGAGCGCGCGGACGGGCGGGTAGCCCAGCTGGGCGTCTTCCGCCACGAACATTATGTCGCACATGGACGCCAGCTCGCTCGCGCCCGCCAGGCACCAGCCGTGAACCTGCGCTATCACCGGCTTGGTCAGCTCCCACACGCGCCACAGCCCGTTGACGAGATCGCGCGCGTACTGCGCCGTGAGCTGGTCGACGTCCTCCGACACGTAGCCCTCCTCCGGGCGGTTGGGCGACGGAACGGTCGGCGTCAGGTCGTACCCGGAGCTGAACGCCCTGCCCTCGCCCTTGACGACGATGCAGCCGACGTCGGCGTCGCGCTCCGCCCGCTTGAGGGCGTCTTGGATTTCAAGCCGCATCGCCCAGCTCAGCGCGTTCATCTTCTCCGGCCTGTTCAGCGATATGACGCAGACGCGCTCATCCACCGAGTACAGTATGTTTTCGTAAGCCATGTTCGGAATCTCCCAACTATCGCCCGTCGCGGGGCGTTTCAATTCGCGGTCGATGAATTTGCAAAAGGCGGCGCTCGCGGCATATTCTGGATTCGCGCGCCGGCTTTCGCCAAGTTCCCGCGTATAGAATACCCGCAAACGATGGAGGGATGGTATCCGATGAGACCAATCGCGCCGTCTTTGGCGCTCGCCTGCCTGGCGCTGGCGCTAGCCCTGTCCGCCTGCGCCGGCGAAGAAACCGCGACGCAATACCCCATGAACGAGACCTACGACGAGACCCGCGGCGGCGCCCGCCTGCTGCTGACCTACGAAGCCGGCGCCAACGCCTTCGTCGGAACGTTCATCAACACGACGGACGCCGCGCTGAGAAACGTCCGCGTGTCGGTCCGCCTATCCAACGGCGCGGAGCTGGGCCCGACCGCCCCCGTCGACATAGCCCCCGGCGAATCGGCGAACGTCTCGCTGCCCGCCACGGAAGAGCCGTTCTCGACGTGGAGCGCCCACCCGGAATCGGGCTAATCAGCCGCCTTCGCCGAGCGCGTTCCGAATCGCCGCGCCCTTAGCCGCGGCGAAGCGGAGCGCGTTTCCGCATTGCGCGGCGGAATCCCAAGCGCTATGCTTTTGCGAAAGCGGAGCGCGGTCGCCATGCTCCGACGGATGTCGGTCCCGCGCCCAACCTTCCGCGGCTTCGTCGAGTTTCGGAGATATGCGCGTCTTTCGCGTTGACTCGGCAAAAGGCATGCGCGATTGGAGGTTTGACGGATGCCCAAAGTGGTCTCTTTCATCAACTACAAGGGCGGCGTTGGCAAAACGACGTCCGCCTACCACGTCGCTTGTTCGTTGGCGCAGCATCGGCGGCAGCGGGTTCTGATGATTGACATAGACCCGCAGACAAACCTGACCTTCCTGTGCGCGGACGTTCAGCGGTGGCAGAGGCGAAAGAGCCGCATCGGAACCATCAAAAACCTGTACGACCGATACACGAATGGCGTGGCGCTGAATGTCAGCGGGTTCATCTGGCGGGACGCCGTAGTCGTCGGGCGCAACCCGATTTCGGGGCTGGACTTGATACCCTGCGACATAGACCTTCTCGGCGAGGATGTTGGAGGAAGCCAAGTCGTCGGGACGTTCCCAACGATGGAAGCCTTGCGGCAAAACGCGCAAGGATACATGAGGGAAATGTCGTTCCTAAACCGCGTAATCGCGGAGGCGGGCGACAGATACGATTGGGTTGTCATCGACTGCCCGCCCAATCTGTACCTGATGACTCAGAACGCGCTTCACGCCAGCGATTACTACGTGGTCACGGCGATTCCCGACCATCTTTCCACGATTGGGCTAAGCATACTTGTCGAAAAAGTGGGGAGAATAGGCGAGACTGTTTCCAACGCTTCCACGCTCGCCGGGCAGGATGGAGGCAGAACCGTCGCCGAACTCGGAGCCATAGTGTTCGTCAAAGTCAGAATCGGCGGCGAGCGCATTACGACAACCCATCAGGATACCATGGCCTCGATTTCTCGAGATCCGTTCGCAAGCGGCAAAGTCATCCAGAGATACACCACCGAACTGATAGGATACGGCGAAGCCGCCGAGAACAGGGTTCCCGTTTGGGAACACAATTCAACCAATGCGCGCCGGGTCGTCGCAAAAAACGAATATCCGGAGATAACCAGACTGCTGACGCTCAAACTCAGGTAACGCTCAGGAAATAAAACATGGCGCGGAACAGCCAGTACCCAATCGAATCCTTCATGAAGGGTCTTAGGGGCCTAATAGATTCGCTTCCTTCGGAAGAGGAGAAAGCCGAGCTCATCGCGGTCTTGCGCGACGCCCGCGCTTTTCTCGCGGAAGTCGAGACTTTGGTGGAGGCTTTTCCGACCGTCGAATCGAGCGCGGACCTTGCCCAAAGCGTGTCCCGCCTCGACGTTTTGGCGAACAGCGCCGTCAACGACGCCCATCTCAGAAAACTCATGGGATTGCGAAGTCCGCAGTCCGGCCACTCCAAGCCCGTCAACGGCGCGGAGGACGCCAAAGACCGCGCCGCCGCGCTGGAGCGGACGCTCAACGACTCCTCCGACTCCTCCGTTCCCGACCTGCTGGAACGGTCCGGCGAGCCGATGGCTGTGCTTACCGAACTCGCCGCCGCGCTGGGATTGCGAACGCGGAGCAAGGAACGGAAGGCGGACCTCATCAAGCGCATATCCACTCATGTCGTGAATCAGAGGGGATACAGGTTGCTGAGGGGCGAATCCCCGCCTTCCGCGAACGGCGATGGCGAAGGGGATGGCGCGCGGCGCGTGGGCTAAGGACTAATCAGCCGCCTTCGAGCGCCGCCCGAATCGCCCCCGGCGTCGTGTTCACGCGCACGCCGGCGCGCTCTTCCTGCAACGCCATGGCGACGCGCGAATCTCGGTCGCCCCAGCCGCGGTTCAGCGCCTCGGTCATGTCGGCGAGGGCTAGGTTCGCCAGCTTCATCGGGACGTCGTAGGCGCGCCCCGCTTGGCAGGCTAGGTCCATGTCCTTGCGCGCCAGGCGCAGGGCGAAATCGGGCGGGTCGTAGTCGTCTATCAGGAAGTGGTCGGCTAGGCGCTCGAACGGGCCGCGCCGCCCTTGCGCGCCGCGCCGAACCGCCAGCCAGAGCGCCAGCGGATCCACGCCCGCCTTGACGCCCATCGTGAACACTTCCGCCATGCCCGCCTGGATTATGTAGCCGACGCAGTTGTGGACGAGCTTCGCCACCGCCCCCGCGCCGATGGGGCCGACGTAATAGGGCGCGTCGCCCATCGTATCCAGAACCGGCTTGACGCGCTCGAATACCTCGCGGTCGCCGCCCACCCAGATGGCGAGCGCGCCGGAGCGGGCGCCTTCCGGGCCCCCGCTCACCGGCGCGTCCAGGACGTCAATCCCGCGCGGCGATAGGCGGGCGTGAATGTCGCGTATCAGGTCGGGCGAACTGGTGCTTAGGTCGAGATAGACCTTGCCGGCGGTCAACCCCTCATGCAACCCGTCCTCGCCCAGCGCCACCGCTTCGACTTCGACGGGGCCGGGCAGCGACGTGAACACGACATCCGAACCCAGCGCCACCTCGCGCGGCGTGTCCGCCCACTCCGCGCCCATTTCGAGATGCGGCGTCGCCGCCTCGCGCCGAACGTCGTGGACGACCAACTCGCCGCCGCCCCGAATGGCGTTCAGGGCGATAGGCCCGCCCATCGTCCCAAGACCGATAAATCCGATTTTCATGGTTGACTCCTAGCGTCGCGCCGCGCGCCTTTTGTTTGGCGGGAATGTTATCATGGTTGGGCGCGTTTGTCAGAATAAAGAATGAGAGACGCGGAGGCGCAAAGACGCAGAGGGTCGCAACGGGGGGATGGCGCGCGCCGGGCGAATCCTGAAAATCCTATAATCCCGCGAATCCTGATTCTGACAAACGCGCGGCGCGCTCTCATCCCGCCTATGGATGCGTGTATAATATGGGCGAACCATACCGCCGCGAAGGGGATTTTTCAGATGACGCAAACCGCCGCCCGAACCGCCGTGTCCGTGTTGGACGACTTCCGCGAAAGGGGACTCATTCACATAACCGAAGACGGCGATGAGTTGTTCACGCCGGGCTTGGACGAGCTTTTGGCGCGGGAGAAAATCTCGGCGTACATCGGCTTCGACCCGTCGGCGGACAGCCTGCACATCGGCAACCTGCTGGGCATCGTGACGCTGATGCGGATGCAGCGATACGGGCATACGCCCATCGCCATCGCGGGCGGCGGCACGGGGCTTATCGGCGACCCCGGCGGCAAATCCCAAGAGCGCCCCCTGCTCACCCGCGAGCGGATTCAGGCGAATCTGGCGGGCATCCGCGCGCAACTGGAGCGCTTTCTGGACTTCGACGCGCCGGACAACCCCGCGCTGCTGGTCAACAACGCCGATTGGCTAGAGAAGATCAGCGCCATAGACTTCATGCGCGACGTGGGCAAGCATTTCAGCGTGAATTACATGACCGCCAAAGACTCCGTGCAGAGCCGAATGGCGGACGGCATATCGTACACCGAGTTCAGCTACATGCTGCTTCAGGCGTATGATTTCATGACGCTGCACGACCGCTACGGCTGCGTTCTGCAGATGGGCGGCAGCGACCAGTGGGGGAACATCACCGCCGGGGTCGATCTGATACGCCGGGCGCGCGGGGCGCGGGCGCATGCGCTGGTCACTCCGCTGATAACCACCGCCTCTGGCGCGAAGTTCGGCAAGACCGAATCCGGCGCGGTGTGGCTGGACGCGGACAAGACTTCGCCGTTCCAGTTCTATCAGTTCTGGCTGAACGCGGCGGACGCGGACGCCGTTCGCCTGCTCCGATTCTACACGTTCCTTACGCCGGGCGAGATAGCCGAGATGGAAGCCGCCGTATCCGACAATCCCCAAGAGCGCGAGGCCCAGCGCCGACTGGCGGCGGAAGTGACGCGCATGACGCACGGCGAAGCGGGGCTGGACAAGGCGCTGGCGGCGACCCGCGCCCTGTTCGGCGGCGACATAAGCGGCCTGAGCGCGGACGAGCTGCTCGACGTGTTCCAAGACGTCCCGTCGACGTCCCTTCCCCGCGAGCGGCTTGAGGGGGACGGCGCGACGCTGCAAGACCTAGTGGCGCTCACCGGCATGGCGGCGTCCCGCGCGGAGGCGCGGCGCCTCATACAGGGCGGCGGGGTGACGCTGTGCGGCGAGCGCGTATCCGACCACCGCCGAGCGGTGCGCGTGGAGGACGCCGTCGACGGCAGGGTGATAATCCTGCGGCGCGGCGCGCGGCAGTACCGCCTAATCGGGCTCGCGGGGTGAGCGGGCGGCGGGAGAATCCCAAGCGGCAAACCCCTTCTCCACGCTTTGACCCGTCATTCCCGCGAAGGCGGGAATCCAGAGTCGCCCAACCAAGATAGCCACCCGAAACCAAGCCCAAATCCCAATCAACAAATCCCCTCTCCCTTGATGGGAGAGGGCTAGGGCGAGGGTGAGCGGGCGGACTAGCCTAGCCGCCCGTCATGTGGTAAACCTCCCACAGATGCCCGTCCGGGTCTTCGAATCCCCTGCCGTACATGAAGCCGGCGTCGCGCGGCTCGCGGGATTCCCTGCCGCCGGCGGCGATGGCGCGCTCGAGCATGCCGTCCACCGACTCGCGGTCGCCGACGTCCAGTGTTATAACCGCTTCCGTGCTTTCGCGCGCGTCCGCGATTGCCTTGTCGGTGAAAGCGCGGAAGAACGCTTCGTCCATGAGCATGGCGCGGACGCCTTCGGCGAGTATGACGCAGACGGTCTGGTCGCCGCTGCACATCGGGTCGAACTGGAACCCCAGCGCGGAAAAGAACTCTCGCGTCTTGGCGACGTCCGCGACTACTAGGTTGACGAACATCGTGGGCATGCTCATTGGGATAAAATCTCCTGTCGGTTGCGGGAAATTGGTCTTGAAACGGAGCGCCGAACGGGGTTATGATGGTTAGGCGCGGCTTTCGCCACAAGCCGCGCCCTTCGCAAACGCTCCGCAGTAGCTCAGTGGTAGAGCGGTCGGCTGTTAACCGATTGGTCGTAGGTTCGAGTCCTACCTGCGGAGCCAGTTTTTTTCTTCCCCCTCTTTCGGCGCTCGCCGCCGCTCCGATTTCCGCCGCGCGGTTTGCGCTCGCCCTAGTCCGCCGGCGTCTCGTCGTGGTTTATCTGCCAGTTGATTCCGAACTTGTCGGAGAGCGCGCCGAAGTACGAACCCCAGAACATGTCCGCCATGGGCATTTGGACGCTGCCGCCGTCCGAGAGCGCGCCGAAGACCCGGTCCGCCTCGTCGCGGCTTTCGGGGCTGAGCGACACGGAGTAGTTGTTGCCGACCGTCACCGGCGGCCCCATGCTGGAGGGCATGTCGCTGCCCATCAGAACGCTGGAGCCGATGGGATAGGACACGTGCATCACGTTGTCCAGCTCGCTTTCGGGGACGCTCATGTCGGGCGGCCCGTCGCGGAACGTCTGGAAGATGGCGAACTCGCCGCCGAACACCGAGCGGTAGAAGTCGAAGGCGGCGCGGCAGTCGCCGTTGAAGTTTAGGTAGATGCTGAGGGTCAATCAAGCCTCCCGCTAGTATGAAATTGCGGGGCGCGGCGAAACCCCGCGCCCGACGACCCTCAGCGTAAAGCCCGCCGCCCGCCGAAAGAAAGGCGGGCGGCGGCTTAGTTGACGCCTTTTCGGACGCCGCCGCGTCCGTCCGTCCCCGCCGCCTAAGCGCGGTACTGGTCTATGCCCACAGTCGCCGCGCCCTCGCCGGTCGGCATGATGAGCGTCTTGGCGCGGTCCGCGCCGACGACCACTATGTACCACCTGTCGGCGCTTTCCAGCAGCGAAACTTCGACCTCAAGCCGCTCTTGCTCGCTCAGCCCCTTCAGCCACTGCCACTGCCTGCCCACGCGCGCGTCGTCTATGGGCATGTACTGAATCATCTTGCCCAAGCTCTGCTTGGCGTGTTGGTGGATGAACTGCTTAGCCTCGCGCTTGGAGAACCCTTCGCCTCCGACCGGTCGCGCCACGTCGGGCGGCATGAAGATTAGGCGCTCCGCGCCGTGGCTCGCGCCCATCCCGTAAGTGCCGAATGTGCATCCGTAGGCGATTGTCTTCAGCAGCCCTTCGGCGTCCGTGTTGCCTTGGTCTTGGACGTCCAGCTCGCCGTCGGTGATGAACACGCTCACGGCGCTCTCGTCCGCGCCGAATCCCTGATCGACGTGGAACGGCTGCCAGGGGGACATGTCTTCGTTCTCGGCGATGCAGTGGACGAACTTCCGCGTCGTGCCGATGGTGTCCATGTCCATCTGCCCCGGATACCAGTAGCCTATGTTCCGCAGGCAGAGCGAGAAGGCGCGCCCGATGGTAATGTTCACCTGATTGTCGCGCCCCGGGCCGAGCGCCGAGCGCGGGTTGATTCCGATTTCGCGCGCGATGGGACCGTTGACCACCAGCATCGGCGCATGCGGGCTTGTGGACATGAGCAGCGATTTGCCGCCGTGCGAGCCGACTTCCGAAAGCGCCTTCACCGCCGCGATTATCACCGGCATATGCTCCGGCTTCGCGCCCGCCATCGCCGCGTTGACGGCTATCTTCTCGACCGTCGCCAGCCCGAAGCCGGGCGGCATGTCGCAGACGAGATCGCCGCGGTCGAGGCCCGTCCCCGCGACCAGCTCGCTCACCGCTTGCGGGGTGGGCGGATGCAGAATCAGCGAATCGCCCCAGTCGCGCGCCAGCCACTGCTCGTTCATCTTCAGGATTGCGTCCCAGCGGTCTTCGCCCTCGAAGCGCTCGATGTCGGCGGCGGAATCGCGCTCGCCGCGTCCGCTCGCCAGATTCACCGTGAGCGCCTCGATGATGCCGTCAATCGCCGCCTCCGTCTGGCTCACGCACAGCTCCGGCGCGAGATTGCGGTAGATGCGCGGCACGATGACGAACTGCAAATCCGGCATGGCGAAAGCGCGGGAGCTGGCTATGGCGTCCTCTTCGAAGCGCCCGGACACTATCGGGATGGCGGGTTTGCCCGTCTTCTCGATCTCGATCATGTCGTGGACCATCCACGACGCGCAAGTCCCTCAATCCGCCGTCGCGCCGATTACGACGTCGCACTCCGCCGCCGCCTGCCGCACGATGGGAGGCGGCGCGGGGTAGTTGCCGCCGGTGTAGAAGCGCGTCGTGACGTTGTCGAAGCGCTCGCTGATCATCTCGCCGGCGCGGTTCAGGGCGAGGTCGCCCCCGTGCGTGCCGCTCCACAGCAAGCCGACTGTCTTGCCGTCCAGCGTCGCGGGCCTGGGGCTTATCGGCAGCGAATTCATCAACCCCCGCTGCCGCCCGACGGGGTTCAGGGCTTCAAGAAGATACATGGGGACGCCTCCGTTGTTTGGGGATTTTGGGGTTTGGGGAAAATCGGGTTTGGGAGGGATTATATCCGAAATCGCCGCGAGTGTCTTGCCCTAGCGTACAATTTGGGCGGATACGCCCGACGTGATTTTCCTCAAAAAGAAGCCCTATTTACGCTTGACAGATTGACTTTCGGCGCGAATTCGCCTAGATTTATCGTCCAAACATGAGATGCCCCGGAGATTCTTGGAACTCGGAAATGTCTGAAACCGCTCTGACATTCGAAATCGGCGGACGGGTGGAGTTGAAAGACCTGCGCGAGGGGATGGCTCTTTTCGACCGTCTGATTAGCGCATTGACGCCCAAGACCGGCGTGGCTTGGGTCGTCGAAGACATGCGCGCGGGCAGCGCCGTCGCCACTCTTAGAGGCGAAGCGGACGATCTCGCCGTCGTGGAGCGCGTAATCGCGGGCTACGAAGCCGTTGGGCGCGACCTGTCGCAAAACCGCGACCCCGAACACGACGACCCCGAAGTGGTGAAAGCCGCGCGCGGAATCGCGTCTTTCGCGTACAACCGCGATTTCGTGAGATTCAAGACGCCGAATTCGAATTACGTGGTTCACGGCTACAAGCCAAAGCGCGACGAAACCCCGTCCGAATCCGTCAGCATCGGCGCGATAACCGGCACGGCGCTCGCCTTGAATAGCCGGTCGGGATTGCAATTCATCTTGTACGACGACGTGCTGGACAAGCGCGTTGAATGTCGTTTCGCGCCTGGCCAAGAGGAAACCATGCGGGAGGCTTGGGGCAAGCGCGTCCGCGTTTACGGAACGATAACGAGAGAATGGGAGACCGGAATCGCGAAAACCGTCCGCGACCTGCTGGATGTGGAGATTTTGGAGGAACCCGAACCGGGGGCGTTTCGAATGGCTAGGGGAGCCGTCCCCCGGAGGCCTGGCGACCCTAGCGCGGAAGAAGCCATAAGGCGGTTCAGAGATGCCTAGCGCTCCCAAAGCCATATACTGGGATTCGGCTTGCTTCTTGTCGTATGTGAACGAGGACGCGCCCCGCATGGTCGCTCTCGACGCGCTAATCGAAGCGAGCGGACGGGGCAAAATTCACCTGTTCACATCCGAACTCTCGCAAGTCGAAGTGGCTTTCGGCGCTTCCGAGCAGCGACAGCATGAGTTGGACCCCAACATAGAGCTCCGCCTGGACGCTTTGTGGGCGGATGCGAAAGTCGTGACGGTCATCGAGTATCACAACCGCATCGGTCGGATTGCGAGAAGCATGATTCGCGACACCATCGCGCGGGGTCAGCGGACACTCAAGCCGATAGACGCCATCCATCTGGCGACCGCTCGCTGGTTGCGGAGCGAGGGAGGCGTCGTGGACGAGTTCCACACATACGACCAAGATCTGTTCAAATACGCGGACATATGCGGATTCCGGATTCTGGAGCCGTATGTTGAGCAGCCCAATTTGATTTAGCCGACCGTCCCCTAGCGCGCGGCGGCGGACTATATATCCAGAAAGCGAAACCGGCAACCACAGAAAGGCGCGAGATGAAAACCACGTTGACATTCGAAATCAGCGGGCGGGTGAAGGCGCTTGACTTGCGCGAGGGGGTAATCCTGTTCGAGCGCGTCGTCAGCGGCTTGACGCCCCCCAGAAGCGCGAGCTGGCTCGTCGACGAGACGCGGGCGGGCGGCGGCGCGATTGCCCTTAGAGGCGAAGCGGACGACCCCGCCGTCTTGGAGCGCATCGAGGCGCAGTACGAGAAAGTCGGGCTGACGCTCTCGCAAAACCGAACGCCGAGCCACAGGGACGGCATGATTTTGACGGTGATGGCGGCGGCGCGGGACATTCTCGCGCTCGCGGAGCGCGTGGATTGGATTAAGATGGGGACGCGGAACCGAACTCATCTAATCCGCCATCGGGAATCGCCGAGATTCGCCAATCCCATCGGGCCGGTGAGTCTCGGCGAAGTCACCGGGCTGGCGCAGTCGCTAAACGGCGACGGCGGGCTGACGCTGGTCCTGCGCGAAAACATCGTCAACAAGCCGGTCGAATGTTTCTTCGAACCGGAGTACGAGGACATGATTCGGGAAGCGTGGGGCAAGCGTGTCACCGTTTACGGGATGGTGGAGAGCGATTCGATGACCGGCCTTCCCCGCTTCGTGCGCGACGCGCGAAAGGTGGACATTCTGCCGGAAGTCGAGCCGGGCGCCTACAAAAAAGCGCGCGGCATAATTCCCTGGAAGCCGGGCGACCCGTTGCCCGAAGAGGTGATAAGGCTTTCCAGAGATGCCTGACCACGCAACGGAAATATACTGGGATTCGGACTGCTTCCTGTCCTATCTGAACGCGATTCCGGAGCGCATCGACGCAATTGAAACGTTGCTGGAAGCGAGCGGTCGGGGCGAGGTCAATCTGTACACTTCATCGGTTTCGAAAGTGGAAGCGGCGTTCGGATTTTGGGAGCGAGACCGGCGAGAACTGGACCAGAACGTAGAGGTCCTCTTGGATTCTTTATGGGCGGACCCCAGCGCCGTGACCATCGTTGGGTATAACGACGAGATCGGTCTGGTTGCAAGAGACATGATTCGCGCCGCCGTCGCGCGGGGCTGGAGTCTCAAGCCGATGGACGCCATCCAACTGGCGACCGCTCGCTGGCTGCGGAGCGAAGGCGTCGCAGCGGCGGAGTTCCACACATACGACAGAAGGCTGTTCAAGTACGCCGGCATAGCGGGCTTCCCCATCAGCGAACCGCGCGTCCCCTAGCCAGCGCCTTTCCGCAAATCTCCCCTAACCCAACCCCCGCCCATGTCGTTATATCACTTGCATGAACGCGGGGACGGACTGCTTCCGACCGCCGCGCGCCATGCGAAAATCGGCATCGGAAAGTTGGATAGATATATAGAGGAGACAACGCCTTATGAACAGGTTGAAAAGCCGATGGCTGCTAATCCCCGTCGCGGTTTTCGCGCTCGCGGCGGTGGCCGTCGGCGCGTTCGCGGTCGGAGCGGGGGCGTCGTTCGCGGACGGCGGCGCGCGCGACGGGTTCGCCGCGCGGGTCGCGTCCATTCTGGGGCTGGACGAAACCTCCGTCAGCGACGCCATGTCGCAGGCGAAGCGCGAGTTGCGCGCCGAGAAGACGCAAGACGCGCTCGACGCCAAAGTGTCCGACGGCGACATAACCCAAGCGCAGGCGGACGAGTATCTGGCGTGGCTGGACGCCGCCCCCGATTGGGCAAGCGGACGCGGCGGACGCCATTTCGCCAAGCGCGCGAACTCCGACAGGCTGCAAGACGCGCTTGACCGCAAAGTGTCCAGCGGCGGCATAACCCAAGCGCAGGCGGACGAATATCTGGCGTGGGCGCAGTCCGCCCCCGATTGGATTGAAGACGCCATGTCGCGGGCGCGGCAAGCCAAGCTGGACAGACTGCAAGACGCGCTCGACGACAAAGTGTCCGACGGCGTCATAACGCAGGCGCAGGCGGACGCTTATCTGGCGCTGGCGGAATCCGGGCGCGGCTTCCGAGGCAAAGGGCATCGCTTCGGACACAAGCGCGGCTGGCGCTTCTAGCCCGCCGACCAGCGACCGACCGGACTAGACCTCGCGGCGGTTGGGATTGACATTGATTGCGGCGTCCCGCTTGGGCGGCGCGTCAGTCCCGCCGCCGCGAACTTTTCCTCCGGCGAATAGCCTTGACTCGCGGCGCGCGAATACGGTACCATCGCCATATGCGAACTAATGAACGCCGGGCGCGGCGCATGCGGCGACCAGCCGGGCTAGAGGGAGAAAAGCATGAGCGCGCTCAACATGCCCAGCCGAACGCTTGGGGTTATGGACAATCTGCCGTTCCTTCGCGCGCTCAACAATGAGTGCGTGGACCTCATCGCCATAGACCCGCCCTTCGCCGCCAACGAGACGTTCACCGGACGCCCCAGGCCCGCAATCACGGACGCCGAGCTCGATCAGGAAAAGAAGCTCGCCCGAAAGCACGGCGCGCGCCACGCCGAAGGGCGCGACACCCGCGTTAGGGACATTTGGACGTGGGACGACAACGTCCATCCCGACTGGCTCAGCCGCATGGAAGACGACTATCCCGCCGCGTTCTCCGTCATCAGGACGGTCGAAGCGTGCGCGTCCGAGAACGAAGCCGCCTACATCGCGTTCATGGCGGTCAGGCTAATCGAATGTCGGCGCGTTCTGAAGCCGACGGGCAGCGTTTACGTCCACTGCGACGACCACGCCAATTCTTATCTGCGGATTCTGTTAGACGCCGTTTTCGGCGCGGGGAACTTCCGCAACGAAATCGTATGGCGCAGAAGCGGCGGGAAGTCGGACTCCCATCGATGGGGGCGCACGACCGACCGCATCCTCTACTACGCGAAAACGGACGAATTCACTTGGAATCAGCAGTATCAACCGCTTGACCCGGACTACGCCGCCAAAACTTACAGCCGCGACGACGGCGACGGACGCGGCGCGTACACCACAATGCCGCTCCACGCCGCCGGCATTTCCGGCGGCGAATCCGGCGTTGCATGGAAGGGATATTCCCCCGCCGAAAGAGGCAATCACTGGCGCACTCCGACCAAAGGCGTGATGAGCGAGTTCATCGCCGCGAACCAACTGATACCCGGCTGGCCCCTGCCGGGGTCGACCGTTCACGAACGGCTGAACGCGCTTGACGAGGCGGGGCTTATCACATGGTCGTCCAACGGCGTTCCAAGATTGAAGACATACCTCTCGGCGACAAAGGGGATAGCCGCGTCCGATTTGCTGGCGGACATTCCAATGGCGTCCGGCAGGGAACGGACTGGATACGCCACGCAGAAGCCGCTCGCCCTTTACGAGCGCGTGGTCAAGGCGTCGTCCAATCCCGGCGACGTCGTCTTGGACATTTTCGCGGGTTGCGCCACCACCGCCGTCGCCGCCGAGCGACTGGGGCGGCGTTGGATAGCCTGCGACATGGCGTATCGCTCCTGGACGATGCTCAAGCGCCGCTTTCGCCAAAACGGCATAGCCTTGACCGACGCGGAAGGGATGCGGGCTACAGACCAGGCGCTGGGCTTGGGGATTGTCCGAGATTCGGAAGTGGAATGGGGCAAGCGGGCGCGCGTTTTGGGTCCGAACGACCTGCCCAAGCGCGGCGACGAAGACCCGGAGCCGTTCCACAATCTCAGGCGAACTCGGCGGACAGGGGGAAGGGGCGGGCGCAGCCAGTCCGCGCGCTCCGCGTCATGGTCAGGCAGAGTGCCGAAAGACGAAGCCAAAACCCTGCTGGTCAACGAATTCGGGCCTTATTGCTGGGGTTGCGGCTGGGAAGCGCCTAAATTCCCCAGCGGAGAATACGACCTAGGCTTGCTGGAAGTCGACCACATATGGGCGCGTAACGACGCGAACACGGACAGCGGCGGCGGCTCGGACGAGCTGTACAACCTCGCCCTGCTCCACGCCACTTGCAACCGCGTGAAAAGCAACCGCCTGACGCTGGAAGAGCTGCGCCAAAAGAACGCGGACGAACAGCGTCTCCACCGCAACCCGCGAGACCTAGTCCACATAGGCAAAGCGCAGCAGTTCGCGCACGAGCGGATTCTCCGGCGAGGGGCGCAACTGTTCATGGAGTGAGGGAATGGCGAGAAAGATAAAGAGCGTAGGCGAGGCCAAACGAGAAATCGTCGATGGCTCCGTTGATATTTATATCAACGGCAAGAACCCTGATGATTCGCGACGCAGAATCGTCCTCGGCGTTGACGCCCTTCGCGAATTGGGATCAAAATGCCTGTTTCCGTCCGACCATGGGCGGGGAATATGCGGTGCACGTCCGATTGAAGGGCACTCGATCCCGCTCACGTTCTGCAAAAGGTGGAACATTCCCCAAATGAGGGATGGGTTATCCCCACAAACACGATAGCCAGCAGAGCGCTGTATCCGTTCTTGGGCAGCCGCAAGCCAAACATTGAGAAAAAACCGGCAACTCAGGCGTTGACCGGATATTTCTCCTGCGGGAGTCATGACCATGACGTCTTCCAGAAAGTGGATAACATCACATCCACTTTTGACTTCTGCGACCAGGAGCGCCAATTCCTCTTTGCGTATAGGGCGGTTCTGCACACGTTCGCTGAAATCAACGGCGTTCTTAGAGCCTTTCGCGTGGTTAAAGGGGTGATGGACGGAAGAGACAACCTAGGAAGGGCGATGAGAGGCGCGCTAGGGGATAAGCGGCAACGTCAGGTTCGTCGTGAAATGAGAGGACTGGAACGTCGGCAGGGCGAAATTGGGAATCTTCGTTCACGCATGGGGAAGGACCTCCAAAATCAAAAATACGACGGACTGCATACACGTTCGTTCGTCCTAAACCTCGCGAACGCGAATTATCCGATGAATTTCGCGGTGTCCGTATTGGAATACGCCGCCGCCCTAAGAATTCCATTGATAGCGACCGTCATCCCTTTGGGGAACTTCATCCATAAGGTAATCGCGTCGTTTCCCAAAGACGGCGTGGCGGAAGAATGGGAAGGGACCGTTAAAGGACTTGAGTGCGATTCGTTGCCGTTGTTGCGCGATGGCATATTCGGGGCTGGACACACCTGCATCGTGAAAGAGGACTACGGGAGTGTCCGTGAATGTGAGCGCTCCGCAGCCGCTCATGCGAACGGGCAAAGCATAGAGGAAGGCGTTGACAACTTTATGCGGACGCCTGGCTAAGCTCGCGGGGCGGGCAGACACGCCGCCGGCCTCCACGCCGTCCGCGCCCTGATAATGTATCCGCTGAACGCGCTCGTCGAAGACCAGCTCCGGCGACTGCGCCAAGCACTTGATTCGGACGCCGCGCTCGCGTGGATGGACGCCAACCGCGCCGGCAACCGCGTGACTTTCGGCAGATACACCGGGCAGACGCCGGTCCCCGGCGCGCGGGGCGGCAAATACGCCCTCGACAGACTGCGCCGCGAGATGCGCCTGATTGCGCGCGAAAGCGCCGCCGTCCGCGACGACTCCGAACTGCCGGCGGATACGCGCTACTACTTCCCCAACATGGACGGCGGCGAAATGCGGTCGCGCTGGGATATGCAGGACGCGCCGCCCGACATTCTCATAACCAACTACCACATGCTGAACATCATGCTGATGCGGAGCATCGAGGCGGGCGTGTTCGACAAGACGCGCGCTTGGCTGAAGTCCGACCGCGCCAACAAGTTCTTCCTTGTGACGGACGAGCTCCACTCGCATCGCGGAACGGCGGGGACGGAAGTGGGCTACATCCTGCGCCTGCTTCTGGACAGGCTTGGGCTGTCTCCGGATTCGGAGCAGCTGGTTTTCCTTGCGACTTCCGCGAGCGTGAAAGACACCGACGAATCGCGCAAGTTCCTGAGCGAATTCTTCGGACGCTACAAGTTCCGCATAGTCTCGAAAGAACAAGAGACGCCGGAATCTGGCGCGCGCGATAGGATGCGCCCCTTTCGAGATGATTTCGAGCGGTTCGCCAAAGCGGTTCAGCCCGATGCGCTGGCTCCCATGAGTCCGCCAGACGCGGAATCGTCCGCCGCCGCCAATGCAATGTCCGCGCTGGCGTCGTCGCTTGGGAACGGAGACGCCGACGAGGACCCCGCCAACGCCCTCGCCAAAGCGCTGTTGGACAAGAACGCCGGCGACGCTCTGCGCGACGCCTGCGCCGCGTCAAACGACAAAGGCGAAATCCGCGCCGCGATGGTTCACAAGTTGGACGAGACTCTCTTCGGCGCGAACGGCGGCGAGACGTCCGACGCCATGCGCGGCTTTCTGCTGGCGCTAGGCATGAGCCGCAAGGATGACGGGACATCGCCGCAGCCCGTTCGCGGGCATCTCTTCTACCACAACATCCAGAACATGTGGGCGTGCGCCAACCCGTCTTGCGACGTCAAAGATCGACAGGCGGCGCTGGCGGATTACGACGGACAGCGCTCCCCCGTCGGCGCGCTCCACGCCAACCACCGCATAACCTGCTCCTGCGGCGGACGGGTTCTGGAGTTGTTGGTGTGCGAAGTCTGCGGCGACATTCTGCTGGGCGGCTTTCGCGGCAGAGCCAAAGTAAGCGGGCAACTCGTTGAAATTCTCGCGGCGGACACCCCGGACATATCCGACATGCCCAACCGCTCCGGATACGACCGCAAGCACGGAAAATACGCCGTGTTCTGGCCGCTGGCGGCGGACGAATTCCGGACTGAACCTGAAGACGTTGAGTTTTCGCACAACAGCGTTAGCCGAAGATGGGTTCGCGCCAAATTCAACGTAATGAGCGGGCGTCTTGACCGTAAGCCAGCACGACCCCTAAACTAAAGGGCGAAATCCTCTGCTGGGGCGCGGACCTCGTGGAAGAAGTCGCCCTAGCCCACCCGTGGGACGAAAACAACCTAGTGGAAGCGCGCGGCGCGGGGTCTGGCTACAAGACGCCGAGATAGCGGGCGAGATGGATGCGGCGGGCGGGGGAATGTTCCCGCCCGCTTCGCAAGCCGAATCAGGAACAAGAACAGGGATAAGGATAAAGAGCGTGTTCAACTCGTCCGCGCGCAAAGATGCGATTCGCAAGCTCGAAAGGGCGGTCAAGCGGCATGAGTCCGTTCGCAAAAACGTCGCGCGAGCGTGCGAGCGGTTGTTCGCCCAAAGACGGCGGGGCGCGGAAGTCATCGCGTCCGTTGAGGAATTCGTGAATCAGCTCGCCAACTCGCCCAAAGAGTTCGAGAGAACGATAGCCGAAGTCCGAGTCGAAGCGGACCGGTTCAACGGAGCCGTAAAGCGGTTGGAATTCGAAGCCGCGCGCGCCGTGAAAGTCGGGAGTTCGACCGGCGCGGCGGGGGCAGTCGCCGGCGCGGGAGTGGCGGCGTTCGCGCCCTCCGCGGCGATGGCGATAGCCACCACGTTCGGGACGGCGTCGACCGGAACGGCTATCTCCGCGCTGTCGGGCGCAGCCGCCGCCAACGCGGCGCTGGCGTGGCTCGGCGGCGGCGCGCTTGCCGCCGGCGGAAGCGGCATGGCGGGCGGAAGCGCCCTGCTCGCCCTCGCCGGACCGGTGGGATGGACTGTCGGCGGCGCGGCGTTGCTGGGGTCGGGAATCTATCTCAACAGGCGAAACAAAAAACACTCGGAAGAGGCGACGGAGCAGCGCGTGGAAGTGGAAGCGCAAACCCAATCGCTGAGAGCGACCAAACACGAGATAGACAAACTTCACGATCTCACGAAGACGCATGCCGAGGGATGCCTAGACGACTTGCGCTATCTCAAAAACAGTTCGTCCCCAGAGACGCGGCGGTTCGAATGGTTGCGCTCAATAATTGATAAACTCTTTGGGCGCGCGCCATACGACCCAAACGACTACCGGCAATTCAGCGAAGAGCGGAAACTGCGTCTCGCCGCGCTCATCAACAACGTTCGTTCGCTCGGCGCGCTTCTGAATAAAGAGGTGTCGCAATGAATCGGAACGCAAACCCGGCGGCGGGCGCGCCACCGCCGCATGTCGCCGCGCAAGCGGCGGGGGCTTGGGCGGCGGCGGACGCCGCCGGTCGGTCGGACGCCCTCGCCGACGCCCTGAGCGAAATGCAAACCGTCCGCGACTTCGTAGGCGCGCCGAACCGCATACTCGGCAACGACGCGACCAAGCACGGCGAGATAGCGGAACAAGTCAACGTGGGAATCCGCCGAGCGGCGGACGCGCTGTTCGGGCGCGCGCCGTCTGCGACGTTCGAAGGCGTGGGGCGGTTCGCTCCGACCGACTACCGCATGGACGGAATGGCCATTCAGTCCAAGTACTACAGCGGATTGCGCGAGACTTTGGGCGGCGTTCTCGAACATTCGCGCAAGCATCCCGACTTCTCAGGCGGCTACCAGATTCCCCGCGACCAGTACGCGCAAATGGAAAGCCTGAACCGAACGGGCGGCGCCGAAGGCATTTCGGACAGGTCCGCGAACGCGGTCAGGGACAAGTTGGACGCGCTAAGCCAAAGTACGGGGAAGTCCCCCGACGAGTTCATCCAGCCCGGCGAAACGGACTACGCGGAAGTTCAGAGCGAGCGCGTAAATGATACGATTCGAGACCGCGAAAACAGTCTGCGGCAAGCGGCGGGTCCGTCCTGGGCGGGGTTCGGCAAAGCCGCCGGACTTGGGGCGGTCGCCGGCGGCGGAGTCGCGCTGACTCATTCGCTCTGGGCTAAGTATCAAGAGGGCAAAAACCCGTTCAAGGGGCAGTTCACCGCTGAGGATTGGCGCGATGTGGGCGTATCATCCGCGCGGGGCGCGGGCGGCGGCGCGGTCGCCGGCGGCGCGCTCTATCTCATCACAAACTCCACCGCCCTCTCCGCCCCCGCCGCCGGCGCGGTCGTCAGCGGGTTGATAGGCGTCGGCGCGCTCCTAAACCAGTACCGCGCCGGTCGCATAGACGGCGACGAGTTCGCGGAAATGTCCCAAATAGTCGCCGCGGACGCCGCCATAGTCGGGCTGACGACATTCGCGGGACAAGCCGCCATCCCCTTTCCCATTCTGGGCGCGCTGATTGGGAGCGTTGCCGGAAAGTTCGTCGCGTCCGCGATAAAGAACGGGCTTGGGGATTCCGAAAACGCTCTAATCGCGCGGCTTGACGCCTATGAGAGAAACGCCCTCGCCCGGCTTGACGCCGAGTTCGCCGCTGTCGTCCAAAGACTGGACGCCTACTTCGGCAACCTGGAGCGCCTAGCCGCGACCGCCTTCGACCAGACAGTGAACGTCAACCTCAGACTGCAAGCCAGCGTCGAGTTCGCCGAATCCGTCGGAGTCCGGAACGACCTGATTCTTCGCGGCGCGGAAGACCTCGACGCGTTTATGACGGAGTGAAACATGAGCGTAATGAACCACCCTCTGGACGGCTTTTCGCCGGAGTTGTATGTGTCCACGCTGATGAAAGTGGCGCACTCCGACGGCATCCACCCGTCCGAGCGGGAAATGCTGGAGCGGCAGGCGACATTGTTCGGGGTCGACCTCGACGGCCTTCCGGACGCCCCGAACGACCTATCCGCCCTGCCCTGGGCGACGCGGGTTCTCGTCTATCGCGACGCCCTGATTCTGACCATGGCGGACGAAGAATCGAGCGACGCGGAAGAGCGCCATCTCGCCGACCTGTCCGCGCGAATGGCGTTGCCGTCCGACGTCGTGGACGAAATATCCGCGTGGGCGAAAGACTACGAGATTATCCTAGACCGCATGGACGCGCTGCTGGAAGAGTAGAGTCGACCGGATAGGTTGCGGCGATTAGATGCGGACGAACGATTGGCGCGCCATCGTTCGCCAATTCCAACCCCGTCATTCCCGCGAAAGAATGTCGCCCTCGCGAAAGCGGGGGCGGGAAAATCGGCGAACGGGGCGAACGGCGAAATGCAACGAAAAAAGGGAGTACCCCCGGCGGGACTCGAACCCACGCTCCTGGCTCCGGAGGCCAGCGCTCTATCCACTGAGCTACGGGGGCGCAGTCAGCATGTTGAAACTATACCATCCCGCGCCGCTTGGGGCAAGGCGCCGGGTTGCTCCAGAGAGCGGAAATCCCCGCCGCCGCCTTGAGCGTCCGCAAGCGCAAGCGCTAACCTCAATTCGCCGATTTTCGCAAGACAAGGCGGGTTCAGGACGAAATCCACATGCTCAGATTCTTCGGGCGCGGGGAGCGCGAGGACAAATCTAAGACTCGGAACGCCGTCGGCAAGACCGGGCGGCGATGGTTTCGGCGCGTCGCCGGCGTCTTCCAGCGCGGCGAAATAGACGACGACATGTGGGACGAGCTCGAAGAGCTGCTCATCTCCGCGGATGTCGGCGTCGCCTCCGCCATGAAACTGCTCGACGCCGTCCGCGAACGCATGCGCGCGGAAGGCGCGACGGATCCGCGAGACGCCATGCGCGCCCTGAAGGACGAAATGGCGCGCGCCCTGACCGTCCCCGCCGCCGAGCGCGCGCTGGACGCGGACGACCCGCCGCTGGTCATCCTGATGGTCGGCGTCAACGGCGTGGGCAAAACCACCGCCATAGCCCGCCTCGCCAAACTGTACCGCGACGAAGGCAAGACCGTTCTGCTGGGCGCGGCGGACACGTTCCGGGCGGCGGCGATTGAGCAACTGCAGGAATGGGGCGGGCGCGTCGGCGTGGACGTCATCGCCCATCGGCACGGCGCGGATTCGGCGGCGGTGGCGTTCGACACAGTGCAGGCGGCGATGTCCAGAGGCGTGGACGTCGCCATCATAGACACCGCCGGCAGGCTTCACACGCGCTCCAACCTCATGGCGGAGCTCCGCAAAGTCCGCAACGTAATCGCGCGGCAGGGCGTCTCGCGCTCCCAGCGCGTCATCTTGGCTATGGACGCCACCACCGGGCAGAACGGCTTGGCGCAGGCGCGGACTTTTCTGTCCGACATGCGTTGCGCCGGCGTCTTTCTCACAAAACTCGACGGCTCCGCCAAAGGCGGCGTCGCGCTGGCAATCGCCGACGAGCTCGCCCTGCCGATACTATTCATCGGCGTCGGCGAGGGCGCGGACGACATAGCGCCGTTCGACCCGCGCGAGTTCGTCGATGGGCTGTTCGAAGCGTAAGCCGCCAGAACATGCTATGATGCGCCCGACTGAACCGAACCGACCGAGCGAAAGGCGATGAGAGGCATGGCGACTACTGCGCGAAGAACGTGGACGCGGCGCGAGCGCGAGCTGGCGGGGATTCAAGTGAGCGTGGAAACGGGCGGCGAGGGCGACCCGCTGCTGGTCTTCCACGACGAAACCGGCTTCCCCGCCCGCCTGCGCTGGCGCGAAAAGTTGGCGGAGGACTTCGCCCTGACCATCCCCGCCATGCCGGGATGCGGCGGCTCCGCGCGGCTCGACTGGGCGATGTCCATGCGCGACGTCGCCGGATGGCACCTTGAGGCGCTCGACGACATGGGCGCGGGCGCGGTGAACGCCGTCGGCTTCTCGCTCGGCGGCTGGCTGGCGGCGGAGATGGCGACGATGAATCCGGAGCGATTCCGCAAACTGGCGCTGGTCGCCCCCGCCGGCGTCCGCCCGCCCGTCGGCGAGATAATGGACATGTTCCTGATAACCATGCCCGTGTTCCTCGAAGCGAGCGTCCGCGACAAGGGCGCGGCGGCGGAGTTTTCGCTAATCAACCCCGAAGAGCCGTCCCCCGACCAGGTCGCGGATTGGGAAGACATCCGCGAAATCGCCTGCATGATAGGGTGGCGTCCGTACATGCACAACCCCAACCTGCCGCATCTGCTCCGCCGCCTGAAGCGGACGCCCACGCTGATAGTGTGGGGACGCCAAGACGCGGTGATTCCGCTGAGCGCCGGGCAGAAATACAACGAATCCATCCCCAACTCGCGCCTGGCGGTGATGGAGGACTGCGGACACAGGCCCGAAATAGAGAAGCCGGACGAGTTCGCGGCGCTGATTCGGGATTTCTTCAAGGGGTAGCGCGGGGGGAAATCGGCAAATCCCTTCTCCCTTGATGGGCTTGCAGGGGTATGTTTGACTGGATTTAGGTTCGGATTGGACGTTTTTCGCCACTTCCGCGCGCCGCCCCCGTCATTCCCGCGAAGGCGGGAATCCAGAGTCGACCAACAAAGTCATCCTCGCGAAGGCGGGGACAGGATAGCCACCCGAAATCAAACCTGAAATGAAGCCAACAAATCCCCTCTCCCTTGATGGGAGAGGGCTAGGGTGAGGGCGCCTGCGCCGTTAGGCGCGGTTCGCGCGGGCGCCCCGACCTTTTAAGAAAGCCGAGACGAATTCCATGAAAATCACCGTAAGGCTTTTCGCCGCCTACCGCGAGAGCGCCGGGACGCCGCGGACCGACGTCGAGCTTCCCGAAGGCGCGGTCGTCGGCGACCTTGCGCGCGCCGTCCGCGGCAAGTTCCCCGGCTTGCCGGACGCCGAGCGAATCGTCGTCGCCGTCAACAATGAATACCAAGACCACGCCTTCGCGCTGTCGGACGGCGACGAAGCGGCGCTCATCCCCCCCGTCAGCGGCGGCTGATTCCGATTCTACGCCCATATCCTATATAAAGGAGCCGAGAGCGTGATACGCATAACCAACGACCCGCTCGACGCGGCACTCGCCGTTTCGCAAGTGGAAAGCCCCGCCGCCGGCGCGGTCGCCGTATTCGTCGGCGTCACGCGGAACAACACCGCCGGGCGCGAGGTGCTGTTTCTGGAATACGAAGCCTATCGCCCCATGGCGGACGACCAGCTGCGCCGCGTCGCCGACGAGATGCGCGAGCGGTGGGAGCTTCAAGGCGTCGCCATACACCACCGCCTCGGCAGGCTTGAGATAGGCGAAGCCAGCTTGGTCGTCGCGGCGTCGTCCGCCCATCGCCAGGCGGCGTTCGATGCTTGCCATTTCAGCGTGGGCCGCATCAAGCAAATAGTCCCCATTTGGAAAAAGGAATTTTTCGTCGGCGGCGAAGTGTGGGTCGGCAGCCAAGAGGATTTTGACCCGCTTGGATAGGCGGCGGGACGCTTGCGCGCCCTTTTCCCCATTCCCATCTCCGCGCCCCTCTGCGCCTTTGCGCCTCTGCGTCAAAATCCCCCGGCCTTTCGCGATTTTCATGCGGCGCGAACAACGTTTGACCCTAAAAATCCCCCTGTGCTAAACTTTGCGCGCTCCAAAGGAGGGGACGCCTCTCATGGGCGGTCGCAAGTTGGCTTTGGCGCTCCGGTTGCTCGGAGTCGGATGGTTCGTCGCCATCTGCATCGGCGGCGGCGCGCTGGCGGGGTTGTTCTTGGACGGGCGCTTCGGCGCCGGCCCGGTTCTGACTCTCATCGGTCTGGGCTTGGGAATCGCCTTCGCGACTGTCGGCATGTTCCGCATGCTGACGGCGATTCTGTCCGACCCTTCGGAGCGGCGGCGGCGCTAGACGGCGCGGCCCCGACATCGGCGAACGGCGGGAATAGCAGGCTAAATCCGGGGGAATCATCAGTTGCTTCGCAGCCCAAAAGCTCTTCTGATACTGGCGATAGGCTTGGCGGTGTTCGTAGTGGCGATTCTCGGCGGAGCGCTGGGCGCCGCCTTCGGATTGGGCTTTCTCGGAGCCCCCCTCGCCGCCATCGCCATACCCGCCGAGCCCCTCTACTACGGCGCGTTCGTCACCAACACGATGCTCGCCACTTGGCTCGCCATCGCCCTTCTGCTCATCATCGCCCTTCTGGTTCGCGGGCGGCTGGCGCCCGTTCCGGGGCGCTTGCAGGGGTTCGTCGAGATAGTCATCGAGTTCTTCCTGAACCTCGCCGAAGCCATCGCCGGGCGCGAAAAGGCGCGGCGCTTCTTCCCGCTCGCCATGACCATATTCCTGTTCATCGTAGCCGCCAACTGGATGGGCATCCTGCCCGGATTCGGCACGATTGGCTGGGTCGAAAACACAAAGGCGCTGTCTCATCACCGCCACTGCGACGACTACGCGAAAGAGTCCGTCGAGTACAAAGACTGCATGTCGGGGATAAACGTCCAGGTATTCGACGAAGCCGGCCAGGGGCTGGCGGTCTTGTCGCCCGGCTCCGTCGGCGTCGAGATGAACGCTTACGAATGGGACAACGACCCGCAGAGCGGCAGAGCCGCCGGCTTGCTGATTCCATTCTTCCGGAGCGCCAACACGGACTTGAACGCCACGCTCGCAATCGCCATAGTCGCCATGGTCGCCATCCACTACTGGGGCTTCAGCGCGCTGGGATTGGGGCATCTCGGCAAGTTCATCAACTTCAAAGAGGGCCCCATAGGCGTGTTCGTGGGCTTTTTGGAGGCGATAGCGGAGGCGGCGCGGCTCATCAGCTTCACCTTCCGCCTATTCGGAAACATTTTCGCGGGCGAGGTCTTGCTCGCCGCCATAATTTTCTTGATACCACTGATCGGGATAATCCCGTTCTTGGGCTTGGAGCTATTCGTGGGGATAATCCAGGCGTTCATATTCTCGATGCTGACGCTGGTGTTCGCGACCGTCGCGACCGTAAGCCACGGCGACGATCATCACTAGCGGACGCGCGGACAACCCCAAGACATTAGGAGTTTAGGGAATGGAAGGAATCCACGGAAACATCGCGAACATCGGCGCCGGGCTGGCAATCGGCTTGGGCGCCTTCGGCCCCGGCATCGGAATCGGCATGCTCGCCGCCAAGGCGATGGAGTCGCTCGGACGCAACCCCGACGCCGCCGGACCCATCCAGACGAACATGATCCTGGCGATAGCGTTCGCCGAAGCCATCGCCATCTACGCGCTGGTCGTCGCCATCATCATCAAGTTCGTCTAACCCCTTCGCGGGACGGCGCGGCGAGCGGACAACGCCCGCCGCCGTCCCGCGAACGCCAACGACGAAAACGGACAATGTGAGAAAGCGACATGGACGCCATCGGAATCAACTTGCCCGGGCTGATAACTCAGCTCGTCAGTTTCATCATCCTGTTCGCGCTTCTGGGCAGGCTGCTCTACAAGCCGTTGCTGCGGACGCTCGACGACCGCTCCAAGCGCATCCAAGACAGCCTCGATGCGGCGGAAAGCGCCCGCCAGGAAGCGGCGCAGTCCCAAGAGGAAACCC
Organism: Dehalococcoidia bacterium; assembly: GCA_965242675.1. GTDB lineage: Bacteria > Chloroflexota > Dehalococcoidia > Lucifugimonadales > UBA1123 > VXRN01. The sequence goes on from CBDESW010000009.1 coordinate 260,018, forward strand.
AGCGCCAAATCGAAGAGGCGCGCGAAGAGGGGCAGCGGATGATTGCCCAAGCCCGCGAAGTCGCCGACCGATTCCGCGAGGAAGAGACGGCGAAGGCGCGCGAGGAAATCGCCGCCGAGCGCGAGCGCGCCGAAGCCAACATCCAGCGCGAGCGAGACGCCGCCATCGAAGAGCTGCGCCGCGAATTCGCGGGGCTGGCGATAGTAGCCGCCGAGCGCGTAATCCGCCGCTCGCTGGACGAATCCGACCACAACGACCTCATCGAGCGCGTTCTCGAAGAGAGCGCGGAAAACCGCAACCCGAATTAGGGGCGCGAATCGCGCGACCAATGGATCCCCTCTCCCTTGATGGGAGAGGGCTAGGGTGAGGGTGACTGCCCGCAAGGGCAGTTTCTCCGGCCTTCTGGATTCCCGCCTTCGCGGGAATGACGGGGGAAACAAAATCCCCTCTCCCTTGATGGGAGAGGGCTAGGGTGAGGGTGACTGCCCCGCTAGGCGCAGTTCCGCCGCCGCCCCAAGACCAACCAAAAGGACTAAACAATGCCAGCAGGCGCTTCAGCCCGAAGATACGCCCAAGCCGCGTTCGAGATTGCCGCCGAGAGCGGCGACCTCGACCGCTGGCTGGACGACCTGACGCAACTGGCGGACTCCGCCGGCAACGCGGACTTCAGCCGCACGCTCGCCGCCCCGCGCATCCCCTTCGCGCGCAAAGAGGCGGTGATACGCCAGAGCCTCGCCGACAGCGTCGGGCCCCTCGCGCTCAACCTCATGCTTCTGCTGGCGAGCCGAAACCAAGTCCACATCCTGCCGTCCGTCGCGGACAGGTTTCAGGAAATGATGGACGCCCACAACGGCGTCGCGCGCGCCGAAGCCGTCTCCGCCGTGCCGCTCACCGACGAGCAGCGCGGGCGGGTCGCGGACGCGCTCGCCGACATGTCCGGCGAGGACGTCCGGCTGACCAACCGCGTCGACCCGGAGATTCTCGGCGGAATGGTAATCAGAATCGGAGACAAAGTTCTCGACGGCAGCGCCCGAACCCGTCTCCAAAACATGCGTAGAGAGCTGGCGCAGCGCCGCTGAGAACGCGCCGCGCCGAACCAACCGAACACACCCCAAACGCAACCGAACGCCCGCCGCCGCTCGCGGGGGGCGCTTACAGGGAGGGAGACCGAAATGGCGGTCAGAGGGCAGGACATCGCTTCGGTGATCCGAAGCCAAATCGAAAACTGGGACCAGCAGCTCGAAGCGGTCGACGAAGGCACCGTCATAGAAGTGGGCGACGGCGTCGCCCAAGTCCACGGGCTTTCGGGCGCGGCTTACACCGAGCTGCTCGAATTCGAAGGCGGCGTCATGGGCATGGCGCTGAACCTCGAAGAAGACTCCGTCGGCGCCGTCATCATGGGCGACCCGACCTCCGTCAAAGAGGGCTCCCGCGTCCGCTCCACCAGCCGCATCGTTGAAGTCCCCGTCGGCGAAGACCTGCTCTCCCGCGTCGTCAGCGCGCTCGGACAGCCCATCGACGGCAAGGGCCCCGTCAGCGCCGCCGCCAGCCGCCCGGTCGAAGTGGTCGCGCCGGACGTCTCCACGCGCATGTCCGTCGACACCCCCGTCCAGACCGGCATCAAGGCGATAGACGCCATGATTCCCATTGGGCGCGGACAGCGCGAGCTGATAATCGGCGACCGCTCCACCGGCAAATCCGCCATCGCCCTCGACGCCATCATCAACCAGCGCGGCGGCGACCTCATCTGCATCTACGTCGCCATCGGCCAGAAGGCGAGCAAAGTCGCCCAGACCGTCGCCCTGCTGGATTCGCACGGCGCGATGGAGCATACCATCGTCGTCGCCGCCAACTCCGCCGACCCCGCGCCCATGCAGTACCTAGCCCCATACGCCGGCTGCGCCATGGCGGAGTATTTCATGGATCAGGGTAAAGACGCGCTGGTGGTTTACGACGACCTGTCCAAGCACGCTTGGGCGTACCGCGAAATGTCGCTGCTGCTGCGCCGCCCGCCGGGGCGCGAGGCGTATCCCGGCGACGTCTTCTACCTGCACAGCCGCCTGCTGGAGCGCGCCGCGAAGATGGACGCCGAACACGGCGGCGGCTCCATAACCGCCCTGCCGATAATCGAAACCCAAGCGGGCGACGTCTCGGCTTACGTCCCCACCAACGTCATCTCCATCACGGACGGGCAGATATACCTCGAGACGGAGCTGTTCAACAGCGGCATCCGCCCGGCGGTGAACGCGGGTCTGAGCGTCTCGCGCGTGGGCAGCTCGGCGCAGACGCGCGCGATGCGCTCCGTCGCCGGCACCCTGCGGCTGGATTTGGCGCAGTACCGCGAGCTGGTCACATTCGCCCAATTCGGCACCGCCGACCTAGACCCCGCCACCCGCCGCCAGCTGGAGCGCGGACAGCGCGCCACCGAAATCCTAAAGCAGGGGCAGAACGTCCCGTTGCCGTTCGAGAAGCAGGTGGCGATAATCTTCGGCATGGTCAACGGCTTCCTGGACGACGTGGAAATCGACCGCGTAATCGCCTTCGAAACCGCCTTCCACGGCTACATGGACGCCAATCACCCCGACCTGCTATCGGCAATCCGCTCCGAACGCGCGATAAGCGACGAAACCGGCGAATCGCTGAAGACCGCCCTGGGGGAGTTCAAGGCGGGCGTGCCGTATTAGGGGGGATGGCGCGACCTAGGTCGGCGCGAACAAAGGGGAAATCATGTTGGAGTTGACGCGAACGGAGAAAGAAAGCATAGTCAGCGCGTCCAGCGACTCGGACTTGCTTGAGACCCTGGTCGGTCTGGTAGCGCTCGGCGCTCACGACCGTTACATGTGCGACCGCCCGAACAGGGACGAGCTCGTCGAACAGTTCAGCGTCACAAGGGGCGAGATACTGAAGCGAATGGGCGCGGCGAGCCGCGACCTGAACTAAACTTGCGGAACCAATCCAATGGCGCAAACCCAAATAGCCAACGCCGACAGGCTGGGATTCGCGGACTTTCCGATTGCGGACAGTTTGACCATACTCGAAAGCGGCGACGCTTCCACCGTCGAAAAAAAAGAGGCGATGGCGTCGATAGGCCGCAAGCGAGACCCGCATCTGAAGCCCATCCTGATTAAATACACGGGCGACGTCAACCCCGAAATCGCTATGCAGGCGATTCGGGGGTTGCTTGTGTTCCGCAGAGACCCTGACGTTCAGGCTTACCTAGCCGCGCTTTGCGACCACCCCAACGACATGATTAGGGACGTAATCCAGCAAGAAGTCAACGGCATGCGCGCCCCCGCTGTCAGCGGCGGCGCGCATGCCGATTCGCCCGACTTTATGAAGGACGTCGTAGTCCACGGCGACGTCTTGGAAACGCTGAGACACGTTCCCGACGGGTCCGTTCATCTCACATTCACCTCGCCGCCGTACTACAACGCGCGCGACTACTCGATCTACAAGAACTATCAGGAGTATCTCGACTTCCTAGATGGCGTCTTCTCCGAAGTCCACCGCGTGACCAAAGAGGGGCGCTTCTTCATACTCAACACTTCTCCGGTCATCGTCCCGCGCGCGGGGCGCAAGTACGCGAGCAGGCGCTACCCCGTCCCGTTCGACCTGCACGCCATAATCACGCGGATGGGGTGGGAATTCATCGACGACATCATCTGGGCGAAGCCCGAAAAAAGCGCCAAGAACAGAGTCGCGGGATTCGAAGTCAACCGCAAGCCGCTCACATACAAGGCGAACGCCCGAACCGAGTACGTGATGGTGTATCGCAAGAAATCCTACAAGTTGATTGACTGGAACTTGCGGCAATACGCCCCGGACACGGTCGCCAAAAGTTTGGTGTCCGATGATTTCGAGAGGTCCAACGTCTGGAACATAGCGCCGGTCACCGACAGGGCGCATAGCGCGGTCTTCCCGTTGAAACTGTGCGACCAGGTCGTTCGGCTATACTCTTTCGCGGGCGATTTGGTGTTCGACCCGTTCGCGGGAAGCGGCACGCTGGGCAAAGCCGCGATGCGGGTTGACAGGCGCTTCTTCCTGACCGAAATCAAAGAAGAGTACATCGCCCGCATCAGAGAGAACCTCGGCGGCGCGTTTGGAATTGACAGACCAATCAAGTTCATGGGCTTGGACGAATTCAAGAGAGAAGCGGACAAATGCCGGTAACGCTCCGCAAAGACACGGCGGAAGAAATCATAAGGCTCGCCTTGAGCGGGCAAGACCACCGCGGCGTCATCGTCGACATCATCGACGCCACGTTCGTCGACGACACCGTTCGGTTCTTTCAGCATGTCGTCGAAGCCAAGTTCGAAACCGAGACCATAACCTTCGACTGGTACCGCGAACACTTCTTGGACGAGGAGATAGACAAGGCGGAATTCGCGTGGAACAGCGGGCTGAACCTGAAAACCATCGGCAACAAGCGAGGGTCGCAGGCGAGGCAAATCGTAATCGACGAAAGCCTGGAACACTTCGACAAGTTCCTTGAGTTGCTTGAATCGCTGACCGACGATGACGTCAGCGTTGACTTCTCCATAACTTGGAGAGGCGTAACGGTCAACCTAGACTTGAACGAAACGATAGTCGTAATCAACGCCCTTGCCGTCAGGCGAGCGGGCAGGCGCGGCGGCACGTGGAGTACATTGGGCAAGCAGGTCGAAGCGCCCCTGATGGAAACCCTGTGCAGGACGTTCGACGTTGTTCCGCGTCACTTCACAAGAGCGCTCAGCGATGACAAATCTCTGAGGGAGATTGATTACTACCTGATCGCTCCCAACGGTCGCAGGGCTAAATGCGAAGTGAAGTTGATGGGCAGAGGAAACCCTGAAGGCGCGGACGCCATTCACGCTAGAGAATCCGACGTGTTGATGGCAAGCACATTGTCAGACCTTGCCAAGATTCAGTTGGATAACGCGGGCGTGCTTTGGACAGAACTCCAGACGCCAAACGGCTTTTTGCGCTTTCAGCACACGTTGAGCGCGCTGGGCATCCCGCACACTAGACTTGACCAAAACGAAGACCATACCGACCGAATCGAGCGCGCCATTCAAGCGACGCTTTACTCTTGAGGCAGAACAAGCCATGACAACCGCCCCGCCCGCCGCGCCCAGCGCCGAATCCGTCGCGCTCGCCAAACTCATCGAGCGCCACCGGAGCGAGTATGACTTTTACGTCGAAAGCGCGAAGGCGGGCGGCGTTTCGGACGCCCAAGACCTGCCGGCGTTTCCGAAGAAGATGGTCGACTTCTCCATTCTGGAGTTCATAGCGGCGGCGCTGGAAATCGCCGTGTACGAACCCGACGAAGAGGACGAAACCGCCTTCATCGCCACCCTGCCGGGGGCGCCGGAGATATTCACACAAGGCGACTCGCGGGGGGAAGCGGTCGCCTACATGACAGACCTCTTGGAGAGCGAAATCGTCTATCGGTTGCAAGCGGGAGAGGCTATTCCGTCAATCCCCGGCGTCGAAGTGGCGGAGTACGAAACCGGCCCTCAATCCGAACAAATCGATTTGGACGAGTGGGAGCGCCAGCTTCCCGAATACGACAGCGAGCGCTGGCGCGAAGAGCCGCCGGCGTCGTCGATAAAGAAGATAGCCGAAAAGCTGGGCTTCGCCGCCGAATGGCGGAACGCCCCCTAGCCGAACGGGAAAAAACAACATGGTCATAGCGGAACAAATCATAATCCAAGACGCGCCCGCCGCGCCGCCCAGCGCCGAATCCGTCGCGCTCGCCAAACTCATCGAGCGCCACCGGCGCGAGTACGACTTTTACGTCGAAAACGCCAAAGCGGACGGCGTATCGGACGCCCAAGACCTGCCGGCGTTTCCGAAGAAATTGCTGGACTTCTCGCTGGCGGAGTACGTCCAAGCCGCGCTGTCGCGCATCGAGTACGAGCGCGACGAGGACGGCTGGATAGTCGCCAGCGTTCCGGGGATTCAAGGCGCGTTCACGCAGGGAGAAACCTATGAGGAAGCGCGGACGAATCTCGCGGAAGTCATCGAAGGCAACGTGATGATAGACTTGCAGATGGGTTGGCCCGTGAGCGAAATTCCGGAAGTGGAGATTTGCGTTGGCGAGATTAGTTCCCCTCCCGCCGCGTGAGATTATGCGCCAATAGCGTAACCCCCGACGTCGAAATTCCCTCTAAACCCAAACCACCCAAACCCCAAGGACGGTAATTCCCAACATGGCAGCCAGCGTTAGACAACTCAGGCGGCGCATCCGAAGCGTCGAGAACACGGCGAAAATCACCAACGCCATGTCGATGATAGCGGCGTCCAAGATGCGGCGCGCGCAGGAAGCCGCGCTGTCGAGCCGCCCCTACTCCGACAGCCTCCACAACCTGCTCGCCGACCTCGCCGCCCAGCCGGCGGAGGATGAGGACAACATCCACCCCCTGCTCGAATCGCGCGAAATCGAGCGCGCCGAGCTCATCCTGATTACCCCCGACCGGGGGTTGACCGGCGGGTTGAACTCCAACATCAACCGCGCCGCCGGGCAGTTTCTGGCGCCTTACGGCGGCAATGCCCGCGTCATCGCCGTCGGGCGCAAGGGGCGCGACTTCATGGCGCGCTACGGGCAGAACCTGCGCGCCGTGTTCACCGACATCAGCGACCGCCCGTCCATCACCGACATCACCCCCGTCGCGCGCCTGGCGATGGAATCCTACGAATCGCGCGAGGTCGACGCGGTGTTCATCGCCTACGCCAAGTTCGTCAACACCACCCTGCAGAACGCGGTGGTCGAGCAGCTGCTCCCCGTCCGCCCCGCCGAGCTCAAGCCGCAAGAGCAGGTCGGCTACATCTACGAGCCGGACAGCGAGACGGCGCTGGCGGGGCTGTTGCCGCGATATGTCGAGATGGAGATTTTCCACGCCCTGCTGGAGGGCATCGCCAGCGAGCAGTCGGCGCGGATGGTCGCCATGCGGAGCGCCACCGACAACGCCAACGCGATGGTCGAAGACCTGACGCTGGTGATGAACAAGGCGCGGCAGGAATCGATCACCACCGAGCTGCTCGACATCATCGGCGGCGCGGCGGCGGTGGAGGCGTAAGTGAGATTGCAATGACGATTTCGCCACTAGAGAGCCGGTTCGTAACCGCGATGGACCTGTCTTACGGGAAGGTTCTGGATTACGGACCGCGCTCGAACGAAAAGACCAAAGTCCTCCACGGCTGGGTTCAGGACGAGTTGCGCCGTGAGTTGGGCGACGCCTACGCTTACACGGGGCAGACGCCCGCCAGGTCGGGGGAAGCCACGGTTCGCGGCAGCTACTACGACAAGAAGGTCGACGTTCTCGTGTCCAGGAATGGGCAGGAGTTGGGCGTCGTAAGCGTGAAATTCGTCATCTCCAACTACTGGCAGAACTCGGTGAACTACTTCGAGCAGCAGATTGGCGAAACCGCGAATCTTCGGCGCGGAAACATCGTGTACGGAAACCTTTTCTGCGTGACGAATCCCATCCCGTACAAAAAACGCAATGGCGAAATCAGCAGGCTAGAGAGATTGCGCGAACACGACGTCCAACGGTACGTAAAACTCCGGGCGGATTACGAACACGCGCACGCTCCCGATGAAATGGCTATCGGCATCGTTGACATCGATACCGAAGATGACGTCATAACCGGCATGGCGGACATTTACGACATGGATTTGAGCGAATCCAGCATATCCGCCCTTCAGAACGAGTTGAGCGTAGCCAATTTCTTCCCGCGAATGGCTAGGCGCATAGAGTTGAGATACCTTTCGCCATGACCACGTCATCCAGAAAGCATAACGGCGTCGTCTATACGCCGGATTTCGTCGTCGACCTGATTCTCGACCGCGCCCTGCCGCGCTCGGCGGACGCGCTGGCGAACGCCGCCATCTGCGACCCGGCTTGCGGCGACGGCGCCTTTCTGACCGCCATCGCGCGCCGCATCCTGTCGCGCTTGGACAAGCCGCGCGCCATGGCCGCCCTGCGCGCGATGGCGGGCTACGACATAGACGCGGACGCGGCGGCGATTTGCGTCTCGCGCCTTGACGCCGTTCTGCGAGAGCGCTACCCCAACGAGCGCGTATCCTGGAACGTCGCCGTCCGGGACGCGCTAGACCGCTCGGCGTTCGCATCCGAGCGCGGGCGGTTCACGCACGTGGTCGGCAACCCGCCGTATGTGCGGGTTCAACATTTGGAGCGCGAGCGCCGCGACCGCATCGCCGGGCAGTGGAGCGTTCTGCGCGGCGCGACCGACCTCTATCTGATTTTCTACGAACTGGCGCTAGACCTTCTGCGCGACGGCGGGACGGTCGGGTTCATAACCCCGTCCAGCTGGCTGCGCTCCGACTCCGGCTCGCCGTTGCGCGATGCGCTGGTCAGAAACCACGCCGTCGAGAAAATCGTGGACTTCGGCGAGCGCCAGGTGTTCGCGGACGTCACCACCTACACCGCCATCGCGATAATCCGAAAGGGCGGCGCGACGGAATCCGCGCGCATCCCGCTGGAGACTTTCGTCAACGGCGGCGATGATTCGCCCATCGGCGGCGGGAGCGTTCTATACGACCGCGAAAACCCGTCTCGCGCCTGGCGTCTGGCGCGCTCGCGGGCGGACGAAGACCGGCTGAACGCCATGCTGAGCGACGGCGGCGCGCGGCTGGGCGACGTCGCCGACATACACGTCGGAGTCCAGACGCTCGCGGACGGCGTGTTCATCCACCCCGCCGAGCGCGCCGAATCCCTGCGTTTCGAGCGCTGGATTCTGCGCGAAATCGTCAAGGCGTCCGTGATGAAAAACGGCGCTGACCCCGTTCGCCGCGTGGTCATCTTCCCCTACAACGCGGACGGCAAGCCGCTGACCGAGCGCCGCATAGCCGAAGACGCCCCGAATGTGTACAATTGGTTGTCGGAAAACAAAGACCGCCTGCTAAGCCGCGACAAGGGCGCGACAGACCCGGACAAGTGGCACCTGTTCGGGCGGCAAGTCTCGCTTACGACCGGATTCGGGGAGAAGATTCTGACTTCCGGCATGAACCGAAAACCCAACTTCCAGATATGCCCGAACCCGGACGCAACGTTCTATTCGGGCTACTGCGTCAAGCCCAAGCCGCATACGGACATGGGGTTGGAGCCGCTTCTGGCGGCGCTCAACTCGGACGACATGGACTTCTTCATAAGGCACGTCAGCAGGCCCTATCAAGGCGGCTGGATGTCTTACGCCAAATCGTTCATCCAAGACTTCCCCATCCGCGCGAACCGCGCATAAGCCGAAACTTCCCGCAAGGAGCGTCAAACCCGATGGCAAACGGAAAGATAACCCAAGTAATCGGAACGGTGGTGGACGTGGAGTTCCCGCCGGAGGGCATGCCGTCCATCTTCAACGCGCTGGAGACGGACATAGACGGCGAGCGCCTCGTCCTCGAGGTCGAGCAGCACGTCGGCAACAGCTGGGCGCGCTGCCTGGCGCTGGGCCCCACGGAGGGCTTGAAGCGCGGCGTGGAAGTCGCCGACACCGGACGCCCCGTCGCCGTCCCCGTCGGCGACCCCACGCTCGGACGCCTCTTCAACTGCCTCGGCGAAACCCTGGACAACCTCGAAGAGATAGACTCGCCCGACGCCTGGCCCATCCACCGCGAGCCGCCGAGCTTCGAAGAGCAGGCGACCGAAGTGGAGATGCTCGAAACGGGCTTGAAAGTGATGGACCTCATCACGCCGTTCACGCGCGGCGGCAAGGTGGGCGCTTACGGCGGCGCGGGCGTGGGCAAGACCGTCGTCATTCAGGAGCTCATCCGCAACATCGGCACGGTTCACGAGGGCGTCTCCGTGTTCGCCGGCGTCGGCGAGCGCTCCCGCGAAGGCAACGACCTCTGGCACGAGATGCAGGAATCCGGCGTCCTCAGCAACACCGTCCTGGTGTTCGGGCAGATGAACGAGCCGCCCGGAATCCGCGCCCGCGTCGCCCTCACCGGCTTGACCATGGCGGAGTACTTCAAGGAAGAGCGCGGGCAGGACGTCCTCATGTTCATCGACAACGTCTACCGCTACATTCTGGCGGGCATGGAAGTGTCCGCGCTGCTCGGTCGCATGCCCTCCGCCGTCGGCTACCAGCCGACCCTCGCCACCGAAATGGGCGCGCTGGAAGAGCGCATCACCTCCTCCAAGAGCGGCTCCATCACCTCGTTCCAGGCGATATACGTCCCGGCGGACGACTACACCGACCCCGGCATCGTAACCACCTTCGGGCATCTGGACGCCGTCGTTTCGCTCGACCGCGCCATCTCGGAGCAGGGCTTGTACCCGGCGGTCGACCCGCTGTCGAGCTTCTCGCGCATCCTAGAGCCCGCCGTCGTGGGGCAGGAGCATTACGACGTGGCGCGCGGCGTGCAGGCGGTCTTGCAGCGCTACCGCGACCTGCAGGACATCATCGCCATTTTGGGCATAGAGGAACTGTCGGAAGACGACCGCCAGACCGTCGCCCGCGCGCGCAAGATACAGCGCTTCCTCTCCCAGCCCATGTTCGTCGCCGAGCAGTTCACCGGGCAGGAAGGGCGCTACGTCAGCATCCGCGACACCGTGCGCGGCTTCAAGGAAATCCTGGACGGCAAGCACGACGACCTGCCGGAGCAGGCTTTCTACATGGTCGGCCCCATCGAGGAAGCCGTCGAAAACGCCGAGCGGATGCGGGCGGAAGGATAGGACAGCCAAGCCAAACCCAAGCGACGGAGCGAGACGGATGAAACTGGAAATCGTAACCGCCGAGCGCGTGGTTTACTCCGAGGACGTGAGCGCCCTAGTCGCGCCCGGCGAGCTGGGCGAGTTGGGCGTTCTGCCCAGCCACGCGCCGTTGCTCACCATCCTCGCGCCCGGCGAGATAATGGTGAGAAAAGACGGCGGCGAGACCTACATGGCGGTGAGCGGCGGCTTCATGGAGGTGATCGGAGACAAGGTCACAATCCTAGCCGACACCGCCGAGCAGGCGGACGAGATAGACATCGACCGCGCGGAGGCGGCGCTCCAGCGCGCCCAAGAGCGCGTCGACGCCGCCGTGTCGGACATGGATCTCGAGCGCGCCTTGGCGTCCATGCGCCGCTCCAGCGCCCGCCTCGGCGTAGCGCGCCGCCGCCGCCGTCCCAGAGCCGAGCGCCCAACATCCGCCCCCGGCGGCTGACAACCGGCCCCGACGACGGCTTGCGCGCCGCTCGTCCGCATATAGTAGAATAGTAGCCACACAAGCCCCTGTAGCTCAGGAGGACAGAGCGCCGGTTTCCTAAACCGGGTGCCCCGGTTCGAGTCCGGGCAGGGGTACCACCCCCACTTTCCCCCCGACCGCCGCGACAAAACCGCCGCCGGAGGACGCAGCCATGACGACCGAAGACCGCAAACAAATACAAATCACCATAAGCGTGGACGCAGAAACGAACGAGCGCCTGGAAGCCGAAGCCGTCAAAGACGGCGTCAGCGTAACCGAGCTCTGCCAAAGCATAGTGGAGGTGGAGCTCCATTACGCCGAATTCGGAGACCGCCGAAGGCGAGGCAAGCCGCTCTCTAAGGAATCCCTCGACAGGATGGACGCGATTCGCAAAGAAATCTTCGGGGACAAGAAATTTCCCGGAAACTCGGCGGACGTAATCCGCGAGATGCGGGAGGAAAGGTCGTTGCAGATTGAACGCGCTGTTGAAGGTCGTTGACGCGAGCCTGGCCTTCAAATGGCTGGTGGAAGAAGAATACTCGGAGGAAGCGCGCGCCCTTTCGCGCGATTGGCAGGTTTCCGGCATCCAAATCATCGCGCCGCATCTGATGCTGGCGGAGATCGCCAACGCCCTTCACCGCAAAGTCGTCGACGGTCAGTTCACATTGGAGTCCGCGACGCAGACTTGGGAAGGTCTGAACCGTGCGGAAATCGAGTTCTACAACCCGCCGAACGTCCACGCCGGAGCCGTGCGAATCGCGAACAGGCTAGGGCAGGGCGCGGTGTACGACTCCGTCTATCTAGCCCTCGCCGAGCGGCTTGACTGCGAGCTTTGGACCGCCGACCGCAGGTTTTACCGCGCCGCGCGTCGCGCCTTCCCCGACAGGGTTCGCTGGATAGGCGAAACCGCCGCGCAAACCGCTGTAACCTAGCCTAGAAGGACGGAGCATAACCATGACCGCCGCAGACCGCAACCAAATCACCATAAGCGTGGACGCCGAAATGAACGAGCGCCTGGAAGCCGAAGCCGCCAAAGACGGCGTCAGCGTAACCGAGCTCTGCCAAGAGATAGTGGAGGTGGAGCTCCACTACGCCGAATTCGGAGACCGCCGAAGGCGAGGCAAGCCGATTTCGCGCGAATCCCTCGACAGGTTCGACGCGCTCCGCAAAGAAATTTTCGGGGACAAGAAATTTCCCGGAAACTCGGCGGACGTAATCCGCGAGATGCGGGAAGAAAGGGCGTTGCAAATTGAACGCGCTGTTGAAGGTCGTTGACGCGAGTCTGGCGCTCAAGTGGTTCGTGGACGAGGAAGATTCCGACAAAGCCCGCGCCCTTTCGCGCGACTGGTTGGATTCCGGCGTCCGAATCATCGCGCCGTATCTGATGCTGGCTGAGGTTGCCAACGCGCTTCATCGCAAAGTCGAGGACGGACATCTTGCGCTGGAATCCGCGACGGAAATTCTCGAAAGCGTGGATAACTCGGAAATCGAGTTTTCCAACCCGCCGAGCGTCCACGCCGGGGCGACGCGGCTCGCGGGGCGACTAAGGCAGGGCGCGGTTTACGACTCCGTCTATCTAGCCCTAGCCGAGCGGCTAGACTGCGAGCTTTGGACCGCCGACCGCAGGTTTCACCGCGCCGCTCGGAGCGCCTTCCCTGACCTGGTTCGCTGGATAGGCGAAACCGCCGCGCCCTAGACACCCGCGTGCGCCGCCGTCAGTCTAAGAGCGGCAGAATGTCGCGCAAAAAGCGCTCCAGTTGCGCTCGCTGGTCGAACGCCGCGAAGCGGATTATCGCCGTTTCCGCCCCGGCGCGCTGGTAATCGCTGATTCGGGCGGCTACCGTTTCGGCGGGTCCGTACGGTCCCCATCGGTCGCCCCAAATGTTCATGCCGTAGTAGAGATTCAGGAAGCGGTCGGCTTCGGCGGCGGCTTCGTCTTGGTCGTCCGATATGTTGACTGTCATGTAGAAGGCGGGTTCGATGCTGTCGGGGTTTCGTCCGGCGCGCTCGGCGTGGCGGCGCGTGGCGGCGAGCGCTTGGGCGTATTCGTCCGGGTAGTCCGAAATGGATATTACGCCCGCGCCCAGACTTGCGGCCCGCCTAAACTGCGCGTCCCGCCCGGCGCGCCAGTGGGCGGCTACCAGAAACGGGACGCCCCCCGCCTGCGGCGAACGCGGCGCGATGGATACGCCGCGCAGATCGAAGTGGCGCCCCGCGTCCGCGACGGGTTCGCCGGCGGTCAGGGCGCGGACGGCGGTTAGGATTTCCTCGAATCGCGACGCTCGCGTTCGCGCGTCCACCCCGGCGGCTTTCCACTCGCCGCGCTGAGCGTCGTTGAACGCCCCGCCCACGCCCGCGCCCAGTATCAGCCGCCCGCCGGAGATGAAATCCAGCGTCGCCGCCTGATGCGCCAAGTGGACGGGGTGGCGCAGCGCGGCGAGCATCACGGCGGTCCCCAAGCGGACGCGCTCCGTTCGCGCCGAGACGGCGGCGAGCGCCGTGAGCGGCTCCAAACGCGGCTTGGCGGTCAGGCTGTCGCCCACCCAGACGGAGTCCAAACCCGCGCTTTCGGCGGTCTGGGCGAGACGGATTATCTCATCGAACTGGCGCGGGTCCGCGCCTTCCATCACGATTCGGCGGGTGGGCAGCAGGATTCCTATTTTCATTGCGCGGTCTCCGTCAGCGTGTCGGCGAACGCATCCAGGCACGGCGGGCGCGCGCGGAGGCAGATTCGCAAGTCTTCTACGGTGTCCAAGTCGCGCTCGAACGCGGGGATGCGCGCCACGCGGGGGCGCAGTCCGAGCGTCTCGGCGCTCCGTTTGTGTCGGCGAAAGCTGCCGATTCCAGCAGCGGCTGAAAACCGGCGGCGGACGGCGGCGCGACTATGGCGTTGGTTCCGCCGTCGTGGGCGGGGCATAGCGTCAGCGCCGCGCCGTCTTGGGACGCCGCCAGCAGCGCGTCCACGTCTTCGGGCGCCAGCAGCGGCAGGTCGGCGGGTATGTAGGCGGCGGGCGTCCCTTCGGCGCGCAAATCGCGGAAGGCGGCGGCGAGCGCGGCGTTGAGATCGCCGAAATCGTCCGCGCGCCACTCCGCGCCACGCTCGCGCGCCTCGTCGCGGACGCGGGCGTCCCCCCCCACGACGATGATTCGCCCAACCCGCGAGCGGCGCAGGGCGGACAGCACCGACCGCAGCATCGCCAGGCTGAGCGCGGCGCGGCGTTCGGGCGGCAGCGCGGCGGCGAGCCGCGTCTTGGATTGCGCCAGCGGCTTCATCGGCGCGACCGCCGCCACTGGGCTAAGACCCGCCGACCGCATCCAAAACCTCGCGCGCGAGCCGGATTTTGTCGCCCTCGTCGCGCATCACCGTCTGGGCGACCAGCACCTCCATCCCCAGAGCGCGAATGTCGTCCGCCAGACGCGCGTCCACTTCGTCTATGACGAAAATGTCGCACAGCCCGGCGTACTGCCGCGCGACGCCTACGCAGGAAGCGTCCGCGCCCAGCTCGCGGAGCAGTTTGGCGGCGGGCCCCCGAATCGCTTCCCCGCCGACTATGGGGCTGACGGCGATTCGCGGACCGCGAAAGCGCTCGACGGCGGCGCGAACGCCGGGGACGGCGAGCATGGGCGCGACGCTTAGATAGGGGTTGGACGGGCAGATTACGATGGCGTCCGCGCTCTCTAGGGCGTCGCGGAAGGCGGGCGACATGCTCGCGTCCTCCGCGCCCTCGAACCGCAACCCCCGCGCGACCGGTTCGCAACGCATCTTGACGAAATACGTCTGAAACGGCAACTCGCCATTCTCGGAAACCACGATTGTGCGAACGCGGTCGTCCGACATCGGCGCTATCGGGTGCGCCACGCCGAGCGCGCGCCGTATATGGTCGGCGGCGGCGGACAGCGTTTCGCCGTCCCGGAGCATCTTCGTTCGGACGATATGCGTGGCGAAATCGCGGTCGCCGAGTCCGAACCAGGCGTCCATGCCGAGACGCCGCAACGATTCCAGCGCGGCGAAGGTTTCGCCGGCGATTCCCCAGCCGGTTTCGGGGTTGGCGACGCCGGCGAGCGTGTAAGTCACCGTGTCCAGATCCGGGGATACGTGCAGCCCGTAAAATTCCTCGTCGTCGCCGGTGTTGACGATGATTTGGAGGTCTCGCGGGTCAAGCGCGCGGGCGAGTCCGAGGCAGAGCTTCGCGCCGCCCACGCCGCCCGCCATTGCCATTATTTTCATGCGCGCGCAGGCTCCGATGGGATGAGTGTGTGAACGCGGATAATGTAGCATGAGAGCGCGGTCAAGGGATAGGCGGGGGATTGGAAGCGGGCGGCGCGCGGACGGTATGCTAGAATCACGGCGCGGATATTCGCGCCAGAGGGGGGACGGTCTCATCCGGGTTCGCAGGCTTCGGCTCATCAACTTTCGCAATTATCAGGCTCTCGACTTGCGTCTGGAAGGCGGGGTTACGGTCATCGAGGGCAAGAACGGGCATGGGAAGACGAATCTGCTGGAGGCGGTCTATCTTCTGTCCGTTGGCAGATCGCCGCGCACTTCGTCGGACGGCGAGATGGCGATGCGCGGCGCGGCGGCGGTCGGCGGGGCCGTTCAGGCGCTCGCGGAAGCGGAAGTCGAAACGGCGCGCGGGCTTCTGCGCGTCCAAGTCGAACTCGCGGCGCGCGGGGCGGGGCGGGCGCGCAAAACCTTCAGCGTCAACGGCGCCCGGCGGCGCTCGGCGGACTTCGTCGGCGCGCTCAAAGCCGCCATGTTCGCCGCCGAAGACCTGCGCCTCGCCGACGGGCCCCCGTCCGTCCGCCGGCGCTACATGGACATCCTAGTGGCGCGAATGGACAGGGCGTATCTGCGCGACGCGCAGGCGCATCAGAAACTCGTGACCCAACGCAACCATCTGCTCAAGGCGGTGCGGCGGCGCAGCTCGTCGCCGTCGGAGCTGGATTTCTGGGACGAGCGCATGGCGTCTCTCGGCGCGCGAATCATGGCGGCGCGGGCGCGGGCGCTCGACAGCCTGGACGCCGCCGCGCGCCCCATTCACGCGCGGCTCGCCGACTCGGACGGCGACATGTCGCTCTCTTACGCGCCGTCCGCCGACATGGACGGGCGCGATGAAGCCGCCGCGTTGGAGCCGCTCCTGCTGGACGCCATGCGGCAGGGGCGCGAAGGCGACGTGGCGGCGGGATTCTGCCGAATCGGACCCCATCGCGACGACCTAACCGTATCCATCGGCGGCATGTCGGTGGGGTCTTACGCATCCCGCGGGCAGGCGCGGACGGCGGCGCTGGCGATGCGTCTGGGCGAAGCGAAACTGCTGGCGGACGCCGGCGGCGACCAACCCATTATTCTGCTGGACGACGTCGTTTCGGAACTAGACCCGGCGCGCAGACGCCGCGTTCTGGACATGGCGGGCGAATACGAGCAGACGCTGGTGGCGACGGCGGAGCCGCGTCTGGCGACCGAATTCGCCGGGCGCGAAGCGGCGCGGGTGCGGGTGGAATCGGGAAGGGTTTTGGGAAACTAGGACGTGTCGGCATAGGCTAAAATGGGCGATTATCGCGCCGCCGCGCGCGATTTCAATTCCGTCATTCCCGCGAAGGCGGCAATCCAGAAGGCGGCGGACGCCAACGTCGAACCGAAAATCGCCGCGAGCGCGATATGTCAACACAACCTAGGCAAATTCGCGAAATGGAGGTCGAAGCGCTGTGGAAACAACTTTGCGGCGAGCCGCCGGCATGTTGGAGGCGTCCGAGCATGCGGTTGCGCTCACCGGCGCGGGGATGTCGGCGGAGAGCGGAATCCCCACTTTTCGGGGCGCGGGCGGGCTTTGGACGCGGCTCGGCGAGCCGAGCGTCAACGGCTACGAGCGCTTTCTCGCCGACCCCGCCGGCTGGTGGCGGCATCAACTCGACCCGGACGCCGACCCGGCTCGGACGGAACTGCGCCGCGCCATAGATTCCGCCAAGCCCAACCCCGGACACTACGCGCTGGCGGCGCTGGAGCGCGCGGGCGTCCTCAAGGCGGTCATCACCCAGAACGTGGACGGGCTGCACCGCGAAGCGGGGTCGGAGCGGGTCATCGAGCTGCACGGCAACCGCCATCTGGCGCGATGCGTTTTGTGCGAAAGCAGGCGCCCGCGAGACGCCTTTTCCTATGAAACACTGCCGCCGAGATGCCCGGACTGCGGCGGCGCGGTGAAGGGGGACACAGTGATGTTCGGCGAGCCGATTCCGCCGTCCGTCGCGGCGGCGAGCTTCCAAACGGCGGCGGCTTGCGATTGCGTCATCGTCTGCGGAACGTCCGCGACCGTCTATCCGGCGGCGAACTTCCCGCGAATGGTCAAGGCGAACGGCGGCGCGGTCATAGAGGTGAACCCCAACCCGACGCCGCTTTCGGATTGCGCGGACGCGGTTCTGAGAGGCGCGTCCGGGGAAATCCTGCCGAGATTGGCGCGGCTTGCCGCTCCCTTGACGCGAGAAGGCTAGGCAGTGTTGACATAAGGATAGTTTGGAAGATTCTCGCGCCAAAATCTCCAATTCCCCCCTTGCAAAGGCATGTTCATGGAAAACAAGCCCGAATCGCGAGCGATGAATCCCCTCTCCCTTGATGGGAGAGGGCTAGGGTGAGGGTGTCTGCGCCGCTAGGCGCAGTCCCGCGCGGTTTGTGACCCCCGCCCCCGCTCACTCTTCTCTCTAATGTCAACACTGCCTAATGTCAACACCGCCTAGGATGAAATCCCCGGCGCCGCCCAAGCCCGCTCAATCGCCCACAGGAACGGCGGGTCCGAAATTGGTCAGGGCGTAAACCGTCCCGTCCGCGTCCGCGCCGAAGGCGACGATTGGGCGCGGCAAATCCATGATTTCGTTCGCGCTCCAGACGTCCGGCGCGCTCCGCTCCAGCGTCCACACCCGACCGGAGCAGTGGTCCCCGAAAACATAATCCCCGCCCGGCGCATGCATGCCGCCGATTATCGCGCAGTTTTCGTCCTCGCTGTCGTGGGCGTATTCGTGTATGGGGAAGACGTAATCTTCGCGCCGTCCGCAACGCGCGTCGTCCTTATCGTTGCAGACGCTCCCTTCAAAGACAGGCCATCCCATGTCGGCGCCGCGCTCGATTATGGACAATTCTTCCCGCGAATGGTGTCCCACGTCGGCGACTATCAAATCCCCGTTCGGCGCGAAGCTCATGCGCCAGGGGTTTCGCAGTCCGCGCGCCCAAATCTCCGGGCGCGCGCCGTCCACTCCGACGAAGGGGTTGTCCGGCGGAACGCGGTAGGGCGCGGATTCCGTCGCGCCGCGAATGTCGATGCGGATTATCTTGCCGGACAGCGTCGCCAGGTCGCCGGCGGATTCCGGGTGTTCGCGGATTCCGAATTCCGCTCTGTCGCCCAAGCCCAGATACATCATCCCGTCCGCGCCGAAGCGAATCGCGCCGCCGAAGTGGCCGAGGCTGTCTCCAATCGGCATCCGCAGGATGACCAGTTCGCCGTCCGCCGATATGTCCCCGCCGTCCGCCGCCGGAAAGCGCGAAACTCGCCCCTCAAGAGCGCCGGCGCCGCCGTCCGCGTTCGTGTGCCAATAGACATAGATGAACGGGAAGCGCTCGAATTCCGGATCCGGCGCCGCGCTCAGCAGCCCCTTTTCGCCGCCAATCGCCGTTCGCGCGACGAGGTCGAGCGCGATTCGCCGCTCGCCGCCTTCAGGGGGGTGAATCTCGATATAGCCCTTTCGCTCGGCGACCGCCGCGCCGCCGTCGGGCAACGGGAACATTTCAACAGCGGCGTCAAGCCAATGACCGCCGAGAGGGTCTTCCGCAAGCGCGAGGGGCGGCGAGCATGTCGCCGCCCCAGCCAAGTTCAGCGCGCAAATCCGCCCGTATCCCACGCTCGCGGACGCGAACATCTGCGAGCGGTCGGACATGGATATGATTCCCCAACATTCCAAGCCGCCCAGCGGCGTGACTCCGCAAGTCTGGCGGTCGCCGGCGGCTATTTGCGCGAATGGCATGCCGGACGGCGGGCTTGATTGTCCGTCCGAATCGTCCCCTTGGCAGACCGCCGTTCCGTCCGTCCGCAGGGCGCATGTGTAATTATTGCCGAGCGCGAGCGCGCTGAACGGACCTTCGCGCGGCTCCGACTGCCCGTATTGATTCCTGCCCCAGCAAATCAGGTTGCCGAACATGGCGATGCCGCAACTGTGCGAATCCCCGGCGGCGATGGCGAGGAAGCGCGCGTCCGGCGGCGGAGTGGCGCGCCCGTTGGCGTCCCATCCCCAGCAGACCGCCGCGCCGTCCGCGTCCAGGGCGCAGGCGTGGCGCTTGCCCGCCGACAGCGCCGAGAACCCGCCTTCCGCGGGCGCGCCGCTTATCTCGCCGTAGCCGTCGTCTCCGCCCCAGCAGAAAATCCCGCCGCTGTCCCGCAAGCCGCATGCGTATTTTCTTCCGGAAGAGAGCGCGGAGAAGGTCGGTGGCGCGCCGGCTTCTTCCGGGGGACCGCCTCTGTTGCAAACCGCGCGCCTATCTTCGCCCAGACCGCAAGCGCGGGATTCGCCCAGAACGATTTGAGCGAGCCCGTCCGCCCAAGCCAGCGCGTCGGTTGACCGCGCCGCGCCGTCGTCGGGCGGCGGGCTTGGGACGGGCGACCGAGCGGGCGCGGGGAAGGGCGTCGCGGTCGCCGTCTCAGAAGGCGCGAGAAGCGGAGCCGGAACCGGAATCGGCGCGGCGGCTGGGGGCGGAACCGGCGTCGCCGTCGCCGAAGGCGCGGGGAAGGGCGTCGGAACCGTCGTCGGAACGGGGGACGGGCCCGGAACCGGCGACGGCGCGAAGAGCGGCGCCGGAACGGGGGACGCGGCGGCTAAAGCCGAAGGCGTTGGCGCGGGCAAAGAAGCGGAAGTCGGGCTGAAGCAGGCGGCGATTGCGAGAACGGCGAGCGCGACGCCCAATCCGAGCGCGCCGATATGCGGCGGACGCGGGGGGGGGGGGGGGGAATTTACAAGGGGCTGCGCGCGCCCGGCGATTGCGGACATGCGCGCCCGAATCGCCCGCGCGCCCGACATCGCCAAGATTTTCGCGGCTATGGATACGGTCTTAGACATGCGCCCAATCATTCTATCACACGCTCGACGGGACCGAAGCGCGTCAGGGCGTAAACCGTCCCGTCCGCGTCCGCGCCGAAGGCGGTGACGGGGCGGGGCAAATCCATGATTTCGTTCGCGCTCCAGACGTCCGGCGCGCTCCGCTCCAGCGTCCACACCCGACCGGAGCAGTAATCGCCGAAAACATACTCCCCGCCCGGCGCATGCATGCCGCCGATTATGGCGCAATTCCCGCCCTCGCGGGCGTATTCGTGTATGGGGAAGGCGTAATCCTCGCGCCGCCCGCAGCGCCCGTCGTTCGCTTGGCAGACGCTCCCTTCGAAGGCGGGCCAGCCCAGATGCGCGCCGCGCGCGGCTATGGACACTTCCTCCCGCGTAACGCGCCCCACATCTGCGACGACAAGCTCGCCGTTCGGCGCGAAGCTCATGCGCCAGGGGTTTCGCAGTCCATACGCCCAAATCTCCGGGCGCGCGCCGTCCACTCCGACGAAGGGGTTGTCCGGCGGAACGCGATAGGGCGCTTCTTCCGTCGCGCCGCGAATGTCGATGCGGATTATCTTGCCGGCGAGCGTCGCCAGGTCGGACGCGGCTTCATGATGCCAGTAAACGCCGATTTCCACATACTCGCCCAAGCCCAAGTGCATCATCCCGTCCGGCCCGAAGCGAATCGCCCCGCCGAAATGCAGGTCCGCCGCATGCGGCAGGCGCAGGATGACCAGCTCTTCTTCCTCCAATATGTCGCCGTCCGCCGTCACCGGGAAGCGCGAAAGGCGCGCCTCGTACCTATCCGGGTTCGGGTCGTCCGAATCCGTTGCCCAGTACACATAGATGAAGGGGAATCGCTCGAAATCCGGATCCAGCGCCGCGCTGAGCAACCCCATTTCGCCAGTGACGACCGTCCGCTCGGAGAGGTCGAGCGCGATTCGCCGCCCGCCGCTTTCCGGGGAGTGAATCTCGATATATCCCGCTCGCTCCGCGACCGCCATTCCGCCGCCGGGCATTGGGAACATCTCGACGGGGACGTCCAGCCAAACGCCCCCAATCGGGTCGCCGGCGGATTCGCCCGCCTGCCAGCAAGTCGGCGCGCCGGCGACGTTCAGGGCGCAGACCAGCCCGTATCCCACGCTCGCGGACGCGAATATCTGCGAGTAATCGGATACGGACAAGACGCCCCAACACTCCAAGCCGCCCAGCGTCGTCACCCCGCAAGTCTGGCGGTCGGCGGCGGCTATCTGCGCGAACGCCGTCCCCGCCGGCGGGGACGCCTGCCCGTCCGAATCGTCCCCTTGGCAGACCGCCGTTCCGTCCGTCCGCAGGGCGCATGTGTAATTATTGCCGAGCGCGAGCGCGCTGAAAGGACCCTCGCGCGGCTCCGCCTGCCCATGCTGATTCTTGCCCCAGCAGATCAGGTTGCCGAACGCGGCGATGCCGCAGCTGTGCGAATCGCCGGCGGCGACGGCGTGGAAGCGCGCGTCCGGCGGCGGATTCGCCCGCCCGCTGTCGTTCCAACCCCAGCAGACCGCCGCGCCGTCCGCGTCTAGGGCGCAGGCATGGCGCTTGCCCGCCGACAGCGCCGAAAACCCGCCCTCTTCGGGCGCGCCGCCGGTTACGCCCTCATCGCCCCAGCAGTGAATCGAGCCGTCCCCCCGCAAGCCGCAAGTATAGTATTTGCCGGACGAGATAGCCGAGAATCGCGCGGACGGGCGCGCGGGCGAGCCGCCCTCTTCCGATTGGTTGACGCATATCGCGCGGCTGTCGGCGTCCAGCGCGCAGACGTAATACTCGGATATGGAGATGGCGGTCAGCGATTGCCCCCAAGACAGAGCGCCCTCGCGCGAATGGCGAACGGCGGCGGGCGAAGGCGCGGGCGTCGGCGTCGGCGCGGGCGCGAACGCGGGCAAGGGCGCAAGCGTCGGCATGGGCGTGGGCGAGGGCGTTGGCGTCCGCATGGGCGCAAGCGCAGGCGTGGGCGGCGGCGCGGACGGCGGCGAAGCGGTTGGGGTTGGCGACCGCTTCGGAGTCGGGGACGGCGTCGCCGGCGGAGTCCGCGTCGGCGCGTCCGGCGCGGGTTTGGAGACGGCGGCGGGCGCGGGCGCGGGCGAAGAATCGGGAGCCGCGTCCGAGCAGGCGGCGAGCGCGAGAAGGGCGACCGCGAGCGCGGCTATTCTGGGGATGAACGCGAGCATGACGCGGATTATAGAGATTGCCAGCTACGGGCGTCCATTCCTGAAAACCGCCCCGCCGCTGTGCTATAATTGAAGGGAAGGAAAGACCGGGAAAGCGGGAAAGGAGGAACTCGGCAATGGACGACAAGGCGAAATTCGGAAACGGGCGCGGCGCGGACGAGACAAGCGCGCGCCTGCGCCGCATGCTGGCGGACTTCGAAGACATCGGACCCCGCAACATCGGCTACCCCTGCAACCAGATATTCGACTACTCCGAGCTGCTGCCGTTCATGAGCCACTGCCTCAACAACGTCGGCGACCCGTTCCACGACAGCAACTTCCGCAGCAACACCCACGAGATAGAGCGCGAAGTCGTCGGAACCTTCTCCGACCTCATGCGCCTCGACCGCGACGAGGGCTGGGGATACGTCACCTCCGGCGGCACGGAGGGGAACATGTACGGCCTCTACATGGGGCGCGAGGCGTTCCCGGACGGCGTCGTCTACTTCTCGCAGGACACCCACTACAGCGTGGTCAAAATTCTGCGCCTGCTGAAGATGCGGAACATCATGATCAAAAGCCAAGACAACGGCGAGATGGACTACGACGACCTGCGCGAAACCGTCCGAATCAACCGCGACTCCCCCGCCATAATCATGGCGAACATCGGGACGACCATGAAGGGCGCGATAGACGACGTGGGCAAGGTGCGCGAGATATTCGACGACCTCGCCGTGTCCGCGTCCTACATACACGCGGACGCCGCCCTCAGCGGCATGATCCTGCCGTTCGTGGACGACCCCCAGCCATACGGCTTCGACGCCGGCATAGACAGCGCGGCGATAAGCGGACACAAGATGATAGGCTCGCCCGTTCCCTGCGGCGTCGCGCTCACCAAGCGCGAATACGTGGCGCGCGTCTCGCGCTCCATCGAGTATGTCGGCGCGCTCGACACCACGCTCGCCGGCTCCCGAAGCGCCTTCGCGCCGCTCATGCTCTGGCACGCCTTCGAGCGAATCGGCGCGGACGGCTTCCGCGAGATGGTGCGCGAGTGCCTGGACGTCGCCGAGTACGCCGTCGCCCGATTCAACGACGTGGGCATACCGGCGTGGCGCAACAAAAACTCCGTCACTGTGGTCTTCCCCAAGCCGCCGGAGCCGGTCTTCCGCAAGTGGATGATAGCCCCATACGAAGACATCGCCCACGTCATAACCATGCCGCACGTGACGCGCGAAGTCATAGACGAGCTTGTGGACGACTGCCTCATTCCCGAATAACGACAGGCAACCAATCAACCAAGAGATGATAAGGAGGCGCGTCGGTGGACAGAATCATCGTCACCGCGCATAACGAAGTGGGCTTAATGGCGGACATCGCGGACGCCATGGCGCGAGCCGACATCAACATTCTCACAATCAACACGGACGGCGTGGGCGAGAACGGCGTAGTGGTCATGACCACCGACGACAACGACGCCGCCCTAGACGCCCTAGCGTCCGCCGGCTTCCGCGCGATAATCGACGAGGCGCTTGTGATACGGCTCAAGGACGAGCCGGGCGCGCTGGCGAAAGTCGCCGCGCGATTCAAGGAAGCCGGCGTCAACATCCAAAGCCTGCACATAATAGACCGCTATCACGGCTACACCACCGTCGCCCTGTCCCCCGACGACCGCGCGAAGGCGGAAACGCTGGTCGACAGCGAATCAATCGTTTAGGCGGCTAGGCGACGCTGATTTCCCATCCCGTCATTCCCGCGAAAGAGCGCCGCCCCCGTCATTCCCGCGAAGGCGGGAATCCAGAATCGCCCAGCAACGTCATCCTCGCGAAGGCGGGGACAGGATAGCCACCAGAAATCAACCTTGAATCCCAACCAACAAATCCACTCTCCCTTGATGGGAGAGGGCTAGGGTGAGGGCGCCTGCGCCGCTAGGCGCAGTCTTGCCCGCCATCGGCGTGTCCATATCGCGCCGCCCAATCCATTCCGAAAGAGAGACTGAACAAAACATGCTGAAAGCCCTGGGGATTTTCGTTCTAATGCTGGCGACAAGCGCGGTTATGACAGGTTGCGGTTCGGATAGCGCGTCTCCCGAAGTCGCGTCCTCCGAGCGCGCCGCCGCGAATCCGACCGCGACCGCGGAACCGACCGTTGCGCCAACCGCGGAGCCGACCGCCGAACCAACCGCGGAGCCGACCGCCATGCCAACCGCCGCGCCGATAGCGTCGTCCCTATCGGGCGAGTACCTAGGGCGCGGCGAGTACCCCGTCGGCGTCCGCCGCGTCTGGTTTCACGACCCCGACCGACCGTTCGACGGATGGAACGCCAAACACGCCTCCGACGGATACAAGCGGACGCTCTCCGAGATAAACGCGGCGGGCGAGCGCCAGGTAGTCGCCGCGCTAATGTGGTATCCCGCGCGGGACGGCGGCTCGGCGCGAAAGGCGGCTTTCGAAGACCTGAGCGCCGGCGAGCCGTTCGAGGCGGCGTATGGGTTCGCCGTCCAGCAGTGGCTTGGCAACCTGCAAGGCGGCTCCGGCGCGAGCCGGTCGGCGATCATCGAGGCGGCGAAAGAGCGCATGTCGAACTCCCTGCTGGACGCGCCGCCGGCGGAAGGCGCGTTCCCCGTAATCATCGCCGCGCACGGTCTTGGCGGAACGGCGCTTCAGTGGGCGACGTTCGCCGAGTATCTCGCCAGCCGCGGCTACGTGGTCGTCGCGCCCGGCTTCATCTCGGACAGCGCCGCGCCCAACGTCTTCGGCAGCCCGGACTCCCAATTCGCCCAGAGCGCGGACGCCGGCGCGGTCGCATCCGCCTACCGGACGATTGTCGGCGAGTTCAAGGTCATCCCCGGATTCAACAAATACTTCTTCGGAATCGAGGGCGGCGGCGGTTTCGGCGGCATGGGCGGCGGCGGCGCCCTGACGGCTGTCCCCGGCGGCGGCGACAAAGTGGGCGAGATGATGTCGGAGTTCTTCACCCAGCGCGTGGGCGACGTGGAGACCATAATCGCCGGACTGGACAGCCTGAACAAGGGCGCCGACGACTGCGCGGCGGATTACGAATCTCGCGGACAGCCCAATCACGGCGCGGCTATGTGCGGCGCGTTCGCCGGCGCCTTCGACATGGACGGCGGCGTGGGCGTCATGGGACACTCGCTCGGCTCCATGACGGCGCAGTTCGCGGTCGCCAAAAGCGACCGCGTGGCAGCGGCGGTCGGATACAACAACGGACCCCCGCGCTACTGGGAGCCGCCCGGAATCTTCGGGGACGGCCTAGCCGCGGACGGACAGCCCGCCGGCAACCCCAAGCCGGTTCTGCAGATTCACGGCTCGGAAGATTCGTTCGTCCAAAACGTCTTTCGCGGGATGATGTGGAACGCCCTAAGCGCGGCGGGCGGCGACCCCGAAGACATTTGGGTTCTGGAAGCCGAGCGCGAAACCCCGACGGACGAAAACCCCCAGCCAATCGCCCGAAACGCCTACGCCCGCGCCACCGGCGACAAGGCGATAATCCTGGTGAAAGACCTAGACCACGACACCCTGACCGGCGACTTCCCGACCCTAGCCTCGCGCCAAAACCCGCTGATGGTCGACGGCGAAGCGTACTGGACGGACGGCGGCGGGTTGACGCTCCAAAGAAAAGCGGTCGGCGACGACGTCTTCTCGCCGTCGTTCCAAGGCGAACCGTTCCAACCGGTCGGCTGGCGAACAGTGAGCGGCGAGGAGCTTTACATGCCGTCGTTCATCCGCAACTACTACACCAGAAACTGGTTCGACTACTACCTGAAGGGCGACCCGGACGCGGCGCGGCGCGCGGCCCAAGACCCGGCGCCGGAGACGGGGTTGCTGGACATCCGAAGCTCGCTCGGCGGGCGATGACGTCGGCGCGGGAGCGGCGGCGAGCGGCGCGAAAGCGTCTAGCCGCCGCTAATCCGCCTGCACAATCCTATCCGGCAACTGAACCCAGAGCGCCTTTCCCGCCTCGATGACATGCTCGCGGACGCGCCTGTTGACGTCGACGCCCGCGATTAGGGGATGAGCGGGCAACCGAGTGAACCGCTCGATGAACTTCGAGTTGCGGATGGCCCGCTCGGCGTCGTCCCAGTGGGCGGTGTACGAGACTTCCGCAACAATGTAGCAGTCCGCGCCGTCGGAGTCCGCAACCTGCAGGACGAGGTCCGCCATGCTGAAGCTCATGATGTCGTCCCCGCTGATGCCGGAGGTGTCGGAAGCGTTGATCATCTCCCAAACCGCCTCTTTGGGCAAAACGCGCTTGAACGCGAAGCCATGCTCATGGGCGATGCCGAAAGCCATCTTCTCCGCCAAGTCCCTGGCGTAATGATTCTCGAACATTCCACCGTCGCGCCGTTCGTTGGTGGACTGTATGAACGCTTTGGCGGCTTCAACGAACTCCCGCAGGGTGGACTCCAGCCCGTCCATGCGCTCGTTGGCGGCTTGCGCGAACCGGGCATGCGATTCCGTGAGCTCGGCGAGGCGCGCCGGGGTTTCCAGCAACTCGCGAGTCAGCAGGCGCGCGCGCA
This sequence comes from Dehalococcoidia bacterium, assembly GCA_965242675.1. GTDB lineage: Bacteria > Chloroflexota > Dehalococcoidia > Lucifugimonadales > UBA1123 > VXRN01. The sequence continues at coordinate 286,979 of CBDESW010000009.1, forward strand.
ACGCCTCCAGCGCCGCCGGGTTCTCGTCCACGACTTTTATGATGTCTTCTACGATGTTGGCGGTGACCATATATCTCATTCCTCTACTGCTTTGGGAATTATACCGCATCTTTTCGGTCAACGAAAGGGGGGAATCGCCCCCGACGGTTCGCCGCCCGCCCGCGCCCTTCGCGCAATTTCCCGCGCCGCTAGAGGTTGATTTCGGACGCGCCGAACCGCTAAAATGATTCATGCGCCAGTCCATCGCGCAGGAGCGTAGCTCAGGCTGGTAGAGCATCGGTCTCCAAAACCGAGGGTCGCGGGTTCGAATCCTGCCGCTCCTGCCATGTTTCATCCCCCCCTTGATTCGCGCCGATTCGCCGTTGCCCCCGCCTCTTTCCCCCGCGCGAATGTGTATAATGCAGATATACTTTCTTCGGGAAATCTCCCAAACCGCCCGCGCGGAGCGCTGATACGTGGATAGAATCGAGCTTTTGGAACGCTTCACCGAACTGGTGGACAAGCCCGACGCCGAAATAGACCTGGCGCGGGCGGCGCTTCACGTCGCCATGCCGGAGTATCCCGACCTGAACGTGGAGCGCGAACTGTTCGCTCTACAGCGACTCGCCGGCGCCGTATCCGGCAAGTTGCTGGACGAAGACGACCCGCTCTACTGCGTCAACACGCTCAGCGAGTATCTGTTCGACGAGCTCGGCTTCAGGGGCGACGACGAGAACTTCTACGACCCCCGAAACAGCCATCTGAACCAGGTGCTGGAGCGCCGGCTCGGAATTCCGATAACGCTGTCGCTGGTGTACATGGAAGTCGGCAGGCGGCTCAAGACGCCGTTGCTGGGCATCGGCTTGCCGGGGCGGTTTCTAGTGCGCCACGCGGAGGTCGAAAACCTGTTCGTGGATCCGTTTCGCGGCGGCATCCTGCTGTCCGGCGACGAGTGCCGGCGCATCGTTGAAGGCTACATGCCGGCGGGGTTCAAGTGGCGCGCCTCCATGCTCGACCCCGTATCCAACCGCCAGATGCTCGCGCGCATGGTTCACAACCTCAAGGCGATTTACTTGGAGCGAGAGGATTACGTCCGCGCGCTTGAAGTGTCGGATTTCGCCCTCGCGCTTGACCCGGATTCCATCTACAACAGGCGCGACCGCGGCATCGTCCACTACCAACTGGGGCATAGCGCGGAGGCTTTGGACGACCTGGCGCACTATCTCGCGTCCGCGCCCGCCGGCGGCGACAGCGAGGGCCTTCACGCCCTAGTCGCCGAACTCCGTGAGTTTCTGGACGACTGAGAGCGCGAACGCGGAGATTCCATGCCCAAGCGCAGACGAGCAGCCGCGGGCGGCGGCGCGAAAAAGACCCTTCGGCGCAGCGGGAGCGTCAAGCGCAACCGCGCGCGCCGCGCCGACTGGGCAGATACGCTCGCCGAAGACTGGGACGCGAAGGATTACGATTCGGTCGAGCGCGTCATGCGGCGCGACGAGCGCGACAGGCGCAGGCGAATCGAAGAATCAGCGAGCGAATCCCCGCGGACGGAATCCGGCGCGCGCCCCATCCCGGCGGCGGCGTCCCATGCGTCCGCCGAGACGCGAACGGCGCTCGTCACCGCCGCCGCCGGCATGTACGCGCGTATATATATGGATGGCGAAGAGCGCCCGGCGACCATTCGCGGGTTGCTCACGGAGATAGACGACGGCTTCATCAACCCCGTCGCCGTCGGCGACCGCGTGGCTGTGAGCGAGGACGGCGCGGGCGCGTGGGCGATAGAGAGCGTCGAGCCGCGCAAGACGATTCTGGCGCGCGCCGACCCCTATCTCGCCCCCCGCCGGCAAGTCATCGCCGCCAACGCCGACAGCCTGCTCATCGTCGCCTCATGGCGCAGCCCCGACTTTTGGCCCGAACTGGTCGACCGCTACATCATCGCGGCGGGCTTGTCCGGCATAGAGCCGATAATCTGCGTCAACAAAGCCGACCTGATAGACGACCCGCGAGCCTGCGAGAACGCCGTCCGCGTCTATCGGCGCATGGGGCATCGGGTCATTCTCACGTCGGCGATTTCGGGGACGGGGACGGCGGAACTCCGCGCCGCGCTCGCCGGCGGCCTCGCCGTCTTGGCGGGCTTGTCCGGCTCCGGCAAAAGCTCGCTCATGGCGGCGGTTCAGCCGGGGCTGGACATTCGCGTCGGCGCCGTGAGCGAGACGCGGCGGCAGGGGCGGCACACGACCACCCAATCGGCGCTGTACAAACTAGACGGCGGCGGCTGGGTCGCCGACACCCCCGGCGTCCGCGAATTCGCCCTCGCCGGCTTGACGCTCGGCGAGTTGCCCATCTACTTCCCCGAAATAGACCAAGCGGCGGCGGCGTGCCGCTTCAGCAACTGCGCCCATCTCGATGAGCCGCGCTGCGGCGTCCGCGAAGCGGAACTGCGCGGAGACGTCTCGCCATCGCGCGCCGCGTCGTACAGGGCGATTTTCGACGAATTGGAAGTCTGACGGCGGCGGGCGGCTTCATCCCATTGACGCGCGAATTCCCCCTATTGTCTATGCTTTGCATGGATATGTTCACCGAATTTAGGCGTGAATCGGACGCTTTTCGCCGCTTCCAAGCGCGCCGCCCCCGCCGTCATTCCCGCGAAAGCGGGAATCCAGAGTTTCCCAACAACGTCATCCTCGCGAAAGCGGGGACAAGATAGCCACTCGAAATCAGTCTTGAATTGAAGCCAACGCATCCCTTCTCCCTTGATGGGCTTTACAAGGGCATGTTTGGCAGAAATAGGCGTGAATCGGACGCTTTTCGCCGTTTCCGCGCGCGCCCGCCCCCGTCATTCCCGCGAAAGCGGGAATCCAGAGTTGACCAACAACGTCATCCTCGCGAAAGCGGGGACAAGATAGCCACTAGAAACCAGTCTTGAATCCCAACCAACGCATCCCTTCTCCTTTAATGAGTGAAGGCTAGGTTGAGGGCGTCCGCGCCGCCGGGCGCAGGTTGCCAAGCGCGAGCATATCACCGCAAGGAATGGCGGGGGATTTTCGCAATTCTCTCTAAATTGTACAAAATTCGCGCGAAATTTCATTGCGCTCTCCGAAACCCGCGCGCTATTATTAGAACATGGAATCTGCAACCCCGCCGGCAAACGCGGCGGAGGCTAGACGCCAATAAAAGACTTAGGAGCGACAAAATGCCCAACCCCGTAGTGCATTTCGAAATAGAATCCGCCGACGCGCCCGCCACGCGCGCCTTCTTCAGCGACGTCTTCGGTTGGAAGATCGACCACATGCCCGAACTCGACTACGCGATAGCGGACACCCAGAGCGAGGGCGTCGGCGTCAACGGCGGCATCGGACCCTCGCACGGCGAACACGGCAGCTACGTCACCTTCTACATCGCGGTGGACGACCTGCAGGCGTACCTCGACAAGGCGGTCGCCGCCGGCGGCAAGGTCGTCATGCCCGTCACCGAGATTCCCAACGCCGTCACCATCGCCATGTTCAGCGACCCGGCGGGCGCGGTCGTGGGCTTGGTTTTGGACGAATAGCCGACCGCGCGGCGGCGGCGCGGCGTCCATTTCGCCAAGCCTCGAAAAACGACCGCCCGGCGCCCCGAATTGTGCTATCCTAGCGTCACGCGCATAACCAACCCACGCAGGAGGCTCCCCAAATGACAACCGCCAGCGCCGTATCCGCGATGGAGCAGGGCAACGCCGTTCGGCAGACCACAGGCCGCCCGGTGGTTTACGGGACGCAGGGCGTCATATCCAGCGGCCACTACCTCACCTCAATGGCGGGGATGAGGATGCTGCTGTCGGGCGGCAACGCCTTCGACGCCGTCGTAGCCGCCGGATTCGCCGCCGCCGTGACGGAGCCCATCGCCGCCTACTCGCTCGCCGCCGAGGGCGTCTTCATGCTCTACCACGCCGAAAGCGGCGACCTGCTTTCGCTAAGCGGCCAGGGAACCGCGCCCGACCGCGCCACTGTGGACTGGTACCGCTCGCAAGGGCAGGACGAGATTCCCACCGGCCCCGGCCCGCTCGCGCACCTCGCCTTCACCGTCCCCGGCGTGGTCGCCGCCTATCTTTCGCTGCTGGAAAGATACGGCACGAAGACGGTCGGCGAAGTTCTCACGCCTTCCGTCCACTACGCCGAGCGCGGAATCCCCAACTACGAATACATGCTTGAGCGCATCGACAGCGACGCCACTCGAGGCCAATTCGCGCAATACCCGCCCGGCGGAATGGACGTCTTCTACGACGATGGGCGCGTTCCCGCCCCCGGCTCCGTCTTGGTTCAGAAGGCGCTGGGCGCGACGCTCCGCAAGCTGGCGGACGCCGAAAGCGCGGCGGGCGGGAGCCGCGCCGACGGCGTCCGCGCCGCGCGGCGATGCTTCTACGAAGGCGAAATCGCCCAAACCATCGCCGACTGCAGCCGGCGCGTCGGCGGCGCGCTCGACATGGAATCCCTAGCCGCCTACGAAGCGGAATACGAAACGCCCGCCAAGACGTCCTATCTCGGATACGAAATTCACGGGCAGGACACCTGGACTCAAGGCGCGGTTCTCATGCAGGCGCTGAACATACTCGAAAACTTCGACCTGCGGGGCATGGGGCATAACTCGACCGCGTACACGCACGCGGTTTCGCAGGCGGTCAACCTGGCGTTCGCAGACCGCGAGGCGCATTACGGCGACCCGCGCTTCGCCGCCGTTCCGCTGGACGGGCTGCTGTCCAAAGACTACGCCCGCGAGCGCGCCGCCCTCGTGGATCCGCGCCGCGCCTTCTCGGAGCTTCCCCCGCCGGGCGACGCCTGGCGCTATTCCAAAATGTCCCGACCGACCGACCGACCAGACGCCCCCGGAACATTCGCGGCGGCGGCGGACGGAAACGGCGGCGGCGCCGACAGCGGCACAACCCACATATCATCCATAGACCGCGACGGCAACATGATATGCGCCACCCCCTCCGGCGGCGCGTTCGGCAAATCCGCCTTCTTCCCCGAACTCGGATGCGCCCTAAGCACGCGCATCGAAATGTTCAACTTCGAGGACGGCCATCCCAACCGCCTGGAGCCGCGCAAGCGTCCGCGAACGACCCTAGTCAACTACATCGTGACGAAAGACGGCGCGCCGCTGATGACCATCGGCTGCCCCGGCGGCGACCATCAGGCGCAGGCGAACATGCAGCTGATTCTGAACTCGCTGCTGTGGGGGATGAACCCGCAAGAGGCGGTCGAAGCGCCGCGATTCGCCAGCCAGGGCGTCCCCAACAGCTTCTACCCGCACACGTACTACCCCGCCCAGCTCGGAGTGGAGCCGGGGGTGCCGCAGAGCGTCCGCGCCGAGCTGAGCGCGATGGGACACGGCGTCGTGGAAGTCGCCAGCGCCGGCATGGGCGCGACCGTATCCGCGCGCGACCCGCGAACCGGCGTACTCGCCTCCTCCGCCGACCCCCGCCGCGCCTGCTACGCGCTGGCGTGGTAAAAACGGGCGCGCCGAACCGGACAGCGAACGGAGACCGACAATGATACTTGAACAGCCGACGCTCATAAGAGCAGCCGACGTCGCCGCGCGGCGTGGCGAACCGCCCTGGGCGGAGAAGTTGCTGTCCGACGGACGCAACAACGCCGTCCTCATCTGCAACGCGCCGGGGCAGGAAAACGACGCCCACGCGCACCCCGATTTCGTCGAGTGGTGGATAGTCCTCGCCGGCGAGATGGTTTGGGAGATAGGCGACTATCCCCCCGTCCGCGCGCGCAAGGGCGACGTGGTAATGGCGCCCAAGCGCATGCGCCACGCCATCAAGACGGTGGGGACGGAAAACTCGCTCCGCCTCGGCGTCACAAGCCCGACTTCCAACCACGACGTCAAGGGGACGCGCTCCAACATCCTAAAGCCGCTCCCGGAAATGGACGGGCCGCCCAATCTCATCCACACGACGCTTGAATACATGCTCGACAAAATGGGCGAGCCGCCCTGGGCTACTTCCATACTGCTTGACGACCGCAACAGCGCCAACCTGATTTGCCACGCGCCGGGCATGACCAACAACGCCCACTGGCACCCGGATTTCAACGAATGGTGGACGATTCTCGGCGGCGAGCTGATTTGGGAAGTGGGCGAGGGCAGACCCGAAATCCGCGCCCGCGAGGGCGACATCGTGTTCGTGCCGGAAGGGATGCGCCACTACATCCGCGCCGTCGGAAACGACACAACCTTCCGACTAGCCGTAACCACGCCCGACCAGCCGCACATCTACACGGACGCCGACGACTCCGCGCCGCCGCCCGTTTCGTAGAGCGCCGTCCCCAAACGCCCAGCCAGCGCGAACCGCAGGCGGCAAATTCCTTCTTCATCGCTCCGCCCCGCCATTCCCGCGAAAGCGGGAATCTACAGACCAACACAGCGACCGGAACCAAGCGCGAATCGCAGTCGGAAAATTCCTTCTCGCCGCGCCGCCCCCGTCATTCCCGCGAAGGCGGGAATCCAGAGTCGCCCAACAACGTCATCCTCGCGGAAGCGGGGACAAGATAGCCACTAGGAATCTGGCTTGAACTGAAGCCAACGCATCCCCTCTCCCTTGATGGGAGAGGGCTAGGGTGAGGGTGCCTGCGCCGCTAGGCGCAGTTTGCCAGCCACAAACATACCCCCGTATGCACTTGATGGGAGAAGGCTAGCTTGAGCGCGCCCGCGCCGCTAGGCGCAGTTCGCCAATATGCCCCCATTAGGGGCGCGGCTAGAGGAAAGGAAGAAAGAGAAAACGCCCGCCCGCGCCCGCATGGAGCGGGAGAGGGGATTCGAACCCCCGACCCCTTCCTTGGCAAGGAAGTGCTCTACCACTGAGCTACTCCCGCTCGGAGCGCGGCGGCGATGGTGCCGAGGGTCAGAATCGAACTGACGACACCAGCATTTTCAGTGCTGTGCTCTACCAACTGAGCTACCTCGGCGAACCGCCATCGTCTTTTGATTTTAGGCGCTGAAGCCCGCCCTTGTCAAGCGCTTTTCCCAAAATCGCGTTTCGCAAGGGCGCGCCGCGCGCCTCCGAACGCAATCGCGCGCGAATTTCGCCGCCGCCGCGCGTTCCCCCAAATGTTTTCCGCCGCATATTCCCATTGACCTGATTGCCGCTCTGCATTACGATTGAAACATGTCGCGTCTAGTCATGGTATCGAACCGAGTTCCCACGGCGGCGGCTCTGGCTCCGGACGGGGGCGGAACCGAGTCGGTGGGCGGTCTTGTGAGCGCGGTGCGCTCTTCCCTGACCCAAACCGGCGGGCTTTGGCTCGGCTGGAGCGGGCGCGCCGACCACGAACGCTCCCGCGAGCGCAGTCCGCGAATCGCCGAAACCGCCGGCGCCGTCGAACTCGCCACCATCGACCTGACTTCCGCCGAAGCCGACCTGTTCTACAGCAACTTCGCCAACCGAACCGTCTGGCCCCTTATGCACGGCTTCATCGAGCGCGTCCAAATACGCAGCGACTCATACCGCGCTTACAGAAGCGTCAACCGCCGATACGCCGGCGCGCTCGCCGAGCTTCTGGCGCCGGGCGACCTCGTCTGGGTTCACGACTACCATCTATTCCCCCTCGCGCGCGACTTGCGGCGAGAGGGATGGGACGGCAAGATAGGCTTCTTCCTGCACACCCCGTTCCCGGCGGCGGACGTGTTCTCCCTTCTGCCCTGGGCGTCCGAGATCCTCGAATCCATGCTCGCCTACGACCTCATCGGCGTCCACACGCGCAGATACCTTCTCAATCTGGCGGACGCGCTGGCTTCCGAGCTCGGCGGGGAGCGGAACGGGCGCGATTTCGCCCATCGCGGCGAATCGGCGCGGCTGGGCGTCTTCCCCATCGGCATAGACCCGCGCCCCTTTCAGGCGGCGGCGCGGTCGTCCGGCGAATCGCTCCACCAGACGCTGGGCTTGCCGGCGGAGCAGCGCGTCATCATCGGCGTGGACAGGCTGGACTACACCAAAGGCATACCGCATCGCCTAGAGGCGTTTTCGGCGCTGCTCGACCGCCATCCCGACATGCGCGGGCGGGTGACTTTTCTCCAAATATCCAACCCGTCGCGCGCGAACGTGCCGGAGTACGCCCGCGAGCGCGCGGCGGTGGAGCGGTTGGCGGCGCGGATAAACGGACTCTACTCCGACGGCGCATGGGTTCCCGTCCGCTACCTCTACCAGTACTTCAGCCAAGAAGCGCTCGCCGCCTTTTACCGAGATTCGCGCGTGAATCTGGTCACGCCCCTGCGGGACGGCATGAATCTGATAGCGAAAGAGTACGTGGCGTCCCAGACGGACGACCCCGGCGCCCTTGTGCTGTCGCGCTTCGCCGGCGCGGCGGAGGAATTGACCGACGCGCTGATAGTCAACCCGTTCGACATCGAAGGCGCGGCGTCCGCCCTCTACGCGGCGCTCACCATGCCCGCCGACGAGCGCCGCGCGCGGTGGGAGCGCATGAACAAAACCATCACGGAACGAACGGCGTCCCGATGGAGCGAGACGTTCACCGACGCGCTGGCGTCCGCGCCGCCGCGACCGCGTTCGGAGCCGCAGACGACAGGGGCGCGACAATGTCCACATTCGACGAAGTAAACCAGTCTTTCGACAGGGCGGCGGACCGCCTCGGCATATCGGACGGCGAGCGCGAACTGCTGCGGCATCCCTGGCGCGAGTTGCTCGTCGCCGTCCCCGTCCGCATGGACGACGGCTCCATTCGCGTGTTCGAGGGCTACCGAATTCAGCACAACGGCGCGCGCGGTCCGTACAAGGGCGGCGTGCGCTACCACCCGGACGCCGACCAGGACGAAGTGCGCGCGCTGGCGTCGCTGATGACCTGGAAGAACGCCCTGGTGGACGTCCCCTTCGGCGGCGCGAAGGGCGGCGCGCGATGCGACCCCCTCTCGCTCAGCGAAGGCGAACTGAACCGCCTCACCCGAAGATACACCGCCAACATAGAGCATCTGCTGGGAATCAACCGCGACATCCCCGCGCCCGATTTGGGGACGAACTCGCAAACTATGGCGTGGATGATGGACGCATACAGCGCCCTGCACGGCTATTCGCCGGCGATAGTGACGGGCAAGCCGGTGGAGCTGGGCGGGTCGGCGGGGCGCGAGCAGGCGACCGGGCGCGGCGCGGTGAGCGTGGCGCTGAACGCCGCGGCGGACTTGGGCATAGACCCCGAAGGCGCGCGCGTCGTCGTGCAGGGATTCGGCAATGTCGGCTCGTGGACGGCGAAAACGGCGGCGCAAGCGGGCATGAAAGTCATCGCCGTCTCCGACGTCCGCGGCGGCGTCTTCGACCCCAACGGGCTTGATTTGGACGCCCTGGACGCCCACGCCCGCGAATCCGGCTCCGTCTCCGACTTCCCCGCCGCCGAAGCCGCGACCAACGACGAGTTGATGGAGCTGGACTGCGACATCCTGATTCCCGCCGCCATAGACGGCGCGATTCGCTCCGACAACGCGTCGAGAATCTCGACGCGCCTAGTGGTCGAAGCCGCCAACCACCCGGTGACGCCCGAAGCGGACGAAATCCTAGCCGAGCGCGACATTCCGGTGATGCCGGACATTCTAGTGAACGCGGGCGGCGTCATAGTTTCCTATTTCGAATGGACGCAAAATCTCTATCAGCGCAGATGGACGCTGGAAGAGGTGAACGCGCGCCTTGAGACGATAATCTCGCGGGCGTACCGCGAAGTCCGCGAAACGGCGCGGCGAGAGCGAATCGGCTACCGAGACGCCGCCTTCACCATAGGCGTGGGCAGAGTGGCGGAAGTGACGCGGCTTCGGGGGTTCATCTAGCCATGTGGCGAACCGCCGGACACGGCAAGGCAATCGCCGCCCTTCAGCGCGCGCTGTCGGGCGGGCGGCTGGCGCACTCGCACATATTCATAGGGCCGTCGCGCGTCGGTAAAATGACGCTGGCGCTGGACTTGGCGCGGGCGGCGAACTGCCTCGCCGAGGACGCCGAGCGCCGCCCATGCTCCGCCTGCCGCCAGTGCGACCGCGTCTCGGCGGGCTTGCATCCCGACACCCGAACGATAAGCCTGGAAACGTCCAGAACCGGGCGCCTCCGCTCGCTCATCAGCATCGACCAGGTGCGCGACGTCCAGCGCGAAACGACCCTGGCGCCCTATGAAGGGCGCTATCGGGTGTTCATCTTCGAGTCCGCCGAGAAGCTGAGCGACGAAGCGGCGAACAGCCTGCTCAAGACGCTTGAAGAGCCGCCCGAAAGCGTCATCATCATCCTGCTCGCCACTCACGCCGATTCGGTTCTGCCGACCATCCTCTCCAGATGCCGCCGCGCGGACCTGCGACCCGTTCCCGCCAGCGCCATAGCGGACTTCCTGACCGCCCGCAAAGGCGTGGACGCCGATTCCGCGCGCGAGCTGGCGGGAATGGCGGCGGGACGCGTCGGATGGGCGGTCGCGGCGGCGGAAGACCCCGCCATCGTAGAGCGCGTTTCCGAGACGCTGGACGAGATAGAAGCGGCGATGGCGGCTTCGCTCAGCGGCAGATTCGAGTACGCCGAGCGCCTCGCCGGACGCTTCTCCAACGACCGCGAAAGCGTCTTCGGCGAGCTCGACCTGTGGCTAGGATGGTGGCGGGACGCGATGCTGGTCGGCCAGGGCAAGCCGGAGCTGGCGGCGAACGCATCCCGGCGCGAAACCGTCGGCGCGGCGGCGGAGCGCTTCCCGCCCGAAACCATAGCCGCCGCCCTGCGGACGATTGAGCGGACGGCGCACCTGCTAGAACGCAACGTCGCCCCGCGCCTGGCGGTGGAGTACATGATGCTGGGGCTGCCGAACTAGGCGCGGGGATTGCGACAGCGCGCCGCCGCTTGGGATTCGCGCGCGCCCCGTCATTCCCGCCCCTCCACCGTCATTCGCGCCCCCCGTCATTCCCGCGAAGGCGGGAATCCAGAGTCGCCCAACAACGTCATCCTCGCGGAAGCGGGGACAAGATAGCCGCTAGGAATCAGGCTTGAATCGCGGGCGCCAAAACCCTTCTCCCTGTTACACCCCGTCATTCCCGCGAAGGCGGGAATCCAGAGTCGCCCAACAACGTCATCCTCGCGGAATCGGGGACAAGATAGCCGCTAGGAATCAGGCTTGAGCTGAAGCCAACGTGTCCCTTCTCCTTTGATGGGCTTACAGGGGTATGTTTGGCGAATTCAGGCGCGGATTGGACGCTTTTCGCCGCTTCCGCGTCCCTTCCCCCGTCATTCCCGCGAAGGCGGGAATCCAGAGTGGAGCGACCAACTTAGCAACTAGAAACCAAGCCCGAACCGCGAGCGACAAATCCCTTCTCCCTTGATGGGAGAGGGCTAGGGTGAGGGTGCCTGCGCCGCTAGGCGCAGTCTTGCCAGCCACAAACATACCCCTATAAGCCCTTGATGGGAGAAGGCTAGGGCGCGGGTTCGCCGGCGCCCGCCGTCACAGCCACGGCATAAACGGCTTCCACTCGTCCAGAATCTCGCGGTGGTGGAACATGTAGTACGGGTTCGGTTTGGGGACGTCCGGCTTTCGCAGCAGCCGCATCCGCGCTTCCTTCGGCGTCCTGCCCGCTTTGCGGTGGTTGCAGGGGATGCAGGCGCTGACCACATTCTCCCAAGAGTGGGGCCCCTTGCGCCATCTCGGCATGATGTGGTCGAGCGTCAGTTGCCGCGTCTTCTTGCCGCAGTACTGGCAGGCGAAGCCGTCGCGGTAAAACACCGCCTGGCGCGAAAGGCGGCGGCGCGTCACCGGGCGCTTGACCATGTGGAACAGCCGTATGACGGACGGCGCGGGGAACATTTCGGACACGCTGTGAATGTAGCCGCGCCCGTTTTCGATGAGCTCCGCCTTGCCCTTGCCCACCAGCGTCAGCGCGCGCCGGACGTTGCAGACGTTCAGAGGCTGATAGTTCTGGTTCAGCACCAGAACGGGCGAATTGATTGTCGCCAAGCCGTTCATTTCGCCCCCTTCCGAAAGAGTCCGCGCCGCCGCGCTCGGCGAAGCCGCCGTTTCCGATGATTCGCTGTCCGGTTCCGCGTTCCGAGACGCCGACGACCGCCGCCGGCGTCCTATCTTCTCATATCGTTTACGGTTAAGGTTATCATGTCCAGCGCCGCGCCGAAGTCTTTGGGGATGACGAATCCGAAAACGGCGTCCGGCAACGCGTCGCGAACCGTCAGAAAGCCGGCGACTATCGTCGAGCCGCCCATCGCCCGCGCGATTGCGTTCCGCGAGTTTTCGGCGCGGTCAATCAGGTCGCGCGCCGGCGCGATTTGGGTGGACGGAAGCTCGAAATCATACGCCAGCCGCCCCATCACCGCGATTAGGGCGACCGAGAGCGCCAGTCCGATTATCAGCCCGACCGCGACCCCGCCGAGCTTGTCGACCATCGCCGCCATGCCCAGCGTCCCGATCATGATGAACGGGCGCAGTATCTTCCCGACCAGATAGACCGCCGCGCCCACGACGGCGATTATCAGCGGATAGGCGATTGCCGACACGAACGTATCGACCGCCGTGCCTTCGGCTATGCCGAGCATCCCCGACAACTCGCCCGCGTACTGCCCGGCGAGCCACCAGCCCAGCAACGCGCCTACGGCGGCGACGACCATATCTATCAGCCCGGTGATGAATCCCCACAGGACCGTTACCAGCAGGATGGCGATTATGAGAAAGTCAAGCCAGTTCATTCGTCGTTCCTTCGGAAAAGACCTAGCGCGGGGCTTGGGGGGGCCCGCCAAGTGAAAGTTTATCACAGACGCGCCATTCTCTGCAGGCGGTTTGGGGGGCGGGGCGCGCCGCGCCGTTCTCTACCCCGTCATTCCCGCGAAAGCGGGAATCCGGATGGCGTTTGTTCAGTGGCTATTGGGATGAAGCGGATGCGCTATAATGGACGCGGCGGTTGGAAGACCTTTCGCGAATCAGGAGTCGGCGCATGAAGTGGACGGCAATCGCGCTAATCGCGGCGCTCATCGTCGCGGTTGGATGCGTGCTGGAGCCGGCGGGTCAGTCCACGCAACCGAGCGCCGAATCGCGCCCGACGCATACACCGGAGACTGCCCCCGCGCCGACGCCAACGCCCGCCGCCAAAGCTAGCCCGGAACCGACGCCGAGCGCTATTCCCACGCTCACGCCAGCGCCAAAGGCAGACGCAACCGAAAGAAATATCCTCGTCGCGCTCTACAACGCCACGAACGGCGCGAATTGGACCCGAAACGACAACTGGCTAAGCGATAAGCCAATCGGAGAGTGGCGCGGCGTCATGACGGACGACGGCGGGCGCGTTGTAGAACTGCATTTGTACAACAACCAGTTGAGCGGTGAAATTCCGCCGGAGATTGGCGGACTCCCCCACTTGAGGCAACTTTGGCTGGACGGCAACCAGCTAAGCGGCGCGATTCCGCCGGAACTTGGCGAACTCGCGCATCTGAAGGTTCTTGAACTTGGCGGCAACCAACTAAGCGGCGCGATTCCGCCGGAACTTGGCAGACTTGCCAAGCTAGAGGGGCTCGCCCTTTACAACAACCAACTGAGCGGGGAGATTCCGCCGGAGATTGGCGACCTCGCGCATCTGAAGGTTCTTGAACTTGGCGAAAACCGACTGAGCGGGGAAATTCCGCCGGAACTTGGCAATCTCATCAATCTCGTCCAATTGGTCATGTCGGAGAACCAACTGAGCGGGGAGATTCCGACAGAACTCGGCAATCTCGCCAATCTGGAAGAACTGGAACTATCGGACAACCAATTGGTCGGCGCGATTCCGGGAATTATAGGCGACAAGAAAGCGCTCATCGCGCTCTACGAATCCACCGACGGCGCGAACTGGTTGAACAACTACAACTGGCTAAGCGACCATCCAGTCAGCGAGTGGCACGGAGTCGAGACGAATGGCGATGGGCGCGTCGTCGAACTGTCTCTTGACGGAAACGGGCTAAGCGGCGCGATTCCGCCGGAGTTTGCCTACCTCGCCTATCTCCGAGAATTGGACCTATCGAGCAATCGGCTGATGGGTTGCGTCCCCAACGGGTTGCGGCGAAGCGTGGTGATCTATGTCACGACAGGTTTGCCATTCTGCCCCGCTTCGCCTGAAGCCGAGGCCGCGCTTGCCGCCGAAAGAGACGCGCTGGACGCGCTCTACGAATCCACCGACGGCGCGAATTGGTTGAACAACGACAACTGGCTAAGCGACCGTCCGATATGGGAGTGGCATGGCGTCCACACAATCGGCGATGGGCGCGTTGCCGGTCTGTATCTTAACGAGAACAACTTGAGAGGCGAGATTCCGGCGGAGCTGGGCGACCTATCCCATTTGACAGAAGTGTATATGCGCGGCAACCAACTAAGAGATGAGATTCCGCCGGAGATTGGCAATCTCTCAAAACTGATTTACTTGTATCTGAGCGACAACCAATTGACCGGGGAAATTCCCCCGGAACTTGGCAATCTCCCATGGTTGAGATGGCTGGTGATAAGCGACAACTATTTGGGCGGGGAGATTCCCCTGGAAATCGGCAACCTTTCCCACTTGGAGGAACTGAGGCTGTCCGGCAACTGGTTGAGCGGCGAAATTCCGCCGGAACTTGGCAATCTATCCAACTTGGCGGCGCTGTCCCTGCATGGCAACCAGCTAACCGGTTGCGTTCCCGAAATCCTGCGCCAAGCCCTAGGCGATGACTCGGTACGACTCGGCTTGCCGTTTTGCGAACTCTAGCCCCCAATCATGTAAACTAAACGCAGACCGCAAAACAGAAACGGAAGCGCCCCCCATATGATTTCCATAAACCACGAAAAATTCGCCCTCCCCAACGGCTTGGACGTGATTCTGTCCCAAGACCGCTCCCTGCCGGTGGCGGCGGTCAACGTTTGGTATCACGTCGGCTCCAAGGACGAAGAAGCCGGCAAGACCGGCTTCGCCCATCTCTTCGAGCATGTCATGTTCGAGGGGTCGAAAAACCACGACGCCAGCTACTTCGACCCGCTCCAGAAAGTCGGCGCGAACCTCAACGGGTCGACCACCCCCGACCGCACCAACTACTGGGAGAACGTCCCGTCCAACTATCTTGAGTTGGCGCTCTGGCTGGAGTCGGACAGGATGGGCTATCTGCTGGAAGTCCTCACCGAGCGCAAGTTGGACGTTCAGCGCGACGTGGTGAAGAACGAGCGCCGGCAGAATTACGAAAACCGCCCCTACGGAATGGCGCCGATGCTGCTGCAGCCCGCGCTCTTCCCCGCGCCGCATCCGTACAACTGGACGACCATCGGCTCGCCGGAAGACCTCGACAATGCCTCGCTGGAGGACGTCAAGGACTTCTTCCGCCGATTCTACACCCCGAACAACGCGAGCTTGGCGATAGCGGGCGATTTCGATCTTGATGACGCGCGGACGCTTGTCGAGCGCTACTTCGGCGACATTCCCGCCGGTCCGGAGCCGGACCGCGTCGGGCGCGCGGACGCGGCGCTCGCCGGGACGGTCGAGATGGAAACCACCGACCGCGTCCAGCTGCCGCGCCTCTACATGGCATGGCCCACCGTCCCCGCCTTCTCGGAGCGCCAGCCCGCGCTCGACATGCTGGCGGCGATTCTCGGCGACGGACGCAGCGCGCGGCTTTATCGGCGGCTAGTCCAAGAAACCCGCGCCGCGCGCGATGTCCGCGTCTATCACCACGACCAAGAAATCGCCGGCGAGTTCATGATCCAGGCGACCGCCAACCCCGACCATTCGCTCGACGAGCTGGAGGGCGAAATCCGCGACCAACTCCGGCGAATCGCCGGCGGCGAGGTCGGCGAGGATGAGATTCAGAGGGCTAAAAACCGGTTTCAGGCGTCCCACGTGTTCCAGCTGGAGCGCTTCGGCGGCTTCGGCGGGCGCGCCGACCAGCTCAACTACTACAACATAATGGCGGGCGACCCGGCGTTCATCAACCAAGACATGGACAGATACGCGGCGGCGACGGCGGCGGACGTCAGCGCGGCGGCGCGGACGCTGGGCGACTCCATGGCGAAGCTCGCCATCCGCCCGCGAGCCGAGCGCTCCGCGTCTCCGAAGGCGGTCGACCGAACCGCCGCGCCCGCGCCCGCCGCGCAGCCCGCGTTCGCCGCGCCGATTCCGACCAGAGCGCGCCTGTCCAACGGGCTGAGCGTCCTGCACATTGAAAAGCGCGGGCTGCCCACTGTGGCGTTCGGATTGGCGCTCAAGGGCGGCGCGGCGCGCGACCCGCGCGATAGGGCGGGCTTGGCGCATCTCACCGCCGCCATGTTGCCGGAAGGAACGGCGTCCCGAAGCTCGGCGGAGATTTCCGAAGGCGTGGAGTTTCTCGGCAGCCACCTGCGCGCGTCCGCCGGCAGAGAGCATGCGCTGGTCGTCTCGGACGGCTTGGCGTCCACTTGGCGCGACGCGCTGGAAATCATGGCGGACGTCTGCCTCAACCCGTCGTTCCCGGAGCGCGAATTCGAGCGCGTCCGCGCCAACCTGCTCACTGATTTGCGCCGCGTGTCCGACAGCCCCGCCGGCATAGCCGCGCGCGCCGTCCGCGGCGTCATGTTCGGCGCGGAAACGCCCTACGGACACCCGCTGACCGGCTACGAGCGCTCCGTTGCGGATACGGCGACGGACGACCTGCGCGCCCACTTCGCCGCGAGTTTCAACCCGTCGGCGGCGACGCTCATGTTCGTGGGCGACATATCGGCGGACGAGGCGCTGGCGGCGGCGGAAAGCGCCTTCGGCGGCTGGCGCGCCGTCTCGGATTCCGCCGCCGCCGCCTTCATCCCCCCCGCCGCGCCGCCGGCGGAGCGGACGGCGATCTATCTCGCCGACAAGCCCGGCGCGGCGCAGTCCGTCATCCGAACGGGGCATCTGACAATCCCCAGAAGCGACCCGCGATTCATGGCGACGCAGCTGATGAACTACATTTTCGGCGGCCAATTCGGCGCGCGCCTGAACATGAATCTGCGCCAAGACAAGGGCTACAGCTACGGCTACATGTCGACCATAGACTGGAGCCTAGGGCCTTCCATGCTCGCGGCGGGCGGCGCGGTGCAGACCGCCGTGACCAAAGAGGCGGTCATCGAGACGCTCAAGGAATTCAACCAAATCAGGCGCGAAAAGCCAATCGCGGAAGACGAATTCACGGACGCGGTGGACGGCGTTCTCCGTAGCCTGCCGAGCATGTTCGAAACCCAGCATCGGATACTCGACTCCCTGCCCCGAACGGTGGTTCACGACCTGCCGGACGACTACTTCGTCCGCTTCCCCGACATGGTGTCGGCGGTGTCGCTGGCGGATGTCCGAGCGGCGGCGGAGGAGATGCTGGATTGCGACCATCTAAAAATCGTAATAGCCGGCGACGCGGCGACAATAGAGCCGGGCTTGCGCGAGCTGGACATCCCCATAATCCGGGTGGATTACGAAGGGCGGCGGATATAGGGCGGGGCGGGACGCAAACCGCTAACGGCGAAAAGACCCGGCGGGCGGGGCGGATTGACCGAATTCATCCGATCCCCAGCACTCCGCCGCGCCGTTTTCCCGCAGGGCGCAGGTATGGCGCCCGCCGGCGCTGATGGCGGCGAAAGAACCGGCGGGCGGGCTGGATTGACCGTATTTGTCCGCCCCCCAGCACTCCGCCGCGCCGTTTTCCCGCAACGCGCAGGTATGATTTTCGCCGGCGCTAATGGCGGCGAAAGCCCCGGCGGGCGGGCTGGATTGACCAAATCCGTTCCATCCCCAGCACTCCGCAACGCCGTCTTCCCACAACGCGCAGGCATGATTCCCGCCGGCGCTAATGGCGGCGAAAGCCCCGGCGGGCGGCGCGGATTGCCCTTCGCCGTTATTCCCCCAACACGTTGTCGCGCCGTTATCCCGCAACGCGCAGGCATGCCCCCCGCCGGCGCTAATGGCGGCGAACTGTCCGGCGGGCGCGTCCGCTCTGCCCTCGCCGTTGTATCCCCAGCACTCCGCGCCGCCGTCTTCCCGCAACCCGCAGGTATGGAATTCGCCGGCGCTAATGGCGGCGAAAGCCCCGGCGGGCGGGTCCGCTCTGCCATCGCCGTTGTATCCCCAACATTCCGCGCCGCCGTCTTCCCGCAACGCGCAGGCATGATTCCCGCCGGCGCTGATGGCGGCGAAAGCCCCGGCGGGCGGTTCGGATTGCCCATCGCCGTTATTCCCCCAACATTCCGCCGAGCCGTCTCCTAGCAACGCGCAATTATGGCGCCCGCCGGCGCTAAAGCCGATGAGGTCGCCGACGGGCGAGTTGGACTGATATTCGTCGTCGTTCCGCCCCCAACACTCCGCCGCGCCGCCTTCGCGCAAAGCGCAACTATGCTCGCCGCCGGCGCCGATGGCGGCGAAAGAACCTTCGGGCGGGGCGGATTGACCGAAATCGTCCGCCCCCCAGCACTCCGCGGAGCCGCCTTCCCGCAATCCGCAAGCATGGTTTTCGCCGGCGCTGATGGCGATGAAAACCCCGTCGGGCGGGCTGGCTTGACCATAGTCGTTCAATCCCCAGCACTCCGCCGCGCCATTTTCCCGCAACGCGCAGGTATGATTTCCGCCGGCGCCAATGGCGGCGAAAGACCCGGCGGGCGGGTTGGACTGACCCTCGCGGTTGTCTCCCCAGCACTCCGCCGCGCCGTCTTCCCGCAACGCGCAGGCATGCCCGCCGCCGGAGTTAATAGAGGCGAAAGACCCGTCGGGCGGATTGGTTTGGCCGTGGGTGTTCCATCCCCAGCACACCGCCGCGCCGTCTTCCCGCAGCGCGCAGGAATGATTCCCTCCGGCGCTAATGGCGACAAAAGACCCGTCGGGCGGATTGGACTGCCCCGCGACGTTGTCGCCCCAGCAGACCGCCGCGCCGCCTTCCCGCAACGCGCAAGCATGATTCCCGCCGGCGCCAATGGCGATGAAAACCCCGTCGGGCGGATTGGTTTTGCCGTGGCCGCTCGCTCCCCAGCACTCCGCCGCGCCGCCTTCCCGCAGCGCGCAAGCGTGACGCCAGCCGGCGCTGACGCTGGGAGCGCCAAGCCTGGCAACCAACACGACATCGACTTTGACCGGCGTCGGCGTCCATGTAGCGGTCGGCGCGGGCGTCCATGTGGCGGTCGGCGCGGGCGTGGGCGTATTCGTCGGCGACGGCGTGTAAGTCGGCGTGGGCGTCGGCGTATTCGTCGGCAACGGGGTATTCGTCGGCGTGGGCGTCGGCGTGCTTGTCGGCAACGGCGTGTAAGTCGGCGCGGGCGTACTCGTCGGCGCGGGCGTCGGCGTATTAGTCGGCGCCGGGGTGGGCGCGGGCGTCGGCGTACTCGTCGGCGCGGGCGTGGAAGTGGGCGTAGGCGGCGGCGCTATCACTACGATGCGCGGCGGCAAATCCTCGTCGTCGCCGCCGGGTTGGGACGCCAATAGCGCAATTAGAGTTATCGCGATTAGCGCCCCGAAGCCGGCGGCGGCTATCAGCAGAATCCGGTTTCGCGGGGTCAGCGGCAGTTTGGCGGACAGCGGCGGCGATAGACGCGGCAGGCGCGATAGACGCGGCAGGCGGGGGCGGCGGCGCGGCTTTTGGCTCGCTTGGACGGGCGGGATGGACGCGGTCGGCGGAGCGTCCGGCGCGGCGAATCCGAATACGGCGGCTAGCGCGCCCGCCAGTTCGCCGGGCGTCCGGTAGCGCGCGGACGGCGATTTCGCCATGCACTTGGCGACGACCGCGTCCAGCGCCTCGGAAATGTCCCCGCGAACGGAACGCAGGGACGGGACGTCGGTCTGCTGATGCTGGCGGGCTATCTCGGTCTGCTTGGCGACGCTGTTCGCCGCGTCCGAATCGAACGGCGGGCGACCGGCGAGCGCCTGGTACAGGACGACGCCTAGCGAGTAGATGTCCGACCGCGTATCGCCGCGTTCGCCCGCCCACTGCTCCGGCGGCATGTAGAGCGGCGTCCCCCACTGCGAACCCGTCTGCGTTATGGACGCCATGCCCTCCGCGTGGGCGATTCCGAAGTCTATGAGCTTGACTACCGCGTTGGCGTCTAGCGATGTCAGTAGTATGTTGTCGGGCTTGACGTCGTGATGCGTGACGGCGTTTTCGCTCGCCCGCGCCGCCTCAAGCGCCAGCGCCGTCTGATAGGCGATGGACGCGGCGAGCGTTGCGTCCATCGGCCCCCGCTCAATCAGCTCGGCGAGCGAGTGGGGGACGTACTCGATTGCGATGTAATGCGCGCCGTCGCTCTCGCCGATTTCGGAGACGCCGGCGATGTTCGGGTGCGGGATGGAGGCGAGAATCCTCGCTTCGCGCCGAAAGCGCTCGACGGCGTCGGGCGTCGCCAGATGCGTATGTAGGACTTTGAGCGCGACTTCCCGCTCCAGCGTCTCGTCGTAAGCGCGATAGACCGCGCCCTGGCTGCCGGAGCCCAGAGTGGCGATGATGCGGTACTTGCCTATCGTCTCTTGCGGAGCGTTCGCCATTGCTCTCCCAGCGCTGGCTTGCGGCGGTTGTGTTTATGGGTTGGCGAAACCGCGCTCGGCGCTTGGCTTCGCTTGGCTTCGCTTGGCATGCCCCTTGCGGCGGCGAATTGTAACACGCCGCGAAGCCATTTTACAGCGATGGGGCAATCGCGCAATCCCCGCCCCCGTTGGGCTATAACCGCGAACGGGAATTGAATCGGGCTTTGGCTGCGCCCCGCGAACTGCGTTCGGCGTCCGCGCGCCTTCGCATTCAACTGTTGTCGGCTCCAACGCTACGGCGGGGGGCGGCGCAGGCGGACCGGAGTCGGCTCGGCTTCGATAGACCCGGCGGGCGGGGTGGATTGACCTTCGCCATTGTCTCCCCAACACTCCGCGCCGCCGTCATCCCGCAACGCGCAGGTATGGCTCGATCCGGCGTCAATGGCGGCGAACGAACCGGCGGGCGGGTCGGCTCGACCGAAGTCGTTATTGCCCCAGCACGCCGCCGCGCCGCCATATCGCAACGCGCAGGTATGGCTTGAGCCGGCGTCAATGGCGGCGAACGAACCGGCGGGCGGGTCGGCTTGGCCGAAGCCGTCATTTCCCCAGCACTCCGCAACGCCGTTTTCGCGCAACGCGCAAGTATGCCACTCGCCGGCGCTAATGGCGGCGAACGGCCCGGCGGGCGGACTGGCTTGGCCAAAGCCGTTATTCCCCCAGCACTCCGCCGCGCCGTTTTCGCGCAACGCGCAGGTATGCCCCCCGCCGGCGCTGATGGACGCGAACGACCCGGCGGGCGGGTCGGATTGACCGTCGCCGTTGTCTCCCCAACACGCCGCCGCGCCGCTTTCCAGCAACCCGCAGGCGTGATTTCCGCCGGCGCTAATGGACGCGAAAGACAGCGCGGACGGGGCGGCTCGCCTGGCGCCTTCAATTCCATTTCCCCAGCATGTCGCCGCGCCGTTTGCCAGCAGCGCGCAAGTGTGGCCGTAGCCGGCGCTAATGGCGGCGAAAGGCCCGGCGGGCGGGTCGGATTGACCATTGCCGTTATTCCCCCAGCACTCCGCGTCGCCATTTGCCCGCAGCGCGCAGGTATGCCATCCGCCGACGCTGACGCTAGTCCACGCGGAGGCGGCGCGAGGCGCGCGGGCGAAGCCGGACGCCGCGCGCGGCGGCGCGGACGCGGCATTTGTCGGCGGCGCCACCACTACGATGCGCGGCGGCAAATCAGGCGCGGAACCGCCGGATTGGGATACCGCCAAAAACGCCAGAATCGCCACTATCAGCACCCCGAATCCGGCGGCTATCAGCGGCACCCGATTCCGCAAGCTCGGCGGCAGTTTGCCGAAAAGCGGCGCGCGGCTCCGCGGGCGGCGAGAGGGCGCGCGGCGAGGCGGGCGCGGCTGGCGGCGCGTTTGGACGGGCGTGATGGACGCGGTCGGCGGCGCGTCCGGCGCGGCGAATCCGAATATGGCGGACAGCGCCGCCGCCAACTCCCCCGGCGTCCGGTAGCGCGCGGACGGCGATTTCGCCATGCACTTGGCGACCACCGCGTCCAGCGCTTCAGGAACGTCCCCGCGAACGGAGCGCAACGGCGGCGCGGCGGTCTGCTGATGCTGCCTTGCTATCTCGGTCTGCTTGGCGACGCCGTTCGCCGCGTCCGAATCGAACGGCGGTCGCCCCGCGAGCGTCTGGTATAGGACGACGCCGAGCGAATAAATATCCGACCGCGTATCGCCGCGTTCGCCCGCCCACTGCTCCGGCGGCATGTAGAGCGGAGTTCCCCACTGCGAACCCGTCTGCGTTATGGAAGTCATCCCCTCCGCGTGGGCGATTCCGAAGTCTATGAGCTTGACGACCGCGCCGGCGTCCAGCGACGTCAGCAGGATGTTGTCAGGCTTGACGTCGTGATGCGTGATGGCGTTTTCGCTCGCCCGCGCCGCCTCCAGCGCCAGCGCCGTCTGATAGGCGATGGACGCGGCGAGCGTCACGTCCAGAGCCCCTCGCTCAACCAACTCGGCGAGCGAGTGTGGGACGTACTCGATTGCGATGTAGTGATAGCCGCCGCTCTCGCCGATTTCGGAGACGCCGGCGATGTTGGGGTGGGGGATGGACGCGATAATCCGCGCCTCGCGCCGAAAGCGCTCGACCAGGTCGGGCGTCGCCAGATGCGTATGCAGGACTTTGAGCGCGACTTCCCGCTCCAGCGTCTCGTCGTAAGCGCGATAGACCGCGCCCTGGCTGCCGGAGCCCAGAGTGGCGAGGATGTGGTATTTGCCTATCGTATCTTGCGGAGCGTTCGTCATTGGTCTCCCGATATGGGCTTATTTGGGCAAACCCGCCCTTGCGGGCGGACGCCCTCATCCTAGCCTTCTCCCATCAAATGAGAAGGGATTTGTTGGTTGCTATTCGGGTTTGTTTTCGGTTGGACGCCGTTTAGGAAGGGGGCTTTCGCGAATTTCCCGCTCTCGCAAAGCATAGTAAAAGCCCGACTCGCCACACAAACGGCGGGCGGCGCGAAAAATCGCCCTTGCGTTGGCGCGGATTTTATGGCAGAATGTAATCGCTGTCAACAAAATCGTGGGGACGCGCGGGTTCGACAGGGGATGACTGCGCGGGACTGCAAGCCGAGGCGCCACCGCCCTCGTTAATCAGGTGGCGAAAAAAGTAACTGACGACAGACAGTTCGCCCTGGCCGCCTAACGGCGGCCACGTCTCCCGCTCCCTAATCCCGAGGGGGGCGACCGAGGCGTCGAAAGTCGGGATGCCGCTCCGTCCGACGCCGATAGCCGGAGCCTAAGCCCATCGGCTAGCTTCGATGCGCGCGCCGAGCCGATACGGACGCGCCGGAGCGATTCCAAGTATCGGCTACGCTTGTAGACGTCCCAGTCGCACAGTCTTCTGGACGGGGAGTTCGACCCTCCCCCGTCTCCACCACCGCTTTCGTTCATATCCCATCCCCGCCTTCGGGCGAAAGAGACGCCGCGACGCGAGATTATCCGCGCCGCGGCGTCTTTGGTTATGGTCCGGGGACGCGCCAACGCGCCTTTCGGACGGCTCTCGCCGCCCGCGTTTTTCTCTTCGCTCTCAAAATCGCGCCCGCGATTTTCCATCAGCAGTTGACAAGCCGCGCCTTTGGGCAATATATTCTTGCGTGGCGTTTTCGCGACCGCTCGCGGCGGCGGGCGTTTCGCCTCTGAATCAACGCGAGAAATGGTTTCAGGAGGACCGACCTTTGATGAAGCGGCTGTGGTTTATTGCGGCTATCGTCTTTACCGCGTCTCTGCTGGCGTCCGTCGCCTGCGGGGGCGGCGGGTCGTCGACGTCGGAGCCGGCGGAGAGCGCGGGCGGAAGCGGCGGCGCGTCCGAACCCGCTCAGGCGAAAGACGCGGAGGAAGCGCTCGCGGAGGAAGTGGCGGAAGACGCGCGCCGCGCGCGCCGCATCGTCGCCAAAGAAGCCGGCGAAACCAAAGTCGCCACAGTCGAGGGCGAAGCGGTGTTCCAAGACCCCATCGTCGACGGCAACATCAGACTCGCCATCGGACGGGAGGAGGACGAAGAACCCATCCTCATCGATGAGGTCAGCGGCTTGGAGGATTTCAGCGTCGCGCTCGACCTGTACGTCGCCGACCTGTCCGGGCTTGAGAACCTGACCAGCCTGACCGACCTCGACATTACCCAGAACACCGTGAGCGACCTGACGCCCATATCGGAGTTGACCACGCTCACCCGCCTGAACGTCACCCAAAACGACATATCCGACCTGACGCCCATAGCGGGGCTGACCAACCTGACCTACCTCCATGTGAAGGACAACGTAATCGAGGACCTCTCGCCGCTGGCGGGGCTGACGGAGATTACCGAGCTGAACCTGGAGGAGAATCTGATAAGCGACATCTCCACGCTCGCCCAGCTGACCAAGCTGGAGGAAATCGACCTCACCAAAAACCAGGTAAGCGACATAACCGCGCTCGCGTCCATGCCCAATCTCAAGCGCGCGTATCTGAGCAGAAACCAGATAACGGACATCTCGCCGCTGCTGGAAGCGGGATTCGGCGAGGGGACGACGATTAGGCTGTGGGGCGAGAATCTGGACGACAACTCCGTGAACAACGTCATCCCCGCCCTGAGAGAAGCGGGCGTCAAAGTCGAGTACTAGGGAGAAGCCGGGCATATGTCCACTTACATAATCAGAAGGCTGCTGCTCGTCATCCCGACGCTGATGATAGTCACATTGCTGACCACGTCGGCGCTCCGGGTCATCCCCGGCGACGCGGTGGACGTGCTGATAGGGCAGATGGATCTGTCCGGCAAGGAAGACCGCAACCTGTTGCGCGCCCAGCTCGAAGAGCAGCTGGGGATAGACGTCCCCATATACGTCCAGTACTTCCGCTGGTGGCGCGAGCTCCTCCTGCGCGGCGACCTCGGCGACGCCGTGATACTCGGCTTCGACGTCCGAGACGAAATCATAAACCGCCTGCCGGTTACGATGGAGCTTGGCGTGTTAGCCCTCATAATCGCCATGCTCATATCGTTCCCGGTGGCGATCTACTCCGCCATACGGCAGGATTCGGTGATGGACTACGTATTCCGCAGCCTCGCCATCCTGTTCATAAGCCTGCCTTCGTTCTGGGTGGGCATCATGGTGATTGTCTTCCCGTCCGTCTGGTGGGATTGGTCGCCTTCGCTCATCCCGCCGCGTTTCTTGGAAGACCCGTGGGGGAACATCAGGGCGTACTTGCTTCCCGCCGCCATTCTCGGCATGGCGATAAACGGCGTCAACATGCGCCTGATGCGGACGATGATGCTCGAGGTGGTGCGCGAGGACTACATCCGAACGGCGTACTCGAAGGGGTTGACGGAGCGCGTGGTGGTGTTCCGGCACGCCGTCAAGAACGCGCTGATTCCGGTGATCACGGTCATCGGGCTGAACATCCCCGTCGTAATCGGCGGGTCGGTCATAATCGAGCAGCTCTTCGGCTTGCCCGGCATGGGGCGGCTGGCGGTGGAGGCGGCGTTCCAGCGGGATTTCACCGTGATAATCGGGGTGACGCTGGTGTTCACCGCGTTCGTGCAAATAATCATCCTGGTGACCGACTTGAGCTACGCTTGGCTCGACCCCAGAATCCGCTACAGCTAAAAGGAACGCGAGAAGAATGGCGAATACGGAAATCGGCGTCCCCGCCGCTCTGGGGGCTAAGCGACGCAACCCGCTCGCGGATTTCATCAACCGGCTGGTGAAAACCAAGCCGCTCGGCACCGCCTCGGCGGCCGTCGTCTTGGTGTTCTTCGTCGCCGGCGTGTTCGCGACGGTGCTCGCGCCATACGACTACAACAAACAGTTCAGAGGCAGCGAAACGCGGTTTCTGCCGCCGTTCTCGGAATCCGTCGACAGAACCGGCGAGACCAACTTCCACGTGCTCGGCACCGACAGCATCACGCGCGACCTGTTCAGCCGGCTGATTCACGGCGCGCGCATCTCCATGATGGTCGGCGTAATCGGCAGCGCGCTGTCGTTGCTCATATCCTGCCTCATCGGGTTGCCCTCCGGTTACTTCGGCGGCAAATTCGACCTGGTGGTGCAGCGTTTCATAGACGCCTGGCTGACCTTCCCCGACCTGATTCTGCTGATTCTGCTGGTGGCGCTGACGGGGCCGAGCCTGTGGAACATCATCATCATATTGGGGTTGCAGTACGGGCTTGGCGGCTCGCGCTCGGTGCGCGGCGCGGTGATCGGCATACGGCAGAACATGTACATCGAATCGGCGCAGGCGACGGGGGCGAACACCATCCGCATACTGTTGCGCCACCTCTTGCCCAACGTGGCGGCGTTCCTGCTGGTTCTGGTCACCACTCGGATGCCGGGGATGATGCTCGCGGAGGCGGGCTTGAGCTTCCTCGGCTTGGGCGTGCCGCCGCCCGCGCCTAGCTGGGGCGGGATGCTCAGCGGCTCCGCCATGAGCTACATGTACACCCAGCCGTTGCTCGCGGTGTGGCCCGGCTTGGCGCTCAGCGTCGTCGTTTACAGCACAAACATGTTCGGGGACGCGCTCAGAGACCTTCTCGACCCGCGCTTGCGGGGGGCGAACACCGGACGCTACTAAGACGCGGGGGCGAAGGGCGTTGACCTTTCGCCGACCGTGTAGTATAAAGGTTTGGCGCGGACAGACCGCCGCGCCGCAACGGACAGCGATCAAGGAGACAAGCAGATGCCTAAGTTTATCGGAATCCGGTGGGCGGCAATCGCGGCGGCGGCCGCGGCGTTGCTGGCTGTGGCGTGCGGCGCGCAGGAAACCGTCGTCCCCACCCCGCAGGTGATCGAAGTGGTCAAAGAGGTGGTGGTGGAGAAGGAAGTCATCAAGGAAGTCCCCGTCGAGACGGTAGTCGAAAAGGAAGTCGAGGTCATCAGGACCGTCGAAGTCGTCAAGGAAGTCCCCGTGCAGTCCGCGCCCGTTCCGATGGTCGCGTTGCGCGGAGAAGAGGCGACCGGCGTCGACATACGCACGGAGCCCGCCTACGGCGGCACCCTGCGCCTCGCCACCTCCAGCGACCCCGGCTCCAAGTGGGACATGTGCGAGTTCAAGAACCAGAGCTACCTGACCTACTCCGTCGAAAACTTCCTGTTCGGCGACTACAACAAGGGTCCCTCCGGCTCCGGCGAAACCACGTACCTGCCCGTTCTCGGATTCGGCACGGACAAACTCGCCACCGGCGCCATGGCGGACTACTGGGAAATCCCCGACCCGCTCACTTACAGCTTCCGCCTGCGCGAGGGGCTTACGTGGCAGGACAAGCATCCGACCTACGGCAGGGCGGTCAATGTCGATGAGATGGTCACGGAGCTTCAGCGCATCGTGGAGTGCCGCTGGCCCCGCCACGACTTCGTCGCCGAAATCACAGGCGACGACGCGGACGGCGACGGCGTCAACGACACCATCACCTACCACACCACTCAGCCGCAGTCCTTCTGGGGCTACGAATTCGCCTGGGGCCCCTATCTGATAGTGGCTCCGCCGGAGACGCTCGCCGCCGAGGGCGGCACGAGCGACCCGTGGAACCAGTCCGGCACCGGACCCTGGATGACGGTCGAGGACGGCTACGTCGCCGCCAGCAGGATCGAGTTCGAGAAGAACCCCGACTGGTGGCACACTTACACCGCCCCGAACGGACAGGAGTACAACCTGCCGTTCATGGACAAGGTGGTCGAGATAATCGTCCCGCAGGAAGCGACCCGCCTGGCGGCGCTCCGCACGGGCAAGATCGACAAGCTGCGCTCGGTTCGCACCTCCGACCAGGCTGACATAGAGTCAACCAACCCGGACCTCGGCAAGGTCAAGCCCATCGAGGGCGCGCACATCTTCTGGATGCCCATGAACAAGCCGCCGTTCGACGACCTCCGAGTGCGCCGCGCGATGAACATGGCGATAGACCGCGAGCATTTCTGCAACACGCTCTTCGAGGGCGACTGCGTTCCGCTCGCCTTCCCGCTCACGCCGGAATGGCCGCTCCACTACGAGACGCTTGCCGAAATGCCGGCGTCCGTGCAGGAGTACTTCGAGTACAACCCGGAGATGGCGCAGACGCTGCTGGACGAAGCCGGCTATGAGGCGGACGCGGACGGCACGCGAATCGCCATAGACATGATAATCCGCAACGACCGCGAGCTGGAGCTTGAGGCGGCGCAGATAGCGCTCGGCTTCTGGTCCGACATCGGCGTGGACGTGACGCTGGACATCGTGGATTCCCCGGTCATCCAGAGCCGCCTGTTCGAGAAGCAGTACGACTTCATGTCCAACCAGCTCGTCGGCAGGCCGAACGGCCTAAACGACTTCCGCGCGGGCCACCAGTGGAACAGGTCCAACCTGAACGACACCGAGTGGCACGAGCTCTGGGAGAACGTCCTCACCTCCACGCAGGCGGACGCCCAGATCAACAACATCAAGATAGCCACCCGCGCCTTCCTTGAGCTTGCGCCGCATGTGCAGGTTCCGGCGGGCTTCGGCGGCGACTACTGGCAGCCGTGGGTTCAGAACCACAACGGCGAGCGCGTTCTAGCCTTCGTCGACTACGCCTCCAAGTGGGCGTATGTCTGGCTAGACCTCGAAATGCAGCCGGAGTAGCCCTTCGCGGGCAACCTAGCGGCTAGTCAACAACAAAAGGCGGCGGGGCGCGGCGGCGACTGAAAAATCGCCATCGCGCCCCGTTTGGCTATTTTCACATTGTCCGCCCCCGTCATTTCAGCGAAAGCGGGAAGCCAGCCGGGCGCGACCAATCCAACGACCGTAACCCAAACCAGAATCGCAACCAACAAATTCCCTCTCCCTTGATGGGAGAGGGCTAGGGTGAGGGTGACTGCCCGCAAGGGCAGGTTCGCCGCCCAAACATACCTCTGCCCCATCCCCCCATGCTGAACATCCGAACCAGCGCCCTGCCCGGCGCGCTCTACGACACCGAGCTCAAGAAGCGGCGCGCGGCGGGCTTCGCCATAATCGCCGTCCTGCTGGCGCTGTTCGTGGTTTTCAACCGCGTTCCCAAGCTCGACACGGTGCAGGCGGACCTCGCCGCCGCCGCGTCGCCGGTCGCGGAGTGCTTTCAGGGCTTCTGCATCGAGCGCGAACCGGAATCTTCCCTGCTCTCGCGCTGGTGGGATTTCTCGCTAACCTATCTGCGCCTAGTCGCCGTCGGCATGGTATTCGCCTTCCTCGTGGCGGGCGCCACCGAATCGTTCATCTTCCCCAAATCGAGCGGGCGGGGGCTTTCGGGCGGCGGAGTCGCCGGGTCGCTCAAGGGGCTGCTCGTAGGCCCAGCGATGAATCTATGCTCGGCTTGCATCGTGCCGGTGGCGTCCGCGTTTCGGCGGCGCGGTTCGGGGGTGGAGACGACGCTGGCGATTCTGCAGGGGTCTTCCACGCTGAATCTGCCCGCGCTCATCATGGTGTCCATGGTGTTCGTCCCGATGATTGGCGGTACGCGGGTGGCGCTGAGCGTCGTCGGCGCTCTGCTTCTCGGTCCGCTGGCGGCGAAAATCGCGCGCGGCGGCGAAAAGCCGGCGGCGGACGGATTGGCAATCTCCCCCGACCTCAGACCGCTGGAGCGCGACGCTCCCTGGGGCGAGACGCTGTCCGAAGCCTGCCGCGAGTGGGCGCGCTTGACCGCCGGACACGTCATCCGCCTAGCGCCCGTGATGATTCTCGCCGGATTCGCCAGCGGCTTGGCTATCCAGTGGCTAAGCCCGGACA
The DNA here is from genome assembly GCA_965242675.1 of Dehalococcoidia bacterium. Taxonomy (GTDB): domain Bacteria; phylum Chloroflexota; class Dehalococcoidia; order Lucifugimonadales; family UBA1123; genus VXRN01. Next base: position 316,627 of record CBDESW010000009.1, read on the forward strand.
CGGTGTCGGACTGGCTGGGCGACGACCTCGCCGGCATTGCCATAGCCGCCACAATCGGCGTGGCGATAAACGTTCCGCTGCTGTTCGAGATTCCGCTGGTAGCCGCGCTGCTCTTGGCGGGCATGGGCAGCGCGCCCGCCGCAGCGTTGCTGTTCACGGCGGCTTCCGCGGGCCCGATAACCTTCTGGGGTCTCGCCAAAGTCATGCCCAAGCGCGCGGTGGCGGCGTTCGGAATCGGCGTCTGGCTGCTCGGAATCGTCGGCGGCGGCGCGGCGCTGTGGCTGATTTCGCTCGGAATCGCGCCGGATTTCGCCCTGCGCTCCAACTACGCCGGCGACCCGCGCGCCCAAGCCGCCATGATGGACGCCCCCTACTCGCCCGCCCTGTCGCTCGGCGGCGGCGCGCGGGCGATAGTCCCCGAAACCCCGCCCGCCGGCGCGAACGAAATGCGATTCGCGAACGTCACGCGGAGCGCCGGATTGCTCCACACGCACGCGCCTCCCCCGCCGTTGCTCGACAAGACCGAGCCGCATTACATGGTCGGCGGCGCGGTCGCGGAGGATTTCGACGGGGACGGCTGGGCGGATTTGTTCGTTCTGCGCGGCGGCGAAGCGCCGAGCGTTCTCTACATGAACAACCGCGACGGGACTTTTCGGGAAGAAGCCGCCCGGCGCGGCGCGAACTTGCCCACGCGATACGGCTCATCCGCCGCCGCCGCCGATTACGACAACGACGGCGACATCGACATAGCCGTATCCGCCATGCGCCCGCCCCACTACCTGCTGACAAACGACGGCGCTGGCAACTTCTCGGCGGACTCCGAAACGCTGGCGGAGCCGCGCATGTTCGCGTCCGGCCTGAGCTGGGGGGATTTGGACGGGGACGGATTTTTGGAATTGGCAATCGGCGCGTGGGATCCGGAGGCGGCGCGCGTCTATTACGAAGCGACGCAATCCGTCAACGATCTGCCGCTTGCGACGGGCGACGGCGCGGCGGCGGGCGGCGGGAGCGCGCCGTCCTCGCTGTTCATCTACCGCCTTGATGAAAGCGGCGTCTTGTCGCCCTACGAATTCCGCGAAAAGCCGGCGACGGACGTATGGGTTTTCGCGCCGCGCTTCGCGGACTTGAACGGCGACGGCGCGACCGATCTCGCCGTCGTGTCCGACTACAACAATTCGCGCGTCTATCTCAACGCGGGGAACGGCAAGTTGCGCCTGGCGGACGGCGTCTCGGACGCGCTGACGGATGAGAACGGCATGGGCAACGCCATCGGCGATTACGACAACGACGGCGATTTGGACTGGTTCGTATCCAGCATCTTCGGCGAGGACGACCCGGCGCGCGGCGTTTACGGCGGCACGGGCAATCGCCTCTACCGCAACGACGGCGCGGGGGCGGACGGCGGCTTGACGCTGCGGGACGCCAGCGCGTCCGCCGGCGTCCGCGACGGCAGCTGGGGATGGGGCGCGTCGTTCGGCGACCTCGACAACGACGGCGATTTGGACATTTACCACGTCAACGGCTGGATTCAGCCCGCGAGCGAGGGGGACCCGCTGGAGTTTCACGGACAGCCCGCCCGCCTATTCCAAAATCTGGGCGGCGGGAAGTTCGCCGAAACCGCCCGACAATCCGGCGCAGACGACGCCGGGCAGGGCAGGGGCGTCATCCTGTTCGACAACGACAACGACGGCGATTTGGACATATTCATAACCAACGCATACGAATACGGCGCGGACAGCGAAACGCGCAGTCCCGCCGCGCCGGTCTTGCTCCGCAACGACACCGCCAACGGCAACCGCTGGCTTCAGGTGACGCTGAACGGCGCGCCGCCGCATCACAGCCGCGGAATCGGCGCGCGAATCCACGTCGCCGCCGGCGGAGTTTCCCAGATGCGCGAGATTCACGCATCCACCAACTACGCCGCGCAAGAACCGGGAACCGTCGCCCACTTCGGTCTGGGCGACGCCGAAACGGTGGACGAAATCCGCGTGGAGTGGCTAAACGGCGAGATTTCCGTCCTAAGCGGCATCCCCGCCAACCGCCGCATTGAAATCGGTTCGGATGGGACGGTTCGGGAGCGGGAGTAGGCGGGGATTGGACGCTTTGCGCCCCCCGCCCCCGTCATTCCCGCGAAAGCGGGAATCCAGAGGCGTCCAACTAAGATAGCCATTCGGAACCAAGCCCAAATAGCGAGCGATAAATCCCCTCTCCCTTGATGGGCTTAATACACGACACTTTTTGAGAGTCGTTTAAAAAGGTTGACTCGCGGATGCGGAGGCTCCATGCTTAGGATGCCAACTCTGACGCGAAGGAGACGCATCCGTGAGCCAACTGTCCGCATTGTACCAGTGGACCGACGAAGTGCGAAAGCGAATGTCGCATCTGTCCAAGCCGCAATCCAAAGTCCTGGCCGCGGCCAGTTTCGGAATCGCCAAGGCTGAAAGGTGCTCGCTCAACGCCGTCGCCAAGAAACTCCCGCTCTTGGGGAATCCCGCGGCGGTCGAGCGCAGAATCCAGCGTTTCATGGCGAACGACGGGATAGACCGCGCCGAATCCTGCCGCGCCATGGCGCGATGGGTCATCGGGAGCTTGCCCGAAGACAAGCCCGTAGTCCTGCTGGTCGACGAAAGCAGCCTCAAAGACAGGCTCAAGGTCATGGCGGTGGCGGTCGCCTTCGAGGGAAGGGCCGTTCCCGTCGCTTGGTGGAACTATCCCAACAGGGAGTGGCCGATGGGGTTGGTGGACCTGATAGCCGAACTGCTCGGATGGGTTCAAGACGCCATGGACGACATAGGCGACGGCAGAAAGGCGATAGTGGTCGCCGACAGGGGAATCGGCAATTCGCCCAACCTGCTCAGGGCGGTGGAAGGCTTGGGGATGCGCTACTTGATGAGGGTGACGAAGAGGGTTCGCGTGATGATGGAGGACGGCGAAGTCGCGCCGTTCGAGGAGTTGGCGGACGCTCCGGGGGCGTCTTGGCGGCGCGCGGCGCGGGCGTTCAAGAAGTCGGGGTGGATAGAGTGTTGGGCGGAGTGCGTATGGGACTGCGACCACGCCGAGCCGTGGTTCCTTGTGACGAACTGCCCGGAATTGGACGGGCGGCAGTATGGGATTCGCATGTGGATAGAGCTTATGTTTAGGGATATGAAGAGCGCTGGGTGGGAATGGGAGAGAAGTCGGGTATGGCGTCCTGAGCGGGCGGACAGGCTGTGGCTGGCGATGTCGCTGTCGTACGCGCTGGCGCTGAGCTTGGGGGCGGCGGCAGTCGGTTCGAAGAAGGCGGCGAAAGAAGCCGCCGGCGGAGCGGCGAGGGCCGCCCGGTCAAGTCTGTTCAGGCTTGGGCTGGACATGTTCAACCTCTGTCTGGAGCTTGGCCGCGACATTTCCTGCTCGCTGCTGTTTCGCGCCGACTCGCGAAAGCCCGCGAAAAGTGTCGTGTATTAAGCCCTTGATGGGAGAGGGCTAGGGTGAGGGCGCTTACGCCGCTAGGCGCAGTCTTGCGAGGATTGCCCGCCAATCCCAAACATGCCCCGGCAAGCGCAATATGCGGCATAATGTTCTCAGCGACGGGAATCGCCAACCGCCGCAAATAACAGGAGAAGTCGCGCATGTCCGCCGAAAGTCAGGAAAGAACCGCATGCGAGCGCCTCGCCACGAAAGCCGACCTCGCCGCGCTTGAGTCGCGCATGACGTGGCGGCTGATTGCCGTCGGCGTGTTCGTAATCGCCGCCATCACGATCATAGATAGGCTTTGGGGCTAGGGCGCGTTATCCGCGCGCGGGGCGAAACGAATCCGCGCCGGACGCCGATGCCCTAAACCCTCACGCCGCCCCAGGATGCCCCGGCGCGCCGAACAGCGGACAGCCTACGCATGAGCGCTCTTCGCCGCAGGGCGCGGTGGTTTGGGGCGATTGGGGCGCGGACGCCGCCGCCCGCCGTTCCCGCGCCGATTCTCCGAACATGTCCAAGCGCAGTTGCTTCGCGCTCGGCGGGCGGTGTCCGGGGAAGGCTAGGAACGCCCACGCGCGCTTTCTCACTACGCCCATCGCCTGCAGGTCGCGCCAGGTGTCTATGGCGTGCCGCCGCCTGTTTTCCACGATGCGCCGCGCGGAGGTCGGTCCCACCCCCGGCGCGCGCAGAAGGCGGTCGTAAGAGGCGCTGTTGACGTCCATCGGGAAGGCGTCCAGATTCTCCGCCGCTATCGCCGTTTTCGGGTCTTGGTCGAGCGGCAGATGCCCGCCGCTGTCGAACGCGAGGTCGAGCTCGTCGTTCGAGAAGCGATAGACTCGCTTCAGCCAGTCCACCTGATACAGGCGGTTGCTCCGCGCCATCGGCGTGTGGGGACGCTCCTCAAGCGGCGTGTGGAGAACGGGGCGGAACGGCGCGTAGTAAACGCGCTTCAAGCCCCATTCGCCGTAGAGCTGGTCCATGCGCGCGAAAATGTCGCGGTCGGTTTCGTTCGCCGCGCCGACGACCATCTGCGTCGCCTGACCCACCGCCGAGCCGAATTTGCGCTCGGTGAGGTCGCGGATCCAGCGCATCGGGTCTAGGATGTCCCGCTGAAAATCCTTCATCGCGCTGAGCCTTCGCATATGCTCGACTGTGGGCGTTTCAATGTTCACCGAAAGCCGCGTCCCCAGCCTGTGCGCCGCTTCCACGAGGTCGTAAGACGCGCCGGGCATTACCTTCATGTGAATGTAGCCCGTGAAGCCGTACTGGTTGCGGATGGCGTCCACCACTTTCACGAGGCGCTCGGTCGTCTTGGAGCCGTCGCCGGCGATTCCGGAGCTGAGGAACAGCCCGCTCACGGTCTGGCGGCGCTGGAGCTCCATGAAGGTTCTGGCGAGCTCGTCCACCTTGAAGGCGTAGCGCTTTCTCGGCACCCAGTGGCTGTTGGGGCAGTAGGCGCAGTCCATCTTGCAGAAGTCGGTGAACATGACGCGCATCAGGCTTATGGTCTTGCCGTTGGGCATGGAGGCGCGATAGACGCCGTAGGCGGGGTTCTTCCTCCGCGCCGGATACGGCGACGGCGACCCGCGCCGCCCGCCGCCCGTCTCCGGCGGGGACAGAATGTCGTCCGTCGCCATGCCGCCGAGTATTCGCAGCTTGTCGTAAGCGTCCGGGGCGTTGCGGATGAGCATGGGGGGGTGGTCTCCTAGTTGTTCGGGTGAAATGTTGTGAGAATATATGTTCTTATATGTGAGTAGCGGTTGTCAAGCCCTATGTCGCGATGGAGATTTGCGAAAGTTATGAGAAAACTGATTGCGCCATCCCCCTCTGCGTTCCTTTGCGCCTTTGCGCCTCTGCGCCTCCCACCCCATCCCCCCGCCTTGTGCTATGATTGTTGCGCGAATAGCGAACAACCCGCGAAACAAGGAGAGCGAATCATGGCGGAGTACATACCCTCGCCCGCCGATTGGGTGCGCGAGCAGGTGGAAGTTTACGAACGCAGCGGCGGGACGGAAGGAACCACGCTGCGCGAGACGGGGTTGCCGGTGATAATCGTCACCAACACGGGCAACCGGACGGGGGCGATACGCAAGACGCCGCTGATGCGCGTCAAGGACGGCGCGAACTACGTGCTGGTCGGCTCGCGCGGCGGCGCGCCCACGCATCCCGTCTGGGTTTACAACCTGCGCGCGGAATCCGGCGTCGAAATCCGCGACGAAGCCGACGTGTATCCGATGCGCGTCCGCGAGGTCGAGGACGACGGCGAGCGCGCGCGGCTTTGGGATCTGGCGGTGGCGGCGTTCCCGCCATACGCGGATTACGAAACGCGCGCCGCGCCGCGCAAAATCCCCGTGTTTCTGGCGGAGCCGGCGGGGTAGCGCAAAACCCAAATTAGCCCTAGCCGCGCCCGGCGCTGTAAAATGCCCGTCATGGATACTGTCGTTGTTTGTTCGGCGTGCGGATACGCCAACACGCAGGAATCGGGCGGCTATTGCGCGGGTTGCCGCGTGCCGCTGTCCCGCGCCGCCCATGTGAGCGCGGACGAGGCGGAGCGCATCGGTCGCCGCCGCCGCGCCGCCTTCACGCGCCGCCGAATCGCGCGCTGGGGAGTCGCCGCCCTAATCATCGCCTGCGCGCTGGCGTGGACGGGATACCGCGTCTTCGCGCCGCCCAGCTGGAGCGCGCCGCAATCCGACATATCGTCCGCGCCCGCCGGAATCGGCGATTGGCCCATGCTCCAGCGCGACCCGTCCCGCGCAGGGTTCGCGGACGCGGACGCCGAGCCGCCGGTCGGCGAAACGGTCTGGACGCTCCGAACCGCCGCGCCGCTGTCTTCCGCGCCGTCGGTCGCGGACGGCGTCGTCTATCTCAGCTCCGGCGACAAGCGCATCCTCGCCCTCAACGCAGAAAGCGGCGCGATAGTCTGGGAATATCCAGTATCGGGCCCTGTCGATTCATCGCCGGCGGTGGCAGGCGGGCTGGTTATCGTCGGACTGCGCGACAGCAGAGTGGTCGCCCTCAATAAGGAAGACGGCTCGCTCGCGTGGGAGTACGACGCCGGGGAGCCGGTTCATTCGTCGCCGGTGGTCTATGACGGCGTGGCGTACATCGGCTCCGGCGACTACCATCTGCACGCGGTGGACGCGGCGAGCGGCGAGCGGCGTTGGACTTACGAAACCGGCGGGCGCATCCTGCACGGCGTGGCGGTGAACGACGAGGTCGTGGCGCTGAACTCGCAGGATAGGCGCGTCCATATTGTGGACAAGGACACCGGGCGCTACCGGCTTTCGGTGTTCGCGCGCGAGACGCGGGGCGCGCCGGCGTTGGACGGCGACCGCGTCTATATCGCGGAAGTCCCCGGCAGCGTCTTCGCGGCGGATTGGTCTCAGCGCCATCTGCCGTTCGAGCGATTCGCCGAGTGGGGACGCCGAACGCTGGTCATCTGGGGGCTTGTGGACACTTTGCCGCTTCCCAAGGGCTTCGAATGGCGCTTCCGCGCGCGCGGCGAGGCGTTCGCCGGCGTCCCGGCGTTGGCGGCGGACATGGCGTTCGTCGGCTCCGACACCGGCGCCGCAATCGCAATCCGCCGAGCGGACGGCGAACGGGCATGGACGCATCAAGGGAGCGCGCCGATAACCACATCCCCCGCCGTCGTCGGCGACACGCTGTACGTCGGCGACAAAGACGGCGTCCTGCGCGGCTTGGACATCCGAACCGGCGAACCCGTATGGCGGTTTCAGTTGGATGGGGAAGCGGTCTCCGCAATCGCCTACGCCGACGGAACGCTGTACGCCAACACCAAAGCGGGGACGCTGTACGCGATTCGGTAGAAACCCGCCCATCGCCCCATCCCCCTCTCTGCGTTCCCCCGCGCCTTCGCGCCTCTGCGTCAAGACCCCTCCCACTCGCTCGCCCATTTGCGACTTTCATAACCCCCCAAATCGCTTGACAGCGGCGCTCCGAGTGGAGTAATATAGCGCATATATTCTATCGCGGGGAGAAGCCCCCATGCCAAACGCGGACGACCTGAATCGGACGGTGTTCATCAGCGACAACCTGCCGTTCCTGCAGGCGCTTGACAGCGAGAGCGTGGATCTCGTCGTGATTGACCCGCCCTTCGGGAAGAATCAGACGTTCACGGGGAGGATCACGCCGCCGCTGACAAAGCAGGAGCGCGAGCAAGAGCGCGAGCGGATGGAGGCGTGGGAGGTGTACGACGTCGCCAGCGCGTATGAGGCGGGCATAGAGTACCCCGACCAGAGCGGGGAAACCGCGCTGTTCAAGGACATCTGGCGGTTCGAGCTCGTCATGCGCGAGGACTGGTGGCGGCAAATCTACGACACGCCCGTCCGGTGGCTGATAGAATTCACCCTGAGAGCGCATAGCTCGGACCTAGCCGCCTACATCGCGTTCATGGCGCAACGGATGATAGAAATTCAGCGCATCCTGAAGCCCGCCGGCAGCGTCTATCTGCACTGCGACCACACGGCGAACGCTTATCTGCGCCAGATGATGGACGCGGTGTTCGGCGCGGACAGATACCGAAATGAAATCACTTGGAAACGGACTTCGGCGCACAACGCCCCCAGCAAGTTTGGAGCGGTGTCGGACACGATTCTGTTCTACGGCGACGGAAAATTCAACACGGAAGCGATTCTCGTGCCGCTGGATGATGATTACGTGGATTCGTTCTACCGATTCGAGGACGAGCGCGGCAAGTATCAGGTTGGCGACCTCACCGCAGACGGTCCGAGAAGCGGCGAGAGCGGCGAAGCGTGGCGCGGGATTTCCACCGGCAACCGGCATTGGGCGGTTCCCGTTAGGAAAGACGGATACGCCGGTTGGATAGAAAGCGAACTCATCCCCGGCTTCACGGAAATCGAGAGCGTCCACGCCCGCCTTGACGCGCTCGACAAAGCGGGACTGGTGCAATGGCCGTCAAGGAAGGGCGGCAAACCTAGGCTCAAGCGGTATCTCGCCGCCAGCGACGGCCAGGTTCCGACCGACGTTTGGACGGACATTAAGTGGGCGATGGGAAGAGAGCGAACGGGCTACCCCACCCAAAAGCCGCAGGCGCTCGCCCGGCGCATGATAGAGGCGTCCAGCGACCCCGGCGACATTGTTCTCGACTGTTTCGCCGGTTGCGCCTACGTCCCCGTCGCCGCCGAAGAGACGGGGCGGCGGTGGATAGCCTGCGACATGTCGCCGCGCGCGTTCACAGTAGTGCGCCGCCAGTTCGCCAAGAAACCGGAGCTGGGCATGACGGTCGAAGGCGAAGAAGGCGAATACGATGAGGCTAACCCCCGATTCGAAGGCAAAGGCGTCCTCAGAGTGCGCGGACCCAACGATCTGCCAACCCGAACCGATGGCGGCGACCAAAAGCAGTTTGTGATGGGGACAGTTCCAGTCCCCGAAATCAAATTCCGCCAAAGACCGCTTGAAACCGACAGGCAGATATGGCAGGCGTTCGTCGACGAATGGGGGACGGACTGTTGGTACTGCGGCGTTCAGCAGCCCAGAGACCGGCGAGTTCTGCAACTCGACCACGTAGAGCCTAACAAGGGCGACGGCACAAACGACGACTGCTGGAACCGCGCCCTCGCATGCATCCGATGCAACAGCGACAAAAGCGACAGGCTCAACCCGTCGGAGACGATGGACAAGGCGCTTGAGGCCGGGCGCATACAGACCAGAGCCCGGCGCAACGAAATGAGCGCGACGTTCACCGTCCGGCGCGAGTGGGCGCGGGAGCGCTATGATTCTCTGCCCAAGCCGCAAGAGCTCGAAGGATTGTCCGCCGCCGCCGCGCCCGCCGGCTAGAGGGCATGCCGCCCCTTAGCCCCCAAAAGCCTCCGCGAAACCCGCCATGGAACCCTCCAGCGCGGCGTCCGTCACGCAGAAGGATAGGCGGAAGTAGCCTTCCATTCCGAAGCCCCTGCCCGGCACTACCAGAACGTTGCGCTCCTGCAGGCGGGCGGCGAATTCTACGTCGTCCGCTATGGGGCATTTGGGGAACATGTAGAACGCGCCCTGCGGATTCACCACGTCGTAGCCGATTTGGGTTAGTCCCCTGTGCATGTAATCGCGCTTCGCTTGGTACTCGGACACGTCCACAGTGACGCTCTGCAGGCGGGCTACTATGCGCTGCATCATCGCCGGGGCGTTGACGAAGCCTAGCGTTCGGTTGCAGAAAACCAAGCCGTCCATCAGCTCGCCGCGCTCGGCGTAGGCGGGATGAACGGCGACGTATCCAATGCGCTCGCCGGGCAGGGCTAGGTCTTTGGAGTGGGAAGTGGCGACCACGGCGCGCTCGTGGAATTGGAAGACGTGGGGGTATTCCAAGCCGTCGAAAAGCAACTTGCGATACGGCTCGTCGCTCACCAGAAAAATCTCGCGTCCCGTCTCGCGCTCGCGGCGGCGGATTATGTCGGACATGTCCGCCAGCGTGTCCGCGCCGTAGAGAACGCCGGATGGGTTGTTGGGCGAGTTCACCAAGACGACGCGCGTTCGGTCGCCGACGGCTTTCTCGAAAGCGTCCATGTCCGGCAGGAAGCCGTCGGTCGGGGGGACGACTTCGCAGACGCCGCCGTGGTTGTCGGCGTAGAAGAAATACTCCACGAAGTAGGGTGCGAAGATAACGACCTCATCGCCGGGGTCTAGCAGGGTTTTGAGAACGACGTTCAGCGCGCCGCCCGCGCCGCAGGTCATCAGCACGTCGTCCGCGCCGAAGGGCAGGGCGGTCTCGTCCGCCAGCTGCGCCGCCACCGCCGCGCGCGTCTCCGGGTAGCCCGCGTTGGGCATGTAGCGGTGCATCCCCGAAGGCGGGGCGTCCGCGACTCGGCGCAACTCGGCGAAGAATTCGTCCGGCGGCTCCAGTATGGGGTTGCCGAGCGAGAGATCGAAAACGGCGTCCTCGCCGAACTGGCGCTTGAGCGCTATGCCGTCCTCGAACATCTTGCGTATCCAAGACCCTTGCGCCATCATGCCGCGTATCTTAGCCGAAACCGCCATGCGGGTATCCTCCTCCGCGCCGTTCGCGCCGAATCGCTAAACGGCGTCTTTCAATCCAAAGCCGGTTATGGGGATTAGGACGGTTTCGCCGTCCGCGATTGCGCCCGCGCTTGCCAGCTTCTCCAGCCCGGCGAAGGCGGCGGCGGAAGTCGGCTCGGCGAAGACGCCCTCGCGCTCCGCCAGAAAGTCGCGCCAGCGGAGCGCGTCGGCGTCCGCCACGGCGACGGCGCGCCCGCCCGATTCGCGGACGGCGCGGACCGCCTGCCGCTTTCTCGGCGGGTCGGCGACGGATATGCCGCCGGCGACGGTCGTCGCTCCGGTTGGCGTCCACGCCCGCCCCTCGAACGCCGCGACGATGGGCTGAACGGCGTCCGCTTGGACGGCGCTCAGTTTGGGGGCGCGCGGCGCGATTCCGGCGGCGATGAGCTCGCGCCAACCCTTCCAAGCGCCCAGCAGAAGGCTGCCGTTGCCGACGGGGATGATTATGTGGCGAATGTCCAAATCGGGGACGGTCGCCGTTTCGTAGGCGAACGCCTTGACGCCCTCTATGAAGTAGGGGCTTAGGTTGTGGGATGCGTAAATGGCGCTACGCTCGCGCCGGTATCGGTCGGCGGCTTGGGCGCTCGCCTCGCGCGCTCCGGGGACGGCGACGGCGTTCGCGCCGTAAACGCGGATTTGCGCCATCTTAGCCGCCGGCGCGGATTCCGGCGCGAATACATGGGCGCGGATTCCGGCGCGGGCGGCGTATGCCGAAACCGACGCCCCCGCGTTGCCGGACGAATCTTCAACTATCTCCGAAACGCCCAGCTCGGACGCGGCGGACAGCATCATCGCCGTCCCCCTATCCTTGAAAGACGCCGTCGGGCTGACGAATTCCAGCTTGCCCCAGACGCCCGCCAAGCCCAGTTTCTTCGCGACGGCGGGCAGCGGAATCAGCGGGGTGTCGCCCTCGCCCATCGTAATCGGCAGGGCGTCCGCGTGAATCGGGACGGGCATCATCGCGCCGTTAACGGGGATTGCGCGGGCGGATATGTCGTCGTAAGCCACATCCAGCGGCGCGGCGCATTTGCGGCAGGCGAGCGTCCGCATGTCCGCGGCGTGGGCGGCTTGACATTCGGAGCAGGCGAGATGAATGTGCGGCACGGCGAACGGCGCTCCAGGAGGCGGCGGGCTAGGCGCCGCGTCCGACGTCGTCGGGCGACACCCAAGCGCCGGAGTCGGAGGATTCGTACATCGCCAGCAGGACGCGCAGGACGCGCTCGGAGAAGTCCGCGTCCATCATCGGCTGCCGCCCCTCGATGATGCCGTCCACGAAATCCGCCGCCGCGCCGTTGAAGCCCTCTAGCCAGTCCATCGGAACCTGATAGGAAACGCTTTCGTCGCCGCGATGCAGAATCACGGCGGGCATGTCGAGCATCTCGCCGGTGCAGCGCGTGACCCAGAGGACGCCGTCGCTGCCGATGATTTCCATGAACTCGTCCGCCGGATAGTAGCGCGAGCGCATGGGCATGTTCGGCGCGCTGGCGTATTCAAGGATTGCCAGCGCGTCCTTCCCCGCGTATTTCATGGTGGCGGCGCTGGGCGTCTCGACGATGAAATTGTCGGTTTTGGTGATGATGGCGGACACATTTTCAATGTCGCCGCCCCACCAGAGCGCGGTGGCGGCTTTGTGCCAGCCGTCGTCGTAGAGCAGCCCGCCGGCGTTGAGCGACGGGTCTTGACGCCAGACATAAGCGCCGTCCGCGACGGGAATGGACGCGCGCCCGTATGCCGCCCGCAGGGTGCGAATGTTGACTAGGGTGATTTCGCCTATCGCGCCCCGCTCGATCAGCTCGCGCGCCTTGGCGATTGGCGGGTAGTAGAGGAAATTCTCGGTGGTTCGGAAGAAAGTGTCGGCGGCGCGCGCGGCTTGCGATACGGCGTCCATCTCCGCCACGGAGCCGGCGACGGGCTTCTGGCAGGATACGTGCTTCCCCGCCGCCAGCCCGTCGATTATCTGCTGGGGATGCAGATAAGTGGGCGTGAGCAACTCGACGGCGTCCACGTTCGGGTCCGCGAGAACGTCCGCGTAGTCGTCGCAGACGCGGGGGGCTATCCCCCACTCCGCCGCCCGCGCATGCGCGCGTTCGGGAACGGGGTCGCAAAGCGCGACGATTTCGCAACGCTCATGCGCCAGATAGCCGGGGGCGTTCAGCTGGGAAATCGTCCCGCAACCGACAATCGCCAATCTAACCTTGTCCATGCGCGCGCTCTCCACCGGTGGGGTTGTGGTTTGGGGGTAGTTTAGCATATTGGGGGACGGTTGGGCGCGGGGATTTGTCGGAATCAGGATTTATGGGATTATAGGATTGTCAGGATTCCCACGGCGCGCGTCGTTCCATATTCTGACGGGAAGGGGATTCGCCGACCATAGAATGGAGTCCGCCGCCTTCTGGATTCCCGCTTTCGCGGGAATGACGGGGGCAGGGGCGGGAATGACGGGGGGACAGGGGCGGGAATGACGGGGCTAAAACCGCCGGCGACAGCGTGATATTCGCACATCCCAACAACCATCCACCTCTGCGTTCCGCCGCGTCTCCGCGCCTTTGCGTCTCCCATTCTTTGGGACTTTTGCAATTTTCTCATTTCGTTGATACACTTGCCGCCGCGTGGGAGGGCGTATCATCGGCTTATGAAATTCGGCATTTTCTACGAGCATCAGTTGCCAAGACCCTGGGCGGAGGGCGACGAGCGCCGTTTGCTTGAGGAAGCGCTTGAGCAGGTCGAGCTGGCGGACAGGCTCGGCATTGATTTCGTCTGGGAAGTGGAGCATCACTTCCTTGAGGAATACTCCCACTCGTCCGCGCCGGAGGTGTTTTTGGCGGCTTGCAGCCAGCGGACGCGGCGCATCCGGCTGGGACACGGCGTCGCGCTCATGCCGCCGGCTTACAACCATCCCGCCCGCGTCGCCGAGCGCGTCGCCACGCTTGACCTGATTAGCGGCGGCAGAGTGGAGTGGGGAACGGGCGAATCCAGCTCGCGCATCGAGCTGGAGGGCTTCGGAGCGGATCCCAAAGCCAAACGCGATATGTGGGCGGAAGCGACGCGCGAAACCGCCAAGATGATGGCGTCCGACCCCTATCCGGGATACGACGGCGAACACTTTTCGATGCCGCATCGGAACGTCGTCCCCAAGCCGTTGCAAAAGCCGCATCCGCCGATTTGGGTCGCCTGCTCCAATCGGGATACGATAAAGTTGGCGGCGAAACTCGGAATCGGCGCGCTCACTTTCGCCTTCGTGGACGGCGACGAGGCGAGCCGGTGGGTTTCGGAGTATTACGAGACGTTCAAAGCGGACTGCGAACCCATCGGATTGGACGTCAACCCCAACGTCGCCATGGTCACGGGGTTCATGTGCCACGAAGACAGCGATACGGCGGTGGCGCGCGGATTGCAGGGGTTTCAGTTCTTCGGATACGCGCTTAGCCACTACTACGCCACCGGCGTCCACACGCCGGGGCGGTTCGACATTTGGCAAGACTTTCTGGCGAACGGTCCTAAAGAGCTGGGGCCGACGGGCTGCATCGGCGACCCGGAGCGGGTTCGCAAAACGCTGCTCCAGTACGAAAGGGCGGGCGTCGACCAGGTCGTCTTCATACAGCAGGGCGGGCGCAACGCGCATGAGCATATCTGCGAATCGCTGGAGTTGTTCGCGCGCGAGGTGATGCCGGAGTTCGCCGAGCGCGAATCCGTCCGCGAAGCAGAGAAGGCGCGGCGTCTGGAGCCGGCAACCCAAGCCGCCCGAAGCCGCATCCCGCCGATGGCGCCGATGAAGCGCGTTCCGAAAGTGGAATCGTACCCCGTCCTCATGGAAAGATTGGGCTTGGAATCGGAAGGCGATTCGGCGCGGAACGGCGCTAGCATACTGTCGCTTCTGGGCGCGGAAGCGGAGAATGGGGGATGATTTCCCCGCTAAACCGCGACGCTTGAATCGAATGAAACGCAGGAGTTGAGAAATGTCGTTGACCCAACTTGAAGGCATCATTGAAATCTTGAATAGCAGGGAGCGCCCCGAAAACCCGACTGTCGAGGATTCGCGCGAGGGTTTCGAGCGACTGGGGCGGCTTGTGGGCAGTCCGACGTCCGCCAGCGTGGTGGACGTCGACATGGGCGGCGTCCCCGCCGAGATGGTCGTCGCGGACGGGGCGACTTCCGCCACGGCGACGCTGTATCTGCACGGCGGCGGATACGTCATCGGCTCGCCGCGAACGCATCGCGAGCTCGCCAAGCGGCTGTCGGCGGCGACGGGCGGGGCGGTCTTGACGCCGGATTACCGTCTCGCGCCCGAACACCCCTTCCCCGCCGCCGTCGAGGACGCGGTGAGCGCCTATGAGTGGCTGCTGGACCAAGGGCGGGCGCCGGAGACGCTGTCCATCGCGGGCGACTCCGCCGGCGGCGGGCTGACTGTCGCGGCGCTGCTGAGCTTGCGCGACCGCTGGCTGCCGCTGCCGTCCTGCGCCGCCTGCCTGTCGCCTTGGGTGGATATGGAAGGCGTGGGCGGCTCCATGTCGGGCAGGGCGGGGGTTGACCCGATAACTCAGCGCGACGGGTTGCTGGCTCTGGCGTCGTCGTATCTGAACGGGGAAGACCCCAGAAACCCGCTCGCCGCGCCGATTTACGCGGACTTGTCCGGCTTGCCGCCGTTGCTGATACAAGTCGGAACGCGCGAAACGCTGTACGACGACGCCGTGAGATTGGCGAACCGCGCCAACCAAGACGGAATCTTCACGCGCTTCGAGCCGTGGCGCGAGATGATTCACGTCTGGCACCTGTTCGCGCCGATGCTGGACGAAGGGCAGCGGGCAATCGAAAGCGCGGGCGCGTTCATAAAAGACATTCAAGGGCGCAGGATTTAAGAGGGCGAAAATGTCCATCGCAGACGGCGGGCGACCGCAACCCAAATTCGACTGGTTCATCCCCATAGACGGGGACGGCGAGCATATCGGAACGCTCCGCGCCGAGCGCGCGCCGACGTTCGACTATCTGCGGCGCGTCGTGGAAACCGCCGAGCGAAACGGATTCCACTCGCTGCTGATTCCCACGCGCTTCGCCAACGGCTTGTTCGAGGAAACCGCCCCGCTCGCGGAGACTTGGACGACGGCGACGGCGCTGGCGGCGGTCACTTCGCGGATACGGTTTCTGATAGCCGTCCGCCCCGGCTTCATAAGCCCCGGCTTGTTCGGGCAGATGGCGGCGACGCTCGACCAGATAAGCGGCGGGCGGGTCGATCTGAACGTCGTCCCCGGCGGCATACAGGGCGATTTCGAGCGCTTCGGCGAGCATAGCGACCACGCGCATAGATACGAGCGCGCGGATGAGTTCATCGCGGCGCTCCGCGCGCTGTGGAGCAAGCCGGAGCCGGTGGATTTCAACGGCGATTTCGTCAACCTGCGCGGCGCGATGGCGGTCCCCGGCGTAGTGAATGGCGGTCCCAAGTTCTACTTGGGCGGCGCGTCCGAGCGCGCGCTGAACCTCGCCGGCAAGCAGTCCGACGTCTATCTGGCGTGGATACTGCCCAAAGCGGACATAGCCGCCCATCTGCGGCGGGCGGACGCCAAGTTCGCGGACGCCGGGCGCGCGCCGTCTTACGGCTTGCGGACGCACATCATAACAAGGCGAACGGAGCGCGAGGCTTGGGACGCGGCGGACGCGCTGCTGTCGCAAGCCGCCGGCGCGGTCAAAGCGCAGCGGCAAACCGCCTTCGCCAATACAGCGATGGTCGGCCAGCAGTCCCAAGCGCGCGCGGCGGAGCGCCACATGCTCGCGCCCCATCTGTGGAACGGCATATCCACCGTCCGCGTAAACTGCGGAACGGCGCTCGTCGGAACGCCGGCGCAAGTGGCGGGCGAGCTGCTCGACTACTGGAAACTGGGCATAGACGAATTCATCCTGTCGGGATTCCCGCATGTGGAGGAATGTGATAGGGTTGCGGAAGAAGTAATCCCCGCGTTCCGCGAGATGCTGGGCGGAGCGGTTTGAGAAATCCGCGAAAGGAAGTTAACGCAAAGGCGCGAAGGCGCGAAGGCGCAAAGAGTTGATTTAGGTTGATGGACGCGAGGCGCAAGAGTCTCGCGACTGCAGGATAAGCCCCCAATGTCCAACACGCAACAGCCGCCGCCGCAACAGCCGCAAAGCCGCAACGGGGCGTCCGCCCTGTGGGTTCGGTGGCGCTTGTCGCTGCTGATAGCCGCCGCGACGCTCGGAATCCTCTACGCGCTCTATCTGGCGCGGTCGGCGCTGTTTCCGTTCATCATCAGCCTGATTGTGGCGGATTTGCTGTTTCCGTTTGTCAAGCGGGTTGAAAACCGCATCCCCTTCAGGGAGCGCCACCCGAACATCGCGCGCATCTTGACGGTGTTGGTGATTTACGCCCTGTTCGTGGCGGTCATGACGGCGGTTCTTTGGGTCACCATTCCGCCGCTAGTCACTCAGGGGCGACAGTTCGCCGAGCAGATTCCGCAGATATACGAAAGCGCGCGCAACGCGCTCGAAGTCATGTCCCAAGATTTGGAGACGCGGTTCTCGCTGACCGAAGACGTCCGCAATCAGGTGGACATGTGGGTTTCCCAAACCGGAACGGCGCTCGCCAACGCCGCGCGGGGGATGCTGGGGCGCATCCTAAGCGGCGCGTCCAACATTCTCACCCTGCTGGTCGGCTTGCTGGTCGTGCCGTTCGTTTTGTTCTACCTGCTCAGAGATGGCGAACGGTTGCGGGACGGCTTCATCCGCATGGTTCCGCCGCCGGGCAGAGAGCATGCGGGGAACGTTCTCGGCATAGTCCACAGCGTGGTTCGGTCTTACGTCCGCGCGCAACTGACCAGCGCGGTTATAGTGGGGACGCTGGTATGGGCCGGCATGGCTCTGCTGGGCGTGCCGTTCGCGCTCACGCTCGGCTTGCTGGCGGGCATATTCGGGCTGATTCCCATAATAGGCCCCATACTCGGCGCGGTTCCGGGCGTCCTCGTGGCGCTGTCGAACGATCCGGGGCAGATAATCTGGGTCATCGTGGCATATACCGCCGTCCAGCTAATCGAGAACAACCTGCTCTCGCCGCGCATACACGGCAAGGCGGTGAGGCTCCATCCCGTGCTGATAATGGCGATTCTGGTGATAGCCAGCCAGCTGATGGGGATTTGGGGCGTCCTAATCGGCGTCCCGCTGACCGCCGTGATGCGCGACGTGTTCGTTTACTTCCATGAATGTTGGAGCGAGAATGTCGGGGACGGCGACGAAAACGACAACGGCGCGCCCCAAGCGCCGCGAACGGAGGATGAAGAACAATGAGATGGATGCGATACGCATACGGCGGGACGACCAGCTACGGAATCGTCGAGGGCGACGCCGTGGAAGAGGCGGCGGGGACGCCGTTCGGCGACTGGCGGCGGACGGGGCATCGAATCCCCATCGCGGCGGTTCGGATTCGCGTTCCGCTGGAGCCGCTCACATTCTACGCCGCCGGCGTCAACTACGAGGCGCATGTCCGCGAGGCGGCGGCGCTTCTGGGGCGCGAGCCGGACATCCCCCAAAAGGCGGACATCGGCTATCGCGCCAACAACGCCCTCATCGCGCACGGCGAGCCCATCGTCATACCGGCGGACGCCACCGAGCGCGTCCAGTACGAAGGCGAGCTGGTCGCAGTCATCGGCAAGCGCGCCAAGCATGTGTCGGAAGAGGAGGCGCTCGACTGCGTTCTCGGCTACACAATCGGCAACGACGTCAGCGAACGGACTTGGCAGGCGAGCGACCGAACCCTGTGGCGCGCCAAGAACACCGACACTTTCAAGCCGATGGGGCCGTGGATAGAGACGGACGCCGATCTCGAAAGCATGGAAACCACCGTCAGAATCAACGGCGAAACCATGTCGCAATTCCCGACCAACGGCATGATATTCGGCGTAGCGCACTACATAAGCGAAATGTCGCGCTACCTGACCCTGCATCCGGGCGACATGATTTGGATGGGGACGGACGGCGCGACGCAAAACATGGCGGCGGGCGACACGGTGGAAGTGGAGATAAGCGGCGTCGGAACGCTCAGCAACCCGGTGGTTTCGGCGGCGGGCTGAAGCGGCGCGAAACATAGCCTTTCGCGCCGGAGCGCCGTATGATACACATGAAGCGGGCGATGAACGACTATGCGAAAATCCGGGACGAAAAGCGCGCCCCGGACGCCCCAGACCGTTCCGAAAACGATGAGGAGTTTGAAGACGATTTCGAGTTCAACGGCTACTCGCTAATCATGGTTCCCAACGAATTGGCGCCCGAAATCAGCGCGCTCATCGCCAAGTTCTACGACGAGCGCGAAGCCGCCCGAACGGAGTGAGAAAGGGATATAATGACGGCGACAACCGAATTCCCCAAAGGCTGGGACGAGAAGCGCGTCCGAAGCGTCATCAACCACTACGAAAACCAGACGGAAGAGGAAGCGACAGAAGAGTACGAAGCCGCTTTCGCCGACCCGACGCAGACGGCGATGATGGTTCCGCGCGAGCTGGTTCCGGATATCGTGGCGCTCATCGCCAAGTTCGACGACGAGCGCGAAGCCGCCGAAGCCGCGCGGGGGGCGCGATGAGCGGATTCCCCAAAGGCGCGGACGAAAAGCGCGCCCGGGACGACGCCGACCGTTTCGAAAACACGGCGGAAGAGGACGAGTATGAAGAATTCGAAGACGATTTCGAGTTCGACGGCTACTCGCTAATCATGGTTCCCAACGAATTGGCTCCCGAAGTCAGCGCGCTAATCGCCAAGTTCTACGACGAGCGCGAAACCGCCGAAACCGCGCGGGCGGCGAAGTGAGAAAGGGATAAAATGACCGTGACAACCGAATTCCCCAAAGGCTGGGACGAAGCGCGCGTCCGCAGCGTCATCGACCACTACGAAAACATGACGGAAGCGGAATGGCTGGCGGAGGACGAAGCCGCTTTCAACGACCCGACGCAGACGCCGATGATGGTTCCGCGCGAGCTGGTTCCGGAGGTCATGCGTCTCATCTACGATTTCGACGACGAGCGCGAAGCCGCCGCGCGGACAACCGAATCATCATCCAACCGATAGCCAACGAACTGGAGAGGGCGAAATGGCAATCATCAACTCGGTACTGGGGCCGATGGACACGGCGGACTTGGGCTTCACCCTGTCCCACGAGCATGTCCTCGTGTCGTCGGCGGGCATACAGTACGTCTATCCGGAGTTCATCGACCGCGAAGGGACGATAGCGCGGGGGATAGCCGAGCTGGGCGAGGCGCGCGGCGAGGGACTGCGGAGCATCGTGGACGTCACCACCATCGACTTGGGGCGCGACATCCGCATGCTCGAGCAAGTCTCCCGCGAATCGGGCGTCAACATAATCTGCGCCACCGGCACTTGGCGCGACATCCCCCGCGTGTTTTGGACGGCGGATCCGGACATCGTCGCGGGGCTGTACAGGCGCGAAATCGAAGTCGGCATTGAAAACACCGGCATCAGGGCGGGCATAATCAAAGTCGCCAACGACATGGGCGGGGTGACGCCGGAGGGCGAAATCATCCTGCGGGCGGCGGCGCGCGCGCAGAAGGCGACCGACGTCCCCATATCAACCCACACCTGGGCGCCGGAGCGCGTCGGCGACCAGCAGGTGGCGATTTTCCAAGACGAAGGCGTCGACCTCAACCGCGTTTACGTCGGACACAGCAACGACACCACCGATTTGGAATACCTCACGGGCTTGCTCGAAAAGGGCGTCTGGATAGGGCTTGACCGCTACCCCGGACGCCAAACCGAGCTGACGCCGGATTGGGAAGGGCGCACCCGAACGGCGTGGAACCTCATCGAAGCGGGCTGGGGGTGGCGCATCATGCTCGGACACGACTGGTCTGTGACGCTGAGCATCGCCAGCGCGGAGATGCAGGCGCAGCGGACGCGGCACAACCCGGACGGCTACCTGTTCATAACCCGCCGCGTGATTCCGCGCCTGAAAGAGCTGGGGGCGACGGACGCGAACATAGAGGACATTTTCGTGAACAACCCGCGCCGCTTTTTCGAGGGCGCGCGCTAAACGGACGGACGCGGACGCCCACACGGACGCCCACACGGACGCCCAATCGGGCGAACGGGCGCGGACGGAACGGAAAAACAACGCGGGGGCTTCCGCTCAATGGCGAAAGCCCCCGCGCGCTTTAGAGGCGCTCCAAGCGAACACCTACTCGGAGAACCTCCTCATACTACTGTCCAATGCGCGACCCTCCTTTCCAGGGACACTTCCAAGACTGTCACCCAACCGCCGCCCGATTCCCTGAAACGCCATTATAACCGCTGGCGCGCGCTTTGGCTAGGGCTTGTGAGGGGCTTTCGGGACGTGTAACCTGATAATCGCGGGATGCGTTCCCGCGAATCGCCGCCATGCGTTAGGGGGAGTGTGCCGTCTTGAAAGCGCCGCGTTGGGTTGTCGCCGCCGCCGCCGTCGTCTCGGCGGGGTTGGTTGCCGCCGCCTGCATACGGACGTCCGAAGATTCGGCGACGCCCGTTCCCGTAGCAGTCGCCGCGCCGCCCAGCGCCACGCCTTCGCCGGCTCCGCCGAGCATGACGCCGACGCCCACTTTCACGCCGTCGCCAACCAGTACGCCGACGCCATCGCCGACAGCGACGCCGTCGCCTACATTGACGCCTTCGCCGACGAGTACGCCGACGCCCACTTCCACGCCCGTTCCGCCAACCAATACGCCGACGCCCACGAATACGCCCGTTCCGCCAACCAGTACGCCGTCGCCTACTTCCACGCCCATCCCGCCGACGGCGACCGCCGCGCCTTCGCCGACGAGTACGCCGCCGCCCGCTTCCACGCCCGTCCCGCCGACGGCGACCGCCGCGCCCGCGCCGCCGCCCAAGCCGGGCGAGGCGGTCTGGCGGTTCTGGTCGGGCGGCTGGCGGGGCTCCGCGCCGCTGGTCGCGGACGGAACGGTTTACGTCGGCTCCTCCGATTCGCTGTACGCCCTTGACGCGGCGTCCGGCGCGGTTCGGTGGGAGCGCGAAATCGGCGCGGGCGTCGCGGCGCGTCCCGCCGTATCCGGCGGCGCGGTCATCGCGGGCGGTTTGGACGGGCGGCTGACCGCCCTCTCGCGCGAAGGCGGCGAAATCCTGTGGACGTCCGCGCCCATCGGCGGCGGCGTGTACGGCGCGGTGTCAGCCGACGGCAAGAGCGTTTTCGCGGCGTCCTCAAGCGGCGTCGCGGCGGCGGTTAGCCTCGAGGACGGCGCGGCGCTGTGGTCTTACGAAACCGGCGGCGCGATATACGGCGGCGCGGCGCTCGCGGGCGATTCGGTCTTCGTCGCATCGCTGGACGACTGGGTCTATTCTCTGGACGCCGAAACGGGCGCGCTGAATTGGAAAACGGAGTTGGGAAGGGGCGCGTCTTCCGCTCCGCTCGTCGTCGGGGACGCGGTTTTGGTCGGCGCTTGGGACGGTCGGGTTTACGCCCTGGACGCGGCGGACGGCGCGAACCGATGGAGCTTCTACGCGGGCAGCCCTGTCGCCGGCGGAGCGGCGGCGTCCGAGCGCAACGCCTTCTTCGGCGCGGACGACGGCTTCGCCTACTCCGTATCGTTGAAGGACGGCTCGCTGAACTGGCGGCGCAAAATCGGCAACGCCCCCATACGCTCCGCGCCCGCGCTCGACGGCGGGTTGCTGTACATAGCGGACAACGACTTCCTGCGCGCCCTCGACGCCGAAAGCGGCGGCTTGGCGTGGTGGTTCCAAGCCGGCGGCGGCGGCGACTCGCCCCCGGCGCTTTCAGTCCAAGACGGCGCGGTTTACGTCGGCTCGCCGAACGATTACATATACGCAATCGCCGCCGGCTTGCCGGATGGATACGCGCCCGCGCCCGTTCCGACGCCCGCTCCGACGCCCGCCTTCCGACCGCTTTCGCGCGGCGAGATGCGCGCGAAACTCGATGAAGCGCTCGGAACCAGCGCGAAAGTGGTCGGAAATGTCGCGGTGTTCACGCAAGGCGGCAAGACGGTTTACTGGCGCGACGAATCCGCCCTCATAGAGGAATTGTTCGAGAACGGCTACTGGCTGCTCACCGGCAGAACCCCGCGCGAGGAAGGTTGGGTAGCGCGCTATTTCAGCCGCGAGGAATACGAGCTGCTGGCGGATGAGTTGGACAATCCGAAGCTCAAGGCGTATCTCGGCTGGTGCTGCGCGCGGACGGACGAGGGGCTTCTGCTGGCGATGCGCGGCTACGAGCCGCAAGATTCGGCGCTCGCCGTCACCGCCCACGAAGCCGGACACGCCCTGCAGGGGATGCTAAACCCCGCGCAGGGCAAGGGAAGCGGCGCCGAGAACGCGGACGTCATCCGAGCGATGCGGGAAGCGGAGGCGTACACATTCGAAGTCGCGCTCATCCGCAAGATAGGCGAGTACGCCGGAATAGAGACCGCCAGAGCGCCGGCGGGCTACCGATGGGGCGAATATCTGCACCGGCTCGGACTTGAATTCGAGCGAATCGCGGACGACCCGGAATCGCCGCATATGCGGGGGCGTCTAATCATGTGGCGGGCGGTCATGCACGACCCGCGCCTAGACCATCTGCGCGACGAGTTGCGGCGCAGGGGCAGGCTGTCGCCGGACGCGCTCATGGACATGTACCGCCGATTCGTCAGCCTGGCGCCGTCGGAAATCGCGGGGTACGTGGAGTCCATCTCGTCCCAAGCGCCGCTCGCGGACGATTTGAGGTTCATAACCGAAACCCTGTCAAGGCGCGGCGGGGCGGGCGAGGTGGAGTATCCCAATCTTGTGCTGAACGCGCTCGTTCTGCTGACAAGCCCGTGAGATGGGGCGGGCGGCGCTTAGCGTGAAGCAGCCGCGCCTTGTGATACACTTGAGTCAGATGAGACGAACGCATGATGAGGAGGCGCCGCGCATGCGAGAGACGCTGCATCTGCAGGCTACGGTTCTGCCGGGCGGAAAAAACGAAATCCAAAACGGCGCGTTGCGCGAGGGGGAATCGGTCGATGTGGTCGTCATGCGCTCTGATTCCGCGCGGCGCGTGTCCATTCTGGACGTCCTAGCGGAAGCCCCCGCCAAGCCCATGTTCGAAACAGCCGCGGAAGCGGAAGCGCACATTCGGAGCGAGCGGGAATCGTGGGAGAGCTGAGTTTGCCGGACCGCGGATTGCAAAGGCATGCCCAACGAAATCAACGATGAATTTCAGTCGCCAAATCCATTCTCCCTTGATGGGCTAACAAGGGCATGCTCGGCTGATTTAACGCGGATTGGACGCCTTTCGCCGCTTCCGCGCCCCCTGTCGCCGTCATTCCCGCGAAAGCGGGAATCCAGAGTCTCCCAACAACGTCATCCTCGCGGAAGCGGGGACAAGATAGCCACTTGAAATCAGGCTTGAACCGAAGACAACGCATCCATTCTACCTTGATGGGCTTACAGGGGTATGTTTGTTGGATTTGGCGCGAATTGGACACTTTTCGCCGTTTCCCAGCGCGCTCCCGCCCGTCATTCCCGCGAAAGCGGGAATCCAGAGTCTCCCAACAACGTCATCCTCGCGGAAGCGGGGACAAGATAGCCACTTGAAATCAGGCTTGAACTGAAATCAACGCATCCCTTCTCCCTTGATGGGAGAAGGCTAGGTTGAGGGGGACTGCACCGCCGCTAGGCGCGGTTTTGCCGACACCCAGCATACGACTATAAGAACTGCGGGCAGGTTTATCAGGACGCGATGGTTCCTCGTCGGCGTTCGCGTTCGCAGGCTTCTGGATTCCCGCTTTCGCGGGAATGACGGGGGAGCCATGTAGTAGAAACCGCAAGCGATGGCGTCCATTCTAATGTCGACGCGTCCCTAGATAACACCGCCCTTCCCCTATCCGCCAGAAACGCCCGCGCGCCGCGTATGGACTCGCTCATCGAGATGTACCGCCGGTTCGTCAGCATCGCGCGGCATGCGATTCAATCGGCGCGTCCGGCATTGGCGTCTCCCTAAGCCACGCGGTCCAGCATCGCCAGAAACTCTTTGACCGCGCCTATCTCGTACTCCAAGCGGGGAACGGGCGTGGATTCGATCATGTAGTTCCAGCGCATGTTGACGGCGTATGAGAAGAGGATTCTCAGCCCTTCGCCGCCCGCTTCGTCGGCGAGCCGCGCCACTATTTCGTAAACCTGAGAGTGGGTTTCGTACTCCCATCCCCGGCGGTCCGCTATGTCCTTTAGGCGAACTTCGACCGCCTCCCACACCTTGTCGGACGCGGCTTCTCGCCTGAACGCGGCTAGTTCGCGCTCGCCTTCCGCCATGAGATTCGCGCTGCTGGCGATTACGTCGCTGGGCGCAGTCGCTTTGGAGTTCATTTTAGGCAAGGGTTCCTTTCGGGTTTCTTCGTTGGCTCCGCTTCAGTATAGCGGAACGCGCCGCCCCCTTCCCATTCTAGCCGCCCCTAGCCGCCAGAAACGCCCGCGCGCCGTCCATGAACAGATTTGCCGCGCGCGCCGAGTCCATCACGTCGTCCGCCATGTTTTTGCCGGCGGCGTGGACGGCGTCTCGCACCGCCGCCTCGAACTCCCGGACGCGCGGATGATTCGGCTGTCCCGGCAAGCCCATGCTTTGCGCTATGTCCTGCGCGCCCGACGCGTACAGGTCCACGCCGTCCACCGCCAGAATCTCGTCTATATGGTCGAGAACCTGAACGTCCTCCAGCTGGGCTATGACCAGGACGTTGTCGTTGAAATTCCGCATGTAGTCGGGGAGGGATTCGACGTCGCCGAAATGCGCGCCGCGTCCGGAGCCGAAGCTGCGCTTGCCTTCGGGGACGTATCGGCAGGCGTCCGCCAGTTTTCGGGCGCGGTCGGCGTCCACGATGTGCGGGCCTGTGATTCCCATGATTCCCCGGTCGAGGAAGCGCAGGATGGTCGGATGCTCTATGTCGGGGACGCGCGCCATCGGCGTCAGCCCCGACATGTCCGCCACGCGGCAGAGGTCGTCCAGCATGTCCACCGTGAACGGCCCGTGTTCGGAGTCGAAAGTCACGAAATCGAACCCCGCCTGCCCGCCCAGCTCGATGAGGGCGGTCGAGGGGAACGACAGGTTAAGCCCATACGCCTTCTCGCCCTTCGCCATTTTGGTTGTCACGTTGTTGGTTCTGAGCGCGGCTGGCATTGCGTTTTTCCTCCGTTGCGCTGGTCGTTTTCGGTCGTTTCCCGCCCGCGCGGGGCGGCGTTTCACGATTCTGAGAGAAATATACCCCCAAGCGGCGCGGTTTGCAATTCCGCGAACGCGCAAAATACGCTTGACAGGCGGCGGCGCAAAGTGATAATTTTCACAACGGTTCTTGGAATGGCGAGCGAGGCGCCGCCCTTGACGCCCCCAAGCGCCGGTGTGATAATAAACGGAGCCTCGCGCGCGGGGCTAAAATCCGGGCGAACGCCCGCTTTCGGACAGCGCATGGAACCGACAATAGACCCGTTCGTAATCGGAGCGGCGAGCTGGCGAGAACTGGGCAGCCTGATGATGAGCCTCTGGGGCGCGGTGCTGTTCGTAATCCTGTTCGCCTCCAACATGATCTTGGGGCATATCATGATCCCCTCGTTCGTGATGTCGGGGCATATCTCGGCGCGCTTCAGCAAGGCGAGGCCTCCGCTCTACGCGCTGGCGATCATCTGCTTCGCCGTCGCCATGTTCTTCATCTACCGCGCGATAGTCCTCGCCGGCGTGTTGAGGGACTTCTGGCCCGATTACTGGATTTAAAGACGCGCCCAAAATGCGGCGCGCCGACCATCCGCAGGAATAGATCGAGTTGATACCAGGCGATTTCCAAATAAAGAAACCCAGCGGCAAGCGCGTCGCGCTTTTCTCGGCGCTGGGCGTTGGCGGCTTGATAACGCTCGTCGCGGTCTTGGTCGTCCTGACTTGGGTCATATCCGCCTGGTTCGGAACGCCGATAATCTTCTCGTCCGACGAGGGTCCGGAGCAGCCCATAGACTTCCCGCACACCACGCACGTGCAGGAGCTCGGCTTGGACTGCGTCTTCTGCCACAGGGAAGTGGAGACTTCCGCGCAGGCGTCCATCCCCGCCGTCGCGCTGTGCATGACCTGCCATCAGGCGGTGGACGGCTCCGACGAGGAAGCCATGGCGGAGATTAAGAAGATTCGGGACGCCTACGCCGAGGGCGACCCGATAGAGTGGGTGCGCGTCCACCGCGTCCCCGACCACGTCCACTTCGTGCATGAATCGCATATCAGATACTTCTCCGAGCGGGACGGCGTTGCGGCGACCGCCGTCTGCTCGACCTGCCACGGCGACGTGGGCGCGATGGAGAAGGTGAATCAGGTGCGCTCGCTCAAGATGAGCGACTGCGTGGACTGCCACCGCGAAAACGACGCCCCGACCGACTGCACAACCTGCCACTACTAAGAGGCGCAACCCAGACATGGCTCTGACCAGAAGACAGTTTATGACGCTCACGGGCGGCTCCGCCGCCGCCGCCGTGATTTTCGCGGCTTGCGGCGTGCCGGAGGACGAGTTGCTCGTCCAGTCCTCCGTCGAGATGCCGGAGGATTTGGTCTCCGGGCGCGACAACTGGTACGCCACGCTGTGCGCGGAATGCGGCGCTGGGGAGGGCGTGGTCGTCCGCGTCATGGAAGGGCGCGCCAAGAAGATAGAGGGCAACGTCGATTACCCCGTCAACGTCGGCAAGCACAGCGCCCGATGCGAAGCCGCCCTGCAGTCGCTCTACAACCCCGACAGGATTCGGGGCCCCATGGTGCGAGCGGGCGAGCGCGGCGCGAACCAGTTCGAGGAAATCAGTTGGACGGACGCCATCAGCAGGCTGGGCTTCCATCTGCAGAACATCCGCAACGAGGGCAGGCAGCGGCGCGCGGTTCTAACGACCAACCCGCTCGGCGGGCATCTCGGCTACGTCGTCCGCAGTTTCGCGGACGCCTACGGCGCGACTTATGTCCCGTTCGAGCCGCTTGAGCGAACCAACCTGAAAAGCGCCGTCCGAACCGTGTTCGGGCAAGACAGGATGCCGGATTTCGACATAGCCAACGCCAACTTCATCCTGTCGTTCGGCGCGGATTTCCTGAACACTTGGGGGACGCCCGTCCGCTACTCTCGCGGATACGGCGAGTTTCGGCAGGGCGGCGACCGCAAGCGCGGGACGCATTACCACGTCGATTCGCGCTTTTCGATGACGGCGGCGAACGCCGACAAGTGGATTCCGGTGAAGCCGGGGACGGAAGGGCTGTTCGCGCTCAGCGTCGCGCAGGTAATCGCCGATGAGGGCTTGGGCGAAGCTTCGGCTGTGAACGCCCTGACCGGCGGCGACCCGTCCGCGCTCGACCAGTACGCGCCGAGCGCGGTCGCCGAGCGGATAGGCGTGTCCGCCGACGCGATTAGCCACGCCGCCCGCGAATTCGCCGAGCATGGGCCGTCCATCGCCTTCGGCGGCGGCTCCGCGGCGGCGCACACGAACGGCGAAGCGAACCTCATCGCCATCTACTCGCTGAACCATCTCGCGGGCGGCGCGGGCGCGGAGGGCGGGGTGCGGTTCAACCCGCCGCCGCCGCTGGAGAACATCGCCGCGTCGCCGTCGGTCGGCTCCATGTCGCGCTGGCGGACGCTGGTCAACGACATGCGCGCCGGACGCATCGACGCCCTGCTCATGGCGGGCGCGGATCCGTTCTACGCCCTGCCCGGCTCGCTGGACATCCGCGCCGCGTCCTACGACGTGCCGCTGATAGTCAGCTTCAGCGACACGCTGGACGACAGCGCGGCGATGGCGGATTTGATACTTCCCCGCCACACCGCTTTTGAGGACTGGGGGACGGACGCGCCCGATTTCGGGCCCGGCTACCAGATGGTCGGCTTCCAACAGCCCGTCGTGCGCCCATTCTTCGAAAATCGCGGCGCGGAGCTCGGCTCGCGCGGACTGGCGGACGTCCTAATGTCCGTCGCGCAGGGCGTCGGAATCGACTTGGGATTCGGCGACGACATATCCACATTCAAGGACGTAATCCGGGCGGACGCCCAGAGGCTTTACGCGCTCAACCGCGGTTCGGTCAGCGCGACGACTTTCGGCGGCTTCTGGAACGGCGTTCTGCAGCGCGGCGGATGGTGGGATTCCGCCGCAGTCCAGCCCGCCAACGGACATGTCCCGCCCGCGCTCGCGCCTTATGAAGAGCCGCGATTCGAAGGCGACGGCGGCTTCGAGTTCTACCTGACGCCGTTCAGCCAAACGGGGATAGGCGAGGGACAGCGCGCGCATCTGCCCTGGATGCAGGCGACGCCCGACCCGATAACCACCGCCGCCTGGCGGACTTGGATCGAGATAAACTTCCGAGTAGCCGAAAACAGGGACATACGCGAGGGGGACGTGATTCGCGTGACTTCCCCGCGCGGCTCCATCGAGGCGCTGGCGTTCCCGCATCCCGGCGTTCCGCCGGACACGGTGTCCATCCCGTTCGGGCAGGGACACGCGCATCAGGGGCGCTACGCGAAAGACCGGGGCGCCAACGTGTTCGCCATACTCGCGCCGTTGCAGGATTCCACATCCGGCGCGTTCGCGTGGGCGGCGACGAAAGTGAACATAGAGAAGACGGACGACTGGGTACGGGTTCCGAAGTTCGAGAACACCGTTCCGGAGGCGCCCGTGGACGAACAGCATCGCGTTTACGAAGTGACCGCGACCGACAGCTAGGAGAGCTTCTAAATGGCTGAAAGCTGGGGGATGATAGTCGACCTGGATCGCTGCACGGGCTGCCAAGCCTGCGTGGTGGCTTGCCAGGCCGAGAACAACATTCCCATCAACGAAGAGGAACACTTCAACCAGCGGCGCGCCATCCAGTGGATACGGGTGGAGCGCTACTGGGAGGGGGAGTTCCCGGACGTCCGCGCGCGGTTCGTGCCGATTTTCTGCCAGCACTGCGCCGACGCGCCGTGCGAGCCGGTCTGCCCGGTGTACGCGACGTACCACAACGCGGAGGGGCTGAACGTCCAGATCTACAACCGCTGCATCGGAACGCGCTTCTGCGCCAACGGTTGCCCCTATCACGCGCGCTTCTTCAACTTCTGGGAGCCGGAATGGCCCGAAAGCCTGAAGAACCAGCTGAACCCGGATGTGACCGTCCGCAGCCGCGGCATCATGGAGAAATGCACGTTCTGCATCCAGCGCATCAAGCGGACTAAGCGAACCGCCGTCCGCGAGAAGGGGGATTCGTCCTACGAGACGATAGCCCAAGACCCCGACTTGAAGCGCGCGCTGAGCCCGGCTTGCGTCAACGCCTGCCCGACGGAGACGCTGGTGTACGGCGACCTGTTCGAGATACTCTCGGCGCGGCGCGCCGGCGAGCGGCTGCCGAAAGGCAAGAACGCCGAGCAGGAACTGGCGCGGAACGAGTTGCAGGAATCCGACCACGGCAGGGGCTACCGGGTTTTGGAAAGCAAGGGAACGAATCCGTCCGTGATATATCTGCGAAAAGTGGATCCGGAATTCGGCGAATCTGGAGGCGGACATGGCTAGCGGCGCGCGCGCCGAGGCGCTTCACGACGTCCATCACCACGTCGACGAGCGGGTCGCCAACCCGCCTACGTCGCCGGAGGAGACCACCCGCGACCTGATGTCGAAGCATCTGCGAGTCGGCGAGGGCTTCTGGCGCGCCGTGGCGGTGTTCGGCGTGTTCGCCGTTCTCGGAATCATCGGCATCGCCGTCCGAATCGGCGGCGGCTTCGGCGAAAGCTCCAAAGAGGCGTGGGGATACTACGTCGCCATGTTCAGCTTCATGATAACCACGGCGTCCGCCGCGCCGATGGTGGCGATAGCGCCGCGCCTCGCCAACTCGCACTGGCGCCGCCCCATATCGCGCGCCGCCGAGCTGTGGAGCGCGGTCGGGCTTGTGAGCATGCTCTGGTTCATCCCGTTGCTGTGGCTGCTTCCGCCGCTCAGCGACAGGCGGCGCTCGCTCTGGTTCTTCGACTTCGACCATCCCGAACTGGTGCCGTCCTACACGCCCCACATATGGGCGTCGGCGGCGATACTGGGGCTTGTGATAACGGGGCTGGCGCTGGTGTGGCTTTCCTGCCTGCCGGATTTCGCGTCGATAGCGAAGCGCGCGCCGGAGGGGTCGTTCCAGCAACGCTGGGCGCGGCGCATGGCGCGCGGCTGGCAAGGCACTTCCAAGCAGTGGCTGATGATGAAGCGGCGGCTGGGAATCCTCGGCGCGCTCTACTTCATGATGCTCGTGTTCGTCCACTTCCTCATCAGCGTGGACTTCCTGATGACGCTGGTGCCGGGGTGGATAGACGCGCTGTATCCGGTCACTCACGCCGCCAACGCCCTGCAAGCCGCCGCCGCCACGATGATTCTGACGGCGTGGGCGCTGCGCACCTTCGGCGGCTACGAACGATACATAGGCCTAGACCAGATTTGGGGGCTCGGCAAGCTCATGTTCGCCCTGTCGCTGCTCTGGTTCTGGTTCTGGTTCTCCAGCTTCAACGTCCTCTGGTACGGCAAAATGCCGTTCGAGCAGGCGGTCATCGAGCTGCTGATAACCGGACCCTACCTGTGGATATTCATGGCGACGTTCATGCTTGTGTTCGTCATACCGCTGTGGACGCTGGTTTGGAACCCGGTTCGCCACAGCCTTTGGGGGCCGCCGATAATAGCGGTGTCCGTGCTGGCGGGCTTGTTCCTGGACAGGGTGAGAATGTTCGTGGCGGCGTACTCGGTTCCCGGAATCGGCAACCCGGACGGACACCCCGACATCCACATGGAACACGGGCTGAAAGTCGCCATGGACATGAAGCATCTGCCGGCGACCGTCTATCCCCAGGTTTGGGACGTGTTCATCATGCTGGGCGCGGTCGGGCTGATGGTTCTGGCGTACCTGTTCGCCAGCCGCCTGTTCCCGATAATGAACTTCTGGGAGCAGCGCGAGCTTCAACTTTACGACAAGGGACATGTGCCGTATCATCGCGGGCATGTGAGAGTGATGGGCAAATCGGAATAGACCGACCGAATCCGAGCGGGCGAGAGCCGCTTTCGGGCGAATCCGGCGAGACGACATGCTAGAACACGTACATCTGGATCAGAAGACGATCAACAGAGACCTCCTGTCGGGGGTTCTCGGAACGCCGTCTTGGTGGCTGCCCACCGTCATCTTCTTGGCGGTCGTGGTCTGCACCGGGCTGGGCGCGTTCGGCTACATGATGAACAAGGGGCTTGGCGTCACGGGGCTGAACCGCCCGGTGTTCTGGGGGTTCTTCCTCGTCAACTTCGTGTTCTGGATCGGCATCAGCCACGCCGGAATCATGATCTCCGCCATACTGCGCCTGACGCAGGCGGAGTGGCGGCGCCCCGTGACGCGCGCCGCCGAAGTCATGACGGTGTTCTCGCTGATGGCGGCTTTGCACACGCCGCTGTTCCACGTCGGCAGGCCCTGGCGCGATTTCTGGGTGTTCCCCTACGACTTCGCGCGCGGGGTTTGGCCCAATGTGCGCTCGCCGTTCGTGTGGGACCCCAGCGCCGTGATGACCTATCTGATAGGCAGCTCGCTGTTCGTATTCATCGCGCTGATACCCGACCTCGCGGTCGTGCGCGACCGCGCCCAAAACGTCTGGGTCAAGCGCGCTTACGCCTGGCTCTGCCTCGGCTGGCGCGGGACGCCCCGACAGTGGAAACTGCAGGCGATAGCCGGCATACTGCTGTCGGCGCTGGTTCTGCCGGTGTTCGTCTCCGTTCACTCCATAGTGTCTTGGGACTTCGCGGTGGTCATCGGCGTGGAGGGTTGGCATTCGACCATATTCGCGCCGTACTTCATCATCGGCGCGATACATTCCGGCGTCTCCGCCGTCGCCATGCTGATGGCGCTGGGCGTGTGGATGTGGAAACTGGACAACTACATTCGCCCCGACCACTTCGACGCCATAGCGCGCCTGCTGATAGTCGTGGCGACCACTTGGTTCTTCTTCTTCTTCCTCGAGTGGGTGTTCGCGCTCTACACGCTGGAGGGGCCTGAAATCGCCCTGCGCGAGTTGCAGGTGTTCGAGTGGCCGTACGGGCCGCTGTTCATGATCTTCCTGGTGACGTCGTTCTTCATCCCCGTGCCGATGTGGCTGTTCAAGAAAGTCCGCCGCTCGGCGTTCTGGATGCTGATAACGACCATCCTTGTGAACGTGGGCATGTGGCTGGAGCGGTTCCTAATCATCATCCCGTCGGTGGTGCGCCGCCAGCCGCTGACGTTCGACTGGGGGACTTACCACCCGTCGCTGGTCGAAATCCTGATAGTGGCGGAGACGTTCGCGTTCGTGGCGCTGGGGATGCTGCTGTTCAGCAAGTTCTTCCCGCTCATCCCGCTCTTCGACATAAAAGAGGGGATGACGAACCGGCGCGAATTCAAACTGGGCCGTCTGACCATTCCGGCGACGGTCCGCGAGTAAGAGGCGAAAGGGTAAAACGCGATGCTTGCGAAAAAGAGCGTTCTGGGCTTGTTCCCGGAGGGACAGGAGGACGCGGCGGCGGACGCCCTCGACGCGCTCCGCGAGGAAGGCTACGTCCACTCGGAATACGAGGTGATAACCGGAACGCCGTATCCGGAGGGGACGTTCGGCGAGGAAGAGCCGAAGCACACGCTGTTCCGCTGGCCGCTCATGGGCGCGGCTTGCGGCTTCATCGTCGGCTTGGTGCTGACCAGCGGCACCCAGCTCGCCTATCCGCTCGTCACGGGCGGCAAGCCGGTGCTGTCCATCCCCCCCATGTCCATCATCATGTACGAAGGCACGATGCTGGGCGCCATCATCTTCACCGTAATCGGCATAATCATCGAGTCGCGCCTGCCGCGCCTGTTCATGGGCGCCTACGACGAGCGCATCACCGAAGGCTACATCGGCGTCGCCGTCACAACGGACGAAGACCGCGCCCTCCAAGCCGAACGGGTGCTGAAAAGAGTCGGAGCCGAAGAAGTCAAGCGGGGTTGGGAGTCCTAAGTCCGGTGCGTCCCACGATTAGACAGAACGACAAGCCGGCGGTCGCGGGGGCGAAACCGCGCCGCCGACACCAGGAGCGCGTGTCCGCCATGTTCCCGAAACTGCTGACCGCTCTGGCGGTTTCGCTCGCCCTGCTCGCCTCGCTCGGCTGCTACAACAACAACACCGGCGAGACGCGAATCAGCGGCGACATACGCTTCAAACTGCCGGCGTTCCCCGAAACCGGCTCCAACAAGGTGCAGATCTTCACCGAGATGCACTATCAGCCGTCGTACCGCTCGCAGGAAGGGCCCCGCCTGCTCACGCCCGACGGCGCGGTGCCGATAACGGGCGCGGAAGTGGTCTTGACGTCGACAGACGACTACAAAGCGCTCCCGAACCCCGGCGGAGACGCCGACAACGGCGGCGCGCTCTACGCCCGCAACTGCGCGGTATGCCACGGCGAAACCCTGCAGGGCGACGGCGCGATAACCCGCTTCGAGACGAACGTAATCCCCGCCAACCTGAAAGAAGAGCTGACCGTGAACCGCACGGACGGCGAGATATACGGCATCATCAGCTTCGGCGGCAACACCGCCTACGGCACGCGGGTGACGGCGCTGACCGACCCCAGCCTAGACCCGAACGGCTGCGTCAACGCCGGAAGTTGCCCCATGCCGGAGTTCCGCAAACTGCTGACGGAGGCGGAGCGCTGGGACCTAGTGTCCTACCTGCGGCAAGAACAGGGGCGGTAGGCGCGGGCGTTCGTTGGGACGCCTCTAGAGAATGGAAAATCCCCCTCCGGCAAAACGCCGAGAGGGGGTTTTCGTAAAGTCCCCCGACCGGGGAATCCATCGGACAAGACCAATGTCCAGAGGGCGGGGCGGAAGTGGATATATGCTAACGGTCGTTTGCGAGGTTGCCAAGCGAGTGGCGGCCCATAGGAATCGAGGAACTGCATGACTAGCCTAGCTTTCGAATTCGACTGGCTAGACGGCGAAGGGATGGGCGGACCCGAACTGTCCGCGACTTCGGCTTCCCTGACGATTCGCGCCGGGGAATCGGTCGTCACCCGCGTTTTCGACACGCGCGCCAAGTTGGTGCGCGACTTCGCGGATGTTCCGCTGTATCCGCTCGCCGAGTGGCTGGTCTCCAACTGGTGGTTCATCAACAGCGAAATGCCCGGCCCCGCAAACGAACATTCCCAAGCTTTCCGCCGCCGCCACTGCTTGGGCGCGAATCGGGAGGGTTACGCATACCCAAACCTGGACATCGTTCCATCGCATGGCGGCAAGACGCGCCTATCCTGGAGTCCGACGCGCTCGCTTTGGACGCGGGCGGAGTTTCTGGGAAGCGATGAAGCCCTAGTGGACGGCGACGAGTTTCGCCAAACCTGCTCGGATTTCATCGATAGCGTCATCACGCGCTTGGATTCCTTCGACGTTCAGGATACCTTCCTGCAAGAAGAGTGGGACGCCATTCGCAACGCGGACGATGAGGAAACCCAATTCTGCCAAGCCGCCGCCGCGCTGGGCTGGGACCCGTACGCGCTGGACGACGACGCCCGCGAACATGTCATCGCGCTCGGCGACATGTTGGGGGGATTGCTGAACGAAGCCCTCCCCGCGCTTGACTCGGCGAACCCGCTCGCGGGCGCGTCCGAAATCGAGACCGCGCTCAAAGGCGCGAGGAACAACCGCGTCTATCTGGAGCGCGTGGAGTCTTTTCGCTCCCAAATCGTGCGCGAATTCAGAGTCGCAGAAACGCCCTGGGACGAAGGGTACGACTGGGCGCGGCGGCTAAGGCGCGACCTGAATCTGGACGGCGAACCGCTGACAACGCCGGCGTCAATAGCCGCCGCGCTGGGCGAAGATTCCGGTACGCTGGACAGAATCATGCAACCAGTCGCGAGATTCAGCGCCGCGCGCATGATAGACGGCGCAATCGCGCGCGACGGCGGCGGCGAAACGGGATTCG
Organism: Dehalococcoidia bacterium; assembly: GCA_965242675.1. Lineage (GTDB taxonomy): Bacteria > Chloroflexota > Dehalococcoidia > Lucifugimonadales > UBA1123 > VXRN01. The sequence continues at coordinate 352,041 of CBDESW010000009.1, forward strand.
CGCTCGGCGCGGGCGGCGGCGACAACGCGCGGCGCTTTCGTTTCTGCCGCGCGCTAGCCGAAGCGCTAGCGTCCCCAGATTCGGACGCGCTAATCACCCGGTCGCGCTCCGAGCGCCAGTAGCGCAACCGCGCCTTCGCCGCCGAATTCCTCGCGCCGTCTTCCGCCATTAAGAATCTAGTCAGGTTCCCGTCGGTGAACGGCGACGACATTGACGAATTGGCTGAAGAATTCGGCGTATCCCACCGCGTAATCGAGCATCAGATAGCGAACCGCCGCATCGCCCGAATCGCGGAGTGAGCGCGAAATCTCGCGGCGGTCGGGCGATTTTTGCCGAACGCGGACTTTCGCAAGATTCGCTACTCGGACGGTCGCGCTTTATGCTGTGACGGCTGGGGTTGCCGCAACAATTCGGGCGACTTTCGGGTCTTTGCTTTGCGCCCTAATCGCTTGGCGCAAAGGATTGGGCATGCGTAATCGCCTGCGCGATTCCTTCGCCGCCCAGCGCTTGCCCGCATCAGGCGAAAGAGCCACTTTACTTCAAGCGTCCGCCGAAGAGGCGCCACACCAGAGTCATATACGAATGGACAGACGACGAAACACGGGCAGGTCGAACCCTGTTGGGTAAAATATACGCACACATGCCTTCCATACTGGCGCATGAATTCGGGCATACAGCCGGACTGGGACATAGCCCATTAGCGGATGACGTGATGGCGATGAGTCAGATGGCGGAGACGAACAGCTCTCCGATAGCGACAAAGAGGCGATGAAGAGCATATACAACAGCCATGCGGCTCACTAGGAGCGATTACATGAAATCCAAAATGCTCAAACTGCTTTCCCGCGCCTTCCCCGCGCTGGCGCGTTGCTCGCGCTCGCGTGCGGGCAAAACGGCGCGTCTCGCCAGATTCCGCCGGAATCGACTCCAACGGAGATAATTCAATTCGCCCCGACCCCAGCGAAAGCGGCCCTGGCGGAGCCAAGCCCAACGGCAATCTCGCGAGGCGGCAGCCAAGCTCCGCTCGTAGTAGGCGCGCCGACATTGGAAGAAAACATCTTCAAGGCGGATGTGATAGCGTGGGTGCGTCCGCCCACAGCGTCCGGAAAATCCCAGACTATTCCCAGCGAAGACGGCGTCGCGCCCACTTACCGCCCGCTCGCGGAGTTCCAATTCGAGGTAGTCGAGTATCTCAAAGGAAGCGGCGGCAACTCCCTGACAGTGGAATCGCCCCAGCGACACACGTATTTGACCGCGAACGAGGCAGTGGACGCCGCGAATAACTGGCTGTCCGGTCAGAGCGCCGGCTACGACAATCACAACGCCGTGGTCTTTCTGAGAATCGCGGACGGCGGCGCGTCTTCCTCCCAAACCTACTACTTCGAATCCCGAACCTCCGATGTGTTCGACCAAACGTATTCGGCGTACAAAGAGGACAACGCATGGTTGTCGGCGTCTGAGGCGAAGCCTGCGAATAGCGCCGCGTCGCCCACCTTCCTAGCGGATGCCGAACCGAGCGCCACAGGTCTGATCAGTCTGACGCTTGACGACTTGCGCGCCCGCGTCAAAGCGGTCGATACCATGCTCAAAAAGGGCGAAGGCATCGATGGGTACGAGGATTGCATCGCATTCAGGTTCATAGCCGAGAGAACGTCTCCGATGTTTCCGGAGAACCCCAAGGCTGTTGAATCAGGTCCGTTCGATTCGGGATTGGCGGCGGGGACCGAAATTTACAACGCTTCATTCGCCGGGGTCGGATTCACCAAACACTGGCTAGTTGGAACTGACGCGGAGTTGTTTCAGATTGTGACGGTCGTGGACGGCGAAGACATCGTCCCCGACTACTCGCAGACGCGCAACCAGCGCTCTTTTTACACGATTTCGACTAGGGTGGCGCGCCCCGTTCCCGGCGGCAGGTATAATGCTAAGAAGCATATCATGGCGGATACGGCGATCCCCTGCAACTACTACGACCCTGACCCCGAACTTGCTCGGACTTGGATATTCACATTCGAGTCCCCCGCCGGCGCCCTCCACGAAGCCTTCTTCGACCCCGCGAGCATCGGAATCGGAGGCGAGGCGGCGGTTGGCGCGGACGCTTCCAACGGCGTTCTGAAGCCGACCGATTTCACATTCGGCGGCGCGGGCGTTTCGCTCGATTCCATCAAGTGGCAATCGCAGGCGGTGGAGATGCGGCTGTCGCCCCACAATCGCCTTGCGAACCATCACGCGGACTTCATCGCGCTGGACGGGTCGGTCTCCCTGCGCCTCGATTTTGACGACGCAACCGAGACGGGCGAGGGCGGTTCCCTCGCGCTGTCTTGGCCCGTCTGCGCCCAGCCGTGGCGAGACGGCGATTTGCTGATGCTGAGAATCAGCGAAAGCCCAACCGACCTAAGCGGCGTCTCGCGGGATGGGGATTGCGTGTCGGGGACGGCTACGGCTGCGCCGACTGCGACGGCGGTTCCGAGTACGCCGACGCCGACCGCTACTCCAATCCCGGACACGCCGACGGTTGCGCCTGAGTTGGATACGCCAACCCCCGCGCCTTGACCATCCCCCGCGCCGGCGGGCGGGGGTTATCAGCGCCCTGTGAACACCGGTTCGCGCTTTTCCAGGAAGGCGCGGACGCCTTCGGCGCGGTCTTCGCTGCTGCCGGACGCCAGGCTCGCCTGCGATTCCTGCCAGAGCTGCTCTTCCAGGCTTCGCGTCATGGACGAGTACGCCATTTTCTTGGTGAGCGCGTGCGCCACGGATGGGCCTGACGCCAGTTTCCGCGCCAAGTCCATGGCGCGCTCCAGCAGGTCGCCGTCGGGGACGACTCGGCTGACCAAGCCGACGCGCTCCGCTTCCGCCGCGCCGATTATGTCGCCGGTGTACATGAGCTCCATCGCCCGCGACATGCCGACCGCCATGGGCAGGAGCTGGGTGCATCCGTAGTCGGGCGACAGGGCGCGCTTGGCGAAGATGGCGGAGAAGCGCGCGCTTTCGGCGGCGATTCTTATGTCGCAGGCGAGCGCCAGTCCGAAGCCGGCGCCGACCGCCGCGCCGTTCACCGCCGCGATTGTCGGACGCGGGAACTCGCGCAACAGCAACGAAGGGTAGCCGAGCGGCATGCCCTTGACGCGCAGGGTTTCCGTTCCCGGCGTATGCCCCTTGCCCGGCTCCGGCGTCAAGTCCGCGCCGGCGCAGAAGCCGCGCCCGGCGCCGGTGAGCAACAGCGCGCGGATTTCCTCGTCGCGCGCCCAGCGAACAGCCGAATCGATGCCCTCTATCAGAGCGCGGTCTATGGCGTTCATCTTTTCGGGGCGGTTGAGCGTGACCACGCCCACGTCTCCCACTCTTTCGGTTAGAACCGTTGCGCCGGACATTAGGCGGACTCCTCCCGCTCGGCGGGGCGTTTTAGCCGCCCGCGCGCGTCTTTGGAAATTTCAACCGCAATGATACGGCGGCGGGGCGCGTCTGTCAAAGTTTCGCGGCGGCGGGGAAGCGCCCTTACCACGACGGGTTGGTGTCGTTGGCGTCGTTGTTCGTCAGGCGCAGCTGGTTTTCGCCGTTGGACGCCATCACGAATATGTCGGCGTCGCCGTCTTTGTAGCTGACGAAAGCGATGCGGGAGCCGTTCGGCGACCAGACCGGCTGATTGTCCACCACGGAGTTTCGCGTGAGGCGGTTTATCGCGGAGCCGTCCTTGGGCGCGGTGTAGATTTCGGGGTTGCCTTCGTGGTCGGACACGAACATCAGGAACTGGCCGTTGGGCGACCAGGATATGTCGTATTCCTCCGCGGGCGTGTCGGTGACGCGGCGCAGGTTGTCGCCGTTTTTGTCTATGACGTAGAGGTCGGGCGCCCCGTCGCGCATGGAGATGAACGCCAGCTCTTTGGAATCCGGCGACCATCGCGGGCTGTAATCGCGCTGGTTGGTGAACTTGAGCTCGTTGACGCCGTCGGGGTTCACCGTGTACATGCCCCTGCCCGCGCCCTCGTCTATCGTGAACACCAGCGAATCGCCGTCCTTCGACCAGTCGCCTATCTCGGTTCCCATGATTTGGGTGAGCAGCTGCGGCTCGCCCGTTCCGTCCTTGCTGGACATCATCACTTCGGTATGGTCGCCTTTCTTGCGAATGTAGGCGATGCGTTGGGCGTCGGGGCTCCAGCGAATGTCTTTGTATTCCGCCGGAATCTGCCCGTTGGTGGCGGGCGTCCGCTCGGTGCCGTCTATCCGCATGGATTCGACCGCCATGCCGCCGCCGTGGTCGGAGAGGAAGGCGACGTAGCGGCGGTTTCGGGAGACGACCGGGGCGGATTCGTCTATCCCCGAATTGGTCAGGTTGATTTCATCCTCGCCGGACGCGGTTATGGAGTACATTTCCATGTTGCCGTCCCTGTCGGATATGAAGACTATGCGCCCCTGCGAGCCCTGCGACGAGCAGGCGAGGGCGGCGAGGGCGCAGAGGGCGGCGGCGACAGCCAAGACGACGGCGCGCCGGACGCGGGGCCGAATACTCACAGCGAGCCTCCTGAGAGCGGCGGAGCGCGGAGCGGCGTCCGCCGACAGCGTGAATTCGCCCACAATCCTAGCGCCGAACGGCGAACCGCCCAAACGGGGTTTTAGTCCATGTTTTAGACAGTTTTTGATATTCCGACCATCTGAAAGCGCCCGCGCCGACCGCCCGACAACCTGCTATAATCGGCGCCGCGCCCCAGAAAGGGCGACAAGCCGACATTGCGGAGGTTGAAATGGTATTCGCGGACGGAGCGGACATTTACCGCGCTCTCGGAGTCTCGCCGGCGATAACGGCGTCCGGCTCCACCACGGCGTTCGGCGGCAGCAAGTTGCGCGCCGAGGTCATCGAGTCCATGAGCAAGGCGTCGCGGACGATGGTCAATCTCGACGATCTGAACGCGGCGGCGGGCAGGGCGATAGCGGAGATAACCGGCGCGGAGGCGGGCTTGGTGACGTCCGGCTCCGCGGGCGGCTTGGTGCTTCAGGCGGCGGCGGTGATGGCGGGGAGCGACCCGGCGAAGATGGCGCGCCTGCCCAAAGCGGACGGCATGAAGAGCGAGATAATCATGCACACCGCCCACCGATTCCCCTATGACCAGTGCTACGCCGCCACCGGCGCGACAATCGTCAACATAGGCGACGGGCGCAGATGCCACGCTTGGGAGCTGGAGGCGGCGATAAACGAAAACACGGCGGCGGTGGCGTATCTGTTTTCGTCGTTCATCACGCGCCGCGCGTTGCCGTTCGAGCAGGTGGTCGAAATCGCCCACGCGCGCGATGTCCCTGTGATAGTGGACGCGGCGTCCTATCTGCCGCCGCGCGCGAATCTGACGCGGTTCATCGAGGCGGGCGCGGACATGGTGCAGTTCTCCGGCGGCAAGGGCGTTCGCGGTCCGCAGGGGACGGGCATCCTCGCCGGGCGCGCCGACCTCATTGAGGCGGCATACGCCAACGCCAGCCCGCATCAGTTCATCGGCAGGGGCATGAAAGTCGCCAAAGAGGAAATAGTCGGGCTGGTCGAGGCGCTCCGCATCTTCGCGGACGAAGACGAAGACGCCGAAACGCGCCGCTACCGCGAGATGAGCCAACTCGTCGTGGACGCCCTCATAGAAGCCCCCGGCCTGCGAATCGCCGTCGAGCATGACGACTGGCACTATCTGACGCCGATAGCGGTGATGAAGTTCACCCGCGACTGGCGGGGGCCGTCGCGCGACGAAGTGCGGGGGCGCATGGCGTCCGGCGACCCGCCCATCTACCTGCACGACATCAACGACCCGGACGAGCTGGCGGTGGATCCGTTCAATCTCGACGAGCGCGAGCTGGAGCTGGTGATAAGCCGTCTGCGCGAGACGCTGCTGGGCTAAGGGCGCGCGGCGAGAGCCGAACGCGGAGGACGACCATGACAATCAGACATGCGGAGGCGCCCGCTATGCCGCGTCCGGCGGGCTTGGGCGCGTTCGTTGAAATGCTGCCCGACCCGCCGAAGAACGGGGACAAAATGAATCAGGAACCCATCGCGTCGTCGGTTCGCGAGACGCTCCGCGTCCACTTCGCCGACCGCCCCGGAACGCTTGTCGGCGGGGAAGGCTATCTGCGCCTGAACGCGCGCGAATCCGAAGGCTGGGTCGTCCCGGATTGCCTAGTAGCCTTCGGGGTGAACCCCGCCGCCATACACGCGCGCAACGGCTACGTGATAAACGAAGTGGGCAAGCCGCCGGATTTCGTACTTGAAACGGCGTCCGAAAGCGCCGGACGCGCCGATTGCGCGCGCAAACGCGAGCGGTACGAAGAGCTGGAAGTCCCCGAATACTGGCGGTTCGACGCCACTGGGGGCTTGCATCACGACCGTCCAATCGCCGGCGACGCGCTTGTGGACGGTCGGTATCGCCCAATTGAAATCGTCCGGGAGCCGAGCGGCTTGCTGTGGGGGCGGAGCGCCGTCTTGGGCTTGGATCTATGCTGGGACGAAGGCTTGCTGCGCCTGTACGACCCGGCAACCGGCAAGTATCTGCGCTCACTCCGCGAAGCCGACGCCGGATTACGGGCGGCGGAAAGCGGATTGCGGGCGGCGGAAGCGAGATGGCGGGATTCGGAGTCGCGCCGGCAAGCCGAGCGCGAGCGCAGGTTGGCGGCGGAGGCGGAAAATCGGAGTCTCAGAGAGCGTCTGCTGCGCGGAGGACGATGATGACAACTAGACAGGCGGATGCGCCGGCTATGCCGCGTCCGGCGGGCTTGGGCGCGTTCGTTGAAATGCTGCCCGACCCGCCGAAGAAAGGGGACAAGATGAATCAGGAGCCGAGCTCCTCGTCGCTTCGCGAGACGCTCCGCGTCCACTTCGCCGACCGCCCCGACGCGTTCGCCGGCGGGAACGGCTATCTGCTCATGGACGCGCGCGAATCCGAAGGGTGGGTCGTCCCGGACTGCCTGGTAGCCTTCGGGGTGAACCCCGCAACCATACTGGCGCGCAACGGCTATGTGATAAACGAAGTCGGCAAGCCGCCGGATTTCGTATTGGAAACGGCGTCCGAAAGCGCCGGACGCGCCGATTGCGCGCGCAAACGCGAGCGGTACGAAGAGATGGAAGTCCCGGAATACTGGCGGTTCGACGCCACTGGGGGCTTGCATCACGACCGTCCAATCGCCGGCGACGCGCTGGTGGACGGTCGGTATCGCCCAATCGAAATCGTCCGGGAGCCGAGCGGTCTGCTGTGGGGGCGAAGCGCCGTCTTGGGCTTGGATCTATGCTGGGACGAAGGCTTGTTGCGTCTGTACAGACCCGCTGGCGGCGAATATCTGCGCTCGCTCAGCGACGCCGTCGCCGGATTGCGGGCGGCGGAGGCGAGATGGCAGGATGAGCGCGAGCGCAGGCTGGCGGCGGAAGCGGAAATCCGGCGATTGCGAGAACGCCTGTTGCGCGGAGGGCGGCAATGACAACTAGGCGGGCGCAAGGCGCTAAAAACCGCCCCCGGCTTTCGCTCCGGGGGCGGTTCGGTTTGCGGCTTGGGCTTGGCGGCGGGTCTAGTTCAGCGACAGCCGGCTTATGTCCGAGCTCACCGCGTAGTAGTTGCAGGTGTAGGGGCTGTACGTCCCCACGTCCAGCGCGTTGTTCGGGTCGTCGTTGATTCTGGCTTCGCACACTTCGCCCACCGGCACGAACACGCTGTCCACGGTCTGAATCTCGACCGCATCGACCTGCGCGTCCGCTATGGACAGCCCCGCGAGGGACGCGAACGGGTTGAGCAGCCACATTATGAAGTAGTAAATGTTGTACAGCGTCAGCGACGCCGCGCCGTCCGCCGCCGTGGCGGTGTAGCTGAAGCGGTGGACGCTGTCGTCGCCGCCGACTCTGCCGGCGTAGTCCGCCAAGCGGTCGTTGCCGTTGACCATTATCAGCATCCGCTGGGCGGCGTTGGAGTTTCTGCGCGCCACGCGGACATCCTTGCTGAAGGCGGCGTCCACCGAGATGACGTCCCCGGCGGCGTAGTACATTCCGTTGGCGGGCGCGGACGAAAGCGCGACGCTCTTGACGTAGCCGTTGCGGACGCTCTCCGCCAGCGCGGGCGCGGCGACGGCAATGACCGCCAGCGCGACCGCCGCCGCTACTATTGCCAGTCTGACTATGGGATTCTTCGTGACGGTCAGCATGGTCTCATCTCCTCATACGCTGGAGGGTTGTCATTCATATTTCTGTGTCATATAAATCGTATCAAACGCTAAATCGGAACGCAAGACGAATTTCGAGAAAGCCCGAATCGCGCCTCGAAACGCCGCGAAAGCGGGGACAAAGACGGGGCGCGACTCGCCGCCAAACGCTCGAAATGCGCCGCGAGCGGACGCCGAAATCGGGGGGATAAGATGAATTGGGGGGATGCCGCGCGCGAATCAGCGAAACCGCGCCATCTTGGCTATCGCCAGTCCGCCGGCGATTACGGGGAGGGCGACCGCGCCGACCATCGCGCCGACGCCCGCCAGCGCCACGTCGCGCGTGATGTCCCAGACCGCCTGGAAGCCGACGACGCAACCGACCGCGCCGCAGACCGTAGAGAGCGAAAATGCGACCGCGCCGGCGATGAGCCGCCGGCGAACGGAGCCGGCGCTCCCAAGCGCGATAGCCGCGAACCCCAAGCCGAAGAAGAAACCCGCCGCCAAGCCGACCGCCGTCGCCAAGATGTGGTCAGGCTGCATGCGCTCGCTCCGCAATCCGCCGAAGCGCGAGAAGAAGGAAATGGAGCGGGAGACCGGATTCGAACCGGCGACAGCCTGCTTGGAAGGCAGGAACTCTACCGCTGAGTTACTCCCGCTCGCCGTGTACATATACTGTAGCGATAACCGCCGCGCAGGTCAATAGCGGATTGCGGACGCGGTTTGCGGGGGTTTCAGAGGGCGCGGTCTCGCGCGCGCCGCCGTTGGACTTGCCACGCGGCGCGCAAGACACTAAGATGAATCGCATAATGGCAGCGAGATATGAATTCACCAGCGTATCGCGGCTCGGCGCGGAGGCGTTCGGCGAGCCGGGCAACAGGACGTTCCGAATCTATGTGGACGGCGACGACGGCGAAGCGTCCATCTGGATAGAGAAGGAGCATCTGTTCCAGCTCGCGCTCGCCATTCAGCAGATGATGGCGAGCGCGCCCGAAGACGGCGCCGCTCCCGACCCGCCGCCGCCGACCGAGTTCGCCGGCGCCGGCTTCGAAAGCCTGGAATTCAGAGTCGTGAAACTGGCGCTGGGACACGACCCCCGCCGCGCCATGTTCGTCATAGACGCCCACGACGAAGAGGACGTCAACGACTTCGCCACCCTGCGCGCGTGGGCGGACAGGCGGCAACTCGAGCGCTTCTCGGAAGAGGCGCTCCGGGTGTGCGCCGCCGGACGCCCGCTCTGCCCGCTCTGCGGCAGGGCGATGGACGCCGACCGGCATATGTGTCCGCGAGTCAACGGACACGCCCCGCTTCCGACCAACCTCGAAGACCTCGCAGACTTGGAAGACTTGGCGGAGGAAGAGTAGCCGCCGGCGTCCGCCCCCGCGCGGACGCCGCGCGCGCTCACCGGAGACGTCCCTTGGCTCGCCGACGCATCCAAACCGCCCGCATCGTCTTCCCGACGCCCGACGACGGCGCCCTGCCGATAGACCCGGACGAAGACGCCGCCCTGCCCCTTCTGCAATCCGGCGAAATCAAGGGCGGACACCGCATGCCCTGGGGCTCCAACTACACATTTCTGGTGTGGATAGACGCCGGGCCCAAGCGCTACTTCCGCGCCATCTACAAGCCGCGCGACGGCGAGCGCCCGCTGTGGGATTTCCCCGTCGGCAGCCTCTACCGCCGCGAGCGCGCCGCCTTCCTGCTTAGCCAAATGCTCGGCTGGCCCAACATACCGCTCACGCTGGTTCGGGACGGACCCTACGGCGTGGGCATGTTTCAGCGATATGTCGAGTGCGACCCGAACGCGACCTATTTCGACATGGTTCAGCGCGATGAGGCGCAAGAAGACCTGCTCAAAATCATGGCGTTCGACCTCATAGCCAACAACGCCGACCGCAAGGCGGGACACTGCCTAGCCGACCCCGACGGGCGAATCTGGAGCATCGACCACGGGCTGACCTTCCACCCCGCGTTCAAGCTGCGGACGGTGATGATGGAGTTTTGGGGACGCGAGTTGCCGGACGCCCTAATCGCCGACCTCGCCGCGCTACACCGCGCGCTGGACGGCGATTCGCCGACCGCGACCGAACTCCGCGCGAATCTGCGCGGCGCGGAAATCAAAGCGCTGAAAAAGCGAATCCGCTTTCTGCTGAAAGACCCCGTCGTCCCGAACCTAGACCCGAACTACAACGTGCCGTGGCCGTTCGTGTAGCGCGTCCGCCCGGACGCCCGCGCCGAAATTTTCCGCGCCGCCATTCCCGCATTTCTACCCCGTCATTCCCGCGAAAGCGGGAATCCAGAATCGCCCAAGCAAGATAGCCGCCCGAAATCAACCTTGAATCGCAAACAACGCATCCCATCTCCCTTGATGGGAGAGGGCTAGGGTGAGGGCGCTTGCGCCGCAAGGCGCAGTCCGCGCGCGGATTGCCCGCCGCCGCTCATTCCTCGCTCATCGCGCTGAAAATTGCGCTTGTATCCGAGCATGGGCGGTTGTACAATTTTCCATATACGCGCGCCGCCCATTCGAGCGGGCGGGGCGTTGAACGAGCATTATACGGGAGGATTGAACATGAATGTCCGAATGTTCGGACTGTTGGCGGCGGCTTTGGTCGCGCTTGTCGCGCTCGCGGCATGCTCCAGCCAGCCGGCGGAGCCCGACATGAGCGCGATAACCGACGCGGTCGAGTCCGCCGTGCAGAGGGTTATACCCGGCGCGGTTGAAGAAGCGGTCGGCGAACAACTCACGGCGGACGAAGTGGACGCAATCGTCCGCCAAGTCACCGAAGAGGCGGTCGCCAACGACGACCGCGACATCGAGGGCATGGTGGCGCGCGCCGTGGAGGACGCCGTCGGCGAGCAACTCACCGAGGACCAGATCAGAAGCGTAGTCGCCGCCTCGCTGACGGAGCAGATGACGTCCGAGATGATGGACTTGGGTCCGTTGATTGTCGGCAACCTCAACGGCTTCACCGGGCCGCTCACCGAGTTCGCCACGCCGTTGCGCAACTCCGTGGAGCTCGCCGCCGAACACGTCAACCGCGCCGGCGGCATACACGGCTCGTCCATGCTCATCATCAGCCGCGACACCGCCGTCAACCCCACGCAGGGCGTCGACTCGGCGCGCGCGCTGGTGGACGTCGAGAACGCCGTCGCCGTCGTGGGCGCGCTGTCCAGCGGCGTCACCATCGCCGTGGCGAACTCGGTGATGATTCCCAAAGAGCGCCTGATAATATCGGGCGCGTCCACCGCGCCGTCGATAACGGTTCTGGAGGACAACGACTACGTCTTCCGCACCGCCCCCTCCGACGCCGCGCAGGGCATCGTTCTGGCGAATCTGGCGACCGAGCAGGGCTACGAAACCGCCGGAATCATCTACATAAACAACGCCTACGGGGAAGGTCTCGCCGACCAGTTCGAGCAGACATTCACCGCCAGCGGCGGGCAAGTCACCGCCAAAATCCCGCACGAGGACGCCCAGCCATCTTACGTCTCCGAGCTTGAGAAGGCGACGGACGGCGACCCGGACGTCCTGGTGACCATCAGCTACCCGGGCCAGGCGCAGGTTTACATCCGCGAATCGCTAGAGGGCGACTACGCGGACACCTTCCTGTTCGTGGACGGCGTGAAGGGTTCGGACTGGATAGACGCCATAGACGGCTGGGCGTCGCTGGAAGGCACTCACGGCACCGCGCCCGGCGGACCGGACAGGCCTGAAAAGGCGACATTCGAGCAGGCGTACCTGAACACGTTTGGCTACCCTGTCTCGCATCCGTTCATGGCGGAGCATTACGACGCCACCGTGCTGATAGCGCTGGCGGCGGCGAAAGCGGGGACGACCACGGACTCGGCGATGATCCGCGACGCCCTGCGCGACGTGGCGAACGCCCCCGGCGAAGTCGTCGGCCCCGGACGCGCCGGCATAGCCCGCGCCTTCGACCTGCTCGCTAGCGGACGCGACATCAACTACGAAGGCGCGTCCGGCGTAGTGGACATAGACGGCAACGGCGACGTCTTCGGACCCATCGAGATATGGAAAATCGAGGGCGGCGCGATAATGTCCACCGGACGCTTCGAGCTGCCCTAGCGGGCGGGCGAGTGCCGAATAAGCAGGCAGATAGCCGAAGGGCGGCGGGCGAAAAGAGACGCCTGCCGCCCTTTTTTCGTTGGGACGGGGGGACGCGCGCCGCGCGGACTTCAGAGCGGCTCCGTCCCCTCGTTCAGAATGGCGAGATATTTGTCGTAAGCGAAGACGCGGTTGCGCGCCGCGCCGGTTATCTCGCGGGCTATGCCGAGCTCGACAAGCCGCTCCATCGCCGAAGACACGGCGGGAAAAGACAGCCCGCTTCTGGCGCTGACGCCGCTAATGGAATCAAGCGGGCGCTCCTTCAGCGCCTGATGGACGCGCAAGGCGGAGCCGGCGGCTCTGCCGATTTTCTCTATTCGCGCTCGGTCGCCGTCTGACAGTTCCGCCAACCTTTGCGCGGTCAAAACGGCGAGATTCGCGGTTTCGCTGACGCCGTCGAGGAAGAACGCCATCCAAGCCTCCCAATCCCCGTTTAGGCGAATGTCGCTCAGCCGCGTGTAGTACTCATGGCGACGTTGCTTGAGGTAGAGGCTTAGATGCAGCAGCGGGGCTTGCAGCGCCCCGTCGTTGTAAAGCATGAACGCAATCAGCAGACGCCCCGTTCGCCCGTTGCCGTCGAGAAACGGATGGATGGTCTCGAATTGGACATGCGCCAGCCCCGCCTTGATAAGCGCGGGAATGTCGGGGCGGTGCAGAAACCGCTCCAAATCCGACATGCAGTCCAAAACCGCGCGCGGCGGCGGCGGGACGAAGTAGGCGTTGCCGGGGCGCGTTCCCCCAATCCAATTCTGCGAGCGCCTGAATTCGCCGGGCGACTTGTCGCTTCCCCCGTCGCCCTCCATGAGCTTGAAATGGACTTCGCGCATCAGACGGTTGCACAGCGGAAAGCCCTCGCCGAGCCGTTTCAAGCCATGCTCGAAAGCCGCGACGTATCTGGCGGTTTCGGCGGCGTCATCCTTGAGTGCGACCAGATGATTCTCCGTCTCGAACAGCATCAGGTCGGACAGCGAGGAGCGAGTCCCTTCTATCTGCGACGAAAGCGCGGCCTCTTTGCGAATGTACAAACGCGAGAGAACGCGCCAGCCGGGAAGGTCGGGCAACGCTGTGGAAAATCCGTCCAGCCGTCCAAGCGCGAGCGCCGCCCGTTCAAGTGGAATCTGCAACGCGGCTATGTCCAACGCCGGCTCCGGCGGCAACGGGTTGGGAATGAACGAGCGAACAATCTCGCCGGAGGTGGACGCGATTTCGTATCTGCCCGTGTTGTCGCGTTTCACGGTCGTCTCCCGATTCTGAAAGTTGCGGGGGCAACGCTTAGCGGATAGACTTATCGCTAATCGTATCCGCGAAAGTTTTGATAAAGCATGCCAATCATACACTGATATTAAGCCTTGACGCAAATCGTTTAACGGCGTGATTCGCGGTCAATAGTTCAACTCGATTTTTTATGAAGGCAGACGCCCCATCCTCCGCCCCCGCCGCTCCGGCAATATCCCCCCCGGACGCAGCATTATCGCCGCGATTATCAGCACCCCTATCATAAAGAAGCGGAAGTTCGGGTCGGCGAAGACCCCCGGCAGAAACTGCGTCCCCGTCCATATCCCCCACACGACGAACGCGCCCAGAACCGCGCCGCGATTGTTGCCCGCGCCGCCTATCATCAGCATCGCCCAGATGACGAACGTCGCCAATAGCGGGTCGAACGTCAGCGGGGCTAGGAAGCGGACGTGGTGGGCGTACAGAGCGCCGCCGATTCCCATCACGACCGCGCCCAAGACGAACGCCTGCATCTTGAAGGCGAACACGTCCTTGCCCACCGCCTCCGCCGCCTCTTCATCCTCGCGCACCGCGCGCAGAACGCGGCCCCAAGGCGAACGAACCGCCCGCTCCAGCGCGATGAACACCGCCGCCAGCGCGACCAGCGCCACGACCAGATACAGGTAATCATAGACGTCCGGCGGCACGAGGTCGTCGAGAAAGCCCGGTATGCGGTACAGCCCCTTGGAGCCGTTGGCGAGCCACTTTTCGTTGAGGAAGAACAGCCGCACGAACTCCGCGATTCCCAGCGTGGCTATCGCCAGATAGTCGTCCCGCAGCCTCAGCGTGACGTATCCGATTCCCAGCGCCACGATTCCGCAGCCCGCCCCCGCCGCGCTTAGGCCGATGAGGAACCACATGTCGATTCCCCAATCCAGCGCCGCGATTCGGGCGAGGTCGCCGCCGAAGGCGAAATCCTCGAACAGCGCCGGATCGGGCGGCTGGGTCGTCAGCAGCGCGCTCGTGTACGCCCCCAGCGCGAAGAAACCCGCCACGCCAATGTTGAACAAGCCGGTGAAGCCCCAGTGGACGTTCAGCCCAAGCGCGAATATGGCGTAGATGGACGCCATGATGGCGAACCCAACGCTATAATCCATTATGCCCGCGATTTCCACGCTCTGACCGTCCTGAACCGGGTTTCGTTTTGACCAAGCCGCCAGCCCGCGCCTAGCGGCGCGGACACCCTCACCCTAGCCCTCTCCCATCAAGGGAGAGGGGATTTGTTGGTTGCGATTCGCGCTTGATTTCCGTGAACATACCCTTGTTAGCCCATCAAGAGAGATGGGATTTGTTGGTTGCGATTCGCGCTTGATTTCCGTGAACATACCCTTGTTAGCCCATCAAGAGAGAGGGGATTTGTTGGTTGCGATTCGCGCTTGATTTCCGTGAACATACCCTTGTTAGCCCATCAAGAGAGATGGGATTTGTTGGTTGCGATTCGCGCTTGATTTCGGTTGGCTATCTTGTCCCCGCCTTCGCGAGGATGACGTTGTTGGGCGACTCTGGATTCCCGCCTTCGCGGGAATGACGGCGCGGGAAATCCCCCTAGCCATTCCCGAATATCCCCCGCGGCCTAGCCAGCAGGATGATTATCAGGATTGCGAACGCCACCGCCGGCTTGTAGCTGGGGTTTATCCACTGCGTGGACACTTCGGACGCCACGCCTATGGCGAACGCGCCGACCAGCGCGCCGTATGGGTTGCCGATTCCCCCCAGTATGGCGGCGGCGAACAGGGGGATGAGAAAGCGCCATCCCATGATGGGGAGCATCTGCGCCTGATAGACGGCGAGCAGCACGCCGGCGGTCGCCGCCATGCTCGCGCCCATCGCCCAAGTCCACCGTATCGCGCGCTGGGTGTCTATGCCGCTCACCAGCGCCAGCTCCGGGTTGTCCGCCGTCGCCCGCATCGCCTTGCCCATCTTCGTCCGCTTCAGGATGACATAGACCGCGCCCGCCAGCGCCACCGCCACTATCGCCACGAAAATGGCGTCCGGCGGCAGGCGGACGTCCATCGGCAGATGATAGACGCTCCGCGACTCGCGCGGCAGGCGTTGGGCGTCGCCGCTCCAAATCATCTGAACCAAGCCGCGCAACGCGATAGCCGCGCCGAGCGACGCCATGGCGATGACCACCGCGTTCGCCCCCCGCGCCCGCAGACGGCGGTAGATGAGCGCGTCCAAGCCCACCGCGAACGCCGCCACCGCCGCCGCCGCGACCGGCAAAGCCAACAAAACGGGGTAGCCGAATGTGAACGGCCCCAAGCCCGCGCCCTCTATCCCGACGGCGGAAAGAACGCCGCCGACCAGAAAGAGCGTCAAATACGCCCCCAGCGTCATATAATCGCCGTGCGCTATGTTGGCGAAGTTCAATATGCCGTAAATCAGCGTCAGCCCAATCGCCCCCAGCGCGATTATCGAGCCGAGCACCGCGCCGTTGACCACCAAACTCATCTTGACGAACGGCAGGAATCCGACCAGCAGCGCCGCCGCGATTATGGCGAACGAAACCCGGCGCGGCGTCCACTCCAACCGAAAAGGCGTCGCGCTCATTCCGGCGACCGCCTTCCGCCGCCCAGATACAGCCGCGCCACTTCCTCATCGTCCAGCAGCGCCTTGCCGGGGCCGTCGAGCTGGTTTTCGCCGGCGGCGAGGACGTATCCCCTATCGGACATCGCCAGCGCTTGGCGCGCGTTCTGCTCGACCAGCAGAAGCGACACCCCCGCGCCGTTGACGCCGCGCAGACGCTCGAAAGTGGAGCCGACCATCGCCGGCGACAAGCCGGCGGACGGCTCGTCGAGCAGAAGCAGCTCCGGGTCGAGCATCAGCGCGCGGGCTAGGGCGAGCATCTGCCGCTGACCGCCGGACAGGCTGCCCGCCGCCAGCGACGGACGCTCGCCCAAATCGGGGAACAGCGCGAACATCTCATCGATGCGCCCTTGAAAATCGCCCGTCCGCGTGTACGCGCCCATCTCAAGGTTTTCGCGAATCGTGAGGGAGGGAAACAGGTTCTCGCTCTGCGGGACGTAGCACAGCCCGGAGCGGACGATGCGCTCCGGGGCGCCGTTCGTTATCTCTTCGCCGCGAAACTCCACGCGCCCGGAGCGGACGCCCACAAGCCCGACAATCGCCTTCATCAGGGTGGATTTGCCGCATCCGTTGGGACCGATGACCGTGACAATCTCGCCCGCTTCCACGCGCATGGAGACGCCGTGCAGGATTTCCGTCTCGCCGTACCCCGCCACGAGGCCGGCGACTTCAAGCAGAGCCATCTTAGCCGTCTCCGAGATACGCTTCCAGCACAAGCGGGTTCGCGCGGACTTCGTTCGGCGCGCCTTCCGCGATGACCGCGCCGTTCGCCATGACGATGACCGGGTCGCAGAGGCGCATGACCAGATCGACGTCGTGTTCGATTAGCAGGAACGTCACCCCCATCTCGGCGCTCGCCCGGCGGATGCTGTCGGCGAGACGCGCCAGCAGGGTTCGGTTGACGCCCGCCGCCGGCTCGTCCAGCAGAACCAACGCCGGCTCGCGCATGAGCGTCCGCGCCAGCTCAAGCAGCTTCTTCTGCCCGGTGGACAGGTTGCCGGCGTATTCGTTCGCCAGCCGCGCCAGGCTGACGAACTCCAGAATCTCCATCGCGCGCGCCTCCACGCGCCGCTCCTCGCGCGCCACGCGCTTGGGGGCGAACCACGCCGCCCACAGCCGCTCGCCGACCTGCCCCGGCGGAACGAGCGTCAGATTTTCGAGAACGGTCATCCGCTTCATCTCGCGGGCGATTTGGAAGGTTCTAGTCAGCCCCAGCGCGAACGTCTCGTGCATCCGCATGCCGTCGATGCGCCGTCCGTCGAAGGTTATCTCGCCCCCCGTCGGCGGCATCGCGCCGGAGATGAGGTTGAACAGCGTGGTCTTCCCCGCGCCGTTGGGCCCGATAAGCCCCGTGACCGTCCCGCGCGCCACGGACAGCGAGCAATGGTTGACGGCGCGGACGCCGCCGAAATCCTTGACCACCCCCCGCGTCTGTAGAATGGGCGCATCATTCACGCCGGACCGCTCCCGGTTCTCTTGCAAAACGCCGAACCGCGAAACGGACGGACGCTGAATCAATTATCGCAAAATCAATTATAAACCATTGCGGCGCGACTTTCAGCGCGAAAAAGGGCGGATGCTTTCGCAAACATCCCCGCGCCGTCAATTGACCGCCAAAATCGCAGGCGCTAGTATATGTGAAAGAAAATCGCCGGCGAGGGCGGTTTCCGGGATTCAGCGCGTCTCGGCGGCGGCATGCGGCGGCGCATGGCGCGCGCGGCAACCGAATTATCGAAAGACATCATGGACGGGCGCGGCGGCGCGAAACCCGTCCGCAAGGGGGAAACGGTGATAAGACCTGCAGTCATGGCGCTCGCGATGAGCGCGGTTTTTGCGCTAATTTTGGCTTGCGGCAGCCCCGCGCCCACCGAGCCGTCCGTCACGACCATACAGCGGGCGTCCCCGCCCATTCCCGCGCCCGCCCCCGCCGATTGGGTGGTCGCGGAAGTGTTCGACCCGGCCACCGTCACCCCAGCCGAGTGGGGCGAGCGCCTCGCCCTTGAACACGGCTGCGCCGGCTGCCACACCGCCAACGGCGACCCCAGCACGGGGCCGACCTGGCAGGGCATCTTCGGCTCGCGCGAAGAATTGGAGGACGGCTCGTCCGTCACCGTGGACGCGGCGTATATAAAGGAATCCATCCGCGAACCGGCGCTCAAAGTCGTTCGCGGGTTCAACCCCGTCATGGTGGCGTTCGATGAAGAGACGCTCCCCGATGAACAGGTCGACGCGATAATCGCCTACATAGAGTCGCTTCAGTAGCGCCGCCGAGAGCGGGGGGAATGGCGTCGTCCGCGCCCATCGATTTCGCCCGCGCGCCGATTGCCGCGTTCGCCGCGTCCGCCCTGCTGGCGCTCGCGGCGTCCTGCGCCGGCGGCGGGCAAGGCGGCGAGCCGACTCCGCCGCCCAACGCCCGCGCCGTCGACGTGAGCATGGAAGACTGCGTCGGCTCCGAAAGTTGCGCCTTCTCGCCGTCCGAGTTCGAGTTCGAGACGGGCGAAACCGTCCGATTCCGCCTCGCCGCCGATAGCGAGTTCCACACTTTCACCGTGAGCGAGCTGGGCATAGACGAGATGATCAACGCCCGCGAAACGCGCTATCTGGACGTGACTTTCGACCGCCCCGGCGAGTACAGCCTAATCTGCATCCCGCACGAAAGCCTGGGCATGACGGGGGCGATAGCAGTCCGCTAGCGGGATTCGTTATAGTTAAAGCGTCAACCGTCCCGTTCCGACAGTTCCCCCAAGGGTTTGCGTCAAGATGAAAACCATTCCAACCCCGCCGCGCTTTTCGGCGCTCGCCGCCGCGCTGTCGCTGATTTTCGCGCTGGCGGCATGCGCCGAAGGCGAATCGCCCTCGCCGACGCCGGCGGCGACCTTCACGCCGTCGCCCACCTTCGCGGCGGCTCCGACCACAACCCCCGCGCCCACTTTCGCGGCGGCGGCGACCATCACGCCCGCGCCCACTTATGCGGCTGCGCCCACTTTCGCGGCGCCCCCGACCATCACGCCCGCCCCAACCTTCGCCGCGGCGGCGACCATAACCCCCGCGCCCACTTTCGCGGCGTCCTGGGGCGGCGATTCGGGCGGCGCGGTCTTGACCGTGCAGGACGGCAGCGCCGCGCGGTACCTTGTGGGAGAGGAGCTCGTCCGCATCCCCAACCCCATCGTCGCGGTCGGCGAAACTTCGGACGTCTCCGGCGCGATAACCTTCGATGCGGACGGCGACGCGGACGCGGACGAGTCGACCATATTCGTGGGCTTGTCCGGTTTCGTCAGCGACGAAGACCGGCGCGACAATTATGTGAGAAGCCGGCTTTTCGATACGCGCAGATTCCCCGACGCCGAGCTCGCCGTCCTTGAAACGCCCGGACTGCCCTGGCCTCTGCCCGAATCAGGCGAGGCGTCGTTCCAAATCGTGGGCGATTTGACGATTCAGGGCGTATCCAAAACCGTGACTTGGGACGCTTCGGCGCGCTTTTCGGCGGATTCCGTAGAGGGGAGCGCGTCCACGACGGTGACTTTTGACGATTTCGAACTGACCAAGCCTTCGTTCGCCTTCATCATCAGCGTGGAGGATGAGATACGGCTTGAAATGGACATAATCGCGTCCATAGAGCGGAATTAGCGCGATCATGGCGGGTTTCGGAATCGCGTCCAGGCGCGCGGCGCTCGCTCTGGCGGCGCTTTTCGGGGCGCTGGCGATTGCGCTCGCCGCGTCCGCCTGCGACTTCTTCACCCGCTCCGTTCCGCGAACCCTGAGCCGCGTTCCTCCGAACGTGCTGGTGATTCTGGTGGACGATCTCGGCTACAACGACGTCGGCTACAACGGCGCGGCGGAAATATCCACGCCCAACATAGACCGCCTGGCGCGCGAGGGGATAATCTTCTCCAACGGCTATGTGCCTTATCCGTCCTGCGGGCCGTCGCGCGCCGCGATGATGACCGGGCGCTACCCCGCGCGATTCGGCATGGAGCTGAACCTCGCTTACGCCCCGTTCGATGAAGAACACGGGTTGCCGCTCGATGAATCCACGATGGCGGACTATCTCAAGAAGGCGGGATACCGAACCGGCGTAGTGGGCAAGTGGCAGCTGGGCGCGGCGCCGCCCTTCCATCCGCTCAATCGCGGCTTCGATTCGTTCTTCGGATTTCTGGGCGGCGGGCATAGCTACTTCCGAATAGACCTCACGCAGTCGCCGCTTTCGGAGTATCTTCTGCCGCTGAACGAAGGGCGCGGCGCGGCGGGCTTCGAAGGCTATCTCACGGACGTCTTGACGGACGAAGCCATCGAGTTCGCCACAAGCGACGACGGCGAACCGTTCTTCCTGTATCTCGCCTACAACGCGCCCCATTCGCCGCTGGAAGCGCCGGACAATCTCATCCGCAAGTATTCGGGCGTCGAGAACGAAAAGCGGCGGCGCTACCTGGCGATGATTCACTCGCTGGACGACAACATCGGCAGGCTGATGGCGGCTTTGGAAGAGTCGGGCAGGCGCGACGACACGCTGATTTTCTTCCTGAGCGACAACGGCGGCGTCACCGTTTCGGACATCGCGCCGGAGCAGAACTGGTCGGACAACGCGCCGTTCAGCGGCGGCAAGGGCTTCTTCGCCGAAGGGGGCGTCCGCGTGCCGTTCATCGCGTCTTGGACGGGCGCATGGCCCATTGGCGAAACCTATTCGCCGATGGTCGTCAGCATGGACATCATGGCGACGGCGCTCGGCGTCGCGGGCGCGGAGCCGAGCGCGGAGCGTCCGCTCGACGGCGTGAATCTCGACCCGTTCCTGCGCGGCGACGCGGACGGGGAGCCGCGCGCCGCGCTGTTCTGGCGGCAGTGGCAGCAGCGGAGCGCGGACAACTTCGCCGCCCGCGTCGGCGATCTCAAGCTGGTCAAGGACATTGGGCAGAACACCGCCGCGCGGCTGTACGACCTCGCCGCCGACCCCGCCGAGACGCGCGACCTGCTCGCCGAGCGCCCGCGAGACGCCCTGCGGATAGCCGAAATGTGGAACGAATGGAACGCCGGCAACGTCAACGGCGCCTATCCGTGGCTGGCGCGCTACTACGAGACGCGGGACGAAGCCGCCGCCGAACTCGCCGCCGACTTCCGGGCGCGCGGCGCGTCCGTTCCGCTCTACAGGATTCCCGAAGGGATGATGACCGGCCCGGCGCGGGGCGACGACACATGCTGGAACGGCGTCGCCGTCCCCGACCCGTCCGCCAACCCGGAATTGGCGGCGGACTGCGAGGCGCTCATCGCGTCCAAATCCGCGCTCGGCGGCGGCGCGCTGAACTGGTCCTACGCCGTTCCAATGTCCCAATGGGACGGCTTGACGCTCGGCGGCGCCCCGCTCCGGGCGCGAAGGCTGGTCTTGCAAGAGCGCGGACTGGACGGCGCCGTCCCGCCCCGACTCGGCGCGCTGGACGGCTTGCGCGAACTGAGCCTGAGCCGAAACCGCCTGAGCGGAAGCCTGCCGCCGGAGCTGGGGGCGCTGGCGAACCTGCGAACCCTAGTGTTGGCGTCCAACCGTCTAACCGGCGAAATCCCGCCGGAGCTGGGCGCGCTGGGCGAACTGCGCGAGCTGTGGCTTGGGGACAACCTGCTGACCGGAGAAATCCCCGCCGAGTTGGGCGGTCTGGCGAATCTCCACATAATCAGAATCGCGGACAACCGCTTGGAAGGCTGCGTCCCCCCCGCGCTGTCGGAAGTGGAAAGCCAAGACTACGCCCGCGCGGGCTTAGCCCCCTGCGCGCGCTAGGCGGCGCGGACGTTGGACGCGCAACGAGGTCATAGCGCCATGCCTGAGAAAAAAGACGGAACGAGAACCAACAAGCGGGCGATTTGGGTCATCCTGGCGATGCTAGCCGCCGTCGGATTCTTCCCGGCGGTCTGCTACATATACATACCGCTTGCCATCTCGAATCAGCCCCCGCAGGAGCGGGATGACCCTAGACTGAGTATCCGCGCTTCCGCTCCAGAATGGACGCCCGACGGCTCGCGAATTGTCTTCGGCTATCTGGGCGACATATATGCGGTCAACCAAGACGGATCATCGGTGAGCCGCATCCACGGACCCGGAGACATATACGACCTCGCGCAATTGCCGACTCTATCCGGAGACGGTTCCCGCGTGTGGTATAGCGAATACAAGGGGGGAGGGCTCTGGACAAGATTGAATTCAGCGCTTGACGGCTCCGACGTTCGCGAGCCTGGCGATGACTTTGACGACAGGGAGGGATACCGCGCCCCCGGCGTTTCGCCGGACGGGTCTCTCGCAGCTTTCGTGAAAAAGGAATACAGCAGGCAGACAACGGTCTTGCACTTAAGCGAATACCCGATGGAAGACCCAAGGGAAGATGACGGTTCAGGCTGGACGAAACTCGCCGAGGGCACTGCGATAGAGTCGCCAAGATGGTCGCCGGACGGCAGGCGACTCGCTTTCGTGAAGTGGAGCGCCGTTCCGAATGACAGCCGGCGTTCCGCTCTGTACTCGACGCAGGTTGTGACGCTCAGCGGTCCCAATTTGGATACGGTTCATCAAGTAGCCGATGGAATCGACGAGCATCTCGAAAGAATCGGCGGGTATGAACTGGCGTGGTCGCCCGACGGAACGCAACTTCTCATATCGGGTTCGCGCGCTCCCAGCTCCGTGAGCGTGGTCAACGCGGACGGCTCCGATTTTCGGACGCTGGTCAAGTTGCAGTACAACCCTGAAAGACAGTTGCATGCGTCTTGGTCGCCGGACGGTTCCAAGATAGCCGTGTACAACGGACTCGGATACGAAGGCGCGCTGTTTACGATGTCGCCCGACGGATCCGACAAGCGCATACTGACTCAGTACGGGGATCCGCTTCTCCCCGCTCAAAACCAAGCGTGGGACCCGGCTTTCAACGCGACGCCAACCCCGACGCCCAATCCAGCGCCGACGCCCGCAAGACCAGGGGCATAGCCAGGTTCCCCCGCAAAGCCGATGGCGGGCTAAAACACTTTCTTGCGAATCTTCGTCAACGACGTCACCACATGTATCAGCGGCGACATTTTGCGGGCGTGGATTTCGCCTTGCGCCAGGGATTCCTTGAACCCCTCCGGCGTCCCGTCGAATTCGGGCATGATTACATACGTCCTGCCCAATTCGATGGCGGTGTGGGCGTCGCTCACGCCGGACACCAGCAGGGAATGTTCTTGGGCGAATTCGTAAGCGCGGCGGTTGTCGGCGTCCATGTTGTTGCGGGAGTTGAACACTTCCACTATATCGGCGTATGGCAGGACGTCCTCGATTCCGGCGCGGGTGATTACTTCGCTCCGGAATCGGTCGAACGGATGCGGCAGGCTGACCAGCCCGCCCTGCTCTTTGATGCGCTTGACTGTCTCGAGCGGCGAAAGCCCTCGCGGGATGGTTTCCTCAAGAAACAACCCCGTCACCTCGCCCTCGGACGTGCCGACTTCCTCGCCGATGATGACCATGAACGGCGCTATTTCGCGGACGTGGAACGCGCCCTCCGCCGTGTTGTGGTCGGTGACGGCGATGCAGTTCAGCCCCACTTTCAGGCATCGCGCGACCAATTTCTCCGGCGGCAGGAGCGAGTCCGGCGAGTAGTTGGTGTGCATGTGGAAGTCCGCTTTGAGCATGGCCCGGTCCGCGGCTAGAGCGTCTCGCCGCCGTCGTCTTGGGCGACCATCCGCATCTGCTCGCCGTATGCGGTGCGGATTCGCGCGACGCGCGTCTCGGCGGAAGTGAGCGTCTCGTTGCAGACGCGGGCGAGCTTCATCCCGCGCTCGTACATTTCGGTGGACTGCGCCAGAGTCAGGTCGCCCGATTCGAGCGCGCGAACCGTCTCGTCGAGGAGCGCGAGCGCGTCCTCGAACGAGAGGCTTTCGTAATCGGGCAATTCCGCGCCGTTGGATTCCGCCATGTCCGCGTCCCCTTCCGAAGCTAAGGCTAGGGCCCGAACCGGAACGGCGGGTAGCGGTCGGTCGCCAGGATTCCCGCATATGCCGCCACTCTGACCGTCCAACGTGCGTATCCCACGTTGAAGTTGAACAGCCCGCTTGGATAGCGTCCCAAGATGAGGATGGCGAGCCACGCGATGACCGTCGTCGCGAACGATATGATGCCCAGGATTCGGATGATTATGTAATGCGGAATCGCAAGAATCCACTTGATGATTGGCATTACTCTGTTTAGTTGCGCAGGGTCTGGATAGGCGATTTCAAGCGCCACCGCCTGCTCGTCGTCGGTGGACGGATACTCGTCTCGCAGAAGTCCCATGTAGACGACCACGCGCTGCTTGAAGCGGTTGGCTTCCAACTGCCAATCGAACCACTGCCGCGGGTACTTGCCCCGAAACAGTATCACCACCGCGGTGGCGAAGCTCAACGCGCCCAATCCGCTTGTGACGAGGACCATGACGAACAAGACGGGTATCGCCATGAGTATCCGAACCAGCGCCGTGAGCCGGTTGCGGTTTTCGGGGTACTCCACGTCGAACTGGACGGGGTACATGTCCGAGTTGTAATTCATTTCAGTCTCCAGATGGGGCTTGCGTTTGGGCGGAGCCGTCCGAAGGCGACTCCGCGACGGCGGCTATTATACCGATATTCACCGCAATATCCAACCCGTCGCCGGGGCGGACTTGGCGGGCGTCGGAAATTGGGGCGCCGGTGGAGCGGTCGGCAACAATCGCGTAGCCGCGCCGCAACGTGTCGCGCGGGGATAGCGCCGCCAAGCCAATGGACAGCGCATCGACGCGGCTTCGGGACAGATTTATTCGGTGGACGGCGTTCGTTCGGGCGGCGTCCAGCAGGTCGTCGACTCGGATTCGGCGCGCGTCGAAGTCGGGGGCGGCGCGCTCGATGCGCTCGCGCAGGGCGTCCGCGGCGGCGTAACCGCGCTCGACGCGCTCCATGGCGCGGGTTTCGATGGCGCGCGCCGCGCCGATTATTCTCAGCGCGAGCTCGGCGCGGTCGGGGACGACCATCTCGGCGGCGGCGGACGGCGTGGGCGCGCGCAAATCGGCGACTAGGTCGCATACGGTGACGTCGGTTTCGTGTCCGACGGCGCTGACAACGGGCGCGCGGCTGGCGAACACGGCGCGGGCGACGGATTCTTCGTTGAAGGGCCAAAGGTCTTCCAGCGACCCGCCGCCCCTGGCGACGATGACGGCGTCGACGCCGTCCGCGTCGTTCAGCGCCGCCAGCGCCTCGACGACGGTCGCCGCCGCCGCGTCCCCCTGAACCATCGCCGGCGCGAGAAGCAGCTCGACCAGCGGATAGCGGCGGCTGACGACCGTCTGAATATCCCGCCAAACCGCGCCGGTGGGCGACGTGACCACGCCGATGCGCTTGGGGAACGCCGGCAGGGGGCGCTTGCGCGATGCGTCGAAAAGCCCTTCGCGCTCAAGCCGCGCGATGAGGCGCTCGAGGCGCAACTGCAACTCGCCCGCGCCCTCCGGCTGTATCAGGTCGGCGACCAGCTGCAAATCGCCGCGCGCTTCGTAAATGGACGCGCGCCCGTGAACGATGACCTTCGCGCCGTCTTGGAGGTGGTTCATCCCGCGCGAGTTTCGGAACGCGACGCAACGCAGCGAGACGTTGGAGTCGCGCAACGAAAAGTAGGCGTGTCCGGAGCCGGGACGCCGCAGGTTGGCGATTTCGCCTTCCACCCAGACGTCGCTCAGAACTTCGTCGTAAGCGAGGACTTCCCGGATGTGGGCGGTAATCCGCGATACGGGATAGACTGTCGGCAAGCGCTGTTCTCCGTCCTAATGGTTTACAAGGGTATATTTACGGAAACCAAGCCCGAATGGCAACCAACAAATCCCCTCTCCCTTGATGGGAGAGGGCTAGGGTGAGGGTGTCTGCGCCGCTAGGCGCAGTCGCGCTCGGATTGCCCGCCGCCCCGGAACATGCCCCTATAAGCGTCTGGGGGCGTCCGCGTCCGCGCTAGGCGCGCGACAGGTAGTTGCCGCTGCGGGTGTCCACCTTGACGGTTTCGCCTTCGTTCACGAACAGCGGGACTTGGATTAGCAGCCCGGTCTCCAGAGTGGCGGGCTTGGTCGCGCCGGTGGCGGTGTCGCCCCTGAGTCCGGGCGGCGAATCCACCACTTTCAAGTCCACCGTGATGGGCAGCTCTATGGCGATTGGGACGTCTTGGAAGAAGATCAGGTCGACGTCCATCTCTTCTTTGAGGTAGTCGAGCTCGTCCGCTATCTGGCTTTTGGACAGCGGGAACTGGTCGTAGCTGTCCGCGTCCATGAAGTAGCAGAGGTCGTCTTCGTCGTAGATGTACTGCGCGGTTCGGCGCTCGACGTCGGCGGGCGTGAGTTTGACGTCGTAGCCGGAGAAGCTGCGGTCCAGCACCTTGCCGCTGCGTATTTCGCGGAATCTTATCCGCATGGTCGGCGCGCGCTGCTGCATCTTGCTGCGCTCGTAGTCCACGACGAGATAGGGTTCGCCGTCGAGTTCGATTGCCATCCCCTTGCGGAGTTCTCCGTATCCGATTGTCATGCGCCAAGCTCCTTGCGCCGCCGCCGCCCGCTTATGGCGGCGGCCGGCGAATTTTTCGTTCTCGCGGTCAAGCCCATTAGTCGCGGCTCACTCGCGCTTGCCGTTGCCGTTCTCGCTGCCGTTCTTCCTGACTTCGGACAGGAAGTCGTGCAACGCCTTAACCACCTTGTCCGGCGGCTGCTTGTCCATGATTTCCATCACTTCCCGCGCGAGGTCTTCCCTGCCTTCCACCCTGCCTATCCCCACGCCTATCTCAACGCCCTGCTCGATGCGCTCTTGCTTGTAGCGCTCCCACGTCCTCATGACCATGTCCCTCGCTTTCATTATTAGAAACGCCTGCAGGCCGGCGGCTATGGGGACAGCCGCCAGGCGAAACAGGATGTCCGCGGCTATGTCCAGCGCGCCCGCGCCCTGCGGGGGGCTGATTATGACATAGCATATCACGAACAGCTCGCCCAAAGCGCATAAGAGGGCGAATATGTCGAAATAGAGGTCGCTCCAGTTCGACGGAACGCTCAGCATGGACTGTCTCGACCGGTCGTCGGAGTTCGTCAATGGGTTCTCCTTGTTTCGCGGCGAGCGCGGGCTTTGCGGCGGGCGTTCGCCAGTCACTCGCGCTTGCCGTTGCCGTTCTTCCTCAAGTTGGAGAGGAAGTCGTACAGCGCGTCGTCCCTCTTGTCCGGCGGCTGCTTGTCCATGAATTCCATCACTTCCCGCGCGAGCTCTTCCCTGCCCTGCTCGATCCGCTCTTTCTTGTAGCGCTCCCACGTCCTCATGGCCAAGTCCCTCGCTTTCATTATTAGAAACGCCTGCAGTCCGGCGGCTATGGGGACAGCCGCCAGGCGAAACAGGATGTCCGCGGCTATGTCCAGCGCGCCCGCGCCCTGCGGGGGGCTGATTATGACATAGCATATCACGAACAACTCGCCAAAAGCGCATAAGAGAGCGAATATGTCGAAGTAGAGGTCGCTCCAGTTCGTCGGAACGCTCAGCATGGACTGTCTTGACTGGTCGTCGGAGTTCGTCAATGGGTTCTCCTTGTTTCGCGACCGCGTCCGCGTTCGGCGCGCGTCTGCCTATCGCATATCATAACATAGCGCGAACGGCTCGCCTATGGCGCGCGGCGTTTGGAATCCGCCAGCGGACTATCCCCCGCTATTTCGGCGAGCGGGTTAGCGGGCGGGCGCGTCCGTTTTCCATGACGACTATGTCCTCTATCCGAACGCCGCCCCAGCCGGTTATGTAGATGCCCGGCTCGACCGTGAACACCATGCCGTCGGCGATTTCGTCTTCGGACGCCTGTACCACCATCGGGCGCTCGTGGATGTCCAAGCCGACGCCGTGTCCGAGGCCGTGTCCGAACTCGTCGCCGTAGCCGGCGGCGGTTATGACTTCGCGCGCCACGCCGTCCAAATCCTTCCCCGACATGCCGGGGCGGGCGGCGTCTATGGCGGCGAGCTGGGCTTTTAGGACGATGGGATAGACGCGCTCGAAAACGCCGTCCGCGCGCCCGCCGACGGCGAAAGTCCGCGTCAGGTCGCTCCGATAGCCCCTGTACGCCGCGCCCATGTCTATGACCACCGGGTCGCCGAGACGCATCGGCGTTTCGTCCGCGCGGTGATGCGGCAACGCGCCGTTCGCGCCCGCGCCGACTATTATGTCGAAGGCGGGCCCGTCCGCGTCCAGACGCCGCATCTCGCTCTCAAGCTCCCAAGCGACTTGGCGCTCGGTCATGCCCGGCTTCAGATTCGGCCCGACCGCGCCCATCGCCAAGTCCGCGATTCGGACGGCTTCGGCGATTAGCGCGATTTCGTCCGCGTCCTTGACCGCCCTGATTTTCTCCACCAAGCCGGATGTCGGTTCAATGCTTATTCCGGCGGCGTCTTCGGATTCTTCCAAATCCTTGAGGATTTTTCGATGCGCGGCGATGGTCATGTGGCTCGCTTCGACGCCTACTTTGCGCGCTCCCATCTCGGCGAGAAGCGGGGGAAGCCACGCGCCGCCGCCCTCGATGCGGTGGAGCCGATAGTCGGGCGATTCGCGCCCCGCCTGCTCGACGTATCGGAAATCGGTGGCGAGAACGGCGTCCGTCTGCGTGATTATCAGATAGCCGTTGGAGCCGCTGAAGCCGGACAGGTAGCGGCGGTTGGCGGGGGCGGACACCAGCATCGCGTCCACTTCCGCGCCCGGCATTTCGGAGCGCAGCCGCTCTATGCGGCGGGGGACGCTCACGAGTCCGCCCGCCGCTCGGCTTCGCCGACGAGCGAAACCAGAAAATCAAGCGCGCAAACATATCCGCGCCAGCCGAGGCCGGCTATCTGCGCGACCGCCATATCCGCGATTACGGAGTGGCGGCGGTATTCGTCGCGCGCGTGGATGTTGGACAAGTGGACTTCCACGATTGGCAGGCGGGCGTCCGCGAGCGCGTCGCGCATCGAGTAGCCGTAATGAGTCAGCGCGCCGGCGTTGACGATGATTCCGTCCGCGCCGTCCGTCTCGCGCTGGATGAAGTCCACTATCGCGCCTTCGTGGTTGGATTGGAAGAACGTCGCGCTCGCGCCGAGTTCGGCGGCGCGGTCTCGGACGCGGCTTTCGATTTCGGCGAGCGTGACCGTCCCGTAGTGGGCGGCGTCCCGCCTGCCGAGATTGTTCAGGTTGGGGCCGTTGATGATGAGGATGTTCAAGACGCGCTTTCCTCCCGCTCGTCCGCCGCTTGCGCCGCTCTGGGATGCGCCGCCATGTAGGCGCGCCGCGCTTCGGTTTGGGTCACGTGGGTGTAGATTTGCGTGGTGGCGGGGCTGGAGTGTCCGAGCAGGTCTTGGACTACGCGCAAGTCCGCGCCGCCTTCCAGCAGATGGGTGGCGAAAGAGTGGCGCAGGGTGTGGGTGTGGACTTGCGTTCCTAGCCCCGCGCGCGCGGCGTATTCGCGCACCGCCTTCTGGATGCTCCGGCGGCTGAGGCGTGCGCCGTAGCGGTTGACGAACAGGGCGTCGTCCGAATCCAGCGAGGCGCGGCTGGCGCGTGCGTCTTGGATATAGGCGCTCAGGGCGTCCCTGGCGGATGTCCCCATCAGCGCCACGCGGTCTTTGGAGCCTTTGCCAGTCACCCGCAGCTCGCGGGTTTGCAGGTTGACGCTGCCGACGTTCAGGTCGCTCACTTCGCTGACGCGCAAGCCGGCGGAGTAAACCAGCTCCAGCAGGGCGCGGTCGCGCAAGCCCTTCGCCGTGGTCGGGTCTGGGGCGTCCATCAGCTTCCCCGCTTCGTCCTGCGAGAGGAATCGCGGCAGGCGCGAGTCGAGCTTGAACGCGCCGCGCGCCGGGAGCGGGTCTTGCTCGGCGATTCCCTCGCGGTTCAGCCAGCGGAACAGCGCCCGCAGCGCGCTCAACTTCCGCGCCACGCTGGGGCGGACGTATCCGAGCCGATGCAGCCAAGCGAGATACCCGCGAACGGCGCGGCGGTCGAGGTCGGAGAACGCGGCGATTTTCCTGTCCGCCATGTAATCCCTGAGCGGCTCCACGTCGGCGAGATAGTTGCGGATTGTAAGTTCCGCCAAGCCGCGCTCCGCCACTAGGCTCTCGCGAAAGCGGCTCATCGTATTCTGCCATTCGGAGTTTTCCATGCGGGGGATTCCTTATAAGCCGCTTGTGGGGGTTTGGGGGTTAGCGAACCTGCGCCAAGAGGCGCGGACGCCGTCATCTTAGCCTTCTCCCATCAAGGGCTTATAGGGGTTTGCGTATCTTGTCAGAATCAGGATTCGCGGGATTATAGGATTTTTCAGGATTTCGCGCGGCGCGCGTTTTCTACAAGCGCTATATGCCCCCCCTGCTTTTTCAAGGCTTGGATTAGGTCGCGCATCGTCCCCGCCCCCTTGATTCGGTTGCATCCCCCGCAAAGCAACTGAAGGTTTGCGAGTTCGTCCGTCCCGCCTTTGGAACGGGGTTTGATGTGGTCAACCTCAAGCGCGTGTTCGGGAATCCGCCACTTGCAGGCGGCGCGTCGCCCGCCCTAATGCCGATACAGTTGGGGGCGCCAGCGCAGTATTCGTTCGGCTTCGCCCGTCCGCGAATGGCAATCCGCTCTACCATGTCGGGGTGAAACGGATTGCCCGCTTCCGAGAAGGCGGGCAATCCGCCGGCGTTGTACTCGCGCTCTAGCCGCTCTATCACCAGTTTCGACGCCATGTCGGATACGTCAATCCCTATCCACTGCCTGCCCAGTCGCTCGGCGGCAACGCACGCGGTGGCGCATCCCGCGAACGGGTCAAGAACCAAATCGCCGGGGTTGGATGACGCTTTGATTATGCGCTCTAGCAACGCCAACGGTTTCTGAGTGGGGTAGCCCACGCGCTCTTTTCTGTATCGATATGTTTGCTGAATGTCCAACCACGCGGACGGGGGTATTTTGCCTCCGCCTTGCAATTTGATTTCTTGGCCTATCATTACTTTTGAAGCGTTGGCGGCGTATTTTATGCGCTCTTTGCTGCTTTCGGCGTATGGTATTCGCACGCTGTCCGCATTGAATGTCCATTCATTCGTCCTCGAATAGCGCAGGATTATGTCGTGTTTACGCGGGAAGTCGCGTTTGGCAGCCGACGGGCTCGCGGGGTATCCCCAGACGATTTCATTCCGAAACTGCGCCTTGCCGAAGACGGCGTCCATCATCGCCTTCAGATAATGCGACGCCGTCGGGTCGCAGTGGAGATAAACTGTGGCGCTCGGTTTCATTAGCCGGCGCATCTCCAGAATCCGCGCCGCCATCATGCAGAGATAGCCGCCCATGCGGAACGAGTGGGCGCGCGCCGCCGCCTCTATCACAGCGTCCACCGCCGGCTCTTCGCGGGCTATCACCCACCGCCATTCGGCGTCCTTGTCGGTGTATTCCCACGTGTCGCGGAACTCGGCGATTTGCCCTTCATAGTCGCTTTCGCGGAGCGTCACCGGAGCCGCGTAGTCCCTGTTCGAATTGAACGGCGGGTCGAGATAGATTAGGTCGACGCTCGCCGCGTCCATGCCCTGCATGACGGCGAGATTGTCGCCCGTGTAGATTCGCCGGATTGTCATTTTGCCGCCGCCTTTTCAATCTCGCGCTCTATGAGTCGCGCGGGATTCCGACAACCGCTTCGCCCTTCGCTTGATTTCCATTGGCATGCCCTTGTTAGCCCATCAAGGGCTTGCAGGGGTATGTTTCTGGCTGGCAGCCTGCGCCTAGCGGCGCAGGCACCCTCACCCTAGCCCTCTCCCATCAAGGGAGAGGGGATACGTTGGTTGCGCGCGACGCTTGTTTTCCGTAAACATGCCCTTGCAAGCCCATCAAGGGGGAGGGGATGCGTTGGTTGCGATTCAAGGTTGATTTCGGGTGGCTATCTTGTCCCCGCTTTCGCGAGGATGACGTTGTTGGGAGACTCTGGATTCCCGCCCCCGCTTCCGCGAGGGTGACGTTCTTTCGCGGGAATGACGGGGTGAACATGGAAACTGGTTCCGGCGAACACGCCCTAGCCCAAGCCCCCCGTCAAGACATCAGATCCGGCTGTTTGGGTATGGGCCCCGCGAAACCGCATCCTTCGGCGTTGTAGCAGACGGCGGAGCGCCCGCGTCCGCGCCCTTTGACGATGAGCAAGCCGCCGCAGCTGGGGCATGGCTGCGGCAACGGGTTCACGGTGCGCTTGCACTCCGGATATGTGACGCATCCGTAGAATATGCCGCCGTTGCGCCCGCGCTGCTTGCGCTCGACGAGGTCGCCGCCGCAGTTGTCGCAGGCGACGCCCGCCGGCAGGGGTTTGGCGTTCTTGCACTCCGGGTAGCCGGTGCAGGCGATGAATCGCCCGCTGCGCCCGGTTTTGACGCTCATGGCGCGCCCGCACTTCTCGCAGGTCTCGTCGATGTCCTCGCTGACGCGCTCTCGCAGGGCGCGGTCTTCTTCGCTCTCGACGGGGCGCGTGAATTTGCAGTCCGGGTAGCCGCTGCAAGCCATGAACGGCCCGAAGCGCCCGGAGGTTATCACCAGGGGCTTGCCGCAGTCGTCGCAGACTTCGTCCGTCTCTTCGTGGAGCGTCTCTCGCGGAACGCGCTCGGCGTCGGTCATCGCCTTGCCTATCGCCCTGTCGAACGGTCCGTAGAACTCGCGGATTACCGGCGTCCACTGGCGCTCGCCTTCGGCTATGCCGTCCAGCTTCTGCTCCACGTCGGCGGTGAATCCGACGTCCATCACGTCCGGGAAATGCTCCACCAGCAACCCCGTGACCGCTCTGCCGAGCTTGGACGGGATGAAGCGCGAGCCGTCTTTGCGGACGTAGTCCCTATCCATGATTGTGGCGATTGTGGGCGCGTATGTGCTGGGGCGTCCGATGCCCTCTTCTTCCAGCGCCTTGACCAGCGACGCCTCCGTAAAACGCGGCGGCGGCTGGGTGAACTTCTGCTCCGGGGCGAGCTTCAGGCAGTCCAGCGCCTCGCCCTTTTCGAGACGCGGAATGGGCGGGTTGTCGGAATCGTCCGCGTCCTCGCCGTCGTCCTTGCCTTCCATGTAAACCGCTCGGAATCCGGCGAATTTGAGAACCGAACCCTGCGCGCGGAATTCGTACACGCGCCCGCCGGAGACGCCGCCGGCGGCTATGACCGCGGCGGTGGAGTCGAACAGCGCGTCGTTCATCTGGCTGGCGACCATGCGCTTCCAGATGAGGTCGTACAGCCGAAATTGCTCGGCGCTGAGATAGCGGCGAACGGCGTCCGGCTCCCGCGCGACGGACGTCGGGCGGACGGCTTCATGCGCTTCCTGCGCGCCCTTCACCTTGCGGGCGTAAGTCCGCGGCTTGGCGGGGGCGTATTCCTTGCCGTATTTGCGCCGGATTAGCGCGGCGGTTTCGTCCAGCGCCTGCGCCGCGACGTTTGTGGAGTCCGTCCGCATGTAGGTTATCAACCCGACCTGCCCTTCGTCGCCGATGGACAGCCCTTCGTAGAGCTGCTGGGCGACGCGCATCGTTCGGCGGGCGGTGAAGCGCAGTTTGCGGGCGGCTTCCTGCTGGAGCGTGCTGGTGATGAACGGCGGCGCCGGGCGGCTGCGCGTCTCGCGCGTCTGGACGCTATCCACCGCGTAATCCGCGCCCTTCAGGTCGGCGGCTATGCCGTCGCTGGTCGCCCGGTCGGGTATCTTGATGTTCCCCTTGACGCCTTTGACGGAGCGCAACCGCGCCGTGAATTCGCCCGCCGCGCCGATGGACGGGCGCTTGGACAGCGCGGCGTCTATCGTCCAAAACTCCACGGGGACGAACGCCTCTATCTCCGCTTCGCGGTCGACGACCAGCCGGAGCGCGACGGACTGGACGCGCCCCGCCGACAGCCCGCGCCGCACCTTGCTCCAGAGAACGGGGCTTAGGCGGTATCCGACCACGCGGTCGAGGACGCGCCGCGCCTGCTGGGCGTCTATGAGCGAGCGGTCCATCTCGCGCGGATGGGCGAAGGCGTCAGCGATGGCTTCCCGCGTGATTTCGTGGAAGACCACGCGCTTCGCCTTGCCGAGCGGTATCTTGGCGGCTTCCATGAGATGCCAGGATATGGCTTCGCCCTCGCGGTCCGGGTCTGTGGCGAGATACACGGTGTCCGCGCTCTTCGCCTCTTTGGAAAGCTCGGAAACCACTTTGCGCTTGTCGTTCAAGACGCGGTAAGTGGGCGTGAAGCTTTCGTCCTCCACTTCCACGCCCATCTTGCTCTTGGGAAGGTCGCGGACATGCCCCATCGAGGCTTTGGCGACATACCCGCTTCCGAGAAAGCGCTGGACGGTTCGCGCCTTGGCGGGGGATTCTACTATTACAAGGTCTTTTGCCATTTGCTCCTGCGCTTTGGGGGGAATTGGGTTTGGCGTTTAGCCGGCGTACTCGGCGGGCGCTTCGCTCAGCCGAACGTAGTTCATGCCTCCGACCTGCCGCACAAGCCCTCTCAACTCCATCATAATAAGGGCGCCGCTGACTGTCGATGCGGCTAGGGCGGAGTTTCTGGTGATTTCGTCTATGTGTATGGGGTCGAACGTGACGTATTTCAGCACGGCGTCTTGCGCTTCGTCCTCAGGGAAGAAGGCGGCGAGCTCCATGCGCGGCTCCTCAGACCGCGTCATCGAAACCGCCGTTTTCGGCGCGGCGGCGTCCAAGCCGATTTGCCGCTCGACGACGGTCAGGTTGAGTTCGACCATGATGTCCTCGCCCCGCGTCACGAGTTTGGCGGCGGAGTCTCGGATGAGGAAGTTCGCGCCCCTGGACGACGGCGCGAGGATGCTCCCCGGCACGGCGAACACTTCGCGGTTCTGTTCAAGGGCGTGCCTTGCGGTGAGCAACGCGCCGCTGCCTTCGGGCGCCTCCACGACGAGGGTTCCGAGCGTCATGCCGCTGATGATGCGGTTTCTTCGCGGGAAGTTCTGGGCGTCCGGGCGGGTTCCGACGGGATGCTCGGAGACGACCGCGCCGTTTTCGGCGACGCGCTCGGCGAGCGACGCGTGTTCGCGCGGGTAGATGACGTCCACGCCGCTTCCGAGAACGGCGACGGTGCGGGCGCCGGCTTCGAGAGCCGCGCTGTGCGCCACGCCGTCCACGCCCCGCGCCAGCCCGCTGACTATGGTGACGCCGGAGGCGGCTATCTCCGACGTGAGCTTTCTCGCCGCCTCGCGCCCGTAGGCGGACGGCTTGCGCGTCCCGACGACCGCGACGGCGCGCTCGTCTTTGGGCAGAAGCTCGCCCTTGACGTACAGCACCGGCGGCTTGTCGTAAATCTGCTTCAGGCGCGGGGGATAGTCTTCGTCGTGCCAGGTGAGGGCGCGGACGCCGGCTTTGACGACGCGCTCCATCTCGTCGTCCGGGTCTATCTCGCTTTTGGCTTGGGCGATGTGGCGGGCGGTCGCCGCGTTGAAGCCGGCTTGCCGCAACTGCGCCGCGCCGGCGCGCCAGGCGTCCGCGAGCGAGCCGAAATGGCCCTCCATGAGCGCCATGCGGGCGCGCCCGACTCTGGACACGCGGTTGAAGGCGACCCAGTGTTTTAGCTCGGAAATTTCCATGCGAAACCGATTGTACGCAAAGCGGGATGGATATCGAAAAGGCGAAACCGTGAAAACTCTGGCGGAGAGGGTGGGATTCGAACCCACGGTCACATTCTACATGCGACACGCGATTTCCAGTCGCGCCTATTCGTCCACTCTAGCACCTCTCCGCGAGGCGTCCGGGGCTTGCGGTGGCGGAGAGGGTGGGATTCGAACCCACGATGAGAGAAACCCCATACTGGTTTTCGAGACCAGCGCCTTAAACCGCTCGGCCACCTCTCCGCGAAGCCACAGACCATTGTAGCACAACAAAACGGCGGCGGTCACATGGTATTTGACCGAATTTTTAGGAATCCGACAAATCATTGGTTGGATACGGGATAAAACAGCCGCCCAAGCCAGTCTGCGAGCGGGCGGGCTTGGGGAAGTTCGGAATCGAGAAATCGCGCCGTGATAGCCGTTCCGTAAGGCCTGCCCGGCTCTTCCTGCCACGCCAGCCAGGTGTGGATGACCGCTTTGGGCGCGTCGTTTTCGGAAAACAGCCGCTCCGGGACTGTCGCCACGCTGCGCTCGGCGTGGGCGAAAAGGGCGCTCTGGCGGTCGGGAACCAGAAATCGGAGAAAATCCTCCAAAATGCCGGGCGTCTTGTTGTCCGGCATTAGCCAGACGCCGGCTCTGGGCAGGAGCGTTCCATCGGGCGCGGCGAGTATCGTCCCATTCGGGTCGGGTTGGCTGGGGATGTCTGGATAGCCCGCCCGCGTGAAAATGCCGCGCAGGGATTGCCAGCGGGCGTCCAAATCCGCGTCCGCGTCTATGACGACGCCGACGACGTCTCCTGCTTCGCGGCTTACGCTAAGCTGGCGCGGGATGGACTCGAGAAGGTCGTCAACGCCTTCGTGGGGCTCCACTTCATCCAAGTGGGGAATCCCGTAACTGCCGCAGATGTGCTTCAGCACATGCTCGTCGTCAGTCCCCTCGACCATCAAAACCTTGTAATCCATTAGCCGCGCACCTGCATGTCGTGTTTGTTCGCAATCGCCAGGTCTTCTTTGAACAACGCGAGCGCGAAGACGTTTTCATACCGGCGGGTCAGAAGCACAAGCGGATTTTCGCATGGCGATTCGGACGCCGCTTTCTGAAAGGCTTTCACCGCGTCTTGGCTGTGGGTAGTGGCGAAGACCTGGACGTCCAACTTCCGAGCGAGCTTGAATATCATGCGCCAGACATCCGTCTGAACGCTGTAATGCAAGCCGTTCTCGAATTCGTCTATCAGCAGAAGCCCGCCCTGCGCGTTGACTAGCGACAGGATTATGGCGAACAGCCGGTTGACGCCGTCGCCGAACGAGCGCATCGGAACGGGGCGCTTCAGTCCGCGAACGCGCGCGATGGCGACGCGGCTGTTGGATTCGCCGCTGACTACCGAGACCGCGTCTATTTCGGGGGCGATGAGGCGCAGCGCTTCAACGACTTCGGGGTCGTTGTCCGTTAGCGCGATTTCGCTCCACAACTCATCCAAATCGGCTGTTCCGTTTGTTGCGCGAGCGTCTATCAGGGCGCATGGAAAGCGTTTCGGAATGGACGCCGCCGCCGCGTTGCGCCGGGCGCGCGCGAGATTGGACGGGGAAGGCGTCCGTCCGTCCAATCTGCGGACTCGCTTTCCGTCTTCCGTTTCGATGACCAGCGCGGGAACAAGGTCGCCCCCGAAATCTTCAGGAATCTCGTTCACCGGAACCAGCCGCGCGCTCCGCGCCCCGTCCCCTGTCTCGGCGCGCCATTCGAATCGCATCGCCAACTTGCCGGAATGGTCTCCGGCGCAGGTTGATATGGAAAGCCCATCTACGTCATCGTCTTCAATGGACGGAAAGCCGTAGAACAGCGGGTTGGGATTCGTAAATCCCCCCGCGCCTTCTCCCCATGCGTTTTCTTCGCGGGATTCCAAAATCTCGTCGAGAATGTCGGGGGATGCGTTGCCGGCGTACAGCCGCAACGCCTCAAGCAACGAAGATTTGCCGACATTGTTTTTGCCGGTGATTAGCGTCACCCGCCCCAGTTTTGGGATGTGCAGGTCCTGAAACCCGCGAAATCCCTTGATTGAGAGGTTGGGAATCCGCAATCCCTCATCTATCGCTTTCTCGCCCATGGCCCCATTCTACTTTGTCGTTTCAGAGCCGATGCTCACATTTTCATTATAATGGGCAACCGCGCCTTTCGCAAGCGCCGGTTTCGGCGATGCCGCGCGCTATGTCGCGGGCGACGCTGGGGCCCCTATATATAAGAGCGGTGAGCAGTTGGACGGTATCCGCGCCGGCGGCTAGGGCGCGGTTGGCGTCTTCTGACGTGAATATCCCCCCGCAGGCGTTTATGACGGCGGCGTTTTCGATTCTCTCGCGCGTTTCCTTGACCATCCGCAGGGTATCGGCGAATATCGGCTTGCCGCTAAGACCGCCCGTGCCTACGCCTAGGCGGGCGTCCGATACGGGTTGCGTGTTGGATACGGTGAGCGCGTCCGCGCCGCTTGAGACGCAAATCTCCGCTAGCGACAAGCCCGCTTCGCGGCGCGCGGCGTCCGCGTCCGACGGCGGAAAGGGCGGCATTTTGACGAATAGCGGCTTGGCGCGGCGCGGCGCTATCTCGCTCAGCAGCTCGCCGAGCGCGGCTTTGTCATGGAACGCGCGCAGACCGGCGGTGTTGGGCGAGCTGATGTTGATTTCCACCGCGTCCGCCAGCGGCTCCAGGCGCGCGTGGCAAGCGGCTATATCCTCGACCGTCGTCCCCGATACGCTGACGACTATGGGCGTATTCCCCGCCCTGCGCCTGTCGCGCTCAAGGCGGCGCGCGGCGGCGTCAAGCCCCTTGCCGGGGAAGCCGAGCGCGTTGACGAGCGCGCCGCGCGCCGCGTCCCGCAAGAGACGCCGACCGGGATTGCCGGGGCGCGCGTCCCGCGTCACCGTGCCGACGGTCAGGTATCCGAACCCCAGCGCGGACAGCGCCGGCGTAAGGGCGCAGTCTTTGTCGTAGCCGGCGGCGAGTCCGACGGGGTTGGGAAGCTCGATTCCCGCTATGTTGACCGGCGAAGGCGGCGGCGGGCGCTCCAGTTTGGACGCGGCTTTCCACAGCGGCCAGACGCGCAACGCCATGTCCGCCGCGCGCTGCGCCGTTTCGGGCGGCAGGCGAAACAGCAGCGGGCGGATTGCGCTCTCATACGCTTTCGTTCCCAGAATCCAGCCCCCTTTACGCCAGCGCCGTCGCCATGTGGTCGCGCACTTCCACCCTGCCGACGTAAGTCATCAGAAACTCGCGTTGGCTTTCGAAGTCCATTTCGTCCCACTGCGACAGGGCGGCTTCCAGCCCTTCGGCGGAGCCGGCGCGGTCGGCGCTGGCGCGCGTCTTGTCCAGGTCGGCCACGGCGTCCCGCAGATGGTCGGTTTTCGCCGCGCCGACCGCCGTCTTCCGCATCGCCTGGACGAAGCGGCGCTCGGCGTTGCCGATTCGCTTGTCCCACGCCTCGCGCAGAGGGTCGGGGGCGTCCGCCGTCTCGCCGCCCTCGCGACGCTCCAGTTCGCGCGCCTTCGCCATCATCGGAATCTGCGCCAGCGTCGCGCCTTCCAGGTCTTCGGCGCGCCAGGTGTGGTAGCCGCATACGCTCTGGTTGTTGCGCGACTGGCACTGATAATAGCGGTATGTCCGGCGCTTTCGCTCGCCGCCCTTGGTGCGCCAGCGCTGTCGGCGCGTCACGCCCATCATGCGGTTGCCGCAGTAGGCGCAGAACGCCATTCCCGAAAGCAGATACGGCTCCGCCGCGCTGGTTCGCGGACGCGGGCGGCGCTCCCGCGCGATGTCCCGCGCTTTGCGGAACGTCCCGTCTTCTATGATCGGCTCGTGGCTCCCCGGCAGGCGCAAGCCGAAGCGCGTGTATGTCCCTATGTAAACCGGGTTTTTCAGCATGTCGCGGACGCTCACGACGTTCCACTTGCCGCCGCGCCGCGTGAGGATTCCGCGCTCGTTCAGCTCTTGCACTATCAGCCGCATCCCCATCTCTTCCCGCGTGTACAGGCGGAAGATGAGGTCGACCACCGCCGCCTCTTCCCGCACCGGCTCCAGCGCGCCGCCCTCGCCGTTGCGGTAGCCGTATGGCGGACGCCCCAGCCCCTTGCCCATTATCGCCTTGTCCTGCATGGACTTGCGTATCTTGTCGCTCTTGGCGATGGAGACGCCCGCCACCGGCAGAACCGCGAACGCGCTCTGGAGCGGGTCGGGCATTTCCGCGTCTTGGCAGACGACTTTCGCGCCCGTCTCTTCGAGGCGCAGGAAGTTCCGCGCCACCGATTCCAGGTCGCCCCCCAAGTGGCTGGCGTCTGGGACGGCGACCAAGAAGCCGGCGTCGGATTCCTCTATGCGCTTCAGCAGGGCGTCGTACTGCGGATAGCGTCCGTCGCCGGATGCGTTCAGGTCGCCGAACGCCCTGATTCGCTGGTGGTTGTTCGTTTCGCAGTACCGCGAGAAATCGCGCTCGAAGTCCGCCGCGCTTCGCGGGGCTTTCGGCGGTTGCGAGCGGGCGTCAAGCCGGAAATATCCTATCGCTCTCATATCGGGCGTTTCGTCCGTTTCATTCGCATATCAGGATTCGGGAGCAGCCGCCGCACTGGACGACCTGTTCGCCCGCCCGCGCGCGGCTCAGCTCGGCGCTGGGGCGGACGAGGCGGCATCCCCGGCACAGGCCGTTTCTGTCCATGAGCGCCGCGCCCTGCCCGCCGCGCGCCCGGCGGACGCCC
Organism: Dehalococcoidia bacterium; assembly: GCA_965242675.1. Taxonomy (GTDB): domain Bacteria; phylum Chloroflexota; class Dehalococcoidia; order Lucifugimonadales; family UBA1123; genus VXRN01. Next base: position 392,469 of record CBDESW010000009.1, read on the forward strand.
TCATAGACGGCGACGAGCGCGGGGGCGTACTCCGACGCCAGCTCGTCCCGCCGCGCCCGCAGATCCGGCAGTTGGGCGGCGAGTTCGCGTCCGCGCGCCGTCAGCTCGGCTACTTCGCGGGAGCGGGCGGCGTGAACCGTCTCAAAGGCGGCTTGGGCGGCGTCGCGCCGCTCTTCCGTCTCTTCCGTCTCGACCATCAGCTCCAGAACCGCGTCCTCCTCCGCGCTTTTGTTGCGGAGAAGCGAGGCGCGCTCGGCTTGATGCGCCTCCAGCTCGCGCGGGTTGACTATGGCGCCGCCGTACAGCCGGGCGTCTATGGACGCCACGCGCGCGTCGATGCGCTCGATTTCGCGTTCCGAGCGGCGTCTCGGCGCGGCGAGTTCGGCGATGCGGGCGTTCAGGGCGTCCAGTTCGCGTTTGGCGCGCAGCCGCGCCGAATCGTCCGCGAGTTTCGCCCGCGCGTCGGCGAGTTCGGTCTCCAGATTGAGAATCTCCCAATCCAAAAGCTGAAGCTCGTACAGTTCCCTAACGGAGCGCATGGGTTCCCTCTCGGCGCGGTTCTCGGTTTCGCCTGTTTCATTCTACCCCATATCGCGCCGCGTGTCAGCGCGTTTTGGGCGGCGAGTCCGGCGCTTTCGCGCGGCTTCGGTTGATAGAGCGGGCGATTTTCCGCTAATGTCTAAGATACAATTCGTTGCGGTCGCAAAGCCCCTAGGAGCCGCGTCCATGAACCAGTCCCCGAACATGCCCGCGGATACGCCCCTTCCCGCGGTTGCGTACACGCCTACGCCTACGCCCTCGCCCGCGGTTGCGTACACGCCTACGCCCACGCCCGTTCCCGCGGCTGGGGTTGCCTACGCGCCCATTCTCGCGCCCGCGCCTCGCCCCAAGACTAAGATAGTTTGCACGCTCGGACCGGCGTCTTGGTCGCCGGACACGGTCGGCAGGCTGATAGACGCCGGCATGACGGTGGCGCGGCTGAACATGTCCCACGACACGCTCGACAGGCACCGCGAAACTTTCGACTGCGTCCGCGCGGTGTCCGAGAGCAAGCGCGCGCCGGTCGGAATCATGGTGGACATTCCGGGGCCGAAGTATCGGACGGGGAGTCACGGCAAGGATGAAGGGCGCGCGGGCGATAATGATGAGGAGGAGGGCGACGGCAACAGGCTGTTTCTGAGACGGAACGCCGAGATTAGGCTGACCGCCGAAGACGTGGAGGGGACGGAGCGCAGGCTGAGCGTCCGCCCCCGCGAGCCGGAGGGGATACATCAGTACGCGGAGGCGGGCGACACGATTCTGGTGGACGACGGCATGATAGCGCTCGAGGCGGTCGCCGTCGAGGGCGAGGACGTGGTCTGCAAAGTGATCACGGGGGGCCACATCAAAGAGGGGCGCGGCGTCGCCATCCGCCGCCGGCTGCCCAATCTGCCGTTTCTGGACGACCAAGCGAAGGGCGGCTTGGAATTCGCCGCCGAAATGGGCGCGGACTTCCTGGCGCTCTCCAACGTGACGGACGCCGCCAACGTGTCCTACGTCCGCCAGCGGCTGGAGGACGATTACGGCTACAAGCCGTTCATCATCTCCAAAATAGAGACGTACAAGGCGGTGGAGCCGGAGAATTTCGACGCCATACTCGAGGCGAGCGACGGCATAATGGTCGCGCGGGGGGACCTCGCCGTGTCCATAGACTTGGAATCGGTGCCGATAATGCAGGATATGATGATAACCAAGTGCATCCGGGCGGGAAAGCCGGTCATCACCGCCACGCAGATGCTCCAGTCGATGGAGACTTCCCCCATGCCCACGCGGGCGGAGGCGACGGACGTTTCCAACGCCGTGGACGAGGGGACGGACGCGGTGATGCTCTCCGGCGAAACCGCCGTCGGCTCGCGCCCGGTCGAGACGACCGAAACCATGCGCGACCTGGCGATGCGCCGCGAGCGCGAATTGGACTCTCGCCGCCAGCGCGAAGCCGGCGACAGGGCGGGGCGCATACAGGCGACGCTGGACTACTTCCGCATGTTCGAAGACGAATCCGGGCGCATCAGCCGAACGCCGCGAGTGGACGACGAAGTGAGCTACCGCGCCGCCCAGTTGGCGAACACGCTCGGCGCGCGCTGCATCGTGGCGTTCACCGAATCCGGCAACACCGCCCGGCTGGTGTCCCGATACAAGCCCATCGCGCCCATACTCGCCCTCACGCCCAAGGAAGAGACGCAGCGCACCCTGACCGTGAGCTGGGGCGTCACCCCCGTTCTGGTCGACCGGATAGACGACGACAACGACGCGAGACTGCGGAAAGAAGCCGAGCGCCAAGCGGTCAAAGCCGGATTCGCGCGGCGGGGGGAAGGCGAGCGAATCGCGCTCACTTACGGAACCCCCATAGGCGTGTCGGGCAGCACGAACCTAACCCAAGCGCTGGAAATCTAATCGGACTTGACGCCGGAGCGCCGCGCCGTCGGGCAAAGTGCGAAAAGTAGAGGCGGGGAACATTGCTGAATCTCTACAACACCCTAGCGAAAAGCATGCAAGAGGTCGCGCCCATCGAGCCGGGCGTCGTCCGCATGTACACCTGCGGGCCCACGGTGTACCGCGACGCCCACATCGGCAACCTGCGCTCCTATCTCATGGCGGACTGGATACGCCGAGCGCTGACCGCGCAGGGGATGGAAGTCGTCCACATCAAGAACATCACCGACGTCGGACACATGCGCCAAGAGATGCTTGAGCGCGGCGAGGACAAGATGATCGCCGCCGCCCTCGAGGAAGGCAGAACCCCCGCCGAAATCGCCGAGTTCTACACCCGGCGCTTCCGCGCCGACGAGGAAAAGCTGCGGATCCGCCCCGCCCAAGAGTTCCCCAAAGCCACCGACCACATCGCCGAGATGATCGAGATAGTCCAATCGCTGATCGAGCGCGGATACGCCTATGAAGCGGACGGCAACGTCTATTTCGCGGTCTCGGAATTCCCCGACTACGGCAAGCTGTCCGGCAACATCCACGAAGCGGAGTTGCTGGAAGCGGTTCGCGTGGAAGCCGACCCGCTCAAGCGCGACCCGCGCGATTTCACGCTGTGGAAAGCCGCCGAGCCGGGCAGAATGGTCAAGTGGAGCAGCCCCTGGGGGGACGGATTCCCCGGCTGGCACATAGAGTGCAGCGCCATGTCCATCAAGTATCTGGGGCGCGAGTTCGATATTCACACCGGCGGCGTCGACAACATCTTCCCGCATCACGAAGGCGAGATAGCCCAGAGCGAGGGGTTCACGGGCGAGCCGGTCGTCCGCGCTTGGGTTCACGGACAGCATCTTCTGGCGGACGGCGTGAAAATGGCGAAATCCGCCGGCAATTCGTTCATCATGTCCGACATAGAGGCGCAGGGGCTGGAGCCGATGGCGTTCCGCTACCTCTGCATGACTGCGCGGTACAGCGCGCGGCTGAACTTCACGTTCACGTCCCTGCGCGCCGCCCAGCGCGGGTTGCAACGGCTCAAAAACCGCGTCTGGCGATGGATGATGGAGCGCGACGAAGCGATAGCCGCCGGAAACGGCGCGGCGTCCCAACCGGACGGCGCGGCGATGGCGGTCTGGCGCGGCAGGTTCCAAGACGCCGTGAACGACAACCTGGACATGCCCGCCGCCCTCGCGCTCACTTGGGAAATGGCGAAATCGCCGGAGTTGTCCGCCGCCGCCAAATTGGCGCTGATAGAGAGCTTCGACGAGACGCTGGGCTTGAATCTGCTCGCGGTGGGCGACGAGTACGCGCCGCCGCCGGAGGCGCTTGAGCAGCTGCTCAGG